>JBEONO010000009.1:0-197093 GCA_040544425.1 Oxalobacteraceae bacterium GrIS 1.18
ACTTCTCAGAATAAGAAGCCGTTTCAGTCGTTAAATCAACAAACAGTGGTGGCAAGAAACTTTTACCGCGCGAGCGGTTTCGTCCCAGGGCACACAAGAGGCAGTCAAGACCAAAATCCCACCGGCAGTTATCCGGCATAAAACAGCCATTGTACCTAAACACCGATGAACCATTTCGGACTAAAAATGAATAAGTCTTCTGGCCAAAAAAATCTGTCCGCAGAGTTAATTTGAATTCAGAATGCGCGCCCCAAGAGCAGCTAATAAACGGACTTCCTGTATTTTTGATTGACCGGCTGCGGGCAAAAAATGCTTGACGCCTCGCTCGCTTGTGCTCCCGCCTAAACCACCACAGTCAAATCCCGCCCAGCCGCCTTGGCCTCATACAACGCCCGATCCGCGCGGGCGATGGTGGTATCAATCGACTCCAGCGGTTCATAGCGTGTCATCCCGGCAGAAAACGTAATCCTTAAATCGGGATCTGCCTCACACACCGCCAGGTCGCGCAATCTGGTTTGCAGACGGGTCAGACACAGGTTGGCGTTGTCAGGCTTGGGGTCCAGGCACAACAGCAAAAATTCTTCTCCGCCCCAGCGACCAAAAATATCCGTATTGCGCAACTGCTTCAGTACCAACGCCGAGAATGACTTCAATACCTCGTCACCGGTCTGGTGGCCATAGCTGTCGTTGATGCGCTTGAAGTGATCCAGATCGAGGATCGCAATATAAAAGCACTGACCTCCGCGAATCTGTCGGTTGATGTGCTCTTCGACTACGCTTCTCAGGTGGCGGCGATTGCACAGACCTGTTAGCTCGTCGTGAACGGCCATTTCTCGGATCCGTTCAATGGCCATCTCCAAGGCCATTTTTTGTTCCTTCAAACGGGTTCGCATATGGTTCAATTTCAGCGCCAGGCGTGAAATGACGGACAGCGAGGTGACGACCAGAATGAAATGGACCAGCTCCACTTTGGCCAGGTAAATTTGCGGCTCGGTTCTGCACTTGTACCACATGGCCAGTCCAAGCAGAATGACCGTGTACAGCGCAATCTGCTTGGCCTGTCTGGGCGGCATATTAAACATGTCGAAGACCATCACCAGAGCCAGCAGGATCAAGACGCCACCGTGCGCCGGGCCGGTCGTGCAGTAACTCATCACGATCCAGGTTTGGGCGACGATGGTTTGTGGGATGACCAGGGTTGGCGAAGAAAACCGGGTATTCAATCCACTGCGCATGATGAGGTAGAAAATGCTGGTCGAGCTGGCACAGCAGATGGCCAGGATCAGGGTCCGGTCCGGGTCAAACAGACCGGCCAGGACACCGAAATACAGGAGGCCGATCGCCACCGTATAAATCGCGGCGGTCATTAACAACATTTTTAAATAGCCGCGTTGGCTGGTGCCGAGTATCCAGTCTGCTAAGCGGTTTGGTGTTGAGGGTGCTTCAGCGGTGTCGACCGTCTGGGGTAACACCTGTTTGGACAGCGCGGTTAAACCGCTGGCGATATTTTTTGGATTGACCATATCAGGGTATTTTATTTTGCGCCATGTGGAGTGGCGTTAGTCTTGTATGCCCAATGTAGAGGTTTTCTGAATGACTTACAACATTCTTACCCCGGTTTTGGGAATTTTTTTCGATTTGTGGATGGAAGGTGACACACAGATAAGTTGGATTGGTTGGGGATGGTCGGCACTCGTGACCACTATTTTCCCCGAAACTGTTCAGTAATTGACCTAAAATAACCGAAATCGGGATAGTATTTCCAAGTTGGCTTTGAAGTCTCGCAGACCGTGACTACAACTTGCCTTTTAATCGAATTCAGAAGTCGGCGGTCGATAAGTAGAGTTGGATTCGTTTCCGTTGACCAGAATCACCGGCTTAATAATATCTTTACTTCAGTCAATATTCAGGTGCCGATCATGAATATACAACCCAGTCATCCCCATCGCCTTGACCAAAAAGAGCCCCACATTCTAATCCTGGTTGTCATGAGTTCGTTTGCTTCAATGGGTGCGGTTATTTTTTCACCGGCGCTGCCCGAGATCGCGCGATATTTTGATATTTCGGAAGGGCACAGTCAGTTAACCATCACTCTTTTTTTATTGGGATATGCCGTCGGCCAGCTCATCTACGGACCATTGGCTAACCGTTATGGCAGAAAGCCGGCATTTTATACGGGAATTGCTATCTCTACCGTGGGTTCTCTGATCAGTATCGGTTCAGAACCCTTGCACTCATTTACGGCACTGATCATTGGCCGGATGTTGGAGGCGCTCGGATCGAGTGCAGGATTGGCGATTTCGTTCACAATCATCGGCGACTATTATTATCCGGCGCAGGCGCGGCGCATTGTGGCTTATCTGATGCTGGCGTTCGCCATAGTGCCGGGTATTGCGACTCTGGTTGGTGGCGTGTTGGTGACGAATTTTCATTGGGTCAGTTGCTTTTATTTTTTGCTGATCTATGGTCTGGTGTTGATTTATCCAGCCATGCATCTGGAGGAAACGGCACAGGTGTTGCAGCCAGACGCTTTGCATTTGAATAGACTCATTCACAACTACGGTACTGCTTTAAGAAACCGCTTGCTGATCACTACGACGTTTTTTTTCGGGTTGTCTGGGGTGTGCGTCTATATTTACATCGCCAGTAGTCCTTTTATCGCAATTAATTATTTAAAACAGTCGCCGCAATACTATGGCCTGATTGGCCTCATTCCTTATTTGGGTACCGCATCCGGATCGATGGTTTCGGCGCGCTTGACTTCTCTATTTTCGGCAACAGCGTTGATGCGGATGGGCTTGTTTATTATTTTCTTTGCCGCGATATTTCTGGGATTGTTGTTTTATCTTGGAGTGATCAATTTAACGATTTTGATTGTATGTGGCTTTATTCTCATGTTTGGAAATTGTCTGATTGTGGGCAGCGGCGCAAGTATTGCCACGGCAAAGTTGGAAGATAAAGCCAACGCGTCGGCGATAATGAATTTCGTGAATGTCGGTATGGTGATGCTTGGCACTTTTGTCTTGTCGGTTGTGCCGGGTAGCCCCATGGTTAAATTACCGGTGATGTTCTTACTGACCGTTGTTCTCATGAGTATTTTGTGGTTATGGCTGGTCGATAAAAGTAATCAGCACTGATTGCTCCTCTCAATCAAGTAATTTTGCTTCGCTGTGCTCTTTAGCCGCCGCGGAATTGTTGTATTCATATGACTCGGGAGCATGTGGGGCAATAAAGATTGACGCAATGTTTTTCAATTACCTCATGGCTTTAAAACAAAATTGAATTTGGAATTTGTCGAGCTTGTGCGCTTTATCTTCAGTTGCCAATATTCAATTCGTGCTACTCTTTTCCGAAAACCGAATTCCCCAATACTGAGTTTCTGTACAAATCAACCGCTGATTGAATCAGCATCAGGTGAGTGAATGAAGTTGTCTGCAAAACGATTGAGCAAAATTTTTTTATGTTTGTGTAGTCTCGGCGTTTTCTTTGCTGCCCACGCCGCAGAGAAAATTGTGATCTATGGCGATGACGATTACGCGCCGTACAGTTATGTCGAGGACGGTCAGTTCAAGGGGATTTACGTCAACATCCTGCAGGAAGCAGCCAGGCAGATGGCACCGGGCTATCTCATCGACCTGCAGCCCATCCCGTGGAAGCGCGGCCTGCTTGATCTGGAACGCGGCCGTTCGTTTGCCCTGTTTCCGCCCGGACGCAAGAGCGAGCGCGCTTATATTCAACCGTATTCGGTGGCCCTGTACCGGGAAACGGTGGTGCTGTTTTGTACTGATAAAGTGATGAGCCGGCCGCATGCGAATTTTCCGGACGATTATCTCGGGTTGACTGTCGGGGTGAATTTGGGGTTTTTATTGTCGGACCGCTTGATGCAGGCGTCGACGCAAAGGCAGGTGATTCTGGATGCGGCGAAGGGGAATGAAACCAATCTGAAAAAACTGGCGCGCCAGCGGATTGATTGCTATGCCAGTGACCGTACCGCCGCGCAGTATTCGGCGAGCCGGATGGGTTCAAGTCTGGGGCCCGGATTTGCTTTGCGCGAGGCAGTTGAACTCTCCGGGGAAGACACCTTCATTGCCTACAGTGCCAACAATAACCCAGGCTACAAGGCCGATTTTGTCAGGAAGCTGAACGCCACGATCGAGCTGATGAAAAAGCAGGGCGCAATCAAGAAAATCGGGAGCGCCTACCTTCGCTGATTCTCACGGTCTTTGTACAAAAAAACAGGCTGAAATATTTCAGCCTGTTTTTTTTGCTTCACTCGAAGTCAGACGATGCTGCAGTGACTCAATTACTGAGGAGTCTGCGGTACTACAACAATCGTATTGCCGTTTGAAGTGCCCTTTGCGCCAGTAGAACCTTTTGCGCCGGTATTGCCGGTATTGCCAGTATTGCCGGTCGCTCCGGTATTACCTGTATTACCCGTTGCGCCCGTGTCACCGGTTGCGCCGGTATAACCGGTATTGCCCTGATTCCCTTGATTTCCCTGGTTCCCCATTGCGCCCGTGTCGCCGGTTGCGCCCGTAGCCCCGGTTGCGCCGGTATGACCAGTTGCGCCGTTATAGCCGGATGCGCCGGTGTTGCCGGTGTTGCCCGTTGCTCCCTGTGGTCCGGCTGGGCCGGGCGGGGTGGTGATACATCCTGTGAATGCCAGGGCTGCCAACAATGAGATGACTAATTTTGAATATTTCATGATTATTTCCTTTTTTAGTATGACGGCATGAACCACAAGATTGTGGGCAAACTTTTTGATTGATCGACATCACAGTTTTGTTTATGACGTTGTTGTCTGGGTGCTTCGATTGTCGCCAGCTTAAAACGATAGTTCAGTTGATTCGGTTCGGTGGCGCGCATTGCGTCATTTTTGTGAGGGTGTGTTCGCGCACAGAACGGTGCCGAATGTTTGATTACGATGTCGCTCATGGTCACGGCATGTTTGCCTGAGCAAATGTGCGGTGGATTCTATTTACCGGCTCTGTCCAATCCGATTCAAATTTAAAGAAAGTACTGCTATGAAAAATCAACTGCGCCTGATCCTGGCTCTGAGTGTGTCTGCAACCGTTGCTGCAACTGTGACTGCCTGCGGTGGCGGTGGCCACGGTTCTATTCCGGACTCAACCCCGGCTGTGATTGCACCGGGCTCAACTTATACGATGCAGCCTAATAATTCGATTCTGGTACCAGCCGGGGCCACCGTGACTGCCAATGGTTCCGTGACCACTGTCGCAGGTGACCATACCACCACCAACACTGCAAATGGTGCCGTGGTTTTTGTGCCGCTGACTGCTACCGGCTCTGCCGACAATACCGTGACCGATCAATAATCATCAATAATCATCAATAATCGGCAGATGTCAGACTGACCATGCAAGAGAAAAATGCTGGCAGGGCCGGTCTGACATCGACTGCGCGACCAAGTCATGTGCTTGCTATTGGCCGGTTTGACTTCAGTAATTCGGTTTACATTTAACATCGCCGGCGTTGGCTTTGGCTGGCCCGGGTTTCCCTGTGAAGACCAGTAAAAATAAAAGTTATCACCGAGCAATTTGTGTTAAGTTTATTTCTTTCTGATCGCCCGAGAAAATCCCGATTATCGCCAGACTCGCTTCCATCTCTTCAACAGACAGCAAGGAAAATAAAATGTCACTGATTCTCAACGCTCACCAGTACCTGCATTTGACTTTAAAAGTTGGCGCCCCCGGTGCCGTTGCGACCCGGATTTCTGTCAGCGCCACGCCGTCAAGCACTCAGTTTCCGACTCAGGTGATCGCCGACACGGCATTTCCCGCTGATCTGCTGTTTGATGGACCACCGACTGCGATTGCAGTGGATATCAATGCCGAGATAAACAATTCGTCCGGCACGAATGGTTCGGCAGCCTGGGTGGCACTGCCCGGAAAAACCGCTACCCCGGCGACCCCAAGTCACTCAGTTCAGTTTTCCTGGGCCAATGGCACAATCATTGTTGCCACGGCCAGAGAGATTGCCTATTCCGATGTGATCAGCATTGCGATGAATCACCCGCCTCGGGAAGTGGGCACGTATGGCGTCAAGTATTTTGATGGTTCTACGGGCGTTGAGTATTGGGATGGAAAAAACTGGGACGGCATGACTGACGTCGCGCGCTACAGTGGT
This sequence comes from Oxalobacteraceae bacterium GrIS 1.18, assembly GCA_040544425.1. Classification (GTDB taxonomy): domain Bacteria; phylum Pseudomonadota; class Gammaproteobacteria; order Burkholderiales; family Burkholderiaceae_D; genus Solimicrobium. The sequence continues at coordinate 6,148 of JBEONO010000009.1, forward strand.
CGGCCGTGTCTGCTCAGCAGGGAAGAGAAAAAACATTATGTGGACAATATTCTGGCGGGCATCGACTCCGCCAAAGATTCGGATCGGGGTGCGATCGCTGCGGCAAGCGCCCTGACACTGGCACGACATTACGCCACCAAGGTGGAAAAAAATCGGACCGGTAACAAGGTCGGCGTACATATTTTGAACACCTGCGCGTTTTACCTGTTGGCACAGGATCTGGGAGTGAACTTTGACTCTGACGCGCAGGGACCGGCATCAGCCACTGACCGGGAATTTCTGGCCTGGTCGTATCAGGAAATTGCCAAGCGCTATCGGGACAGTATCCAGGTGATGTTGAACGGACCGAAGCGCGCATCGGAATTGCGTTTGTGGTTGAACGATATCGTCGGTTGAATCACAGGATTGCTATTTGCCACAGCGTAGCAGTAAAAAAAGCGGCCAATCGGCCGCTTTTTCATTGCTGCACCTGGCGTGCTTACGGACAGGTCGCGCTGGCGATCAGCGCGTTGGCTTGATCAATCAGGGGCTGAGCGGAACTGCTGCTCACCGGTGTTGATTGAAATGCGGCGTTTTCCAGCTGAGCTTTCATTTGCGTTGCCAAGGCATTGCGTGTGACAGTCCATTGACCAATCTTGGCGGTGCAGTTGGCGTAGGTGCTGTCACCTGCATCATTACCGGTCAGTGCGACTGTGGACGCTTTCAAGGTTGCCATGCCGAGCGGGCCCAGGGCTGCATTGATTTGCTTGAAGCTCTGCGCCAATTGTTGATACGGGCTGCGGTTTGCGCCAGTCATCGATGCAGGTAATGCAGAGTCCTGCAGGGCTTCCACGATCACGCGACCGTCGTGCTGATAGGAGTCAGTCAAACCGGTCATTGCCAACATGGTCGGACGGATGTCGGCATGGTCGGTCCATGATGTTGTGTCCGAATTGCCGGTATTCACGCCAGGACCAACCATACCTAACCACATCGTCGTTACGTCGGTTTGATAGCCGCCATGGTTCCAGGCGAAGCCAGACTGGATATTCACGCAGTCGGTGTAGTTGGTTTCGACGCAGGGACTGGTGCCGCTGGCAAAGCCGAAGTAGTAACCCTTTTGGAAGGCGACGAAAGTTGGCGTGCGTGCGCTGTCTGAGGTCACCATGTGCAGCATTTTCATGCCGGCCTGGTCGATCATGTAGTCAACCAGAATCTCGTTGGCAGCCGTGTAGGGATTGTAGGTGACCAGGCCCGCAACATCGCGTTCCAGCTGACGGGTCGCTGGGTCATTCTGTGCCGGATTGTTTTTGAGGTAGAACGCCGGTGGCAGATCGCTGTGCACGGAGAACGGGGTGGTATTGGCTTTTTCTGTGGCCAGCAATTTGCTGAGGTTCACATTGACTTCGCCGACGTTTGCCACGTTACGGGTGGAGACGCCAGTTGGCGTGTGATTGTAGATGCAGGCAACTGTCACGCCATCGCAACCGGCAGGGCTGGGATTGAGCGTGCCGCCAAAATAATCTTCTTCATCGGTGGTGAACACAAACAAGGTATTGGTTTCGTCGATGCCATCGCTTTTCAGGCGACTGAAGAATTGTCCAAACGCGGTGTTGTAGGCGGCCAGGGCGGCAACATAACCGGCTTCGCCAGGCCCATACGCGCAGGTTGCGGTGGCACTGATCACGTTGCATGGCGCTGAACCAGCTACATGATTGTCATGGACGTCAGAGACATAGGCATAGACAACAGGAATGCCGGTTTCAAGCAGTTTGGCGACATAGCCCAGCGAGTTGGTCGCGCTCATGCCATCGAAGCCTGGAAAACCATTGTGGCCTTTGCCATCGTTGATCGGATTGCCGTCCAGATTGAGCAGTGCTGCCGAAGGCGAAACAGTCGCCGCCACATACTTGTGACCGAACAGTGCCTTGTAACCGGCATAGCCGCCAGCTTCGCTGCGCAATTTGTCAGTGCGGGCATTCGGATTGTTCGCGCACAACAGGCTGTTGAAGCCACAGTGCACGGCAATGCCGACGAAATCAGCCTGAGCCAGCGCGCTGTTGGAACTTGCTTCGGTGGCTTCCGGTGAGGTGGCGCCAAATACCGTGGTGATATCCGATGTGGTGTTTTCCAAAACGGTATTGGCAACGGAAATCTGTGCAACGTCGCAGCCATTGCGGGTGTACGGTACCCATGGCGCTGCAGGTACAGCGCCGTTTTCATTGATCATGATCGGCTTGGCGCTGGCTTCCGGGCTTGGGTCTGTCCAGTACGAGAATGAACTGGAAAAACCGATGGTGCCGTTCGGATTGAAATAACCGTATGAGTTTGAGATCGGTTGGCCATGACGGTCACCATACACACCAGTCAGGCTGGTGAGAATGTCATCGGCAGTATGCGAGATCAGCGGTGTGTGGTGATTGGTCAGATACGAACCTTTATTCTTCATGAAGTTGAGCAGGTTAGGCATTTGCTCGAGGTCCGACGGTACGTTTGGATTGTTGCGTTTTGAGTGCACGTTGTCGAACTGGATATAGACCACGTGCTGGATAGCCGGATTGCCGAGCTGGCAGGTCGCGTTGGCGGACTGCGCACTCAGTGCCAGGACCGCAAGTGCGAACGCCGAGCCCAGTGTCTGCGCATTAAAAATTTTGTTCATCATTATTTTCTCCTCAGGAATTGGAATTTAGATGCGTGTCTTTGGCGACTTGCGGCGGGTGAGCGCGCCGATCAATGCCAGGCCAACGCCCAACATCAGGATCGAGTCGGGTTCTGGTACCGGGGCAACCTGCACGGTGATTGAAGTTGGATCGAGAACGATCTGCGATGGGCCAGTCTCCAGGGCGGTCAGCACAGCGTGGCCGCTGGCCAGACTTGCCAGCTGCGCGGCATTGAATACGTAGGACCAAGACACGTCGGCGTTGTTCGATGCTGCCTCGCAGCTGGAGTCGCACACTGCAACTGCGACGTTATTGAGAAACAGATTGACTGGCGCTGTGCCGCTGGCCAATGCATTGCTGCCAAAGTTGCCGGACAGCGAAGCACCGCTGATGGTGTTATTGCCTGGTACGGTAAAGTCGAATTCACCAATCACGACCGTGGTGAAAATACTGTCAGCCGGTGCGCTGTAGTAAGTCACGCCGTCGGTGGACTGATTGGTCGGGCTGAAGCCACTGCTGGTATTGATGGTGCCGGTAATGGTGCCAGCATGGGCGAAACCGGTGGACAGCAGGGCGGCCAGGACTGCGAGACTTAGCTTGGGTAAAACCGTGTTCTTACGCATTCTTTTACTCCTATGAATTTGACTGAAAATTCGGATTGGGGTCGATGCCGCACAGGTATGGCAGACTGCCAACAGTGCCGAAATCACTGTTGACTCGCGCTAATTTACGCCCCAATTGTGGCGATCGTTGTCTCTGCGCGCGCACCAGGTATAGGCCGTTTGGCACCTTGATGTAGTCCGAACTAACCCTGATGCCGCGTAGCAACTGATTTCTTGCAAATACCCTGTTTAGGGCATGGAATAATGTTGATCAAGTCTGTATGCTTGGCAGTCCGATTAAATTTTGCCGGTATTTCATTCAGGAGAAATAAATGAGCCATCTTGCCTTGGACTGCAGCTCGCTTGCAGGAATCGCAGTTCCTCGACGAAGTCAAAGCAGGGTCGCCAACCTTCGTCCCATCAATAAAATCGGCGGAGCTGTCTTGACAGTCTCACTGCTGGCTTTGTCACCGAGCCTTGTTCTTGGACAGACAATTTCAGTGATGGACACGCTCGGGCGCGTCGTTGAAAAGGCGAAAGCTGGAGGCTTGCAGTCAGCAGAAATCGTATTGTCCGAGCGGAATGGCGCCACTGCAGATCAGGCTTTCGGGGCCGCTGACCGTGTAACCGGGCGGCGTATCGAAGTTGGCACCGACTGGTTGTGGGCTTCGGTCACCAAGCAAATCACCGCGGTGCTGATTTTGCAGTTTGTCGAGGACGGCAAGTTATCGCTGGAAGGCACAATCAAAACTTATTTGCCCGAATTCGGCCTCGCGCATGGTGATCAGATTTCGGTAAGGCAGTTACTCCAGCACGTCTCTGGTCTTGCCAATCCGGATGACACCAAGGCAGACGTCAATGGGGTGCCCGGGTTCTACTCTGAAATGCATCCGGACATCAGCAATTTGTCACAGGCTGTCGGCTTTTGTGCCGGGGTGCCGAAATCACAACCCGGTGAGAAATTTGAATACAACAACTGCGATTATCTGGTGCTCGGGGGAATACTGGAAAAATTAACCGGCAAAAGTTTCGACGCCTTGGTGTCGGAACGCATCTCCAAACCCTTGGGATTGAAATCAGTGCGCAGTTCAGGCAATGGCATGACCAGGCGAGCAATTGGCTACACCACTGACGGCAAGCCATATCCGCCCGTTAACGTCGCCAATTTTGCTGCTGCAGGCGGATTGATCGGCAGCGCGAGTGATTTGATGAAATTCGATCTTGGTTTGCTGGGCGGTAAATTAGTCAGCAGTGAAAGTCTGGCGATGCTCTGGAAAGGTGATCCAAAACTGGGTTATGAAGCGCTCGGTGTCTGGTCGTTTCCGGCCCGTCTTGCAGGTTGCGGGGAGCCGGTCAGACTCATCGAGCGCCGTGGTGATGTTGCCGGAATTCAGGTTCGTAACGTCATTGCTCCGGATCAGGGTCGTGCAATCGTCCTGTTTACCAATGACGACAGCATTGAGTTCGGTGAGGTGTGGCAAGGCAAAGGACTGTCCTATGACATGCTCTCGGCGGCGTTTTGTTCCAGCGGCGAACATTGAAAGTCGCACAGGGTAAATTGATTCAATACGAAAGGCAGGCCCGCTGCGCTGCCTTGCTTGACAGTGCAATATCTCGCCACATGACGCTTATTTACGACAGATCTTGCCCACATGCTCATGTTTATTTAAATTCTTAAAAGAAATATTGCCCAAAATCATCTATTTGGGATGGATTCGTCGTACGCTGTCGTGACCAGTCAAAAAATTGAGGTCAACATTGAAAACGACGAATAAATATGTAGCGTATTTGTGTCCCTGTGACAGTGGCAAGGCGTTCAAACAGTGCTGCAGGCGCCTGGTACTTGAGGAACCGGATCACGCGCCAGTCAGAACCGGATCGGTCAGCGATACGCTTCGTCTGGCCGTTGAACTCCACAACTCAGGTCGGATCCAGCAGGCCTCGTCGGCCTATCATGCAATACTGCTGGCCAACCCGGATCATCCAGATGCCTTGCAGCGCCTCGGTGACATTGCCTACCAATCGGGCAAGCATGAACTGGCCGTCGAATATTTCAAATCAATGCTGGATCTGACACTGTCCAATTCTGGCCTCGCGTGGGCACAGGAGGCTGGCATCACAGGTCAGGACAATCGCGCTGTTGGATTTCAAGACTGAAATTTCCTGAATTGGTGGTAACCCTGGCTTGGCAGCGTTACAGTAGTGCTGTTTCCAAGTTCTATTTACCATTCGATTTCCTTTTTTTGAAAGTGCCATGCATCCTACTCCCCCACCTTTGCGAATTTGTCTGGCTGCCAACCGTGCGCATCAAGATGATCCAAATTCTGCTTTAGTCCAATTGCTGCGGGGCGGGCAAGCCGCGATCGAAGAGCATTTAAAACCGCATTTCATTATTGTCGGCAGAACGCTGGACGCGATTCGCAGCCATGGTTTGCTGCCGAATTATCCTTCGATTGAACGCTTTCCTTACGGCCGCGAGGGTGGTCTGATGATGCTGGTGTCGCGGGTGGTTGATCCTGATCCTGCCAGGGCCCTGGATGCAGTGATCTATCTGATGGACCCGGTTGATCCTTCGTCGACCTTTCCGGAAGCGCTGGCATTAAAGCGCCAATGCATTATTCACGGCAAACCGTTTTTATCGACATTGGCAGGCGCGCGCGAGTGGCTGGAGCTGGAAGCGGTGGCGCGTGGTGCTGCGCCTGATCCGAATCTGGATAGCCAATTTGATTTTGAAAGCGACAGTATCGCTTTGATTGCGCACGACGCGCTGAAGGATCGGATGCTGGCCCTGGTGGAACAGAATTTCGAAATACTGAATCGTTTTAAAATGCGCTACGCCACCGGTACGACCGGCGGCCTGCTGAATCAATTGGCGCAAAAAATCAAAGGCGAGGAAGCAGGGCGCAATTGGGTCACGGCATTTCGCAGCGGGCCGCTGGGTGGTGATGCGCAGATCGCGGAGCTGGTTCTGAACCGTCAATGCAGTCGCATCTTATTTCTGGAAGATCCGCACGTGGCGCGTCAGCATGAAGCCGATATCCAGCTGCTGGACCGCGCCGCCCGTACGGTCACCGAGTACGCATCGTGTCGCAGTGATGTCAATGGCGTGCAGCACTGGCTTAAATTACTGACTTTGCGCGGGAAGATGCGCGCTTGAACCGTCGTGGTGTCCTGCAAGCCGCAGGTGGGGATTGGAGCGACAACACCGTGAAGGTTGCCCATGCTCGTCAGTATTTAAAAAATACAGCGGAACTTTTTAAAGGTCAGCTACTTTTTTGAGCACCATCCGCATCGACCTCCATCGTCGACTTTAACCATTCAGCGAGTTGCGGATCCTCAATTTCATAGTTGCCCATATCCTGCCGGTAGATGATCTGATCTGCCAGCAAACGTTCAATGGCCCCCTGCACCTGACGGGTAGTGACGTCAACGCCCAGGCGCGTTGAATACGTCGCCAGGGACTGTTCTCCATACAAAGAAATTTTACCGACGACAGCGCGCACCACTTCCCGGTCCAACGCGCGCATCAACTCGAACTGTTCGACATACCCGGAATTGGCTCTGGACTGGTGCAGGATAAATTCAACCGCGCCAACAATATCGGTGGTGCCAGCTTCCATGAGCGCCAGCAAGGCTTCCCGGTACAAGCCCGGCGTGAATCCGGTAGTGGCGAACGCCAGACGGGATTTTTTAACCGGCAATTTGCGCCCGGTTGCACTTTTAAACCGCTCTGACATGAAATCAACAAATTCATCGCCCAGATCAGGAAAATTGGTGCTCTGGCTAAACTGGAACAAGGGCGCTTTGATTTGAGAAAACATCAGCTGCAAGCGATTTCTCGACGAACCGGTAAAGATTGATTTCACCTTTTCTTTGCGCGTATCCAGACAGCTGCGCAGTGCGGCCACGATATCGTGGAACTCTGGCTTGGCCAGGTGCTGGATTTCATCCAGCGCTAACAACACTTTGCCTTTGGATGCCTTGATTACACCGTCCATTAATTTTGGCAGTATCAGCAGCACCTGCTCCTGCTCAGCCGTTTTCGCGGCATCCACCGATGTTTTGAGCTTGCCCAACGGTGGCACTGACAGTTCCATGGAACCCGATGCCCGGTTTAACGCCTTGCCCAGTTTCTGCCCGAGGCTGCGCGGTTTCGCCGCCTCCAGCAGTGCCGCATTTAACGCCGCTACCGGATCATTGCGATTTTCCCACATGGAGCAATACACCACCCGGTAGCCGCGCTGTTCAGCCATAGGTAACAGATCTTCACGCAGAAATTCGGTTTTTCCTTTTTTCCTCGGGGCGAAAATTACCTTGGAGGGCATGAGGCCGATTTCAAGACTATCGAGATAGAAGCCGGCCAGTTCTTCTCTGGAGTAGTGCCAGTTCAACGCAGATTCCATGTCAGTGCCCAGGTGCTTGTTGATTGCGCAATTTTACCTTTAATTACCCAATTTTTGGTAATTACCTTTTTTATGGTAATTTTAGGTAATTCAACGGAGAGAAAGAGGCAAGGTGGGCTTTGGCTGGCCAATCTGAGCCTCGATGCTGTCGCGCAGCGACTTCAGGCGCGCCAATAAATCTTCTGGATAATCCGTTTCGGTCTTGATGGTTCCGGCGTAAATGTCTCCGCTGTTGCCATCCAGGGTGAGCAGTTCTCCTTCGTGATAGATCGCGTCGCCAAATTTGATGGTGCGGGTCGTGGTATCGATTTGCAGATCGGCGCAACCCACCAGACAGACCGTACCTAACTGACGCGCGATCACCGCAGCATGGGAGGTGCGCGCACCGCGTGCGGTAAGCAGGCCTTTGGCCAGTTCCAGCGCTGCCAGGTCGGCCGTCTCTGCATCGCGCCTGACCAGGATGATGTCGACCCCTGCGCCGTGTCGCGCCTTGACACGTGCTTCGTCAAGGGCGATTTCACCGGTGGCGATGCCGCTGCTTGCCGTGGCAGCGCGTCCCAATGATTTTGGCGCCATGCCGTTCTCGGCAATGATGCGGCTGGACGCCAGATTTTCCCGATCAATGCCGGCCGTACGAGCGCTTGCCGTGGCGTGGTCGATGATGCCTTCGTCAAACAGATCGAGCGCGATGCGTGCCTGGGCGCGTGGAGTGCGTTTGCCGTCGCGGCTTTGCAGCATAAATAATTTGCCGTCTTCGACGGTAAATTCGAAGTCCTGCATATCGTGAAATGCCTGTTCGATTTTTGCGGCGGCATGTTCCAGTTCAAGCCAGACAGCGGGCAAAATTGTCGACAGTTCTTCGTGACCCTGGGCGCTGCGCCGTCCGGAAACCACGTCTTCGCCTTGTGCATTGAATAAAAAATCCACCCACAAGGCGCGCTCGCCGCTGGCCGGATCGCGGGTAAAGCCGACACCGGCGCCGGAGCGGCCGCCCGCATTGCCGAACACCATATTCTGTACGGTCACTGCCGTACCGATTGCATCCGATATTTTTTTCAGGCGCCGGTACTCGCTGGCTTTGGCAGAGTTCCACGATGCCAGCACTGCGCCGATCGCACCGGATAATTGTTGTTCTGGCTGTTGTGGAAACGGATGGCCGGCTGTCTGTGCGTACAGCTCAAGGTAGCGGTGTGTCAGCTGGCGCAATTCGATAAAGTCGAGATCATCGCAATCTCGTGCGCCAAATAATTCGGTATTGGCTGATTCAAACACTGCAGCAGGCAGGTTGGCCACGACCTCGCCATAGGTGGCAACCAGTCGCCGGTAGGCGTCCCAGGCCAGGCGCGGGTTGCCCGTCAATCGCACCAGGCCGCTGATGGTGGCATCACACAAACCGATATTGAGCAGGGTTTCCATCATGCCCGGCATCGATACTGCAGCGCCTGAGCGCACGGACAGTAACAACGGACGAGCGGCATCGCCAAACGCCAGCCCGGTTGCCGCTTCGAGTGCAGTGAGGCCAACGCGCCAGACTTCCGGGGTGGCGGCACGATCGCGCGATGCGGGATTGACGCTGTAGTCGGTGCCAAGCACGAACGCGGGCGGCACCGGCAATCCCAGTTCAGTCATGCGCAACAGGTTCCATGCCTTGAATCCCATAGTCTGCCCGGATGCGCCGGTGAGGGTCTTGGTGGCACAGCCAATCAGGTACATTTGCGCTGGCAGGTCAACCACAACGCTGGTCGGCTTGGTCGTATTGGGCAAAGGCGTTTGTGGTGCAGCTTCCGGCGATCCGGTTTCGTGCCTGCTGTGCTGTTGATGATGTTTTCTCATCAGCGTGCTCCGGTCTTGTCGAACACGACATCGCGTAATGCGTAACCGGCGACCAGCAGATAATCGGAGGCTGCTTCCAGTGTGTTGGCCAGATCGGTGGCGAGCATCATTGAGGCGGCGTCGTGCAGTTCATTGAGAATCACGCGCCGGGCGTCGCGCAGCAGCACGTCGCATTCCCGTTCGGCCTGAAACACGCGCCAGGTGACGTTGAGAAAAGCATCGTTTTCGCGAGCGGCACTGGCGCGATTCAGGACGCGCGCAATTTCTACCGCTTTGACGTGGTCCTGGGTGGCATGCAGAACAGTAGTGGCCAGTCGCTCCAGCACGGTGTGCACTTTGTTGTTCCAACCCTGTTGATGCCCGTCGGCGATCAGACTGAACAGATAGGCGGCTTCTTCCAGTGCGTCGGCGACATCGTCGGCGCGTTCGATCAGATATTCAAACGGTTTCCAGCGCGGTTGGCGGTCGGCCTGTTCGCGCACGCGCATGACCAGGTGGTCGGCGCTGCGTTCCCATTGCTTGGCGCGCTCGGCAAGATGGGTGGCGGCTTTGTGCGAGCGTTCCACGTTGTGAATCAGGCCGTCGCTGATCGCCTGGGCAAGGGAATGGCAGTAACCGGCATGTTCGGCAAGAATATCGAATTCGGCGTGGCGACTGAGCATTTGTCGCGACAGCAGCATCCGGACCTGATCGCCAACCATCGCACCCGGTTGCCCGTTGCGCAAGGCGTCGCAAGCCAGACTTAACACTGCGACCAAAAATGCGCGCGCGTCGTCGGATCCGAGCACCACGTCAAGACGATCGCCAATCCGGAAGGTTCCTTCGGATACCGATTGCATCGCATCAAACACCAGCGTTTCCGCGCCGAGCTGCAGCCAGGCCCGATGCCCGACATCCTGCCTGGCAGCTTCATCGAGGATGGCCAGCGCATCGGCTTTTTTAACCAGGAGCTGCAGCCGTTTGCGCGCCCGGTTCCAGTCGATCAGAAACACAATGCGTGAGGCGATGCCTTCCAACGCCTGCATCAGCGCGGGCTGGTTGTCCAGCTCGAAACGGGCATTGCCGACAAAGTAGGTGACGCCGTCGTTGAGCTTGGCGTCATTGCGTGATTCGGCCTCTGACCATTTGGCGCCAAACGGATTCAACAGTTTTTGGAAAAATTCCAGACGGCCGCGATGCAGGTCGGAGTAAATCAGCGTGATGGCGTTGTTGGCCACTTGCAGCACCAGTACATGGGCGCCATTGGTGCCAATATCGTTTTGCAGCAGCAGTCGCTCACCGTCGCGGGTGGCAGCGGTATCTAATCCGGGATGATTGAATTTGAGCAGCGCCGTGCGGTTCAGGCCGCGCATAAATGCGGTGACAAGTTCATGGTCGCCAGCGCCGAGTTGCCAGACATGGGCGCCATCAATCAATTCCGAAGCGAAGTCGCTGGCCATATGGTTGAGCAGTTTATGCAGGTCCATGACCAACAGGTGCAGACTGTCGCCGTCTCCTTTGTCGCCGTGGGTGAGTTCCTTGATCTGTGCTTCGGTGATCCGGTCCGGTGTCACCTTGGCCAGCCAGTCCAGCCAGTTTTTGACGCGCAGGCCCAACTTGGCATCGCTGCGTTTGCTGTCCAAAACCGGGCGCGCCATGATGGACAGGTCATCGGCAAAACAGATCAACAGTTTTGGCAGGTCGGCGCTGACCAGTTCTCCTTCAACCAGCCGTGCGGCACGGGCCAGCTCTCCTGGCCAAGGTTCGTTAATGCCGGCGGCGCGGATATCGATAGTCAGATCCGGTACGGTGCGTTCCGGATGTCTGGCATGGCTTGCAGCGGCCTGCAGTACCGTGAGATAGACCTTTAACCGGTCGTTGGCGCGCAGGGCTGCGGTAACCCGGCCCGGTAATAATAATTCTCCTTGGCCCAGAGATTCTACTGCCAGTGATTTTTCCATGATCTTCCCTGAATGATTCGGCTCTGGAAAGTCTTGCATGGAACTTGAAGCGGATATTTGTGAAGGATCAAGTATTGATCGATGGCTGAGGATTAATGATGATCAGTCAGGAAGGACTGTTCAGATAGTTCAAAATATTTTTGAACGCCGTTGCAAAATAAATTTCGTAGCTTTGTTTTTCAACATAACCCAAATGCGGTGTGAGCAATAGCTTGGGAAATTGAAGTAACGGCGAATCTTTCGGTAATGGCTCCGTATCGAAAACATCCAGCGCCGCCGCTTGGCCTGATTGCAGGGCCTGGAAAAATGCATTTTTGTCGACCAATTCGAAGCGGCTGGTATTAACAAATAACGAATCTTGTTTCATGCGCGAAAAATCTTCACCGGTAACACAGCCGCTCGTTACATCATTCAAGCGCAGGTGCAAGGTCAGCACATCAGCTTCGGAAAAAAATTGATGCTTTGTCTGCGCTGCGGTGTACCCATTCTGACTGGCCGCCTGTCGACTGTTTTCGCTGCCCCAGATCATGACGTGCATCCCGAACGCCTTACCGTAGCCTGCAACCAGTCGACCAATTTTTCCGTAACCCCAAATGCCCAGAGTTTTACCGGCTAACCTGGTGCCGAGTTGGTTCAGGGCCGGATTGATACTGGCGGTTTGCCACAGTCCCTGTCGCAGATTGGCGGCGTATTGCGGGATCTTGCGCGTTGAGGCCATAATCAGTGCCCAGGTCAATTCAGCCGGTGCGGTTGGATCGCCACTGCCTTCCAGCACGGTGATGCCAAATTCCTGCGCCGCCTGCAAATCAATATGACCGCTGACTTTGCCGGTTTGGGAAATCACCTTCAAGTTGGGCAGTTTCTGTAACAAGGCGCGGGAAAAGTGGGTGCGCTCGCGGATTAATACCAGCGCTTCAAAGGGCGCGAGCCGGATTGCCAGCTGCCCAAGACCAACAGCGCTGGTGGTGAATATTTTGATCTCATGGCCATCCAGTAATTTGAAGCAGTCGAGATCTCTTACTGCATCCTGCACATCATCAAGTATCGCAATTTTCATTTGAGCTGCCTGGTCATTAATATGCTGTTGCTGTCTGCGAACGGTTCGCAATCTGTGATCGCGATACAGGCAGCCAGCTTGTCCCTGTCCCACACTGTAAACGAATAAAGCCCCACAATTTTCATTGCGGGGCTTTGTCGATACTGGCTAGCTGTTTGGCTGAACCGGCAATTACATCATGCCGTCCATACCACCCATACCGCCCATACCACCCATGCCGCCCATACCGCCACCACCAGCTGGTTTGTCTTCAGCTACTTCACAAACCATACAGTCAGTAGTGAGCATCAACGAAGCGATCGAAGCAGCATTTTGCAACGCTGAACGTGTCACTTTTGCTGGATCCAGAACACCCATTTCAACCATGTCGCCATAAGTACCGTTAGCAGCGTTGTAACCGAAGTTACCTTTGCCTTCCAATACGCGAGCAACTACAACAGAAGCTTCTTCACCGGCATTTTGAACGATCATGCGCAGTGGCTCTTCCATTGCGCGCATGACGATCTTGATACCAGCTTCCTGATCCGGATTGTCACCAGTGACTTTCACCATTGCACGGGCACGCAGCAATGCTACGCCGCCGCCAGGCACGATACCTTCTTCGACCGCTGCACGAGTAGCATGCAATGCATCTTCAACGCGGGCTTTTTTCTCTTTCATTTCAACTTCAGTTGCAGCACCAACCTTGATCACGGCAACACCGCCGGCCAGTTTGGCTACGCGTTCCTGCAGTTTTTCACGGTCGTAGTCAGAAGTTGATTCTTCGATCTGAACGCGGATTTGTTTTACGCGTGCTTCGATCGCTGTAGTTTGACCACCACCATCGATAACGATAGTGTTTTCTTTGCTGACTTCAATACGTTTAGCCTGACCCAGATCGGTCAAAGTAACTTTTTCCAGGGTCAGACCAACTTCTTCTGCGATTACCTGGCCGCCAGTCAATACGGCGATATCTTCCAACATCGCTTTACGACGGTCACCAAAACCAGGTGCTTTGACTGCACAGGTTTTCAGAATGCCACGGATATTGTTAACAACCAGTGTTGCCAATGCTTCGCCGTCGATATCTTCAGCAACGATCAGCAGTGGACGACCAGCTTTGGCGACTTGTTCCAGTGTCGGAAGCAGGTCACGAATATTGGAGATTTTTTTGTCGTATAACAGAACAAATGGATTGTCCAGAATGGCAACTTGCTTTTCTGGTGTGTTGATGAAGTAAGGAGACAGATAGCCGCGGTCAAACTGCATACCTTCAACGATGTCCAACTCGTCGTTCAATGATTTGCCGTCTTCAACAGTAATCACGCCTTCTTTACCGACTTTGTCCATCGCTTCAGCGATACGATCACCGATGGATGAATCGCTGTTGGCTGAAATCGAACCGACTTGTGCGATTTCTTTGTTGGTTGTGCATGGCTTGGCGATTTTTTTCAGTTCTTCAACAGTAGCAGCAACTGCCTTGTCGATACCGCGCTTCAGATCCATTGGATTCATGCCGGCTGCAACGTATTTCATGCCTTCGCGAACGATAGCCTGAGTCAGAACGGTTGCAGTAGTTGTACCGTCACCGGCGTTGTCGCTGGTGCGTGAGGCTACTTCTTTAACCATTTGCGCGCCCATGTTCATGAGCTTGTCTTTGAGTTCGATTTCTTTTGCTACTGAGACACCGTCTTTGGTGACAGTAGGGGAACCGAAAGAACGTTCCAGCACCACGTTACGGCCTTTAGGGCCCAGAGTTACTTTTACTGCGTTGGCCAGAATATTAACGCCTTCAACCATTTTGGCGCGCGCTGCGTCGCCGAATATCACTTCTTTAGCTGCCATTTGAAACTCCTAAACTGTTATTAAAATGCGATTGCATTCCTGGGGATTGATGGTTCGGAAGGATTACTTCTGAACGATTGCCATGATGTCTTCTTCGCGCATCATCAACAATTCAACGCCGTTGTCTTTGAATGCCTGGCCAGAGTATTTGCCAAACAGAACGCGGTCACCAACTTTAACGTCGAGTGGGCGTACTTTGCCATCTTCCAAAATTTTGCCGTTACCAACTGCCAGGATTTCACCTTGATCTGGCTTTTCAGCTGCAGCATCAGGGAGCAAAATGCCGGACGCAGTTTTTGTTTCCGATTCCAGACGTTTTACGATGACGCGATCGTGCAAAGGACGAAGATTCATACAAACTCCTTAAATATATTCAGTGGTTGTGTTTCAGGGACGAGAGTCGTTATTGGCAAAAATACCAGAGCCTTGTAATTTCGCCGGTCAGTATTATTGTTAGCACTCTCTTGTGTTGAGTGCTAATTATATGGGCGGCACCAGCATATTTCAATAGTGGTCATGAAATAAACATGATTAGTTATTTGATTGCTGCCTGTCGCCGATGTTGCAATACCAACCCACGGTATTTGGGATCGATTGCCAAAAATTCAAGGTTTGGCTGGTTTGGTCAGTTCGAATCGACGCTGATGCGGTATGATCTCAACGCGCAATTTTGACCATTGCCGGATAAATCATTCAACTTTTGAACTATATGCCATGAAACTTTATTCCTATTTTCGTTCGTCGACTTCCTTTCGTGTCCGCACTGTTCTCAATTTAAAGCAGCTCCCCTATGAAACCATTCCGGTACATCTGTTGAAAAATGGCGGGGAACAGCATGCAGCGGATTATTTGGGTTTAAATCCTATGGGTGTTTTGCCAAGTCTTGAGACGGCAGCTGGCATCCTGACCCAATCCGGGGCAATTTGTGAGTATTTGGATGAGCTGCATCCCTTACCCGCGTTATTGCCGGAAGATTTGTTTGAGCGCGCCTGGGTGCGCTCGGTGTGCAATCTGGTCGCCTGTGATATTCATCCACTCAATAATCTGCGTGTGTTGGCATATGTGACCAAAACATTGGGACACGATGAGACTGAAAAAATGGCATGGATTCATTACTGGATTACCAAGGGCTTTGACGGTCTGGAGAAACTTCTGGAGCAAAGAGCAGGGCAACATTGCTGGGGAGATACCGTCACGATGGCGGATGTGTTCGTCATTCCGCAAGTCTGGAGTGCCAATCGGTTTGCCTGCCCGATGGCGGCGTATCCAATATTGCGCCGTGTTTTTGACAATGCCATGGCCTTGCCCGCCTTTGCGCATGCGGCGCCGGCGGCACAACCGGATGCCGAGTAAAAATTGCAGCGCTGCGGTTTTAGTTGAAAAGACCCGGGTAGAATGGAAGGCCCGGAAGTCGAATTACAGATTTTTTAGTTTGGAGAAAAAATGAATAAAGTTTACCCCGATGCTCTGACGGCTTTGCAGGATATTGTCAAAGATGGACAGACCATTGCTGTCGGCGGCTTTGGATTATGTGGGATTCCAGAAGCATTGATCGCTGCATTACGCGATACCGGTGTACAAAATCTCACTGCCATATCAAACAATGCCGGCGTTGATGGTTTTGGGTTGGGACAGTTGCTGACCACCCGTCAGATCAAGAAAATGATTTCTTCCTATGTCGGAGAAAACAAGGAATTTGAACGTCAATATTTATCTGGCGAGTTGCAGTTGGAATTTACGCCGCAGGGCACGCTGGCTGAAAAGCTGCGTGCTGGTGGTGCGGGCATCCCGGCCTTCTTCACCAAAACCGGCGTCGGTACAATCGTTGCCGAAGGCAAGGAGATTCGTGAATTTGACGGTCACAAATATGTGATGGAGCGAGCCCTGGTGGCCGACGTCTCGTTGGTCAAGGCACACAAGGCAGATAAGTCCGGCAATCTGGTGTACCGGAAAACGGCGCGCAATTTTAATCCGAATGTGGCGATGGCCGGTAAGATCACGGTCGTTGAAGTCGAAGAAATTGTCGAGATCGGGGAGTTGGATCCGGATGAGGTCCACACACCCGGTATTTTTGTGCATCGTATCGTGCTCAATACCAATCCGGAAAAACGGATCGAGCAGCGGACTTTATCAGTTCCGACAACCAAGGCAGGAGAATAGAAGATGGCATGGAATCGTGATCAAATGGCTGCCCGCGCAGCGCAGGAATTGCAGGATGGTTTTTATGTAAATCTTGGAATCGGTTTGCCAACCATGGTGGCCAACCATGTGCCGACAGGGATGGAAGTCTGGCTGCAATCTGAAAATGGCTTGTTAGGTATCGGTCCATTTCCAACCGAAGACCAGGTTGATCCTGATCTGATCAATGCAGGCAAGCAGACTGTTACCACCTTGCCTGGCTCGTCAATTTTCAGCTCGGCGGATTCGTTCGCCATGATCCGCGGTGGAAAAATCAATCTGGCGATTTTGGGCGCGATGCAGGTGAGCCAAAGCGGCGATCTGGCCAACTGGATGATTCCCGGGAAAATGGTCAAAGGTATGGGCGGTGCAATGGATCTGGTTGCCGGGGTGGGGCGGGTCGTGGTGTTGATGGAGCATGTCGCAAAAGGGGACGCCCATAAAATTTTAACTGCCTGTAATCTGCCCTTGACCGGTGTCGGTGTCGTCAATCGCATCATTACTGATCTGGGTGTCATCGACATTACCGCGCAGGGATTGAAGCTGCTTGAGTTGGCACACGGGGTCTCACTGGACGAAATTGTGAGAAAAACTGGGCCCGAATTGGACGTGAGCGCACTGCGCTGACCGTTCAAAATTCTTGACAGTATTGGCCGTTTTGTTGGCCCGATCCAAAAATAACCAGGGAATAACTATGGGACCGACGTCTGATAAAGTCAGGATTGAATCAGTACAATGCATCTCCCCAGACGGCCTGCACAACATGGTGTACAAGGACTGGGGCGAAGTTGATAACCCGAATGTGCTGATTTGCGTGCACGGCGTCACCAGAGTTTCCGATGACTTCGATGCACTGGCGCGCGAATTGTCCAGTCAATATCGTGTGGTTTGCCCGGATATCGTCGGTCGTGGTCGATCCGGTTGGCTGCGCAACCCGCAGCATTATCAGGTTCAGCAATATGTTTGTGACGTGGTCACCCTGATTGCGCGAGTCAATCCGCAAAATCTCAGCTATCTGGGAACCTCGATGGGCGGTTTGATTGGCCTGGGCCTGGCGTCCTTAAAAGATAATCCGATCCGCAAATTGGTGTTGAACGATATCGGCCCGGTATTAAATACGTCCGCTCTGGCCAGAATCGGCCAATATATCAGTCAGTCGATGCGCTTTGCGACGTATGAGGAGGCGGCACATTACGTTCGGACCATTTCCCAACCGTTTGGGGAGCATACCGAAGAGGAGTGGCACAAAATTTGCAAGGATGCTTTGCGCCAGGACAAAGATGGCATGTGGATTCGCAACTACGATTTGAACCTCGGCGTGACCATGCAGGCAGTTACACCAGAACTGGCCCAGGCCATGCAGGCGATGCTGTGGGCTGCCTATGATTCGATCAGCTGTCCGACTTTGCTGTTGCGTGGCGCCGATTCAGATCTGTTGTTGGAAGAGACGGCACAGCAAATGACGACCCGCGGCCCACGAGCCAGATTGGTCGAATTTGAAAAAGTGGGGCATGCCCCCACTTTGGTGCACGATGATCAGATCGCGGTGATCAAAGATTTTTTGAACCAAAATTAAACTGAGGGACATAATGCAAAAGCAAGAAATTAAGCGTCACCATGTTGGTGCGCGCATGTCGGAAATGGCGATCTATAACAGTACGGTCTATCTGGCCGGTCAGGTTGCCTCCGATGCTGGTCTGGACATCGTTGGACAAACTCAGGATGTGCTGGCGCAAATCGACAAACTGCTGGCCGAGGCCGGTACCGATAAATCGCGGATTTTGATGGCACAGATTTATTTGTCTGACCTGGCTAATTTTGCCGGGATGAATCAGGTATGGGATGCCTGGGTAGTCAACGGCAACACGCCGCCGCGCGCCACCGTGCAGGCCGCTTTGGCTAAACCGGAATGGTTAATTGAAATCGTCATTACAGCAGCAGCTTAAATCGTTCATATGTCATGGTCTCTGTAACAGCATCAAACAGCGAAAGCCTGGATAACCTGGTTGCGGGTCTTTCAACGGAAGACGCTCAGCGGGTTTTATCTGCGCTGGAATTTGTCGCGCCACATTATGCGAATCGGGAATTGGTCACCGGACAAAATGCCCTGCACTTTTCGCGTGGAGTGGTGGTCACACTAAGTTCCCTGCGAACCGATGCTGATACCAGGATCGCCAGTCTGCTGTTTGAATTGCCGCAATTGGATCCACGCGTTGCGGAAGGCATTGAGCAACGGTTTGGCAAGGAAATCGTCGATCTGGTTGGAGGTGTCCGCAGCCTGATGCGCCTGAGTGCTCTGCACCTGATGCAGCAGGCCGCGCAACCGGAATCCGGCAGAAACAAGAACGCCGCTCAGCAGGCATCCAGCCAACTCGAAACCTTGCGCAAAATGCTGTTGGCGATGGCATCTGATATGCGTGTGGTCATGGTGCGGCTGGCTTCACGGTTAACCACCTTGCGCTATTTTGCTGAACAAAAGCGTTTCGATGAGACCAGCCAGCAATATGCACGCGAGACCTTTGATTTGTATGCGCCGCTGGCAAATCGCCTGGGTATCTGGCAAATGAAATGGGAGCTGGAGGATTTATCGTTCCGTTTTCTGGAACCCGAGTCGTACACAAAAATCGCCCGGATGCTGGAAGAAAAGCGGATCGAGCGTGAAGAGTTTGTTGCCAAGTCGATTGACCGTCTGCAGCATGAAATGAATGCCGTCGGGATCAAAGCGGAAGTGTTCGGTCGACCCAAACATATCTACAGCATCTGGAATAAGATGCGCGGCAAATCGATCAGCTTTGATGAGTTGAATGACGTGCGCGCGTTTCGAATTATTGTCGACGATGTCAAGGACTGCTATACCGTCCTGGGTATCGTGCATGACATCTGGACCCCGGATCCGGACGAATTTGACGACTACATTGCCCGCCCCAAGCCTAATGGTTATCAGTCCCTACACACGGTTGTGATCGCCGATGACAACCGCGGTTTTGAAGTGCAGATCCGCACCAAGGCCATGCATCATTTCGCCGAGTATGGCGTGGCGGCCCATTGGCGCTACAAGGAAGAGGGCGGATCAAATTTTGCCGGTCAGGAGTATGACGAAAAAATTTCCTGGCTGCGCCAGCTGCTGGCCTGGAAATCCGACATCACTGACGCAGTCGTCAACGATGATAGCTCGCAACGCGAATGGGTCGAGAAACTCAAATCGACCACGCTGGATGACCGGATCTATGTATTAACGCCGCAGGCACGGGTAATTGAATTGCCCAATAATGCGACACCCATTGATTTTGCCTACAACCTGCACACCAATATCGGCCACAGTTGCCGCGGGTGCCGAGTTGATGGCGTGATGGTTCCATTAAATACGCCACTCAAAAATGGTCAGACGGTGGAAATTATCACGGCAAAAACCGGTGCGGAAATCGGCCCGTCACGCGACTGGCTAAGCGCTGAGTATGCGGCAGGGACGCGCACGCGTGCCAAAATCCGCGCCTGGTTCAATGCGCTGGATCAGCAGGAAACGTTGAATAAAGGACGCACCCACGTTGAAAAGGCAATGCAACGTGAAGGCAAAACCGCCATGAATCTGGATGAGTTGGCGCGTAAATGCGGTTTCGACAAAATCGACGATCTGCATCTGGCAGTCGGCAAGGAAGAATTCAGCATGCGCCAGATTGAGCATGCCCTGCACGATGAAGTAATCGAGCCGGTTTCCGATGAGGTCCAGGTCAATAAAAGCCGCGCATCAAGCGTGGTGCATGGAGCAAAGTCAGGTGTGTTGGTGGTGGGTACAGAGGGATTGCTTACCTTGTTGGCCAAGTGTTGCAAACCTGCGCCACCGGATGTGATTGTCGGATTTGTAACGCGTGGCAAGGGCGTGTCGATTCACCGCGCCAATTGCAAGAATTTCGCCGAGATGCGCAAGAAGTCGCCCGAACGTGTGATCTTAACAACCTGGGGCGAAGCGGGACGCGAGACGGTATATCCGGTGGATATTTATGTGTTGGCTCAGGATCGGCAAGGCTTGTTGCGCGACATTTCCGAAATTTTTTCGCGTGAAAAAATCAATGTGATCGGGGTCAGTACACAAAGTGCCAAAGGTCAGGCGCGCATGTCGTTTACAGCAGAGATCGGCTCAACAGCGCAATTGCAGAAAGCATTGATGGTATTGCGTGATGTGAGCGGCGTGCAGGATGTGCGCCGTCAATGACGTGGTAAAAAATAAAATATCAGGCACAGCAAAAACGCTTTACGCTAAACACGAACTTTGCTATAGTCTCGGCTCTTCAGGGGCGGTTAGTTCAGCTGGTTAGAATACTTGGTCGACATCCAAGGGGTCGGGGATTCGAATTCCTCACCGCCCACCACAAATTTTGACAACACATCTTCTACATAAGAGCGAGAAAGGCAACTTGGTTATGACACCGCGAACTACTAACTCACTTAGTACGCGACTCTAGTCGAGGATCTTTTTCGTTTACCTTTTTGAAAAAGCGCGGCTAGTCCGCGTTTTTTTTCGTCTTTTTTTAATTTGCCAAATTTTAGTTTCATCCACCCCCCAAGTTTTGGAGAATATGATGATTGCAGTTCGACTACCCGATGGTTCAAAACGTGAATTTGATGCGCCCGTTACGGTTGCGCAAGTCGCTGCCAGCATAGGTGCCGGTCTTGCCAAAGCCGCGCTGGCCGGGAAAGTAAATGGTCACGTGGTTGATACCTCATACCTGATTGAATCCGATGTGGACCTGGCGATTGTCACTGACAAGGATGCTGACGGTCTGGATGTAATCCGTCATTCAACAGCCCACTTGCTGGCATACGCCGTCAAACAGCTTTATCCGGATGCGCAGGTCACGATTGGTCCGGTGATTGACAATGGTTTTTACTATGACTTTTCCTACAAGCGTCCATTTACTCCGGATGATTTGGTGGCGATTGAAAAGAAAATGCTGGAACTGGCAAAAAAAGACGAACCAGTCACTCGCAAGGTATTGCCGCGCGATGAGGCTGTGGCGTATTTCAAATCGATAGGTGAAGAATATAAGGCTGAAATCATTGCGTCGATTCCTGCGGATCAAGATGTTTCGCTTTACACAGAAGGCAGTTTCACTGACCTGTGCCGCGGCCCGCATGTGCCGTCGACCGGGAAATTGAAAGTGTTCAAATTGATGAAGCTGGCCGGTGCTTACTGGCGCGGTGATTCGAACAATGAAATGCTGCAGCGGATTTACGGTACAGCCTGGGCGAAGAAAGAAGATCAGGAAGCCTATCTGTTCATGCTCGAAGAAGCCGAGAAGCGTGATCATCGCAAACTGGGCAAGGCGCTGGATTTGTTTCATATGCAGGAAGAAGCGCCGGGTCTGATTTTCTGGCACGCAAAAGGCTGGACAATCTGGCAGGAAGTCGAACAATACATGCGCAAGGTGTACCGTGATTGCGGCTATCAGGAAGTGAAAACACCGCAGATTCTGGATCGTTCACTGTGGGAAAAAACCGGGCACTGGGAAAATTATCGCGACAATATGTTTGTGACTGAATCGGAAAGTCGCAACTATGCATTGAAGCCCATGAATTGTCCTGGGCATATCCAAATTTTTAACACTGGTTTGCGCAGCTATCGTGAACTGCCATTGCGTTTTGGTGAATTTGGTCAATGCCATCGGAATGAGACTTCCGGCGCTTTGCACGGGATCATGCGCGTGCGCGGATTTACTCAGGACGATGGACACATTTTTTGTACTGAAGAACAAATCGCCGAGGAAGTGAAGATTTTCCACCCGCAAGCGATGAAGGTGTATGAAGATTTTGGATTCAAAAACATTGAAATTAAAATCGCAACACGGCCTGAAAATCGTATCGGCACTGAAGAGGCCTGGGATAAGGCCGAGGAATCTTTGCGCTCAGCGTTGCGTGAAAGCGGTATCGCTTGGCAGGAATTGCCGGGTGAGGGAGCATTTTACGGTCCGAAAATTGAATACCATTTGAAAGATAGTCTCGGACGGCCTTGGCAGGTGGGGACTTTCCAGATTGATCCGTCCATGCCGGCGCGATTAGGTGCGGAATACGTGGCAGAAGACAATTCAAAGAAAACACCGATGATGCTGCATCGTGCCATCGTTGGCTCAATGGAAAGATTTATTGGTATTTTGATCGAAAACTTTGCCGGTACTTTTCCGGTATGGTTGTCTCCTGTGCAAGTTGCGGTGATTAATATCTCTGAGGCGCAGGCGGAATATACTCAATCCGTTGCCGATGAGTTAAGAAAACAAGGGTTCAGAGTTAACCTTGATTTGCGTAATGAGAAAATAACCTATAAAATACGCGAGCATTCCGTTCAGAAATTGCCTTATATCATCGTTATCGGTGATAAGGAAAAGGATGCAAATACAGTGGCCGTGCGTACGCGAGGCAACCTCGATTTAGGCGTGATGCCTTTATCAGCATTCGTAGAGCGTCTCAACCATGAGATCGCCACGAAAGCGTGATGGATGCTTAGTGCGAAAGAGCACGGCCTGTTTATTGGATTTTAAAAGGAAACTACAATAGCTACTGACAAGTCAACACATCGTATCAACGGCGAAATTACTGCACCTGAAGTGCGTCTGTCCGGCGTTGAAAATGAACCTCTGGGAATCGTGAAAATAGCTGACGCAATTCGGTTATCGGAAGAATCGAACGTAGACCTGGTGGAAATCGCGCCAAATGCTGTGCCCCCTGTATGTCGCCTGATGGATTACGGCAAATTTAAATACCAGGAGCAAAAGAAAGCACACGAAGCCAAACTGAAACAGAAAGTGGTTTTGGTGAAGGAAGTGAAATTCAGGCCAGGTACCGATGATGGCGATTACGGCATCAAGCTACGTAATCTGATCAAATTTCTGGACGATGGCGACAAGACGAAAATCACACTGCGTTTTCGCGGACGTGAAATGGCGCATCAGGATATCGGCATGCGCATGTTGGAGCGGTTAAAAGTTGATCTTGATCCGTATGGACAGGTAGAACAGTTTCCCAAGATGGAAGGTCGCCAGATGGTCATGGTTCTGGCACCCAAGAAGAAAAAGTAGGTCAGAATTTATCTGACTCAGCGATGAGTCAGAATAAATGACAGTGAACTCGATTTCACTGTTTTATATAAGTAAGAGTGGGCATCCAAGTGTGACGAGTTCGTTGCCACCTACAATTACGTTAAAAATGGAACTGTCCTAAACCGACAGTAATGTTATGCCAAAGATGAAAACCAAAAGCTCTGCCAAGAAGCGCTTTCGCGTTCGCCCAGGTGGAACAGTTAAATGTGGTCATGCTTTCAAGCGCCACATTCTGACCAAGAAGACCACAAAAAGTAAGCGCCAATTGCGCGGTATCACGAACGTTAATGCTCATGACGTAGTATCAGTCATGCGTATGATGCCAAACGCCTAACCTCATACTCAATATTAAGGAGTTATCATGCCTAGAGTAAAACGTGGGGTTACAGCTCGTGCCCGCCATAAAAAAGTTCTCGATTTAGCCAAGGGTTACCGTGGTCGTCGCAGTAAGGTATACCGTATCGCCAAGCAGGCAGTCATGCGTGCTGGCCAATATGCATACCGCGATCGCCGTAACAAGAAGCGCGTATTCCGTGCTCTGTGGATTACCCGTATTAATGCTGCGTCCCGTTCGCACGGCATGACATACAGCGTATTCATGAATGGTCTTAAAAAAGCATCTATCGGTCTGGACCGCAAGGTTTTGGCTGATATGGCTGTGATGGACAAACCAGCATTTGCTGCGATTGTTAATCAAGTTAAGGCTACCCTGGCTGCGTAAATGCTGGTGACAATGATCGGGTAAGTTGGGTCATTGTATAAGAGACAGGGCAAAGGTCATTCTTTGCCCTGTTTTATTTTGAATTTGTCGGTTGTCGAAAATTCGCAGGAAATATACGCATGAATTCGTTAGATCATCTCGTCTCACAAGCCGGCATCGATTTTGCCGCTACCGAAGACGCTGCCGCATTGGAAAATGCCAAGGCAAAATATCTTGGTAAAACTGGTCAGATTACCGAACTGATGAAAGGTCTGGGCAAGCTTGCGCCAGATGAAAAAAAAGCGCAGGGCGCTATCATCAATGCGGTCAAAGTTCAAATTGAAAATTTATTAGGAGCGCGTCGCGACCAACTCGCGAACGCTCAAATGCAGGCGCGCTTGAATGCCGAAGCGATCGATATTACTTTACCCGGTCGCGGTCGCGGCACGGGGGGTATGCATCCGGTGATGCGCACCTGGGAACGCGTTGAAGAAATTTTCCGCTCGATTGGTTTCGATGTGGCCGACGGTCCCGAAATCGAAACTGACTGGACCAATTTTACGGCCTTAAACAGCCCGGAAAATCATCCCGCACGTTCGATGCAGGATACTTTTTATATCGAAGGCAATGACAGCACTGGCAAGCCATTATTGTTGCGTACCCATACCAGTCCGATGCAGGTGCGGTACGCACGCATGAATCAGGCTCCGATCAAGGTGATAGCACCGGGTCGCACTTACCGTGTCGACAGTGATGCGACGCATTCACCGATGTTTCATCAGGTCGAAGGTTTGTGGATTGCTGAAGATATCAGCTTCGCCGATCTTAAAGGGGTGTATCTGAATTTCGTCAAAGCGTTTTTTGAAACCGACGACTTGGAAGTGCGCTTTCGCCCATCCTATTTCCCATTCACTGAGCCGTCCGCGGAGATTGATATCGCCTTTTCCAGTGGGCCGTTAAAGGGCCGCTGGTTGGAGATATCGGGCTCCGGTCAGGTACATCCATCGGTCGTGCGCAACATGGGATTGGATCCTGAAAAATATATCGGTTTCGCATTTGGCTCTGGACTCGAGCGTTTGACCATGCTGCGTTATGGCATTAATGATTTACGGTTGTTTTACGAAGGTGATTTGCGGTTCCTGAAGCAATTCAATTAAGCAGATCAATTCCCATCGTCTTTAAAACTATTACTAGCGGCTTCAATTATGCAATTTTCTGAAAACTGGTTACGCACCATGGTGAATCCACCTATGGATTCTTCTGCATTGGCTCATTTATTGACCATGTCGGGCCTCGAAGTCGAAGAGACTGAAACTGTCGCGCCACCGTTCAGTCATGTCGTGGTCGCTGAAGTCGTCTCGCTCGAAAAACATCCGAATGCCGATCGTCTAAACGTCTGCAAGGTCGATGTTGGCACAGGTGTATTGCTCAATATCGTTTGCGGCGCACCGAATGTACGCGCCGGTATGAAGGTGGCCTGTGCATTGGCCGGTGCGATATTGCCTCCCGGCGCAGACGGCAAGCCATTTGAAATCAAGGTCGGTGAATTGCGCGGTGTAGTATCGCAAGGGATGTTGTGTTCGGCACGCGAGTTGAAACTGTCTGAAGATCATGGCGGTTTGATGGATTTGCCGGCAGACGCGCCGGTTGGCACACCGATACGCGAGTATCTTGATTTGGATGATTTGAAATTCACCATCAAATTGACGCCCAATAAAGCCGATTGCCTTTCGGTACTAGGTGTGGCGCGTGAAGTTGCCGCATTGACCGGCACCACCTTGCATACGCCCGTAATCAAGCCAGCGCCAGTCACCCTGTCGGAAATTTTGCCGGTCAAGGTATCGGCCCCGGATCTCTGCGGTCGATTCTCTGGACGCGTGATTCGCGGCGTGAATGCGAAAGCGCCTACCCCAGATTGGATGAAGCAGCGTTTGGAGCGTTCTGGTCAGCGTCCCATTTCCGCTTTGGTCGACATCTCGAACTACGTCATGCTGGAGTTGGGGCAGCCCAGTCACGTGTTTGATCTGGATAAATTAAGCGGCGGCATTGAAGTGCGGTGGGGCAGGGACGGTGAAACGATCAAACTGCTCAATGGTAATACCGTAGCCGTTGACCCGTGGATCGGTGTCATTTCAACTGTAACCGAACCGGTCATGCTGGAATCTCTTGCAGGGATCATGGGCGGCGATGCAACCTCCGTATCGCTCGACACCCAACACATTTATCTGGAAGCGGCATTCTGGTGGCCAAGTGCAATACAAGGGCGGGCGCGTCGGTTTAATTTTTCAACTGATGCAGCACACCGTTATGAACGGGGTGTTGACTTTGGTAATACCGTCACCAATATCGAACGCATCACCGATTTAATCATTGCAGTATGTGGCGGTTCGGTTGGCCCGGTTGACGACCACATGATCAATGTACCAAAACGCCCTCCAGTCAAATTGCGCACGGCGCGCGCAGTGAAAGTAATTGGCGTTGCTTTGAGCGACAGCCAAATTGCGGATATCTTCAAACGGTTGGGCTTGCCATTTACAGAGGAGCCGGATGGCTTCCTGGTCACGCCACCGTCATATCGCTTCGATATTGAAATCGAAGAAGATTTGATTGAAGAAGTCGCCAGAGTGTACGGTTTTGAAAATATTCCGGCCTTGCCTCCGGTTGCCGCATCAGCTATGCGCATCCCGCCAGAAAATACGCGGTCACTTTTTAAAGTGCGGCGCCAAATGGCTGATTTCGATTACCAAGAGGTGCTGAACTACAGCTTCGTTGAGGCGGCCTGGGAACTTGATTTTGCAAACAACACCAATCCGATCAAAGTGCAAAATCCGATCGCCAGTCACATGAGTGTAATGCGCTCCAATTTGATCGCCAGTCTGGTGGCTAATGCGCGTTATAACCTGAATCGTAAAATCAGTCGCATTCGTTTATTTGAAATTGCCTCGATTTACCTGCGCGATGCAGCGGTTGTCGACGGTGGTTTAACTGTGGCCGGATTTAACGAGCCGAAAAAATTGGCAGGGTTGGCTTATGGCCCACAGGCCGAAGAGCAGTGGGGACTGGAGACCCGACAAGTCGACTTCTTCGATGTCAAAGCTGATATTGAAGCATTGTTTGCACCGAAGACTTTGCGGTTCAGTAAAGCAGATCATCCGGCATTGCATCCGGGACGTTCGGCGCAAATTGAATGCGATGGGAAGCTGGTCGGATTCGTGGGGGAATTGCACCCTGCGTTACAACAGAAATATGATTTACCGCTGGCCCCCATCGTTTTTGAAGTCGATGCCCTCGCGCTGCAGGCAATCGCTGTTCCGGTTTTTCAGGATATTCCCAAATTCCAGGCAGTAACGCGCGACCTGGCGTTATTGGTTAACTCTGGTTTACCGGTGCAGGATGTGCTGGACGTGTTCACTCACGAAAGACTTAACAATTCGGCTTGTCAAAGTGTGCAAGCTATTGTTTTATTTGATGAATATCGTGGAAAAGGACTGCAAACAACTGAAAAAAGTCTTGCTTTCCGATGCACCTTACAAGATACTCAGTCTACTTTGCAAGAAGAAGAAATTGAAGCAGCGATGGCAGCGTTGTTGACTGCGGCACAGAGTAAGTGCCATGCCAAACTGCGATCCTGATTGCACGCTTTTTAACATAAAAATAGCAACCCAAATTAAATACACTGATGAGCGACGACATTCCTACCGAACCACAAACCGAATTGGACGCGAATTTGAGTCGGGCAATGCAACAGGCGCGTGCGCGCCTGTTGGCCGAAAAACAGATGTCCACGCTGACCAAAGCAGAATTGGCCGAGCTCTTATTCGAGCAGGTCGGATTGAATAAGCGCGAAGCCAAAGATATGGTGGAAACGTTTTTTGATGAAATCCGGAATGCCTTGGAGCGTGGTGAGTCGGTGAAGTTATCTGGTTTTGGTAATTTTCAGTTGCGCGACAAGCCACAGCGTCCGGGAAGAAATCCGAAAACCGGAGAAGCGATTCCAATTTCAGCGCGACGTGTTGTGACATTTCATGCCAGTCAAAAAATGAAAAACATGGTTGATCAGATGTCGGGTCAGTTCAGTTTGAACGAGTCGAAGTAATTCCTAATTTTGTGGCATGCCACAAGCAATCGGACCTAAGCAATGAGCACGACGTTGAATAAAGACGAAACTCTTGTTTTACCAGCTATCCCCGCCAAGCGTTATTTCACGATCGGTGAAGTCAGCGACCTGTGTGGCGTCAAAGCACATGTACTGCGTTATTGGGAGCAGGAGTTTTCTCAATTAAAGCCAGTCAAACGGCGCGGTAATCGTCGCTATTATCAGCACCATGAAGTCTTGCTGATCCGGCGTATCAGAGAACTGCTGTACGACAAGGGCTTCACCATCAATGGAGCGCGCAATCAATTAGGCGGGCAATCGAGTCTGGAAGTGAAGCTGCCAAAGGCCTTGAAAGAGATCGTGATTGCTGGCGAAAAGTTGGAAACACTGCGTCAGGAATTGACGGAAGTGCAAAATATGTTGCGTTTGTAACAGTTAAAGTACCAATTTAGCCAATAAATTGCAGATAAAAAAATTATTTTGCAGAAATAGCTAGGCATTTCTTTTTATGACGTATAATTCTTTATCGTTGAAATTCTAGGTAGTAGTGCAGTATCTCTGTCATTTCTCACTTGGTTGAAACGATCTAACGGGCATATGCCCACTTAACTGAAATAGGAAATTGTAATGGCAACAGGTATTGTAAAATGGTTCAATGATTCAAAAGGTTTTGGTTTCATTACTCCAGACGAAGGCGGCGAAGATTTGTTTGCTCACTTCTCAGCTATCCAGTCAGCTGGTTTTAAAACTCTGAAAGAAAACCAACGTGTTTCTTTCGAAGTTACTACTGGCCCTAAAGGCAAACAAGCTTCAAACATCCAAGGTATTTAATATACTTCGGTGACAAAAGTTTGTTGAAAAATCCCCGCGATCGCGGGGTTTTTTTTGCTTGAACACTAAATTATTTGCGCTGCCAGTATTTCGGGGCATTGTATGCATGTTTTAAGAAATCGATAAACAGCCTTGTGCGCAGTGGCAGATGTCGTCGTTGCGGCACGACTGCATAAATGTCGTGATCCTGTGCCGCGAAATCATCTAAAACGGAAATCAGCTTTCCACTCGCGATTTCAGATCCCACTTCCCACATCGAACGCCACGCCAAACCTTTTCCTGCCAGCGCCCAATCGTGCAGAACTTCGCCATCGTTGCAGACCATGTTGCCGCTCACTTTCAGCGTGACGTTTTTCCCGTTCTGGCGAAACGTCCAGCCACGTTGACTGCCATCGTTATTAAATGCCAGACAGTTGTGCTGTGCCAGCTCTTCAACTGTCTTTGGAATGCCATAGCGTTTTAAATATTCGGGTGCTGCAACGACGACACGTTTGTTGTCCGCCAGCTTGACACCGATCAGGCTGGAATCATTCAAGGCCGCGATACGGATCGCGATATCGATATTGTCACCAATGAGATCAACAACCCGGTCATTTAAATTCAAGGTCACGTGTACCTGCTGATGTTCGGCCAAAAATGAAGGGATCAGTGGTGCCACATGCTGACGTCCAAAGCCGGCTGGCGCAGAAATGATGAGCTGCCCTGTCGCGCTGGCATTGCGCTCCGACACCGCAGCCTCGGCTTCGGCCAGTTCAGCCAGAATGCGCTGGCAATCATCCAGAAATGCCAGGCCTTCGTTGGTCAAGGCTATTTTTCTGGTACTACGCTGCAGCAGCTTGACGCCCAACCTTTGTTCCAGCGCGTCGATGCGCCGACCGATCAGGGACGGGGCCACACCCTCGGCCCGTGCTGCGGCAGACAAGCTGCCCTTGGATACAATTTCAGTAAAGGTTGAAATTTGTTTGAATTGGTCCATAGTGTGATGATCGCAAAAATTGAAGTTCTTAATTTATCACTAAAACGCAAAGATGATTTGATTAAAGTAAGTATTGATCTCATTTTGTATCGAATATAATCGACTCATCGTTTAACCTGGAGAAATCGCATGACACAACTTCATCTACCCCAAGGCATGGAAATCAAAGGCGAAATCAAGCCTGGCTTTGCTGACATATTGGCACCTGAAGCATTGGCCCTGGTCGCAAAATTGACCCGCACATTCGAGCCACGCCGCAAAGAATTGCTGGCGGCGCGCGCTGCTCGTGCGGTTCGTATGGATGCTGGCGAACGGCCTGACTTTCTGGCTGAGACCGCGCACATTCGCTCTGGCGATTGGAAGATTGCACCGATACCAAAGGCATTGGAATGTCGTCGGGTTGAAATTACCGGCCCGGTAGAACGCAAGATGGTGATCAATGCCTTGAATTCAGGCGCTGACAGTTACATGACTGATTTTGAAGATTCAAATACCCCAAATTGGGATAACCAGATCACCGGTCAAATCAATATGCGTGATGCGGTGCGCAAGACCATCAGCATGGAACAAAACGGCAAGTCCTATCAGTTGAATGACAAGACCGCGACGCTGGTCGTGCGTCCGCGCGGCTGGCATCTGGATGAAAAACATGTGCTGGTGGACGGCAAAAGAATTTCAGGTGGAATCTTTGATTTCGCGCTGTTCATGTTCCATAACGCCAAAGAATTGCTGGCGCGTGGTGCTGGCCCGTATTTTTATTTGCCGAAAATGGAATCCCATTTGGAAGCGCGTTTGTGGAACGATATTTTTGTCATGACCCAGACTGAACTGGGCATCCCGCAAGGAACGATTAAAGCAACTGTACTGATCGAAACCATTGTCGCGGCATTTGAGATGGATGAGATTTTGTATGAACTGCGTGAACACAGTTCGGGCTTGAATGCCGGACGTTGGGACTACATTTTTTCCTGCATCAAAAAATTCAAGAACGACAAAAACTTTGGCCTGGCTGATCGCGCCAAAGTGACCATGACCGCTCCATTCATGCGCGCCTATGCTCTGTTATTGTTAAAGACCTGTCACAAACGTAACGCACCGGCGATCGGTGGTATGGCTGCCTTAATTCCAATCAAAAACGATCCGGAAAAAAATGATATCGCGATGGGTGGCGTGCGCACTGATAAAGCGCGCGATGCAAGCGATGGTTACGATGGCGGTTGGGTAGCGCATCCGGGTCTGGTCGATCTGGCGATGGGCGAGTTCAAAAAAGTGTTGGGTGACAAACCGAATCAAATTGAAAAGCAGCGTCCCGATGTGAACGTCGTTGCCGCTGATTTGCTGAATTTTCAACCTGAGACGCCGATTACGGAAGCGGGATTGCGTTACAACATTAACGTCGGCATTCATTATTTGGGAGCCTGGCTGGCGGGCAATGGTTGTGTACCGATTCATAATCTGATGGAAGATGCGGCTACTGCTGAAATCAGTCGCTCGCAGGTTTGGCAGTGGATCCGTTCTAGCAAGGGTGTACTGGACGACGGGCGTAAAGTCACCGACGCGATGGTCAGAGCAATGATTCCTGAAGAGCTGGCGAAGGTAAAAGCCTTGGTTGGGTCTGGCGCGACTTATGACCGCGCGGCGCAGATTTTTGAAGAGATGTCGACTTCAAATGATTTTGCTGAATTTTTGACTTTGCCGTTGTACGAAGAGATTTAAGGTCGCCTCAATCGGAGGGAGTAAAAACGTACTGCGGTCGTTTTTATTCTTTCCAGATTTGAGTCTTTGACAACGCATTCCCGTCGCTGTCAACAATCAAGCTCCAGTCGTCAAACTGCATACGCCGCATGGACGGCATGGCGATCTGGAATTCGTTGTCGTCAATCTGATAAAACACGATATTATTGATCAGCCCATTTTCGGGCTTGGTGACGTGATAAATGCTGAACAGATGATCTTCAAACAAATACAGTTTAAACCGAGCACTGACCGATTCCGGGTTGGAATTTGAAATGGCGCGCCAATAGCCCAATACCGCATTCATGCTGGAATGTTCATTGATAAAAACCCAGCAATTGTCCTTGGCTGCGTCCAGATGGGGGATGGCTTCGACATGGGCGCCGCTTGCCGCTTCGTCGATCAATTCTGACAGCGTATAGGCAATTTCGTCAGCCCCGGCGTTGTCTGCATCGGTCTTGCGGGTCAGCGATCGATACAGGGTTGGAAATCGAAATTGATATTTGTCGCAATCCCTGCCTGGAAATTTTTCAGAGAATGTACCGGTATGAATACGGAAAAAATTGGCTGATTTTTTTTCCTGCATCAGATCGCTGATCTTTTCCCGGATAAATTCAGATAGCTCAGCATAGCCGGGGCGGTCTTGCGGAGTGAGCCATGAATTGACTGTGTATTCGCTGGTATTGAGTTTGATCGCCAATGCATTTTTAGTAAGACCAAGATATTCCATTGCCTCTTTTAGAAATTCTTGTTGATTTTGCGGCATAGTTTTCTCGTTAAACATATCGAATTGGACAAAACGCAGTTTCCCTGCGGCTTTCAATTCTATAGTGAAAATGATTCCCTGATGAATTATTTCGCGTAACTTAAACCTGATATTTTTTTATGCCGCCCTCAAAAAAAGCATTGTTTGGAACTTTGCTTCAAAAAAGTATAGAGCTTATTGAAATAGTGGATCAAGCACGCGATTGAGTCGTTCTTTGCTCCAGGCCGGGTTCTCATCTTTCCATCCGTCGTCAATCAGGCGCCCGGCGCGATCGATGACAAAGCTGACAGGCATGCGCCAGATCCGGCCATAACCACCTGCATATGGAGAGCCTAACAAACCAACCGGAAAGTGCAGAGTTTGCGCAATCTTCTTTACGGCCTCGATATTGTCAGGGGGATCAATGCAAAAACCGAGCACCTGCAAGTCATTCCCTGCGTGCCTTTGTGCGTACTCAGATAGCAGCGGCAATTCCTCCAGGCAGGGGTCGCAATAACTCGCAAAAAACGTGACCACAACAATCTTTCCAATCAGCTCGCTAGTGGCAATATCTTTTCCCTCCAGGGTGTGCAGGACAAGAGGTGGGGCCGCCTGGCCGATCTTCAGTGCATTGGCGTGGGCCAGCCCCGGCAAAGATCCGCAGGCCATCGCCAACATACCGAGAATCAGCGACCGACGGCGCTGATCCGCTGGCGATTCAGATTGTGCTGCGACAGAATTTTTTAAAAATTTATCGGTCATATCTGCGTGCCGTCTTGATTGAAAAATGAGAATTAGAAATGATAGTTCATTCCAACCGAGACCGTGTAGCGCGGAAATAACTGGAAGCCAGATAAATTGCTATAGATTGGCACCTGCAGAAAAGCGTAGACCTGGGTGTTGTTCAAAACACTTGCGGACACGCCAGGACTTAAGTACAGCGCTGTTCCTGCGGTATTGTCGGTGTCGGCAAGTTTGCCTGAATCAGCGGCTTTGTGGGTCAGGTTAATCTGCAGTTGCGGCACCAGCTGCGGATTGGCTTCGTAGCGCAGCCCAAGGCTGATATTTGTCGCGTCGCCTGGTTTGAAATCAGCGCCGGTTTGATTTAACTGCTGTCGCACTGAAAACTGATATTGACCATTCACAAACGCATCGAAGTCTTGACTGATCGCCTGAAAATAATAGGCTCCCAAAATTAAATCGGTGCTGCCATTGCCGACGTTCAAGCTGGTATCCAGATAACTCGAACCGGTGTTGCCACCCGGGCCGAATCCGACTGGGTTACGTCCGACTGAGCCCTGACCAATTTCACCGGAATCATTGTTGGCACCAGCTCCACCATAATTCCCGGTGGGCAGTTTAAATCCAGCCTGAATGCCCAAACTCTTGTTTGCTAACAATCCCTGATAGCTGGCGACAAATTTAATGTCACCCAGGCCGGTCGCGGTGGCGCCGCTCAATTGATCAGAGGTGAGCGGTAATGTTGAGGTGGTGCCGTAAGTCGTGTGAGTGCGATCAATATAAGGCAGCGATAATTTGAAGTTCCAATCTGGGCTGGCCACGTAGCTGATGCCAACCGTAAGGTAGCGGTTGATGGTCTGGTTTTCGACTTCCTGACCGGGAACGGCCTGTGCCTGTTCCCGCGAGACTGCGCCTGTGCCTTTGCGTAACTGACTTTGGTTAACGAAACTGTCGTCGAGGCTGATACCCCAGCCACCGGCGGCGCTGTAACCCAAGGCACCGTCAGATGATAATGAGCATCCGCAGGTTGCACAGGCGAGGGCCTGAGATGAGAGCAACAGGGCCGACAGGGCGCTGGCAAATTTACTGCTTTGTTTAATCGAGATCATGATGTTTTCATTAAATGAGTGGATCCAATGCACAAGCATGCCCGCCATTCCTGGCGCGGCATCTTGAGCTTAATTTGTAAGTTGGAGTATTTAATGAAACTCGGGCGGCGCGCGCGCTTCTGCCGTGACAGTACGGCGACCGAAGAACTGCTGTTGAATTGCAGCTGAACTGATTTCCTTGAAAAACAAGAGCTGCAATGGCTGGGAAAAATCTGCCGCGGCAAGAATGACGTCGCTGAAAATGTGCAGACACAGCGGACAATCCGCATGTTGCATTGGCACTTTGTCGTCGCTCGTCGTGTTCTGGCGCACACCATACACGCTGCAAATCTCGGCCCACAATCCGGGAGTGGAATCTGAACGCAGGTAGGCCAGTGTTGGCAGCATGGCTTGCCCCAACAGACCAACCAGTGCCCATAGACTTATCCAGGTTCTTAGCTTGATGGTAGACGATTGAATTTGAATTGCGCGCATAGGGCGGGATTCTATCAAAGCCACAGAATTAAAACTTGTTTAATCACAGATGATTCGGCTTGTGGTTGTTGTTATTGTTGCGCCAATTAAAAAAGGCAATGTTGTTTAGTTGATTGCGTCACCAGTGCATTTGCACTTCAGTCTTTAACTCTTGCAGTATCGTGGTTGAAATTTCTTCGATGGACTTGGCGGTTGACGACAGCCAGCGGATCCCTTCACGCTTCATCATCGCTTCGGCTTCGTTAACTTCGTAGCGGCAGTTTTCGATTGCGGCGTATTTGCTGCCCGGGCGGCGCTCGTGGCGAATTTCTGAAAGTCGTTCCGCCGCGATCGTCAAACCAAACATTTTTCCTTTGAATGAATACAGCGCGCTGGGCAATTTGCCGCGTTCAAAATCATCCGGGATCAAGGGATAGTTGGCGGCCTTGATCCCGTATTGCATTGCCAGATACAGACTGGTTGGTGTTTTGCCCGAGCGCGACACGCCCACCAGAATCACATCGGCCTGAGCCAGATTTTTATGGGATTGGCCATCGTCGTGCGCCAGCGAAAAATTAATCGCTTCAATGCGGTTGCGGTAGGCTTCCGAATCCGACATGTTGTGACTGCGTCCGACTGTGTGCGTCGATTTGACACCCAGTTCCTGCTCCAGCGGTTCCACAAAAGTTTGAATCAAATCCATGTGCATGGCCTTGGAAAGGCGGATGATGCCAGCCAGATCCGCTTTGACCAGCGTCGAAAACACGATCGGTCTCATCCCATGTTCAGCAAACGCATCGTTAATTTTTTGGCACGCTTCGTAGGCTTTTTCTTTATTGTCGATGAAAGGCAATCGTATCTGTTTGAAGCGCAAATCGAACTGAGAAAGAACGGAATGTCCAAAAGTTTCGGCGGTGATTCCGGTTCCATCCGACACAAAGAACACGGTGTGCCCGGCGAGCGGCAATATTGGGTGAGGTAAATCTGTCATGTTTGGCGCGATAAAAGTGGGTAACAGGAATGCAATATATCACTTTAAGTTTAGGTGAGCATGTAAAATAGAGATCGTTTTGACGCCATAAATGCCGAGAGGTTTTCACATCACTGTGCGCGTCGATGCTGGCGCGGGCCGCTGATTACAGCGACAACAAGAACAACAAGAGTCAGGCACGCGCAGCAGCAGCACCGGTTTCTTATCATCAAAGAGGTAGTTATGACTAACAGCACTATAGGGAATGTAGAAACTCCAATTCACGAAGCAGCGGCAACACAACTTGGCGACACAACTTATGTCGCGTCATTTGAACATTTAAGGATGCACGACGTCGAGATCGTCGGCGGCAAAAATGCATCTTTGGGTGAGATGATCAGCCAGCTGGCTGGCGCCGGGGTGCGCGTGCCCGGTGGCTTTGCAACCACGGCCCAGGCGTTCCGTGATTTTTTGTCGTTCCCGCAAGAGGACGGCAGTTCGCTCGCCGACCGTATCGCAAAGCGTCTGGAAACCCTGGATACCAATGATGTTCGTGCACTGGCCAAAGCCGGCGCCGAAATCCGCCAATGGATACTCGATACCCCATTTCAGCCGCGCCTGCTGGAAGAAATCAATGTGTTTTACCAAAAGCTGGTGAATGACTCGGTCGGTGAGATGTCGTTTGCGGTGCGTTCTTCGGCAACGGCTGAAGACTTGCCGGATGCGTCGTTCGCCGGTCAGCAGGAGACCTTCCTCAACGTGGTCGGTATCGATAATATTTTGGAAGCGATGAAGCATGTGTTCGCGTCACTCTACAATGATCGCGCCATTTCTTATCGCGTCCACAAAGGTTTTACGCATGCTGAAGTCGCGCTGTCTGCAGGTGTGCAGCGCATGGTGCGTTCTGATCTGGGCGCAGCCGGTGTGATGTTCACTATCGATACCGAATCAGGTTTTGAAGATGTCGTTTTCATCACCTCCAGCTATGGTCTGGGTGAAACGGTGGTGCAGGGTGCTGTCAATCCTGACGAATTTTATGTCCACAAGCCGATGCTCGCATCAGGCAAGTTGCCCGTCATCCGTCGCAATATCGGCTCCAAACTGATCAAGATGGAATTTACCGACGAAGCCAAGGCAGGGCGTTCAGTGCGCACGGTGGACGTGTCGATCGAGCAGCGCAATCGCTACTCGCTGACCGATACCGAAGTCGTTGAGCTCGCCAAATATGCCGTCATCATCGAACAGCATTATGGTCGTCCGATGGATATCGAGTGGGGCAAAGATGGTCGCGATGGTCGTCTGTATATTTTGCAGGCTCGTCCGGAAACCGTGAAGTCGCAAGGCAAGGCTGACGTACAACATCGTTATAAACTCAAAAGCAGCGGCACGGTGCTGGTATCGGGCCGCGCCATTGGACAAAAGATTGGCGCAGGTCGGGTGCGGGTCATTAACGATCCGTCCGAAATGGATCTGGTCCAGCCTGGCGATATTTTAGTCGCAGACATGACCGACCCCAATTGGGAGCCGGTGATGAAGCGCGCTTCGGCCATCGTTACCAATCGTGGCGGTCGTACCTGTCATGCGGCGATTATCGCGCGTGAATTGGGCGTGCCTGCCGTGGTTGGCTGCGGCAATGCGACCGATATCTTGAAGAACGATACGCTCGTCACTGTCTCTTGCGCAGAAGGCGATGAAGGCAAAATTTATGACGGCCTGCTGGAAACTGAAGTGTCCGAAGTCGCCAATACCGCCTTGCCTGACATTCCAGTCAAGATCATGATGAATGTCGGCAATCCGCAGATGGCATTTGAATTCCAAAGCACGCCGAATGCCGGAGTGGGGCTGGCGCGTCTGGAATTTATTATCAATAACAATATCGGTGTGCATCCAAAAGCGATTCTGGAATATCCGAATATCGACCCGGCCCTGAAAAAAGCGGTGGAATCGGTGGCGCGCGGACATGCCTCGCCACGCGCGTTTTATATCGACAAGTTGGCTGAAGGGATCGCAACGATTGCGGCGGCATTCTGGCCCAAGCCGGTCATCGTGCGTCTGTCTGATTTCAAATCCAATGAATACAAAAAATTGATTGGCGGTTCGCGCTACGAGCCCGATGAAGAAAATCCAATGCTGGGCTTCCGTGGCGCAGCGCGTTATCTGGCCAATGATTTTTCCGAATCGTTTGAAATGGAATGTCTGGCGATGAAGCGCGTGCGTAACGAAATGGGATTAACCAACGTTGAAATTATGGTGCCGTTTGTACGTACTTTAGGTCAGGCAGAAAAAGTCGTGAACCTGCTGGCCAAGAATGGATTGCGTCGTGGTGAAGATGGTCTGCGTTTGATCATGATGTGCGAAGTGCCTTCAAACGCGATACTGGCCGATCAGTTCCTGGAATTTTTCGATGGCTTCTCGATTGGATCAAACGACCTGACACAATTGACGCTTGGTCTGGATCGCGATTCCGGCATGCCCTTACTTGCCGCCGATTTTGATGAACGTGATCCTGCGGTGCTGGCGCTGTTGACCCGTGCAATATCATCTTGCCGCAAGCTGGGTAAATATGTAGGGATATGCGGACAGGGTCCTTCGGATCATCCAGATCTCGCAATCTGGCTGATGCAGGAAGGGATCGGTTCGATTTCACTGAACCCGGACAGCGTGATCGATACCTGGCATGTGCTTGCCAAAGCGCAGGGACAAAAATGACTTGTAATTGCTCCGTGATGGCGTAGACTCTGCAACGTTCACGGACTATGCTTCGATTGAAATTAGTCAGCCCCAATTGGCCGTGCCACTTGGGGCTTTTTTCTGGAGAAAAGAATGAGTGATTGGACTGTCTGGTTAGTCATTGCGGGTGTTGTGGTGGTACTCGAATTGTTTACCGGTACGTTTTATTTGCTGATGATCGCGCTGGGTTTATTTGCCGGTGCCATGGCTGCTTTCTTGGGTTGTTCAATGGTGCTGCAAATAATCAGCGCCGCGCTGGTTGGTTCGGTTGCGACCATCTCTTTGCGGCGCAGTAAATTTGGCAGCACGCACAAAGTCGATGCGGCACGCGATCCGAATGTGAATCTGGATATCGGCCAATCGATACAGGTCAATGACTGGTCCAGCAATGCTCACGGTACCTATCAGTCGCGGACCATGTATCGTGGTGCGCAGTGGGACGTGCAATGCAGCAGCAAAGTCGCGCCCCAGGCCGGCATGTTTAAAATTGTTGAAATCCGCGGCAGTCTGCTGCTGGTTGAACCCTTAAAGTCACATCCATAAAGAGAGGAATCAAAATGGAAGTCGCCATCGTACTGCTGGTTATTTTTGTCGTTTTTGCCTACACAACGATTAACGTGGTGCCGCAACAGCATGCCTGGGTTGTCGAGCGTCTCGGAAAATATCATTCAACTCTTGGCCCGGGTTTAAATATCGTGGTGCCATTCGTTGATCGCATCGCCTACAAACACATACTCAAGGAAATTCCGCTCGATGTGCCGCCGCAGGTTTGTATCACGAGAGACAATACCCAGTTGTCAGTCGACGGCATCCTGTATTTTCAGGTGACCGACGCAATGCGCGCCTCTTACGGTTCCTCGAACTATGTGGCCGCGATCACGCAGTTGGCGCAGACTACTTTGCGTTCGGTGATCGGCAAGATGGAACTCGATAAGACATTTGAAGAGCGCGATCATATCAACACCAGCATCGTCAACGCGATTGATGAATCTGCGGCGAACTGGGGTGTCAAAGTGCTGCGCTATGAAATCAAGGACCTGACACCGCCCAAAGAAATCCTGCATGCGATGCAGGCGCAAATTACCGCCGAACGCGAAAAGCGCGCTCTGATAGCCGCCTCGGAAGGGCGCAAGCAGGAGCAGATAAATATCGCGACCGGCGAACGTGAAGCGTCGATTGCCAAGTCCGAAGGTGAAAAGCAGGCCTCGATCAATCGTGCGCAAGGACAGGCGGCAGCAATTTTAGCGATCGCCGAAGCCAGTTCCGAGGCGATACGTAAAACGGCTTCCGCGATTCAGTCGCCTGGTGGTGCGGATGCAGTTAACCTGAAAGTGGCCGAGCAATACGTCAGTGCTTTTGCCCAGTTAGCCAAGACGAATAACTCGATTATTATTCCGGCCAACATGGGCGATATTGGGGGATTGATTGCGACTGCTTTGCAGGTGGTGAAGTCTCAGTCGAAATAAAGGTTACCGATTTTGGCGCAGGTTTGATTGCATCGAATCTGCGTGCTCAATCAGACTGTATAGATGAAATTTCAGAAGCTCAGTATGAACCGAAAAGACGATCAAGAGCAGCAACAACAAGTTGGCCGTCGATCGCGCCTACCCGTGTTTTCAACTCATGCTTTGGAATTGCAGCCAGCTTGGATGTATCCAGCATGCATTTCACGCCTTCAATAATAAAGACCGGTGTTAAGTCCTTGGGTAAGGTAACTTGGGCGAAGTGGTCGA
Organism: Oxalobacteraceae bacterium GrIS 1.18; assembly: GCA_040544425.1. Classification (GTDB taxonomy): domain Bacteria; phylum Pseudomonadota; class Gammaproteobacteria; order Burkholderiales; family Burkholderiaceae_D; genus Solimicrobium. The sequence goes on from JBEONO010000009.1 coordinate 46,530, forward strand.
GGCGTCTGGCGGGAATAACGACACGAGTATTTAAAGGTTCAAGTACATTGCTTTGTACATCGATCAAATATGGCGTGCTCAATGAATGCGACCCGTCGTTGCGATAAATATCGAAGCGAGCCATTTTAGAATTGTCGCCACTGATCTAAAGGCAAACCATCTTGTTCTGTGGTTTCGTTATACGCCTGAATGAATTCAGCATGCTGTTCGGCCCAACGCCGCGCTTGCTCGGTGCGGATGGCCTCTCGCAATAAGCGCTCGCAGGTCTGCGATAAATTAATACCGAGTGCCTTGGCATCATTGTAGACATCCAGCGCCAAAGTAATATTGGTTGCTTTTTTAGGTGGGGTCTTGGGGTGTAAGGTTTGCATGGCATTTCCAAACGTTCGAACTAATGCGCATTATATCCCAACATAAATAATGTTGGGATGTGCGCTTTAACCAACATATTCATGAAGAGATTAAATTTTTGCTGAATTCAATCATTGCTAAATGACAATGATATAGGGTGACGCCAAACAGTCAGAGTACGTCCAAGCCTATTTTTTGTGCAAAAAGTCCTCCAACACCGATTCAATATCCGGCACAACCCATTCTGGTCGGACGCAATTCTTCAAATTCTTTTCAATGAACCGAACCAGTTGTTCAGTGGCGTAAGACGAGCGCCGGTCCCGGCGGCTGACCAGATACCAATTACTTTCCAGCGGAAATCCTTCAAGCGGCAGCAGCGCCAGTTTTTCCCGTCCTTCCAGCAGCGTGTGCTCGGAGATTACCGACAGGCCTAATCCGGATGCGACGCTTAGACAAATTGCTTCATTACTTTCAATCTGCATCGTGTTGGTCAATTCAAAACCGTGACTGCTTAGCCAGGCTTCAAAAAGCATGCGCGTTGCCGATCCCGGTTCCCGAATCAGAAACCGTTCCTCAGCCAGATCTGAAAACTTCAAGCGTTTCCTTTGCGCGGCCCAGTGGTCGAGCGGCGCAATCATTTGCAAGGGGTTTTTTAAAATGCGACAGGCATTGACGTAATTGCCGCTGGGCGGATTGCTGAACAGGTACAGGTCGTCATCCTGTCGTTCCAGACGCCCGATAATATGCGCCCGATTGCCGATATTGATGGTCACGCCCACTTTCGGGAATTCCCGGTAAAACGCCCCCAGGATGCGCGGCAAAATATATTTTGCCGTGGTGACGATGCCGATGCTGATATGTCCGGTTTGCCCGCCGCGTGCCTCCTGCAAAAAATCATTGAAGTCATCAAAGCGCCCCAGCACATCACAGGCCGCCCGGTATAACTCCTGGCCGACGTGGGTCGGTTGCATCTGCCCATTGATTACTTCAAACAGCGGTTCGTTGATCGCCTCGCGCAAATTTTTCAGTTGCAGCGAGACGGTCGGTTGGGTCAGATGCAGGGCACGCGCCGCCGCGGAGATATTCCCCAGCCTGACAACCTGCACGTATACCTGCAGCAGACGAAAACTCAAGTGGCGGACGTTCATTGATGATTATCTATAGTTAAGTGGCTTATTATTTATTATTCAATATAGCAAAACTTGTTCATAATCGCAATCTGAAATTTCCAACCAACTTTGAAAGTCTGCCAGATGAAAGTATCGATAGTGATGGGGTCCAAAAGCGATTGGGCCACGCTCGAGGAAGCCAGTCAACTCCTGTCCGAATTTGCCGTGCCGTGGGAGGCGCAGGTGGTATCTGCGCATCGCACTCCGCAGCGAATGGTGGAATTTGCCGCCCAGGCGCTCGACTCTGGCGTGGCGGTGATTATCGCCGGTGCCGGTGGGGCCGCCCATCTGCCGGGCATGCTGGCAGCGATGACGCCGGTGCCGGTGCTCGGCGTGCCAGTGCAAAGCAAGACACTCAATGGCATCGACAGCCTGTTGTCGATCGTGCAGATGCCGCGTGGCGTGGCAGTGGGCACGCTGGCAATCGGTAACGCCGGCGCCTTCAATGCGGCGCTGCTGGCGATCCAGATCCTCGCCATCAATGACGCTGACCTGATGGCGCGTCTGATAGTCTGGCGTGCCAGACAGACCCAGCACGTTCTGGATAACAGCGAAATTGGTTCCTCATTATGAAGGTGGCGGTGTTAGGCAATGGCCAGCTCGGTGCCATGTTGCAGCAGGCTGGACAACGGATTGGCGTTGATGTGGCCTTGCTGGACGTGGATGCCGACGTGTATCCCGCACAGGATGCAATCGTCACGGTGGAGCGCGAGCATTGGCCGGTCAATCCATATACAGAATCCTTGCAGCAGCATCGTCACTGGATGAATGGCAACGCGTTGTTCACACTGGCCAATCGGGTCCGTCAAAAAAGCCTGCTTGACCAGTTGCAGGTCGCCACGGCTGCCTGGCATGCTCCAGGAACAAGTACCACCCAGAGCGAACTGCACAGCCTGCTCGGCCCGGATATTTTTTTGAAAAGCGCCCAAGGTGGCTACGATGGGCGCGGTCAGAAACGGTTATCCAGTGAGCATCTCGAAGCTTTACCCGATTGGTCCGCTGACGCCATTGCTGAGCAGGCGATCAGGTTCGACCGGGAAGTGTCTATTATCGGCGCGCGTAATCGGGCCGGTCAGATGTGCTTTTACGGCCTGACCGAAAATCGCCACGAAAATGGTGTGCTGGCGATCAGCATTTATCAGCCCGGCCGCTTCGACCACTTGCAGGAACAGGCTGAACGCATGTTGTCCACGGTGATGGAAGCGCTGGATTATGTCGGCGTGATGGCGATGGAACTGTTTCAGATCGGCGAGCAATTGATGGTCAATGAAATTGCTCCGCGCGTTCACAACTCGGGACACTGGACCCAGATCGGCGCATCCATCGATCAATTCGAATTGCATCTGCGCGCCATGTGCGATTTGCCGCTGGCGCAGCCACAGCAGTTTGGACCGGCCGTGATGGTCAATCTGCTTGGGATGGAATTCAATCCAGCCTGGCTGGCAGCCGGTGCCGGACAGTTTCACTGGTATGGCAAAGACTATCAGCCCGGCAGAAAAATGGGACATGTGAATTTTTATCACAGCGATGCGTCGCGCATGATTCCGTGGCTGGAGCAACTGCCACTGTCACCGATGTATCAGAGCGCCATCGACTGGGCGCGCGCAACATTGGCCTTAAGCTGACTGGAAAACCATGACCTTGATCTCGGCACTGCGATTTGTGAACCTGTGGCTGTTACCAGTCTGCTTGGCAGGATTTTCTTTTTTGAGCAGTCGTATCTCAGATCAAAAACTGTGGCCTTATGCGAAGCTGTGCAGCCTCATTGTGCTGATTCTGTCATTGCTGGTTCTGTCTGGCACCTGTCTAGAGGGAGCGGAAGTTTTTTCAGTCGCGCCGTTTCTGACACTCGGCGCGTGGGGATCACTCAGTCTGAGTGTGCGCGCCGATATGATTGGAAGTTTGTTTTTAGTGATGGTCAGTTTGATTGGCTGGATTATTACCGGCTTTTCCCATCATTATTTACAGGGCGAGGCCAGACAAAAACGTTACGTGGCAGCCCTGTTCATGACCATTGCGGCGGTCACTGTTGTGGTGATTGCCAATAATGTCCTCGTGCTGTCGCTTGCCTGGGTAGTCACCAGCCTGTCACTGCATCGCCTGCTGACGTTCTATCCAAACCGCCCGCAGGCGATATTTGCAGCACATAAAAAATTTATTGTCAGCCGGCTGGGTGACCTGTGTCTGTTTGCCGCGATCGGACTCATCGCCCAGCAGATGGGCAGTCTTGAGTTTGATCACCTTGCCGCTGACATCAGTCATCTTGCTGTCGTACCAGCACAGCTGCAGATTGCGGCGCTGCTGCTGGCATTAAGCGCCGCGTTGAAATGCGCGCAGCTGCCGTTCCATGGCTGGTTGATTCAGGTGATGGAAGCGCCAACCCCGGTGTCTGCGTTATTGCATGCGGGGATCGTCAACCTTGGTGGCTTGCTGTTGATCCGCTTCAGTTTTTTGATGGGCTCCTGCACTGCGGCGCAACTATTTCTGGTCGTGGTCGGCAGTCTGACCACAGCAATTGCCGCCATGGTGATGATGACCCGGATCAGCATCAAGGTCTCGCTGGCCTGGTCAACCTGCGCCCAGATGGGATTCATGCTGATGCAATGTGGTCTGGGCGCCTATGAACTGGCTGCACTGCATTTACTGGCGCACTCCTTGTACAAGGCCCATGCATTTCTTAGTTCCGGCAGTACCAATGCACGCCTGCTGCAAAAGACCGGCGCAACGCAACGGGTCGGTCTGGTGCATCGGATAACCGGCGCGGTCGTTGGCGTGCTGATTGTGTTTGGACTGTTTCATCTGACCCATCACGACCTCTCGACTGATCAGCCCTTGCTGGCATTTGCCGTGATCATTGCCCTGGCCCTGGCACCTTTGCTGTCATTCAAACCTGATGGCCGTGCATTGCGCAATGATCTGCTGTTCCTGGTTTATGCAGCGGGACTGGCATTGCTGTATCTGACCCTGCATCAGCTGTGTGCCGCGTACCTTGGCCTGCCCAGTCATGATCAGGCAGGGTGGATGTCGTTTCGGGTTGGCTGGGTTGTAGCGGTATTCACGCTGCTTTATCTGTTGCAGAGCATCGTGCTCGAACAACCGGACCATGTATTGTCGCGCCGTCTGTACCCGTTTTTTTACGGCGGATTTTTTTTGGATGACCTGTTCACCCGACTCACATTTTGGGTCTGGCCGGTTCGCACCGCCAGCATCAATTCAAACCAGGAGTAAACATGTCTGATCTTTCTCAACTCGCAACCAGCCAGGCAGACGAAGTTCTGGCGCGCAGCGTTGAACAGGCGCAAGAGCGCATTGCACCGAGCTGGCCACTGGATCAATTCATCGCAGTCAATCCGTATTGGGGATGGCGTGCTGTGCCATTTGCGAGTGCGGCAGGTCAATTGTCAAAACTGGCTGGCGCACCGCTGACCATGCCACGCGAATATTTTTTGCAGGAGTGGGAAAAAGGGAGTTTCTCGCAGCGTGATATGCAGGCGGCGATCAATTTGAATGATCAGCCCATGTCGCTGGAAGCGTTGCAGTCCTGTCTGCAAGAGACGCAAGCCAGTGTCAGACGTACCTTGCTGGTGACTGAATTGGTCGATCAGCAGCGCGATCTGACCCATGCGATCCCCTGGCAACAATTCGTCAAGCACCAGATCAGCCAGCATTGTGCCGCGTATTTTGATCAGGGTCAGGCCAAATGGCATCCCGATCAGGCGGTCAATCTGTATGAATCGTGGCGCACGCACAGCAGTTACGATCAGGGTCCCCGGCTGCAACTCGGGTTTAAAAAATTTCACAGGACCATCCAGCAGCTGCCGGTTGCTGCACTCGATTTGCTCAGGACTGCTCTGTCAGGTATGGCTATCAAACCGCAACACTGGACTGACTACCTGACTGCCGTGCTGCTCGATATAAATGGCTGGGCCGCCTGGTGTGCCTATCACAAATGGCAGGCGCAATTGAGTCACATGCACAGTGAGCACCTGACCGAGTTGCTGGCAATTCGATTGGCCTGGGAATGGGTCCTGTACCAGCACCACCCCAAAGTGCATACGGCGTTTGGCCAGGCATGGCAGCAGATTGATGTGAGCGACGATCAAGTGGCAGCACAGAGTCTGGCCGATCAACTGCTGCTGCGTTCGATGGAACATGCGTTTCAGGAACCGCTGGCCAGACAGTTGTTGCAGGCACAGCCGGTCGCAAATAGTGTGTCAGCCGTTCAGGCAGTGTTTTGTATCGATGTCCGTTCCGAAGTGTTTCGGCGCGCTTTGGAAGCAAGTCATGCGGATGTTGAAACACGGGGCTTTGCCGGATTTTTTGGATTGCCGATTGCTTATCGTGAACGCGGTACCGCACTGGTTCGACCGCAGTTGCCAGGCTTGCTGGCGCCGACATATTGGGTCAGCGAATGCGACCCCGGCGCCGGGAAGGGTGTGCGGCAGACTTTGCTGAACAAAAAACGTTGGCAGGATCTGCGGCTTGATGCCAGTTCCGGATTCACCTTCGTGGAAACTCTGGGGCTGTTGTATGGCGCCAAACTGTTGAAGAATAATTTTGGCCATAGTCGGAATGATGAGCGTGTTCAGGGAGATCAGCCCGAACTGATGCTGTATGCAGATTCCTTGTTGCAGAACCCGGTTGGTCTCGCAGAACAAGCCACGCTGCTGAAACAGATTCTGACCGCCATGGGACTGACGCAAAATTTTGCGCGCCTGATTGTCCTGACCGGACACGGCGCTGCCTGCACGAATAATCCGCATGCAGCCAGCCTCGATTGCGGTGCCTGCGGCGGACAAAGTGGCGCTGTCAATGTGCGGCTGCTGGCGGGCATGCTGAACAATCCGCAGTTGCGCAAGCTGTTGCGCCAGGAGCAGATTGATATTCCTGACCGCAGCTGGTTTATCGCTGGCTTGCACAATACGACCACCGATCATGTGCAGCTGTTCAATCTGGAGCTTGTACCGCAGACGCACCGCAATGATTTGCTTCAGCTGCAGTCGGCACTGGCAAACGCTTCTGAAATGACCAGATCAGAGCGCGCCGGCCTGCTCAGTCTTGATCACGTCGCAGCCAGCGAAAGTGTTTTCGAACAACGTGCCGCTGACTGGGCGCAGATCCGGCCCGAATGGGGGCTGGCAAATAATGCCGCATTCATCGTCGCGCCGCGCGATCGCACCCGCTCCCTGAATTTGCAGGGCCGCACATTCCTGCATGATTACGACTGGCAGAACGACGCTGGCTACGCGACGCTGGAGTTGATCATGACGGCACCGATGATCGTGACCAACTGGATCAACATGCAGTATTACGCGTCGGTCGTCGACAGTCAGCATTTCGGCAGCGGCAGCAAGATTTTGCACAACGTGGTCGGGCAGCGCATCGGCGTGTTTGAAGGCAATGGCGGCGATCTGCGCATTGGCCTGCCCTGGCAATCCGTGCATGACGGAAACCAGTGGATGCATACGCCGCTGCGCCTGTCGGTGTTTATTGCCGCGCCGCGTACGGAAATCGAGGCCATCATTCAGAAGCACGCGATGCTGCGCGAGTTGATTGATCACCAGTGGTTGCATCTTTTCCAGATCGACGACCAGAGCAATGCGATTTATTGTCGCAATCAACAGCAGTGGCAGCTGTTTCAAATTGACGCAAACCGGTAACTGCGCGACCGGCAGTTTTTGGTGGGACGCCACATTCGCTTCGCTGCTGTTTTCAAACCGGCATAACTCTGGCACAATCGCCACCACATAAAAAGTACCGATAGTTCTACATGAATTAGTGGTAAAAAAGCATCGCTCACGCGTGTCTTGCCATGCCCCCAAATTTCTAACCGAAAGTGGTGCCGAAAGTCGGCTATGATGGGTGCGCTTTTTTAAAACTTAAATCTAATAAGCGGGGTAGGGGAGATGAGTAGTGCATCGGCATCAATGCCAAAAGAAATCACCGTGCGCGGGGTTATCCTCGGCATTCTAATCACCCTGGTCTTCACGGCTGCGCAGGTTTATCTGGGACTCAAGGTCGGTCTGACCTTTGCCACCTCGATTCCCGCTGCGGTCATTTCGATGGCTCTCCTGAACGCATTCAAGGACGCCTCGATCCAGGAAAATAATATTGTGCAAACCATTGCATCGGCAGCCGGAACGCTGGCGTCGGTGATTTTTGTGCTGCCCGGTCTGTTGATGATAGGCTGGTGGGTGCATGTTCCGTTCTGGCCGACCTTTGGTGCCTGTGCCATCGGCGGGGTGCTGGGTGTGATGTACACCATGCCGCTGCGGCGCGCCCTGGTGTCGCAATCGGATCTTCCGTATCCGGAAGGTGTGGCTGCTGCGGAAGTGCTGAAAGTCGGCATGTCGTCGCGCGCCGGTGGCTCGGAAGGCAAGGCTGGCCTGATCGCAATTACCCTCGGCAGCGTCACATCGCTGTTGTATGCCGCCGGCGCTGCGGTGAAATTCATGGCTGCTGAAATGTCGATCTATTTTCGGGTCGGTAAAGGTTCAACCGGGATCGGCGCCTCAAGCTCGTTTGCCCTGATTGGCGCAGGTCACCTGATGGGGATCACCGTCGGCATGGCCATGCTGGCCGGTCTGGTGATTGCCTGGGGCATTCTGGTTCCGCTGTTGACGAGCATTTATCCGATGCCGGATCTGTCTGCCGCCGATGCTGCGCTTAAAATCTGGAAAACCAATGTGCGCATGATGGGTGCCGGTGTGATCGGTGCAGCGGCGCTTGTGACTCTGGCCGGGCTGGCCAAACCGGTGATCGGTGGATTGAAATCGGCGCTTGAAACCGCGCGTCAGGTTAAGGCAGGCAACACCGCGATTGCCCGCACCGAGCAGGATTTGCCGATCTTTATCGTCGGTCTGGTGACCCTGCTGTCGATGGTGCCAGCCGGTTGGTTGCTGCACAGTTTTCTGCAGGGCGGCGTTCTCGAAAGTGTCTCGGTACCACTGATTGCCGTGGGCATTGCCTACATCCTGATTGCCGGCATGTTTGCCGCTGCGGTGTGTGGTTACATGGCCGGTCTGATCGGTTCTTCCAATTCCCCGGTATCGGGCATCGCGATTCTCACCATTCTTGGCGCGGCCTTGAGTGTCGGTGCGGTGGCCCATCACCTGATGGGTGCGGAAGTCACTCAGGCGCTGGTCGCTTACGCGCTGTTTATCACCACGGTCGTGCTGGCGGTGGCGGTGATCGGTAACGACAATTTGCAGGATCTGAAAACCGGTCAGCTGGTTGATGCCACGCCCTGGCGTCAACAGGTCGGCTTGCTGATCGGCGTATTGGCCGGTTCGGTGGTGGTGCCGCCGGTGCTGGAACTGCTGAATCATGCGAATGGTTTTGCCGGGGCTCCGAATCTGGATGCGATTTCCAGTCAACCGCTGGCAGCACCCCAGGCGACGTTGATCTCGACTCTGGCCAAAGGCGTGATTGGCGGCGATCTGCGCTGGGACTTGCTGTTCTATGGCGCCCTGATCGGACTCGGTCTGGTATTGATCAACTTTCTGATGAAAAAATTCAGCAACGATAAATACAGTCTGCCACCACTGGGCGTCGGACTGGCGATTTACCTTCCCAGCTCCGTCACCTTGCCGGTGGTAGTCGGTGCCGTTGCGGGCTGGTATTTTGAGCGCGCCGTATCCAGACACAGTTGGGGCGAGACAGCCAAACGACTGGGCGTCCTGGTGATGTCGGGTTTCATCGTTGGTGAAAGTTTGTTCAACGTCGCGCTTGCTGGCTTGATCGTGTTGTCCGGCAAGGGCGAACCGCTGGCGATTGAAAACAGTCTTAGCGAGCCGCAAACGATGGTCGTAGCGCTGGTGGTTGGGGCTGCAGTGGTTACTTGGCTATATAAATGGTGTGCAAAGCGGGCCAGGGCGAGTTAAAAAAGTCGTCATGCAGGTTTGATCGCGTGACCAAGTAGAAAATAATAAATGGGAGAACCATCAATGAAGCTTCGTTTACTAATGCTCGCGGCAGTATTTGTCGCGTCCAGCGCAGTTGCCGCACCACGCGGGTTTACTGTGGAAGATCTGGTCAAGTTGGAACGGGTAGGCAGTCCGGTGTTGTCACCCGATGCCAGCAAGGTACTCTATACAGTACGCAGCACCGACAGCGAAAAGAATCGCGGACATACTGAAATCTGGATGCTGGATTTGCATGCAGCACAGGCCAAACCAAAGCAGCTGACCCACGGCACAGCCAGCAGTACCGATCCTGAATGGTCGCCAAACGGGGACGCGGTGTATTTTACGTCGGCACGGTCCGGCACTGCCCAGGTCTGGCGCTTGCCGATGAGCGGTGGTGAAGCGGCGATGGTGACTGATCTGCCGCTGGACGTGACCAGTTTTCGGGTCTCGCCGCATGGTGATCGACTGGCGCTGAGTGTTGAAGTATTCCGCGACTGTGCGGATCTGGCCTGCACCAGGAAACGCCTCGACGAACAATCCAAACAACAGGCGACCGGCCACACTTTTGACAAACTGTTTGTGCGCCATTGGGATACCTGGGCCGACGGCCGCAACACCGTGCTGTATTCCGTCGCACTCAATGCCAACGGTCATGCACAGGGCGAGCTGGCAAATCTGTCTGGCTCACTGGATGGCGACGTGCCGTCCAAACCTTCGGGCGATCATGACGATTATCAATTCAGTCCGGATGGCGCGATGATCGTGTTCTCGCTGCGCGTGGCTGGCAAGACCGAAGCCTGGTCGACCAACTTTGATCTGTTTGAAGTACCTGCAGCAGGCGGCAAGGCGCCGCGCAATCTGACTGCCGACAACCCGGCCTGGGATGGCAAACCGGCGTTTTCACCGGATGGCCGCACGCTCGCATATCTGGCAATGGACCGGGCAGGATTTGAAGCCGACCGTTTTCATTTTGTACTGATGGATGTAGCCACCGGCAAGAAACGCAGACTGGCCGACAACTGGGATCATTCAGTGGCCGACTATGCCTGGTCAGCGGATGGCAGGACGATTTATGCCGGTGCCGATGACCTCGGCCAGCATCGCCTGTTTGCAGTCGATGTTGCCAGCGGCAGCGTCAAGCCGTTAACCGGTCAGGGTGCCGTGACTGGCTTTGCGATCAACCGCGACACGATGATCGTCGCCCAGCAAAATCTGGCCTCGGCGGCACAGTTATTCAGGCTCAAACCCGGCAGTACCGAGCTGACCCAGCTGACTCACAACAATCATGAAGCGCTCTCTGAAGTGAAGTTCGGCGAGTATCAGCAGTTCTCCTTTGTCGGTTATCAGGGCGAGACTGTGTATGGTTATGTGATGAAGCCGTGGAATGCCAAAGAAGGCGCGACCTACCCGATCGCTTTCATTGTGCACGGTGGTCCACAGGGCAGTTTCGGCAATGAATGGAGTTATCGCTGGAATCCGCAGGTGTATGCCGGAGCCGGTTATGCCGCCGTGTTTATCGATTTTCATGGCTCTACCGGTTATGGTCAGAAGTTCACCGATTCGATCAGCCAGAACTGGGGTGGGGCACCGCTGGAAGATTTACAGAAAGGTCTGGAAGCGGCAGTCAAGAAATTCCCTTGGCTCGATCGCAGTCACGCCTGCGCGCTGGGCGCTTCCTACGGCGGGTACATGATGAACTGGATCGAAGGTAACTGGGCGGATGGTTTCAAATGCATCGTCAATCACGACGGCGTATTTGACAATCGCGCCATGTATTACTCAACCGAAGAACTCTGGTTCAACGAATGGGAAAACGGCGGAACCTACTATCAAAATCCACAGGGCCACGAAAAATTCAATCCGGTCAATTTCGTCAACAACTGGAAAACGCCGATGTTGATCGTGCAGGGTGAACAGGACTTCCGCATCCCGACCACGCAATCTCTGGGTGCATTCACTGCCCTGCAACGCAAGGGAATCGAGAGCAAGATTCTGATTTTTCCGGATGAAAACCACTGGGTCTTGAAACCGGCCAATTCAGTGCTTTGGCATCACACGGTGCTGGACTGGCTGGATCAGCATTTAAAACACTGACGAACTGCCGTGTTTCAAACGACTACGAGAGCCGAATGGCTCTCGTAGTCGTTTGGATATCAAGGTTCTACGCCAGGTTTCATTGCGTAGCGTAAGCATAGATGTGCGGATAGGATGCTGCGCCAAGTGCGCCGACCACAGCAAGTAAAAAGTCTGCTACTTGTCTTCGCTGACTGTCGTGGCTCAAATTACCCGTGACATCCAGACCTAATGTAGAGCTTATGCTGCTTACTAATATCCCAGCGCCAGTAAGTCCAAGCCCGCTTGGTTGCCAGCTTGCCATAGCCATCAGCGCAGAACCGATCGTTTTTAACGGAGGAAGCGCTAATAATTGTGCGGTGTTTTTGAGACACCCCGACAAAGCGCCAGGACAGGTTGGTTCACTGTTGGCGGGCTGATCCGGTATTTCGATTGCTACGTAGCCCAGATTGCCGCTGTTGTTGAGTGCTGCTGTGGATTGCATTGGAAGACCCCATCTTGTTTAGTATTGAAAACTTCATTTGTCAGGGCCGGGAGTGTAATGGGGTTCGAAACAGCGCTGCAACCGGGTTTACCCGAATGGTCTCAGTTGGCCCGACCGGTTGAAGCAACTTAAATCAGTTTGGTCAGCATTTTCACCATGCCAGTTACCACGCGGCACGGCGTAAAACGAACACATTGCGCTATCAGCTAATTCGTTAAGCCCAAAATGCAGACGCGTTGGACGGCTGTGCCCGGCCCAGTTTTTGTCCGGATTCTCAGGAACGAGCTTTGTTGTTGAGGTTTCGATACAACACAATGCTGTAAATTTCAAATGAAAAAAAATTAACAATCCTCCGCCAAAAGTAAAGCGCGGAATTTCTTCGCAGTCTTGTAAAAGCCTGAATTGGCGCGGGTTTGGCAGAAAGTGAGTTGCCTTGAAGCACTAAAATTAACGTGATTCGGCCCATCGAATTAGAATGTTTTATCTAATTTTTATTACTTGTGAATAACGTTGCATTCGGTATTCTTATAGTGACGCAAAGAAACAAATTATCGTTACAACAATAACGTTATCCAATACAAAATACATGGAGATAAATTATGCTGGTTCGTAAAACACTTTCTGGTCTGGTAGCAGCGGCGCTGACATTGACTGCCTGTAATCTGGCAATGGCCGAAGAAAACTACGAGTTGGACATGCCACTTGGCATTTGGGGTCTGGATTCTGCGATCTTGCCGCTTTCCGGGTTTTACGCCCAGATCGTCGCCGCGCGTTACCAGGCGAACGATGTCAAGGATGGCAACGGCAATAATGTCCAGTTCAACACCTTGCTTCCGCTTGCGCCGGGCGTGAATGTTCCCGTGCATGGCAATGTGAATTCGCGCATCACTGAAGACGCCGTGGTTCCAAAATTTATTTACATCAGCGATGAATCGGTCTGGGGCGGTCATGCCGGTGCATTTCTGGCGATCCCGCTGCTGAAGAAAACCCGGGACATCTCGGTGAATGTGACGACGCCATTGCCACCGCCATACCCGACAGTGATAGGCCAGACCGCCTCGCAACTGGAAAGTGGCTCACACCGCGGCGTGGGTGATATTGAGCTCACTTCGTTTATCGGTTGGAAGGGCGAGCAGGTTTCCTATCTGCTGGCGTTTAATATTGACGCGCCAACTGGGTCGTATGACAAAACCAGTCAGGTCAATCTGGGCCTGAATCACTATTCCTTGCGTCCTTTGGCGTCGGTAGCTTATTCAACCGAGTCCGGCTTTGATTTCGCTGCGGCGCTGAGCTATAACTTCAATACCGTCAACAAGGACACGAAGTACAAATCCGGCCAGTACATGGCGCTGGAATATCTGGGCAGTTATCAGTTTTCAAATAATATCAAAGCCGGTTTGCAGGGCTATTATCTGAACCAGACTACCAACGATGAAGATCCGAATAACTCGGCCTTGGTTCCGATTGTCAATGGCTTCAAGGCGCGGATTGTGTCGCTTGGCCCGATCGCAAGCTATCAGACTGACGATTTAAAAAATCAGGTTGAGTTCAAATGGCTGGCTGAAACTGGTGTGCGCAACCGCCCGCAAGGCAATTTATTGGTATTGACGTATAGCCATCTGTTTTGATAGTCCGCGTCATCACACAAGCCAGACAAAAATACAGAAGGAATAAACCTTCAATGGAGGCAAGATGAAAGCCAGTCGATATTTGAGCCATGTATGTATTGCGCTCGTCGTCATGGTGGCCGGGGTGAGCAATGCGGCCACCAGCAAGGAACCTGTCGTCAGTCCATTCGAGGACAACGTGCAGGTGGACGGACAGACCCTGTTGTTAAACGGGTCTGGCCCGCTGTCGGTCAATCGCGTCAAGATTTATACGGTGGGGATTTATATGCCGGTCCGTAAATCGACAGCGCAGGAAATATTGGCCTTGCCGGGCATCGTCAGAGTGAAAATCGCGATGTTAAAGTCGGTCGAGAGTGAGACCATGAGTCGCAGGTTTATTGCCGATGTTCATGCCAATACCAGCAAGGATGACCGATTGATCATTGCTAATCAGATCCTGACGCTGGGGATGGGTTTTGGCGCGATCGGTGACTGGAATGTGGGCGATGTCATGTATATCGACTGGATACCCAGCAAGGGAACCGTCATTTCGTGGAATAACAAACAGGTCGCCGAACCGCTGAAGAACCAATTGCTGATGCAGTCGATTCTGAAAATCTGGCTCGGGGACAATGTCTACGATACCAAGTTGAAACGCTTGCTACTGGGCGTCAAAGAGTAGGGCTGTCAATGGAGCGGATTTCACGCCGGTGAAGTCCAGTTCCGGTGTGCCATGCCACTGGGCAAACTGAGCCAGGCAGGTCTGTACGTCGTTGGCCAGCGCCTGACTTATTTTGACAGCCGGTTCCAGATGCAGACTCTTGATTTCTAACCGGCCCTGTTGGCGGTGCGCCTTGGCGTCGAGTCTGCCAATCAGTGCGCCGCGCCTCAAAATGGGCAAAGTGAAATAGCCGTAACGCCGTTTTTCCGCCGGGGTGTAGCACTCCAGCCGGTAATCAAAATCAAACAATTCAAGTGCCCGTTTTCGGTCCCACACGACCGGGTCGAACGGTGACAGCAGTCGCGTGGCGGTGGCTTTCAGTTTGCCATCCAGAGCGGATTGTAAAAGTTCGGCGTGATCAGGATGGATATACACCGGTGCCTCCCAGCCTTTGATTTGCGCGGTGAGCAATTCGCCCTGCTGCGCAAGCTGGTCCGGCAAAATACCCGGATCGAGTTTGGCCATTCTGAAATAATCGGCCACCCAGCTCGCCTTGCAGCAACCCAGTGCCTTGACCGCCAACAGCACTTGCTGGCGCTGGCATTCCAGTGTGTTGACCAAATCACGGCTGTCATCCCAGTCGGGGTGAACCCGTTCGCGCAGGTCGTACACGCGCTGAAAATTGTGGCGCTTTGCGACCATCAACTCGCCCATCGTGAACAACACTTCCAGCGAACGTTTTTCCGGCTTCCATTCCCACCAGCCGCCCGCCTTGCCCTCCCGTCTGGCGAAATCAATCGAGCGCGCGGCACCATGGTCGCGAATATGTTTTTTGATCAGATTGATGTCTTTTTTGTGGTCGGCCAGCCAGCGGTGATTGAATTTCCATCCCATGCCCTCGCGGGACAGCATCTGATGGCGATATAAATGAAAATCTTCAATCGGCAAAAAACTGGCTTCGTGCGCCCAGTATTCAAACAGACTGCCTTGTTCCAGCAATTCGTCCAGCCAGATCGGCTGATAATTTCCCAGGCGGCTCCACAGCACCAGGTACGGACTCCTTGCCACGATATTGATGGTGTCGATCTGCAGCACGGCCATCTGGCGAATAGCCTGCAGGACGCTTTGCCGGTCAGGATTCCCGGGTGGTGGCGTGAGCAGGCCTTGCGCGGCCAGATGAAGATTGCGCGCCGCTGTCAGGGTCAGGACCGGTGCGGCAGGGCTCATGGCGTGTCGTGGGCCAGAGCCTCAACTTCAATCTCGTCAAACATGCTGTAGTCATAGTGGCTGATCGAATTGCTGTCGAAGCTGCTGATGTCGACATAGCGATGATTGAAGCGGAACGTATCCCAGGGATAGTTATGGCGGGCCCGGATGGTTTGACTGGTGGTTTCGTCGACACCTTCGATGCTCAGGATCAGGCGCGCGTTGCAGGCTTCAAAGTCCCTGGCGTTTTTGTGATGAAACGGACTGTCCTCATCAATTGTGTGGAACAGATTCCAGCCCATTGCAAACATCGGATGCTGGTCACGCTTGAGTGGCAGATCGATGATCTTCATGAACCTGACGCCTTCGTCAGTCGTTTCCAGTCGCAGCAGACGCAGTTTGGCCGAGGCTTCCGCGATGACATTCAGGCGCGTGTTGGCAATCCGGATCGACAGCACATATTCACCGTTGTGATGCGAGGTGATCGGATGTTTGGTAAACAGAATTTTTGCCTTGGGTCGGGAAAAGCGCGCGAACATCACCC
The DNA here is from genome assembly GCA_040544425.1 of Oxalobacteraceae bacterium GrIS 1.18. Taxonomy (GTDB): domain Bacteria; phylum Pseudomonadota; class Gammaproteobacteria; order Burkholderiales; family Burkholderiaceae_D; genus Solimicrobium. The sequence goes on from JBEONO010000009.1 coordinate 62,532, forward strand.
CGGTCATCATTGCAATGCCGACCATGCCGATAAAAATTTCGGCAGTTGCAACGATGTGTCCATACACGGATTGCGGATGCATGTCGCCATAGCCAACGGTAGCGAGGGTCTCGACACTGAAGAAAAAAGCGCCCCAGAATCCGCTCGGATAAAGATTGGCAACCGCGTTGTCACCAATGCTGTACAAGGTTGCAAACACAAAATTCAAAGACAGAAACGTCGATGCGAACACCGCAAAAAACACCGGCCAGGTGGACGTCATCGCGTAGTGGTAAATGTCGTGCCAGAATTGCGAATTGACGCCGTGTGCAATAAATTGACGGCCTTCAAAGACGAAGTTCTGCGAGGATTTGTGCGCCGTGCGTTTGCTCATAAGTGATCAGTGGAATCTGGATATTCAGGCGAGCAATATTATCATTGCAGGGCAGACTTCCAATAAAAAAATATTGATATCAATTTGCTACGCGGCTGGCGCAGAAGGATTTGTTCGGGATAGAATGCGCGCCTGTCTTCACTGAAATCGTGCCATGCATTTCGATCCGATCCTGCTGGATATTGCAGAACAAATTGATACCGAACGTCTGGTGCTGCGCGCCGTGATGCCGGGCGATGGCACGCTGCATTTTCCCGCCGTGCAGGAATCGTTGCAGGATTTGCGACGCTATCTGGCCCATCTGACCTGGGTCAAAGAGGAACCGTCGCTGGCCAGTTCAGAAAGGCATTGCCGGGAACGGCGCGCCAATTTCATCAAACGCGAAAGCCTCAGCTATTTTATTTTTTCAAAAGCCGATCATGGTTTCATCGGCAGTATCAGCCTGCTGCGGATTGACTGGACCGTGCCGCGATTTGAGATTGGCTACTGGTGCCGGACAGGTGCGCAGGGCAAAGGATATATCGTCGAAGCCGTTCACGCCCTGACCGGATTCGCTTTCGATAAACTTGCTGCCCGGCGCGTTGAGATCCGCGCCGACGATGCCAATGTCAATAGCTGGAAAGTCGCCGAAGCAGCCGGCTTCGTGCTGGAAGGTGTATTGCGTAATTGGGACCGCGGCGGGCTCGATGGCGGGCTTGCCGACATGCGCGTCTACGCAAAAATTGCCGCAGAAATCAGCTGAGTTGATTTTTTACTATTTGAGAGTTGCGCAGCACTGATAGGGTACAATGGCGGCTTCGTTTCAATCTTAAAATTTCCCCCATGTCTGATAGTTCACATTCCCCCAAAGTCGGTTTCGTTTCCCTCGGTTGTCCGAAAGCCCTGGTCGATTCCGAACAAATCCTGACCCAGCTGCGCGCCGAAGGTTATGAAACCGCCAAATCCTACGACGGTGCCGATCTGGTGATCGTCAATACCTGCGGCTTTATTGATGCGGCAGTGCAGGAATCATTGGACGCCATCGGTGAAGCGCTGCACGAAAATGGCAAAGTCATTGTGACCGGTTGTCTGGGCGCGAAAAAAGACGCCCAGGGTAACGACATGATCAAAGCCATCCACCCCAAGGTGTTGGAAGTAACCGGCCCGCACGCGTTGATTGAAGTGATGACGGCGGTGCATAAATATTTACCGAAGCCGCATGATCCATTCATGGACCTGGTGCCAGCACAGGGAATCAGGCTCACGCCAAAACACTATGCCTATTTGAAGATTTCCGAAGGCTGCAATCACCGCTGCAGTTTTTGCATTATCCCGTCGATGCGCGGCGATTTGGTGTCACGTCCGATTGCCGATTTGATGCTGGAAGCAGAAAATCTGTTTAAAGCCGGGGTCCGGGAATTGCTGGTGATTTCTCAGGACACCAGCGCCTACGGTGTCGATGTCAAATTCCGCATGGGATTCTGGAACGGCAAACCGGTCAAGACCCACATGACGCAACTGGTTGAAGCCCTGGGTGAGTTGGCCAAAGGCTATGGCGCGTGGGTGCGCCTGCATTATGTGTACCCATATCCGCATGTCGACCAGATCATCCCGCATATGCAGGACGGCATTATTTTGCCGTATCTGGATGTGCCGCTGCAGCATGCTCACCCTGATGTTTTGAAGCGCATGAAGCGTCCGGCCAGTGGCGAAAAAAACCTGGATCGCATTGAAGCGTGGCGCAAGATGTGTCCCGATCTGACGATCCGCTCCACCCTGATCGCGGGCTTTCCCGGTGAGACCGAAGCTGAATTTTCCTATCTGCTGGATTTCCTGAAGGAAGCCGAGATCGATCGCCTGGGCTGTTTTGCCTATTCGCCGGTAGATGGTGCAACGGCCAATGCCCTGGACAATCCGGTGCCGGAAGAAATTCGCGAGGAGCGCCGCGGCCGCGTGATGGAATTGCAGGAACAGATTTCCAAAAAACGTCTGCAGGCCAAGGTCGGCAAAACCATGCGCGTGATTCTGGATGAAGTCAATCGTCAGGGCGGGGTAGGGCGCAGCAGCGCCGACGCGCCGGAAATCGATGGCGTCGTGTATGTCAAACCCCATTTTGAGCCACACAAAAAATTGATCGTCGGTGAATTTGTTGATGTCACCATCACCACCTCCGATGCGCATGATCTTTGGGCTGAACCTATCTAATCTGATCGACCTATGAAACCACATCCTGCAACCAAAATCATTCATCCTGAATACACGGCACCGGAAGGTTTCTCGGCGATACCGACCGCCATTCATCACGCCTCGACGGTGTTGTTTGAAAATGTGGCGGCCATGCGCGGCAGCAACTGGGCAGATAAATCAAGTTATACCTATGGACTGCAAGGCACACCCACCTCACGCACGCTGGAAGCCCAGCTGGCGGCCATTGAAGGTGGTCAGCACTGTATGCTGGCACCGAGCGGGCTGGCTGCCATTGCACTGGTTAATCTGGCTTATCTGAAGCAGGGCGATGATGTTTTGCTGACCAATAATGTCTATGGACCGAACCGTGAAATGGCCAGGTGGTTGGCCCGTGATTACGGCATCACCGCGCGCTTTTATGATCCGATGATCGGTGCCGGCATCAGCGCCCTGATTCAGGATAATACCCGCCTGATCTGGGTAGAGGCGCCCGGATCAGTGAGCATGGAAGTGTCGGATATTCCCGCCATCTGCAAGGCGGCGCATGAACGCAATGTCGTGGTGGCCATCGACAACACCTGGTCGGCCGGTATCGCATTCAAACCGTTTTTGCACGGCGTGGATATCAGCATGCAGGCGCTCACCAAATATCAAAGTGGTGGCTCGGACGTGTTAATGGGCGCGGTGATCACGAACGATCAGGCCATTCACGATCGCATCGAATTTGTGCGCATGACGCTGGGCATGGGTGTCGGCATGGATGACGTGTACCTGATTTTACGCAGCCTGGCCAGTATGCCGCTGCGCTTTGCCGCGCATGATCAACACGCCAGAAAAATTGCCAGCTGGATGAAGAGTCGTCCGGAAATCAGCAGGGTGTATCACCCGGCACTGGAAGACTGTCCCGGTCACGAATTCTGGCAGCGCGACTTCACCGGCGCGGGCGGACTTTTTTCAGTGATCTTCGATGGCAGCTTCACGGAACCGCAAACCGATCGCTTTGTCGACAGCCTGACCCTGTTCAAGATCGGCTACAGCTGGGGCGGATCGCATAGTCTGTGTGTGCCCTATCGCATGCAGACAATGCGCAGCAACTGGGCCTTGCCGGGCCAACTGGTGCGTTTCAATATCGGTTTGGAAGATGTTGCCGATTTGATTGCCGATATTGAACAGGCACTGGCGCAGATGCGCTAATTTAAAAAATGGTGAAGCAATAATGAATGAACCAAGACTGGAAGATATAGAAATCAAGCTGACCCGTCAGGAAGATTTACTGGAAACCTTGAATATGCAAGTCTATCAACAGCAAAAGAAAATCGACGAACTGGAAATGCTGTGCGCCGCCTTGGTCAAGCGTTTCAAGGAAGCGACCGGCAATCAAAATCAAACCGGACTTCCACACGAAAAACCACCGCACTATTGATAAGGGATGCCGCATGATGTATGACGCAACAGCAATCAATCTGTCACACTTTCCAATCACCCAAAAATGGCCAGCCCGGCACCCTGAGCGGCTTCAGCTGTATTCCCTGCCAACGCCGAACGGTGTCAAGGTCTCGATCATGCTGGAAGAAACCGGATTGGCATATGAGCCGCATCTGGTCGACTTCGCCACCCATGATCAACTGTCGCCGGAATTTTTATCGCTCAATCCCAATAACAAAATTCCCGCAATTCTTGACCCGAACGGTCCGAATGGACAACCGCTGGCGTTGTCCGAGTCTGGCGCGATCCTGATCTATCTGGCTGCCAAGACCGGGCAGTTCATGCCGGAAGATCTCGGCGAGCGTTACCAGACCTTGCAATGGTTGATGTTTCAGATGAGTGGCATCGGCCCGATGATCGGGCAGGTCGGTTTCTTCCATAAATTTGCCGGCAAGGATTTTGAAGACAAACGGCCGCGTGATCGCTATGTGGAAGAAACCAGACGATTGCTGCATGTCCTGGAAAAAAGACTGATTGGACGGACCTGGATCATGGGTGACACCTACACCGTCGCCGATATCGCAACCTTCCCGTGGATACGCAATCTGATCGGTTTTTATGCTGCTGGCGATCTGGTTGGATTTGAAAACTATCCGCAAGTACAGCGGGCATTGGACCAGTTTGTGGCAAGACCTGCGGTGCAACGTGGAGTAATGATTCCCGCCAGACCGGACTCAATGACCTGATCGGGGTTATCGCGTATTGTCGCGCTACGTAATGTCCTGTTAAATCCCCCGGCTCGCCAGAATTTCTTGCGGGCCTTTTTTTAATTTAACACTTTGCTAGGGATTCTATGTACTTGACTTCAATGAAAACGCTCATCGCCACATTGGGTTTTCTGCTTTGCGCCAGCGCAGCAGTTGCCAGCGATTCCGTGGTTCAGTCGGAAATTTTGCTGCGCAGCAGCAGCTCGTGGGACGGCACGCCGTATCAGGCCTATCCAGGAGCGGCACCGGAAATTACCGTGGTAAAAATTACGATTCCACCTCATACTGAATTACCGTGGCACACCCATCCAATGCCAAACGCCGGTTACGTGGAATCCGGCGAACTCAGGGTCGAAAAAAAGGATGGTGGACAAAGCAAAGTGCTGACCACCGGCCAGGTTCTGCCTGAGATGGTTGACAGTGCGCATCGCGGGGTAACTGGTGATCAGGGCGTCGTACTGATCGTATTTTATGCTGGCACCAAAGGCATGCCGCTTTCCCAATAACGATCCACAGAAAAATCTGCCATGACAACCCCGAATCCCGCTATCAGCACCAGACAACGAATCTTCGCTATCGTCGGTGCGTCTTCCGGCAACCTGGTCGAGTGGTTTGATTTTTATGTCTACTCGTTTTGTGCAATTTATTTTGCACCGGCTTTTTTCCCGAGCAGTAATCCGACCACGCAATTATTAAATACCGCTGGGGTATTTGCCGCCGGATTTTTGATGCGACCGATCGGTGGCTGGTTATTTGGACGCATTGCCGATAAATACGGTCGGCGTGTTTCGATGATGATTTCGGTATTAATGATGTGCTCCGGATCGCTGATGATTGCCTGCCTGCCCACTTACGCTGCCATCGGTGCAGCCGCGCCGGTGCTGTTGTTGTTGGCGCGTCTGATCCAGGGTCTGTCGGTCGGTGGAGAATACGGGACCAGCGCAACCTATATGAGTGAAGTGGCATTGCCGGGACACCGGGGTTTTTTTGCGTCGTTCCAGTATGTCACTCTGATTGGCGGTCAGCTGTTGGCCGTGCTGGTGGTGGTAATTCTCCAGCAGACTCTGAGCACGGAACAGCTGCACGCCTGGGGATGGCGCATTCCATTTGTATTGGGTGCGATTACCGCAGTCATTGCACTTTATCTGCGCAAATCGTTGCGTGAAACTGCCAGCGAGGAAAGTCTGAACAATAAGGACGCCGGGACGATGGCAGGTTTGATGAAACACAAACGTGCTTTCCTGACGGTAGTCGGATTTACTGCCGGAGGGTCGTTGATTTTTTACACGTTTACCACCTACATGCAAAAGTATCTGGTCAATACGGCGCATATGGATGCCAAGACCGCCAGCGCGGTGATGACCTGCGCACTGCTGTGTTACATGTTCATGCAACCGCTGTTTGGCGCGCTGTCCGACAAAATCGGGCGTCGCGCCAATATGTTGTGGTTCGGCAGTCTGGCAACAGTCTGCACCTTGCCCATCCTGCATACCCTGAAAGACATCAGCAATCCGTACGCGGCTTTCGCCTTGATCATCATTGCACTGGCGATCGTCAGCTTTTATACCTCGATAGGTGGTTTGATCAAGGCCGAAATGTTTCCCACCGAAGTCAGGGCCCTGGGCGTTGGCCTGTCTTATGCAGTTGGTAATGCCGTGTTCGGCGGATCTGCCGAATTTGTCGCCCTGAAGCTCAAAGAACTGGGTTATGAATCCAGTTTCTCCTGGTATGTCACCGTCATGTGCGCCATTGCCTTGTTGGTAGCCTGGCGCATGCAGGACACCAGCAAGGTTGGCTATCTGGTCAAAGCTCCGTAGCTACATTTTTGCAATTTCCAACCTTGACGGTCCCGCTTCTTATTTTCTAATGCGCAGCACCCGCATCCACACTGCTACCGGCGGCTGATTTGACCGGACGCGCCAGCCAGACGACGCCTAGCAGGACAATGAAAATCATCGATGAAGCGAAGAAAATATCATCCGCCGACATCATGTAAGCCTGTTGGTCGATAGTTCGGTTAATCACGGCCAGGGCCTGATCCGAATTTAATCCGGCAGTCTGTAGTGACCGCAAGGTGCTGGTGGTCGGCAAATTCGCCAGATTCAGTATCTCGGTTAAATGCGCATGATGCATGGCCGCGCGATTCTCCCAAATTGTGGTGGTGATCGAAGTGCCGAATGCGCCGGCAGTGATACGCGCAAAATTCGACAGCCCGGACGCGCTGGGGATTTTATGCGCAGGCAATCCTGACAAGGTCAGCGACACGAGTGGAATAAAGAAGAATGCCATCGCGACACCCTGCACAAAAGTCGGCAGCAAAATCGTCATCATGTCGGCATCGGTATTGAATTTCGAGCGCATCCATAACACCAGAGCGAATACCAAAAACGAAATCGTCGTCAAGCGGCGCGGATCAACTTTGGAGATGCTTTTTCCAACCATGGGCGACAGGATGATCGCCATGATACCGACCGGCGCCAGGATCATGCCCGCCTGGGTCGCGGTGTAACCCATATACTGTTGCAGCCATAACGGCAGCAGCACGACATTGCCAAAAAATACTCCATAACCGAGAGACAGCGCCATGGTGCCAGTCCAAAAATTGCGGCGTGCGAACAGACTCAGATCGACTACCGGGTGTTCATCGGTCAACTCCCAGGCAATAAAAAAAGCAAATCCAACCACGGCAACCACGGCCAGGCTGATGATCTGGGTAGACTCAAACCAGTCCAGCTCCTTGCCTTTATCCATCATGACCTGCATCGCGCCAACCCAGACCACCAGCAAAAACAGCCCGACCCGATCAATCGGCAGCTTGTGCACTACCGATTCACGCGTCTGATAAATGCTCCAGGTGACCCCTGCCGCAATCAGACCAACCGGGATATTGATATAGAAAATCCATGACCAATTGATGTGATCGGTAATATACCCGCCCAACAGCGGACCCATCACCGGCGCTACCAGCGTCGTCATCGCCCACAGCGCCAGCGCGGTCCCGGCTTTGGCCTTGGGATAACTGGACAGCAGCAGCGATTGCGACAGCGGAATAATCGGTCCTGATACGGCACCCTGAAGAATGCGAAATACAATCAAGGCACCGATATTTGGCGCAAAACCGCACAGCCAGGAAGCCAGGATGAACAGCAGGATCGCCGTGATAAACAAGCGCACCTGACCAAATCGCTGGGTTAACCAGCCGGTCAGTGGAATTGATATTGCATTGGCAACCGCAAACGAAGTGATTACCCAGGTTCCCTGTGACGGACTCACGCCCAGATCGCCAGAGATCGCAGGAATCGACACGTTCGCGATCGATGAATCCAGCACGATCATGAAGGTCGCCAGCGCCAGGGCAAACGTACCCCAGGCCAGCGTCGCACCAGTGAGCGGCGGATACTCAATATGTGCCGGTTGCCCGGCACCCGGATTGTTGGAAGTGGCCATGATTATTTGCCGGCTTTTTCAGCCAGGTTGGCGTTAATGATTTTTTGAATCTCCGCATCCACTGCGCCAGATTCGGCCGGCACCAATTCAACTGGCTTGGCGTTATTGGCAGTGTTGGCCAAAGCTTTGCCGGACTGGTCAGTAATCTCGGCTTCGGCTTCCATGGACAGACCAATCCGCAATGGATGATCAGCCAATTCTTTCGGGTCCAGCTTGATGCGAACCGGCACACGCTGCACCACCTTGATCCAGTTGCCGGTTGCGTTCTGCGCTGGCAACAAAGCAAACGCAGCACCGGTACCTACGCCGAGGCCCTCAACGGTGCCGTGAAACGGTGTGTCTTTGCCGTACATGTCAGCGATCAGGACAACTGGCTGGCCGATCCGCATTTTGCGTAACTGCACTTCCTTAAAGTTGGCATCAACCCACAACTGGTCCATGGGAATGACTGCCATTAACGGTGTGCCGGCTGAAATCCGTTGTCCGAGCTGGACACTGCGACGGGCCACATAACCTGTGACCGGTGAGACCAGAACGGTACGCTGAAAATTGATATATGCCTCGCGGTATTTTGCCGCGGCGCGCATCACGTTAGGATGTTTTTCGACGTGCACGCCGGATGTTAAAGTTTTGTTGGATTCCAATTGTTCCCTGGCGGCCAGGACACCCGCAACGGCTGCGTCATGCGCGCTTTGCGCAGCGATCAGGCTGGCTTTGGCATGTTCCAGTTCTTCGTTCGATACGGCACCAATACCGGCAACGGATTGGCGACGTGCCAGATCGTCTTTGGCGCGTACCAATTCGCTCTTGGTGCGCGTCACTTCGGCATCGCGCAAACTGATATTGGCCTGAAAGGTCGCGTTGTTGGCATACAGATTGCGCACTTCGCGCACGGTTTGTGCCAGTTGCGCGCGGGCCTGGTCCAGTGCCACCTGCGCATCTGCGCCATCGAGCTTGACCAGGGTCTGACCGGCGCGCACGAAATCAGTGTCCTGCGCTTCAATCGCACTGACTGTGCCGGTAATTTGTGGCGTGATCTGTACGATATTGCCCTGCACGTAGGCATTGTCCGTAGATTCATGCTTGCCACTGGTGATGATCCAATAGATTCCATACACGATCGCAATGATGCCAATCACGACAGCAATAGCGATTAAGGCCGGCTTGCGTTTCGGGTTGCCGGGGATGATTTTTTCAGCTGTGTTATCCATATTTTTTCCAGGTTACTTTGCAAGCAGTGCTCGTCAAGTTGAGAGTGAAATTCAAAAAAACGTATTTTAAAAAATTCTGTTTCTAAATCAGGTGCCAGTCTTTGTGGCGGTCTGTTCAGTGTTGTGTGCAGTGGCTTGCTCATTAAACCCGCCACCCAGGGCGCGAATCAGATTGACGTTAAATTCCACTGTTCGCGTTCTGACATCAATCACCGCGCTTTGCTGGACCAGGAGATTGGATTCGGCATTCAATACGGCGCTGCGATTGATCAAGCCGGCTTTTTCACGCTGTTGTGCGATCTCGTAGACCGATTCCGCATTGCGCAATAATTCGGCCTGCTGCTTTTGCTGCTGGACCATTGCACGCAGCGAGCTGAGCTGGTCCGCGACGTCGTGCACGGCTTCAATCAGGGTCTGGTTATAGCTTTCCACCGCCATGTCGTATTCAGCGGTCTTGCTGGTCAGGTTGGCGCGCAATCTGCCACCATCGAATATCGGTAAGCTGATTGCCGGACCGACACCGTAGTCGCGGCTGGAGCCGTCCAGCCAGTGTGCAAAACCCAAACTGCTGAAGCCGGCAAAAGCTGTCAGATTCACGTTGGGATAGAACTCGGTTTTGCCCGCATCGATCAGTTTGCTGGCCGCTTCAACCCGTGAACGTGCTGCCGAAATATCGGCGCGACGACCGATCAACTCAGCCGGTATTGACTCAGGAACGATGGTGCTTGACTGGATCGGCAGTGTCGCCACAACATCCTGGGTTGCTTGCGGACCCTTGCCGATCAAGGCGCCCAAGGCATTGCGCGACAGGCTGATTTGCTCATCCAGTTTGATGATGTCTTCACGAATCGCAGGCAGGCTCTGTCTGGAAATTTGCACATCCTGCGTTGTTTCAAGACCGGCGGCCTGAAGTCGATTCGACAGGTTCACCAACTCTTCGCGCTGTGCCAGAGTTCGTTCCAGAACTTTCTTTTGTTCCAGATTGCGCGCCAGATTGAAGTAACTTTTCGCCACGCTGGTTTCGATCAATAATTGCGCGGTTTGAATTTCTGCCTGGGCGGCTCTTTCATTACTGATTGCCGCAGCCAGAACAGCGCGATTTTTGCCCCAGAAGTCGAATTCATATTTGGCATCGACCATCAGCAAATTCGTCGAGTACACCGATCCGGCAAACGGAGGCGGGTAGATATAGTTTTCGGTGAAATGTTCAGGAGTCACACTGGCATTGACAGCAACCGATGGCAGTCGATTAGCGTCGGCGACTTTGGTCATTGCGGCCACCTGATTAAATCGCGCACGCGCCACCTTGATCGTCGGACTTTGTTCCAGCGCCTGCTCCATCAGGCCGGACAGCACTGGGTCATGCAGGGCTTCCCAGGCGCGCTCGCTTGGCCACTGAATTGAAGCTGGTGTCAGCGCAAGATCCGCCGCTGTGGTCGTGGTAGCCTGTGGCGTGATGCCGGAATAACTGACGCAACCGGCCAGAAGCAAAGCGGCGAGCAACGGGGTGCTGCGTTTAAATAAATGTAATGTCATGCCAAATCCATCGTCGATTAAATAAGTGAGATCAGTTGAATAAAAGTGCAGTTAAGTTGTATGCCCGTTCACCAACATCCGATTCAGTAAACTTTTCAGGGTATCTACTTCCTGTTGGGTAAAGCCCTTCAGGTGGTGATTCATGACTTTGCACAAATCGGTCGGAATTGATTCGCAAATCCGACGTCCTTCGTCAGTGAGCGCCAAATTCACGACCCGCCGGTCATGTGCGCATCGGGTTCTGACCAGCAATCCCTTTTTTTCCAGACGATCCAACATGCGCGTTGTGGCGCCGGTGTCCATGCAAATTTGTTTGGCAATTCCCGCAGCTGTCGTGGCCTTGCCATAAAAAACAATCAACAACGGACGCCACTGCATTGCCGTTAAATCGTGCTTGTGCATTTCGGCATCGATCATTTTGGTTACCGAGTAATGAACATCCTTCATCATGTAACCCACGGTCTGAGTGGGCTCGTAATTGTCGGGACTGTAAAACTCGATTAATCCCTCCTGATCTGGAGGAGATACATCTGGCCTCGAGGATTTAGGCATATTGATTTACCGCAATATTTGGTTGACCTGCACTGTAACTGCTTAGGCAGCTATTGTCAAGGCAGTTGATTTATTTTGAGTATTTTTTAGTGTTTCAGGAATGTCCTGAACAAGAGCTTATTAATTTCAATGCAGATTGTGTGTATTGGTGTGTATAATAATTGGGCTTTCGGTAATTTTCTGCGATGAGATGAACTCAACTGAAATTATTCGGATGTTAAAACGCGGCGGATATGAATTGGTTCGGATTAAGGGCAGTCACCACCAATACAGGCACCCAGATAGACCAGGCGTTATAACAATCCCTGACCCCAAAAAAGATCTGCCAATTGGCACCGCAAAAAATATTCTGAAAGCCGCCGGGCTCGAATAATTCCATGTGCCGAGATATGCAGCTATGAAGAAAGGACAATCATGAATATTCCAATCATCATTCATAAAGAAAGTGCGAGTGTTTACGGTGTGACGGTGCCTGATATACCGGGCTGTTTTTCCAGTGGCGAAAATATTGATCAAGCGATTCAAAATACCAAAGACGCTATTTATAGTCATGTTGAGCTCTTGTTTGAATCAAATGAGCCGATCAGCATCAGTCCTTCAGCAATCGATACATTGTTGGATAATCCTGACTATCACGGCGGTATCTGGATGCTGGTGGATGTGGACGTCAACAAGCTTGATCCAACACCGGCCAGAATCAACGTCAGCGTACCAAGATTTATACTCAGCAAAATTGACAGTTTTTTAGAACACGACCAGCACGGCAGACAACACGAGTCACGGTCAGGTTTTTTGGCTCGTGCAGCGCTTAAAGTGATCGCTGAAGAATCACCAAATGCAATCACATAATTGACTTATCGAATCAGGTTGACCGGCAACACGATTCGAACTGCGCCGCACTGGCAATGTACTGTCCAAACTTCGCCGTATCCACATTCCCGCCACTGACAATTACGCCAACCCGCTTGCCAGCTACATCCATCACTTTATGCATTACCGCAGCCGCGGCAAGGCAGCCGGTTGGTTCGACCACCATCTTCATGCGTTCGGCAAAAAAGCGCATTTGCCGGCAGAGCTGCGCATCGGTCACGGTGACAATATCTTTGACACAGGACTGAATAATCGGAAAGTTCAGTTTTCCGACCAGCTGAGTCTGGGCACCGTCCGCGATCGTGTCGGGAAAGGCGATTTCAACCGGTTTGCCGCTGCGCAGCGATTGTTGAACATCATTCCCCGCTTCCGGTTCGACGCCGATCACCTGGCAGCCCGGCGATAAATGCGCGGCGGCGATAGCGCAACCGGAGATTAATCCGCCGCCGCCGGTGCACACAAATAAATAGTCCAGCGCTCCGACTTCTTCAAACAATTCTTTGGCCAGCGTACCTTGCCCTGCAATGACATGCGGATGATCAAACGGCGGAATCAAACTGAGTCCGCGGTCTTCAACAATACGCCTGGCCACCACTTCGCGGTCTTCGACACCACGCTGATAGAGAATAACTTCGGCACCATAACCGCGCGTTGCGGCTAACTTCATGGCAGGCGCATCATGGGGCATCACGATGCACGCGCGCACATTCAACAAATGTGCTGCCAAGGCAATTGCCTGCGCGTGGTTGCCCGATGAAAAAGCAAGTACGCCAGTGTTTTTTTGTTCGGCACTCAACTGGCTGATCGCGTAGTAGGCGCCGCGCATTTTGAATGCACCGGTACGCTGGAAATTTTCACATTTAAAAAATAAATTTGCCGCCGCAAGTTGATCGGCCTGCGAAGAAGTCAGCACGGGTGTTTTGTGCGCAACGCCTTTCAGTACGGCAGCGGCATCGACAATATTCTGATAGTTCACAGCCAGATGGGAGGTGTTCATTTTTTTCTCGATATTTCGTTCAATGAAGCGCCAAAGTTTAGCAGATCAGGAGTCTGCCAATCAGTTAAAATGGCAGCTCTTAAATTTCAGGAGCTATGATGCTGAAACATATCGTGATGTGGAAATTGAAAGACCATGCCGAAGGCGCTGACAAAATCAGCAATGCCAGGAAATTAAAAGCGCTGCTGGAAACCTGCGATAAGCTGGTGCCAGGGATGCTGAAACTGGAAGTTGCGCTGGCAGCTGCCGATCTGGAAGCGACTTACGACGTGCTGTTGTATACCGAATTCTCCGATAAAAAAGCACTCGATGCCTATCAGGACCATCCAACCCATCAGGCACTCAAGCCATTTATCGGTGCGGTGCGATCAGAGCGCCAGTGTATGGACTATGAAGTTTAAAACAGGTTGGGCATATGACGAAGACAGAAGCAAAAACCTATCAGCACATCGTACTGGCATCTCGTCCCTACGGGCAAATCACTCCCGGAAATTTTGAACTAAAAACATCAGCAAGACTGACAGCGGAAAAATTGACTGATAATCAGGTCCTGGTCAGGAATCTGTTTTTATCGCTGGATCCCTATATGCGTGGCCGCATGTCTTCGGTAAAAAGTTATGCGCCGCCGCAACCGTTACATAAGACGATGCTGGGTGCCACTGCCGGCATGGTCGTTGCGTCAAAATGTCCTGATTTCAAAGAGGGTGATTATGTCACCGGCATGCTTGGTTGGGCCGAAATGGGCATCGCGCAAGGCGATACGCTGCGTCTGGTTGATACCAGCCGCATTCCGCTCACCAGGTATTTGGGGGTACTTGGCATGCCGGGCGTGACGGCATGGTACGGTGTGAATATTTTGCTGAACGCGCAAGCTGGTCAGACCTTGGTGGTCTCTGCCGCCAGCGGCGCAGTCGGAAGCATAGTTGGACAATTGGCCAAGGCAAAGGGATGCAGGGTGGTCGGTATCGCCGGTGGCGTGGAAAAATGCGCCTATGTGTGCGATGTGCTTGGTTTTGATGCCTGCATGGATTACAAGAGTGCGCTGACCGACAAAGACATGCAGGTTTTAGTTGCGGCGATGGTGCCGGAAGGCATAGACCTGTTGTTTGAAAACGTTGGATCCATGGTATTTGACGCCTGCCTGACTGGCTTGAATCCGCATGCAAAAATCGCCTTGTGTGGCATGGTCGCAGGGTATAGCGGCGGCGCGCTGCCTCTGAAAAATACCAATAAGTTATTGACCATGCGCGCCAGCCTGCAAGGGTTTATCGTTACTGAGCATATGGAAATCTGGCCGCAGGCATTAAATGAATTGACCCAACTGCTGCTCGATAATAAGCTTCAGTATCGGGAAACAATTTCACATGGTCTTGCCTCGGCACCCGCAGCCCTGATTGGGTTGTTGAATGGACAAAACTTCGGAAAGCAGTTAGTTCAATTGGGACAAGCACGACGATCATATTTGGCTTGAATGAGATTGGGGAACCCTGTTCTGAAGCTGACATCTTGCATGTCGATATGGCGCATACCGTTGCCTGGCGATTGGCGACGTATCGATCACCCGAAAATTGCACAATCAGGTTGACACAGCATTGAATCCAAAAACGACAGCCATATATTTTTATTATCCTCACGCCGAGATCAGCGACAGTATTCCTGAATCGGAAGGGTGCTATGTCAATCGAAAACCGGGGAATTATATATGGACTGTCAAAACCTACGGCTTGCTAAAAGCACGAGGATTCGACTGCGCGATCTGCACGGAAATCCCGGAAGCGGGCATCATTTTCACTCATCGTGATTTTCTTCCCGATGATCTGGTGCCAGGTCCAGCGCAACTATTTATCTGCATTGCTGCTGACGTACAGCGCCATCCCTATGCGCAGCAGCACCTGATGCAAAATCAACATGACAAATTGATCCGTGATAAATCCGTGCTCTGGCCGGGCACGTACATGCCACATTGGCCCGAGTCCGGATTGCGGCCGCGCGACCCGGCGCGAGGCGATCAATTCAGCAATATTGCTTATGTTGGACTGAATTCCCGACTTGCCCCGCAGTTGAAATCAGAAAAATTTGCGAGATTAATGGCCGAACACGGGTTCCAGTTTCAGCTCATCGATCCGGAAAAATGGAACGACTATAGCAATGTCGATGCGGTGCTGGCAGTCAGATCGTTTGCTGCACTTCCTTTTTATAAGCTGCCGCCAACCAAGTTATTCAACGCCTGGCTGGCGGGTGTGCCTGCATTACTTGGGCATGAGTCAGCGTATCAGGGAGAGCGAAAAAATCCGCTTGATTATTTTGAAGTCAACAGTACGGAACAGATAATTGAAGTGCTTGAACAAGTCTGAGCCGATCCTGCGCTGCGTGCCGCAATTGCAGACAACTGCGCGCAACGTGCGCAAGAAATCACGCTGGATAAAATCACTGAACGCTGGATTGCCTATTGCGTTGAGGTCGCTATTCCTGCTTATGCTGCATGGCGCTCCTTGAACGGTGGCCAAATGCGCCATTTTATCCGGCTGCGCAGGCTGTCCTATGAATGGCATAAATTCAGCGAATTTACATCCCGAGTTCCCGGTGCGTTGCACAAGCAGGTTATGCGCTTGTGGCCTTAAACCGTTTATTTGGTTCCCGTTATAAAAACCTGTAGCAAATTGCAATTTTTATTCTAGACTGGTTAGGTGGCGCGATGAATTGGGCAGATTGTCGGGCGTAGCAATACATTAATCATCATGACAGGACAGGTTTTATGGATTTAAAAAGCAAGGTGGCGCGGCGAATTTTCGTTTCGAGTGTGATGGCGATGCTGTTTTATTCGACAACATCCCGTTCGGCCTCGCTATCGGTGCAGGTCGCCGATAGCAGCGGGGCGCCGCTCGAAAATGCGGTTGTTTATGCCGAGCCGCTGGCTGGCGAAGTAAAACTAAAGCGCGTGCCGCCGGTTGAAATTTCACAGGTCAAACGTCAGTTCGTGCCACTGGTTACGGTGATACAGGCCGGTACGGAAATCAGTTTCCCGAACTATGACTCGGTGAAGCATCATGTCTACTCATTTTCACCGGCCAAACATTTTGACTTGCCGCTGTACTCGGGGAAGGCGGCAGAGCCGCAACTGTTCGATAAAGTTGGTACGGTCGTGCTGGGCTGTAATATTCATGACAAAATGCTCGCCTATGTTCAGGTCGTCAATACGCCGTATTTTGGCAAGACCGATGCAGCCGGTAAAGTGAGACTAGTCGGCATGGAGGCAGGAAAATATGTGCTCAAAGCCTGGCATTTTAATTTGCCCCCGTTGGATCAGACCGTGGCACAGTCAATTACCCTGGTCGAAGGCGATAACGCAGCCAGTTTTAAATTAAATACTGTGAAAAAAGCAGGCGATAATTCCAATTCCACTTCGTATTGAATCTAAAATGCATTTTCGGACGCTTGAAAGTCGTATCGTCACTATATTTCTTGCCCTGATTTTAGTCGGGCAGGCGATCAGTTTTTTTATGATCCGGCACGGCATCACGGTCAACGAACAGGCGGCAATCCACGATCAGCTGGAGTTGGGTGTGCCACTGTTTAATCGGCTGCTTGAACAAAAAGCGCAGACCATCACCAGCAGCGCCCGGGCCTTATCGAAGGACTACGGATTCCGCCAGGCGATCGCCTCCAACGACAATGAAACCATTGAATCCGCACTGGCCAACACCCAGGAGCGGATTGATGCGTCATTGGCGCTGTTTATCAGTCTGGATGGACAGATCAAACAAACTACCACCAGGCAGGCCCCCGGTAATCTGGAGCAGTCAATCTTGCAGCTGCTCGCCGAAGCAGAACAAAAAGACGGCGCAGTCGGTATCAGCATCTATGAAAATCAGCCTTACCAGATTCTGGTAGTGCCGGTGCGCGCGCCAATTACAATCGGTTATATCGCGATGGCCTTTCCATTGAATTTAAAGCTGGCCAAAGAGATGCGCGGCCTGTCGTTACTGGATGTGACCTTCCTGGTCAGTGGTAAACAGAACGAATGGATTGCCGACGATTCAACCTTGTCAAAAGAAGACGCGGCCAGTGTCGCCAGCCAGTTATCGCAAGTGGCCGCCACAAAAGCCGAGTCGATCCTGCTCTCGGTCAATCAAAGTGATTACAGCGCCCGTATTTTGCCCCTTACCAAAAATGGCAATCAAAGTGCGGTCGTCGTATTTCAGCGTTCCATCGACTAAGCGATCGCGCCTTACAGACAGCTGCAGCTAAGTCTGATCATCATTACCGGCGTCGTCATCTTTATCGCCTTCCTGTTCAGTTTTTTTGCAGCCCGGCGTATCGCCAGCCCGTTACGCGAATTGACTGCGGTGGCGAAACGACTTGGGGATGGTGATTATCAGAGTCCGGTTGAAATCAAGGGCGATGACGAGATTCGCAAACTGTCGATTGCCTTTGAAAGCATGCGCGACGGCATTGCCAAGCATGAGCAGCAAATACGGCGTCTGGCGTATTGGGATACCTTGACCAATTTGCCGAATCGCGCGCAATTTGAGCTGTTGCTCAATGAAGCGATCGCCAGATCGGCCGCTGAAAAATCGACCTGTTTTATGTTGATGATGGATCTGGACCGGTTTAAAAACGTGAATGATATTTTGGGTCATCATTTTGGCGATGCGCTGTTGATTGAAGTGGCGCAACCACTCAGTTCGACCGTCGGTGATCGATATCCGGTCGCGCGCCTCGGCGGCGATGAATTTGCGGTCTTGATTCCCGGTGCCACTGAACTTTCAGCAAAAGAAATTGCCGCGCGTATTCTGGTGTCCCTGGAAACGCCGATCGCACTGGAAGATCAGAATGTTGATATCGGCGCCGGAGTCGGCATTGCCGGCTATCCGCTGCATGGCAAGGAAGCCGAACTCTTGATGAGCCGCGCCGAGGTGGCGATGTACAACGCCAAGGTCAGCGGCAATGAAGCGGTAATGTATGACCCGGCGCTGGACAAAACCAGCGAGCAGAATCTGTCCTTGCTCAGCGAATTGCGTCGTGCCTTGGAGTTGGGTGAATTCAGGATGTTTGTACAACCAAAACTGTCTTTATTTACCGGTGAGTTTATCGGGTTTGAATCACTGGTGCGTTGGCAGCATCCGGAAAGAGGCATGATTTTTCCGGATAGTTTCATTCCATTTTCAGAAAAAACCGGTTTCATCCGCTCACTGACACGCTGGATGCTGGAGCAGTCGGCGATCCTTTCCAAGGAACTGACCAGTCACGGAATTACAGCGAAAATTTCAGTCAATATCTCCACGCGCGATTTGCTCGACCAAAATTTACCCAGCATTTTTTCCTCCCTGTTGGCCAGGTACGGGGTTTCTGCTACCTCGTTTTGTCTGGAAATTACCGAGAGCTCGATCATGGATGATCCGGTCCGCGCATTGGCAACGCTGGAGAAACTGCATGCGACCGGCGTGGAATTATCGATCGACGATTTTGGTACCGGTTATTCGTCGCTCGCGTATCTGAAACGTCTGCCGGTCGATGAATTGAAAATCGATAAATCATTTGTCATCAGTATGGAAAGCGATGCCGACGACGCCAAGATTGTCCGCTCAACGATTGATCTGGGACACAATATGGGATTGCGGGTGGTGGCCGAGGGAATTGAAACGGAAGTCGCCTGGCAGTTATTGGCCAAGATGGGCTGTGATCAAGGGCAGGGCTATTTTATGAGTCGGCCGATCCCTGCCACGCAACTCGTTGGCTGGATCGCACAATGGGTACCGCCTAAAATCCCAGCACGGCTTGAAATCTGAACGTGGTGGCGTGGATATCGTCCCAGACATCAAACAAGATCGCCGCGTTATAGGCAATCATCTGGTCATCCCCCAAAGCCACTTTTCCAAATAAGGCCGGTCCGATCTGATGCGATTGTTGGTCTTTGGGTGCCCAATGATCCCAGCGCCCAAGCTCACCGAACCCCTGCAGGCCGATATCGAACGGCGCCTGGATATGCTGCTTGATTTGCCACTGATAACCCATTTGCATGGGGTTGGAAAAATTGACGTAGTAACTGCGACGAAACAGCAGATTGAAATTTACTCTGGTCAAACCAAATTCGACTTGCGTTAGCGGTCCAAAGCTAAATTTGTCGCCAGCTGACCGGTCGTGCTGGAATTCGATTTCAGTATATAGACCCAGGTCGACCAGAGAATCCGAACCGCTTAATAAAAACGTGTTTTGCAGGGAAGAAGCGTCGTATTTGATCGATTCGCCGCCGCTCTTGGCGTAGCCGAGATACAGTTCGCTGAACCAATAGTCGGTCAGGCCATACCCTAATCCGAGCGTGCTGGTATCCTCACTGGCTTGCCCTTTCTGGGTGAATGTGCCGATTTTAAAATCAAACTGGCGCAAGCCATTTTCGGCATAGTTGGTCAAGATGCTGTCGCCCGGGTCGGCCCATGCCAGTTGTGCACACAGCGTCGCAGTCAATCCGGCAAGTAGCAGTGAAGTTTGCATCGGGCCACCTTTATCGGTCACACCACGTCTTCTAATCAATCAGCTGATTTTTAATTGCATAGTGAGTCAGCTCGGCATTGTTTTTCAATTTCATTTTCAGCAGAACCCGTGAACGGTATTCACTGATGGTTTTGACCGACAGCGACAATTCCTTGGCAATATCACTGACGGCCTTACCCGATGCGATCAGGGTCATGGTTTGATATTCACGATCGGACAGCGTTTCGTGCAGATTGATTTGATGTTCATCGTCGATGTGGTTGGCCAGCTCCTGGGCGACCGAGGCATTGATATATTTCAGGCCCATTGCCACCTGGCGAATGGCGCTGACCAATTCTTTCGGGGCGCTTTGTTTGTTCAGATAGCCGGAAGCTCCGGCTTTGAGGGCACGAATCGCATACTGATCTTCGGGGTGCATCGACAGCATGACCACCGCGATGGTGGGATGTTCCTTTTTGATTTGCTTCAAGACTTCGATGCCGCTCTTATCTGGTAATGAAATATCAAGCAGCAAAACGTTGAAATCATGTTCGCGGCATAATTTGATGGTCGTCAAACCGCTTTCCGCTTCACCTTTGACGATGATATCTTTCGTGTCCGCCAGAATCTGTTTCAAACCTTCCCTGACAATTGCGTGGTCATCTGCAATGATGACTTCAATAATCGTGTGCTCTTTCATCCGATTTTTCTCTCTGTACTTTTCTAAAAATTAAAACCAGTTACAGCAATGAGAGTTGATCATTGCTTGGTTCTTCGTGTTCCAACAGCATTGCCTTGCCCTGGTTGATGAGCGGTATTTTAATGGCGATTACACAGCCATTTTCTGGCTGTGAGTCGATCATAATCGTTCCGCCAATTTCCTTGCATCGTTCAGCCATTCCCAATAGCCCGAACGAATTTGGCTTGCTGTTGTGGTCCGCATTCAGGCCGCAGCCGTTGTCGGCAATCGTCAGACTGATGCTGGTCCGGGTGTAGACAATCGCCAGGCTGGCATAAGTGGCTTTGGAATGCTTGGCGATATTGGTCAAGGCTTCCTGCACCATCCTGAAAATTGCTGTGGCATGTTCGGCTGACAGCGAGATGTCCGATTTATTGGTCGAAAACGAGCTGCGAATGTTGTACTGCTTCTCGAATTCCTTGATCTGCCAATCCAGCGCCGGGATGATACCCAGATCCAGAACGCTGGGTCGCAAATCGCGCGCGATCCGATGTCCGGCTTCGATAGTGCGATCGATCAGGGTGTCGATATACTGGGTTTTTTCGGTCAGCCACGGCTGGTCATCCGGCAAACGATGTTCAAGCGTATGCAGAATCATTTTGATGGCGACCAGGTTGCCACCCATTTCATCGTGAATTTCGCGGGCAATACGCATGCGCTCCTGCTCTTTGATGCGTTCAATGTGCGCTGACAGCTCGGTCAGGCGCTGGCGGTACAGATGCAGTTCCACATCGATTAATTTGCGGGTGGTGATATTGGTGATGATGCCTTCCCAGATCACGCTCAAATCTGCCAGCTGACGCGGAATGGCACGCAGATGAATCCATTTGATGTCGTTCCATTGTTCTACCCAGATGCGACCTTCCCAGTTCCAGTGGTTCTGCATCTGCGCCGACTCATGCATTGTTTCGTAATACGAGCCGCGATCCTCGGACAGAATCAGCTCAACGAATTTGGACGGGTTGAAGTATAAGGTCTCTGGCATGACGCCCAACGTGCTTTCGCAGTTGGCACTCAAAAACAGGTAACGCGTTGTGCCATCGGTATTGAGCGAGAACTGCAAAACCACGCCCGGCAGATTGGCAACGATGGCCGAGGCGCGTTCGTCACTTTCAGAGCTTGCCTCGATGACGCGGTGTTGATAGCTCAAATCTTTACCAACCACTACCAGCACCTGGCGCTCATCTATCGTATCCTGCATGACATGTAATAACACGGAGTACTGGGTACCATTTTTGCAGGTGTGGCGGGTGCTGATTGCAACCTTGAGCTGCTTCCCGGCCAGCAAAGGTTCAAGTTGACGTCGCCACTCGGCTTGCGTAAAGTCACGTGCCAGCTGCCAGGGGCGCATTTGCTGCAGTTCCTGAAAACTGTAATTCAAGCGGTCCTGCGCCATTTGATTGACATTCAGGTAAGTTGAAGTACTGGCGTCGATCAGGTAAATTTCATTGAAACAGCCTTCAATCACGGTGTTCAGCAAACTGGTTTTTACCATGGCAGGTCTCGCTTCAATAAATGGCGTGAATTCAGGTGCGTCATTGAGGTGGTTAAATGGGTCGATGCAATTAAGCAAATAGAGGGAAGGCAATAAATTAACACACTAATTCAATGCGTTCTAGCTGGATTGTGCATTTTGCTGAAAAAGGAAACACACTGATGAACACCACGATTGCCGATGAAGATGACGAAGAGCAGGGCAGTGCCATGCTCAAAATTCCACCCGGTGCCAAAAATTACATCACGATGGCAGGTTATCAGGCAATGAGGGACGAATTGTTGCAGCTGATTGATGTCGCGCGCCCCGAGGTGGTCCGGATTGTCCACTGGGCTGCTTCAAATGGCGATCGCTCTGAAAATGGCGATTACATTTATGGCAAACGCCGCCTGCGCGAAATTGACCGGCGCATCCGCTTTCTGACCAAACGGCTGGATCTGGCTGAAATCGTCGACCCACGGGTTCATCACGGATCGGATCAGGTGTTTTTTGGCGCGACGGTACGCTATGAGACTCAGACCGGGGAAGAACATCAGATCACCATCGTCGGCGTCGACGAATTTGACCCGCTGCGCGGCAAGATCAGCTGGGTCTCGCCGGTTGCACGCGCAATGAACAAAGCCTTCGAAGGCGATACGATCACATTGCAGACACCATCCGGTATTGATGAAATTACACTGCTCGAAGTGACCTATCCAGCCTGAGCCTGCTGCAGATCCTCGACTTGATCCGAGGTTGACCTATCTCAAATTCAACGAACTCAACTGCCATACGATAGAGGTGAGGCGCAACCTGCGCCAGCAACAGCTATCGTAAAGTGTCAGTGTATGCCCCCAGACAGCCAGCACCCATTGAGCAGTTCAGGCCGCAAGCCAGCCATCGTCGCGACCAGACTGACTAAATGGTTTGGCGAGGGCGAGACGAAGAAGGTGTCCGTCAATCAGGTTGAGTTCGTTGCCAATTTTGGCGAGATTCTGTTTATCGTTGGCCCGTCTGGCAGCGGCAAAACCACTTTGCTGAGCATGATCTCAGGAATATTGCGCCCCAATGAAGGCAAGGTCACCGTTAAAGGTATCGATATCTGGACCCTGAACAGCGATCAGCTAGCCGATTTCAGATTGCATACGATCGGTTTTGTGTTTCAGGATTTTCATCTGTTTCCGCGCCTGACCAGCGCTGAAAACGTGGCGATACCATTGATCATCAAACAGCAGGACTGGGAAGAATCCATCGTCGCGGCCAATAAATATCTGGAGATTGTTGGTCTCAAAGACCGTGGTGAACTGCTGCCAGTCAAGCTGTCGGGGGGTGAGCAACAGCGCGTGGCCATTGCCCGCGCCATCGTTGGCAGCCCTGAGATTTTGATCCTCGACGAACCCACTGCGTCCCTGGATGGAGATACCGGCAAGATGATTATCGCCTTCGTTAAAGAAAAAGTTCTGAATGAAAACCGTTGCATCGTGATTGTCACCCACGACGCACGCATCAATGAATACGCCGACCGGATCATCCACATGGAAGATGGGCGCATCAGTGAATCACCAGAGGGGACCGAATGAGAAACAAGATCATTTTTATCGTTGCAATCCTTGGCATAGTGGGTGGCTTGTTGAGCGCATATATTTTGACCAGAGAAAAGCCCGTCCAGCCACCGGTCTTCAAGCCGGTCAGCAATCCTTATGAAACGGCAATCTATGCCAACGGCATGATCGAAAGCGAGCAGGCATCCGGTGAAAATATCAATATCTTTCCTGAAGTCTCTGGTCCGGTCACCCAGATCCTGGTGCGTGAAGGTCAGGCTGTCAACGCCGGAGCGACCTTAGTGAGGATTGAAGATACGGTGCAGAAGGCCACCTCTGAACAATTGCACAGACAGGCGGACGCCGCACATACTTTGCTGCAGGAATTGAAAGCGCAGCCACGCAAGGAAACTCTGGAGCTTGCCAAGGCACAGGTTGATCAGGCCCAGGCCATTTTTGCGACTGCGCACGACCAGTACGAGAAACGTCGGGTGTCGTATCAGTTGGACCCGCGTTCGATCAGTCAGGACGCGCTGGATACCGCCAAAGACACCGAGGGTCAAGCGCTGGCCAGCCTGACACTCGCGCAAAAACAATATGCTCTGACCAAGGCTGGGGCGTGGAGCTACGAGATCGCGACTCAGGAGAAGCAATATCAAAGTGCATTGGAAGCCTATAACGCCGCCAGCGCGCTGCTGCAAAAATATACGATCAAAGCCCGCTCCGACGGCGTGGTTCTGGCAATCAATGTCGCCGCCGGAAGTTATGTTTCGGCTCAGGGCGCCTATGACAGTTACACTCAGGGCAGTAACCCGATTGTGGTGATGAGCACGCCACAGCATTATTTGTCGGTGCGCTGTTTTATTGATGAGATTCTGGTGTCCAAATTGCCTGGACCAGATCAGATTCGCGCAGAGATGCAACTGCGCGGTACCGATATAAAAATTCCATTGGAGTTCGTGCGCGTGCAGCCATATGTCAGTCCCAAAATTGAACTGTCGAATCAACGTCAGGAAAAAGTCGATTTAAGGGTATTGCCAGTGGTGTTCCGGTTTGCCACCAAAAATCTGAAGTCGGTCTATCCCGGACAGCAGGTTGATGTGTACATAGGAAAAAAATGATGCTGGCGCCTGCAAAATATTATTGGCCCACGCTCGTCGCGTCGACACTGTGCCTGTGCTCCTGTGCAGTCGGCCCTGATTTTGTGCACCCCGATGCGCCTGCCGTGGATGCTTATGTGAGACCGGCAGCGATGCAAAATTTGGCAGTGGCGCAGCCTGATCAAGCGGCCATACCGGCTCAGCGCATCCGGGTCGGGGCAACTATCCCGGACGACTGGTGGAGACTGTTTCAGTCGGAGCAGCTTAACCAGGCCGTTCTGGAAGCCCTTGCGCATAACCCCACGCTCGAGGCGGCAATCGCGACGCTGCGCCAAAGCCAACATAATTTGCAGGCTGGCTATGGCGTGTTTTTCCCGCAAGTGACCTCTGGACTGAGTGGCATGCGAGAGCGTTCCGCTCCGATTGAACAGGGCTTGCATACAGCGCCCAGTATTTTTAACGTGGTCACATTAAGTGGCAGCATTTCCTACCCCCTGGATCTTTTTGGCGGTGAACGACGTCAGGTCGAAGCGTTACTGGCACAGTCGGAGTACCAAAGCTATGTGACCCGGGCGGCTTACCTCACGCTGTCAGCGAATGTGGTCAATGCCTGCATCGCGCGCGCCGCGTATGCTGCCCAAATCCGCGTCACGGAAGATTTAATCAAACTTGAACAGCAACAGCTTGCTGCGACCGTGGCTCAAGTCAAGGCAGGAACCTCACCGTATTCAGCGCAATTGACAGTGCGCAGTCTGATCGCTGGCAGTCAGGCCGCGGTAGCACAACTGCAACAGCAAAGGAGTCAGACAGAAAATCTGCTGGCGACTTTGGCAGGCCGGTTTCCAGAGCAGGCGACAGCGCCGGAAATCGATTTGGCGCGGCTGGTGCTACCCACAGAGCTGCCTCTCAGCCTGCCGTCCGAGCTGGTGCATCAACGTCCCGATATCCTGCAATCCGAAGCCCAATTGCATGTAGCCAGTGCCAACGTTGGCGTTGCCAGCGCGGCGATGTATCCCAGTATCAGCCTGACCGGCACAGCAGGGCAGACCGGAACCAGCCTAGGTAATCTGGGCGGGGAGAACGGACGGTTCTGGAGTATTGGTCCATCGATTTCGATTCCGATTTTCCGTGGCGGCAGCTTATGGTATGCGCGTGAAGCAGCGCGCGACGCGTATCAGGCTGCCGCGGCGAACTACCGTCAGACGGTCTTGACTGCCTTTGCCCAGGTCGCAACGGTATTGCAGGCATTGGAACATGATGCCGAGGCTCTGACGGCACAAACTGAGTCGCGCAGCAATGCACAACAGGCATTGCATCTGACGCAAGTCAACTACCAGACCGGCCTCGCCTCCTATCTGGAGGTGATTAGTGCCGACGTACAATTTCATCAGGCTGACATTGCCTATATTCAGACAGTGGCGCAGCGTCATCAGGATACCGTGGCATTGTTTGTGGCACTGGGTGGCGGCTGGTGGAATGGGACGGCGCTATGAGACACTCCGGAATTTTTCTGATCGGTTTCAAGTTACTGGTGAACGACAAGCCGAAGTTCAGTGCATTGCTGATCGGGATCACCTTCGCGGTATTTTTAATGGTGCAAATGCTGGCAATGTTTTCCGGCATTCTGAATCGTGCCCATTCGACCGTGACTAATATTTCAGCAAAAATCTGGATCATGGATCCTGCGGTGACCACGCCAACCAGCTCGGTACCTTTGCCACCTTATTTACTGGATGCCGTGCGCAGCTTCGATGGCGTCAAATATGCAGTGCCACTGTTTGTCGGGGGCGCGCAGCTCAAACTTGACAGCGGTACGATACAGTCGGTGAACGTGATCGGTCTCGACGACAACAGTCTGTTCGGGCGTCCTGATCTGGAGCAGGGAAATATCAAGGATATTTTCGCCGATAACTCCTTCATCGTCGTCAATGATGTTGAATTCATCAAGCTGCAAAATCCCAAAATCGGCACCGTCTTTGAACTGAACGATCATCGTGGCGTGATTGTCGGGATTGCCCGGGTCCATGCTAACGGACTAAATGGCATTCCGACTTTGTACACGACCTACAGCCGGGCGATTCAATATATTCCATCGACACGCTTTACCATGTCTTACGTCTTGGCAGAAGCAAAAACCGCAGCGGATATTCCGGCCATCAAAGCGCTGGTTGCCAAATATGGCTACGTGGCGCGCACCGATCAAGATTTCAATCAATACATCTCGGACTATTACACCTACAAGACCGGCGTGGGAACCAATATTTTGCTGATGACCGTGATCAGTTTTATTGTCGGCTTATCGATTTCCGGACAAACCTTTTATACCTTCATTATTGAAAACCTGGATAAGTTTGGGGCCTTGAAAGCCATCGGTACCAGGGGGCGCGATCTGGTTTACATGATTCTGTTTATGGCGACCTTTACGGCTTTGACCGGCTACGGTCTGGGAATCGGATTGGTCACGCTGGTGATCACGATTGCCCGCTACAAAATCCCTAATTACGCTGCGATGATTACTTTTAACACCCTCGGATTTGCGTTTGTCATGGTCTTGATCATCGCCGGGGTTTCCAGTTATGTGGGAGTGCGCAAAGTGCTGCAAATTGAGCCGTTTGATATTTTTAGGAGCTGACATGGAAAAGTTAACCTGGACTGAAGACCTATCGCTGGATGAACCGCGCGTGGATGAGGCACATCAACAACTCATCAAGACTCTGGCGGACATCGCCGATACACCCGATGCGCAATTAGGGGATCGCCTGTTTGCGTTCATCAAAGAGATCGAGGCTGATTTTCAGCAGGAAGAAGCCTTGATGGAAACGATCAAATACCCGGCGATCAAACCACATCGCGAACAGCACGCCCGGGTATTGAGTTCATTTCATCAGGTTGTTCCTGACCTGATGAAGGGCAATGCAGAACCGGCGCGCGAGGTGTTGGAGCTGTTTTCGTCGTGGTTGGTACTGCACATCAAGACCGTGGACAAGGCATTGGCGTTGTATCTGAAAAATTAATCACTCATTCAGCAAAAATTGAGCCGATTAAATTTCTGAGCCACTGGTTTCCCTGATCCTGGTTATATCTGCGATGCCAAAAGATATTGGTCTGCAATGCAGGCAGTTTCAATGGTGAAGCCTGATAGTGCAGCTGAAACGGCCGCGCTGCGCTTTCAGCCAGCTTGTGCGGCACCGTCACCAATAAATCGCTGTTGGCAATGATATAGGGCACCGCCGTAAAATGCGGCACGCTGAATTTTGCCTTACTCAGCACGCCCGCTTTATCCAGATCATGATTGATCCGATCATACGGACTTTCACTTGAGTCGACGATCAGATGCTGACCCGACAAATATTTTTTCAAAGTCAGCGAGCCGTTTGCCAAAGGATGCTGTGCGCGCATCATGACCACATAATTTTGTTGAAACAGTCGACGCTGGAACAAGGCATCGGAGACTTCTTTGAATGCGCCTATCGCAATATCGATTCGTCCGGCACCCATGTCGGACATTAAATCGCGATTGATGGTCCTTTCGGTACTGATCTTGATGTGTGGTGCCTGCCGGGCACATTGCTGGATCAGACGCGGCATGAAGTACAGTTCGGCCACATCGGTCAGCGCGATGCGGAAATGGCGATTGCTGCTGGCGGCATCAAATTTCTCCTGCACATTCATCGCTTCGGTCAATCCGTTTAAAGCGAGCCGGATCGGCTCAGCCAACTGCTCAGCCAGCGGAGTAGGGCGCATGCCTTCCCGGGTCCGAACGAACAGCTGATCGTCAAAGGTGCGCCGCAATCGCGCCAGAGCATTGCTGACTGCCGGTTGTGAGAGATTCAGGCGTTTGGCGACACTGGAAATCTGCTGCTCCTGATAGACCTCGTTGAAGACCACCAGCAGGTTCAGATCAATATGTCGTGGATCCAGTTTGCTCATTATTCACAGTATGAATGTAGTGTATTTGTGTATTTATATCGTAAAACAGGACAAATTGCACTAAAGTTGCCGGATTAATTGAAGCGAACAATCGGAGCGTGCTTATGGATCTGCAATATCAAACCGGTTTCGGCAATGAATTGGCCAGCGAAGCCTTACCGGGCGCACTGCCTGTGGGGCAGAATTCTCCGCAGCGTGTTTCGTATGGCCTGTATGCCGAGCAAATCTCCGGCACGGCATTTACCGCGCCGCGCAGCCATAACCGGCGCAGCTGGACTTACCGCATCCGTCCCGGTGCCATGCACCAGCCGTTCAGGCAAATCGATAATGGTCTGATCGTCAGCGATTTTACCGAGGTGCCGGCCAGCCCAAATCAATTGCGTTGGAATCCGATGCCGATGCCTGCGGGGCGGACTGATTTTATTAGTGGTTGGGTGACCATGGCGGGCACCGGTTCACCGGATGCGCAAACCGGCTGTGCCATTCATTTATACGCGGCCAACGCTGATATGCTTGATCGCTATTTTTATTCGGCCGATGGCGAGTTGCTGATCGTGCCGCAGGATGGGCGTCTGTTGATCAAAACAGAATTGGGCTGCCTGCTGATCGAGCCACAAGAAATTGCAGTCGTGCCGCGCGGTATCCGGTTTCAGGTGAGCTTGCCGGACGGTGCGGCGCGCGGTTATATTTGCGAAAACTTTGGTGGCGCCTTGCGTCTGCCTGATCTGGGTGTGATTGGATCGAATGGCCTGGCCAATCCGCGCGATTTTTTCATGCCGGTTGCCGCCTATGAAGACAGAGACGGCGATTTTGAGCTGATCGCCAAATTCAGCGGTCATTTATGGCAGGCCAAAATCGGGCATTCTCCGCTTGATGTGGTTGCCTGGCACGGCAATTATGTGCCGTACAAATACGATTTGCGCCGCTTTAATACCATTGGCTCAATCAGCTACGATCATCCCGACCCCTCGATTTTTCTGGTGCTTCAGTCACAAAGCGACACGCCGGGCGTGGACACGCTGGATTTTGTGATCTTCCCGCCGCGCTGGCTGGCTGCTGAAAACACCTTCCGCCCACCCTGGTTCCATCGCAATATCGCCGCCGAATTCATGGGGCTGATCCACGGCGCCTACGATGCCAAGGCGGAAGGCTTTGTGCCCGGTGGTGCCAGTCTGCATAACTGCATGTCGGGCCATGGTCCGGATGAAGCGACCTTTGAGAAGGCATCCCATTCAGATACAGCCAAACCACACAAAGTAGGGGATACAATGGCGTTCATGTTTGAAACGCGCAGCATCTTGCGCCCAACCCGCTTTGCCATGGAAACGCCGCAGCTTCAGGCAAACTAT
Organism: Oxalobacteraceae bacterium GrIS 1.18; assembly: GCA_040544425.1. GTDB lineage: Bacteria > Pseudomonadota > Gammaproteobacteria > Burkholderiales > Burkholderiaceae_D > Solimicrobium. The sequence continues at coordinate 92,480 of JBEONO010000009.1, forward strand.
GCTGAATGCTGGCAGGGCCTGTCGAAACACTTTAATCCGGAAAAAAAATAATGACACTCAATGCCACACACGATCCATTGTTAAACAGCTGGGTCAGTTCAGCAAACGAGCTGAACCACGATTTCCCGATCCAGAACCTGCCGTTCGGCGTGTTCACCTCTTCCCGGCAGGTTCAGCCGCACGTGGGCGTGGCAATTGGTGATGAGATTGTCGATCTGGCGGTGCTGCAGCAGGCTGGTTTGATTACCACTGCCGACGTCTACCATGCCGGTAGTTTGAATCCATTTATCGAACTGGGTGTGCCAACCTGGAACCTGGTGCGCGTCCAGCTAAGTGACTTGCTGCGCGCGGACAATCCGATCTTGCGTGACAACGCTGCATTGCGCGCTGAGGCGCTGATTCCGCAGCAATCGGCCCAGATGTTATTGCCGGTAGAGATTGGCGGTTACACTGATTTCTACTCTTCCAAAGAACATGCTACCAATGTCGGCTCCATGTTTCGCGATCCCAAAAATGCCTTGTTGCCGAACTGGCTGGAAATGCCTATCGGTTACAACGGACGTGCATCGTCAGTAATCGTGAGCGACACACCAGTGCGTCGCCCGAATGGTCAGACCAAGTCTCCCAATCAGGAACGACCTGAATTTGGCCCATGCAAAAAACTGGATATCGAATTGGAAACCGGATTTATCATCGGCCGCGGCAATGCTATGGGTGAACCAATCTCATGCGCCGATGCAGAGAAGCATATTTTCGGGATGGTCCTGTTAAACGACTGGAGTGCGCGTGATATTCAAACCTGGGAATATGTCCCGCTCGGCCCATTCAACTCCAAAACCTTCGCCACTACCATCTCTCCCTGGGTCGTGACAATGGAAGCATTGGCACCATTCAGAGTCGCAACGCCGGTGCAGGAGCCGCAACCCCTGCAGTATTTGCAGCATCAGACAGGACGTCATTACGGTATTGATATTCAGCTGGAGGTCGAACTGACACCCGAACAAAGCCAGCAGGTCAGCACCATCTGTAAAACCAATTTCAAGTACATGTACTGGAGCATGGCGCAACAGTTGGCGCACCACACCGTATCTGGCTGCAATACCCGGGTGGGGGATTTGATGGGCTCAGGAACAATCAGTGGTCCAACGCCAGATTCGTTCGGCAGTCTGTTGGAGTTGACCTGGAATGGCGCCAATCCCTTGACACTGGCCGATGGCAGTCAGCGTAAGTTTATTCAAGATGGTGACACACTGACCCTGCGCGGCTGGGCGCAGGTTGACAATTATCGGGTTGGATTTGGTTCATGCCGCGGAAAGATTTTGCCGGCACTGACCAGTTAAGTCGCGCTAAGCGCAATAAAGATCAAAAATATCAGGATCATCAAGCCGGCTGTGCAAACCAAAAAAAACGTGCGCCACAAGGTGCCGATTACCGTCAGGCCGTAAGTGCCTTTCAGCTGCCGGTACATGTGAACCGGCGGAACGAAGACAAACAGAATGGCGGCCAGACTTTCCGATCCATATTGCGCAATCAGACTCACCAGAGCGGCAAAGAACGCCATGAAAGACAGCGAATACAGGGAAAAAATGGCATGGTCAAACATGCTGATATCCTTGCGGCCAATGAACATAATCCACAAAAAGGGCAGCGACAGCGGCACCAGAATCAAGGCAAATTTGTAGGCATTGTTCTTCATTTTGTATTTGACCAGCTCCGGGTTTTCACGCGCGTGCCTGAAGATTTTTTTCAGTTCGGCGGCTTTACTGCCGGTAAGATTGGTGGTGATTCCATCCTCGTCACTTTGTGGTTCCGAAGCACTGGTTGGTGCGCCGAGCACATTCAGTTTTGCTGTGACGTTTAACGCTTTTTGTTCGATTAGTGCCGAATCCAGATCTTCCTGTTTATCGTCGATATCCTTGCCGGTTTGTTTCGCCAGAGCCAGTTCAGCCTGCGCTTTGGCGACTTCAGAATTAACTTCTTCAATACGTTCCTTCAAGGCCTTGGCCGTCTCTACTTTCGCCTTTTCCTTGTCACCAACGTTAATGGTATGGGCCATGGAAAAGGAAAACACAAAAAACATGAAAAACACCATAAACAGAAACAGGCCCAGCGGCGAGATAAACCGTACTCGCTGTCCATCAATAAAGCGACGGGTTAATTCGCCGGGGTAGGCAACCAGCAGCGGCAAAGTGCGCCAGCCTTTTGCATCAAAATGCCAGAGGCCGTGCATCATCTCTTCGATCAGGTGCAACAAGGAGTGATGCACGTGGGCAGACTGGCCGCACTCCTGGCAAAAGTTTCCGGTGATTGTTGTGCCGCAGTTGCCGCATTGGATATCGGCACCGTGATGATTGTTTGTCGAGGGATTAGTCAGGGCTCCCGCAGGTTCGCTTTGGCTGGCACTCATCAATTTTCCTCAAAGAAAGATTGCATGATTGTGCCGGAAGAACAGGCCAGGTTCAATGGTTGTGCGTCTGACCGCTGGCCAGAGCTGATGAATTTGTGGTTTTTATTTGATTTTTACGACAAGGCAACGCCTGAGCATTGCTGAATTGAACCTGTTTAACTTCTATTTTCTGGGCTGGGCTCCGCCGACACAACACTTATGTTCGAAAATCAGTTTGGTTGAAATATGCGTTACCGTACCCAGTATCAATTGGATTCTGTTCAGAATTTGAGGCCGGATTCGTTCTGGCCTCAGTCGTCAAACCAAATAAAATGAGCGCCAGGCCCAGTCCGATTGCAAATGACCCACCCGACACCATGGCATAACCGGCGGCTGGGCCGAGGACGATTCCTGGAACAAATCCGACGAGGGTACTGGCAGTAATCATTCCGCCTGCAATCAGACCCGTTGCAACAGCCAAGCCGCCAGTAACAACCAGCGCGATGCCCAAAATAATTTGCCAGGATTTTTTGAATCGATCACAGCAGGAGAGTGATGTCGATTCGTTGGTTTCATGATCGGAATGGAGAATCGCGTCTGGCGGGATTTTCCGGTAGTTTTCAATACTTCCGTTTTGCATATTTTATCCCTCGGTTTTATCCCAAAAGTGATCATAACTAGCGAGATTTCATTAAAATTCACATGCGCTAAATCCGCAAATTTGATCTCAATCCCAGTAAGTATTTTGTCTGGCAGGAAGCAGGAGTGAAGCGCTTTGACCCGGCTATTTTAGTTGGGGGTTGTTAGGGTAAACCTTCCGAAGTAGGGGAATTGAACGTTGGGATATTGGTGCCAGAAGTCAACGTTTTTTTATTATTATCCGGGACGTCTAACTCAGATAGTTGCGCGTGTGGCATTGGAACATTGAATTGATTTGATACCGATGAATTGGTTGTTGTCGTCAAAATTGGAGCGCTGATATCTGTTGGCCCACCGTAAAAAAAACTGCATCCGATCAGGGTAACACCAGCTCCGACCATTGCCCCACCGCTACCCAGTAAGCAATAAGTAGCAGCGGGTCCTGCAATGAAGCCTGGGATATTTCCGAACAATCCACTGAATGTTAAAGCGCCACCAGCGATGAGTCCTGTCAAAATGGTTAACGTTCCACCCGCGATCAAAGCCACGCCTGCCAGTATCGGTTTCCAATTTCTTTTGAATTTGTCCATGCAGGTGAGATCCGTGTGATTGTTTTCGCTTGGTATCTGTCTCAATATTGGTTTGATTTGACCAGTAACAGTTCCAATTCCAGTTCCAGTTCCAGTTCGATTGAATTCCATTTTGATAGTCCTCTCTTTATTTAAAAATAGTATTTTTTTCTATCGATTTTGATTTCGAAGCGATAAGAGATGCTGCCTTGCTTCAATGTCACCGGATGTTTCGGATTGACATATTGCGGTGTCTAAAACGTCGTTGAATTTTTGTAAATCATCATTTTTATAAAAACAATCAGCCGCAAAATAATACAGAGCCGGGTCCTGAATAACTTGAATGATATTGCTGTAAAACAGATCTGCCGCGGCAATGCCGTCCTTGCGCCAGATCAGTGAACCAAGATAGATATACGGTTGCGGATTGAGTGGAAACAGGCCCATGAGTACTGCAATTACACACTGTTCCCGATGGTAGTCGCCACAGTCATAAAACGATTTCGCGGCCTCGGCAAAAAAACGCAGTGAATGTTCGTTTTGCAAAACTTCATCAACGGCTCTTTTTAGTTTTTTGCCGGACTTCAAATTTTTTAACAGCTTGTCTGCCACACCGGCAACGTAGCCATGAACATGACCATGATTTTTTTCTTGCAGCACGCGCAGACCCTCCATAAAAAGTTCATTCCCTTTTTGGATATACGAATAGATTTCGCTTTTTGTTTTTTTTAAATGTTGCTGTGCGTCGTTGTAATTGGAAAAATTCAGGCCTTGTTGCTGGGTGACGGAGATTGCAATACCTTCGAGGTATTTATCGAATTCGATACGCATTGGCTGGTTCCTAGTAAACGTAATGAGGATTGGACTGGAAATTCTGCATTGACCGTGGCACATGTAGGTCGCTTATTCAATGCAGTGCGTGGCGGACAAAATGAGGGATCATCCTAGTAGTCATGGTGCGGCATAGAAATCCGTGATTCTACGTAGCAAAATTCGATGAGATTCTCTGGTTACATATGGTGCTGATGAAACACGGACCGGAGCAAGGTGCAGCCGTTCTTAATTATGGACGCCCCTGAACCGACTCAAAGTTAGCCGCAGGGGGAACTGTCGTGTTGTGGTTGATCGCCTTCTGTAGATGGGCATGGCACTGTTATTAGATCGGGTCGGATTTTCTCTAATGCCTGCCGTGCTTCGTCTGTGCTGTTTGGTGCGCTGATTTCGTTTGGGATTGGGTATTCAAATTTATCAAGATCAATGGGCACTGGTGTTTTCAGCACAAACGGTTCATCGAGATAATTACTGTAACCGTCTGCTAAAATTTCACTATAATACTGAAACTCCTGCGGCACCTGGTAGATGATTTCAGCAGTTGGGTCAAGACTGCCGGGTGCCTCATCAAGGTCCTCCGGAGTAAGAAAATATCCTGCACCCATCAGAATTAATCCCACCAGTACCCCGGCTCCGGACGGGCCAGTCAGTATCAATACGCATAAGCCAATCCACAACAGGCTGACACCAGCACTTACTTTTACTATTGCTACAAATTTAGAAAATGCATCCGGATTTCGGTTGAATTTTTCCATTTGTTCGAGCGGGATTGGTAACACCGGATTTTCACTGCTACGACCGGAACTTGCGGAGCCGGGTTTCACGCCGGGAGACATTGAACCCGCTGCTGAGAGGAGAGATGAACCCATATGACGGTTTCTTTCATTTTAAATATTGACCAGGTCAAATTGCTTGTTGTTTGAAAAAGATGGCTGGATGCCCATTCCAATTCACGACTCCCTAATTTTTGTCAATTTCGTTAAATGCTGTTGTAAAAATAGTTGGAGAAAAGACTGTCCCATTTGGCTTCTGATTTGTTTGATTATCTGTAATTTTTTCAAGGACATCGGCGATTAGTGGTGTAACAGGATGAGCCAACGCAGGATGAGCCACAGAATCGGCCGTTCCGTGTCCGGTTCGAATTCTTTGGAAAAACAACCTCAAACTTTTAACGAATCCGGTTGCCGGCACTTCGTGCTCTTTAATTTGCACACGACGTTTTGGGGTCCAACCTAACTCTTCTGAAAAATAATGAGTTTTTCGGCTGAATTGCAACGGCGTTTGATAAAACGTAGGCGTGAAGGCTGGCATTTTCGGGCTCGAGTTCCAGTTCCAGTCCACATACACGGGTTTATTCGGATACATCGTAGCGCATGGATAGGAGCCCACAGGATTTTTCTTAACGGCATATCCTTCGTAGCCAAGTTCAATATCTTGCCCAAATACCTCAAATGGAGCGGAACCAGGAACTATATACCTCGTTCCTTTAAATGTTAGTGTCTCATCATTGTTACCCCCTTCGATTATGATCTTGGCGATACAGATCAGCGCGCCTCCTGCGGCAAGCATTCCGAGGCCTGGTACTGATGTAAAGAGCACACCAACTCCGAACAGCGGAGCGCCGGAAAGGGCTGTGCCTATGCCAAGCAGGCTAAGCATTAACCCCGACAAGAACAGTACGCTTGCCAATGCCGGTCTCCATGCTTTCTTAAAAAAGTGCAGTAAGTCAAAACACCTTGGGTGACTGGACTGGCTCCGTTGGTAATCATATTTATTGACGGACCGTGTAATTGCCTGAGTTCCGGCAGGGGTCACTTTAATTGGCATTTGCATGGCTGTGGGCTCCTCTTTTAATCCAAATCTACAAAAATAATTTATTGGTATAACCAGCGCTTTAAATTTGATTCAGAAACTCGCAAACTTGGTATCTGGCTTCTGCATCATCTGAGCTGTCGAGCATGTTGAGAGCCCGTTTCAAAATTTCTTTGGCTTTCTCGCTGTCGCCATTTTTAACAAAACAATCTGCAGCAAAATAGTACAGAGCCGGATCTTGTAAGGTTTCAGTCACCTTTGTATAAAACCTGTCTGCAGATGCGATGCCTTCTGCCCGCCAGATCAGAGAGCCGAAGCAGATGTAGCCTTGTGGATTTAATGGGAAAAGTGCAAGCAATACGGAGTAAACACAGCGTTCTTTATAATCATCACCGCAATCCATATACGCTTTGATCACTTCGGAAAAATAAGACAGGGAATGTTCATTGTCTAAAATTTCTTCAATAATTTTTTTGGTTTTTTTTGAAGAATCCAGATGCTTTAAAAGCTTCGATGCCGTCGCAGAAACATAGGAATGAACAGGGTCACCTTGCTTTTCCTGCAGATAAGTCAACCCATCAAGCAGCATTGAATTTCCTTGCTGAATACAGGAACAGATTTCCTTTTTAGTTTTCTTTAAATACTGCTGCGCCTCGGCATGCGTTGCGAAGCTCAATCCCTGTTGCCGTGCATAGCTGATGCTGATAGTTTCAATTTGGTCGTCAAAATTATTTCGCATTATCGTTGCCTCTTCTAATGCTATTTTCAATTCACTTCGATGTGTATTGTCAATGCTCTCAGCAAACCATCGGTACGGTGATGACGCTTCAGCCTTTGCGACAATCGCCTTCGAATAAAGGCTTGCAGTCGTGAGTATTTCTGGGGTTTCTCTGTTTGCTATTTCAAAGGCAATTTGACTTCATGAAGCCAGCCCCAACATCACCTGAAATGCCGGATATGGGGAGACAATATTTTGCATGCACATCAGAGCAATTGCCCGGCGGATTGATTCTGTTTCGTCGAAGTGTTTTAAAAAAAAAGGTTCGGCGCAAAATATCAATTCGTGTTTTTACGTGTTATTTCCCGTAGTCAAGGGTGCTAATCCTATTATTTAAACCTGGTTGAAAATATTAGTGATTGTACGTAAGGAAATTCATTGGTTCTGATCAAAAAACTGACTTGTATTTGCAGCGCCATTCTTCGGAACGATTTTAGATCGGTGAGTGACGCCGCGAAGTCCCTTTTGGAATCAGCTTGCGTTGAACTATAAAGTTGGCTTGGTCGATACAGGCAGACATCCGGGGGCGAACCATCGTTTGGGAAAAATGAGAGTTCGACCGCCCCCGACCTTCACATTGTGATCAGCTGGTACGAGGATTGGTTTTAGCTTACCGAACCAGCATTTGGGAATCTGTTTTTAAGTGGGATCCTGATATTGCTGCTGACTATTTTTAACGCTTGTTAGTCCCGGTCTGCACTGGTCATTAATCATTACTAAATTTAGAACTTGATGACGCGGTGAATGTTGAGCTGGAAGTAAAATTAAGTGGTTTGATGTTCTGCGCATCCAATCCGGCCACTACTGGTGATGTTGCCGGGCTTAAGTACAATTCCAAGTCACTTAATGGTTTGAGTGGGGAATTGGTAGTCCATGCGCCTGTACCAGTTGGCAGTGTGTCTGGAGAGCTATGTTGGCTGGAAAAACTAGAACTGGAACTTGGAGACGACACTGAAATTTGGTTTAATTGCAGCGTCTTGGCTACGAATGCAATTTCCATGCTGTTGATTTTATTGCGAAGTGCTTGAACCTCGTCATAAAGCCTTTGAAGGTCCTGCGACGAGGCCGCCCTATTTTTCAATTCTAAGAGTGCAGTGCGCAATTGGTTTGCTACGCCAACATTCTGGTTAGATGCTCGAAGGACTCCGTTAATTTGTTCAACAAGCTGATCCAATTGGCCTTGTAATTGGCCATGTAATTGACCTTTTAATTGGTCAGCCGATATTTTGTACCAACTATATCCCATTAGGACTAAACCAGCGGCAATCATACCGCCGCCGACGGGCAAGGTAACGGCTAATCCTGCGCCGAACACCGCGCCACCTGATATCGCAAATAAAATGCCTCCGGCCACCATCGCAGCGCCACAAACAATACCGATAACCTTCACAAAATTACCGCAAAATTTGTTCATGCAACCAAGATCCGTTGGTTCCGGTCTGTAAATGTGTTGAGGAATAGAACCACCTGTCGGAACCACATCATCCACAGGGAGTGATCTTACATCTCGAAAGGACGATGAGCTGCCCTCGGTTTCGCTCACCGTTGAATCAGAGCTCGTACTTTCGCTTCTCTCACGCACTTCTGTTTCACTGGGTCGTGGCAAGTACCCGTGATTGTCTGAGTTTAAACCATGTGGAAAATTGACTGTTACTTTCGAAGTTGGCTGCATATTGAAATTTCCTGAAAATAAAAATAAAGCTGATTGAAATCGGATCGTTAAAGCTGCTTTAAAAATTCAAGCAGGTGATGCCTGGCATCAGCATCGTTGGCCTGATCTGCTACCGCAAGGGCGCGGTGTATTGCTGCTATTGCGTTTTCCCTGTTGCCGTTTTTTTTAAAGCAGTCTGCCGCAAAAAAACAGAATGCCGGATGATGGATGAATTCGATCATCTTCTCGTAGTAGCTGGCTGCCGCAGTTACGCCATCTTTGCGCCAAATGATGGTTCCCAAAAAAATATAGGGTTGCGGATCAAGCGGGAACAAGGCCATCAGAACGGTCGTTGCAGACAAGGCTTTGTGATCTTCTCCGCAGTCAAACAATTCTTTGACTACCTGTGTGAAGTACAGCAAGGCGTGTTCATCCTGGGTAATTTCTGCGACGATGGCACTTAATTTTTGCGGGGTGTGCAGGTCGTTCAATATTCTGGATGCCTGTTTCGACACATAGCCACGAACGTAACCATCTGGCTTTGCCTGAAGATGTTGTAAGCCTTCAGTCAGCAGCGCGACGCTGTGTTCGAAGCAGGCATGCATTTCCAGTCTGGTTTTCTTCAGATATTGCTGCGCTTCGTTATGAGAAGAAAAATGCAGCCCCTGTTGTTGGATAACGCTGCTGACTAGTTCATCAATTTGATTGTTGGATATTGAATGCACTTTACTGTTGCCCCATAAATTGAATTCCACACCAGATAGCGACTGGCCTTGACCGGCGAGATCATATAGTTTGCGTCCCTTCAAGCTAGTCGTAAGAGTACGTATTCAGAACGTTGCCTTTACTGAAATCACCCTCCCTGGGGCCGCCTGATGTGCCTGGAGTGTCATGCCGTGGTGGCAACGGAGGAGGCGGCATCGATGGTGGCGAATTTGGTTTTGTTGGATCTATTTGCTGCACTGAATCTAGACTGAAATTTGGATGACTGTTTGGGGATCGCTGTTGTCTGACGTGCTCTTCAAGTTCAGGTTGTTTGCGTTGGATCTCTACCATCTTCGCAGGTGACACAATTGGTTCCCTAAATTCTTCTTCTTCGATCAGTGACTCTTCAGTCGGCGGGTCAAGGTCTGGAGGGAGCACCCAATAACCTAATGCCATGATAGCCAGTCCGGTTGCTGCCCCTATCAGGCAGGGTCCGGTGGTCAATAGTACGAAGAGTCCTGCCCCCATGATAATCGCTCCTGCAATGATTCTCATTGCAGTTGCTACCGGCTTCCAGTTAGCTTTGAATTTGCTCATGCAGCTCGGGGAGAGCGGCGAATCTGAATCGTCACTGGTCACTGTGTCGCTGGGTTTGACAGGTGACCATTTAGATTGAACGATAGGAATTGAACTGGATTTGCGGAATGAACTGTCCATGGTGGTTTCACTATTTAATTATGAGTTGGATGCAGACCTAATGAATTTGGAACCAAAGGTTGATGGGTAATATTTTGTTCGGAAAATTTTCACGCAGTTGTCGGTTGTTGTTGGCGTCATATGCGCAAATCGGATATTTTTTCGTCAAGTTTTGTGTAAAACAATTTTGCCTTTCCTAGTTCCTTGCCTGTCGCAGCGATACAAAATGGATGGGATAACGTTGCGCAATCAGTGTTTCTACTGTTGTATTTATGTTTTTCAAGAGGCCGAATCATATTGATGAATCTTTGCAAAAAATATTAGTGGTTTTACGTAAAGAAATCGACCAGTCTGGAGCTTATTGAGTTTGGGAAGCCAAATAAAATATGGTCGTGCGATCACATAACACGCGATCAGTCATGTATTGGTGAATCACAACAGGCGTCGAGAGCTGTATCGGGGAGATAGGAAAATGGCTTGATCAACCTTCGTTGATCAAGCCATTTCCGTGTACAGAAGTTTGGTTTCTTAAGGCATCACTAGTCTGCGGAAAACACCACCTTCACTGATGAATCTACTGCGCTTTTTTCGATGTAGCCAATTGTATTGGGATTTGAGCCCACCAATTTTTTGACATCAGCTGAACCGGCTATCTCTTTCGGTGGCGTTCCTTTGCCAGAAAACACCAGTCGTGACCAGGCTGCCTTGACCTGGGCTTCGCTTTTTCCGGTGACTTTATCGTAGAACAAACCACGAATCGCTGAGCCTGCGGTTTGATCTAACGGTAACGCCGTGCTGCCGTTCGGGAATTTATCTGTCTTGCCGAGATAAATCGACGATACCTGTTCACTGGTCAGGTTGCCAATCTCGCTTTTTGCGCCAACGACGACCGCAACTTGCGCAAAGGCGGATGAAATACCAATTACGGTAGAACATAAAATTAGTGCTTTGATGAGTTTTTTCATTTTATATGCTCCCCCGTTAGAATACGAAATCAACAACTAAGCTAACGACATTGACCCGGGTATCGCTAGAAAAATGCCCACCGCTATTTGGGAAAATGAACAGCCCGGCTGATCCGGCTGGCACTTTAACCTGTTGATATTCGGCTTTGATGTCGTAGTTTTTTCCGGCATCCCAACGCACGCCCAAAGCAGCTGTACTTTCATTTGTGTTGGTCAGCAAACTGTTGCTCGCTCCGATCAGTACTGGCACCGTGCCTTGAATTACCGGCGGCAGCAACGGTGATACGGCTGGCGAGGTGACCGAAGAAATGCTGTTGGTGTGACGATTTGAAAAGCTCACGTAAGGCGTGAAAGTATCAACCCGGTATCCGATTGTGGTGTACCAGGCAGTGACGGTCGGAATATAAGTCGTGCCGGTGGTGCGCTTGACTACTTCGCCAGTGGCAATCCAGTTACCCAAATCCAGTACCGCACCAACACCTGTAAATGATGCGAATTTGCCGCTGATTGCCAGGTCTCCAGAGACCGTGGCCAGAGAACTTAATCCTGGTGCCGCGGAGAGTTTATTTAATCCGCCAAGCAGGCTGTTAAACCCGCTTAACCCGGTGCCTTCGGTGCCAAGTCTGGTTTTCATGGTACCCACGCGTAAGGTCAGCGGGCCATTTTCAGCCGACAGGTTGATGCCGCCGATATTGTGCAACTCGACCAGACTGTCACCTGCGCTGGTTCTTCCTGTTAATACGGATGATCTACCCATCCAGATCTGCCCGTTGATGGTTGTTTGACCGAGATCTGTTTTGTAAAGCAGGTCACCACCATCGAAAGATCGCACCGGTACCAGCGCATAGACATCAATTGGAGTTCTGACGGAGACATTGGTATAGCCAACGCTCCGGAAATCGCTGGTCATAAAAAATGGCGCACCGATTCGGCCCAGGCGTAGATCGAAACCACCACCAACTTTGAATTTACCAAACGCCCACTCGACGTCGGGATTGTAATTGCCGGCCGCATTTTGTTTTGAGAAAATTTGGATCGTGGCCGAAAAATCCTGATTGAATTTCATATCCAGCTGCCCGCCGACTTTTGTGTCGGGCCCAAAATCGGCTTGCTTGTCAGCGCCATGTTTTTCACCGCCGGTGGTGTATAAAACATCACCGTTATTAGTTTGTACCGCTCCGATAGTGCCAAAGCTGGAGAAGCTGAAGACGGGTCGGTTTTCGATTGGGGTGAGTGTTTGATCAGCGAAGGCCGAGCTGCATAGCAGGGCGGTTCCTACACTGATTCCGAGTTTTATAAAATTCTTATCCATAGTTTAATTTCCTTTTGATTACGCATCCTGCGCGATTCAGTGTTACGTTGTCTCTGATCGAGTTTTATACATGCATGCATTCTTGACTCTGTTCCTGCTGCGATTTCAATTTAGGAAAAATTCTGCGACTCGACAAGTTTAAATATCGGTTCGTGCGTTTTTCATTGAAAAAACAACGTTATGTTCCGAGCAGGTGTGTGTGATTGGGACTGATCATGGCGCCAGCCATTTCTTCAAAGTCGTCGAGCGCCAATGGGCGGCTGAATAAATAACCCTGGTAGGAAAAACATCCCGCGTTGGCCAAAAATTCGCGCTGCTCGACAGTTTCCACACCTTCGGCGATCACGTTCAAGCCGAGGCTTTTGCCCAGCGAGACGATGGTTTTTGCGATGGCTGCGCCATTAGGGTCGCTATGTACATCGCGAATGAATGACTGATCGATTTTAAGTTGATCCAGCGGCAGGCGTTTCAAAAACGACAGCGACGAATAGCCGGTACCAAAATCGTCCAGAGAAAACCCGATGCCGTGAAGCTGCAATGCCAACATTTTTTGGATGATGTCATCGACATTTTCAATCAGCATACTCTCGGTTAATTCCAGTTTTAGCAGACGCGGATTTGCCCCAGTTCGGGAAATTGTCGATAAAACCATATCCATAAAGTCAGGTTGACGAAATTGCAGCGCACTGACATTCACCGCGAGCATCAGATGACTCATGCCAGGCTTATTTTCCCAGCTTGCCAGTTGGGTACAGGCAGTCTCGAGTACCCACTTGCCCAGCGGGAGAATCTGCCCGGACTCTTCGGCAAAAGGAATAAACAGGGCAGGGGACATAACGCCCTTTTCGGGGTGTTTCCAGCGCACCAGGACTTCCGCACCGGTGAGCCTGGATTCAATGGTGAATTGTCCCTGGTAGTGCAGAATGAATTGCTGGTCCTTCAAGGCGATCCGCAAATCCTCTTCCAGGGTGGCTTGCTGCTTCATGGCCGATTCAAGGCTGGGATCGAAAAAGCGCATGGTATTGCGTCCGGCCTTTTTGGATTTGTACATGGCCAGATCAGCTTGCTTTAGCAATTCGTCGGGGTTGGAGAACTTCCCGTTAAACATGGAGACGCCAATACTGGCAGTGCTGTGATGGACCACGTCTCCCAGCTGGAAAGTCTGGTTCAGCGCTTCCAATAATTTCAACGCTGCAGACTTGGCATTGCCCGCAGCGATGTCATCGTCGGTACCAAGGCCGGTGAGCAGCACGACAAACTCATCACCGCCAAAACGTGCCACGGTATCGCCTTCCCGCAAACGCAGTGCCAGACATTCGGCAACCTGTTTTAAAACCAGATCCCCTTTTTGATGGCCTAGCGTATCGTTGATATTTTTAAAGTGATCCAGATCGATAAACAGCAAAGCACCATACACGCCACTGCGTGAGGACAGCGCGATAACCTGATTTAACCGGTCCAGTAACAAGGTGCGATTTGGCAGCCCGGTCAATTGATCAAAATAGGCCAATTCGAAAATGCGCTCTTCGCCTTTCTTCCGGCCGGTAATGTCTTCGCCGATGGCGATATAGTTGGTGATGGTTCCATTGGATTGCCGGATCGGCGAAATGGTCGTGAACTGGATAAATTCCTGTCCGCTTTTGCTGATATTGGATATCTCCCCCTGCCAGGTATTCCCGCCGTTGATGGTCTCCCATAAATTCTCAAAGGTTTGCCGTGGTGTCTTGCCTGACTTGATCATATTTGGATTTTGGCCCATCACTTCGAGGCGCGTGTAGCCGGTTTTTTTCAGGAAGGCGGCATTCACATACTCGATCTCGGCGCTCATATTGGTAATCACGATGCTGCCGGGACTTTGCTCGACGGCCTGGAATAATTTGAACCGTTCCGATTCCGTGCGCATTTTTTCAGTCAGGTCACGTCCCAGCGCTATCATCCTGCCTCCGGGCAAATGACCGGTGGTCAATTCAACGCAGACAGTGGAGCCATTTTTATGATTCAGCATCCATTCGCGCCGGGTAAATTTGGCGTATTGAGTCAGAGCCAGATATTCCTGCAATTCATCTTCACGTTCTTCATGGATCAAATCGCTGAATTTCAGTTTGGCCAGTTCGTCCTCGTGGTAACCGGTCAGCACAGAAGTATTTGGGTTGGCGTAAATAAAACGACCCGCAGCGTCGCTGATCCAGATTGCGTCACCAGATTCTTTCAAGACTGAATTCAAATCGGATTCGGCAATTTTTTTGTCGGTGATGTCTTCGCGCGAAATGATGAGTCCGCCCGTTTCGCCGTTTTCAAATTTCCAGGGTTGCACCGAGCTGCGTACCCAACGTTGCGTCCCGTCACTCAACTCCCAGAAAAATTCATTGTTGAGAACCGCAGTGCCCGCGAGTGCTGTATGGTGCAAATTTTTCCATTCATCCGGCATGTCAGGATTGACCAGATAGTGGTTCAGACCGATCAAGTTGTCGTGACCACGATGGTTTTCCTTAAGCCATTTCTCGCTGCAGGCGATGTAGGTCATATTGCGATCCACCATGGCGATGCTGATTGGCGCGTATTTGATAAACGACAGTTGATGTTCCCTGCTCAAATTGCTTTCTGAGCATTGGCTTGAATTTGACTCAGTGCTGACCTGGTTAGCCAAACTGGCGTCTTGCATGAGCCGCTTAACAATGGTCCTGCCCAGCATCAGCATCAAAAAGATGACTACAGTTTCGACAATCGCGCGCGGTGATCTGAATGCGCCGGGGTAGGACAAAAACGCAGCACTGATTGAAACTGCCAAGGTCAGGAGAGAAACCCGAAAATTACTGACTGCCAGCGCAAATATGAATGGCAGCCAAATTCCCTGTGGGATTGATGAATTAAGAAACGCCTGCGACTCAAACGTAAACGGCACCGAAAGTGCCATCGATACAATCGCAATATTGATGGCGTAAGTATGTCCGCTGCCATACCAGTAGGCCATCGCAAACAGTAAAAGGGACAGCAATGCCAGAGCCGCAATAGCGTGGTCGGCCAAGGAATCGGTACTTGTTGCATAGTTAAGCAAATCGGGAACCAGAGCAGCAAAATACAAAAACGCTCCTGCATACATGGCAAGAACCGTCAATCGGTGCGAATCAATGCGGGATTCAGGAAGTTGCATCGTTTTCTGTTTGTGAATTAAGTGCCAAAGCCCGGGCACACCTTTTTTCACTATAGTTAAATTATTTCGGCGAGCAAGTAATTTGCCTATAAAACAAAATACACAATGTGAAATGATGATTAAAAAAGCATGTTTTATCGGGCCGAAAACTTCGCAACCAAAGACGCAACCAAAAAACAGGCCATCATTCCTTGATGTAGAGGTTTATGTCTGTGCTGCATCACGGTATAATCACGACCTTCGTGTAAACCAGCAGATTTGTTAACCCGAATTTGCGCCACTCTTCTCTCATTATGCTGATTCTGCCAGGCTCCAACGCTCTGTCTCCATTTCGTACCCAAGGTCTGCTGGTTCGTTTGCAAGCTCTGGAACCATCCATCGTTGCTGTAACCGGACGCTTCACTCACTTTATTGACAGTCAGGCTGCCTTGAGTGCCGACGAGATCAGCCGGCTGTCGGCACTGCTGAGCTACGGCGACGCTTTTGAAGAAAACAGGGAGCGTGACGCAGATACCAATCTGTATGTCGTCATCCCGCGCTTTGGCACTATCTCTCCCTGGGCCAGCAAGGCGACCGACATTGCGCATAATTGCGGCATGAACCAGATCAAACGGATTGAGCGCGGAATCAGTTATCGGGTGCAGATGAAGTCTGGCCTGCTTGCCGGACTGGTCTCGACACTGACCGGTCAACAAAAAAAGAATTCCGGTGAATTGTCACAACAAATTGCCAACCTGTTGCATGACCGAATGACTGAGATTGTTCTACAAGATGAGGCCGAAGCGAGTGGTCTGTTTCAGGAACTGCGCGCCCAGCCGCTGGCATTTATCGATATTCTGTCCGGAGGTGCCAACGCACTGCAGCGGGCGAACAAGGAATTGGGACTGGCCTTGTCGGAAGATGAAATCGATTATCTGCTGAACGCGTTCACGGAGGCCAGGCGCAATCCGACCGATGTTGAATTAATGATGTTCGCGCAGGCTAACAGTGAACACTGTCGCCACAAGATTTTTAACGCGGATTGGATCATCGATGGCGAACAACAGGACATGTCCCTGTTTGCCATGATCAAGAACACCCACAAGCTGGCGCCGCGTGGCACGGTCGTGGCTTACAGCGATAACTCATCAGTCATCGAAGGTGCTAACGTGATTCGGTTTTACGCACGCGGTCAACAGCACGGTAACGAATACAAAGCGACGGAAGAGTTGACCCATATTTTGATGAAAGTGGAAACCCACAATCATCCGACTGCGATTTCCCCGTTTCCGGGCGCTTCAACTGGAGCCGGTGGTGAAATCAGGGATGAGGGTGCTACCGGGCGCGGTGCAAAACCGAAGGCTGGACTGACCGGATTTACGGTGTCAAATTTATGTTTACCCGGCCACGTACAGCCCTGGGAAAATGATTTTGATGTGGTCAATAAAAAAGCCGGTAGTGGCATTTATGGAAAACCGGAGCGCATCGCCAGTCCGCTGCAAATCATGCTGGACGGGCCGATCGGTGGCGCTTCATTTAATAATGAATTTGGTCGGCCAATACTGGGCGGTTACTTTCGCAGCTACGAACAGAACGTTGCGGGACAGGTCTATGGCTACCACAAGCCGATCATGATCGCAGGCGGCATGGGCAATATCTCTGCCCTGCACACGGCTAAAAATGCTTTGCCGGTCGGCAGCCTGCTGATTCAACTGGGCGGCCCCGGAATGCGCATCGGCATGGGCGGCAGCGCGGCCTCCTCCATGACGACCGGTGCCAACACGGCAGATCTGGATTTTGATTCGGTACAGCGCGGCAATCCTGAAATGGAACGACGCGCCCAGGAAGTCATCAATGCCTGTTGGGCGATGGGCGAGGATAATATTATCCTGTCGATCCACGATGTTGGTGCCGGTGGCCTGTCCAATGCTTTCCCCGAAATCACCAATGATGCCAAACGCGGTGCCTTGTTTGACCTGCGCCAGATTCCTCTTGAAGAGTCGGGAATGGCACCGAAAGAAATCTGGAGTAATGAATCCCAGGAGCGTTATGTACTGGCGATTGCGCCGAATGATCTGGCGCTGTTCCAATATTTCTGCGAACGCGAACGTTGTCTGTTTGCGGTAGTTGGTACAGCGACCGAAGAACGGCAATTGAAAGTGATTGATCCGTTGCATGACAACGCACCGGTCGATATGCCCATGGATGTTTTGCTGGGCAAGCCGCCCAAGCTGCTGCGCGATGTTACCAGCGTTGCCAATCAGTTTCCGCCGCTTGATTTGACTGGTGTAGCGTTAGCCGATGTGGCGCACAAGGTGTTGAGTTTGCCGACAGTGGGCGATAAGTCGTTTTTGATTACTATCGGTGACCGCAGTGTCGGTGCCATGTCGGTACGTGATCAGATGGTCGGTCCCTGGCAGGTTCCGGTGGCAGACTGCGCCGTCACCGCGATGAGTTTTGAAGGTCATTTGGGTGAAGCCATGGCGATGGGGGAGCGCACTCCGCTGGCTGTGGTCAATGCTGCGGCGTCCGGGCGTATGGCCGTGGGTGAAACGATTACCAATATGGCGGCGGCATCGATTGCTGCACTGTCAGATATTAAATTGTCGGCTAACTGGATGGCTGCTTGCGGTCAACCGGGGCAGGACGCAGCATTATTTGCCACGGTTAAAGCGGTCGGAATGGAGTTGTGCCCGGCATTGGGATTGTCGATCCCGGTCGGCAAAGATTCATTATCAATGCGTACCACCTGGACTGATCATGACAGCGCGAAATCAGTTACCGCACCGGTCTCGTTGATAGTTTCCGGGTTCGCGCCGGTCAGCGACATCCGCGCCAATTTAACCCCGCAATTGCAGCACGGTGAGACCGTCTTGATTCTGATCGACCTGGGGCGTGGTAAAAATCGTCTGGCCGCATCAGCTTGCGCGCAGGTTTTGCAGCAATTGGGAAATGATGTGCCGGACGTGGACAGCGCCGACGATTTGAAAGCCCTGTTCAATGCGGTCCAGCGGTTGCATCGTGACCAGAAAATTTTGGCCTACCATGATCGATCCGATGGTGGCTTGTTCACCACCTTGTGTGAAATGGCATTTGCCAGCCGCCTGGGACTGGATATCAACATCGATATTCTTGCCATGGATATGGGCCATGGCGCTGACACTGGCGACGCCAAAAATTGGGCCGGGCAGGTGTCGGAACGCCGCAATGAGTTATCGATTCGCGCCCTGTTCAACGAAGAATTGGGCGCAGTGATTCAGGTTGCTGCGGATCAGAAATCGGTGGTCATGGACGTGCTGCGCAGTTTCAATCTCGGTGCCTGCAGCCACATTATCGGCAAACCGAATTTGACTGCGGACATTGTCTTTACCCGGGATGCGAAAGAAGTATTCAGGCAGAGCAGGGCGGAGCTGCATCAGATCTGGAGTAAAACCAGCTGGCAAATGGCACGCCTGCGCGATAACCCGGCTTGCGCTGATGCCGAATACGCACGTCTCGCTGATGCGAGCGATCCGGGCATGACACCCAAACTCAGTTTTGATCCGCAGCTCGATATCGCCGCGCCGTATATCGCCACTGGTGTGCGCCCCCGGGTTGCCATCCTGCGCGAACAGGGTGTGAATTCGCATGTTGAAACGGCGTATGTCATGCACCAGGCAGGTTTTACGGCCGTTGACGTGCATATGAGTGACTTGATTGCCGGTCGTGCTCAGCTTAGCGACTTTGCCGGCCTTATCGCGGTGGGTGGCTTCTCCTATGGCGACGTGCTCGGTGCTGGTGAAGGTTGGGCGAAAACCATCTTGTTCAACACGCGCCTGTCGGATCAGTTCGCGGCATTTTTTCAGCGGACTGATACCTTTGGTTTGGGAATCTGTAATGGCTGTCAAATGCTGTCGAATCTGAAAGCGATGATACCCGGTGCGCATGCCTGGCCAAAATTTACCCGAAACAAGTCTGAGCAATTTGAAGGACGTTTTGTGATGGCCGAAGTGAGCAACAGTCCTTCGATATTTTTTCAGGAAATGGCTGGAACGCAATCGCCAATCGTTGTGTCGCATGGTGAAGGTTTTGCCGACTTTTCAACCACCGGCAATATTGACGAGTTGATCGTCGGTTTACGATTTGTAGATAATCGTGGTCAGGTGACAGAAACCTATCCGTACAATCCGAATGGTTCTCCGCAGGGTATTGCCGCCGTGACCACGGAAGACGGTCGCTTCACTGCCATGATGCCGCATCCGGAACGCGTTTTCCGCACGGCGATTCACTCATGGAGTCCAGAAGGTTGGGGAGAATATTCACCCTGGATGCGTATCTTCAGAAATGCCCGCAAATGGGTAGCCTGATTTAAATTGGCAAATAAAAAATGGCGCTTGCCTTTGCGGGCAAGCGCCATTTTTTTGGTCTGCGCCATTTTGCTACGCTTGCGTTTTAACTACATTCCCTGAGACGGACGATCCTTGCAATTTTGATTCCAGTGACTGTAAAAAGCCGGTGAGCGATGTATTGCTTCCAGCTATGCCATCGGTTGACAGCAGGTTATTAAAGCTGGTTTGTAGCGCGCTTAATGCATTGCTGCTGCCTGAGCTTGCAGCGACACCACTGACCGCCGTGGATGCAGTTGTGCCACTCGTTCCGGAAGTGGGCGTGCTACCCGATGCGGCACTGAGTTGATTGATCAGATCCTGGATGCCCGCCTCAAGCTTGCCAGTGCCAGCGCCATGATGATGACGATGCCCGCCATCCGATATACCTTGAGCTGAAGATCCGGACGATTGTCCGCCGCCTACTTCGGATTGAATCGCTGCAAAAAGACTTTGAATAAACGACTGCAATGCCTGCTGGGGCGATTGACTGGAACTCGTTGACGCAGTACTCGTACTATCAGCGGCTGCACTTGCGCTCGTGCTGGAAGTCGTCGAACTATCTGAACTGGTTGGATTGATCCCAAGTTGGGTCAGGGCGCTGCTGATCGCCTTGAAAAAACTGCCGCCACCGCCGTCATAATCGGCCGCTGTCGGCACAGCTGATGAGCTACTTTGTTTATTGACCGACTGCCCAGGGTTGAACTGGGTATAGGCTACTTGCTGACTGCTGTTGAGCGCTGAAATCGACATGGTTAATACCTCCAAAGACCTGACTCAAGTTTAATTCAGATGATGCCGGGTCATGGCTCGGATCAGGCATGCATTCGTGGTCCTGTTTGTCGTTCTTTGGTTATTGCGATAACAAAGCCCATAAAAAAAGGCATCTTGAAGATGCCTTTTTTAAAACTATGAGTGGATCAATTACTTAATTACCGCTTTCTTGCGCAACTCTTCCTGGAATGCCTGCAATTTCTTTTGTTCCAGGCTTTCAGTGATCTGGCGTTTTACATCATCCAGAGCCGGAATCTTGGCTGGACGAATGTCATCCACTTTGATCACGTGGAAACCGTATTGTGATTGCACTGGTGCCTCGGTCATTTGACCTTTTTGCAAAGTGACCATCGCATCGGAGAATGGCTTGACGAAAGCTGCCGGTGTTGCCCAATCCAGATCACCACCGTTGTTGGCTGAACCAGTGTCTTTCGATTGTTTTGCCAACTCTTCAAAACTCTGACCAGCTTTTAATTTGGCGATGACTGCTTTTGCTTCATCGGCAGTAGCTAACAGGATGTGACGAACATGGTATTCCTTGTCACCAGCCTGTGCTTTGATTCGGTCGTATTCAGCAGTGATTTCAGCGTCAGACACCGGATTTTTTTTCACGAAGTCGTTGACCAATGCGCGGATCAAAATTGATTGGCGGGCGATTTCCATTTGCGCCTTCACGTCAGCACTCTTGGCCAGGCCTAATTTATCTGCCTGTTGAATCAGGATTTCGCGAGTGATCAATTCTTCTTTGATTTTGATGCGCAAATCAGGGGAATCTTGTGGACCATTTGGTTGCGAGGTAATCTGTTTCACCATTTCGTCTAAACGCGATGTTGGAATGGCCGTACCATTCACCGTTGCGACGTTTTGTGCCATGACTGGTGCTGTTGCTAAAGCCAACAGTACGAGCAACAAATTAGCAGGTTTAAAAGTCATTATGTATTCCTAATATGTGTTTTTAAAAAATAGCAAAAAGTAATCGTAAAAATCAGGGTAATTCTGAGGGCGCTAAAGCGGTGATGACTAAAGCGTGTATGTCGGTTTGCATCAAATCGCCAACGGCATCATACACTAGTCGGTGCCGTTCGATAAGTTTTAAACCATTAAATTTTGCCGAGGCAATGCGCACTCGATAGTGCCCGGCACCCGAAGCTGCACCGGCATGTCCGGCGTGTTGGGCCGACTCGTCAGTGATCTCGCACAGAGTCGGCGTCAGCACGGCCAGGCGCTGTTGAATTTTTGCCAATCGTGTTGTCGAAACGGTATCGCTCATGAGGTTTCTTCAGAAGGTTTGCTGAACCGTGACAGATAGATAATTTGCATGAGCAAAAACACAAACATAAATCCCATGCTGCCAAATAATTTGAAGTTGACCCAGACGTCACGCGAAAAATTGTAGGCTACCAGCAGGTTCAGACAGCCCATCGTGGTAAAAAATGCCATCCAGATGTAATTCAATTTGACCCACACGGTTTCGGGTATCTCCATATCTTCTTCGAGCTTGCTTAAGAAAGTGCGGGTCAGATTTTTGCGCAACGCAAATTGACTGACCATCAGAGCCACCGCGTAGCTCCAATACAGCATGGTTGGTTTCCATTTGATGAAGATGTCGTTATGAAAATAGATCGTCATGCCGCCGAATACGCTGACGATCAGAAATGAGATCCACAACATGCCATCGATTTTTTTACGGCGGATTAACAGGTAAGTGATCTGCGCGAAGGTTGCGACGATGGCAATCAGAGTTGCCAGCATGATCGGGGCTTGGTCAAGGGTTGAGCCAGCCGATATGAAGTTGCCAAGATAGGTCTGCAAAAAAGTCTGAGCAGCGTCCGCATGACCTTCGCCCCATTTGAACATCACGAAAAACAGGATAACGGGGAACAGGTCGAAGAGAATTTTCATTGTTAATTTAGAACTTATTCAAGGTTTTTTAAGGTGCCGGGTCAAAGCGCAGGGACGCGGAGTTGATGCAATAACGCAGACCGGTTGGTGGAGGCCCATCAGGAAAAACATGCCCTAAATGGGCGTCGCAGATATTACACACAATTTCGGTGCGTGTCATGCCGTGGGTTCTGTCGACATTTTCGCGTACATTTTCCGGATTCAGGGCCTTGAAGTAACTCGGCCAGCCGCAGCCAGAATCAAATTTGGCGTCGGATGCGAACAGCGGCGTATTGCAGCATACGCAGGTGTAAATGCCATGCTCGTGATGGTCCCAAAATTTGCCGGTGAAGGCGCGTTCGGTATCGGCCTGGCGGGTCACCTGAAATTCAATCGGGCTTAATGCTGCGCGCCATTCGGCGTCGGTTTTGATGACTTTTTTCATGATCGTTTCCGGTTAAGAAGAACAACTGACGGACAGCTCACTGGCCCAATCGGGTGGTAAGGCTGCATAGCTGTCATGTTCAGTCTGCTCGTCGTAGGGATGGGACAAAATTTGCTGCAGTTTTTCAATTTCGGAAAAATCGTTGAGCTGGGCCGAGTCAATTGCTTGTTGAGCCAGATAATTTCTCAAGACGTACTTGGGATTGGAAAGCTTCATCGCCACCTGTCGTTTGGCATCGATGCTGCTTTCCTTGATCAGTCGAGCGCGATAATGCTTGAGCCATTTAAAGAATGCTTCGCGATCCATGCACAGGTCGCTGATTGTGTGATCGTTGCTGTCCTCATTCATTTTAAGGTCTGACAGACGACGGAAGAAAATGGTGAAGTCAAGGTGGTTGGCTTCCATCATTGTCAACATGGATTTGATCAGTTCATCATCTTCATCGAACTGGGTAGCCAGGCCCAACTTGGCATGCCATAGTTCAGACAACTTGGACTGATAATGTTTCTGGTAATCGGCCAAGGCTGATTTGGTGTCTTCGACGGATCTGATCAGCGGCAACATGGCCTGACCAAGCGCATTGCAGTTCCACAAACCGATTTGAGGTTGCATGGCGTACGAGTAGCGACCGAGATTGTCGCTGTGATTGCAGACCCGGCGCGAATCAAATCCTTCCATAAAGCCGAACGGACCATAGTCCAGCGTCAAGCCCAGAATCGACATATTGTCGGTGTTCAGTACGCCATGCATGAAGCCAACCGTTTGCCAGTGCGCGATTAAATGTGCGGTACGTTTGGTGACCTCGGCCAACAGTGCCTGGTAGGGACTGGGGTGATCAGAAAATTCCGGGTAATAGCGTTGAATCACAAAATCGGCCAAGGTCTTCAAGGAGTCCAGCTCACTGCGATAGTACCAATGTTCAAATGAGCCAAAGCGAATAAAGCTCGCTGCAATGCGGGTGACAACGGCGCTGGTTTCAGGCTGTTCGCGCATGACCATCATGGGGGACCCGGTAAGGCACAGGGCGCGCGTGGTGGGAATGCCTAAACCAACCATGGCTTCGGAACACAGGAATTCACGGATCGAAGAACGCAATACCGCCCGGCCATCGCCCATCCGGGAAAAGGGGGTGAGTCCGGATCCTTTGAGTTGAATTTCATAGCCAGCCAATTCACCCAACATAATCGCGCGGCCGTCACCGAGTTGCCCAGCCCATTGTCCAAACTGATGTCCCGAATAAACCGCTGCGCGTGGCTGACATTGTGCGGCCAGTTGATTGCCGGTGAACAGTTGCACAAACTCCGGGCTGTGCGCCTGCTGGGTAGATATGCCACATAGCTTGAGACTGCTTGGACTGACAGCGATGAGATAGGGATCAGGCAATGCGGTGGGATTTTGCAGCGTCGAAAATTCCGGACCCAAAGTTCCAAACACGTCGGAAAACGTAATCGCTTCAAATAGGGATGGCATAAGTAATTACGAGTTTGATCAGGATGCAATTATAAGGCAAATAGAAAAGGAGGATTTCTCCTCCTTTAATGTGAAAAATACAGATGTCGTTATGCCAAAACTGCACCCAGCGATTCACAGCCCTGCAGCAAAAAGCCGAGACCAATGACCAGAACCAATTCGCCTTCGGCAGATCGAGCCGTGCCGGTAATGCCTGGTGTACTGATACAGGTCAGCGGTTTAATCACCAAATCGGACGTGCCATCGACTGATTCGAGTGCCAGGATATAAGGGTTGTCAGCTGCAATCACGATACCAACTCGTTCCGTGCACGGTTCATAGCCGAGTATGCTGGCCAGCGATCGGACCGGAAGTGGAATGCCCTGGTCACGCATCACGGCAGAACCACCCACGGTTTCATAGACTTCAGGCAGTTCAACGACGCGCTGCACCACTGCCATGGGTAATGCCAGTGACGCGCTTGAGGTTCTGACCAGCATGGTCGGGACGATTGATAACTCAATCGGCAGCCGAATCAGGAAGGTTGTCCCGGTTCCAAGATGGGAAGAAATCTTGATATCGCCACGATGCTTTTCAACGGCAGTCTTGACCACATCCATCCCGACCCCGCGACCGGAAACGCTGGACGCGACTTCTTTGGTAGAAAAACCTGGCAGGAACACCAGCTGATAAGCTTCTTCGTGGCTGCGTGCATCACTTTCGCCAATCAAGCCTTTGGCGATTGCCTTGGCGCGCAGCTTGCCGGCGTCCATACCTTTGCCGTCATCGGTGACTTCAATCATCACACTGCTGGCTTCCTGCCAGGCTTTCAGCGAGATCACCGACTTGGCAGGTTTTTTGGTCAGCGCGCGCTCTTCGCGCGATTCGATACCATGGTCCAGTGAATTGCGCAGCATATGTACTAATGGATCATACAGGCTGTCTACGACAACCCGATCGACTTCAGTCTCGGCACCGGAGATTTGCAGATCGACGTCTTTCTCCAAATCCTTGGCCAGTTCTCTGACCAGACGTGGAAATTTTTGAAATAAACGTCCAACCGGTTGCATGCGGGTTGCCAGGGAAGCGCGTTGCAGCTCGGTTGAGTAGCGCGATGCGCGCGACAAGGTTTCGGTCAACGCCGTCATTAATACGGTCGCGTTATCATCAAATTTAAATTGCGACAGTTTTTCCAGCAGCACGCCAGCCTGATTGGCTGCCTGCACGGATTCGCCCGCCACCTCCAGCAAGACATCCAGTTTGATCGCGTCAATCCGGATGCTTTCTTCTTTGGGGGGCGCGACGTTTTGTTTGACTTCTGCCGAACTGACTTTGACGATAGGCGCAGTGCTGGTGGTCTTGGCTGCAACAGGCGCAGTTGCACTGGTTGGCGTGACCACGGTACCTGGCGGTACTACTGCGAGATACATGGCAAGCCAGTCCAGTCCATCTTCAGTTTCGTCGCTGGCTGCAACCGGCGCAGGGGCGACTGTTGCTGCCGGGGCGGCTACCGGTGTTGCGGCAGCTTCAGCCTTGGCAATCAGCGGGGCAGTCTTGCCTTCGATCGCATTGGTCAGAATCACTTCCAGTTCAGGCGGCATTAATGACAGCTGGTCCGGTGTGACGCCGTTATGCAATGCCTTCAGTTGATCAGCAACGAAGCCGCTGGCTTCCAGTGCTGCTTCAATCGCAGTCAAGGTCACCGGTGCCTTGCCGGTTCGAAGTGCATCAAACAGGTTTTCGGTCAAATGGCAGGCTGATACCATGGCTGTCAAATTCATGAAGCCGGCCCCACCTTTGATGGTGTGAAACGACCTGAAGACGGCATTCAAGGTTTGCATGTCGTCGGGATTGCGCTCCAGAGAGAGCAAGTGTTCTTCCACATTCGTTGCGAGGTCCAGGGCCTCGACAACGAATTCTTTGAGCATGTCATCATCCATTAGAAACCCAAACTATCAAGTAGATTATCTACGTCGTCCTGTTCCATTGCTGAAGCAGGAGCCGACGGACCCGACATCAATTCAACCGCTTTTTCCTTGCTGCTGGCCGGCGCGTTATCAATCAGAATTTGCGCCAGTTCACGTTCCACGGCACTGGTAATGGCAACCACTTTCTTGATCAGCTGACCAGTCAAATCCTGAAAATCCTGAGACATCATGATGCTCAGCAGGCGGGCTTTTTCTTCTTCGGTCGATACAACGGTCTGCTTGGCAAAATCTCGTGAATCTTTGGTCAACACTTTAAACGCATCGATACTCATTTGACCGGCGAACAGATTGGTCCAGCGATCTTCGATGTCTTTGGCTTTTTTGGCCAGTTCATCCTGCGCTGGCATGCCTTCATCGGTCGCGTTCAATACCTTGTTGGCGGCCTGCTCGGTAAGCGTGGCAATGTATTCCAGTCGTCCGTGGGCATCGGTAATCTGGGAGGTCACGTCGGCCAGAGAACGGTCATACCCCAACTCACGCATCGAATCGTGCAGTACCCGCACCACGCCTCCCAATCGATCGAAGATTGGCTTGTTCGTATTCGGGTCAACCAGTTCATGATCGGCGACTGCCGGGGTTGGTGTGGATGCGGCTGCGACTGGCGTCGGATTGGCTGCCATCTCGTCAAACAGTGCTTCTAGATCTTCATCTGAGTCGCTCATAGTCCCATGATCTCCATTGTTTCGCGAAAATTGTCTTAAAAAATCTGATGTCAATCATTATTCTTGAATTTTGAATAACGATTAGCGTAAAACATAGTGCGGCATAATTTACAGATACCAGCATATGTCACCAATTGATAAAAACAACCACAAATTCATCAGAGAAACAAAAAAGATCACCGAAAACCCTTTAGAAATGCTTCCGGCTGCAGGATTTGAAATAAACCAGATCCAGCCAGCTTCCTGGCGCACTTTAATAGCGCTTTATCTTTCGTTATCAGATGAGTCGCCTTGCCGTCTCTGGCCAGCTCCATGAATTGCTGGTCATCCGGGTCGCTGCAGATCGGTAGTTTTATATTTGCTAATGAAACTGGATCAATGCAGGTGATCAGCTGGTCGAAAGCGTGGATCGCGTCTGGCCTGGTTTCGTCGGTAATGGGGAGATGCGAGTATTGTAAAACCGCCAACCACTCCTCGCGACATCCACGATTGGTGATCGTTTTTAAGGTGCCACGCTGCAGCGCGTCCAGCAGGGTCGACCAGCGGGGATCGTGAAATACGAACAGATCGAGGCAGACGTTTGTGTCTAGGACCAGTAGCGGCTGAGCTGTTTGAATTGACATCTGAGATCCTTTAAGGTCGAGCAATTGAAATGAATCCGGTATTCTGAGCCAAACCAGTTTGCTTGTCGCGGCTATGCATGAAGTAAAATGGCGTTTTTAAAATAATTGGCATTGATGAGCACTTCACTCTATCCCTGGCAATCTCAGGCCTGGACGCAGATTCAACAGCTGCGCGGGCGGTGGCCGCATGCGATTTTGATCCATGGTCCAGAAGGAATCGGCAAGACGGTTTTCGCTGAGTGGCTGGCACAATCACTGTTGTGCGAAGCACCGCAGGGCGACGGTCAAGCCTGCGGCAGCTGTGTGTCATGTGGCTGGTTTGCGCAATACAGCCATCCCGATTTCCGGCGTTTGCGGCCCGAGGTACTGGAAGCTGACGGCGCTGAATCTGAGGCAGATGATGCCACGGCGGGCAAGTCGGCGGCCAAGGCAGGCAAGGCACCATCGAAAGAGATCGTCATTAACCAGGTGCGCAGTCTGGCCGAATTCATGACAATTTCAACACACCGTCAAGGCGTTCGGGCAATCGTTATTTATCCTGCTGAAGCAATGAATGTCGCCGCAGCCAATGCCTTATTGAAGTCGCTCGAAGAGCCGGGGCCCAACACGGTCTTCATTCTGGTGACTCACAGTGTTGATGCTTTGCTGCCGACGATGGTATCGCGTTGTCATCAATTTGCCTTGACCGTGCCGAGTGGTGCCGAGGCGTTGGACTGGTTAAATCAACAAGGAACAGCGAAGCCGGAACAGTTTTTGGCAGAGCAGGGTGGTTCACCGTTGGCGGCTTTCGACGCAGCACAATCAGAATCGTATGCGCAGCAGGAAGAGTTTTTGCTGCAATTGCAGCGTCCCAATCTCGAGAATGCCCTGAAAATTGCCGACAAATTACAGAAAACAGCGATCCCTTTGTTACTTTCCTGGATGCAGCGCTGGTTATATGATGTTTTTTCCTTTAAATTAACCGGAAAAATCCGTTATTATCCTCGCTACCAAAAAGAAATTAAATTAATCGCTTCAGGGATTTCACTGGCCGCCTTACTTGCGCTGCTCGACACCAACACGCAACGGCGCGCAGTTGCGGATCATCCGCTGTCCGCGAAACTGGTTATTGAAGACATGCTGCTGGACTACGTCACGAAATGCCAGCAACGAATTTAATACAGAACTCTTACCCGAGATAGAAAGAACCACATGGCTGATAACCCAAACGATCTTCCAGCTGCGTCAGCATCTGCCGTTCGTCCATCAGTACTTTCTTTGGTCATCAAGGAAAAGGCCGCGCTGTATTCCGCCTATATGCCTTTCTTGAAACATGGTGGCATTTTTGTACCAACCAATAAAAACTATAATTTGGGCGACGAAATTTATTTGATTTTGACGCTGTTGGACGATTCAAACAAATATCCGATTGCCGGCAAAGTAGCCTGGGTAACGCCTTCCACCGCGGGCAACAACAAGTCACAGGGTATCGGTGTGCATTTTCCCAACGACGAGAGCGGTATCAGAATCAGGCAGCGGATTGAAGAATTGCTCGGCTCGGCTTTGCGTTCCACCCGAATTACTCATACACTCTAAACAGCACGCTCGATTTCCCATTCCATATTTGACGGACCATGCCTACTCACCGATTTGCCGAACAAAAAGATTTACCTGCAATAGTCCGTATTTATAACTCGACCATCGCTTCCCGTCAGGTGACTGCCGATCTGGAAGAAATCAGCGTGGCATCGCGGCAGCAATGGTTTGACGAGCACACGCCCAACCGGCGGCCCTTGTGGGTGATCGAAGCCGAGAGCGAAGGTGGTGCCAGTGTAGTCGGATGGATGTCATTCTCGGATTTTAAAAGCCGCGCCGCCTACGATGGTACGGTTGAAGTGTCGGTTTATCTTGATCCACATTTCCGCGGACAGGGCATTGGTTCGTATTGCCTGAACCTGGCGGAAATCTATTCGCCCCAGATCGGGGTTAACACTTTGCTGGGCTATATTTTTGGACATAACACGCCAAGTCTGCGCTTGTTTGAACGATTCCAATACCAGCAATGGGCGGTGATGCCCAATATTGCTATCCTGGATGGCATCGAGCGCGATCTGATCATTGTTGGAAAACGGCTCGTCTAGCTCTCACCTGAATTGAAAAAAATCTTATGTTAAGTTACCGCCACGCTTTTCACGCCGGCAATCATGCCGATGTATTGAAGCATTTTATTACCATCCAGTTGATCAATTACATGGGGCAAAAAGAAGCGCCATTCATGTATATCGACACCCATGCCGGTGCCGGGATGTACGCGCTCGATACCGGTTATGCGGCCAAAAATGCGGAGTATGAAACCGGAATTGCCAAGCTTTGGGAGCGCAAAGATCTGCCCCCGGCGCTAACTGAGTATGTCAATCTGATCAAGGCCTTGAACCCGAGCGGAAAACTGCGCTACTACCCGGGTTCTCCGTTTTGCGCCGAACCGATCATGCGTCTGGAAGATCGGTTGCGCTTGTTTGAACTGCATCCAAGTGACGTGAAAATTTTGCAGGAAAATGTACGCAAGCGAGAATTGCATCAGGCTGAACAAGGCCAACGACCGCGCGGCAAGCGCGTCATGATCATGGCCGGTGACGGCTTTGAAGGTTTAAAAGCCTTGCTGCCGCCGCAGCAACGCCGCGCGCTGGTGTTGATCGATCCGCCTTATGAAGACAAGCGCGATTACAAGAAAGTCAGGGACACCTTGTCGGATGCCCTGCAGCGGTTTTCTGCTGGCACGTATGCAGTCTGGTATCCGGTTTTACAGCGTCAGGAGTCGCGCGAATTCGGCAGAAAGCTGTCGCAACTGCCAGCTGAAAATTGGTTGAACGTGACACTCACCGTCAGTCAACCCATGCCGGATGGTTTCGGATTGCACAGCAGCGCCATGCATATCATTAATCCGCCCTGGGTTCTGGAAGCCATGCTGAAACAAGTCATGCCGTGTCTGGTCAAGGTGCTGGGTAACGATCAGGAAGCCAAGTTTACCTTGGAGACCGGTCAGGGTGCAGCACCGGTCGGTCGGGCTAAATAAAAAGCACAGGAGTTCGCTATGAAAGAATTGAAAGACTACCCCGTCGAAGCAGCGGAAAGCCTGACAGCGCCGACGATGGACATGCACCGGGCGATTGTGACTCTGTCGGAAAAGCTCGCTGAACTTGATCGCAGCAATCAACGCATCGATGCCTGCACCGATTCGTCGCTGGTATCAATTCTGAATGAGGAAAGAGACAGCGAGAAAAAAAATATCTCGATGCTGCTGGAGTGGATGCGCCGTCACGACCCGAAATTCGATCATGCATTGCGCGCTGCATTGTTTAAGGCCGGACCGATAGCCGAAGATCGCTATTAGATCTACACATTAGAAGGAGCGGTCGGGTCTTTAAATACAATCTCGATCAACAGCCCCTTGCGGTTAATTAATCTCATGGTGGCACGATGCTGTTGCACAATCCGATGAACAATTGCCAAACCCAATCCAGCTCCATTTGCCTGACTGCGCGAACTGTCGACACGGGTGAACGGGCGCAATAGCCGTTCGGTATCCTCTTCAGGGATGCCCGGTCCGCTGTCAGAAAACTGCAGCACGATGCGCATCACTTTGTTGCGCTCCTGATGTCGGCACACCAGGTTGATCTCAGCGTATGGCTTTCCTGGTGTTTTTCCGTAGCGACGCGCGTTCTCGATCAGGTTGTTGATCAACCTGCTGATCTCGATTGCATTGCCTGAAATGATCATGCGTTCGGCAACAAAATATTTAATCCTGATATCCGGTAATCGTTGTGCTGACTGAATCACGGAATCCAACAGCTCGGACAGGTTCACCGTCGAGATCCGGGTTGCATCCATCGGTTTGGCGAAGTCGAGGAATTGGCCGATGATGGCATCCATTTGCGCAATATCCGCCTGCATGCCTTGTTGCGCTGCTTCCGGCAGATGGGCCAGTTCAAGTTCAAGTTGCAAGCGCGCCAAGGGCGTGCGCAGATCGTGTGAAATACCGGCCAGAATAATGGTTCGATCAGCTTCAATGCGCGCCAGTTCCTGAGCCATCTGGTTAAAACTGCGATTGGTTTCGCGAATTTCAGCAAAGCCGTTTTCGGGCAATGGCTTTAAATTTTTTCCTTCTGTAATTGCCAGCGCTGCGGCACTCAATCTGGATAACGGCTGATTGATCAATCGGGTGATCACCATCGCAGCCAATATTGACATCAACAAAATCAGCGCTGACCAGCTGATCCAGCGTAAATTGGATGCCGTGCTGAAGCGTTCGCGATCAAACACGATCCAGTAGTCATCTTCGTCAATCTGGAAGCTGACCCAAAATCCGTCAATGCCGTTGACCCGGCGCGAAAAAATTGTGCCCGCGCCCAATTTGGCGCGCACGATACGCTGCAACTCAGGCATGTAAATACCTTCGGGAGCAGGTTCAATGACATCGCCGTCTTCTAGGGAATAGATACGGACGCCATCGTCGCTGGCCAGATCAAATAACAGCTCTTGACGCTTTTCCGGCGCGGCATGGACTAACGCGGCACGCGTAATGGTAATGACCGACAGCAGTTGCGAGGCGATTTGTTGCGCATGTGGTTTTTCTTCACTGATCTGGAACGTGAAAAACCAGGTCACCAAACTGATGAAAATTGCGAACGTGAGAAAGAAAAAGGTGCGCCAGAACAGGCCGCTTTTCAACCATTGAAATTGACCTTTGATAGACAGCATCAACCTGATTTCCTTTTTTTAACGCGGTTGACCTTCAGGAATAAACACATACCCCAAGCCCCACACGGTTTGAATGTAGAGAGGATTGGAAGGGTCCGGTTCAATCAGTTTGCGCAGGCGGGAAATTTGGACATCCAGGCTGCGGTCATATACTTCATATTCGCGACCGCGCGCCAATTCCATCAACTTTTCACGCGACAGAGGTTGACGGGCATGACGGGCAAAGACTTTTAATACTGAAAATTCGCCGGTGGTGATTGGGATGTTTTCATCGCCTTTTTTCAGCGTCCGCGTACCCAGATCGAGGGTGAATCCGCCGAAGTCGAATGTCTGTGGTGTTTCAGAAGGAGCACCGGGCGCTTCTTCGCTGCCTTTGCGACGCAACACAGCATTGATGCGGGCGACCAGCTCGCGCGGATTGAAAGGCTTTGGCAAATAATCATCCGCGCCCATTTCCAGTCCGATAATCCGATCAATATCTTCGCCTTTTGCAGTCAGCATGATAATGGGCGTGACGTCACCAATCCCACGCAGGCGACGGCAAATCGATAAACCGTCTTCGCCGGGGAGCATCAGGTCGAGCACCAGCAAATCATAGCGTTCACGCTGCCACAATTTGTTCATCGTGGTCGCATTTTCAGCAGTTACCACATTAAAATTTTGTTCGCTCAGGTAGCGCCTCAGCAGTTCCCTCAAGCGAATATCGTCGTCAACGACAAGGATCTTTGCCTGGTGGCCGGCATGCCCGGGTGTTGGATTGGATGTGGTTTCTGTATTCATGGCTATATGGTAGAGAGTTTTCCCAGAGTTGGGAGATACTTTAAATAATGTTCACAAATTGTTACACACTTTACGGCAAAACTCACCACTCAATCAAACACAAGAACATACAATCAATCTTTACCAACCGTGCTGGTGCGCGTCTTGGATTTCCTGTGATTCGAAGCCTGCCAAAACCATTGAGCACTATGACTGGATTGCGTTTTCTTATTTGTTGTAGTTTGTCAGCCCTGGCCTGTGCTGCCTGGGCAGGAGGCGCGCAGACTAACGTGCAGGCCAGCGATGACCGGCCGGTAGATCGTAACGACCCTGGCATCCATAAGCAAGAAAAATTCGCGGGCCGGGCCAATTCTCAGTCAAATGAAGTTGCGCTTAAAAATCCAAACGCAAAATACCCGTCATACACCACTGAATTGCACGATAAAAAACCGCTGTCCAAGGAAGAAAAGCGCGCTTTGCGGCGCCAGATCAATGAGACAGAGATCATGTACCCCAAAAAGAATTAATCGGGGTCAGGCCGATTAAGCTTCAAGCTGTTCACTTAACATCAACCATTCACTCTCTGCTGCTTCCAGATTTTGCTGGGCGCTGCTTTGCAGTGCCAGCAGTTCTTTTAATTCCGCTTTGCGTTTTTCTTCGTAGATTCCGCTGTCAGCCAATTTGCTGGCCAGCTTTGTCAAATCGCGATTGCATTGCACGATCGTTTCGTCAAGGCGCGCGATCTTCGCTTCCAGAGCCTTCTTTTGAGTTGGATTGAGCGATGAGGTTTTTGTTGCCTTGATCACTGTCTCAGTCGCCGGGTTGGCAGGTGCCTGCAATTGTGCAGCCTGTTTTTTTGCAGCCTCGACGCTGGCCAGCTTGTTTTGCAGCAGCCAGTCTTTATAGTCATCCAGATCGCCGTCAAAAGGTTCAAGCTTGCCGTTGGCGACAATGATGAATTGATCGGTGGTGGCGCGCAATAAATGGCGATCATGTGATACCAATACGACCGTACCTTCAAACTGTGCCAGTGCGTCGGTGAGTGCTTCACGTGTTTCCAGATCCAGATGGTTGGTCGGCTCATCAAGTAACAGTAAATTCGGGCGCTGCCAGACGATTAGTGCCAATGCCAGGCGTGCTTTTTCGCCACCCGAGAAAGGCTTGATCGGCGAGGTCACCATCGTGCCTGGAAAATTGAAACTGCCTAAAAAATTCCGCAACTCCTGTTCGCGCACATTCGGCGCGATTTTCACCAGATGCCAGAGCGGAGATTCATCATGCCGCAACATTTCAACCTGATGCTGGGCAAAATAGCCGATGGTCAGTCCCTTGCCCAAGTGCGCATCACCCAGGATCGGTGCCAATTCTCCAGCGATCGTTTTGATCAGTGTTGACTTGCCGGCACCATTGACGCCGAGCAGGCCAATGCGTTGCCCGATCTGCAGTGAAAAATTGATCTGTTCGACAATGATTTTGGTTTTGCTGTGATCGTGTTCATCCAGAAAATAACCGGCGCTGACATCTTCCATTACCAACAACGGATTGGGGGCGTTCAGTGGTTCGCGGAATTCAAAGGAAAATTCTGCAGCCGCGCGCAACGGAGCGAGTTCATCCATGCGCGCCAGAGCCTTGACGCGGCTTTGTGCCTGTTTGGCCTTGCTGGCTTTGGCTTTGAACCGGTCAATAAACGATTGCAGGTGGGCGCGTTGCCGGTTTTGTTTTTCGAGCATGCCTTGTGCCAGCTCCAACTGGGCCAGGCGTTGACGTTCGAAGCTGGAATAATTGCCGCCGTAGCGTTTCAATTTGCGCTCGTCGATGTGCACGATGACATTCACCACACCGTCCAGGAAGTCGCGATCATGCGAAATAATGATCAGCGTGCCGGCATAGCGTTTTAACCATTCTTCCAGCCAGATGATCGCGTCCAGATCCAGATGGTTGGTCGGTTCATCGAGCAGCAGCAAATCAGACTGGCACATCAGTGCCTGCGCCAGATTTAAACGCATACGCCAGCCACCTGAAAAACTGGCGACGGATTGGCTCATCTGCTGCATCGTGAACCCAAGTCCCAACAACAGTTGTTCGCCGCGTGACTGTACGGTGTAGGCATCGGCATCGGCCAGTGCGATATACACTTCGGCGATTTCATTGCCGTTAGCGTCAGTGGCTTCCTGACTTTCCAGTTCACTGAGTCTGGCTTCCAGTTTGCGCAGCCTGGTATCACCGTCGATTGCATAATCGAGTGCCGAGCGTTCCAGTGCCGGGGTCTCCTGGGCAACATAGGCAACCTGCCACTGTGCAGGAAAATCCAGACTGCCCTGATCGGAATGGATTTCATTACGCAACATCCCGAACAGGCTTGATTTTCCGGCGCCATTGGAACCGATCAAGCCGATTTTCTCACGCGGATTCAAAGTCAGATCCACCCCTTCGAAAAGAGGTTTGGTACCGCGCATTAAGTGGAGTTGTTGAAAACGTATCATGATTTTTTCATTCTGAAGGTTGTCTATCAACCTTCATGGGATAGAGGTGAGGTGTTGTAACTGAGGCCTGTGGCGTTAACTAAGGAAGCTGGTCCGCTCTGAGCAAAAACACCATATCGTCGCCTGCCGAAGTTGACAGCCAGGTAAAGTCCAATTCAGGAAATGCTGCTTCAGCGTAGGCGCGTTCGTGACCGATTTCAACGATTAGTACGCCGTCCGGTGTCAGGTATTTTCTGGCGTTGGCAATGATCGTTCTGACCAGGTCCATACCGTCGGTTCCGCCACCCAGCGCAATTTGTGGTTCGTGCAAATATTCCTCTGGCAATTTGCTCATTGAGCTGCTGTTGACGTAGGGCGGATTGGATACGATCAGCTGATATTTTTTTTCCGGCACATTGCTGTACAGGTCCGATTCGATCAATGAGATCCGGTCTTCCAGTTCGTACGTCGCCACATTGATTTTGGCAACAGCCAGTGCGTCGGTCGAGATATCTGCGGTGTCCACCTGCGCCTCTGGGAAAGCATCTGCCAGCATAATCGGCAGGCAACCTGACCCGGTACATAATTCCAGAATGTCGGTGACGGCATCGGGACCGCTGATCCACGGTGAAAAGTAACCGGGGATTAATTCGGCAATAAACGAACGTGGCACGATGACGCGCTCGTCGACATAAAAACGGTAGGTTCCCAGCCAGGCTTCGTTGGTAATGTAGGCGGCAGGAACCCGATCAGTCGTACGTCGTTCAACCACTTTCAGAATGTGGGCAATTTCTGCTGGCAGCAAATGTGCATCGAGGTAAAGTTCAAGGTTGTCCAGTGGCAGGTGCAGGGTATGCAAAAGCAGATAAGCGGCTTCATCGACGGCATTGCTGGAGCCTTGACCAAAAACAAGCTTGGCCGCATTGAAGCGGCTCACCGCATAACGCAAGACATCGCGCAGCGTGGTAAAGGGGTGGTTGGTCAGGACTGGGTTATACATTTTTAGCGGTGTTTTCAAAAAGTCGGCAACTATAACAAAATATTTTCAAGAGTCCTGCGATAAATATTCTTCAAGGGGTCAATCTCGCTCAACGCGATGTGTTCATCAATCTTGTGGATGCTGGCATTGCTTGGTCCGAACTCAATGACTTGCGGGCAGATTTGGGCGATAAACCGGCCGTCTGACGTACCGCCGGTAGTTGACAGTTCGGTGATGAGACCAGTCTCTGCACGAATGGCTTCGGACAACGCGTCGCTCAAGGTGCCTTTCGGCGTTAAAAAAGGTTGGCCGTTAATTGTCCAGTCCAGCGCGTAATCCAATTGATGTCTGTCTAAAATCGCACGTACGCGTTGCTGTAAATTTTCAGCCGTACTGGCATTGGAAAACCGGAAGTTGAAATCAACCGTCAGCGAACCGGGAATCACATTCGACGCGCCGGTCCCGGCATGTAAATTGGAAATCTGGAAGGAAGTCGGCAGATAATATTCGTTGGCCTGATCCCAGACTTCCTGGGTCAATTCAGCAATTGCAGCAGCGGAGGTGTGGATGGGGTTGCGCGCCAGTTGGGGATAGGCGATGTGACCCTGGATCCCATGCACCACCAGCTTGCCGGACATCGAGCCACGGCGGCCATTTTTGATCGTGTCGCCAAATTTCTGCGCGGAGGTAGGTTCACCCACAATGCAGTAATCCAGTTTTTCGCCACGCTGCTTCAACATGTCACAGACCACCACGGTGCCGTCTGTGGCGGGTCCCTCTTCGTCGCTGGTAATGAGGAATCCGATTGAGCCCTGATGCTGTGGATGTTGACTTACAAATTCTTCAGTCGCAACCAGCATGGCTGCAATCGAACATTTCATATCCGCTGCACCGCGCCCGTACAAAATGCCATCGCGGATGGTGGGAACGAAAGGATTGGAATGCCATTTTTCCAGTGGCCCGGTCGGAACAACATCGGTGTGTCCGGCAAACACGATCAGCGGTGAGCCGATGCCGCGCCGCGCCCAAAGATTGCTGACGTTCCCTGATTGAATCGACTCGCAGTGAAAACCCAGCGGATTTAATACGTCCTGCACCAGTTGCTGGCAACCCAGGTCCGAGGGAGTGACAGATTCAAGTGCGATCAATTGTTCGGTTAATTTTAAAGTCTTGCTCATAGGTGATTGAAAAGTGAGTAATGCCTGGATCAGTTGCGTTGTACTTAATTCGCGAAGTCCAGTTGTGTGTAAGCTGCTTCAGAAAAGCCGACTAAAATTTCGGTGCTGTGTTTGTGGTGAACAACCAGGACGGGCCGTTTAATTACGGAGGGATGTTGCACCATGCATTGTATGGCGCTGCGCTCATCGTCAATTTCAGCTTGTTCCTGTTGCGGCAGATTGCGCCAGGTAGTGCCTTTACGGTTGATTAAAACTTCCCAGCCGACCTGCTTCAACCAAGTCTGTATCAATTCGGGGGTAACGCCAGCTTTTTTGAAGTCATGGAAGTGAACATCAATCTGATGTTCACCAAGCCAGTTTTTTGCCTTTTTTACCTGATCACAATTTGGAATGCCATACATAGTTACGTCAGACATTTAAAGTGAACTCGGTAAATGATGCTTCTTCAACTTTGGGCGGTTCGGGTTCTGCATTTGCAGTACCCTGGTTCTGTTCATTATTCAACAGCCATAACAGGTTATTGGCGGAATCTGCATTGGCCAGTCCTTCTTCCTGACTGATCAGGCCATCGTTAATTAATTGCAGCAGGGCGCGTTCGAAGGTTTGTGAGCCTGGCGACAGACTCTTGTCAATCGCTTCCTTGATTTCAGACATGTCACCAGCCGCAATCAAATCTGCAACGTAACGGGTATTCAACAGTACTTCAACGGCAGGGTAACGACCACCGTCGATTGACTTGATCAGGCGCTGCGACACGACGGCCCGAATCGACGACGCCAAATCAAGCAGTAGAGCGGTGCGATGCTCATTCGGGAAGAAACTGATAATCCGATTGAGTGCCTGGTAACTGTTGTTGGCATGCAGCGTTGCCAGCACCAGATGGCCAGACTGCGCATACGACATCGCAGAACCCATGGTCGCTTCATCGCGAATCTCACCAATCAAAATGCAGTCAGGTGCCTGGCGCAGCGAGTTGCGCAGGGCAACTTCCAGACTGGCCGAATCCGTACCGATTTCACGTTGATTCACAATCGATTTTTTACTGCGGAACAAATATTCGATCGGATCTTCAATCGTCAAAATGTGACCGGTGCGTTGGGTATTGCGATGATCGAGCATGGAGGCAATCGTGGTCGATTTGCCTGAGCCGGTCGAGCCTACCAATAAAATCAGGCCACGCTTTTCCATAATCAAATCGCCCAACACAGCCGGCAGGCGCAAGGCTGAGAGCGCCGGGATATGGCCAGGAACGAAGCGGAATACGGCAGAGATCGAACCACGCTGGCGGAATGCCGACAGGCGGAATCGACCAATGCCGGAAGCACCGATACCGAGGTTGAGCTCGTTTTCGCGGTGCAGTTTATCCATATCTTCGGCGGAGACGACTTCGGTAAGCAGAGCCATGATGTTTGCCTGGTCCATCTTCTGATTATTTATCGGCAGAAGATTGCCGTTAATTTTGAGATGAATAGGCGAGTTGATTGCAAAAAACATATCTGATGCCTGTTTTTCCTTCATCAACTCAAACAAACGTTCCATTGCCATGACATTTCCTTCCCTTGAAATCAGCGTGAAATTGATTTGATTGTTTTTTAGGAGCCGCGGTACCGGGTTTTATCTGAATATTTCAAGTTGGCAATTATACGCCTCGTAACAAGTCATTTATGCTTGTTTTTGACCTGGTTTGTGCATCGACCCGCTTTACAATCACTGCGCAGTACAGACTGTAACGGCCATCTGCACTTGGCAAATTACCTGAAACGACTACGGAACCGGCCGGAATGCGCCCATAAGTGACTTCACCGGTGGCGCGATCGTAAATCTTGGTGGATTGCCCAATGTAGACCCCCATTGAAATGACGGAGTTCTCTTCCACGATCACCCCTTCGACAACTTCGGAGCGCGCGCCGATAAAGCAATTGTCTTCGATGATGGTCGGATTGGCCTGCATCGGTTCCAGTACGCCGCCGATGCCAACTCCTCCCGACAGATGCACGTTCTTGCCGATTTGTGCGCATGAGCCGACCGTCGCCCAGGTATCAATCATTGCGCCTTCATCGACATAGGCACCAATATTCACATAGGATGGCATCAAGACCACATTCTTCCCGATGAAGCTGCCGCGCCGCGCTACTGCCGGAGGCACTACGCGGAAACCTGCGTTGGCAAAATCATCGGCTGAATAATCGGCAAATTTGGTCGGTACTTTGTCGTAGAACTGCATGTGGTCGCCGCTAGGCATGACGCGGTTTTCTTCCAATCGAAACGATAACAGGACCGCCATTTTGACCCATTGATTCACCTGCCATTGTCCGGTTGTGATTCGTTCTGCCACGCGCAGCGTGCCATTGTCCAGTTGCGCCAGGACCTCACTGACAGCATTTCTTAATTCGGTCGGGGCAGACTTCGGTGAGTAACTGGCCCGATTTTCCCAGGCTTGTTCGATAATTTGTTGAGTTGACATAGTAGGGTTGGTTTCAAGATAAAAAAATTAAAGCTGTTTGGTGAACTGAACAATGCGTTCCGCTGCTTCGGCACATTCATCGATGCTGGCAACTAAAGCCATGCGTATCCGGTCCTGTCCCGGATTTATGCCGCGCGCACTGCGTGCCAGAGAACTGCCAGGCAGAACAGTAACATTATATTCGGCATAAAGTTGCCTGGTGAACTCCGTGTCGGAAATCGAGCGAATTTTTTTGACGCCAGCCCACAAATAAAAACCCGCATCAGGCAAATCAGTGTTCAGAACCTGCTTCAGGAGCGGGGTCACCAGCTCAAACTTGGCCTTGTATAAGGAGCGATTTTGAGTGACATGGACTTCGTCCTCCCAGGCCAGAGCCGAAGCGGCCTGTACTGTGGGGCTCATCGCGCAACCGTGGTAAGTCCGATACAACAGAAATTGTTTCAGGATCGCTGCGTCACCGGCGACAAAACCGGAACGCATGCCGGGTACGTTGGAGCGCTTCGACAGACTTGAAAAACTGATCAGCCGCGGGAATTCGCGACGCCCCAATTTGTATGCTGCCTCCAGCGCGCCGAGCGGCGCGTCATTACCGAAGTAAATTTCGGAATAGCATTCATCGGAAGCGATGACAAAGCCATATTGATCTGACAGCGCAAACAACTGCAGCCAGTCGTTCAGCGTCAGCACGGCACCGGTTGGATTGCCTGGTGAACAAACAAACAGCAATTGCACATTTTGCCAGACATGCTCCGGCACACTGGAATAATCCGGGGCAAAGTTGCGGTTTGGATCGGCATTGACAAAATACGGCTGCGCGCCGGCCAGATATGCCGCACCCTCGTAGATCTGATAGAACGGATTGGGGCAAATAATGATGGCGGGCTTACTGCTGTCAATCACCGTTTGCGCAAATGCGAACAGGGCTTCTCGCGATCCGCTGACTGGTAAAACCTGGGTAGCAAAATCAGGCGCTGGAATGGCATAACGATTGCCAATCCAGCTTGCAATAGCTTTGCGCAGGTGCTCTGAACCTGCCGTGCTGGGGTAACTGGCCAGGCCCGAAAGATTGTCCTCAATCGCGGCCTTGATAAATCCCGGAGTTGGGTGTTTCGGTTCGCCGATTCCTAAATTGATCGGGGTATATTTTTCAGGTGGCGTGATTCCATGAAATAATTGTCGGAGTTTTTCAAAGGGATAGGGCTGTAGTTGATTGAGATATGGATTCACTGGGCGGCGCGGTGTCAGAAAAAATTGGAAAATTTGAAACAGTGTTGGATTATACGATGAAGCTCGCCATAAAGATAACCAGGTATTCGGTGCCAAAAAAAATGCCAGGACATGTGCCTGGCATTTTTTAACAAGAGCTTGGGCGGTCAGCTGCCGGTTGTAAAGCTCCAGGTTTGTGTGATCGGATTAGTGACCGCGTACGGGATCAAATAAGTCGTCCCGGTTACCGAGACGTTGTAGGTCGTGTTCGGCAGAAATGGCGCAGTTCCGACCCAAAATGCTTCATTGCCCGGGATGGTTGGCACCGGATTTGGCGCCGTAATCAGGTTAGTCGTTGCGGCTGAATAGTCAGCCGTATTCAAATTGGGATCGTTGGACATGGTCCAGATCTTCCCTGGCAAAGCAGTGCATGGTGCAGTTGCACAGGTGGCCGGTGTAACGGTGAAAGAGGCGACCAAAATATTGACCAGCGATGACAGGGTAATACTGACTGGCGAACTGGTACTGGTTGCAAAATTAAAATTCGGAACATTTGAATAGACTGATGGATACTCCGGGGTCATGGAAAGTGGAACACTGAGTTGGTTGTTGAGCGGATAAACCCCCACATAATTTGAGGATACCGACTGACTTCCCGTCAATCGACCATGGCTGATCCACCAGTGAGTTGGTGTTGCAGGGGTGATTGTGCCGGCAGTGTCGCGTGCCAATCCCATTTGCACGGTGGCTTGTGTCAGTAAGCCGCTTCGATGATAGATGGTATTGACCATTGAATTGATGAAGTCCAGACCGCTGCCATTCGTTGTAGCGCTTCCTGTGGCATACAGCTCGCCCACGCTGGCAGTGGGAACGTTGGTTGCAGTAACAGTATTTGTCAGGTAGGAGTAGCCGACCGCAATGGCGCGGGCGCTGGGCGTTGCCCCGCTCGATAAATTGGGGTTGGAAGGGCACGCTGATTCGAGATCGTCCGTAAACGGCGTCACCGAGCCATGGCAGTTCGCGACCGAATAAGCCATATGATTTTGTGCCGCCTTATCCAAATAAATACTTTGCTGCCAGGCCCCTAAGCCCATGCTGGTCCGGTACGAGTTGATCGCAACGAAGGCAGCGAGTTCTTCAGTGCCGGCGACATAACTGGGCGGTGTATAAGCCTGCAAACTGCCGGGGAGGACAATGTCGTGCGGAATTGAATTGGAGCCGCCACAAGAGACCAAACTGAATGCAGTAACGATAATGCCCAAAAGTGCTGATTTTTTCATGAAAACCCTAAATGAATTGCCTGTTTTGCCCATTGCCAAGGCATGCTTAAATTATTTCGTGCGCTAATATAAACCATGTAGCCTGTTAATGCACTATGAAACCAAGCCCCGAAGTGTATTCCAATGCATGGTTAAATTGCATTTAAGTTACAAAAATTCGGTAAGGTATTTGCGAGATGCTATTATATGCGCTGCTTCGG
This sequence comes from Oxalobacteraceae bacterium GrIS 1.18, assembly GCA_040544425.1. Lineage (GTDB taxonomy): Bacteria > Pseudomonadota > Gammaproteobacteria > Burkholderiales > Burkholderiaceae_D > Solimicrobium. The sequence continues at coordinate 135,405 of JBEONO010000009.1, forward strand.
GGTCGTTCGATGTTGCCGATTCCGCCATTAGAATAAAACTGTCATGCAATTGTGGCTAACCCTTATCAAATTCCTTAATTGTGCGCTTAACATCCATTAAATTATCTGGGTTCAAATCATTTGTTGAACTCACCCACTTTCATGTTCCTGGTCAGCTGGTTGGTGTCGTCGGCCCCAACGGATGCGGTAAATCTAACATCATCGACGCGGTGCGCTGGGTTCTGGGCGAATCAAAAGCTTCTGAACTACGCGGCGAATCGATGCAGGACGTTATTTTCAATGGGTCGACCAACCGCAAACCTGCTGGCCGTGCCTCGGTCGAACTGGTGTTCGACAACAGTTTGGGCAAGGCAGCCGGACAGTGGGGGCAATACGCGGAAATTTCAGTCAAACGTACTTTGACGCGCGATGGCACCTCCACCTATTACATCAATAACCAAGCGGTACGACGCCGCGACATTCAGGATATTTTCCTCGGCACCGGCCTCGGACCACGCGCCTACGCGATTATTGGTCAGGGCATGATTTCGCGCATTATCGAAGCGCGGCCGGAAGAATTGCGTATTTTTCTGGAAGAGGCAGCGGGGGTGTCACGCTACAAAGAACGTCGCCGCGAGACCGAGAACCGTATTCACAGCACCAATGAAAATCTGGTGCGGGTTGAAGATATTCTGCGTGAGTTGAACCTGAATCTGGAGAAGCTGGAATCGCAGGCGCTGGTGGCCAATAAATTCCGCAGCCTGCAGGCTGATCAGGAAGAAAAACAAAAACTGCTCTGGATGCTGCGCAAGAAAGAAGCTGCTACAGAACAGGAAAAATATTTCCGTGATATCGAGCAAGCCCAGCTGTCACTGGAAGAAAATACTGCCAAGCTGCGGCATGTCGAACTGGAACTGGAGCAGATGCGCCAGGCGCATTACGCGGTGGGCGACAAGATGCATCAGGCGCAGGGGCATCTATATCAGACCAATTCTGAGATCGGCAGCCTGGAAGCGCGAATCCGTTTTGTGATTGAGGCGCGCAATCGTCTGCAAACTCAGCTGAGCGTGTTAAAAGCCCAGCGCGAACAATGGCAGCGTCAGGAGCAGGACCAGAAAAATGAATTGGGTGACGCCGAGTTGGAAATCGAAGAACTGGCCGCACGCAGCGAAGAAGCCAAACAGGCTGCCGAACTGCATGGCCAGCAATTGCCGGAACAGGAAGAATCCTGGCGTGCCGGGCAGCAAAGGACTTCCGACGAACGCGCAAAAATCATGCAGATGCAGCAGCAGATCGAAATGGAATCCGCACATCAGCGCAATGCCAACAATGTATTGAACGGCTTGGTGTTGCGACGCGAGCGTCTGCAGCAGGAAAAAAGCGGCCTGCAATTGCCCGATCAAACCCACCTGACTAATCTGGCGCAGCAGCTCGAAGAAAAAAAGATCGATCTGGAGCAGGCGCAGATGGAGTTGGAAGAAGTGCAAATCCAACATCCGCAACTCGACGATGCGCGCAAAGCCGCGCAACAGCAGGTGCAATCCGAGTCATCCACCAATGCACAGCTTGATGCGCGTTTGGCAGCGTTGACCCAGTTGCAGGCGAATGTGCAGAGCGAAGGCAAAGTGCAGCCGTGGCTGGCCAAACATGAAATGACTGGATTGCCGCGCCTGTGGCAAAAGCTGCATATCAAAGAAGGCTGGGAAACCGCTTTGGAAGCGGTGTTGCGTGAACGTACTCAGGCTTTGGAAGTGTCGAATCTGGATTGGGCCAAGGCTTTTTTTGGGGATGCTCCTCCGGCAAAACTGGCGTTTTATTCTGCCCAGGCGGTGGTCGGCAATGCTCAGGCTGAATCGGCCCTGTCGGCCAATTTTCCAACTTTGCTGTCTTTGTTGCAGCTGAACGATGCCAACTTGCGCGCCGTTCTGCAGGACTGGTTGCAACACGTGTACGTCGCCGAAGATGCGGCCAGTGCCATGGCGCAGCGCGCTTCATTGCCGGGTGGTGGCTGCTTTGTGACCCGGCAGGGACATTTGATTGCGCAGGCCAGCGTACGGTTTTATGCGGCTGATACCGAACAGGATGGCATGCTGGCGCGTGCACAGGAAATCGAACACCTGCAAAAACAGACGCGCGCCCAACATCTGCTGGCCGAACAGGCGCGCAACAACGCCATACGTGCGGAAGCCGCTTACACGCAGACTACCCAGCGCCTGCAAGAGCTGCGCCAACGGGTGCAAAATCTGACCCAGCAAGTTCATGGTTTGCAGATTGAAGTCATGAAGCTCACTGAAGTGCAGTCGCGCTTCAACCAGCGCAGCACGCAGATCGAATCGGATCTGGCTGAAATCAATGCCGAGGAACAGGAACAGCAACAGCTGAAAGCCGAATCCGAGCAAAAATTTGAGGAGCTGGATATCGCACTGGCCGAGCAGCAAGAAAAATTTGAAGAATGGCAAACCAGGTATCTCGAACAAGAGCAGCAGCTCAATCTGTCGCGTGCCCGATTGCGGGATCTTGAATTGGCTGCGCAACAGGCAGTGTTTGCCGAACGCACCCATCTCCAAAAAGTGGAAGAATTAAAACGCACGATCACGACCGCCGGTGTGCAGGCGGCACAGGTATTCGAATCGATGCAGCAGGGCGTGCTGGAACTGGAGAGCATGGACGATCAGACTGCCCAGGCCGGCCTGCAGGAATTACTGGCCAAGCGCAGCGATCAGGAACGCGCTTTATCGGATGCACGTCATGAGCTCGATCAACTGACGCAACAACTGCGCCAGTGTGAAGACGCCAAGAATCAGGTGGAACGCGGATTGCAGCCGCAGCGCGAAAAAATCATGGAATTGCAGTTGAAAGAACAGGCAGCGCGTTTGAATCAGGAACAATATGCGCAGGCTCTGTCAGACGTTGGCATGACCGACGAGCAGCTGGCCGAATTGTCTGCAAAACTGACCGATGACCTGAAGCCTTCGTATCTGCAAGGCGAAGTCACTCGCCTGGGCAATGCCGTGCTTGCTTTGGGTGCGGTGAATCTGGCGGCGCTGGATGAACTGACACAGGCGCAGGAACGCAAGCAATTCCTTGATGCGCAGTTTGCCGATCTGACCGAAGCGATTCAAACTCTGCAGGATGCGATTCGCAAAATCGATATTGAAACGCGCGAACTGTTGCAGGAAACCTTTGACAAGGTCAATCTGCATTTTGCTGAACTATTCCCGATCCTGTTTGGCGGTGGTCAGGCAAAACTGGTGATGACCGGCGACGAAATTCTGGATTCCGGCGTGCAGGTCATGGCGCAACCACCCGGCAAGAAAAACGCGACCATCCATTTACTGTCTGGCGGCGAAAAGGCATTGACTGCTACCGCTCTGGTATTTTCGATGTTCCAGTTAAACCCGGCACCGTTCTGTCTGCTGGACGAGGTCGACGCGCCGCTGGACGATTCGAATACCGAACGTTTCTGCAAAATGGTCAAAAAGATGTCAGTCAATACCCAGTTCCTGTTTATTTCCCATAACAAGATCGCGATGGAAATGGCGCAGCAACTGATCGGCGTCACCATGCAGGAGCAGGGCGTGTCGCGTATTGTGGCTGTGGATATGGAATCTGCGGTTGACATGACAAATTCAAGTGAATTCAATTCTGAGGCACAAGTAGCATGACTGATTTAAATCTGAGTTTATGGGGAGCTGGCGCCGCCTTCATTCTGGCGGTGATTGGCTACAACGTCTGGCAGGAATACAAGGCCAAGAAAAATGTTGAACGGGCATTTGGCGATCACAAGGATGATGTGTTGATGCGGACCGAACCTGCCACTGGCAGTCGCGTTGACCGTCAAGAGCCGGTATTTGACGATAGTCTGAGTGATCAGGTGCCCGATACTGAAATCATTTATCAAGACACCATGCCGTTTCCCTCGACAGTCGCCAAACCGGAGCCACCATTACCAATCGATGAGTTTATCGATTGTGTCATTTCGATCGAATTTGAAAACCCGGTGCGCGGCGACAAAATTTTGGCGGAGATCCAGTCGATCCGCATTGCCGGCAATAAGCCGGTGCATTTCACTGCGATGAATACTGACGGAAAACGGGAAGTGATTTTGCACGCGAACACCTACGCGCAGTTGCAGGCCGGCGTACAGCTGGTTAACCGAAGTGGTGCCTTGAATGAACTGGAATTTTCTGAACTGGTCATGAAACTGCGCCAGATTGCTGATAACTTGGCCGGCTTTATCGATATCCCCGATATGCAGCACGTGATGGATTCAGCGCGCGATTTGTCCCAATTCGTCACTGAACACGATGCCCAATTGAGCGTGAATGTGATCACCAAGGGCGCGCCCTGGGATATCAGCACCTTATTGGCCGCGCTGGAAAAACAGGGTTTCGATGCCCGGCCCGATGGTCGGCTGGCGATGCAGGACGGCGATGGAGGCGCCTTGTTCACCCTGTCAATCAACGGCAGTCTGGCCGACGTGGTTACCTCGCGCATCACCTTGTTGCTGGACGTTCCTTGTGTCGCGCCGAAGCGTGCCGGATTTACGGCCATGGTGTCGTGCGCAAAATCACTTGCCCTGCGTCTGGGTGGGGCATTAGCAGATGACAGTAATGCGTTGCTCGATGATGCGACTCTGGCGCAAATTCAGGAGCAGGTTGAAGTGTTTTATGGCGCGATGCAGGCGGCCGAAATTCCTGCCGGGTCGACCAGAGCCTTGCGTATTTTCAGCTGACCTGATCCGGTGCAGAACAATATGGACAACCATGAGCACGATGAGCAACTGGCCGAAGAGTACCGAAAACGCCTGAACCAATATAACCACGAATATTATGTGCTTGATGCACCCAGTGTTCCCGACGCGGAATACGATCGGCTGTTCAAGGCATTGCAACAACTCGAAGCGCAGCATCCAGCACTGATTACGCCGGATTCTCCGACACTGCGCGTCGGAGGCGCAGCCTTGCCAGCTTTCCGGCAGCTGCGTCATGCCATACCGATGCTGTCCCTGAACAATGGATTTATTGATGAGGATGTGGTCGCATTTGTGCGTCGTGTCGAGGAAGGTCTGCAATCCGAGTTGGGTAAAATTCCCGAAATTGTGTACGCCGCAGATCTGAAATTTGATGGGCTGGCAATCAGCCTGCTGTACCGCGACGGCATTCTGGTGCAGGCCGCAACGCGTGGCGACGGCAGTGTTGGTGAAGATGTCACTGAAAATGTCCGAACCATTCGCGCCATTCCCCTGCGCTTGTTGGGAGATCAGATTCCGACCCTGCTGGAAGTGCGTGGGGAAGTGCTGATGTACAAGCAAGACTTTGCAAATTTAAACAATCGTCAGCGCCAGCAGGAATTAAAGGAGTTTGCCAATCCCAGAAATGCCGCTGCCGGCAGTTTGCGCCAGCTCGACGCAAAAATTACGGCGCAACGCAATCTGCGGTTTTTTGCCTACGGTATGGCTCAATATGAAGGATCTGAACCGGCTCCTGAAACGCACACGCAATTGCTGATCTGGTATAGCCGGTTCGGCATCCCGGTCTGCAAGGAGCAGGCCCTGGCCACGTCCGCCGAGGGATTGCTCAATTTCTATCGCGATATCGAACACAAGCGTGAGCAACTGCCGTATGAAATTGACGGCGTGGTCTACAAAGTCAATTCATTCGCCCAGCAACAGCAACTCGGATTTGTGTCACGCGCACCGCGCTTCGCGATGGCGCATAAATTTCCGGCCCAGGAACAATTGACGACCTTGCTGGATATTGAAGTACAGGTCGGTCGCACCGGCGCGATCACTCCGGTAGCGCGCCTGGCACCTGTTCAGGTTGGTGGGGTAATCGTGACCAACGCCACCTTGCACAATGAAGATGAAATTCGTCGCAAGGATATCTGGATCGGCGATCAGGTGATCGTGCGGCGCGCCGGTGATGTGATTCCTGAAGTCGTGGCAGTGGTACCAGATCAACGTCCTGCTGACGCAAGACGTTTTGAAATGCCGACCGTATGTCCTGAGTGCGGTTCTCCAATCGTGAAACTGGAAGATGAAGCAATCGCGCGCTGCAGCGCCGGTTGGATCAAATGCAAAGCACAGCGCAAAGGCGGCTTGTGGCATTTCGCTTCACGCAAGGCAATGAATATTGACGGCTTGGGTGAACAACTGCTGGACCAATTGGTTGACAAGAATATTATTACGACAGCAGCCGATCTCTATAAATTGGGCTTTGGTAAATTGGCAATACTGGACCGGATGGCTGAGAAATCGGCAAGTAATATCGTTGCGGCGATCGAAACTTCGAAACAGACAACTTTGCCGCGATTTATTTACGCACTGGGTATCCGTCACGTGGGAGAATCTACGGCCAAGGATCTGGCGCGTTCGTTTGGCGATATTCAGCCTCTGATGGAAGCTGGTGAGGAGCGCTTGTTGCAGGTCAATGATGTCGGTCCGGTTGTGGCAAAGTCCATCATTACTTTTTTTTCAGACCCGTTAAATCGTGAAGTGGTGGAACAATTGATCGCTGCGGGTGTACATTGGACAACATCTGTTGGTGAAAGTCATGATGCTGCCATATTTTCCGGTAAAACTTTCGTGTTGACCGGGACCTTGCCAACTATGAGCCGTGAACAGGCTGCGGCCTTGATTGAAGCAGCGGGCGGGAAAGTCCAAAGTTCGGTATCGAAAAAAACCAGCGTGGTCGTTGCGGGTTCCGATGCCGGCAGCAAATTGACCAAGGCGCAGGAGCTGGGGGTGCCGGTAATATCAGAAGCTGATCTGCAAAAAATGCTGGAAGCAGATCAGGGAAGTGTTTATTTTTAAAATATAACTTAGCGAGAAGATGCAATGACCAAAATTACCAAAGCGGTGTTTCCAGTAGCAGGTTTAGGAAGTCGGTTCTTGCCCGCGACCAAGGCGCAGCCCAAAGAGATGCTCACTGTCGTCGATAAGCCATTGATTCAATATGCTGTTGAAGAAGCCGTGGCGGCTGGTATTACCGAATTAATTTTTATCACTGGCCGCAACAAGCGCGCGATTGAAGATCATTTTGATACCGCCTATGAACTGGAAGCCGAGTTGGCAGCGTCAAACAAGACTGCACTGCTGGAACTGGTGCGCAACGTCATCCCGAAATCGGTCAGCTGCATCTACATTCGACAACCCGCCGCATTAGGTCTGGGACATGCCGTGCTGTGCGCCAAACCGGTGATAGGCGACAGCCCATTTGTGGTGCTGCTGGCAGATGACTTCATGTTGGCGGACAAAGATCAACCGAATACCACGCAACAGATGGTTGAACTGTATTTGCAGGAACATGCCAGCATGGTGGCCGTGCAGGACGTACCGCGTGAACAGACCAAGCAATACGGAATCGTGAGCGGCACTCCGTACAAGGAACGGCTGGAGCGCATGTCCGACATCATCGAAAAACCTCTGCCAGCTGAAGCGCCATCCACACTGGCCGTGGTTGGTCGCTATGTGTTGGACGGAAAAATCTTTTCATACCTGGAAAAAATCGGCAAAGGCTCAGGTGGCGAGATTCAGCTGACCGATGCAATCGCTGCGATGATGAAAGATCATCCCTATCTGGCGTATCGGTTTGCTGCCACCCGCTATGACTGCGGCAGCAAACTCGGTTATTTGAAGGCCTCGGTCGTCGTCGGGATGCAACATCAGGATCTTGGCTCGGATTTCACGGCGTACCTGAAGAACCTGCACAGTTAATCAGCTCAATACCGATATTCATCAACCAGATGTTTGTTGAAACTATATTTGGTTCCGCCTGCCAATTTGTCAGCCAGACGCTTCGGATTGGCAGCGGAAATAAACACATCGGCAATACCATCCTTGATCCGAAACCTGGTTGCCGGGGACAGGATGGCGCCCGGTTTCAAGACCAGGTGACGGATGATGCGCGCCTTTTCACTGCACAGCAGGAAATGACATTCCTTGCGAAAGCTGCTTAACGGAATATTGATCCACCATCCTTCATCATTTACATTCCGCACCACCTGAGAAAATTGTGTGTTTGCCGGGTTTAAGGTGTTGGCGCGCATTGATTCATTGGCGAGTGAAATTGCTTCTTCTTTATTCATGCTGGCTTTGGGTGGGATGAAAGACTGGCCGCAGTTTAGCCTATTTGTCCGATTTGCGATGCCCTGTTCCTGTCATCCTGATGATAAAAAAACCATTTTGCGACTGGCAAAATGCCTGAATGCCCTAATTAGGGCATTGTCGGCAAGATCAAGTTTGGTTATGCTTCACCTTGCTGCACGGGCAACTTCCATTGAGAGCATCTGACTATAATTTGAATAAGGATCATCAAATGAACACTATCCATCGTCAACAATTCAGTACAGCACGGGTTAGAAAAGATTGGCTGTCAGTCCTGGCCGTGGTCTTTTTACTTGCGTTTTTGCTCAGCTATTCGATGAAAAGTTTTGCGCAAACCAACGACAGTTCAGCAGCCGCTGCAAAAGTTGCGCCAGCCAAGCCGCTGTCCTGTGAAACCCTGAAAAAAACCATTGAAGATAAATTGGAGTCCAAAGCCGTGAAGAACTACAAACTCGAAATTATCGATGCAACGGAATCCAGTACTGCCAAAATAGTCGGCCAATGTGACGGCGGCAAACACAAAATCGCCTATACCAAAGACAGATGAGCGTGTATTTTTTATGGAAGTAAACAGGGCAGCACAACTGCCCTTTGCAGTCAATTCAACTGTTTCCCAGCGGAAACGCCTTGTGAATAAGCCCACTAAACACCCTTCTTTTCCAGCAATCGATCCACAGCGAAATGTTGATAATTCAATCTGAGGCGAGGTCTATCGACGCCTTTGTGAAACAACTTGCTGGGAGCAGCCTATGGATACCGCACACACGAAGTACGCTCAAGGCCAGGACGCAGAAAATCTGCCGACGCGCAATAACGACGAACGCGTGATGGATTTGAAATCGATTCGGGCCGCTATTGCCAGAGTGGAGGCGGAGGCGCGGGCCACCGTTGCAGCCGAGAGCCGGGCATTTGCCGAGGCCAGAGCGCGCGCTGTTGCGGAAGACCGGGCGGAACTCGACAATCAGGCCACGATGGAAGCTGAGCAGGCGGTAGAGTTTGAAGAGCATGCCAAAGTCGCCAGCAGAAATCGCTTGCAGGCCGAGCAGCAGGGGCGGCTATCGCAGCAGATGCGGATCGCGGCGACCCAAAAGGAAATTCAGGCCATTGAGGCACGTGTGAAACTGGACGCCGAGGCTGTGCAGGCATCGAAAGAGCGCGAGGAGATGGAAAAGGCCGCCAGACAAAACGCGGTAGAGCAAATCAATCTGGAAAAATCACTGAGTGAACATGCAAGACAGGCCGGTGAGAAGTTCAAAAATCAGGCGGCACTGGCGCGCGAACAATTAGTCTTGTTATCGGAGACCGAAACAGCGGCCAAGCTCGATGCCGCATCACGTGCCCAGTCGGAAGCGAAGTTATTGGAACTGGCCAAAGTTGAACAGAAGATTGAGAAGGAAGCCAAGACCCGGGTTGAAGCTCTGGTCCAGTCACAGGAAAAAATCCTGACGGTGCGCGCCGAGCGCGAATTGACACAGGCCGCTGCCTTAAAGCTGAGCGTGCAAAGTGCCACCAGCGAAATCTGGGCACTGGAGCAGGCCAAGGGCCATGCCAATGCCTTGAAAGAGCAACAGGAAGCGTATCAATCGCGCTGTGACGCCGAACAGGCAGTCACGGCAGTGCTTGAGGAACGAATCAGGGCCGAACATGAATTGCAGTTGGCTGCGGAAAAGCGGCTGCAAATTGAAAGCATTGCCGCCACAACCGCGCAGGCCAGAAAAGCCGCCGAGCAAAAACTGAAAGTAATTGCCGAACAACGTATCGCAACCGAAAAGTCTTTACTCGAGCAGGCCTGGCAACAGGTCGAACAGGAACAAAAGGCCGAACTCGCCGCGCAGTTGAGACTGCAGCAGGAGTCCGCACTGATCGATCAAGCCCGGCAGCGCGAGCAGGCCGAACAGCAAGCCATGCAATTGGCCAGCCAACGTCTGGACAGTGAACAGCGTGCCCGGGATCTGGCCGAAGAACGCCGGGTTTTGGCGCAGGAGGCGGCACAGGCCGCGATCGACCAGGAGCTGGCAGAACAGACCAGAATCGTCGCACAGGCTGAACAAACCCGATTACAAAGGGAAAGCAGCCAATTGCAGGCCAGGAATGCCGAGCAGGCCAAACAACTGGTCGTATTGGAACGTGAGCACCTGCAGGTGGCGCACAACGCCAGAGAACTGGCCGGGCAAAAGCAGCACAATACCCAAAGTCTTTTGGAAAAGGAAGAATTACAGGTGCTGTCACTGAAGGCACAAAACGATGTACTGCAGATGCAGGAACAATCGGTATTGGTTGCCCATGCAATCAATGTGGCTGAATATCGTGCTGCGAAAGTTGTGCTTGAACAGAACCTGCAGATCAGTGCCTTAAAACGTCTGGAAGCGGAAAACCTCGTCGAACAGGGTCGGCAGGCGGTCGAACTGGCAGAGCAGAAACGCTTGCGGCTTGGACAGGAACAGCTCGCCTTGCAACTGCTGGAAGAAAAAGCCAGGGTTGAAAAGAAGCGTGCCCAGTCTGCTGCTGAAGTTACTGCCGCGACCGAGCAAACAATCGCCCAGGAACAGGAACTGCATGCCTTAAATGAGCAACAGATCGCCGCCGAGCAGGAAAAACACAGCGCACTGGCGACGCAACGCGAAGAGCAGCAGAAGATCACCTTGTCCAGGCAAGCACTTGCGCGGGCCGAACAGCATCAACTGGCGCAGATTCAGGTGCAGCGTCAGGCACAACGCATGAAGGCCGCAGCAGCACTGGAACAAGCCAGACAAAGTGTCAAACTGTCGCAGGTCAAACTGCAGCAGGCCCAGGCTGAACAGGATGCCGCGCGTGCCCTGGCAGAGAAATGCCAAGCCGAGCAGGAGTTGTACGAACAGACCCAACTCAAGAAAGCCGCCGAGTTGAAACAGGCTGGTGTCTTGCAGCAATTGAGCGAGCAGGAAAAAGCAACCCATTTGGCAATTCTGGAAGCGACCCGCTTGAACAATGAGCGTCTGTCGCTGGCGACCGAACAGATGGCGATGCGCAGGCGCGTTCTGCAAGTCGTCCAGTTGAAACACAAGCAGGCGGTTGACTTGCTGGCTCAGGAAGAAATCAACCTGAAGCTTGAGCAAGAAACGCAAGTGGCAACCGAGAAAAAACTGCAGGCGCAACGCGATCATCAACAGCAGGTAGCGTTGCGATTGAAGCAAGAGCAAACCGGACGTGATCTGCACGCGAAGAATTTGCAGGAAGAGCAGGCTGCCAATGACGCAGTCCGGCTTGTGAATCAGCAAAAACAGGCGCTGCTCGAACAGCATGCGCAGTTGACCAAAGCGCAGCAGGAACAACAAGAACTGCTGCAAACCAAAACCAGTGAAGCGCTGGGATTGGCAAAACAGGTCCAGTTACGCAACCAGACAGAACAACAGTTACTGGGCCGGATCAAAGAAGCCCAGCTGTTGGTCGATCAGCGCATTGCCAGGAACGCTGAATTTGAACAGGCGCAGCAGCAGCGTATTCATGAAGAACAGCACGCGATTCAATTGTTGGAGCAGCGTGTGCAATCCGAACAGGAGTTGACCAGGCTGCACCAACAACGCAGTCAGGCGGAAATCGAAGCGATGCAACTGCTCGATGTGAAATATGCCGAGCAACAGAGCCGACTGGAATACGTTCTGAAACTGCAACGTATCAATCAGCGACTGGCAACGCGTTCGCAGCAACTGGAACAAAAGCGTGTCGATGAACTGCTGGTCATTAAAAATCTGCAGGCCCAGCAAGTCCGGGATCAACAGGCCGTCATGCTGGCGTTACAGCAGCAACGACTCGCTGAAGAGGCCAGGACCCAGGCGCTGCAAGAACAGAAGAACAGTCAACAGTACAAGGCACAGCTGGCAACACAACAGTGTTTGCTGGAAACTGAAATCAAGCAGGCCAACAAGGCCGAATGCGCTGCGCAGGAAGCGATTACCCTGCAAAACAAAATGCGGGCCGAAGCCGCTCGTTTAAGTCGCGAGGAAAAGGAACAGCATCTGGCTCAAGCACAACAATTGCTTGCTGATGAACAGGCCAAAGTCGGCATGGAACAGAATTTACGTAAAGACATGACTGCCAAGTTGCACGCCCTGCAGCAGCATATTGAGCTCACCAAAACCCGGTCACAATTGGAGCAGCAACAATCGCAACTGGCCATCGAACGTGCGCAGTTAGAAGAACAAAAGGTCAGGCTGCTGCAAGATGAACTGCAACAGCAGCAAGCCTACGTTCGCTCTGAGAAAGACAAATTGGCGCAGCTGGCCAGAGCTGCGGAATTGGCGGCAGAAATTGCGAAAGAAGAGCAGGAAGCCGCCTGTCAGGCGCAATTGAACGTGCAGCAGCAACAGTCGTGTTTGGATTTGATTTTGGAAAAAATTGCGCAAAATTCCAGGCAATCCGAGCACGAACAGGCATTGCAGACACAAAAACTGCAGGATGAAATTCAACAGGCATCGATACTGTCCAGGGAATTGTTTGAGCGGCTGTCAAACCAGGAGATCCATAACCGGGATTGGGTAAAGCGCGCGCAACAGGTATTGCAAGAATCGCCCGTCTTTGTGGCAGCCCCCCAGCGGTCTCTGTACAAAAGGGTAGGGACCGTAGTGGCCGGCTTTGCGATGTTGTTTGCCGTATCCGGCACGACCTCGTTCGTGTCGAATTCAGTCGTGCCAGCGCAGCATGTCAATGCAGATTTGAAAATGAGCTATGTGTTAGGAAGCAGCAAGTAGGTTTTATTCCGATGGATGGTGTGCTTTTTTGTCGGCCAGATGCGTTTGCAGTTGGCCGATCAGCACAAAGAACACCGGCACAAAGGCGACTGCCAACACCGTCGAGGCCAACATCCCCGAAAATACGGTAATGCCGATCGATTTTCGTGCTGCTGCGCCAGCGCCGTTTGAGGTAATCAAAGGCACGACGCCTAGAATAAAGGCGAACGAGGTCATTAAAATCGGACGAAAGCGGCGCCTTGAACCTTCGATTGCTGCATCGATCAGGTCCATCCCGTGCAAATGCAATTCGTGCGCGACCTCAACAATCAGGATGGCATTCTTGGCGGATAAGGCGATCAGCAACACCAGGCCGATCTGCACATAAATATTGTTGGCCACGCCCACTGCCAGCAGCACGCTGACCGTCCCGACCAGCGACAGGGGCACGGCGAGCAGGACCGGAATCGGGGTCAGCCAGGATTCGTACTGACCGGCCAGCACCAGATAGACCAGCAATAATGCCAGTCCAAACACCAACCCCACTGATCCGCCCACCAGCTTTTCCTGGAACGACATGGCGGTCCATTCAAAGCTCACGCCCTGCGGCAATATTTTTCTGGCCAGGTGTTCCATCAGATTCAGCGCTTCACCGGAGCTGTGCCCGGCGGCAGCGGCACCGTTGACGGTGGCAGAGGGCATCAGATTATATTGAGAGGCGACTGCCGGTCCGCTGGTTTCGCTGATGCTCATGAACGAACTCAATGGCACCATTTGTCCGGAGTGGTTAGCCACAGTCAGACGTCCGATCGCATTGATGTCGGCGCGATACGGTTGATCGGCCTGCACGAACACCGCAAAATTTTGTCCGAATTTGGAAAACTGATTGACGTATGATGAGCCGAGATAGGTTTGGATCGCGCTGTAGGCATCATTGATTGACACACCCAGACTTTCAGCGCGCGCCGGATTGATTCGCATGGCCAACTGCGGCACATTCACCCGCAAGGAGGTGAAGGCCAGCATGATGGTCGGATCAGCGGTGGCGGCCTTGAGCAGGGCATTGGTGGCGTCGGAGAGCTTGTGAAAATCGTTGCTGCCGTCGGTCAGTTGAATCTGCATCTGAAAACCGCCCGACAGGCCCAAGCCATTGATCGGTGGCGGGACCAGTACTTTCGCACTGGCCGTCTCCGGCAATTTTTCGACTTCTGCCGACAAATGCTTGTAAATACTGAGCAAATCCTCTCCGGCACCACGTTCCTTCCAGTCTTTCAACACGATATAGACCAGGCCGGCGTTGGACAATGACGCATTGCCGTCGAGCGGTGAAATTCCCGAGATCGTGATGGTATGCGCAACTGAATGCATTTCTTTGGTGATGTCGACGATTTTTTGCAGCAGCCGGTCGGTCCGCTCCAGCGATGCCGCATCGGGAAGCTGGGCGATCACCATCGCATAGCCTTGATCCTCGGTGGGAATAAACGCTGTCGGGATTTTCATGAATCCGTAACCGGCAGCGGCAATCAGCAGCAGGGCGACTGCGGCGCTGATCCAGCGATACACCAGCATTCTGGCAATCAGCCCGAGATAAGCGGTTTCAAAGCGCGCGAAGCCTGCATTAAATGTGCGCGAAAACCGGTTTGGCTGCTGATTTTTATCCAGCGGTTTCAGATACTGGGCGGACTGGGTCGGCTTTAAGGTAATCGCATTAATCCCGGACAGGACTGCGGTTGCGGCAATCACCAGCGCAAACTGTTTGTACATCTGGCCGGTGATCCCCGGAATAAATGCCGCTGGCAGAAATACGCAGGTCAGCACAAGGGTAATACCGATAATCGGACCCATCAGTTCGCTCATTGCATCAATCGCCGCCTGGCGCGGTGTTTTACCGCGTTCAATATGTTGCGCCACACCTTCGACCACCACGATCGCATCATCGACCACGATCCCGATACACAGTACCAGCGCGAACAGGGTCAACAGATTAATACTGAAGCCCAGCGCGGCCATGGCTGCAAACGCACCGATCACCGTAATCGGCACAGTCGTTGCCGGTACCAGAGTGGCGCGCGAGTTCTGCAGAAATATCAGGATCACGATCAAGACCAGTGCACCGGCTTCATAGAGCGTGTGGTACACCTCGTCAATCGAGGCTTTGACAAAGGTGGTGGTGTCAAACGGGATTGCATATGCCAGTCCTTTCGGAAACTGTTGCGCCATCTGCTCCATGGCTTTCCGCACTTCCTGCGCCGTATCCAGGGCATTTGCATCCGGCTGCTGATAGATCGCGATACCACCTGCGGGCTTGCCGTCCATGCGGAAACCCTGATTGTAGTTTGAGCTGCCCAATTCAAGCCGCGCCACATCGCGCAACCGGGTGACCGATCCGTCAGAAGCGGTACTGACAATCAAATTTCCGAAATCATCGATGGAGGTGAGCGGATCATCAACGTTGATGGTCAGTTGCAATTTCTGCCCGGGTGGTGCCGGTGGCATCCCGGTCTGGCCGGCACTGATGCGCTGGTTCTGCTGGTTGATAACGTTCATGACCATGTTCGGGTTGAGATTGCGCTGCTTCATTTCCGACGCATTGAGCCACACGCGCATGCTGTACGAACCAATCCCAAATACGTTGACGTCAGCCACGCCATGCAGGCGCGCCAGCCGGTCGCGCAGTTTCAGTGCGGCGTAGTTGCTCAGAAATAGCGCATCCTGGTTCGGGTCATTGGAGGTGAGGGTGACGATCTGCAGGATCGCGGTCGACTTTTTCTTGGTGATCACGCCTTGTTGTTGCACCGGGCCCGGCAAGGTGGGCAAGGCAATGTTGACGCGATTTTGCACCGCGACCTGGGCCTGATCCGGGTCGGTGCCAACGGCAAAGCTGACCACCAGCGTATAGCGCCCATCGTTGGAGGCGTTCGATTGCATGTAAATCATTCCATCGACGCCGTTGACCTGTTGTTCGATTGCCCGCGCCACCTGCTGCTGCACCGCAATCGCGCTGGCGCCAGGGTAGCTGGTGGTGACCTGAATCGTGGGCGGGGTGAGTTGCGGGTATTGCGCCACCGGCAAACTGAACACGGCAACGCCGCCCAGTACCAGCATCATGATGGCGATGACGTTGGCCAGTACCGGTCGTTCGATAAAAAATTTTGCTATCAAAATCGCTCTCCCGCTGTTTAGCTGCCAATTTGCACGGATTGCCCATCGTTGAGTTTGCCGTACCCTTCGACCACTACTTTGTCGCCAGCGCCGAGCCCTTTGGTGACCTCAACATTTTCCTGAGGCAGCAGGGTGGTCGTGACGTAACGACGATGTGCGATATTGTCGCCGGTGACGACATACACAAAATTTCCTTGCTGATCAGTTTGCACAATTGAGTTGGGTATCACCAGCGCTGTGCGTCCCGCGCTGGCCTCGATAAACAGTTTGGCGTAGAAACCCGGGACCAGATGACGGTCCCTGTTCATAAATTCACCGCGTACCGCGACGGTCCCACTGATCTGATTTAACTGATGGTCAATGAAATCCAGCACCCCGGTTTCGCTGGGCTCGGTTTCTCCCTGCAGTTGCGCCTGCACCCTGGTCTTGCCAATCGCACCTTCGGGCCCTTTGCGCAAGACCGCTCGCTCACTGCGGATGCGGATCGCTTCGTTTTCACCGACTGCCGCGTTCACATAGACCGGCGAGATTTGCATGATCGTGCCAAGCACTGTTCCGCCTGGCGTGGCACCGACATAATTGCCGGGGTCGACCTGACGTTTGCCCATGACGCCGTCGAATGGGGCGCGTACCTCGGTATAGCTCAGATTGGTTTTGGCAATATCGACGGAAGCTTCGGCCTGCTGCAGATTTGACAGCGATATTTCTACATTGGTCTCAGAATTGGCATTTTCTTTGAGCAGCTCTTTCTGGCGGGTGTAGTCGCTCCGCGCCTGATCTAGCCTGGCCTGATTCAGTTTGAGCTGATCGAGATAAGGCGGGCGTTCAATGCTGAACAAGAGTTGGCCTTTCTTGACCCATTGTCCATCCTTGAAATGCACGGCATCCAGATTGCCCGCCACACGTGCAATCAAATTGACCTGCTGGGAGGGGGAGATCGTGCCGTCCAAAATAATCAGGTCTTGAATATGTCTGGATTCGAGGGTCTTCACCGAGACCACGATCGTTGCTAGCGGAGCGAGCGCAGGGCTCTGCCTGCTACATCCGAACAGCGATAACGCGACGAGCAATGCCGACATCGTGATCACCCTGATACCTTGAGCAGCGCGATGCTGCAATGGATTCATCATGTTCATGGAGCTGGTCCTGTATTGATAAAATTATCGGATTGCCGCTTCCTGTTCCGGATTCCATCCGCCCCCCAGAGCACGGAACGCACTGATATAGGCCTGTAAAACGCTTCCTTCAATTTGCACCACGGAATCAGAAGTTTGCAGATGAGCCTGCACGGAGCTGGTGACGGTGGTGTAATCAACCTGTCCTGCCCGGTAGCGCAGTTGTGCCAATGCGGAAGTTCTGGCCGCCGCCTTGTCAGCACGCTGCAGATTTTCGAGCTGCCGGGAGTTACCGGCAATTGCCGACAAGGCATCTTCAACTTCCTGTTGCGCTTTGATTACCTGGTTTTGATACGCCAGAATCGATTGTGCAAACAGGCTGTCCTGGACCTTGACCTGTTCAGTGAGCCGTCCCCGATCAAACAGGGGCAGATTGAACGCAATGCCATAACTGAGGGCGCGATTGTCCCACTTGAACAGATTATTGATCGGGTCGGTTGTGGAATAACCGATAGCCCCGTTCAGGGTGAAGCTGGGATAGAGCGCCGCCTGCGCCACGCCGATGCGTGCCGACTGTGCCGCTGCAGCGAATTCAGCCTGGATGACATCTGGGCGGCGTCGTAATAAATCGGCAGGTGCACCTAGCGGCAAGGAGTTTGGAACGGCCAGCATGCCGGTGCCGATGGGATAACGTTTGGCAAAGTAGTCTGGCGCCTCTCCAAGTAAAACGCTGATTGCGTGCTGACTTTGCTCCAGACTGATTCGCAGTCCCGGCAATTGCGAATTGGTTTGTTCGAATTGAGTCTGCGACTGACGGTAATCCAGTTCGGACGTAGCACCGAGGCGATAGCGTGCTTCCGCGATCCGCAGATTTTCTGCCTGTTCAGCCAGATTGGCGTTGGCCACATCGATCCGTTTTTCCAGCACGCGTATTGAACTGTAGGTGCTGGCAACACTGGCTTCCAGAGAGGTTCGGGCGGCAGCCAATGACGCTTGGGCCAGGGCAATATTGGCCCGGTCCGATTCCAGAATTCTCCGCCATCTTCCCCAGAAATCAATTTCCCAGCTTGCCTGACCTAATACCTGTTGGGTAACGGATTCGCCATTTTTCCCTAGCAACTCAGATTTGAGTGAAGGTTGCTGATACTGACTGGATGCGCTCAAATTCGCGGCGGGCAGGCTGCCACCATTGTCGATTCTCAGGACAGACTGCGCCTGCGCGATGGCATGGCCCGCGCTTTCGATTGTTGGATTGTTTTGATTGGCCAGACTGATCAGCTCAACCAGGGTGCTGTCCTGAAAACCGGACCAAAACGCAGTGGAATTTACTGTTGCCTGCGGTTGGATTGCGGGGGCAGTGCTCCAGCTTTCCTGGACTTTGGCTTTCGGTACCTTGAAGTCGGGCCCGACTGTGACACAGGCAGATAAAAGCAGATCGAACGTTAGAAGAAGGGTGACTGACCTGATCCTGACGGGAGCCAAGTTGATTTTCTTGTTTGCCATAAGAAATCAGTCGGAGGGTAGGGTTGTATGCCTTGCGGGTTAACCAGAGTACCGGTATTGATCGTTTCAAAGCTACAAAAAGATTGGTAATCCTACCATAACAGCATGAGCTGTCAAACACTTCCAAGCTGGTTACGATTTGTCCAAGTTTGCCAACATCTACTGCAAAGGACAGACCGCGCGCCAGTTCCTCACGGTGCTCGGCACGCCAACATTTTTTTCGATATTGGCGGCCAGTTTGGAGTTGCCGATGCCATGCGGCGCCTGCCAATACTATTATTTAAAAATTTTATATTTAAAATCAATAAGTTATATTATAAATTTAAAGTATTTAATCAAGTTATCCGCGTCCACGACTGCCGCTGCGGCGTGAGGCCAAAATGGGTGCCGGCCCGGAACGTGGTGGCGATGGTTTCCTGGTTGCCGCGGCTTCTGGTGTGCGTTTGGCGGCCGATGCCTGGCGCTGAGGCGGTTGGCTACGCAATTGGATTGGTTGCGGTTTTTCGTTCAGATCGGGTTCAAACCCAACCACTACTTCGCTGACGATCTTACGTTTAATAAATTTTTCGATGTCAGCCAACAGTTTCAGTTCATCCACGCAAACCAGTGAAACCGCTTCTCCTCCGGCACCGGCGCGTCCAGTGCGACCGATCCGATGGACATAATCTTCAGGCACGTTGGGCAAATCGTAGTTCACGACATGGGGCAGTTGGTCGATATCGATACCGCGCGCGGCAATGTCGGTCGCAACCAGAACCTGGAGACTGCCATCCTTGAATTCGGCCAGGGCTTTGGTCCGGGCTGACTGGCTCTTGTTGCCATGGATCGCCATGCAGGTGATTTCCGCCTTGCCCAGTTGTTCAACCAGTTTGTTGGCGCCGTGTTTGGTGCGGGTGAACACCAGTACCTGGGTCCATTTCAGGGATTTGATCAGGTGGGTGAGCAACATATGTTTGCCATTGCGATTGACCGGATGGATCTTTTGCGAGATCACCTCAACGGTTGAATTGCGCCGTGCCACTTCGATCATCGCCGGTGAATTGAGCAGCTTGTCTGCCAGTTCTTTGATTTCGTTGGAAAAGGTGGCCGAAAACAGCAGATTCTGACGCTTCGGTGGCAGCAGGGACAAAATCTTGCGGATGTCTTTGATGAAGCCCATATCCAGCATGCGATCCGCTTCATCGAGAACCAGAATTTTTATCTGGCTCAGGTCAATCGTGCCCTGGCCAATATGGTCCAACAAGCGTCCCGGCGTTGCCACCAAGGTATCGACGCCGCTTTTGAGCAGTTTGATTTGCGGGTTAATGCCGACACCACCAAATATCACGCCAGAGGTCAGTGGCACATATTTACCATAGAGGCGCACGCTTTCTTCAACCTGGGCGGCCAGTTCGCGGGTGGGCGTCAGGATCAGCGCGCGGATCGGACGGCGGTTTGGGTTGGGAGGATTTTGTTTTGAAAACTCGAGCAGGCGCTGCAACAGCGGCAGCGCGAAACCTGCCGTCTTGCCGGTTCCGGTTTGCGCGCCGGCCAACAAATCTTTACCGGTCAGCACCGCAGGAATCGCCTGCAGCTGAATTGGTGTCGGGGTGGTGTAGCCTTGCTCAAGCACGGCACGAAGTAATTCCTGGTCTAAACCAAGTTCTGAAAAAGTAGTCATGATGAAATAGAAGTTTCTGGCGCTATGAAGTGGCAGCGCCAAGGATAAGTCGGATCACAGTCGGATCAAAAAATAAGCGGCAACCGAGGTTGCCAGCTTTTGCGTTGTGCTATGCGTAAGGTTTCAATACATTGATCATTTGAGCAAACACTTTTGGCGTTGCCGAGATAACGTCGCCCTTGTGCAGGTAATCAGATTCGCCTTCAAATGTGCCGGTGATCCCGCCCGCTTCAGTAACAAGCAGTGCGCCAGCTGCGATATCCCAAGGCTTTAAGCCTTTTTCAAAGAATCCATCCAGGCGTCCACTGGCAACGTAGGCCAGATCCAGTGCTGCTGAGCCGGGGCGACGCAGTCCCTGGCATCTGCCCGACATGGCTTTGAACATCGGCAGGTAGTTGTCAATTTCAGCCTGATTGCGGAACGGGAAACCGGTTCCGATCAATGAGTCAGCAAGCTTGTCACGTTTGGTGACGCGAATTCGTTTGTCGTTCAGGAATGCACCGGCACCTTTGGTCGCTGCAAACAGTTCGTTGCGTGTCGGGTCGAATACTACCGCCTGAGTCAATGAACCGTTGTGTTGCAACGCGATTGATACACAATATTGTGGGAAGCCGTGCAAGAAATTGGTGGTTCCATCTAACGGATCGATGATCCAGACAAATTCGCTTTTGTCAGTGAGATTGGCTGACGCGCCTGATTCTTCAGCCAGAATCGCGTGGCTGGGGTAGGCAGTGAGCAGTGTCTCAATAATTGCGGCCTCGGCAGCCTTGTCGACTTCAGAGACGAAGTCATTATGCTGTTTTTCAGTTGGTTCGATACGATCCAGGTCGAATGAGGCACGGTTAATAATTGTCGCGCCACGGCGCGCGGCTTTGATAGCCGTATTGAGCATAGGATGCATAGAATTTCCGTTAAAATGGCGCTACGTGCCTGTGTGATCTAACCGGGATCAGTTAATGTTAGTCAACAGCTACGTAAAATTAAAGAGCAGTGTCACGATAAACTTTTAAGCTATCTGAAACACAAATTAGCCGCTATTCTACCCGAATTACCCTCTGACCTCAATTCGGCCACCTGATTGACCACGCAAGATGCCTTTTCTCCAGCCCGTTAAAGATTCATGATCACAGCCAAATCCCCTTTTGAACTACTCCGTTTTGTTCTGGTCGAGACCAGCCACCCGGGAAATGTCGGTTCCGTTGCCCGAGCCATGAAGACCATGGGGTTTTCTCAATTATTTCTGGTCAACCCACGCCACAGAGATGTGTTGACTCATCCTGAGACGATTGCACTGGCCAGCGGTGCCCAGGACGTTTTGGAGCATGCAGTGGTGGTGGATACGATCCAGGAAGCCTTGCAGGGATGTGAATTTGCCGCAGCCGTCAGCGCCAGGTTGCGCGAGTTTTCGCCACCAATTCTGAATCCACAAGAATTTGCGCAGCGCGTCTTGCGTTCGTCGCTGGAACCGAATCCGGCATGCGCGGCATTAATTTTGGGCAATGAGCGTGCAGGGCTACCCAATCAGCTGGTTGAAAAGTGTACGGTTCTGGTGAATATTCCTGCCAATCCTGATTATTCTTCGCTCAATTTGGCTCAGGCTGTTCAAGTTTTGGCATATGTGTGTCGTTACGAATGGTTGATCGGACCAAAGACGGCTGAAAAGGTTGGATTTAAAGGGACCAACGCCAATGTTGCCGAGATCGATGCGATGTTTGAACATCTTGAGCAAGGACTGGTTGCAATTAACTTTATCGATCCGGCCAGCCCCAAAAAACTGATGTCAAGGTTGAAACGCTTATTTGCTAGGACGCAACTAGAAGTCGAGGAAGTCAATATAATGCGTGGGATAGCGAAAAAAATGTTGGACAAATAAGGTTGGTGAGTAAATAATATTAACCAATAGCAAATGATTACTGGATGTTAATAATTTTATTTTTTTATTATAAGTCAACAAATGTGTAATCATTGGTTACAGCAACACGAATTGCAGCATTAAATCGGTCTTAAATTAACAAGTTTTCATATTTTTTTAAAAATCAAACCTGGTCACTGGAATTAGGTGGGTCGCCGCAAAACCAGGTGACTGGTATTTAATTTTGATTTTTATCGAAAAATTTACTAAATTCCAAGTAATTAAAACAGGCGTGCAGCAGGAGATGATTATTATTCAGTTCAGACGCCACTTTGCATTAAGCATGGTTAGCCTTGCATGTTTGACGTTATGCTATCGAAGCGCTTTTGCTATTGGATTTGGCGACGCAACAGTGCGTTCAAACTTAGGTGATTTTCTTCGGGTACAGGTTCCGTTAAATGGCGCATCCCAGGATATTTTGGTGCCAAGCTGCGTCAAACCTAAAATCGAGACTCTGGATGGTGAGCTGATTGATATCCCGAGAGTTGATTTGGTTCTACCCTCACAGCCCAACCAGCCGGTTTACATTAATCTGGTTTCCAAAAAAGTGATGGTCGAGCCAGCGGTTAAATTTACCATTGCCATGGCTTGCGGCAATGCTGTTCAACGCCAATATTCCTTGCTGTTGGATTTTGAAGATTCCCCGACCGTGGCTCCGGCCAGGCTTGCTGCGCTAAGTATGCCGGATACGCAGATCAAGGCGATTGATTCAAATGACAATGCCGGGAGTAGACATGGTCAGAGTCCTGACTCTGCTGCCAACTCCAACACATCATCGAAGAAAAGTCATCGGCCCCGGTCAGAATCCGGATCACCAAAGCGCAAACTGGATGCTGAATATCCGACCTCAGCCGCACCGACCTCGAAGCAAAATCGAAATCAGCAGGTAAAAGGCAAGGATGTCTTGAAGGTAAGCAGCGAAGACAGTCTGCTGGATGCCGGATTGAAGATGTCGCCAATGCTTAGCGACCCGACTTCGAAGACCGCAGATCAACAAAGAATCGCAGAAAATCAACGAGCCCAGGCTGAGTTTGCAGCGGTTCTGCGCGGCGAAGATCCTGCGACCGTAACGCAGACAGACATCAAAAACGAACAGTTAAAAAACAAGAAGTTGCAAGCTGAGCTGAACAATATCAAGCAGCAAGATGCAGTCAGGGCTGAAAAGGAAAAAAATACCTCTCCGCTGGTAATGGGCTTGATCGCAGCGGTTACTGCATTATTTCTGGCATTGGTTGGATTGGTCGTCGTCGCTGTCAATCGATCGCGCAAGAATAAAGATCACACGTGGTGGGATAGTTCTGCGGAACAGAAGCAGAATGTCGTTGATATCGTGGACTACCTTCAAACTACGGCAGAAAAGGGCAATCTTGATCCTGGCCCGATCACCGCGACGCGCATGCCACCAACCGAGTCGGGTATCAGAGAAGAGACAGTGCAGGCTGCAATCAATCAAGAAGAACCGTCGCCGAAATTCAAGCGGATGGGCTTGCCGGCATTGGAAGATACCAATAGCAGTACGTTCAATTTTTTCGGCAACCGCGGACAATCGATCCATATCGAAGAAATTTCCGACATCACTCAGGAAGCCGAATTCTGGATGTCGGTCAACGATCCGCATCGGGCCATTGAAATTTTGGAACCGCAAAGCCGCGATGAAAATCCATCGACTCCAATAACCTGGTTATATTTGCTGGACTTGTATCGCCTGGTTGGTGATGAAGACAACTATAAAGATTTGCGACAACGATTCAAATTCAAATTCAACGCGAAAATTCCTAATTTTCACGAGGAAATTGTGCCTGGATCTGCGCGCAATTTTGAAGACTTTCCCCATTTGGTTTCTAACTGCTGTGCGTTGTGGAATACCGATGATATTGTTGCTTATCTCGAATCGTTGCTGGTGGATGACCGCGAGGGAGAGCGCGTCGGATTCGATTTGCCGGTGTACCGCGATATCTTATTTTTGCTGTCAATCTGTGCTGAATTGAGGCGCACGAAACATCAGGCGTTACCGAAGGAAGATCCGCAAAACCTGGGAACTTTGGACAGTTCAGACGGATTGATTGTTCCAGAACCGACAAAAAAAGTGGGTTTGGAGTCGGATGAGTACTCAAACTCGTTGAATTTTGATCTGCTCGACTTTAAATCCGTTGGTCAAAATAAAAAATAGATTTAAATCGCGCGCCGCATCTTTTCGATCTTGTAGGTTTTTTCCACTTTAGGCGGCTTGGCCAGTTTAACGATGGCCATCGTGCAATTATCGCCACGGCCATGCGAGCGTTCGCGAGCTTTGTTGATTAACATTTCTGCAGCTATGCGGGGCGTGTTGGCTGAAATCACCGCGCCCAATTCCCGGTCTGTAAAGTAGTGCCACAGGCCGTCCGAGCACAGCAGGAATGAGTCATTGGGTTTGAGATCATCATATTCGCTGATCGTAATAAATGGCTGTGCCGAGCTTGACCCCAATACATTCACCAAAATATTGGACAGTGTGTGATTTTTTGCCTCGTCGGCTGTGATCTTGTTTTCCGAAACCAGTTTTTCGACATATGAGTGGTCGATAGTTCGCTCAACCAAATTGGGGCCGGAAAATCGGTACAGACGCGAATCACCGACATGCGCCCACACTGCGCGTTTGTTTGGCGTGATGATTAAGATAACTACAGTACTGTGTGGTTCTTTTTCGGCAGAGATTCCTGACAGCTGAATCACCGTGTGAGATTCTTGAACAATTTTTTCTATGATGGCCACGACATCATCGTCGCTGCCAAATTCTTCAAACAACTGTTGTGCACTGCGAATTACTTGTTCAGCAGCTAACGCGCCGCCACTTTTGCCACCCATACCATCGGCTAACACCGCCATCATGTAGCCTGGAGCTTTCGGCGCGGCAAACAAAGCGGCGCGATCCTGTTGTTCCTTGCGGTCACCTAGATGTTGGCCAGTTCCAGCTTCAATTTTATATTGTTGGCTCATAACTCTGCTTAGATTAAACTTATATACTGTGCTGACAGGCACGGTAAATTATTACATGTAATCGCCGACATATCATTAACTTTCTCCAAAGTAATCTATGAGTGACCACACTGAGATACAAAAACGCATCACCATGCTGGCTGTAGAGCATCGCGACCTGGATGTTGTGATCGAGGCTTTAATAGTAGCGGGTCATACCGATGAATTACAGCTCCAACGACTAAAAAAACGTAAGCTTCAGTTAAAAGATCATATTAAGCTGTTACAAATGCAGTTGATTCCCGATGTGCCGGCTTAGTAAATCCGATTTTCCATTTATAAACTAACAAAAAAGTAGATTTTGGCTGACAATTCTTCCCCCACAAGTTCCCATGCCCCAAGCACAGATATTCACCAACATGATGCAGATATTGAAAGGCTGTTCAGTCAGGCCGGGCAGTTAGGGACCGCTGTTACGAGTTATCGGCCACGTCAGGCACAGATTGATATGGCCAAAGCGGTGGCACAAGCCATTGCCGGGCAAACCACATTGATTGCCGAAGCCGGTACCGGCACCGGCAAGACTTTCGCGTATCTGGCACCGGCATTGCTCTGGGGCGGTAAGGTGATTATCTCAACGGGTACCAAAAATTTGCAGGATCAGTTGTTCTTGCGCGATATCCCGGCGGTCCGGCTGGCCTTGGGCGCGCCGGTCTCGGTGGCACTTCTGAAGGGACGTGCCAATTACGTCTGCCATTTTCATCTGGAACGAACCCTGCAAAACGGTCGATTGACTTCACGCGAAGACGTTGGCTACCTGCGCGAGATATCCCGTTTTATCAAGATGACGAATACCGGAGATAAATCGGAACTTTCACAAATCCCTGAATCGGCCCTGATCTGGAATTTGGTCACTTCAACCAAAGAAAACTGCCTGGGTTCCGAGTGCCAGTACTATCAGGACTGTTTTGTAATGAAAGCCAGGAAGGAAGCGCAAAAAGCCGATGTCGTGGTCGTGAATCACCATCTGTTCTTTGCCGATGTCGCGTTAAAGGATACCGGGATTGCAGAATTGCTGCCCTCTGCCAACACCGTGATCTTCGACGAAGCGCATCAACTTCCCGATACCGCCACCTTATTTTTTGGTGAGACGGTGTCCACTTCACAAATTCTTGAGCTGTGCCGAGACGTGCTGGCAGAAGGACTGTCGCATGCGCGCGATGGCGCGGAGTGGGCCAAGTTGGTGGTTCCCGTTGAAAAGGCAGCACGCGATCTGCGTCTGTGTTTCCCGGCTGAGCAAGTGAAGTTTTCATTGCCGCAAATTGCTCCTTCCAGCGATTTTTTTCCGGCTCTGGAAACATTGAAAGAACATTTGCAAACCTTGCTGTCGACCTTGGAAAAGCAGGCGGAGCGCGCCGAGACTATTGAGCAATGTCGCCTGCGTGCGTTGGCCTTGCTGGATCAACTCAAGTCATGGGGCAAGGCGTCAACGACCAAATCAGAATTGATCGATCAGGAATGCGTGTTGTGGGTTGAGGCGTTTTCGAGTTCCCTGCAATTGCATCGCACCCCATTGTCGATCGCTCCAATTTTTAACAAGCAGCGCGAAGAAGCAGCCCGCAGCTGGATCTTTACCTCGGCAACGCTTGCAGTAAAAAATGACTTTTCACATTACACGGCGCAAATGGGGCTGGCCGATGAAAAAGCGGTGACCTGGCCCAGCCCTTTTGATTATCCGAATCAGGGATTGCTCTATATTCCACAAGGAATGCCGGAACCGCGTGCAGCGGATTACTCCGATGCGGTGATCAATGCGGCGCTCCCCGTGATCATTGCGTCGGGCGGACGGGCATTCTTGCTGTGCACCACGCTGCGCGCCGTGAAGCACAGTGCACAACGGTTGCGCGAAGAATTTGAACAACGCAAGTTGCCGTTCGCACTGTTTGTGCAAGGCGAATCGGGGCGCACTGAGTTGCTTGAACAATTCCGTCGCTCCGGCAATGGAATTCTGATTGGCAGCCAAAGTTTTTGGGAAGGGATAGACGTGCGGGGTGAAGCGTTATCACTGGTGGTGATTGATAAGTTACCGTTTGCGCCGCCCGATGATCCAGTGCTGTCGGCCCGAATTAACGCGATGGAAAAGCAGGGTCGCAATGGTTTTGTGCATCATCAACTGCCTGAGGCGATTATCAATTTAAAGCAGGGAGCAGGGCGGTTGATACGCGATGAAACGGACCGCGGTGTATTAATGCTGTGTGATCCGCGCATACTTTCCAAACCATACGGCGCGCGGGTCTGGCAAAGCATGCCGCCGTTCACCCGGACGCGGGAATTAAAAGTAGTTGAAGATTTTTTTCAGTCATTAAAAACACAGCAAAATCTGGCCTGACAAACTTGAGGAGATCACTATGACAGCGCAATATCAGGTGCACGGTACGGTTGCCCTAATTACTTTAAACAATCCACCCGTCAACGGCATGAATTTTGAAACGCGCAAAGCTGCAGTAGAAGGCATTAACCGCGCGTTGGACGACGACGCTGTCAAAGCCATCGTCATTACCGGAGCCGGAAATGCGTTTTCTGGCGGAGCCGATATCAAGGAATTTAATACTCCCATGGGGATGAAAGAGCCAACGCTGCATACCTTGATCGATGAGGTGGAAGCGTCACACAAACCCGTGGTCGCGGCGATTCATCATGTTTGCATGGGTGGTGGGTTGGAGCTGTCATTGGGCTGTCATTACCGGGTTGCCAGCAAAGGAACGCAGGTTGCCCTGCCTGAAGTGAAACTTGGATTGTTGCCGGGTGCGGGCGGTACGCAACGATTGCCTCGTGCAGTCGGATTGGAAATTGCGCTCAAGATGATCACCACCGGTGCGCCGGAACTGGTTGAGAATCTGGCACAGACAGCACTGTTCGATCAAATCGTTGAGGATGATGCAGTGGCGGGTGCGATTGCTTTCGCTGAAAAAATTGCCGACTTGCGACCGTTGCCCAAGGTAAGAAATCAAACGGTAACCCATCCCAATCTTGAAGCAGTGCTGGATGCGGCAAGAGCGCAGGCCAAACGCGGTTTTCTGATTGCGCCGCTACAATGCGTCGAAGCGATTGCAGCAGCAGCCTATATGTCATTTGATGATGGCATTCAGTTTGAACGTCAGAGTTTTTACAAGTTATTACTGGGGAATGAATCCAAAGCACTGCGCCACGCGTTTTTCGCTGAACGGGCCGCCAGTAAAATTCCCGATGTACCAGCTGACACGCCAACCAGACCAATCAAGTCGGCAGCGGTGATTGGTGCCGGTACGATGGGGGCAGGGATTGCAATGAATTTTGCGAATGCCAAGATCCCCGTGGTAATTTTGGAGATGAAGGCCGCGGCACTGGAAAAAGGCCTGGCAACGATCAGGAAAAATTATCAGAACACGCGCGACAAGGGGAAGTTGACAGCGCAAGAGTGTGAAGAACGTATTGGCCTGATCTCGGGTACCCTGGACTACTCCGCCATCGCACAGGCAGACATTGTTGTAGAAGCCGTGTTTGAAGACTTATCGGTCAAAGAAATTGTGTTCAAAGAGCTGGATCGGGTCATGAAGCCGGGTGCGATTCTGGCCTCGAATACCTCGACCCTGGATCTCAATAAAATTGCCGGCTATACCCAGCGTCCGCAAGATGTCGTTGGCACCCATTTTTTCAGTCCTGCCAATGTCATGAAATTATTGGAAATCGTACGCGGCAAGGAGACGTCCAAAGAAGTGCTGGCCACAGTCATGGCGCTATCGAAAAAAATGAAAAAGATCGCGGTGGTGTCTGGTGTCTGTCACGGTTTTATCGGTAACCGTATGCTGGAACAGTATCTGCAGCAGGCAGGATTTTTATTGGAAGAAGGTTGTCTGCCAGCGCAAGTCGATGGCGCGATGGAAAAAATGGGATTTGCGATGGGACCATTCCGCATGGGCGATCTGGCGGGTAATGATATCAGCTACGCGATACGCAAACGTCTGGCCATGGAACATCCGGACCTGATTTACTCCAAGGTCGCCGACAGGTTATGTGAACTGGGCCGCAACGGTCAAAAGACCTCTTCGGGTTGGTACGATTACCAGGCTGGCGACCGGACAGCACATCCTTCTGAGTTGGTGAATCAGATGATTCTGGATTATTCAAAAGAGATTGGTATTGAACGGCGCGCAATCACCGATAAGGAAATCACCGAGCGTCTGATTTTTGCATTGGTCAACGAAGGTGCAGATATTTTGGCCGAAGGCATTGCGCAACGTGCCTCTGATATTGATATGGTTTATTTGAGCGGCTACGGCTTCCCACTGCATCTGGGTGGTCCGATGTTTTATGCCGACACGACAGGATTGAATAAAGTCGTCGATGCAATTGCGCATTTCAAAACCGGCCATTATGGCAGTGTCTGGAATGTATCGGCTTTATTGCAAGACTTAAGTGCAAAAGGACTAAGATTTAATGCTTGATTGCTGAAATTATTCCGGGATTCGAGCAAAATATGCCGCAAAACACTGGCGACGGAAATAATATCTAGTTATAATGGCGGGCTTGGAAGGGTCTCAGGCCTTGCTGTTCTTGAGAAGCGTTGGTGGGTATCAGGCAGTTGGCGATATCCGGTATCCTCAAAAGTTGCCCAATGGGCGGCGATTCCGGTTACGAAGTTGGACCAAATGGAGGTGTGGCCGAGCGGTTGAAGGCACCAGTCTTGAAAACTGGCGAAGGTTTATCCCTTTCGTGAGTTCGAATCTCACCGCCTCCGCCAGGATTAAAAAAAATGCCCGCTTATGCGGGCATTTTGCTTTTGTGCGACTACGACATTATTGGTGTCGAGTGCCAATCCTCGGCTTAGTGCCATGCTTTAAAGATTGAATTCCAATATCCAGTGATCGATGAAAATATGCCTGGTCTCAGGTTATTTCCAATCTGCGCAAATAATTTACCAAACCATGAGGTTTTGGCTCCTGTGTCCTGCGCCTGCTTGTTGTTGATAGACCCAGTCAATTGAACGGTTTTGGTGTGAGCAGCTATATTCAGATTGTTGCTCATTGATTGGCTAGGCAGGTTAGCTGCGATTTCCTCAATAGATTTGTAAGTGATGCGATGTGTCGGGGCCTTTGCATTTGCCAGGCATGCTGGGGCCAAATAATGTCGACTGAAAGCGAAACTCATAGAAATTCCTTTCAATATTTAGGTAAAAAAACGCTGAAAAAATTCGAGGTCAGCAAAATTTATTCATCGACAAATTATTTCAATAACCACAATATTGTCCGAATGAATTGCCTAAATATACACTTCACGCAAATCTATGTCTACCATTTTTCCTAGTTGATGATATAGGCGCGATTCTTCCAATAGTCGTGCGGTGCCCAGCTCGCTACCCAGGCAGGAAATTCGTCCCCCGGCATGGGTCGATCGATACCAAAACCTTGCGCAAAATCACAGCCCAGATCGAGTAATTTCTCGCCAATTTCGATATTTTCCACACCCTCGGCAATGACCATGCGTTTAAACGCATGTCCCAATGCAATCACGCCTTTCACAATCGCCAGATCTTCCCGGTCGATCAAAATATCACGGACAAAACTTTGGTCAATTTTTAAGGTCTCGGCAGGCAGGCGTTTCAGGTAAGTCAACGAAGAATACCCAGTACCAAAATCATCCAGAGAAAATGACACACCGAAATGCTGGCAGCGCTGGATAACCGATAAAATTTTGGCGATGTCGTGAATATCGCTGGTTTCGACGATCTCCAACCCAAGCGAACTTGGATTGATATTCGCAAATTTGGCCAGCAGGGCACTTAAGGTTTCTACGAAATCCGATTTCAACAGCAAGTTGGGACTGATATTGACGCTCACTGCCATCTTCAAACCAAGTTCAGCCCAGGCACTGATCTGCGCAAGTGCAGTTTCGATCACCCAGTAACCCAAGCTTAATTCCAGACAATGATTTTCAATCAAGGGTAAAAATTCCGATGGCGGCAAAATGCCGCGCTGTGGATGCCGCCACCGGATCAGTGCTTCTGCACCCAAAACGGTACCCAGACGCATGTTGACCTTGGGTTGGTAATACAAAACGAATTCATGGGTATCAAAGGCTTGCGTAATACGGGACAGCTGCAAAGATCGGTTCTTGATTTGGATATCCAAAGCCGCATCAAAAATATGCACCCGGTTTCTGCCGGCCTGCTTGGCTTCATACATCGCCATATCGGCGTGACGCAACAGTTGTTCGACATCGGTATTGTCTTGCGGATAAATGGTCATCCCAATGCTTGCCGAGACTTGCAGTAAATGTCCGTCGACCAGCACCGGTTCCGCGCAGGCCAGCAGGATCCGCTCTGCCAGATGGTTGCATTCCATGGCCGTGCCGACATCGACCAGCACCGCGACAAATTCATCGCCGCCGATGCGCGCCAGCGTGTCCACAGTACGCAACGCTTCTTTCATGCGCTGCGAGACAGTGATTAACAGCTGATCGCCGACGTTGTGTCCGTGCCTGTCGTTGACCTCTTTGAAATAATCCAGGTCGAGATACAGGACCGCCAGGGATTGTTTGTGACGAGACACCTGTGCCACGGCCTGGTGTAATCGATCTGCGAGCAGGATACGATTGGGCAGATCAGTGAGCGCGTCAAAATGCGCCAGATGTTCCATCTGCTCCTGCTTTTTTCTCAGAGGTGTTATATCCGAAATCAACGAAACGTAATGTTTGATTTCACCGGCATCATCTTTGACCAGATTGATCGTCAATAAACTGGCATAAGCCGTGCCATCTTTTCTGCGGCTCCAGGCTTCGCCCTGATAAGTGCCGGTCTTCATCAGCAATTCGCGTACCGCATTAAAAAATTTTGGATCGTGGCGACTGGACCTGAACATCTCAGGCGTTTGACCCAGCACCTCGTCACGAGTGTATCCGGAAATTCTCAGAAACGAGTCATTCACTTCAAGAATCGTGCCTTTGCTGTCAGTGATCAGAATACCTTCGTTGGTGTTGGTGAAGACACTTGAGGTCAGCTGCAGATGAGTCTCATGATGTTTTTTGTCGGTGATATCGCGCGCAATTTTGGACAGGCCGACGATTCTGTTGTTGATATCTCTGATCGCCGAAGTCGTGATGGAGACTGCAATGGGGCGGCCGTCTTTGCAGATTCTGATCAGGTCAAGATGATCAAGCTTTTCACCTTTTTTTAATTGCTCGATATTGTAGACATCTTCATCCTGTTTGCCCGACGGCAGCAGGCGTTCGAATGATTGTCCCAGCATTTCAGAGGCCGAGTAACCGAACACTGTTTCTGCACCCTTGTTCCAGCTGTGTACTTTGCCTTCCAGGGTGAGACCGATAATCGCGTCTCCCGAATGTTCGACGATGGCTTTGAAATAAGTCTGGGCGGATTCCAATTGTTTTCGTTTGCTCACGTCGCGGGCAATCATTGATGAGCCGATGATCATGCCGAACGAATCGCGTATGGGTGAAATCGCGATTGACGTGTCAACCAGTTTGCCGTTTTTGTGAATACGCACGGTATCGAAGTGTTCGATTTTTTCACCGGCGATGATGAGATCAAGAATAAACGATTCCTCATTTAACCGATCATTCGGATACAGCGCGACAGTGCTGTTGCCGACCATCTCGTCGGCGCTGTAACCAAACAATTTTTCAGCGCCTTTATTCCAGCTGGTCACGATCCCTGAAATCGTTTTGCTGATGATGGCATCGTCAGAGCTTCGAACCAAGGCCTTAAAATGCTCTTTGATTTCGTCAGCCGACAGATACGGATAACTGAAATTTTTTATATCGCCTGCCGTGACCACTTTGGCCTCCCATTTCGTCCATGTTTACAGTCAAAGCACAATTGAATTTTTCAGGTAAATTATGCGGCAAGCCTCTCGCAATAATATCAATTGATCTTGAGATTAATGCACGAAGACTAACCTGTATTACCTGGGATGGCAATTCCCCGATTAGGTATTTTTTTCTGGAGAAATCTTGACGATAGAGCGTGAGAAATGTTGTCAAACTGTGGTGCATACATGGCAAACTTGTGTGCTGTTCAGATTTAAATTGCGCAATCATTCATTTGCTTAAAATAATCGAAACGAGTTGTGCCAATATTTTGAAATCCTGAACTCGTTCCGTGCCCGAAAATGGGTTCAAACCGGTTCGGTGATTGGTGCTGCTTCAAACCGATCTCGATCACATGGATTTTTTTATCATCAGCGCCGACCGTGAACTGAGATGCACTAAGCAGTTACCAGATCAACCAGGCAGAGAACTTAATCGGATATCTAGCTATATTCCCAACTTTCAGGAAATTCGAAGCCCCATCGTTGCAGAGCAACAACGAGGGCTTTGATAGATTTGTAACGAAGTCAGAATTGCTTTGCCCTTTACCGGGTTTTTTGATGTAATAGCGACAAGTATAAAAAGCCGTAATCTCATCTTTGGACATTCCGTTATGAAAAAAACCTTACTCGCCTTGTCGGTACTTGGCGCCTTCGCAGGCGCGGCATCGGCACAAACCTCAATTACAACCTATGGAGTTCTGGACGCCGGTATCAGCTACGAAAAAGCGCCAAGCTCCAACCCGAACGCAGGCGACAAAACCTCGCTGCAAAGCGGAATCGCCACGCCATCGCGCATTGGTTTCAAGGGCACTGAAGAAATCGGCCAAAGTCTGAAAGCGATTTTCGACATCGAGGCCGGCATTCAAATCAATAACGGTCAGAGTACTGATTCCGGCACCCTGTTCAATCGCCAGTCCTGGCTTGGCCTGTCGGGTGATTTTGGTACGGTGATGGTTGGACGTCAGTTCACCCCGATGTACGACGCTGTGTATGCGCTCGATCCGTTTGAGCTTGGTATGGCAGGGAACGCGGGCAACCTGATGCATTTGGGTGGCGCCAATCTGTTCGGTAAGAATCTGATCGGTGGAAATAATTTTGCGCTGATCAATGGCGGCGGCAGCCAGTCGCAAAACAACTCAATGCGTTACCTGTCGCACGACTGGAACGGTTTCTCGCTTGAAATCAATTACGGATTGGGTGGTCAGGCTGGCAGCACCAGCGATTTTGCTGAAACCGGCTATACCGTCAATTACGCAAATGGCCCGGTCATGTTGTTGACGTCCTACGATGAGATCAACAACGCCAATAACAGCAACCGTTTGAAAACGGAACTGGTGGGCGGCAGCATCGATTGGACAGACATTGGTATGCCAATTAAAACCAATGTCGCGTATCAGATCAACAAGGGAACAGATCTGATCGGTGTCGGCCCGGTCGACTCAACCAATCTGTTAATCGGCCTGCGCGTTCCGATGGGTCCCCACGAAGTATTATTTTCGTACATCCACAACAGCAATAATAACAACGGTGCCAAGGCTGACCAATATGCATTGGGTTATACCTATGCCTTATCAAAACGCACGACCTTCTATACTTCGATTGGCGACATCAGCAACAAGAATGGTGCGAATTTCACTTTAGGCAATGGTTCTAACGCTGGCTATGGTATTAAAGCTTTCGACCTGGGGCTGCGTCACTCATTCTAATAATAAAAAATAGATTGGTAGTCTTAAAACGGCAGCTTCGGTTGCCGTTTTTTATTTTTGTAGCCACGAATCTTTACTCTGATGCTGAAGGTCGGCCGCCCACTCCAAGTTCAGTTTCGAAGTACAATCACAGCCTCAAGCACAGCCCCAGGCACAGCGGGTCAGGCTCAGCAAAATTTTTATTGGAACCAATACCATGTCAACCTACGAGATACACCGTGGCCCACCAGTAGCAGAAACCAAAGACACGTCTGTATCAGCCAAAATCCGCGCCCGCTTGCAGCTGGCAAAACAGCGTTTTCACGCCAATGACAATATTGCCGAATTCATTCATGACGGCGAACTGCAGCAGTTGCAGGACGAAGTGCAGTCGAAAGTCAGTGAGGTCCTGGCCAGTCTGGTGATCGATACCGACAACGATCACAACACCAAAGAAACGGCGCGCCGTGTTGCCAAGATGTATATCAATGAAATTTTTCAGGGCCGTTATGTCAAACAGCCGACGATCACTGAATTTCCGAACGCATCGCGCTTGAACGAATTGATGATAGTCGGACCGATCACGGTACGCAGCGCATGCAGCCACCATCTGTGCCCGGTGATCGGTAAGGTCTGGATCGGCGTCTTGCCCGAGGAGCATGCCAATGTCATCGGCCTGTCCAAATATGCAAGGCTCACTGAATGGGTGATGGGACGTCCGCAAATTCAGGAAGAGGCAGTTGTCCAACTGGCCGATCTGATTGAACAAAAAACCAAACCGGACGGACTGGCAGTCGTGATGGAAGCGACCCATTTTTGCATGACCTGGCGCGGTGTCAAAGATATGGAAAACCGCATGGTCAATTCCGTGATGCGCGGCGAGTTTCTGAAAAATCCCAGCCTGCGTCAGGAATTTCTGGCCTTGATCCCCAAATAAATCCTTCAGGAGCAGTTGTGCAAATTCTCATTACCGGCGGCACTGGCCTGATTGGCCGCTCGCTATGCCAGGCTTTATTGAATGCCGGTCACGAGCTGACTGTATTGAGCCGTCAGCCCGGCTCCGTTGCGAAAAAATGCGGCAATGCCGTCATTCCAATGGCCAGTCTGAATGAATGGACGGCGCAACGATCTTTTGACGCTGTGATCAACCTGGCTGGTGAGCCGATTGTCGACGCTGCCTGGACTGATGCCCGAAAAAAGGTTTTATGGGATAGCCGGGTCAGCTTGACCGAAGATCTGGTAAAACATATCGCCGCTGCGAAACACAAGCCATCAATATTGTTAAGCGGTTCGGCCATCGGCTATTACGGCGATTGCGGCGATCTGCCACTGACCGAAGCCGCGCCGCCCGGTGACGATTTTGCCGCCGCGTTGTGCAAGGCATGGGAACAGGCCGCCAGCGCCGCCAGCGAGCAGGGCGTGCGCGTGTGCCTGATGCGAACTGGCCTGGTACTGGCATCCCAGGGTGGTCTGTTTAGCCGCATGATTCTGCCTTTCAAACTGGGCCTGGGCGCGCGACTCGGGAATGGCAGGCAGTGGATGAGCTGGATACACATCGACGACTATGTCGCTGCCGTGATAGCGCTGCTGGATAATCCCGACGCAAACGGCGCATTCAACATGACCGCAGCACAACCGGTTACCAATCAGACCTTCACAAAAAAACTGGCTGCGGCTGTGCACCGGCCAGCATGGTTTGTCGCGCCAGCGGCATTGCTGAAAGTCGCGCTCGGAGCCAGGTCTATCCTGCTGATCGGCGGACAACAGGTACTGCCGGCCAGATTGCAGGCGCAAGGATTTCGTTTTAAATTTGATCAACTTGATGCAGCGCTGCAGGCATTAATCAAAGTGAAATCTTAGCCAATGCCAGACTCTGCTGCTGCGGTCACCGTGCATGCTGGGGAATGGGAATTCGATGTAAATTGTAACGGTATGTCAAATCGGCCCGCGTTCCACAAAAACGGGCAGCGGATCTGGTAATCTCTTTCGCTGGTTGTTATGGCAGTCCTCGGTCGCACGAATCCTGCGGCTACAAAAAGCTGGCACCTTCATTTTTTTATTCAGTCGAATTTCGGAATCACCATGAAAAACAAAACACTTTGTGCATGGCTGCTGGTATTTCTCACAGCGTTTGCAACGACATCCCGGCTCAATGCCACCCAGGAAAATGCAAGCCAGGAAAGCAGTGTGCTTCAGCCTTTGCCCCAGCAGGCCCGGGCCGCGAATTTTGCCGCCCGGGTACTCGGTCATGAGAATTACGAACACTTGCCGTTTGATGAAAAATTATCCTCAGCGATTTTCGACAATTATGTAAAAGTTCTGGACCCGGAAAAGGTCATTTTCCTGCAAGCCGATATCGATCAATTTACCGCGGCGCGCTCAACCCTCGGCCTGGCGATGCTCAATGAAGATCTGACCATTCCCTTTGCACTTTACAATGTGCGTCAGCAGCGTGTCACGGAGCGCCTCAACTACGCCCGCTCCCTGCTGAAACACGGCTTTGATTTCACCCAGCACGAAAGCCTGCAACCCGATCGCAAGCTCGCACCGTTCCCGAAATCTGCAGACGAGATCAATGATCTGTGGCGCAAGCGCGTAAAAAATGATTGGCTGCGCCTGAAGCTGGCGGGCAAGGATGACAAGGCCATCGTTGATATTCTGGACAAGCGCTACGACAATTCCCTGAAAAGTATTTTGAGAACCAAGGGCGATGACGTGTTCCAGACTTTTATGGACGCCTATGCCACGACCAATGATCCTCATACCAATTATTTCGGCGTGCGCGCGGCGGAGAGTTTCGATATTTCCATGAAGCTGTCGTTGACCGGAATCGGAGCCGAACTGCAGTACAAAGACGAATTCGTCACCATCAGACATCTGGTGCCCGGCAGTCCGGCCGCGCTGTCCGGCAAGCTGAAAGCCGGGGACCGGATTCTGGGCGTCGCGCAGGGCGAGACTGGCCCGAGTACCGACATCATGGGCATGCGACTTTTTGACGCGGTGGCCCTGATCCGGGGTGCGGAAGATTCGGTGGTCCGGCTTGATGTGCTGCCAGCTGAAGCCGGTACCGACGGGCCCCATAAAGTCGTGGTCCTGACCCGAAAAAAAATCACACTGGAAAAGCAGTCAGCCAAAAAATCGGTGATTGAAGTTCCAGACGGCGCAACCACCCACCACATTGGCGTCATTTCTCTGCCCGGATTTTATCGCGACTTTTCAGCTCAAAAAAATGGCGAGGCCGATTTTAAAAGCGCAGCAAGGGACGTATCACTGATTCTGGAGGAGTTTAAAAAAGATAAGGTGGACGGCGTAGTGCTGGACCTGCGCAATAACGGTGGCGGGTCAGTGGAAGAAGCGATTGAATTGACCGGATTGTTTGTTGACAAAGGCCCGGTGATGCAACAATTGGATTCAAAAAATCATGTCTCGGTCAACAGCATCAGCGTCGCGACCAAGCCGGTCTGGAACGGACCGCTAGGCGTACTCATCAACCGCGCCTCAGCCTCAGCCTCGGAAATTTTCGCGGCGGCGATCCAGGACTATGGACGTGGCGTGGTGATTGGCGAGCAAAGTTTTGGCAAAGGCACGACCCAGGCCATCATCGATCTGGATCGCATCGCCAAGAATGACAAGCCGGATTTTGGTGAGCTCAAAATGACCATCACCAAATGGTTCCGGGTCAATGGCGACGGCATCCAGTTACGCGGCGTGACACCTGATCTGAGTATTCCGATGTTCACCGATTTCGAAGATTACGGCGAAGCCAGCTTTGACAATGCGCTGCCCTGGAGTCATATTGAGCCCGCCAAATACAGCCGTATGAACGACATATCAAAAATCGTCCCGGCGCTGATGGCCAATCACAAGGCGCGCCTTGCGAAGGACAAGGCGTTCCATGAATTGCAGGAAGACATTGCCGAGATTGAAGCGCTGCACAAAAAGAATCTGATTTCGCTTAACGAGGCAGATCGCCGTAAAGAACGTGAAGCGCAAGAGGCCAAAATCAAACGACGTGACCTCGAACAGGGAAAAGCCAAAGACGGCAAACCGGTCGATAAGGACGCTGCGGCGGAGGAAAACAAACCCGACGATGGTTTGCTGGCCACCGAGCGCAGCATCGGTCCGGATGTGGAGAGTAAAGATAATGTGGACAAAGACCTCTTGCTGAAAGAAGCCGCGCGCATTGTCAATGACGAAGTACCTTTATACAGAACCAATCATCGGCCGGAAGTGGGACTGACTCATTGAGTGCTTCTGCGCTATTGAGATAAATCACGCTGTGATTGTTTGACCGGGTGCAGGATAGCCTCAAATTCCCAGGTGTCCATGACAAATTCATGCGGATCCAGAATTTTGATGTGTTCAACCGGAATGCCGGCCTGCCTTAAGCGCGCATATTCGCCGCGCAGG
This sequence comes from Oxalobacteraceae bacterium GrIS 1.18, assembly GCA_040544425.1. Taxonomy (GTDB): domain Bacteria; phylum Pseudomonadota; class Gammaproteobacteria; order Burkholderiales; family Burkholderiaceae_D; genus Solimicrobium. Next base: position 174,464 of record JBEONO010000009.1, read on the forward strand.
TCGTCGAGGTTCTGCGTGACATATCCGAGCTCCTTGGCAGGGATATCTCTTTTATTCGGGTTCAAACAATCTGTAATCGAGAAGATACGATAGGGCATGGTCAATTCCTCCTGAGGATTTCAGCCTTGCATGGTTGGGTAGAGGCGCCCAATGTAGCGCGCTTTTTTTGGTTTTTCAATTGTCTAAAAGCCAAATATCCCAATAATTCCAACGCCGACTGTTAGAATTGCTCCCTCCCATTTCTACTCTGACCATGGACGACCTATGAAAACGATTCTTGCATATTGCTGTCTGGTTTTAAGCTCGCTGCTAATGGTGTCCAATGCCACTGCCGCCGCTGCAGCCAATGCGCCGGCGACCAACGTTAAGGTAACGATCCTGTCAACCATGCTGGCCGATTCAGGGATTGGTGAATGGGGCTTTGCGGCGCTGGTGGAAGTCGACGGCAATCGAGTGCTGTTCGATACCGGCGCGCGACCCGAAACGGTTTTGCAAAACGCCAAGGAACTCAAGATCGATTTATCCCAGGTGACCGACGTGGTGCTCACTCATTTTCACAGCGACCATGTCGGCGGCTTGATGACCTTGCGCAATGCGATGATGCTGAAAAATCCCAAAGCACTCTCGCGCGTGCATGTCGGCGAAGGTATTTTTGAACCGCGCTATGCGCAGAACGGCAAGGACAACATCAATCCCATGCTGGCGATTCGAAAGGAATATGAGGCGAGCGGCGGCGTGTTTATTATTCATCGCGAGGCGCAGCAGATTTTTCCGGCGGTATGGTTAACCGGGCCGGTCAAGCGTCGCTACGATGAGCGCAACTGGAGCAAGGAAGCCTGGGTGGCAGGAGAATCGGGTCATGTTGAAGATACGATTAAAGAAGACATGTCGATGATCGTCAAAGGCGCTGATGGAATGATCGTGATCACCGGTTGCGGTCACGCCGGGATCGGCAATATCCTGGCTCAGGTGCAGGAATTGGTGCCAGATACGAAGGTTCACGCAGTGATCGGTGGCTTGCACCTGTTCGCTGCCAACGAAAAGAAACTGGCATGGACCGCAGAAAAAATGAGAGAGGCAGGCGTTCAGTATCTGCTGGCCGCGCATTGCACCGGTCTTGAAGCGACCTATCGGCTCAGAGCCTTGTTAAAGCTGGATCGCAAGGCCGCAGTTGTCGCCGCAGTTGGGTCCAGTTATTCAAACCGGACCGGCATCGATCCGCTGGATCTGGCGCGCTGAGAAGGGCGGAAGTCCAAATTGCATCACTGGCAGTCAGATCCATTTTTTCGCTCCAATATTGCCACCTGTACCGCCGCCCTGATTTCGAAACCGATACTTTGATACAGCGCGATGGCGACAGTATTGCTGCTCCACGAATGCAGAAACGCCTGTTCGTCGCGTTGCTGGATTGTATGCGCAACGACTGACGAGAGTCTTTTCGCCAGCCCGCGTCCACGAAAATCCGGATGCGTGCAAACTCCACTGACTTCCCGAAAACCCGAAAAGTGCATCCGCTCACCCGCCATGGCAGCGAGGCGTCCATTGATGCGGATGCCAATGAACCTTCCCATGGTATGGGTACGTGCCAGAAACGGGCCCGGTTCGGTCAGCAGCGCCAGAGCCAGCATCTCTGCTGCATCGTTATCACCCAGCTCAACAATATTGTCTTCGCCAGCCAGTGGTGAGACCGGCTGCATGCCCAGCATTTGCACGCCTTGGGCTGCGCGGACTGCCACCAGATCATCCGGTACCCGGATCGATGGAACCTGCAACACGATGACTGATTCGTCGCCGCTAACCAGTGCGCTCAGTGCTGAGAGACTGGGCAGGGTGTCATCGGCTGCCGAAGCGAACAGATTGACGTCGCGCCGGAAGCGCTTAGCCAGGTCGCTGCCTTCAGCCAAGTGAGGAGAGTGTAAAAGTGAGGCCCAAACCGGTCGGTCCAGATTGCTCATTTCAAGAGTCTTTCGTGTCAGCGGGTAAAACGGAATTGGTCTGCCCTGCTGGAATCGAACCAGCAACCTATGCCTTAGAAGGGCATTGCTCTATCCAGTTGAGCTAAGGGCAGAAAGAGGAGGGTACTTGCAAATCCAAGTATTTTTGGAAGGCCGTATGATACCTTTTCTATGACCAGACGACAAGAACTCCGGCAAAATGACTTTGATTCATGAGCCTGCAATGAAGCTTGCGTCGACTTTGCCGAATTGCCGCGCTCAGCGACCGGCTCGTGCTGTTGAGTTGGCCATCCATCTGACAAGGTAGGCAGCAAGGCCGCAGAGTGTGCCGAACGCGGTCACCGCCGTCCATCCCCAGTTTGCCAGCAACGCCGCGCCAATGCAGGAGCCAGCCGACATGCCGATAAACATGCCGGACAGCAGGATCGCATTGAGGCGACTGCGGGCTGCGCCATCCAAGCCGTACACAATGGTCTGGTGACCAATCAGCGATACCTGCACACCGAGATCGAATCCGATCGTGCCGAGCACCAGAACGAGTAATCCCCATCCAAATCCAAGATGGCTGCCCAGCAGCATCAACAGAAAAAATCCCGCCGAAATCGCTGCGCCAAAACGCACCACGCGATCGGCCCCCAGCCGGTCGGCAAATTTGCCTGCAAAGGGTGCCGCCATGGCGCCGGCTGCACCGGCAAGTCCAAAGGCGCCCGCTGCGGAACTGCTCAAGTTAAATGGCGCAGCGTGCAGCATGACGGCAAGCGTCGACCAGAATGCGCTGAATCCGGCTGATAAAAGTCCTTGTGCAAGTGTCGCAAACCGAAGCTGGCGATATTTCACTAACAATGAAAACAGCGACTTCATCAGGTCGCCATACGCCAGCTCACTGGTTGCCGCGAGCGATGGAAATTTTCTTGTAATCACCAGCAGGCAGACCGCGATGCTGAGCGCGGCAACGCCAAATACATAGCGCCAACCCAGCAGGTCCGCGACAAATCCGCTCACCACCCGCGACAGCAGAATACCGAGCAACAGGCCAGTCATGACGGTGCCAACCACTTTGCCGCGTTGGTTTTCCGCTGCCATCGCGGCGGCGGCCGGGACGATATCCTGAGCCATCGTGGCGCTGATCCCGATCACCAGACTGGCAATCAGCATGACCGGCAGTCCCGAACTGCTGGCAAAGCCAACCAGACCTGCCACCAGAAGGGCACCTTTAATCAAAATAATGGTTTTGCGATTGAAGCGGTCGCCCAAGGGGGCGAGGAACAAAATTCCTGCGGCGTAGCCAAGTTGGGTCAGCGTCGGGATCCAGCCGATTTCCTGCGAGCTGCCGATATCATTCGCGATAAAAATTCCCAGCATCGGTTGACTGTAATAAATGCAGGCGACGGCCAGACCAACGCAGACGGCCATGATCAGAATCAGTTGTTTCGACAGCTTGTGTGGCGGGGTAATTTGCGGGGTGGATCGTATTGGATTGGTGCCGGGTGATGACATATTGACTCTTTAATTCGCTAAAACATTCGGATTTTTGACAACGAAGCAGAATACTAAAGCAATTTGAGATTGTATGGAGCCCGACGGGAATTACTGGCTTTTGCGACGTGGAATATCCTGCATATTTGTGGTTGTTCCGCCAGATGCAGCAAGGCGCTTTGCTGCTTGAATCTGGATAAAAGTCTTCAGTACTTCTCGAAACAGATCGTCTTTGTCTATACCGGGATCCGCAACTTCAAGCGCTTTCGCATAGAGTTCAGCGTCGATTGTCACTGTCGTTTTCATCTTGCCTCCGATTATCTTTCGCGATCAATCTCAAGATCGATGCCGCCGGCTTCCCGGCCAATTTCGGCCAGCAGGGTACCAGGTTTAATCCGACCTTCTGGTCGAACTGCACATTCGAAGATCTCAGCCTCAGCACCACGTCCATGGCTAGCGGTGCGTATCCGCAAGCCGCGATGCATTTCATCAGGCATGTTTCGAACGGTGACGGATGGCCTTGCTTTGACTCCTCAATTGAATCGTCAGTGATAGCACCAGGAATAATTGATGTCAATTGTGTGATATTTGACTCATAACAAAAGAAGCACGGCCTACTCCCTTGCAGCCTGCAACGCACGCACCTGCGCCTCCAGCTCAGCTATCCGCTGATCCCGCTCAGCCAGCGCCCGCTCAACATCGGCCGCTTCATAGCGACGCGGAATATGTTGCGGACAATTTGCATCCCAGGCTTTCACCTTGAACAAAATCACCTGCGCCGGACGCGCTTTATAGTGCGCGGGCATCAATTGCGCCAGCAGCGCCGGATCATTCTCGACCACGCTGGCCTCGCCCCAGATCTTGATCCTTCTGCGCTGACTGTAATCGATCAGAAACAGATAAGCCTGCGGATTTTCCGCCAGATTGCCCAGGCTAATAAACTGTTGATTGCCCGAGTAATCGACAAAACCAATCGTCTCCCTGTCCAGAACGCGCAGAAAACCTGCAGGTCCGCCGCGGTGCTGCACATAGGGCTGGCCGGCCGCATTGGCGGTGGCCAGAAACACGCTGGTCTGGGATTCAATAAAAACTTTGGCCTCGGTCGTGATCTGTGTTTCCCAACCGTGCGACTGTTCAACACGGGCATAGGCATCACGCGATCCCTTGCTCTCCTGAATGGCCTTGACCGTATCGGTGAAGGCAATGTCACTGGCGTAGTTCATGATCTTTCCCCTTATCCTGGACTTTATTTGGCTGCCGGATCAACAAGGTAATCAAACTTGTCGGGCTGATTGAGGAAGAAAATACATTCATTCGGTGAAATGCATTTGGTGACATGCGATTCGCCGCCTTTCTGAAACCAGTACGAACCAACCGGCAACGGAATATCCTTGCTGCCAGGCTTGCCGTTGACGGCCACACCGGAAATCACGACACCCCAGTAATCTTCAGTGTGGCTGTGCACCTTACTTGAAAAACCGGCCGGCATTTTGATGAACGTGCCATGCGCGCCATGAGCCAGGTCGCCATAGGCAGGACCGGCCATCAGTTCACCGTGCACACCGTCGGACACGCCGGTCGGGCCGTATTTCAGATCCGTGACGGGTGTGCTCACAGATGGGTAGTTGCCTGGTGCGGCGCTGGCGTGGAAAGCCAGGGCAGCGCAGCCAGCGGCGATCAGCAGACGTGGTAATTGGTAGAGCAAGAAGGATTTTGACATGATGAATTCTCCGAAAGTAGTTGGGTTGATCGATAGTGTCGTCGATAGCTGCAGTCTCCTCGCTTTCATATAACTTGTGAATGGGGTATATTTGGGATTCACTATCTCAAATAATGAGAAGATATGGATCGCTTTGAATCGATGAACGCGTTTATCGCGGTAAGCAAAGCCGGCGGCTTTTCGGCCGCGTCAAGAGAAATGGGCCTGCCGCTGGCAACAGTCAGTCGCCACGTGGCTGAGCTGGAAGCGCATCTGGGGGTGCGGCTGTTCAATCGTTCCACCCGCCAGGTGGTGCTGACCGAAGCCGGTAAAAATGATTTCGTCGCCTGTCAGCGCCTGCTGGAAGATATGAAGGATGCCGAAGACACCATCACCAGCGAATATCGCGCTCCCAAGGGAAATCTGGTCGTCACTGCGCCGATGGGTTTCGGACGCATTCATCTGCAACCGGTGGCGCTGGAATTTCTTGCCGCCTATCCTGAAATTAATTTGCGCCTGATGCTGGCTGACCGGGTGGTTGATCTGGTTGAGGAACATGTTGACGTGGCGCTGCGCATCACGCAGCTGGCTGACAGCAGCATGATCGCGCGCCAGTTGGGCTACGTGCGCATGGTGGTCACGGCCAGTCCGGCCTATCTGGAAAAATTTGGCACACCGCAGCATCCTGACGACCTGTTGCAGCACGATTGCATCATCTGGTCGGCCCTGGGGCCGCGCGATAGCTGGGAATTTAACAAGGATGGCGTCGACAAACCGTATCCGGTCCACACGCGGCTGGCCACCAACAGCGCCGATTCGGCGATTGCCGCTGCGATCGCCGGACTGGGTCTGGCGCAGACTACCTGTTATCAGGCGGAGCAGGGCGTGGCCGAAGGAAAACTGAAGGTGGTTCTGGTGGATTTTGAATCGCCGCGCACACCGGTCAGTCTGGTGTATTCCAGCAGCCGGCTGTTACCGCTGAAATTACGCGGTTTTATTGATTTCATGGTGCCGCGTCTGACTGCGCGAATTGATTCAGTGTTTGCCACAATGGCCAGCGCAGGCGCCGATCGCCATCCCAACAAAAATAGTTGATCCGCTCAGGGCATCAATGTGCCGGGGAGCAGTTGCTGTTCAATCTTGACCACCGGGCAATTGACAATAATGCGCAAGGCCTCAATCCGGATCCGCCCCTGATCCTGCGCCTCCAATACTTCCTGCTCGGAATGCAGCTCGTGCGGCATCGTGCCCTTTTCCCAGTACACCGCATACAGCTGCCAGAGCGGACTGTATTGTTGGTTCGAATTACTGCCGCCGAGCGGTTGTGGGATCGATGGCAGGACGCTGCCCTGATCAAAATTCATGAACTTGTAGATGCGGTCGATTGACGACGGCGTACCCGGCACGCGCGGTTCAGCTGGCAGGGTATTGGCAAGGCTGGGGACGTAATTGACATTGGCTGCTTTGGCCATCACCGGATCGGACATGTCGGTGGTGACATACCACACCGGTTTGCCTTCAAACCAGCCCGGTACCAGCGGCATTTTGATGAACTGGGTTGATCCCGGTTCTGCATGTTGGGTCGCGCAGCCGCTGGCGATTGTGGCGACGGCTATCCAGATGCTGACAGTCCTGCAAAATTGAAAAATGGTCCGTGGTGTCATGAATGAATTTCCTGGCGAGCTGTTCAATTAATGTGGCCAGGATAGCCGTATTATAGATACAGCCCCCGTGCGCGCTAAGCTAAGTTACTGTCGTTCCCTATACGTTATTGCAAATATTTTGCAATAACGTATAGGGAACGACTGCGAGGCGGGGTCGCCTGGACGTGCTGTTACTGTAACGCCGGTGCAGCAGGAAAATCGACAGGAATTTCCGTTGTGCTGTGCAGATAATTGCTGATCGTTTTATCGCCGATCACCATCATCACATCGACCAGATTGCCTTCAGTCCAGCCCGCATCAAAAAATCCCTGCAGGATGCTTTTGTCGGTATGGCCGCGGGTCAGCGCAACATTCTTTACCAACTTTGCCAATGCATCCAGCCGTGGATCAAAACTGGCCGTGCCAGCGCGAATCTGCAAAACCTGTTCTTCGGTGAAGCCCACCATCTTGCCTACCACGGTGTGGGCGGCCAGACAGTATTTGCAGGCGTTGACTTCGCTGACCACCAGATTGATAACCTCACGCGCTTTGGGCGAGAGCGAGCTCTTCGCATTTTGCAGCGTCAGGTAAGTCCCCAAGGCAGTTTCCGAATGGGCAAAGGTTGCGTACAGATTCGGCACGAACGTCAATGCTTTTTTCAGGTTATCCATCAAGGCCTGATTGGCTGGGGATACCTGGTCATAAGTTGGTACGGTTACGGTTTTCATGGATGTCCTTTTATTGAGCCGTGTAGCCGCCGTCAACGGCGATACTTTGACCAGTGAGATAACGTGCCTTGTCCGAAGCCAGGAACAAGATGGTTTGTGCGATTTCTTCTGGCGCTGCGCCGCGTTTGGCCGGCATCGTGGCGAACAGACCTGCTTTGGCATCGGCACTGCCGGTGAAGCGATCCAGCATCGGAGTCTGGACTGGCCCTGGGGCGACTGCATTAACCCGGATTCCCAGTGCCGCCACTTCCAGCGCCGCAGTCTTGGTCAGACCTTCGACAGCGTGTTTGCTGGCGACATACACGGAAGCACCGGCCATGCCGACCTGACCTGCAATACTGGACAGATTCACGATGGCGCCACTGCCTTGTGCCTGCATCACGGCCAATTCATGCTTCAGACTGAGCAACACGCCCAGCACATTGGTTTCAAAGGTGGCCCGATAATTGGCTGCTGTCTGGCCAGTAATTGGACCAAGTTCTCCTTCGACACCGGCGTTATTGACGGCGACGTCGATTCGTCCGAAACGTTTGACAGTATTGGCAATGACTGCCTGCACCTGTGCTTCATCGGTCACATCGGCCAGAAAGAATTCTGCCGCCACACCTTGGTCGCGCAATTCCGTGGCTAGTTGAATACCGGCTTCCAGCCTGCGTCCTGAGACAACGACGTTATAACCTTCAGCGGCAAATGCAAAAGCGGTGGCGCGGCCTATGCCGGTTAATGCGCCAGTGATCAGAACAGTAGATGGATTCATGATTTACTCCAGTGGGTTGATGGTGGAGTGAAGTATGGGATTGATCCGGGACGGGCGCTAGACTGCAAATTAGACTATCATTCATTCCCATCCGGAATGAGTGAGGCAAGCCATGGACCGATTATCAGCAATGCAAACCTATGTCAGGGTGGTGGAAACCGGCAGCTTCTCGGCGGTCGCGCGTGAGCAGTCAAGTACCCAAAGCGCGATCAGCAAGCAGGTCGCTGGCCTCGAAAAATATCTGGGCGTGCGACTGCTGGTCCGCACGACTCGCGCTGTCACGACCACCGACGACGGCCTGCGCTATTTTGAAGAGGCACGGCGACTGGTGGGCGAGATCGGCGAGGCAGAATCCCATTTGCGCCAGGGCGAACGTACCCTGTCCGGACCGCTGCGGGTGGCGACGGCAATCGGATTTGGGCTGCGCGTGTTGCTGCCCCATGTGCGTTCCTTCATGCGCAACAATCCGGATGTGCTCATCGATTTGAAGCTCGATGACGGTTTTGTGGATCTGGTAGAGCATGGAATAGACGTAGCCGTGCGGATCGGCAATCTGGCCGACAGTTCGCTGATTGCGCGCCGGATCGGCATGTCGCGGCGCATGCTGGTGGCCGGTGCAGCCTATCTGGAACAACTCGGCCCCGGGCAAACCGCGCCGCGCATCCCGCAAGATTTGCTGCAGCATCCTTGCCTGGTATATACCGAATTAAGAATGCGCAACCAGTGGGAATTCAGCACGGCCGACGGTTCGAGCGTCAGCGTACGGGTGCAGGGGCCCCTGCAGACCAATAATTCGGAAGTACTGCGCTCCTGCCTGAAAAATGGCCTGGGCATCTGCTATATCCCCGACTGGCTGATCGCAGATTTGCTCGACAGTGGCGAAGTGGTCGAGCTGATGCAGGACTGGCTGGTGCAACCGATACCAATCCATCTGGTCAGCCCGCCTGCACGCAAACATTCCGCCAAAGTCAGGGCGTTTGGAGATCATGTTGCCGCGGCGCTGGCATTCTCGAAATGAACAGCGAACTAAGAATTGACGAGCTCGATACGCTGCGCTAGGATTCAATCCTATTGATTTCCAAAGAAAGCATTGTCATGCGGACCACTCAACAATTCAGCATTACCTTGCCCCATGAAATGGCAGAGATGATCAGGTCTAAAGTTTCTGGTGGCGAATATGCAACTGAAAGTGAAGTAATACGCGATGGTTTGCGCGTTCTGCTGGCACGTGATAGAGCCATGGAAAACTGGCTGCATCAATCGGTTGCTGATGCCTATGATGCGATCAAGTCAAATCCTGACTCTGCCTTAACGGCTGACCAGGTTCGTACATTACTGGCTGCAGAGCACAAATTGGACTAGTACTTGCGTGAAACGGTATTTGGTTCAATTCGCGCCGGAAGCACAGCAACAATTATCCGCGCTGTATCACCACATTTCCTCTGTGGCCTCACCAAACATCGCGATTAACTATACAAATGCGATCGTTACATATTGTGAGAGTCTGCAAGAATTTCCCTTGCGCGGAACAATGCGCGAAGACATACGCCCCGGTCTACGGATAACTAACTTTAGAAAACGAACCATTGTTGCGTTTACAGTGAATGATGAGGTAGTTACCGTTTTAGGCATTTTTTATGGGGGCCAAAACTATGAAGCCGATTTACTTCGGGATTTCAGTGAGTAAAATTTCCAGGAAAGCTGGCAATCTTGTTTCAAAATTCAATAACGCAGATCCAGCGATGTCGTAATCGCACGAACCAGCGCTCTGTGTGGCACCGAACAGATCAAAAAACAATCATCCCCAATACTGTTGGTGTGGACTTAAATCACATCACGTTTTTTGCCAATTTCAGTTGGCATTGATCATTCAACTTACGAGGAATAACACCATGACAACGATACGCCAGTCTTTGCAAAAAATAATCTTATTGGTTGCCGCAGTTTGTGCATTCGGCAGCATCAGCAACGCGGCAAATGCTACGACTGCAGAAGAACTGAACAAGGATTCTGCGCAGGCTTTGCAGGCGCTGTACAAAACCAATCCGTTCGCAGAAACGATAGGCAAAAATGCCAAAGGCATTCTGGTCTTCCCACACATCTTGAAAGCCGGTCTGGTCTTCGGTGGCAGTTATGGTGAAGGCGTTTTGATGAAACACGATCAGTTTAATGGTTACTTCAATTCGGTTTCAGCATCATGGGGCTGGCAGGCTGGCGCGGAATCCTACGGTTACGTCGTTTTCCTGATGACTGACAAGGCTGTCAATTATCTGGCCAAATCGCGTGGTTGGGAATTTGGCGTCGGACCTAGCGTTGTTGTTGTTAACGAAGGCGTTGCGAAAAATCTGTCTTCGTCAACATTAAAAAATGATGCTTATGCCTTCATTTTTGACCAGCAGGGACTGATGGTTAACCTCAGTATCGAAGGCACTAAAATTTCACCGATCAAACGTTAATCTCGTTAATCAACATGACTATATCGGCCGAACCTGAACAGGTTTGGCCGATGCTCCAATCACTGACACTACCGAATGAATACCATGAACATTACTTTGAATCTGATTCCTATCGTCTCGCTGATCGCCGGCATTTTGATCCTGATCATGCCGCGCCTGCTCAATATGATCGTCGCTGTCTACCTGATCGTGATCGGCCTGGTCGGTCTGTTTGGCAATGGCCATTTTTTACATTGAACAGAAAGGCGAAACCATGAACGCAATCAAAACTGCAGCAATCGCTTTGATCATCGCCGGCGTCCTGGCACTGGTGTACGGCGGCTTTAGTTATACCAAGCAAACACATGAATTGAAAATCGGTTCGATGGACCTGTCGGTCAATCAGACCGAGACCGTCAACATCCCACTCTGGGCCGGTATCGGCGCCATTGGTTTGGGTGGCTTGTTGCTGCTAATTGGCGGCAATAAAAAATAAGTCGGCAGATATCCGCTATCGCGCATCATCATTAACAACAGGCAGGCTGGGATGAACCCCGGCCTGCCTTGCCATTTCCAATTAATTTAGTTCCGCAAGGGCAATACCACTTACAATACCCAACTAGGTTGGATAATCTGGTTGCGCCTGACTTGGCAATCGCATTGTGCACCGGCCGCTTTCGGCCCAATCGATGTGAACTGCAAGGAATAGCTCAGTTTTGAAATTCTTCACAAAATCCACGATGTCGATTTTCGGCGCTGCCATGATGCTGGTGGCGATCATGGCTACCCTGTTTTGGTCCTTTCAGCAAATTACCGAAGCTGCCGCCCAGCGCCAGCACATCTATCAAGAACTGGACAGCGCAAATGATTTGCTGTCCTCCCTCAAAGACGCCGAGACTGGTTACCGCGGTTTTTTATTGACCGGTGAAGAAACCTTCCTGGAACCCTATCAACTGGTGCGCGGCAGCATTGTCAGCCACCTGCGCAGCCTGCGTCAAAACACCTTGATTCCGTCCGCACAGCGCCACCTTGATGCGATGATGCCTTTGATCGAGGCGGAACTGGCCGAGACGGCGCGCGTGATTGAGATTCGCCGACGCACAGATAAATCGGCACGAATCGATGTAAGCAGCATGGAAGTGGGCAGACATCTGATGGATACCCTGCGCAATGAGACCAGCGAATTCCTGAAGATTGAGAAGAGTGCGCTCGATGAACGCGAAGCAGCTTTTCACTCCAGGATCCGCAGCAACTACGCAATCATCGGCCTGGCCAGTTTACTGGCCGGTCTGCTCGCCGTGTGGTTCGGATTTTTGAAGCATCAGGACGCCAAACACAAGCTAGATAATTTAATTCACACGGAAACCCAACGATTTTTAATCGCCCTGCAGAAAACCAATAACGATCTGGAGAGCGCCAGACTTGAAGCCGTCAATGCCAACAACGCCAAGTCCGACTTCTTGTCGAGCATGAGCCACGAATTGCGCACGCCACTCAATGCCATCCTCGGGTTTGCGCAACTTATGGAGACTGATTCGCCACCGCCCACCAGTGATCAGTCGCGCAGCATCAAACAAATTCTCAAAGCCGGCTGGCATTTGCTGGATCTGATCAATGAAGTGCTCGATCTGGCGCAGATCGAATCCGGCAAGGCGATTCTGTCGATGGAAGTGGTGGCCCTGGCCGACATGATGCAGGACTGTCAGACCATGATTCAACCGCAGGCCGACCAGCGCGAAATTCGTCTGATATTTGCGCGCTGTGAAGTGCCGTTGTTTGCGTATGTCGACCGCACACGACTGAAACAGTGCTTGATCAATCTGCTCTCCAATGCGATTAAATACAACCGACCTGCCGGTGACATCACCGTCGAATGCAGCCTGTCCGGCACGGATCAGATTCGCATTTCGATCCGCGACAGCGGCGTTGGACTGACTCCGCAGCAGCTGGACCAGTTATTTCAGGCTTTCAATCGACTCGGGCAGGAAGCCGGTGATGCAGAAGGCACCGGCATCGGCCTGGTGGTCACGAAAAGCCTGGTCGAACTGATGGGCGGTACGATTGGTGCTGAGAGCACGGTTGGAGTCGGCAGTGTGTTCTGGATCGAGATCGAACGCGCCGCAGCACCGCTGGCGCACATCGAAGACCGGATTGAATTGACGCCGGCAGTGACATCGGATGGTCTGGTGATGCGCAATATACTGTGCGTCGAGGACAATCCAGCCAACCTGATTCTGATCGAGCAATTGATTGCGCGTCGTTCACATCTGAACCTGATCACTGCAAACAACGGGACGCTTGGTTTGAAACTGGCGCGCAGCAGGCAGCCGGATCTGATTTTGCTGGATATTAATTTGCCGGGCATGAGTGGCATACAGGCGATGAAAATGCTGCGGGCCGATCTGGCAACCAGACATATTCCCGTCATTGCAGTGAGCGCCAATGCCATGCCGCGTGATGTTGAAGAAGCCATGCGTGCCGGATTTTTTCACTACCTCACCAAACCGATCAAGGTCAATGAATTCATGGAAGTGCTTGATGCTGCCTTGAAACCCGTGAATGCGCTGCAAGGCAGTATCTTGAACGACTAAACCGACTCTAAATCCTGCCGGTCACCAGCAGAATAATAAGAACAATAACGAGAATGCCGGACAGTCCGCTCGGGCCATAGCCCCAGTTGCGGCTATGCGGCCAGGAAGGAAATGCGCCGACCAGCAGCAGGATCAGAACGATCAGTAGAATTAAGCCCATGATATGCCTTGAAGTAGTTTAAATTTGTGATTTGAAATAATGGAATGAGTTGACAAAGGCATCGCGTACCTTCTCGGTTTCTGCCACCAACTGGTCCCAGCTGTTGTCGCTGGAAGCTTTTAATTCATCCAGTTTTTCATGGGTCAATTTCAGCTGTTGACGCAACTTGAACAGGTTATCGTTATAGCTGGCCTTCGCATCGGCCTGCATCAGCAGCGCCCTGGTTTCGAAGTCGGCTATCGCGATGTTGAGGTCGTCCAGTTGCTGTTTCATTTTGATGATGTATTCTTCCCTGCCTGACATGATTGGTCTCCTTTATAGTTGCAACGTCAGATTGCACAATACGGCATAATTCCCGGCTGATCAGTGCGCCAGCGCACGTCCCTGATGATTCAGGTATGCGCGATGACCGACATGCTGTTCCCCTCACGCAGCATCACCTCGAACGTTTCAGCAAGCACCGGACGACTGAAATAATAGCCCTGCATCTGGTCACAACCGTAAGCGCGCAGGAACCAGAGTTGCTCAACTGTTTCAACCCCCTCGGCAATGACCTGCAGGCGCAGGCTGTGTGCCAGCGAGATGACGGCGACCACAATCGCAGCGGCATCGGCATCGATCGTCAGATCATTAACAAATGATTGATCGATTTTCAGGACATCGAGCGGGAAGCGCCGCAAATAAGACAGACTCGAGTAACCGGTACCGAAATCGTCGATGGCAATCTTGACGCCAAGCTGTTTGAGAGTTTGCAAAATCAGGACGGCACTGTCGACATCATTCATGATCATGCTTTCAGTCAGTTCCAGTTCCAGAAATTTCGGATTCAGCCCGGTCGCTTCCAGCACATCGGCAATCGACTGTGCCAGACCTTTCTGGGTGAACTGGCGCGGCGACAGATTCACTGCCACGCGCAGATCAGAAAAACCGGCATCATGCCAGCGTTTGGTCTGGATGCAGGCGGTCCGGATTACCCATGCGCCGATCGGCAGGATCAAGCCCATCTCTTCGGCCAGTCCGATAAAGCGGGCCGGCGGAATCGAGCCAAGCACCGGATGTTCCCAGCGCAGCAGCACTTCCATCCCGACCACGCGTCCATTACCCAGATTGACCTGTGGCTGATAATGCAGCACAAATTCGTTGCGCTCCAGCGCGTGGCGCAGATCGGCTTCGATGCTGAGTCGGTCGAGGGTGCGTTCGATCATGGTCGGGGTGTAAAACTGGAAGGTATTGCGTCCCACTTCTTTGGCGCGATACATCGCAATATCCGCGTGTTTGATCAGGCTCTCGGCGTCACTGCCGTCGCCCGGATATTTGGCAATGCCGATACTGCAGGTCAGGAAAAATTCATGATCCTGCAACATCAGCGGTTGCGCTACCGATTCCATGATGGCCTGCATAATCCCGATGCCGGGCGCATCCTCCGTCTGGCCAGGCAAGACCAGCACAAATTCATCGCCGCCCAGACGCGCCACCGTATCGGCTTCATGCGTGGCTGACTGCAATCGGTTGGCCAGCACTTTTAACAAGGTGTCGCCAGCGGCATGGCCCAGCGTGTCATTGATGAATTTAAAGCGGTCAATGTCGATGAAGATGACCCACAACGGCAGGCCGCTGCGGTCAGTTTCAGCAATCGCTTCGGCCAGCCGTTCGCGCAGCAGGTTGCGATTGGCCAGGCCCGTTAAGGTATCGTGCTGCGCCTGATATTCCATTTCCGCTTCATACTGCATGACGGCGGTGATATCGTATTGGGCCACCACGAAATGACTGATCACACCGTTTTCATCCTGCACCGGTGCGATAAACAGATCGTTCCAGTAGCCGCTGCCATCCTTGCGGTAGTTGCGCAGCAGGGCGTGTCCTTCGCGCTTGTCGCGCAGGGCGGCACGAATCTCTTCAATATTTTGCTGATCCTGACTGGTACCTTGCAGCGATTCCAGATTCCGGCCGATCACCTCTTCGGCACTGTAGCCGGTGATTTTGACGAAAGCCGGATTGACATATTCAATCGGATAATCCGGTGCCTCGGCACTGCAGATAATGATCGCATTGGCCGATACTTCAATCACCCGTTCACGCAGGCGCAGCGATTTTTCGGTACGCATGCGCAGTGACAAGTCTTCGGTCAGGCGCAAATTGGCAAACTGCAGTGTCGCAGTGCGTTCCCTGGTTTCCTGCTGAATCGTGGCAATCCGCAACACCAGCACATACACATAGGCAGCGGCAAACAGGCTCGACAACAGACCGCCAATCAGCACATACAGCGCCCCGTGGTTATGCACGGTAAACGGCACGGCAGCCTGCAGCACCTGCGCGTGCCAGTCATTGCCAGCCAAAGAAAACGAATGTTCAAATGGGGCGACGCTGTCGTAAAACAGCCAGCCGGAAGTCAGAAACAGCGCATTGTCGGCCGGTTGAGGCTGGCCTTGATGAAACGCCATGTTTTGCGGCTCGGACTGCTTGCCGATATAGATATTGATCGTAGAACCCGGCACGCTGGCAAAACCGGCCTTGTGCAAAATCGTGTCAATCAGATTATCAATCCGGAACACCGCAGCGGTATCGCCGATCACGGCGCGTTCACGCTGTTCGGCGTTGCCCAGCGGAGCGCCGCGCCAATACACCGGTTCCAGAACCAGAAAACCGGTATGAAAACCTTTGACCTGCACCAATGACAGCAAGCCGGTTGAAGTCGCAAAGCCGGTGTCATAAGCGCGTTGCCGGGCCAGGTTTCTGTCGTCGGTATAGGCGGTATCGAGGCCCAGCGCGGCCTCATTGCCGATACTTGGCTCGATGTAATCGACCACGTTGTAGCTGTCGCGCACTTCCGCCGCCTGGATTTGACCGTCGACCACTTCCGTCATATGAAAGCTGGGGTTGCGGCGCTGCATGTCGGTTTCGAATTTGTGGCGCTCGCGGTTACGCAAAACACGCTGATAACTTAAGGCATAGATCTCCGGATAACGTTTCAGGATCGGCGCAGTAAAGGAATGGAATTGCTCGCGTGAGACGCTATCGAAGGATCGAAACAGTTGATTTAATATCACCAGCTGCTCGACGGCATCCTGCAGCCCGGTTTCTATGGATGAGGCGCGCAACTCGGCGCTTTGCTGAAATTGAATCCGCTGTCGCGATGACTCCACCTGGCGCACTGCCACAAAGGTAATCACAGTCAGAATGCAGCCGACCACGAACGTAAGCAGTGCTGAAACGGACACCGAGAATCTGATCCGGCGTAATAAATTTTTCATGATGGTCCTTCACTTTATCCATTGATGTCACCCCAGGAACCTGGTATCGACAACTCCCTGAAGTATTGGATTTAAATGACGCTTTGTCTGTGCGATAGCAAACATTGCCGCAGGGTTGCGCTTTTTATTGTCGCTATGTGCGCTGGCACACAGACCGCCAACAACCCCGGGCAATACAGTCATGCCTGTAACAATTACTGTGTTACCCTGATGCGCGCGCATTTGCCGCCAACTTGCACTATCACTCACTGGAAACTGAATACCTACCATGTCCAGTCCGCATGATCCGAATCAAAATCATCTGCTCGCAGCCTTGCTCGATGCAGAATTCGACCGCCTCGCACCGCATCTGGAACTGATCCCCATGAAGTTGGGAGACGTCCTGTATGAATCGGGCGGCAAGCTCAGCCACGTTTATTTCCCGACCACGTCGATCGTCTCGCTGCACTATGTGCTGGAAAATGGCGGATCCTCCGAAATTGCCGGTGTCGGTAATGAAGGGGTGCTCGGTATTTCCCTGTTTATGGGAGGGAATACCACGCCCAGTCGCGCCATCGTCCAGACTGGCGGCTACGGCTATCGCCTGAAGTCTCATCTGCTGCTGGAAGAATTCGATCGCGCCGGTGCGGTCATGCGCCTGTTGCTGCGCTACACCCAGGCACTGCTGACCCAAATGGCGCAGACCGCAGTGTGCAATCGACATCATTCGGTGGAACAACAACTGTGTCGCTGGTTATTGCTCACGCTGGACCGTGTGCCGAGTAATGAATTAACGATGACCCAGGAGCTGATCGCCAATATGTTGGGCGTGCGGCGCGAAGGTGTCACGGAAGCGGCGGGCAAACTGCAGGCTCTCGGTTATATCAGTTACCGGCGCGGCCACATTACCGTGACCAATCGCGATGGTTTGGAAAATGCCGTGTGCGAATGTTACGACGTTGTGAAAAAAGAATTTGCCCGGCTACTGTCAGATGTACGACAACGGCAGGGCGGGGTGGTGCAGGCAACTCAACCCCAAAAACAGCGCAACAGCTGATCTCACTTAACAATTTTTACCTTGATTGAGCCAGGGTCCGCGCTTAATAAATTGAAATTACCTGTCTGAGATTATGTTAAAAATCAATAAAGCACCAGTCGAGCAGCACATGGAGATTGGCTTCGGGCTGTTGCTGGCGATCGCGCTGATCGTTGCGGCTATTGCGTGTTATGGCGCCGGTACACAAATAATTGTTCTGGTAGTGCTCTGTTTCGCGGTGTTTTCTGCCATCCTGATTCCCCTGTTTCTGCGCATCCGCAAGGAGATCCGCGGCCATACGGCGAAACAGGAAGAACTGCTGCGGGTCCAGCAGCCGCTGCTGAAAACCGGCACGCTCCAGGATGCGATTTTCAACAGCGCCAACTTCTCCAGCATTGCCACCGATGCCCATGGCGTAATCCAGATTTTCAATGTCGGTGCTGAACGCATGCTGGGTTACGAAGCAGGCGAAGTGGTTGACAAGATCACCCCGGCCGGCATTTCAGATGCCCAGGAATTGATTGTGCGGGCCGCGGCCCTGAGTCTGGAGTTTGATACCCGCATCACGCCCGGTTTTGAAGCGCTGGTGTTTAAAGCCTCACGCGGTATCGAAGATATTTACGAACTGACCTATATTCGCAAGGACAGCAGCCGTTTCTCCGCCATCGTTTCCGTCACCGCACTGCGCGACGCAGAGGAAAAAATTATCGGCTACCTCCTGATCGGTACCGACAACACCGCACGCAAGCAGGTTGAGGCCGAACAGGCCTTGCTGTATCAGCGCCTGCGGGATCAGCAGTTCTACACCCGCTCACTGATTGAATCAAATATCGATGCAATCATGACCACCGATCATCGCGGCATCATCAGCGACGTCAACCAGCAAATGGAAGCCCTGACCGGCTGCACGCGCGACGAATTGATCGGTGCGCCTTTCAAGAACTACTTTACCGATCCGATGCGTGCCGAAGCCGGGATTTCCCGGGTGCTGCGCGAAGGCAAGGTCACCAATTACGAACTGACCGCCCGGGCGCGTGACGGCAAGGAAACCGTGGTGTCGTACAACGCCACCACCTTCTATGACCGGGACCGGCGCCTGCAGGGTGTATTCGCTGCAGCGCGTGACGTGACCGATCGCAAGCAATTTGAATATCGCCTGCAGGAGTACAACGTGGAACTGGAAAGTGCCAAAGCGGTGGCCGAAAAAGCCAACCTGGCCAAGTCTGAATTCCTGTCCAGCATGAGCCATGAATTGCGCACGCCGCTCAACGCCATTTTGGGTTTTGCCCAGTTGATTTCCACCGATGTGCCTGAACCTTCGGTCAGCCAAAAACAATCGATCGAACAGATTTTGCAGGCAGGCTGGTATCTGCTGCGTCTGATCAATGAAATTCTCGATCTGGCCATGATCGAATCGCGCAAAGTGACCATGTCGCAGGAAGCCATGTCGCTGACCAACGTATTGCAGGACTGTCAGTCGATGATCGAGCCGCAGGCACACAGCCGCAATATCCGCATGACTTTCCTGAATCTGGAAACGCCGTTCTTCGTGCATGCTGACCGCACCAGGGTCAAGCAGGTATTGATCAATTTGCTGTCGAATGCCATCAAATACAATCGCAGTGGCGGCGGCGTGATCGTCGAATGTATGCCGATCGACTTTGACCGGGTCAGGATCAGTGTCAAAGACACCGGTGTTGGTCTGTCCGCAGACCAGATCAGTCAATTGTTTCAACCCTTTAACCGGCTCGGACGCGAAGCTGGCGACGAGGAGGGCACCGGGATCGGCCTGGTCGTGACCAAACAACTGGTTGAATTAATGGGTGGCACGATCGGTGTCGAGAGCACCGTCGGCGTGGGTAGCACATTTTGGGTGGAACTGACTGCCTCGGAAGCACCGACCTTGCAATTTTCAAATAATCTCGAGCTTGAGGTGCCCAATCAGTCCGCCAACGAATCAAAATCGGCGGTCTATACCCTCCTGTACGTGGAAGATAACCCGGCCAATCTCGCTCTGGTTGAACAACTGATTGCACGGCGCGATGACATCAAGCTGCTGACCGCAATCAATGCCCATCTGGGCATTCAGCTGGCGCGGGTATATCAGCCGAACGTGATTTTGATGGATATCAACCTGCCAGGCATGAGCGGTTTCGGCGCCCTGAAAATTCTTCAGGCTGATCCCACCACGGCGCAGATTCCGGTGATCGCGCTGTCGGCGAACGCCATGCCACGCGATGTCGAAAAAGGAATGGAAGCGGGATTTTTCCGTTACCTGATCAAGCCGATCAAGGTCGATGAATTCATGCAGGCATTGGACATCTCTTTAAGCCACGGAGATCAAAAAGGATCGGCCGACAGTTTGGCAGTACTGGACTCAATCGATTGACAGCAAGAACTACAGAAAGTGCACCATGATTAATGCTACCGAAATACTCAATGCCAAGATCCTGATCGTCGATGATCAGGAAGCCAACGTCATGCTGTTGCAGCAGATGTTGCACAAGGTCGGCTATGTGAATGTCACCTCCACGATGGATCCGACCGTGGTCTGCAACCTGCACCTTGAACAAGGCTTCGACCTGATCCTGCTCGACTTGCAAATGCCGGTCATGGACGGCTTTGCGGTGCTGGACGAACTGGGCAAAATCGAATCGAACGGTTATGTGCCGGTACTGGTGGTAACTGCGCAACCGGCCCACAAGCTGCGCGCCCTGCAGGCCGGCGCCAAGGATTTTGTCAGCAAACCGTTTGACCTGTTTGAAGTACAGACCCGCATTCACAACATGCTGGAAGTACGCCTGCTGTACAAAAAGCTGGAGAACTACAACAAAGCCCTGGAAGCGGCGGTCGTCGAAAGAACTGCTGAACTTCAGGAAAGCGAAGCACGCTTCAAAAGCTTCACTGAACTGTCTTCCGACTGGTATTGGGAGCAGGATCAAGACGGCAAATTTACGCGCGTCTACGGACCGGTATTTGACATGTTGGGAATCGATCCAAATGCCTTATTGGGCAGCGAATATGGCAGCGAATGGAATGCTGCCGAACGCGCACAGCTCGATGCCTATATCGCGGCACGTACCCCGTTTCTGGATTTCGTCTACAGCCGCAGCAAACCGGATGGCAGCACCCAGTATTTACAGGTCAGCGGCGAGCCGATGTTTGACAGCTCCAGCCGGTTTGTCGGATATCGGGGGATTGGGCAGGATATTACGGCGCGGATGCAGAACACGCATCAGGCGGCTTGAGCAATCCGATATAAACCAAACCAAAGTCTTTTAAAGTCAATAGTTTAGCTATTGACTTTAAAGGGCATCTTGCATCTTCCTTTGCAACGAGCAGGCTTACGACAATTTAATTCGTTAGCAAAAGTTGCTGCAGTCTTAGATTTCCACTGTTTGCAGCGACGACTCGTAAGCCAGAACCTGAATCGACAGCTCAATTAAGGCATTCAAAGTCTCCTCCCAAGTCTTTTCGTCTGGATAGTTGCCAGCACGAATCGCGGGATACAGACACAGCTTGATGTATTGATGTAGCGCGTAAGCGCCCAGCAGCCCAGAAACGCCGATCATTGAATGCAATGCCTCCAACATTCCTTCCAAATCATTGTTGTCCAACGCGGTTTTTAACTCAGTTTTGCGTCTCTCCAAGTTTTTAATCATGCACTGAAATGATTCCTGGAACTTGGATTTTAATGTGAACTTGGTTTCCTGAATTCTTGCGTGGTCCAACAGGGGCAGATTTTCGAAAAAACTTACCTGCTCGGTGTGCATCGGGATATAGCGATTTAACCGGATCTCTTCACTGATTAATGTTTCTTGATGCTTTATTGGTTGGGCAGCATATTGACCAGTAGTCTTGATTTGGTTCTTTGAAACCAAAAGATCAATCAACGTTTTTTTTAATGTAATGCCATCAATTGGCTTGGTCATGAACCCATTCATCCCCGCTTCAAGCGCCTCTTCCTGTGAACCCAAATCTGAATTTCCTGTTAGCGCGACGATGATAGTGTCCGCAAAGTCGGGGTTGGCGCGAATCAGTCTGGTCGTTTCAATACCATCCAATATCGGCATGCGCATATCCATCAGTATAAAATCCACATGTAACACAATGTCCAGTATGGCCAGAGCCGTTTCTCCACTGTCTGCCTGCAAGGTCTTCATACCCCAAGCATTGGTGCATGATTCAACATATTCCCGATTAAATGCTTCATCATCGGTGATGAGTATGGTTTTGCCTTTAAGTTTTTCCTCACTCTGTTGCACATAACCTCTTTGGGTTGCAACTTTCAGCGCTTGGTATAATGCCGTGATCAATTCAAGTTTGGTACAGGGTTTGCTGACGAATCCATCCATTCCAGCTTGCCTTGCCTTAATCTTCGCCATAGATGCGGGTTCACTGGTGTGCGCCACAATGGCAATGTTCTTAGCGCACTCAATTTCACCGGATCGAATTTCTCTGGTGACGGTATACCCATCTTTGTCCGGCATTTTAATATCCATCAAAACCAGATCAAATCGGTCATGATTAAGTTTTTTGATTGCCTGTTCGCCACTTTTGACAGCAACGATACGGCAAGCGAGAGCATCAAGCAAATGACCTATCACCTCATGGTAGATGTCCTGATCATCGACTACCAACACAGCATTATTTTTCATGAGCGCAGAAGTATTCCGGTAAATCTGCTCAGTGTAGTTTTCGATTTCTACTGGCGATATAAATGGGAAGTTGAGAATGAAGGAGGTATATTTGTTGACGACAGAGTCACAAGCAATACTCCCTTCAAATGCGAGCATAGTCCGGTGGCAGTAGGCCAAGCCCAGTCCCCCCCTGTGTCAGACTACTTGTCGTGTAACTTTTTAAATTAATCCGATCTCATTGAAGTCTGTTTGTTTGTGTTTTTCGCATTATCTATCCAGC
>JBEONO010000010.1:0-137382 GCA_040544425.1 Oxalobacteraceae bacterium GrIS 1.18
GGTCTAGTCTCCTTGATCACGGAGAAAGTGCTGGGCAACGATGGCCCCAAATGCACAGCCGTGTTAGCCAATGCCCAGGGTGGACTGGAGCTGCTGCCGTTCAGACAGTACGGCACGCACTGGCTCAAGGTGCAGGATGCTGCGGGTAACGAGCTTTTTAGATGGCCGAGTGAAGACGCTGCACAGGAAATTTATACCCAGACCGCGGCATGGTGGCGCTTGATTAATCCAGCGTGGATAGATCCGGCGGATCAGGCGCACAGGCCGAAAGAAAAAGGAGGTAAAGAACCACGTGATGTCGGTGTTGATGCAACAAATGATCGCGTTAGACGAGCCCGTGAATTTTCTGAATCTATTGCGACCACGTTCGCGAAATCCACTTTCGCCAGCTATGGAGTTGGTACCGACAATCCGGCATGGGGTGAAATAGTCTGGAAGGTAGTACGTGGCGACCCTGCCACGGCAGGTAGCCCAATGCATTGGCGGCTGATCTCAGATAACGGAGATGGCACTGTTGTTGTCAAAGTGTCAGATCATCAACCACTCACCTTAAAAACTCAACCACCGAAAGAAGCCGGTGACGGAACCGTACCAACCAGGCGCAGTGCTGCGAAAGTGGAGGCAACAGTGAAGTTTGAGCAGAGTGGTTATGACCATCAAGGTTCTTATGATACGACGGAAGTCAAAGACTCCACCCTGCACAGCATCATCAAAATTGCCAGTGGCTATGATCCAACATGGTGGGCAAAACCCAATTATAAGGAGAACAAATGAAGACAAATCCACGCATTGAAAGATTGTTTGCTGACACTAAGCTCGTTTGCTTCGGGCGCTATGTATTGACCGTCCCGAGAAATTCCCGGTTGAGCTTCGGTTACGACATTCCGACGCTACCCAATCAGGCAGAGAACCTAAGAAAGATTGTCGATGCGAAGGTGGCGGAAATTAAGGCCAAATATGAAACTGCTGAAATCAACTATGTTGGTGTGGGACCAGCGGCGCATGTTGCTTGGATCAGATCGTATGAGGATAAATATGCCAAAGCGTCTGGTCTTGAAGGTTTCGATATTTATTACGTTTTGCCACCCCATATCTTTGTTACCGGAGACGCTGTTTCCCCTGGAATGCCCCGAACATTCGAAGAAGTCAAAGCTAACACGCTCAACACCGCATACAACCTGCGACTCCGTGCGCCCGACGAAATTCCAACCGACGAAGGGATTTGCAATGAATACGCCTTCCAACGCTGTCCCGGTGACGAATCCACTATGGGTGGTGCCGGACTCCATATGGCAGCCCTGCCGGACGTGGTATTCAGCGTATTCAGCAATACCACCTCCAGCACCGACGGCGACAATGGCTATGGTTTGCTGAAGCTGATGGAAAGCCAGAGATCAAAGCTAGGTTTCTGGTATCCCAAGAACACGGTTTTACGTGCTGAAAAACGTAAGGTACACGATTGGGATGGAGAAGAAACGCTGCTGCGCAATGACGACGGTTCGCACGAATTTCGCTGGATGCTGGTCGACAAACGACGCACCGTTGCGTATCCCGGTCGCTTGAACGTGACGATGTACGATAAAGTCAAATACGACCAGGTCGGCGCCGCAGCACAGGCCTCGCTAACCGACGACGAAGCCCTGGCCCTCTGGGACAAATTACTCGAAAGCCTAAAATTCCGCGTCGCCGTTCCCGGCGCGCCGGATTCGGCCGTTCAACTAAAAGGAGAAAAATGATGTCAGATAACATATCCAAACAACGTCGCTTACTGCTCGGCGCCATCGGCATCTGTCTGGTCGGCATTAAACCGACACCCGCTTTCCTGCCGCAGCCGTCAGACATTTCAGTAACCCAAACGAATCGCTTGTGGAGACCGGTGCGCTTCACAGATCTGAGCGATCAGAATAAAAAAACCAGCTTTTAGAAAAATTCCCGTAAATACAGCCAGAAAGTTGAATCATGATGGATGAACAGGAGACAATTCCCGGTCAAAAAAATGGTGCTGATGTGGTGTCCTCCAGTTTCATCGGTGGTCATGGCTCCGAAGTGCCGAAAGGCGATATTTCTTCCATTCTTCCCGGCCCGAATCACGGAGAACGTCTGGCGGCGATTATCGCCGCGCGCGATGCGGGTCGTAATCCGTTTCTGGAAGCGGCCCAGCCTTTGCTGCGTTGTCTGGCTGAAATTCCGGAAAAGCTGACTGGGACAGAAGTGCTGAATTTTAATACGCTGCTCCGACTCGAAATAGTTGAATATGCGCGTTTGTGTGACCAGGCCAATCTGCGCAGAGATCATATGCTGGCGGTGCGTTACTGCCTGTGCACCGCGTTGGATGAAGCGGTGAATCAACGTCCCTGGGGTGGCGGATCAAAAGAGTCGACGGGTGTTTGGACGACCATGGCCTTGCTTAATCATTTTCATGGCGAGAGCGAAGGAGGAAACACGGTATTTTTATTGATCGGGCGTTTGGCAAATTCAGCCTCGGAACACATTCAGGTTCTGGAGATTATTCATCATATTTTGTGCCTGGGATTTAAAGGTGAATATCGTAACAAGCCGAATGGGATGCGCGATCTGGAAACGATTCGTCATCGTTTGTTCACCCTGGTGAGCAGCCAGAAACAGCCGGTGGCGCGCGAACTGTCGCCGCATTGGCAAGGGATTGGAAAAGGCAGGTTTAAAATTTTGCGCTCAATGCCGGTCTGGGTTTCTGCCAGCGGACTGGGCTTGGTATTGTTTGCGATGTTCGTCTGGTTTAAATATCAGATACTGCTGCAACAAGACCGCGTGCTGAATGAAATCGCTCTGCTATCCAACCTGAAACCGGCTTCGCTGGCGCTTGCCACACCGATAAAGTTATCTCGATTATTGGCCGAAGAAATCAGTGCCGGATTAGTGCGGGTCAATGAAGATGATCAACATGGCCTGCTGGTATTTAAAGGCGAAGGCATGTTTGTCGGTTATACGACGATGAGTAAAACAACCTTGGCGCTGCTTGACAGGGTTGGCCAGGCGCTTCGTGGCATCAGTGGCAAAGTCCGTGTGCTTGGACATACCGATAATCGGCCAATTAAAACCACCGCGTTCGCCAGCAATCAAGAACTTTCTCTGGAACGTGCCAAAACGGTAGCGAAGCAATTGCAAAAAAATGGTGTCGCGCCTGATCGGATCGAAGTGTTGGGGCTGGGAGATACCCAACCGGTCAATGGCAATGTGAACAACCATGGCGCCAATCGACGAGTAGAAATCGAGGTGTTGTTGGCTCCTGCCGATGAACAAACCATGCCAGCTGCAACTCACGCTGATCAATAAGGGGAGCCTGCCATGCAAGAAATTTTTAAATCTCCCCTTGTGCGTTCAATATTGCTGTTGCTCGCCGTCATCCTGGTCTCGCTCGCAATATGGTTTGTCGGCCCATTGCTCAGTTTTAATGACCTGCGTCCCTTGGTCGGTGTCGGCGCCCGGATCACCTTTATTGTGCTGATGCTTGCGTTGCTGATTTTCTGGTTGTTGGAATGGAATCTGAGCGCGATTGGGGTAGCCGCATTGTGTGTAGTGATCTGGCACGGCGCGCCGTTTGTGGCTTTTGCGGGCATGCGACCATTTGAATCGATCTCGGCGCGGGTGCTCACCATCAGCATCATTGTTTTACTGTTCATCATTTGGGGCGCTTACGTTCTATGGAATCTGATCCGGAATGACGAGGCATTTGCCAGAAAATTGTTTGCGCTGGATAAAAACAAGCCGCAATCCCTGGTCAAAGAAGATATCCGGCTGATCGCTGAAAAAGCGCGTAATGCAATTAACCAATTGAAGCTGATGCACTTGGCGGTGGCAGGCGGCACTGGCTCTTTCATTGCCGGTGTGCGCCGTTTGATGGAAGGTAAGCGCTATCTCTACGAACTGCCCTGGTATGTCGTTCTTGGCAGTGCTGGCGCCGGTAAAACTTCCCTGCTGATGAATTCAGGCCTGAAATTTCCAGTTGGTGATCAAATGGGTATCGCCAGCGCGCAGTTGACTTTGTCTCAGGATACCGGTACGCAAAACTGTACCTGGTGGTTTACCAACGAAGCGGTACTGGTGGATACCGCGGGACGTTATACCGCATCCGACATCGCGCAAAAAAATGAGGCTGACAGACCCGCCCCAATGCTTCAGAAATCGATTGACGATACCAGCAAGACCGCTGGCAAATCTGGTCCTGCGCTGGTGCCTGAACCTGGTAATCAAGACTTGAATCATGCCGAGTGGTTGGGATTCTTGGGGGTGTTGCGCCAGGTCCGTCCCCGTGCTCCGATCAACGGCGCGTTGTTGGTGGTCGATGTGAGCGAGTTACTGTGCAGTGATGCGAATCGGCGGGTCGGCCACGCGGCACAATTACGTCAGCGGCTGGAAGAGTTGCGCCAGCATCTTGGCATTCGTTTCCCGGTCTATGTCATGCTGACCAAAACCGACAGGCTGCGCGGTTTCGTGGACTATTTTTCCAGCCTGACCAGTGAAGCCCGGGCACAGGTGTGGGGCTTCACTTTACCGTGGCTCCATGACGATCAGGGACTGGATGGGCAAGGTGCCAGGTCGAATCAAGACAGCAAGCGACCCTCGACGGCGGTGTCAGCGGACTTGCCGCTGGCTCAGCAAATTTCTCACGAACTGAACGCCTTGCAACAACGGATCAGTGATGGTGTTGCAACTCGCCTGCAAGAAGAGTTTGACGAAGATCGACGCCAGTCTTTGTATTTACTGCCGCATGAATTGAAAGCCCTGGCGCCAGCTTTGCAGCAATTCCTGGAAGCGGTGTTTGTCGATTCCCGCTATGACACGACCCAGACCCGACACGCATTGCGTGGCGTTTATTTCAGCAGTGCGATGCAACATGACAATCTGACCGTTGCTGCTGATTTGAATTCGATCGTGGTGCGTTTGTATGCGGGCCTGGACAAGCTTAAGGATTTAATGCGCGGCCGTCCGGGAATTCAGCCTGGTGCGCCGATCAGCACGCGCAGCTATTTTGTCAATGATACGCTGACCAAGGTAATTTTCCCGGAAGCCGGTCTGGTTAGGCCCAATCGGCGCTGGGAAGCGCGCTACCGTTTATTGCGTCTGCTGGGCCATGCGATTGTTCTGCTGCTTTTTTTCGTTATTGCTGCCGGATTACTGTTCAGTCAAAAAAATAACCACAATTATCTCGACGAGGTGGCTGTTAGAACCAAGGCGCTGAACAAGGAGTTGAGCCAGTTATCCAGCCATCTGGACAGCAGGGAAATCACTTCGGTGCTGGGTTCAGCACAGGCTCTGTCTGCACAGACTGGACTGAATTTAAATGACCCACCGCTGAGCTACCAATTTGGTTTATATACCGGCGGCGCTATTGAACAGACTGCCGAAGTCGCCTACGGTCAATTGCAGGACCGGTTGATCATTCCGGTAATTATTGAGCGTATGGAATATGTGCTGCGCGCTGCACTGCGCGATAGCGACACGCTGAAAGCAACGGCCACACTCCGCGCCTACCTGCTGTTACATGATGTGAACAAATACAAAGAGACTCCAGAGGCCGCACGGGAATTGCGCAATTGGGTGCTGCAGGATTGGCAAAGTGGTGATAAAAACAGCGCGGACCGGTCTGCTGAGCAAACGCTTGATCAAGGTTCAGGTAGTGCCGATGACAATCCGTTCAGCGTCATGTTGGCTGAGGCGCCACCTCCCAGTCTGTCGGTCACGTTTAATAATTCTGCGGCCATGATCAGTTACCTCAATGATTTGTTCTCCGGACGACGTGTCGTTCAGGCAGCCACCGGCGTCAATGATGATTTGCTGCGCGAGGTTCGTCATTTCCTCGACTCACGCCTCGGCAGTCAGCGGCTTTACGACAGCGTGAAAGCGGCGATGTTGGGAAGTGCCCCCTCTGACTTCACCCTGGTGCGCGCTCTTGGTCCGCAGGCGGGTACTTTGTTCGCCCGTGGTTCGGGTATCTCTCTGGAAAAAGGTGTGCCCGGGATTTTTACCTACGAGGGCTACCACGACCTGTTTGCGCAGCGATTGCCGGAACTGGTGCAGACTGCTTTTCGTGATGATCGCTGGCTGATGGGGAATGTTGAGAAATCACCCAGCGCAGCGGGACTGGTCAAGGACGACTTAAGCGCAGAAATCAAGGCCGTCGCCGACGACATACGTCGGCAATATTTGATCGAATATGTCCAACATTGGGATGATTTTTTGGAAGACTTGCGCGTAGTGCAGTCGACGTCCAGCGGTGGCACGCTCAGTTTTGAACTGGACGTAGTGCGTCGTTTGGCTGCGGCGGATTCACCCTTGATCAGACTGGCGCGCCTGGTGGTGCATCAGACCACACTGTCGCACAATCTGAGCACCGGTGACAGCGATAAATCGTTATTGGACAAGACCGTCGATCAGCTGGCCAAAAAAGTTCCCCAGACTGTATTGCGCCCTGAGCAGCGCATGGAGCGCGAACTGGTGGACGATCGATTTGCGGCTTTGCGCGAAGTGGTTGCCGGTCAAGGCGAAAGTGGCTTGCCGAGTGCAAATGCCAAGCCGGAACTGGATGTCATCACCGCTCTGCTTAACGAGTATTACACCATATTGGTTGTGGCTGATGCAGCATTGACGGCAAACAGTTTGCCGCCCAGTGGTCTGGATGTCGCCAACAAAATCAGAATTGAAGCCGGTAAATTGCCAGCGCCGTTTCGGGCGATCTTGATGGGAGTAGGCGAGAGCGGGACCAATAAGGTGGAGCAGGGTGCTGCCGCTATTTTGCGTGATCAGGCACAGTCCCAGATGGATAGATTAGTGGGACTGATGGCCTTATATGTTTCTGAACCGTGCCGACGCGGTATCGCGGGTCGCTATCCTTTCGCTGACAGTGCGCAAGATGCCAGCATAGAAGATTTCAATGCTATTTTTTCTGCCGGTGGTCCCGCCGATGAATTTTTTAGAAAAAGTTTGTCCCCATTGGTCGATACCAGCAGCCAACCGTGGCGCTATAAAAGTCCGGACAGCGCAAATGCAATGGTGAATCCGGACTCGACTCGTTCAGCGACGTCCGCAACGTCCGGGCCGACCCTGACCGGCGAACTGCTGAAACTATTGGCCAGGAATGGTCCAAACCCTGACGTTTTCAATCAAATGGCGCAGATACGCCAGGTGTTCTTTCGTGAACCCGAAGCGAAACGGTTAGCGTTGAAATTATCGGCGACCGTGCAATCGCTGGAGCCCAGCATCACCGAAGTGACTCTGGATTTTGATGGTCAGGTACAGCGCTATTCGCATGGACCGATTCAGCCTTTTCAGGTTACGTGGCCCGGTCCGCGGGGCGGAATTATTGCGGAAGTCAGCGCACAGCCGCGCATTCGGCCAGATACCTCAACGATTGCTGCGCGCGGTCCATGGGCATTGTTGCGTTTGCTTGAACAGGGCAAGGTCACGCAAGGGGCCAATGCCGGCCGGGTTGACGTTGAGTTCGAGTTTGATGGTCGCAGGATGGCTGTCAGTCTGGATACGGGCGGTGCCAATCCGCTCACCGGTAATTTGCTGAAAGGATTCAGTTGTCCAGTCAGTTAATCGTCACTGAATATCTGGCAAGCCATGGCTACGTCAGATTTATTAATGGATATCCCGGAACCTTATGTTGAGTCCTTTACGTCAGCGCTTGGTCAGTCGTTGCCTGGTTCAGCTTCCAGCTATTTGGGGAAAATTACCCAATCAGGCCGACTATATCCGGCATCGGTGCAGCGTCGCCGAGGCGCAGGCCTGGCAACGTTGGGCCAGCGAATTCTGGTTGCGGCCGACTATGGCTGCGCGCACCCGGCCAGCTGCAAGACCACGGCAACAATGGGTCGAGTTGAATGCCCCGGTGGCCAAGCCAGATTTGGAATTGGTACCGGTTTCTTTTGTGCTGCTGCCCGGGATGCTTGATTTTGCGCCAGACCATTTTGTGCAGGGTGTATGCGTGACTTCACATGACAGTGTCGGACGCCAGTGTCCGCTGATTATTTTTCAAAAAATTACTCCCTGTTGGATGCGACGGTCAATGAGTTCACCCAGCTCAAACCAGTTATTCCGGCTGCCTGATTTCTTGTCCAGATTTGGAGGCTGCGACACAAAAACCGGTTTTCTGTTCTGGATCGCGCGTATCGCTGCGCGCCTTCATGCTGCTGATTTGTCGTCCACGGCTCTGGCGCAATTGGTCGATCAAGTATGGACGCAATTTGAGCCAGGATGGATGCAGCTCGTTGGGCGTGGTCCCACAGCGGTTCAATCCGACGCACTGCTGTTAGTGCTGGAACAGTACCACATGGCAGATCAGGATCTGGATACTGCCAACGGTTTGCGTGGTGTGTCGCGCCTGCCCTGGATTAACTGGCCGCAGGCTCTGCTGCGCAACAAAGACCCGTTCCCCGCGTTTTGGCAGCAAGACGTGGATGGCGGCTACGTTAACGCCAGTGACAATCTGGTTTCGCTGAGGAAAAATTCGCTATGAGTCTGTTTATGGATCAACACAGCCCTTCCTTGCAAATACAGGTGCTGGAACATAGAGGACACCGTCAACAAATTGTCTGGCATTGGCCAACGCAGGCCGAGGGCATGGTGACTCTGGCCGAGGTATTGCAAGACATGCCGGACATGGATGCATGCACACTTAAACAGGCGCATGCCTGCAAAATTGAAATGCTCAATGGACCTGCGCTGCCTGTTTGGTACCTGACCAATGCCAGCAGCGAGTTCGCATGCATGCATAATGGCGCGCAATTGCCTGCAGCACAGTCAGTGCGCCTGTCATCAGGCGACGACGTTGAATTTGGCTTCACTCATTTCGTTGTGGTGTTAGCCGAGGCTGAGCCGGGCAGGCAACACGCTTTCTGCATTGACGATCCGCAAACAGGGTTGAATGGCGCGATCAGGAACGGCAGCGATTACAGTATGCCGCGGACCCGAAGCGGTCCGACTCAGCAGCCTCAGTACTTAAGCCCGACCGACTCAGCCCAGGCATGCGAGGCTGCACTGGCTGAATTGGTCAACACGCAGCAAAAAAGTGGCGCATTGTTTGCAAGCAGCGACGGAGATCAGCTGGCCGCTATTCACCCCGCGGTTACGCAGGAATATGAATTCCAGTCCGCACTGGCCACCAAATCAGATGGCCTGCCCGAGGAGGTTGATCCGCTCGACCATTTGCATGAGCAGTATCTGGCGCGCCTGCGCAATTCCAATCCAGGCAACACCGGGCATACAGAAACCTGGCAGGAGTATCGGGCGGATCAGCGACGCAGTCACGAAGATGAGTTTGCGCTGTTACGCGAGCGTGGCGGCACCGGTGCGGTACATGAACTGTTATCAGGAGTAGAAAATACCGATGACCTGCTGGCTGGCTTTGACCAACTGAACGACGTGAATGTGTTGGCGCCAGAAACCTTTGGCTGCGTCATGCATCTGTTTGCACCGGCCGAATTGAAAGCCAGAGAGTCAACCGTGGCCCAGGCGATTCTTCCCGAACTGACTCGCCTGGAACATCACGGTATGGCAATTGACAGCGATATGACGTGTCTGACTGTGATGAAAAATACGGACAACCCGGAGCGCCAATGACTCGATCAGGAAAACTACAGCGCCATCCGGGAGAGCAGCTTTTACCGTCACAGCGCAATGCAGTGAAACGGCAGGAAGTTTGTTATCTGCCGACTTTATTTGACCGTTTATGCGACGATGCCCCGAGCGAGCAAAGTGAAACGGCCAGCGCCTGCACACCGAATCGCGCGCAGATGCGCGTGATCCTGCAACGCGATCTGGAATTTTTGCTGAACACAACCAATCAAAGCGATTTACTTGATGTACATCGTTATCCCGAAGTCGCCAAATCATGTGCCAATTTCGGCGTGCCGCATTTAACTGGCGGCTATTTATCCGAAAAAAAATGGCATGACATTGAATCGATGATTCACAACGCCATCCAGATATTTGAGCCAAGAATCATCTCGGAAACCCTGATCGTGCGCCCCATCCTCAACGAGCGGGCGGCTGCACAGTACAACGTGCTGACCTTTGAAATTTCTGGCCTGGTACACATGCGACCCTATCCCATTGAATTCATTGTGCAAAGCATTGTGGATCTGGAGACACACCGGGTTGAGCTGGAACACCGGCCCAGAGAGTGACCGAAGTCTGTGCGGGAATAGACCATTTGCGCAGCCACTGGCATTGAATATCAGTGCTGTAGTGCGGTCAGAAATCACCTTATTCGAAAGCATGGTATGGAACCACAACTTTTAGACTACTTTAATCAGGAACTGACTTACATGCGCGCGAGCGCGGCGGAGTTTGCCAGGCTGCATCCAAAAATTGCCCGACGCCTGGGTATGCATGGCACTGAAGTTGCCGATCCCTATGTTGAACGGTTGATCGAGGCGTTTTGTTTCATGTCGGCACGGATGCGGATCAAGCTGGATGCCGAGTTCCCCCGATTTACACAGCGCCTGCTGGAAGTCATTTATCCCAACTACGTCAGCCCAACCCCTTCTATAGCCGTGGCGCAGTTCCATCCGGAGCTCTCGGCTGGGGATCTGACTAACGGCTTCGAAGTGCCACGCGGCACACCGCTTTTTTCCAAAGTGCCGGATGGTGAAGTGACTGCCTGCGAATTTCGTTCAAGTCACAACGTCACGCTGTGGCCAATTGAAATTGTCAGTGCACAGCTGGCTGGAGCGCCGCCAGATATTCATGCCGTGGATTGTGGCCTGCCACCGCAGGTGCAGGTAAAGGGCAGTGTGCGATTGCGTCTGCGGGTCGAGGGAGAGCTAAATTTTTCCGACATCAAAGGTTTGGATCGCTTACCGGTTTATTTAAAGGGCGATGAAAAAATCGCTTCGCATTTATTCGAACTATTGCATTCGAGTGCGGCGGCAACGCTGACCGGTGTACCCGGCCAGTTAGCAGAACATCCCCATGTGGTGGTGCAGGATGCTTTGGTGCCGGAAGGATTGCAGCCGCAACAAAGTGTTTTGCCCTTGGCCTGGAATGCCTGGCATGGTCACAATTTGCTGCACACCTATTTTGCCTGCCCAAGCTGTCTCTATTTCTTTGCGCTGCAACACCTGTCAGCAGGGCTGTCAAGAATTCACGGTCAAGAGGCAGAGATTGTGATCCTGCTGACACGCGACACCCAGGCCTTACGTGGTCTGGTGGACAAAGAACAGTTCGCTTTATTTTGTACTCCGGTCGTAAATTTATTCCCGCGTCGCACTGACCGACTGGAAATGAATACCAGTCAGACTGAATTTCATTTGGTGCCCGATCGCGCACGCCCGACGGATTACGAGGTGTTCAGCGTATCGGAAATGCTGGGTCAACGATCGGAAGGGGATGCGGGAGTGACTTTCCGTCCGATGTTTCAGACTTTGAATCAGGACGAAGGCGATCACGGCCGCTATTTTTCGCTAAGGCGTGACCTGCGGCGTGAATCGGATTCAGCCCGTAAGTATGGTACACGCACCGCCTACACCGGAACCGAAGTGTTTGTCAGTCTGGTCGATCAGCACGAGGCGCCGTACGGCGAGACTTTGCGCTATTTATCGGTGCAGGCTCTGTTGACCAACCGTGATTTGCCGCGTCTGGTGCCGCGCAATGGTGTATCTGATCTGCGCGTGGCAGATTCTGTACCGGTCAAGAGTGTCGGGCTGATTCGCCCACCGAGTGCACCCATGCCGGCATTTGCGCAAGGCGAAATGGCGTGGCGTTTGATTCGTCAGCTGGGATTCAACTATCTGCCTTTGTTGGAGCTGGACGCCAGGGAGGGCGCGCAGGCGCTGCGCGACATGTTACGTCTATTTGTTGATAGTCAGGATGCGGTGGCGACGCGCCAGATCAGCGCCTTAATCGGCAGCCATATCGAACCGGTTACCCAGCGCTTGCCTGGCAACGGTCCTTTGGTTTATGGACGTGGCGTGCAGTGTACCCTGACGGTTGACGAGGACGGTTTTAGCGGAATCAGCCCGTATCTGTTTGGTCTCGTGTTAGAGCAATATCTGGCCAGGCATGTGGCTATTAATATGTTCACGCAAACACGGTTGGAGTCGATGCAGCGCGGCCTGATAGCGCACTGGCCAGTGCGTATGGGCAAACGCGGGGTGGTGTGATGAAGAAAACCGTTATGCAAGACAGGCAGATTCATTCTTCGCAACGTATGCAAGAGGCACACAAACAACCTTGGCAACATGGGTTTGTAGCGCTGATGCGCCATCTGGGTGCACGTCATCGGGACCAGCCTGCGGTTGGTTGCGCCCAGCTGCCATCTCAGGAAATTTTTCGGTTGGGGCAGCTGGCCAGTCTGGCGTTTGCTCCACGCGAGATCGCATCGGTATCAGAGCGCAACGGGCAATGGCGCATTAAGCTGTTGAGTCTCGGGATGCTTGGCTCGAATGGCGTCTTGCCGCTTCACTTTACCGAATTGGTGCGCGAGCGCAGCGAAGCCAGGATGGACCATACCTTGGCTGATTTTTTGGATATCTTTCATCATCGTTGGTTGACTCACATGTACCGTGCCTGGGCCCAGGCCCAAAGTGCCGCCGGGTTGGATCGAGCTGATGCTGAATCGTTTTCGCGGTATGTTGCCCGTATCGGGGGAGATGAGCCGGATGAGGTGCAAAGCAGTGCATTGAGTCCGCATGCGCGTTGGGCGTCGGTAGCACACCGGGTTCGCGCTGCCCGCAATCCAGATGGCCTGGTCAGCACCTTGAAACGGTATTTTGGAGTCGAGGTGGCACTGCAGGAATTTTGTCTGGCGTGGATGGCGATTGAAAAACAGGATCAATGCAGGCTGGGCAAAGCTGGCGTGTCTGAAATGCTCGGGCAAGGTGCCATGCTGGGCGAGGTGGTCGCCGATCGGCAAACGCGTTTTCGATTGATCATCGGCCCTTTAAATCTGAGCGCCTATCTGCGTTTGACACCCCAAGGTCATCAAAGCGGCAGCGATCTGGCCGCACTGGTTGAACTGGTGCGCGCATTTATCGGTTTTGAATATATCTGGGAAGTGGAATTGCTGGTGCATGCCGACGCCGCGCCCGCCGTGCGCTTGGGTGATGAAGCACAGTTGGGCTGGTCAACCTGGATGGGAAAAAACGGTCAGGCAAGTTCATGCACGATTACAGGGATGATTCTGGAGCCTGAAAATTATATTGCCGCGAATTTAACTGGACAAACGTGATGAAGGCATTAAAAAAGTCATATACCAAATTATTGGGTAGCGGTACGCTCACAGAAACTGTACCCGCGCAATTTTTAGAGCCGAATTCAGAGGTTGCGCCTTGCGGCATCAATCTGGAATACGACAATGAATTTGCTGTGTTGCGCAGCCGTCTGGAGCCGCGTGCTGAGGTGCAGTATGGCAGTTTTACCAGCAAAAGCGATGAGCCGGATTGGGGTGAAATAGAACGGGACTGCTGCCGCTTACTGCTGCGCTCCAAAGACATCACGATTTTAATCTGGTATATCCGGTGCCGTGCACGCAATGCTGGTGCGTCTGGGCTGGCTCAAGGATTGGCTGCGTTGCATGGCGTTGTCTCGCGCTTCGAACAAGATGTTCATCCACAGTTAAAGATTGATGATTGCATTGATCCTGCCGTTCGGGCCAATGCTCTGGCCGCCTTATGTGATCCGGACGGCGTATTGAGCGATATCCGACAAATCGTTGTCTCGACAACTACTGCGGTGCGCCTGACCGTGCGCGAAGTGGAACGCGCTTTTGCCGTGCCGCGCCTGCCAAACGCGCTGGAACCTGATGCGGTCAAACGCCAACTGGCTGACCTGTATCGCCGCAAGGAGCAAAGTCTTTATGCACTGCTGTCCGCTGGGGTCTACGCGCAACAGATCATTGAATGGGCGAAGCAGAATTTAAAAGAAGAGTCACCTGACTTACAGGCCCTGCAAGAGTTGCTGGCAACCGTAACCGTC
This sequence comes from Oxalobacteraceae bacterium GrIS 1.18, assembly GCA_040544425.1. GTDB lineage: Bacteria > Pseudomonadota > Gammaproteobacteria > Burkholderiales > Burkholderiaceae_D > Solimicrobium. The sequence continues at coordinate 13,957 of JBEONO010000010.1, forward strand.
TTCTCCCAGGGCATGACTATGCCCGGCATGGGCGAAGCCGAAAAACCAGTTAATGCTGACAGGTTTGTGCCGCCAATTTTTAAAAAAAGTCCGATGGATTCCGTCACTGCACCGGCACAGCCAGCCATGAATATGAATCAGCAACGGGAAAACATTCGACAGATGCTCACTGAGGCGCGGCTGTGGATTGAACATAACGAGCCCAGCAGTCCAGTCGCAGTTTTGTTGAAACAGGCTGAACGACTTTGGGGTAAGCGTTTTTCGGAGGTTGCTCACTTTATCCCGCCCGATCTGTTAAAGGCGTGGGATGAAGACTGACAGAACCGGTTATTTGACCTTGATTTAGCCACGAGTTAGTCGACTTTTTTTTGGAGAATTAATTTTTTTGGAGGTATTAATGAATCACCCAATAGCCAAACCAGGCCAGGACTTCACCGAAATTGTTCAATTAATCGTGGTTGCGCGCAAGCAGGCCTATCAGGCTGTGAACACCGCGTTAATCGACCTGTATTGGCAGATCGGTGGGTATATCAGCAACAAGATCAGAGCTGCCGAATGGGGCGACGGCGTCATTGCCGAATTGGCGCAGCACATCGCCGTGACCCAGCCGAATCTGCGGGGATTTACCCGGTCGAATCTGTTTCGCATGCGTCAGTTTTATGAAACCTATCAGTATGACGAAATTGTCTCAGCACTGCTGAGACAATTGCCTTGGACACATAATCTAATTATTCTTGGGCAAAGCAGACACAGAGAAGAACGCGAATTCTACTTAAGGATGGCCATACAAGAAAAGTGGTCAAGTCGCGAACTGGAGCGCCAATTCAAAGCCGCCTTGTTTGAACGCGTCGTCCTTAACCCAACCAAAATCACACCCGCCCTGGCGCAGAATTATCCGGAAGCGCTGGAAATATTTAAGGACAGTTACGTGGTCGATTTTCTAAATCTGCCGGCCGACCACAATGAAACCGATCTGCATCAAGGGCTATTGGCGAAGCTGAAACATTTTTTATTGGAGTTGGGTCGCGGCTTTTGTTTCGTCGCAAGCGAATTTGCGATTCAGGTCGGCAAGCAGGACTTCGCTTTGGATCTGTTATTTTTTCATCGGGGGTTAAATGCGCTGGTGGCCATCGAACTTAAAGTCGGCCGCTTCGAACCTGAGCATCTGGGAAAGCTCAATTTTTATCTCGAAGCCCTGGACAGGAATCATCGCAAGATGCACGAGAACCCTGCAATCGGTGTCTTGCTGTGCGCCAGCAAAGATGATGAAGTGGTTGAATATGCGCTCAGTCGTACTCTGTCACCAGCCATGATCGCCGAGTATCAGACGCAATTGCCGGACAAAAAACTGTTGCAGGACAAGCTGCATGAATTTTATAGCCTGAATTTCAGCACGCATCTTAAATAATTTTAATCAGACCTTCCTTGATAAAGTTCTTGTTACATTTCTTGAATGCTTTGGCATACGCAGGATTGGAAAACTTCATGGTGAAGCGCTTGATTTGATCCGGGTCGTGTTGACTCACCCGTTTGAAGATAGCTCCCAGCCCGGCAGCAATAGCCGAGATGATCAGCATGGCCCGACCTTCATTGCGGACCGAATTCGGATTGCGGGAATATTCTTTGATGATCACCGGCGTATATTTGCTGGTTTGCGGCGCTTTGGGTCTGCCCATCCAAAAATTTAATCCGGCGGCAGGAATAAACGGCAACACAAAGATCATCAGTCTGATCAGCACGCTATGATTGCCGACGTTTTTTAAAGCTAACGTGAAAAACGCTGCAAACCAGACGCAAAATACCAGCAACCCTTTCAAGCCACTGCTCATCGGATATTTGCCGACACTTTGTGCGCAGACCGGGCAATAGGGCAGGGCCAGCGTGATTACCTTTTCGTCTTCGAACCTGGTGGAAAACAGCAAATGCTTGACGAAATCCGTGCCGATTGTTTTGACGCGGGATTGTTCGCCACAGTTACAGCAAAACGATTGTGGACTATGAACGATAAATGGGTCGCCATGGACGGTCGTGCCCAGCTCATTTGCGATAGCTGGTGGCGCGTTGACAGTCGGCTTGCTTTTGTCGTCGGCAACGGCTGGTGCGGTGCGGGTCGGCGTCATCAAGGGCGGTTCAGGCGGCAAATCGTGAGAGTCAAAATTAAATTCGGCAGGCTTTGTCTTTGTGTCGTCAGAGGATTGTGCGGGGACCGGTTCCAGGTTTTGCAGCGGCTCGATCACACACAGGCAACCGCGCTGTTCCAGTGCGAATTTGTATTTGATGGCGGTGGGAAGATCAACACCTTTCTTGACCACGTAGCCTTTGCGATCCAGCATGCGTTGAATGTCGTCCCGCGAACGCTTGAACAGGATGACCAACTGGTAAATAACCTGATCTTCTACCGCTCCTGCTTTTAAACCGTCCATCTTGATTTGAAAGGTCTCAGTCATCGGCACGCTTCCCCTGATATTTATGATTTAACGTGATCATCGTATTGGCCTTGCTGATCGTGTGCTAAACAGTAAATTAAATATTGAGAAAAAGCAATTTTCAGGATGTGAGCGTAGTAACGTTTTACAACAGATCGTTTGACCAGAAGGACTGAGTAGCGGCTAATCGTCCGGCACTTACCATTCCGACAGCACCACCGCCAGCACGACAATGGCGCCACCCATTGCAGCACGCTGGCTCAATTGTTCGCCTAACCACAACCAGGAAAACACCGATGCGAAGGCTGGCTCAAGTGCGAAAATCAGTGCGGCCTTGGCAGCACTGACCCGTTGCTGACCGATAGCCTGTAAAAATAACATCCCGGCAGTGGCGACGGCACCCAGAAACAGGATGGTCGGCCAAACCGGCATTAATCGTTCCGGAAGACTTGCCAAATGTTCCATGCCTTCGAAGGGCAATATCACTGCGCCAATCACGGCCATCATGATGATTTGGGTGGTCGCCAATGAACGCGCCGCATGCCGCTGCGACATGCGCGAGAGCATCAACACATAGGTAGCGTAAGACAGCGCGGACAGCACGGTCGCGCCGTCGCCGCTCCAGTTGTTGCCACCTTCCCAGGACATCAGCGCGATCCCGCAACAAGCCAATGCCGATGCCAGGATCACTTTGACCGACAGCCTGCCGCCCAACATCCACGCAAGCAGCGGAACAAACAAGACGTTCAGGCTGGTCAGAAAGGCGCTGCGATTGGAAGAGATATATTGCAATCCAAAGGCCTGGCTCACATAAGAAATCAGCGCCACGGCACCGAGTAATGCGCCGTCGCGCCACACTGCGCGATTCAGTTTGAAGACAAAGGGCGACATGCAGAGCGCTGCAACAAAAAAACGCAGGACCGATATTTCCAATCCCGATAAATGTTGCGCCGCACTTTTGAGTAATGGAAAAGTCGTGCCCCAGACCAGCGTGACCAGCACCAGCAACAACGCGTATAGATTCATATTGATAGTGCGCCGCGTCAAAACAGGGTGACGAATTGTTGTGCCGCCTGTTTGACGTCTTCTGCCAGATACACGCTGCTGATCGCCGCCACCATGTCGGCACCGGCGGCAATCAGCGGTTGGCAGTTTTCTGCCGTCATCCCGCCGATGACGACACTGGGCAAAGCAATTTCCTGTTTGGACTGGCTCACTATCGTGAACGGCGTCGTGACCGGATATTTTTTAACGCGAGATGCATAGAAGCCGCCAAACGCCACATAGCTGGCGCCTTGCCGGTGTGCGGTATGCGCCAGTTGCAGATCGCCATAACATGATGCCCCAACGATTTTGTCCGGTCCGACCAGGCTGCGTACCTGCGCAACTGAAGCGTCTGTTCCGCCAACGTGGATACCGTCTGCGTCCAGGTCAAGACACAGGTCGACGTGGTCATTGATGATGAACAGGCATTGGTAGCGTGCGCATAACTGCTTCAGTGCGCCTGCCTGTTGCGCGCGCAAGGCGGCATCCGCTGTTTTGTGGCGGTATTGTAAAATTCTGGCCCCGCCTTGTAATGCCAATTCACTGCTGGCGATTAATTTTTCTGTATCGTCCCAGTCAGGCGTGACTAAATAAAGTCCGGATAATTTTTGATTCATGATGGTCGTGTTCGTCCAGGAATGCGTTGGCCCACGGCGATGGCATAGGAGTGGTGAAGGCTGCGGTGACAATAACGTTGCGCCGCAGTCAGCGCATCGTGCATAGCTACGCCGTGCGCCAGTTGCCCGGCAATCGCAGAAGCCAGCGTACAGCCGCTGCCGTGAAAGCTTCCAGGCAGGCGCGGCCACTGCCAGCTTTCGGTTTGATCCTGATGGTACCAATAGTTGGTCACGATCGGCTCCGTCCCATGGCCGCCTTTAATCAACACGTCGCTGATGCCGGACTGCATCAGCTGTCTGGCTTGTTGTTGACTGGATTGGGCATCAGGACACAGCATGGTGGCCTCAGGCAGATTGGGCGTGATCAGCGTTGCGACGGACAGCAGTGGAGCGAGCGCGTCAATCGCGTTTTCTGTTGATAATAAATCGCCGTGACCGCTGGCCAGGACCGGATCAAGTATGACCGGCAAATCAGGATGACTGGTTTTGTAATCGGCAACCCACTGCGCGAGCGCAATGGCGTTGGCACGATTGGCGATGATCCCAAATTTAATTGCGCTGATTTTAATCTTGTCGGCCAGGGTTTGGGCTTGCTGCAAAATCAGTTGGGTAGTTACCGGATGCACGGCAAATACACGATCGTTATCCTGCACGGTGATGGCAGTAATGATCGGCAGAGCGTGCGCACCTTGAGCCGCAATCGCTTCAATATCCGCAGCAATGCCGGCACCGCCACTTGGGTCGCTGCCGGCAAAGACCAGTACGCAGGGTTTCATTGCGTACAATTTATACCACGCGTCCAGCCATCGGCGACGAAGGCGAACCGGCAAAACGTCTTGGCATGCGACCGGCCAGATAGGCTTCGCGCCCGGCTTCAACAGCCAGTTTCATGGCACGGGCCATGCGGACCGGATCTTGCGCCGTAGCGATCGCGGTATTCATCAGCACACCGTCGCAGCCCAGCTCCATCGCGATTGCTGCATCTGAAGCAGTGCCGACACCGGCATCGACCAGCACCGGTACCGAGGCGCGTTCGATAATGAGCGAGAGGTTCCATGGGTTCAGGATACCCATCCCAGAACCAATCAGGGAAGCTAATGGCATTACCGCGACACAGCCGATGTCTTCCAGCATCTTGGCCTGGATCGGATCATCACTGCAATACACCATGACGTCAAACCCTTCCTGCACCAGAGTTTTCGCGGCGATCAGCGTTTCCGGCATATTTGGGAACAGGCTTTTTTCATCGCCCAGTACTTCGAGTTTGGTGAGCTTCTGGCCGCCCAATAATTCGCGACCTAATTGCAGGGTGTAGATTGCGTCTTTCGCGTTATAGCAACCGGCAGAATTTGGCAGGATGGTATAGCGTGATGGCGGCACCGCTTCGAGCAAACTCGGCTCGTTCGGATTTTGTCCGATATTCACGCGGCGAATTGCCACGGTGATGATATCGGCAGCACTGGCTTCGGTCGCTAAACGGGTTTGATCCAGATCGCGGTATTTGCCGCTGCCGACCAGTAAGCGTGACGAGTAGGTCTTGCCTGCGATAGTAAAAGGTTTATCTGCGTGTGACATGTTAATCCCTGTATTTGTAGTTCAACCGCCGCCGATCGCACGCACCACGTCAACTTGATCGTGAGCCTGCAAGCGGGTTTCTTCCCAGCGCTGACGCGCGATAACATTGCGATTGACGGCGACTGCGATCGCCTTTTGGGTCAGATTTAAATGCGCAACCAGATCAGCGACCGATTGCTGGTCGCCGAGCTGATGCGTTGTGCCGTTCAATAAAATTTCCATGATTACTGTTTGCGATAAATCTCTGCACCGGATTTCACGAACTCGATTGACTTCACTTCCATGCCTTTTTTCAATGCCGCGATTTCGCTGATGCCCTGCTGCGCTGCGTATTCACGTACTTCCTGGGTAATTTTCATCGAGCAGAAATGCGGACCGCACATCGAGCAGAAATGGGCGACCTTGGCGGAATCCTTGGGCAGGGTTTCGTCATGGAATTCGCGTGCCTTGTCCGGGTCCAGACCGATATTGAACTGATCTTCCCAACGGAATTCAAAGCGCGCTTTCGACAGCGCATTGTCGCGAATCTGCGCACCGGGATGTCCCTTGGCCAAATCGGCCACATGCGCAGCAATCTTGTAAGTGATGATGCCGTCTTTGACGTCGGCCTTGTTCGGCAATCCCAGATGTTCTTTAGGTGTGACATAGCACAACATCGCCGTGCCGTACCAGCCGATAGTCGCAGCGCCAATGCCAGAAGTGATATGGTCGTAACCGGGAGCGATGTCGGTGGTCAAAGGGCCCAGCGTGTAGAACGGCGCTTCATAACACTGTTCCAGTTGCAGATCCATATTCTCTTTGATCAGGTGCAGCGGCACATGACCCGGACCTTCGATCATCACCTGCACATCATGCTTCCAGGCGATCTGAGTTAATTCACCCAGGGTTTTTAATTCAGCCAGTTGCGCTTCATCGTTGGCGTCGAAGATCGAGCCTGGACGCAGGCCATCACCCAAACTGAACGACACGTCGTAGGCTTTCATGATCTCGCAGATGTCTTCGAAATGTGTGTACAGAAATGACTCTTCATGGTGTGCCAGGCACCATTTGGCCATGATCGAACCGCCGCGCGACACAATGCCGGTCAGTCGTTTCGCCGTCATCGGCACATATTGCAAGCGTACCCCCGCGTGGATGGTGAAATAATCGACGCCTTGTTCGGCCTGCTCGATCAGGGTGTCGCGATAGATTTCCCAGGTCAGGTCTTCGGCTTTGCCATTCACTTTTTCCAGCGCCTGATAAATCGGCACCGTACCGATAGGCACCGGCGAATTGCGCACGATCCATTCGCGCGTTTCGTGGATGTGCTTGCCGGTCGACAGATCCATGACGTTATCGCCACCCCAGCGAATTGCCCAAGTCATTTTTTCGACTTCTTCACCGATTGATGAAGTCACCGCCGAGTTGCCGATATTGGCATTGATCTTGACCAGGAAATTGCGACCGATGATCATCGGTTCAACTTCCGGATGATTGATATTGGCGGGGATGATGGCGCGACCGCGGGCGATTTCATCGCGAACAAATTCAGGCGTGATTTCGTTTGGAATCGAGGCGCCGAAATTTTGCCCCGGATGTTGACGTCCCATCAGGTCAGCCAGCTTGTTGCCCATCACGCCGGACTGGCGCAGATTGTCCAGATATTGTTGACGCTGCATGTTCTCGCGGATCGCGACATACTCCATTTCCGGAGTGATGATGCCTTGACGTGCATAGTGCATCTGGCTGACATTCTTTCCGGCTTTGGCGCGACGCGGCAGACGCTGCAAATTGAAGCGCAGCTCGGCCAGCTTGGGGTCGTGCAAGCGTTCTACGCCATAGGCAGACGACGGGCCGGGCAGTTCGTCGGTATCGTTGCGTTCAGCAATCCAGTTGGCCCGAATTGCGGCAAGGCCGGAGCGGATATCAATTTTTGCATTTGGATCGGAGTAGGGGCCCGAGGTGTCGTAGACATAGATCGGCGGATTGGTTTCAAAGCCAAACGACGCGGGCGTGTCAGACTGGCTGATCTCGCGCATCGGCACCTGAATATCCGCTCGGCTGCCTTGCACATAAATTTTGCGCGAATTGGGAAGTGGTGCGATGGCAGCGGCATCGACTTCTGCCGTGGCAGACAGGAATTTGGGATTGGCGTTCATGTTGCTTCCTTGAATGTAATTGTTTTACAGCCAGGGAGGCGAGCGAGGGCAGAGTGTGTCTACCGGTGCGCTTCCCTACGCTGGCATTATCCAGATCAGGTCAAGGGTATTTCTCACCTGGCTCAGCATATGACTGCGTCAGGACCCCTAGCGTTTAGTACTAAAACTTTAAGCCGCCATTATAAACAACAAAGGCGGGTTATGGTTGGGATTAGTTTTTGGTAACAGGCTTGTAGATTATTCAACAAGCTGCTTCAGGATGGGTAGTTAAAATACCGGAGATACTTGCCTGGTTCGTAACTCGCAATATGCTTGGGCATGATTGCGAGTTTTCGATTTTTCATCGGGTATTTCGGGGGCTCAGACATAAGCAAATAGCACCACTCAAAATAGCGGCTCCACCGCTGATGGCTAACCCCAATGTCGCATTAGACGAACCATTCGTGTCTGTTGCTCGCTCGACGCCGCTTCTACTGTTTTCGTGTGCAACGGCGGCCAAAAAAGCCGCTGTCATCAGCAGAACGCCCGTAACCATGCTATAGCCGCCGATGGTTTGGAGCCTGCAACACAAGAATTGAAGACTTGGAGGGGTGGGGACTGGGTCTGCAATTTCGATCTCCATTGAATCGGAGTGTTGTCCTTGGATGTCAGATGCAAGTAGATTCAGTGGTTGCGATGCTTTGTAATTTCCAATCATAAGATTTCCATAAAAGGGCTTTGGGATAATTGCGATCCGGTTTTTGTAAATTGGTTCGAATTCGAGCCGGGCTTTTTTTTGTAGTAACTGATCAATTAACCCGCTCTGGTACAGCCGAAATTTGACCTATTTCACTTTATTGAGATTTGGCAGATTTTTCGATATAACAATTCTCACGCAAGAATTTCATGGCCAGTTGAAAGTCATGATCCCAGTCATCAAGCAGATACAGCTGGGCCTGTTCACAAAACTCTTCCCAGTCTTCGAGCAGACTTTCCTGTTTTTCGTGCGGCGCATGATTCTTGATGAACTCGCTGGCCATTTCAGGGTAAAACCCTTCGGTGCGCACTTTTTTAATCAGTGTCCTGGCGGCGCTGACGGTGATGCTGGTTTTGCCGGGAATCTTGGCAGCGATGCAAAGCAACAGAGTGAAAATCGCATCGATATCCGATTTACCCTTGGTGTACTTGGTCCACTCTTTCGATACCAGTGCTTCGTAAGCGGCGACGTCATCGAGATCGTGACCGCGCATAAAGTAACGGCCCTTGAGCTGGCTGATCAGGGTATCCAGCGGGATGCTTTCGTCGATAATTCTGGGTAGGTCGTTGGTCAGAATATCTTGCTGCAAATGCGCGATCAGATCTTTTTCGTCGGCCGTAAAGTCAGCGTCCAGTTTGGCGGTTTTGGCTGCACCTTTTTTGCGCATTTTATCCAGCAGTCCGGCAAAGCCGATCTGGTCGAAGCAGCTTGTGACCGGTTTGCTTTTGCCGCCGGTTTTTTCCAGACGCAGCAAAATCGCACTGCGGATCAATGCGTCCGCTTCGCAGTGCTGATCTTGATAATCCGTCGCTTTCAGTCCCAGTGCCGCGCCGAGTTTTTTTGCCAGACGAATTTCCAGCTGGTTGAGTTTGCGTTGCTGCAGAGTGCTTTGGTAGTCTTTGCTGGTTTTTTTGCGTGACCAAAATTCCAGAAAGTCTTCAACCCGGCCGTGTTCGTTGGGCCCGAGTAATGCGTATTCAGGAAGTGCGAATAATTCTTTGAGCAGCGTGGAGCCGCCGCGTGACAGGGTTAAAAAAGTATTGTCACGAATCAGGCGGGCAGCGGATTCGAGATCGCCGCCGCTGGTCTCAAACAGATACAGACTGACCAGGTTGACGATGCGAAAGCGTGCCAGTTCGATTTCATCGCGCAGATACGGACTGCCAAACGCAGTCGCAATCTGCACGATGCCTTTGGGTGCCTCAGTATTGATGGTCTGGATTTTTTCGTCGCTGATGATGCCTTGCTGGACGCCGTAGCGCAGTGCTTTTTCCAAAAACGGGCGGTCATCAAACGTGGCTACTTCGAAAGCATTGTCTATCATTGGTTTGTTTTGTTATAACGCTGATTCTTCTTGCAGACCTTCAAAGTCCGGACGATCCTGGCTCGGCATCGGCTTGTCATTATCGAGCACGCCTTCCGGCAATTCTTCCATGCCTTCCATGAAGGCTTCGTTGTCAGCGGTTTCTTTCTTCAAGCGCGCGCGCAGTTTTAATAGCACTTCGCGGAAAATATCCGGATGCTGATAGCGCAGAATGGTGGTTACTTCCATCCAGTCGTGATCTTCAAAATTGCTCATGTCGAGTGGTGACGATTGCGGTTCGTTGTCGCGCGTCAAATTGAGCAGGTCATCGTCGATGGCCTGGGTTTTGACTTCGTCGCTGTATTCGAACAGATCAAAGGTCGCGTAGCGATAAAAGAATTCGATGCGTTCGGTGCGTTCCGATAAATAATCGGCGATCGCCTCATAGCCGCCATCGACATTGCTGATCGCGTGTAAAAATTCAGCGGGATCGGCACCTTCGCGGAAAATCACCGCATTGATCATGCCGCGCAATTGTTCATGGCTCAAGTCGGCGTAGCGTTTTTCCAGCACCACGGCTTTGGCAAACTGCTCAGGGGTCACCAGCAGGTTGACCAGGGATTCTTTGGAGCTGTCGTATTGCCGGATAATCGCCAACAAATCTTTGGCAGGGAATTGATCCAGGGCGACCACCAGCGCGTGATCGCCTTCAGTTTCAGCCAACGTGGCCAAAGCGTTTTCAGCGCCGGCGATGTCGCCGGACTTGATTAATTTTTGGGCTTGAACAAGTGCGGGTAGGCTCATAATATTTTCAAGGTTAAATTACTCATTGGTTACTCTTTGCGATCAAAGCCGTGCTCGGCCAGGAAATCGGCGCCAGCGCGATCCAAATCAAATTGCGTGTCTTCACCTTCATCACTGATCCGGTCGTCCGAGCTAAGATGGTCATCAAAATCATCGCGCTCTTCACTTTGATTCTCTTCGTCTTCCTCTTTCGGCTCTGCTGCCTGAGCTGGCGCGCCACCGTGCTTGTACAGGAACTCAAGGCCGACCGTGGTCGCCAAAAAATGTTCGCCGTGCGGATCGCTGAGTACTGATTTGATCAGGCTGTCGGCCCACGGCTCAACAGTCAGTGACAGTTTCAGTTCATCCCATGGCAGCAGACGACTGGTTTCTCTGGCTACCAGAGTCTCCAGTGTTTTGCCGGGCTTGAAAGCGAATGCGCCATGAAACGCTACGGCGACCATTTCGGGTGCGCTTTCCATCATCATCAACAGCTGTGGAACTTGTTCGCGTTTTTTTGCCAGGCGTGACTTGAGGATATTGTTGCCTTCCGAGTCGGTACGTAAGTCATCGAGTTCGGCCTGATACGATGAAATCAAATTTGCAAAATAACGTGAGGTTTTCAATTGAGTACTCCTGAAACATAATTCGACCAGATTTCCTGCGCAGTCTCGATGGGCGATTCGAGCAAATTACGGCGCCGGTTCTCGTCGTAGGCAGTTCTGCTTGCCGGGTCAGACAAGACGTCATACGCTTCTCTGACCGCTCTGAATTTTGCCGGCGCAAATTCCGATGCATTTTTATCGGGATGAAATTCGGAGGCTTTTTGCCGGAAGGCTTTTTTAATGTCGTCCGGCGACGCCGTGCTGTTTAATCCCAGTACGGCGTATAAATCGATATTAATGTTCATGTCCGTGCTCGCCATGGATATGGCCATGCGCTATTTCTTCGTCAGATGCTTCACGTACATCAATGATGCTGGCTTCAAAACGCAGCGGCATGCCTGCCAGAGGATGATTGCCGTCGACCGTGACTTTACCGGCATCGATACTGGTGATGCGGAAATGATGCGGTTCACCGGTTTCCGGGTCATGGGTTTCAAACATCATGCCGACTTCGATATCCGGCGGGAACAGGCCGACATCTTCTTCACGGATCAGGCTGTCTTCGATTTCACCGAAAGCTTCTTCGGCAGTCATCGAAATGACCACGGTTTCACCAGCTGAATGACCTTCCAGAGCCGCTTCGACCGGCGGCAAAATATTGTCGTATCCACCATGCAAATAAACGATGGGCTCTACATTCTTGTCGATCAGCTGATTGGCTTTGTCGAACATGCTGTAATTCAGACTGACGGCAGTGTTTTGGGCGATTTTCATAGTGGATAGTGTGTGAATTTGTATGAATTGGGGAGGGTTCGTGCGGCAGGGCAGGCCGACTTGATCTGGCTGCCCGGTGAAACATCGCCATTGTAGCAGAGCGAAGCGCATCACACTTTGGTTTCAGGCTGGCTCGGGCAAATTTGTCATTTGATTATCGCGCCATTCAGATTTGACATGGCAAAGTGGTAAGACTGTCCCCTAGTCGCGCTGTAAGGAATTATAATCAGCGCTCCTTAAAATAATGATGAATACCACCATGACGGAATTAGCAAAGTCTTTTGAGCCTGCCGAAATCGAAAAAATCTGGCGCACTGCATGGGAACAACGCGGCTATTTTGCCGCCTCCATGGATAGCCGAAAACCTGCATTCTGCATTCAGCTGCCGCCCCCCAACGTCACCGGGACTTTGCACATGGGGCATGCGTTTAACCAGACCATCATGGACGGGCTGACGCGCTACTATCGCATGCGCGGTTTCAATACCTCGTGGGTGCCGGGCACCGATCATGCCGGGATCGCGACGCAAATCGTGGTGGAACGCCAGCTCGACGCACAGAAGATTTCCCGTCATGACCTCGGTCGTGAAAAATTTGTGGAAAAAGTCTGGGAGTGGAAAGAGAAATCCGGTTCGACAATTACCGGTCAGATGCGCCGCATGGGTGCTTCCGCCGACTGGCAACGTGAGTATTTCACCATGGATGCGCCACGCTCGAAGATCGTCACGGAAGTGTTCGCGCGTCTCTACGAGCAAGGTTTGATTTATCGCGGCAAGCGCCTGGTGAATTGGGATCCGGTGCTCGGTACCGCAGTGTCCGACCTGGAAGTGGTGTCGGAAGAAGAAGATGGTTCGATGTGGCAGATCCGTTATCCCTTCGCCGATGGCTCGGGTCATTTGACGGTGGCCACTACCCGTCCGGAAACCATGCTGGGTGACGTGGCGGTGGCGGTGGACCCGACCGACGAGCGTTACACTCACTTGATTGGCAAAACTCTGACCTTGCCGTTGACGGGCCGCCAGATTCCGGTCATTGCTGACGAGTATGTCGACAAAGCCTTCGGTACCGGTTGCGTGAAGATTACGCCAGCGCATGACTTCAACGATTACGCGGTTGGTCAGCGTCATCAACTGCCCTTGATCAGCATCCTGACGCTGGATGCCAGGATCACCGAGGACAGTCCCGAAGCCTATCGCGGCCTGGACCGTTTTGTGGCCCGTAAAAAAATGATCGCCGATCTCGATGCGTTGGGTCTGCTGGAATCTGTCAAACCGCACAAGCTGATGGTGCCGCGCGGGGATCGCACCGGTGTGGTGATTGAGCCGATGCTGACCGATCAATGGTTTATGGCCATGAGCAAACCGGCACCGGAAGGGACCTATTTCCCCGGCAAATCGATTGCCGAGGTCGCTCTGGAAAAAGTCGCGAATGGTGAAGTGAAATTCGTACCGGAGAACTGGACCACCACCTATAACCAGTGGCTGGGCAATATTCAGGACTGGTGTATTTCGCGCCAGCTGTGGTGGGGCCATCAGATTCCTGCCTGGTATGGAGAACAGGGTCAGATATTTGTCGCAACCAGCGAGGTCGAGGCCCAGGCAAAGGCTACGCAGGCGGGGTATACCGGCAGTCTGCGTCGCGATGAGGACGTGTTGGATACCTGGTTCTCTTCTGCGCTGGTGCCGTTTTCAACCATGGGCTGGCCGGATCAGACACCGGATCTGACCGCATTCCTGCCATCTTCGGTATTGGTAACGGGATTTGACATTATCTTTTTCTGGGTCGCCCGGATGATTATGATGACGGTCCACTTCACAGGCAAGGTGCCGTTCCATACCGTCTACGTGCATGGATTGGTGCGCGATGCCAGCGGGCAGAAAATGTCCAAGTCCAAGGGCAACACTCTTGACCCGATCGATTTGATTGACGGCATTACCGTTGAAGAGCTGGTCGCCAAACGGACCACCGGTTTGATGAATCCGAAAGATGCAGAAAAAATTGCCAAGGCAACGCGCAAGGAGTTTGCAGATGGTATTCAGGCCTATGGCACCGATGCCCTGCGGTTTACCATGGCCAGTTATGCCACCCTGGGTCGCAATATCAATTTCGATCTGGGTCGCTGCGAAGGCTATCGCAACTTCTGCAATAAATTGTGGAATGCGACGCGCTTTGTATTGATGAATGTCGAAGGCAAAGATTGCGGCTTTGACAGCCATGTGGATGGCGTATGCAAACCGGAATATCTGGATTTCTCACCGGCCGACCGTTGGATCGTGTCGATCCTGCAGCGCACCGAACAAGAGATTGCGAAAGGCTTTGCTGATTACCGCTTCGATAATATCGCCACCGGAATTTACCAGTTTGTGTGGGATGAGTATTGCGACTGGTATGTCGAAGTGGCGAAGGTGCAAATGCAGCATGGCAGCGATGCGCAGCAACGCGCGACGCGCCGCACTTTGCTGCGCGTGTTGGAAACGGTGCTGCGTCTGGCCCATCCGATCGTGCCATTTATCACGGAATCCTTATGGCAGACGGTGGCTCCGCTGACCGGCCAGCAATTGAATCCTGCCGGCGACAGCATCATGATGCAAGCCTATCCGGAAGCAAATTTGAATAAGCTGGATGAGAGCGCCGAGGCCTGGATGGCGACTCTGAAAACTCTGACTGATTCCTGTCGTAACTTGCGCGGCGAGATGCAGCTGTCTCCTGCCCAGCGGGTACCATTGCTGATTCAGGCGGCGAATGCCGAAGAAAAACAAAGCCTGCAAATCTTTGCGCCGTATTTGCAGGCGCTGGCTAAGCTATCAGAGGTCCAGGTGCTGGATGCTTTGCCTGATTCACCTGCTCCGGTATCGGTGGTCGGTGAAACCAGGTTGATGCTCAAGGTAGAAATTGACGTGGCGGCCGAGCGTGAACGCCTCAATAAAGAAGCCACGCGGATCGAAGTCGAGATCAACAAGGCGCAATCCAAGCTGGATAATGAAGGTTTTGTTTCTAGAGCACCTGCTCAGGTTATTACACAGGAGCGGGAAAGAGTGGCAAACTTCTCTGCTACGTTAGTCAAGTTGCGCGAACAGCTCGCGAAACTGCCACCGACGTAAAACTAAAAAAACTTACAGGAGACCAGCATGAACAAAAGACTATTAGGTGCACTCGTAATTGGACTGGCAGGCGTAGTAATGGGTAATGCAGTTTATGCGGATCAAAACACGGCAACACCCGTCGGTCTTTGGAAAAACATCGATGACGTGACCGGCAAATCCAAGGCACTGATCCGCATTACCGAGACAGATGGTGTACTGAGCGGAAAAATCGAGCGTTTGTTTCGGGATCCGGCCGAAGATCAAAATCCGAAATGCGTAAAGTGTGAGGGTGCAAACAAGGATCAGCCGATTATCGGCATGGTGATTTTGGTTGGTCTCAAAAAAGACGGCGATGAGTATGCCGGTGGAACAATTCTGGATCCCGATAATGGGCAAACCTACAAAAGCAAATTGGTCCTGGAAGAAGATGCCAGGAAACTCCGGGTGCGTGGCTATATCGGTATTCCATGGATCGGACGCAGCCAGGTCTGGGTGCGTGAGCAATAAGATTATTCTGTAAAAAACAACTCGACTCGGTCGGTTGTCCAGGTTGGCACACCACAACCGAAGAAATCGGAATCTTCGGTCCAGACTGGACAATCGAATCGCAATGCACAGGCCAATATCGGCCAATCGTCGGGGTCGCGTATTGCAATTCTTTGGAGGGCGCGATGTTGTTGGTCTCCGTAAATCGCAAAATCAATTCAGGGCGCGATGTTGTTGGTCTCCGTAAATCGCAAAATCAATTGATTGAACAATCGCTGACACTTTTACCAGAGTCTGTAAGGCTTGTTCGCGTGGTATTCCACGCTTCCTGAATATCGCTGGCAAATAACTGCAGGCGTCTGCAAAAGCTATGTCCGGCGCATAAAAGATAGCGGAAGCCGCATATCTTGTGATGGTGTTAATGACCCGGTTACCGAGGGTCGCGCGAATCAATATGTTTGCGTCTATGACGATTTCTTTTCTATCCATTTGATTTTTTTTTGGCTTTCTTTCTCAAAGCTTCAAATTCTGCCACAATTTCTTCTTCGCTGATTCCATGGTCTTCCAGTAGTTTCGCCATTGTCTTGCCCGCCTGCCTTAATGCCGCAATGCTTTCATCTTTCGGATTTTGTGCGGGAATAAAATACCCGATTGTTTGACCATGCCTTGTTATCGCAACTGCGGTGTTGGAATTGATATAGTCGGCCATATCAGCGCGAAATTCCCTCATCCCTACTTTAAGTGCCTGCATAATATTGCCTCGCTTACCGATGAATGCTGAGTTGATAATCAATGTGTACACACTTTAGCTTTGGTTTTCAAAGCCGACAAATTCTAATTGGGAAAATGGCGGGATTTAATTAGTTGTAACACTGATTAAAGCAAAAAGCATAAGCCCATAAACGCTGCTAAACTGCCCATTTTGGTAATTGGTACTTGCTCCACAATCCGTTACATCTATGGAAGGAAACAGTATGACCGAAGAAGAAGTGCGTCAAAATGGTTTTGCCATGCCTATGCACAACCCCGCTTACCCACCGGGACCATACCGTTTTGTGGACCGGGAATATCTGATCATCAGCTATCGCACCGATCCGGTGTTGTTGCAGAAAATGATTCCCGCGCCGCTCAAGATGACCGAACCCATCGTCAAATTCGAATTTATCAATATGCCGGACTCAACCGGTTTCGGCCATTACTGCGAGTCGGGTCAGGTGATTCCCGTGACGTTGGACGGTGTGCCAGGTGGCTATGTGCACAGCATGTACCTGAACGATCATCCGCCGATTGCTGGCGGCCGGGAATTGTGGGGCTTTCCGAAAAAGTTGGGGGAACCGGAGTTGCGGGTGCATACCGATACTTTGGTCGGCACCCTGGAGTATTCAGGTACCCGGGTTGCAACCGGCACGATGGGTTTCAAACATAAAACCCTGGATCCAAAAACCGTGTTGCCTGGCATGCTGGCAGCGAACTTTTTATTGAAAATCATCCCGCATGTTGACGGAACCCCGCGCATCTGCGAGCTGGTTCAATATAACCTGACCGATATCACGATCAAAGGTGCATGGAGCGGTCCCGGTGCATTGGAGTTAAGCGCCCATGTACTCGCACCAATCGCTGCTCTGCCTGTTTTGGAAATACTTTCAGCGACCCATATTCTCGCTGATTTGACTCTGCCGTATGGACGGGTGGTCTATGACTACCTCAAACGTTAATCTATTTAAAGGAAACGATCATGTTAAAAGATAAGGTTGCTGTTATCACTGGAGCTGCAAGCGGTATTGGTAAAGAAATTGCGATTGAATACGCCAGGCTGGGCGCCAAAGTTGTCATCGCCGATCTGGATCTGACAGCAGCGCAGAACACCGCTGCCGACATTGTCAAAAGCGGCGGGGTGGCAATGGGTGTGGCCATGAATGTGGTGGATGAAGCGCAAGTCGATAAAGGCGTGGCTGACGTGGTTGCTGCTTATGGTGGCGTGGATATTTTGATCAGCAATGCCGGCATTCAAATCATCAGCCCGATCGTGGAACTGAGTCTCGATAACTGGAAGAAGCTGATCGCGATCCATCTGGATGGCGCATTCCTCACCACCCGGGCCTGCATGCGCGCGATGATCAAAACTGGCCGCGGCGGATCAATTATTTATATGGGTTCAGTGCACTCTCATGAAGCCTCACCGCTGAAAGCGCCCTACGTCGCCGCTAAACATGGCTTGATCGGTCTGGCAAAAGTGGTCGCCAAAGAAGGCGCCAAAGACAAGATTCGCGCCAACGTGATCTGTCCCGGATTTGTGCGTACGCCTTTGGTCGACAAGCAAATCCCCGAACAGGCCAAATCGTTGGGGATCACTGAAGAAGAAGTGATCAAGAATGTGATGTTGAAAGAAACCGTCGATGGCGAATTCACCACCGTGCAAGACGTTGCGGCACTGGCAGTTTTCCTGGGCGGCTTTGAAACCAATGCGCTCACCGGTCAATCGATTACCGTCAGTCACGGCTGGCATATGCAGTAAGCCAGTAGCCCACTGTTCAACTTCGATTAGAATGACGTGATTTTTCACGTCATTTTTTTATGGATACCATGGAAATTCAGGATTTAGAAGTGTTAAAAACCGCTGCCGACTGGAAGCATGCTGGCTTTCAGGTCAGTCTGGCTACAGTCGTGCAAACCTGGGGCAGCGCGCCGCGTCCACCCGGCTCGATTCTGGCCTTGCGTGACGACGGACTGGTACTCGGTTCGGTTTCTGGCGGATGCATTGAAGATAATCTGATCCTGCGGGTACGGGAACAGGGCATGCCTGACAGGCCGGAGTGGGTGCAGTATGGTGTCACGCGTGAACAGGCGCAGCATTTCGGTTTGCCCTGCGGCGGCATATTGGAGCTGGTGCTGGAGCCATTGCTGGACATAGGCTGGATCAATGAAATCCTGCAGCGCACCGGCACGCATGAGCTGGTGCGGCGTACTTTGACTCTCGCAAACGGTGTCACTGAGCTTGCAGCAGATACCCAGAATCAGGCTTTGATGTTTGCCGATGGCCGACTGAGCATGACGTTTGGTCCACAAATGCGCTTGTTGATTATCGGCGCGGGACAGCTGTCACAACTGGTGGCGCAGATGGCCGTGCCACTCGGCTTTGACGTGTTGATGTGCGATCCGCGCGAGGAATATACCGGTACCTGGCAGCCAGCCTGGGGTCGGCATGTGCCGGGCATGCCCGATGATGTCGTGCTGCAGATTTGCCCAGATGTGCATACGGCGATCGTGGCGTTGACCCATGATCCGAAGTTGGACGACATGGCATTGCTGGAAGCGCTCAAGTCCGAAGCCTTTTATGTCGGTGCGCTGGGCTCGCGCGCCAATAATAAAAAACGCCGCGAGCGGCTTGCATTGTTTGATTTGACGCCTGACCAGATTCAGCGTTTGCATGGCCCGATTGGTCTGCACATAGGCAGTCGCGTTCCGGCAGAAATCGCTGTTTCAATATTGGCCGAAGTGATCAGCGTCAAGAACGGTGTATTGCCTTTACAAAAAAAGGCAGATGAGGACTTACTTGCTAAGTAGCCGCATGCCGCGTTCCAGGCCCTCGATCGTGACCGGAAACATGCGATTGCTCAGCAACTGACGAATCACGGCAATCGATTGCCGATATTCCCACAAGCCTTCCGGTTCGGGATTTAACCAGATAAATTTCGGGAAGGTGCTGGCCAGACGTTGTAGCCAGGTCGCCCCAGCTTCCTCATTGTGGTATTCGACAGAGCCGCCCGGTTGCAAAACTTCATACGGACTCATCGTGGCATCGCCGACCAAAATCAATTTGGTATCCGGAGGGTATTTGCGCAGCAGGTCCCAGGTGGGCATTTTTTCAGCGTGGCGGCGATGGTTATTCTTCCACAAAAAATCGTAGACACAATTATGGAAATAAAAAAACTCCATATTTTTGAATTCAGTTTTCGCCGCTGAGAACAGTTCCTCAGTACGTTGGATATGGTCATCCATGGTGCCGCCCACGTCCAGAAGCATCAGCACCTTGATATTGTTTTTGCGCTCCGCCTGCATCTTGATATCGAGATACCCGGCATTGTTGGCGGTGGCGTGAATGGTTGCATCGAGCGCCAATTCGTCCTGCGCACCCTGACGCGCAAATTTGCGCAGACGGCGCAACGCCACTTTGATATTGCGTGTTCCCAATTCCAGATTGTCGTCGTAATCGCGATAAGCGCGCGCTTCCCAGATTTTGACCGCTGTGCGGTTGCCACCCTTGCCACCGATCCGCACGCCTTCGGGATTGGTACCGCCATTGCCAAACGGGGAGGTCCCGCCGGTGCCTATCCATTTGCTGCCGCCTTCATGACGTTCTTTTTGTTCTTTCAGCAGTTCGGCGATGCGATCCATCAATTTGTCGTAACCAAATTTTTCCAGCGCGGCCTTTTGTTCATCGCTCAGCTCGCGCTGCATGCGCTTCTTCAGCCAGTCCAACGGAATTTCCGGATGCTGTTCAAACAAATGATCAATGCCCTTGAAGTATTGTCCGAAAGCCTTGTCGAATTTGTCAAAATGCGCTTCGTCTTTGACCATGACCAGCCGCGCCAGAAAATAAAATTCTTCCAGCGAAGTTGACGCGAGATTTTTTTGCAGCGCTTCCAGCAACATCAAAAATTCTTTGATCGATACCGGAACCTTGGCGTCTTTAAGCGCAAAGAAAAAACCGATTAACATGTTTCTGGCGTTCGTTCCAGTTTAGAACTCAAGTGTTGTTCGATGCCGGTCCATTCGGTATTTAAAATACTGTACACGACCGAATCACGAATGCGGCCATCTGGCATGATTTTGTGGTTGCGCAAGATGCCATCACGCTTGGCACCGAGGCGTTCGATAGCGCGCTGCGAGGCCTGGTTTAACCAGTCAGTTCGGAATTCCACGGCGATGCAATTGAGTTGGGTGAAGGCGTGACGCAACAACAGCAACTTGCATTCAGTATTGATCGCTGTGCGTTGCGCGCGCCTGGCATACCAGGTGTAACCAATTTCGAGGCGACGACTTGGTGCATCGATATTGCAATAGCGGGTCGTGCCGACAATCTTGCCGGAAAAATTTTCAAACACCACAAATGGCAGTGCCTCGCCCTTGCTTTGCAGCGAGAGTGCCGTCTCTAACCAAAGCTGCATTTGTTCCGGTCTCGGCACACTCGTAAAAAATAGATTCCACAATTCACCATCCGCTGCAGCCTCTTGCAGGCCAGCTAAATGGTTTGGTGAAAGTGCCTGCAATGTAACGAAGCGTCCAGTCAAGGTAATGGGTTCCATGCGTCTCCTCGATATTAACGGTTGTGGCGTGACATCATGACGATGCGTTCAAACAAATGCACGTCCTGTTCATTCTTGAGCAAGGCGCCGTGCAGAGGCGGCACAATCATTTTTTGATCTTTGCTGCGCAACGCCTCGGTCGGAATATCTTCTGCCAGCAATAGTTTGAGCCAGTCCAGCAATTCTGACGTGGACGGTTTCTTTTTGATGCCAGCGACTTCACGCACTTCGTAAAAACTGGTCAGTGCCTGGGTTAATAAATCATTTTTCAAGGTGGGGAAATGGACCTTGACGATGTCCTGCATGGTCGCCAGATCGGGGAATTTGATGTAATGAAAAAAGCAGCGCCGCAAAAATGCATCCGGCAATTCTTTTTCATTGTTGGAGGTGATGATTACCAGCGGCCGGTGCGTGGCGCGCACCAGTTCACGCGTTTCATAGACGTAGAATTCCATCCGGTCGAGTTCGCGCAGCAAGTCATTCGGAAACTCAATGTCAGCTTTGTCGATTTCATCGATCAGCAGTACGACTGGTTCTGGAGCCGTAAAGGCCTGCCACAACACGCCTTTGACAATGTAGTTGTGAATGTCTTTGACACGTTCGTCACCCAGTTGTGAGTCGCGCAGCCGGGACACCGCATCATATTCATACAAGCCCTGTTGCGCTTTGGTGGTGGATTTGATGTGCCATTGCATCAGCGGCATATTCAGCGCCGCAGCGACTTCTTCGGCCAGCATGGTTTTGCCGGTGCCGGGTTCGCCTTTAATCAAGAGCGGGCGTTGCAGGGTCAGCGCAGCATTGACAGCAAGTTTTAAGTCGTCAGTGGCAACGTAGTTCTCGGAGCCTTGAAAGCGGGATGAAGATGTTTGCATGGTTTTAGTGATGTTGAACGATGGGGGAGAGTATAACCGCAAGGGAGTGTGACTGTGGACTGCGGTTGAGTCAGATGTGTTAAGGTCTATACAAATTGTCTACGGTTTAATTTGTGACTCGGGTTGTGTATGACATAAATTCAACGTTGCATATTGATTCCCGTCATGATCGTGGACTGGAACTAAGGCTTCGGTTAGAATATTTCTTTTTTGAGCGCAGCAGCAGTAGCGGGATTGTCCTCGGAAATTGTCGTGGTGATTCTGGCGTTCACCTTTCGCACGTTTATCGTCAACTTATCTAATTATTATGAAAAAAAATTTCGCACTCGTTGCTGCATTGCTTGCTTTACTCAGCGTGATTGATGCAGCTTCTGCTGCAGATGAGAAGATTGTCGGCAACCCCAAGGCTGCCGAAAACAAAGTGGCGATGTGCATAGGTTGCCATGCGATTCCGGGCTACAAAGCCACATTCCCGGAAGTGTATTACGTGCCGACGTTGGGTGGTCAGTCTGCGCCGTATCTGGAAAATGCCTTGCATGCGTATAAAAAGGGTGATCGTAACCACCCATCAATGCGCGGTATCGCTGGCGGCTTATCGGATCAGGATATCGCTGACCTGGCGGCCTACTATGCACAACAAACCAAAACTCAACACTAAAGCAGGCGAAAGATTCCGATGAAAAAAATATTGTTAGCTATTGCAATGACGGCGACGGTTGCAACCAGTGCCTGGGCCGGTGGTGATATCAGCGAAGGTAAGGCTGCTGTAGAAAAATATGGTTGCGCTGCCTGTCACGGTGCGGATCTGAATTCCCCGATTGATCCAACCTATCCAAAACTGGCTGGTCAGCATCAAAATTATCTGGCGCATGCACTGGTGGCGTATCGCCGCGGTGGCGGTGTTGCGAATGGTCGTGTCAATGCGATCATGAATGGTCAGGCGAAACCGCTGACTGATAAAGATATCGCCAACATCACTGCCTACATCGCCAGTCTGCCGGGTAATCTGGTTGTGCAAAAATAAGAAACAGCAAGCACCGCTGTAAAAAACAGGAACCGCACAAATGACTCCTTTGTGCGGTTTTTTATTGGATAGCCTTCATTACAGCTGCAACGTAAGCGGCGCCATCAAAAGGGCTGCCATTGCGCTGCGACTCCCACAGCATTGCCCCCAAACACTCCATCATGATGTGATGCGCTTCATGCTCCGATTGCAGACGTTGTGCCAGTTGGGTAAACGCAGGTTTGATGCCGATTGGCTGATTAATTGAAATCTGTTCGGTAATCGTCAGGTGCATGGCCAGATGCAGAAATGGATTGGTCTTGCCCTGATCAACCGGATACTCAGCCTCCAGGGCGGCATTGACGTCAGCCAGATCAACTTCGTATTCCGGATGTTGCGCGATCCAGTCTGAGGCGATCACTTCAATTGGCGAGAGAATTTCGCGCGCCAGAGTCTTGCGATAAGACTCGCAAAAAAAACGCCGTACGTCCTGCTGGGAAGGGTTGAACATGGATCTGAAGAAGTAAGCGAAGAGCCTGCATTGTACTGAGTTTTTGCAGCCTCTGCTATGATGCAGGTCTTCATCACCTACAAGGAGTCATCATGTTAGATAACGCTGCTCTTGCCACCCTATTCACCGAAGCGCGCACCCATAATAGCTGGCAGGATAAGCCAGTCAGTGATGAGTTGTGTCACAAAATTTACGATCTGGCCAAGTGGGGGGCGACCTCGGCAAATTGCTCACCGGCGCGGATTATATTTGTCAAATCTGCAGTCGAGAAAGATAAATTAGTGACGTGTATGGCACCTGGCAATCAGGAAAAAACCAAACATGCTCCCGTCACGGCAATTATCGGTATGGACATGGCATTCTTTGAAAAATTACCGCAATTATTTCCGCACGCCGATGCCAAGTCCTGGTTCGTTGGCAATCAGGCGATGATCGACGCCACAGCATTTCGCAACAGCAGCCTGCAGGGTGCCTATTTCATGCTGGCAGCACGTGCGCTGGGACTGGATTGTGGTCCGATGTCCGGTTTTGACGCCGACAAAATCAATGCCGCTTTCTTTGCCGACAGCAGCGTGAAAGTCAATTTTGTATGCAGCATCGGTTATGGCGACGCGAGCAAATTATTCCCGCGTTCACCTCGGCTGGCGTTTGACGAAGCCTGTCGTATTGTTTGAATCGACTAAACCCCTGTGTCTGGCATGGGGGTTTTTTCTTTGAAGTCGCATAAGTCTGCAAGCATGCAATTCCAGCACATTGGTTGGCGCGCCTTGCAGGTATAACGGCCATGCAAAATCAACCAATGATGGGCGTTGAGCTTGAAGCGCTCCGGGACTTTGTTCAACAGTTGTTGTTCGACCTTCTCGACCGTTTCACCTTTGGCCAATCCAGTTCGGTTGCCGACTCTGAAAATATGCGTGTCAACCGCAATCGTCGGTTCACCGAATGCACTGTTCAAAACCACGTTGGCAGTTTTTCTTCCTACACCGGGCAATGCTTCCAGTGCGGCGCGATCACGCGGTACCTGCCCGGCATGTTGCGTCATTAAAATTTCGCAGGTTGCCATGACGTGTCTGGCCTTGGATTTGAACAGGCCGATGCGGGCGATATAAGTGATCAGCGCATCTTCCCCCAATGCCAGAATTTTTGCCGGAGTATTGGCAACCAGATATAAACGACGGGTGGCCAAATTGACTGATACATCGGTGGCCTGTGCAGACAGAATGACGGCGATCAGTAATTCGAAGGGTGTCGTGTATTCCAATTCGGTACTGGGATGAGGATTGGCCAGTTGCAGGCGTTCGAAGAAAGTGATTCGTTGGGAAGCGTTCATGATTTTGGTTTGTTGGCCTGTGCACGCGCAATCGCTGCAGTGATGATGGCTTTTTTGCGTGCCTGTTCGTTATAGGCGTCAGGCGAGGCGGCAATTTCATCTTGAATTGCGCGCAGTTTTTCCTGGGCTTTGGCCAACAGGCGCGCCTCGTTGTCCTGCTTTTCACGCTGCAATCGAATGATTCTGAAATCATGTTGTGCGCGGGCCGCATCGGCCTGCTGCTGGGTCCAGGCATCCCAGCCGGTTTTGTCGCCGCTGACATTGACCATGCTGATGCAATCAACCGGGCAGGGTGGTATGCACAAATCACATCCGGTGCATAAGTCGTTGATCACGCTGTGCATCTGCTTGGGTGCACCAATGATTGCGTCAACCGGACAGGCCTGAATGCACAAAGTACAACCAATGCACACAGCTTCGTCGATGACTGCAATCGCGCGCGGATGTTCAGTGCCATTAATTTCGTTAAGCGGCAAGACCGGTTTGTTTAACAGCGTCGCCAGACGAACGATACCCTGCCTGCCGCCGGGCGGACATTGGTTGTATGAGGCTTCACCGGCAGCGATGGCCTCGGCATAGGGACGACAGCCTGGGTACCCGCACTTGGTGCACTGGGTTTGCGGCAGCACGTCTTCAATTTGATCGGCCAGCGATGGATTGATCGGGTTTTTAGTCACGTTAATTCAGACTATTAAAAAAACGTATTATCACCCGGATAGATGCGGTGTGCCGTGCACGATTACATGCACGGCAACTGGTTTAGCTATTCTTTTGAATAAACTCAGTAATTTTTGGACAGATCATTTCACGCCAGCGGCGGCCAGAAAATATACCGTAGTGACCACATTGAGGCGCGACAAAATCCTGTTTTTTACTGGCTGGAATACCGGAGCAGATATCATGCGCCGCCTGTGTCTGACCAGGTCCGGAGATGTCGTCCAGCTCGCCTTCTACAGTGAACAGGGCAACGGTTTTGATATCTTGAGGACGGACCAATTTCCCCTCAACTTCCCAGGTACCCATCGGCAGTCTGAATTCCTGGAATACGGTTTTGATGGTATCGAGATAATAATCGGCAGGCATGTCCAGAACTGCATTGTATTCATCGTAAAACTGACGATGCGATTCTGCTGGGTCATCATCACCGCGAATCAGATGCTGATAGAAATCCCAATGGCTCTGCGCATGACGGCGCGGATTCATGGCTACGAAGCCGGTGTGTTGCAGGAAGCCTGGATAAACCTTGCGGCCAAAGCCGGGGAAATTGGGCGGGACACTGTAGATCACGTTGTTTTCAAACCAGGAAAATGGTTTTTCCGTGGCCAGATTATTTACCTGAGTGGGTGACTTTCTGGGATCGATTGGACCACCCATCATCGTCATGGTTTTTGGCAGGGCAGGATCTTTTGCCGTTGCCATCAATGCGATTGCGGCAAGGACCGGCACGGTCGGCTGGCACACTGAAATGACATGCAGATTTGGCGCCAGGTGACGAATGAAATCCTGTACGTAATAGATGTAGTCATGCAGGTGGAAGTCGCCGTCTGCCGCGGGTACCATGCGTGCATCGGTCCAATCGGTAATGTAGACATCGTGCTCGTGCAGTAAAGCGCGCACCGTATCACGCAGCAGGGTTGAATGATGGCCGGACAATGGCGCAACCAAAAGTACTTTGGGCTGATTCAGTGACTTGATTTCTTTTGGGTTGAGAATTTTTTTGAAATGCAGCAGCCGACAAAAATTCTTTTGCAGTTCCACTTCTTCCACAATGCCCACAGTTGCGTCGTTGACGGTCGTTGAGCTGATGTTGAAGGCCGGCTTTTCATAATTTTTTCCAAGACGGAACATCAGTTCGTAACCCGCAGCAATACGTTGTGAAAATGGCGTGTGGGCCAGCGGTGAGATGGGATTGCTAAATAATTTCGACGAGGCTTCGGCCCAATTGGTCAATGGGGTGATCAAGGCTCGGTTCATCTCATGTAAATGGTAAAGCATGGTTATCTCTCTATTCTCTAAGTCGCCAAATGCAGTTTCAATACTTCGTATTAAAAATTCAGCCAGCCAATACTAACTCATTGTTGCGCTGCACGATTTACTGTATGCCGTTTAATTCCATATGGCAAGTTTGT
The DNA here is from genome assembly GCA_040544425.1 of Oxalobacteraceae bacterium GrIS 1.18. Taxonomy (GTDB): domain Bacteria; phylum Pseudomonadota; class Gammaproteobacteria; order Burkholderiales; family Burkholderiaceae_D; genus Solimicrobium. Next base: position 40,677 of record JBEONO010000010.1, read on the forward strand.
TATGGATTTCTTTGGTAAAAAGGCTATTTTTTGTCAAATTCGCAAAAATAGCCTTCTCAGGTCTTCAGTAAATCGCTTCGATTTTAAGCTAAATAGTTGCATCGCGTTAATTAGGCCTAAAAAAAAACGCCTTTTCCGGGAAAGAAAAGGCGCTTTCGATTTGATCAACTGGTCAGAGCTAATCGAATACCGGCGTTTCCACTCCCAGTATTTTGTGCAACTTCGGCGACGTCGTGGTGTATTGCATATGGATTTTCTTGTCTGGAAAAATATACGGTGCTGCACCAAACGCAGCCAAGGCCGCTTCATGGAAACCGGAGAGTATCAATTTCTTTTTGCCGGGATAAGTGTTGATATCCCCTACAGCGAAAATGCCGGGAATATTGGTTTCAAACTTTTCTGTGCTCACAACTTTCAATTGCTTGCGTTCGATGTCCAGGCTCCAGTCAGCAATCGGCCCCAATTTGGGAGACAAACCATAAAACACCAGCAGGTCATCCACCGGCAGACGACGGGTTACGCCGTCAGGGCCGGTAACTTTGATTTCAGTCAGTAGATCGTCTTTGGTTTCGATTGCGGTGATTTGGCCAATCAATAATTGCATCTCATATTTTTCGCACAGGTCGCGCATTTTGGCTACTGAGGCAGGGGCAGCACGGAAATCATCGCGGCGGTGCAGAAGTATGACCGACTCGGCCTTGCCAACCAAATTCAAAGTCCAGTCCAGCGCCGAATCACCGCCGCCGCAAATGACAATATTCTTGCCGTGGAACCGGCTTGGATCTTTCACGCGATAAAACAGTTGCTTGTTTTCGAAGGCGTCAATGCCGTCAACTTTTAATGTGCGCGGCTGGAACGAACCGACACCGGCTGCGATAAAAATGGTTTTGGTGATGAAGCGGGTACCCGTCGAGGTTGCCAGATCAAAGCGTCCGTCTTCGCGACGTGCCACTTCGGTGACTTCCTGACCCAAATGAAAGGTAGGGGAAAACGGTTCAATTTGTTTAAGCAGATTGTCGGTTAACTCCTGACCAGTGCAAACGGGAACGGCTGGTATGTCGTAAATTGGTTTGTCCGGGTAGAGTTCGACACACTGACCGCCAACTACCGCGAGCGAATCAATAACATGCGCTTTGATTTCCAACAGGCCTAATTCAAAAACCTGAAACAATCCAACTGGACCGGCACCGATGATAACTGCATCGGCAATGATGGGGGCCAATTGAGCATTGGCGGCATTGGTTTCCATACGATGAACGAGTTCCTATAAAAAAGCCCAATCTACGCCAGGTGGGTAGACGGGTTCCTGCGGCTAAATAAGAAAAGTCAAATTAGCGCTTTAAAAATTGCTTCTTGTCTTTAGTGTCTTTCCACTCATCCGCATCAGGTAAATGGGGAATGGTTTTAGTAATCGATGGCCAGATTCGGGATAAATCCGCATTGATCTTTAAAAAGTCCTGTTGATCGGCCGGTACATCTTCTTCGGCGAAAATGGCATTGACCGGACATTCGGCTACGCATACGGCGCAGTCAATACATTCATCGGGATCAATCGCGAGAAAATTGGGTCCAACGCGAAAACAATCTACCGGGCAGACATCTACGCAGTCTGTGTAGCGGCAGCGGATGCACGATTCGGTGACAACGTGGGTCATAACTTACCTATCTTGAAATAACGGAAGGTGGGTGTACTGTGTGCTCAATTCTGTCAAAATGAGACCGCCAGCTACAAAGCACTGTATTTTAAGGTAATTTCCACGTTCCCACAAATCAACGTTATATAGAATACGCATAAGCAAATGCGAGTTTTACATGGCCACCTGCAAAATACACCCTGCCCGCGGCGGTCTTTGTCACGCACAGCAATGCAATTATCTAAACATTTCCAATGGACCGAGCATGACTAAACCGAATCTTTTGATAACCTGTCCGGCGTTTCCGGAAATTCTGGAACAGTTGTCGCCTCATTTTGACATTGAGTTAAATCAGCAAGAGTCGAGTGTCAATGAAGATCAGTTAATTCAAAAGCTGCACAACAAACAGGCCGCCTTCACCGCCGGCAATGCGCGCTTTACTGCCAAAGCGATCCGCAGTGCCCCGCAACTGAAAATCATCAGCGCCATGACAGTGGGCTACGACAATATTGATATCGCGTCGTGCGCAGAACAAGGCATTCTTGTGACCAATAGCCCGGATGTGGTCAATCAGACCACCGCTGATTTTGCCTGGGCCCTGTTGCTGGCAACCGCGCGGCGTGTGACTGAAGCCGAACACTGGTTAAGGGCAGGGCACTGGGATAAATGGCAATTGCGCGGCTTCCTCGGCGCCGACGTGCACGGCAAAACTTTGGGAATATGGGGGATGGGGCGTATCGGCCAAGCCATCGCGCGCAGGTCAATGGGATTTGATATGCAAGTGCTTTACCACAATCGCACTCGCCTCACAGTTGAACAAGAAAGCTACGCCAATAACGCGACGTTCGTCAGCAAACAGGAATTGTTACAGCGTGCCGATCATCTGGTGTTGATGGTTCCCTATACTGCAGCAACTCATCATTGTCTGGGGGCTGAAGAACTGGCTCAGATGCGTCCCGGTGCAATCCTGATCAATACCGCAAGGGGCGGGGTCGTCGATGATGCGGCATTGATCGAAGCCTTGCGCAATCAACACATCGCCGCGGCCGGCTTGGATGTGTTTGAACATGAGCCGCACTTGAATCCCGAATTTTTGAGCCTGCCGAATGTGGTATTAACGCCGCATATCGCCAGTGCGTCTGAGCCAACCCGGCGTGCCATGCAACAATGTGCAGCGAATAACCTGATTCGATTTGCCGAGTTTGGCGAGGTAATCAATTTAGTCAATTAAGCAGTTGATAAATATCAAGGCTTGACCTATACCTGGACGTATAGTTGTTGTAACTGCGAGTTCACATGAAGTTTAACCAAGCTAAGGAGACGGTAATGTCTGAATCAGCACAGGAAAAAATGGCCCAAGCATTTCAGAATCAGCAGGCGCAATGGAGTGCTTTTGCAAACAAAGCATTAGACAGCTCGATGAAATTGTTTGAATTGAATTTGAAAATGGCCAAACAGTCTCTGGAGGACACGACTCACTCGGCCAGACATCTGCTGTCTGCGAAGTCACCAGAAGAATTGTTCGCTTTCGATCAAGAGTTAGTGCAGGGCAGGGTGCATCAGGCGATGGCGTATGCCAGCGAGATTAACGCGATTGCCTCGGCATTCACCAACGAAATGACCCATGCGGCGCAGGGACAGTTTAATCATTCACCGGCTGCGCAGGTTGTGGAGGAAGTCAATCATTCACTGCCAATGCAAAAGTTTTTCCCACAAATGGGAGAGATGAATCAGGGCTTTGAACACTGGATGGATGCGGGGAAAAAAATTGCCGAGGCGTTTGGGCAAAGTTTGCCCATACAAATGCCAAGTGCAATGTCAGTGCCAGTCACGCGCGCGGCGCCAGCAAAACGGACCGTTGCCAAACCTGCGCCTGCAGGCAGATCGCGGGCAAGGTAAATCCAGGCAGCTCAATAAGAAATGCGCCAGTCAGTTACCTGGCTGGCGCATTTTTTTAAAACAGCAGACTATTTCAATTCATTGATCAAATCAACGTATTGCTGTTGCGCGTCTTCCTGTGAAGTGCCTGCCAGGGCATGCCAGGCATCCCATTTGGCGCGGCCTATCATGTCAGCAAACCCTGGACGCTCCCCGCTGGCATCGCCGCTGCTGCCTTGCTTGAATAAGGCATACATTTTCAGCAGCGTCATATTGTCCGGACGCTCATCCAAATTTTTCGATTCGGCTTGCGCTTGCGCAAATTGTTCTGGTAATGAGCTCATGGCGATTCCTCGGGAGATGATGATGATTTAGAAAAGGATGGGTAAATTACCATAAAAGTGATTATTCTTCCTAGAACAATCCCTCAATGCAGCATCACCTGACAAAAAATCAGACGCCCAGCAGCTCGACTTCAAAAATCAGTGTCGCATTCGGTGGGATGACACCGCCAGCACCGCGCGCGCCATATCCCAGTGCGGAAGGAATGACCAGAGTGCGCGCACCGCCCACTTTCATGCCCTGCACGCCTTCATCCCAACCTTTAATGACATGACCGGCAGCCAGAGGAAATTCAAACGCCTCATTGCGGTCTTTGCTTGAATCGAATTTGTTGCCTTTCGTGCCGTCAGGATTTTGCAGCCAGCCGGTGTAATGCACGCTGACATGGTTGCCAGCAGCGGCAACAGCGCCTTCGCCGACGATAGTGTCCAGGTATTGCAGTCCAGAAGCGGTCATAGTCATTGTCATAATGGTCTCTCGGAAAATAAAAAAATGGTGGCAAGATTGTAGACCAATTTAGACCTGTCCGCCCCGGCATTTGCAGCGTGCTGCGCTGTGCAGCTTGACTTTACGTTATCATGCGGGGTTTGTGGAAGCGCGCTTCAAAAATTTGCGCCGGTAACAAATATCCAAACTGGAGTGGGGATGAGGATCGTATTGAAGTCGTATGGACGCGCGTTTTTAATGCAGTTCAATCTGAAAATGATCGTACTGTCGCTTTTGCCGAGTGTCCTGGCGCTGGTATTGTGGGCCGTGCTGCTGTTTTTCAGCCTGCAGCCGTTAATCGATTTCCTGCAGCAGGATTTTGTTAACAGCAGCAGTTTTCAGATGGCGGGAAATATTCTGACATTTTTCGGACTGTTTGTTTTGAAGGCGTTTCTGGTGCCCTTGGTGGCGATGTGGTTGCTGCTGCCCATCATGCTGTTTACTGCCCTGATCTTTGTTGCGTGCATTGCCATGCCAGTCATTAACAATACCATCAGCAAAAAATATTTTCCTTCGCTGGAGAAAAAACGTGGCGCGAGCTGGTGGCGCAGCCTGGGCTTTGCAATAGTTAATTTTTTTGTGTTTCTGCTGATCTGGTTTGTCAGTTTGCCGTTAATTTTATTTTTGCATCTCGGTGTGTTTATTCAACCGGTACTGGTGGGTTGGTTCACGTATCGGGTGATGACCTATGATGCTCTGGCCGTCCATGCCGATTTCGAAGAACGAAAACAAATTATGCAGCAGCATCGCTGGCAATTGTGGACCGTCGGCATCATCACCGGACTACTCAGCGCCCTGCCTGGAATGGTTTGGCTGGGCGGTGTGCTGTGGATTGTTGCGCTGCCTTTTTTTGCGGCCATTGCGATCTGGCTGTATGTGCTGGTATTTATGTTTTCAGGGATCTGGTTTCAGCTATTCTGTCTGGACACGTTGCGACATGTACGCGAAGCGAAAGTCACTGACATGGAAGACAAGTTGCTGCCAGAAATTGCATCATAATTTTTATTGAAAGTACTGCATCATGGCATTCGGTCTCATCATCATCGGCGATGAAATTTTATCGGGTAAGCGCAGCGACAAGCATTTTTCCAAAGTGATTGAATTACTGTCGGCGCGCGGGCTGCAACTGGCCTGGGCGGAAATGATCGGTGACGATCCAGCCAGGATTACTGCCACGCTGCGCCGGACCATGGCGAGCGGTGACGTGGTGTTCTGTTGCGGTGGAATCGGGGCTACGCCCGACGATCATACCCGTCAATGCGCGGCAGCTGCGCTCGGCGTAGCCCTGGAGCTGCACCCGGAAGCGAAGGGTTTGATTCAACAACGCATTACGCAAACTTTGCAGGAAGCAGGCAAGATCGTTGACCTGACTACCCCAGATCATTTGCATCGCTTGAAGATGGGAGAATTTCCGAAAGGCGCAGGCATCATTCCGAATTCATTCAACATGATTCCGGGATTTTCTGTCGCACATCATTATTTTGTGCCCGGATTTCCGGTGATGGCTGAACCGATGATCACCTGGGCACTTGATACGCATTATTCTCATTTGTTTCATCAACATGAGTTTGACGAAAAGTCGCTGTTGGTATTTGAAATTGCAGAGTCGCTGCTCACGCCCCTGATGGAGCAGTTGGAGAGCGACTATCCACTGATCAAAGTATTCAGCTTGCCCAGCGTCGGTGACCAGAACACGCGACGCAATATCGAGCTCGGTGTCAAGGGTAATCCGGTTCAGGTGGTGCAGGCCTTTGCAATTCTGGTGCGAACTTTGGAGCAGATGAACGCGGAATTTACTCCAGTACCGCAGGACTAGGCGCCGCGCCAGGGCAATCCCGCATGACACCAACCGTTGACGGTTTTGCGGTGGCCGTCAGCATCTTTATCGCCTTCAAAGCCTTCCAGAATATCGTAGCAATTGGCATAACCGTGCTCTGTTGCCAACTGCGCTGCCGCTTTCGAGCGGACACCCGATCGACATAGAAACAGCAACACAGCATCCTGGTCAACGGCCAGCGCTAACTCGTTCAAAAAATCGGGATTGGATTTGGTCGGATAGAGATTCCATTGCACAGGATGAATCTGCTCGGGGCGAACCTGAACCTGTCCGACCCAGTCGCGTTCTGCATTGGTGCGCACGTCGATTAAGTGAACCGTGGCGTCGTTTTGCAAAAGTTGATGAGCTTCCTGCGGAGTTACCTCCCCCGCGTAGGGCAAAGTGGAGCCGCGCTGCCGGGCCAGTTGCAAGATTGATTCGATCATGGCTAATCCTCCAGGTTAAAGGGTGAAGCTGATTATGCCCAATAATTATTTTTAATTTCAGAGATTTTATTGGAATTGTTGTCTAGAATTGCAGGGCTCGTACTTTTAAGAGAATGCACCAGTTAAATATTAAAGCACCATTTAAGTGCTATTTTGGTTTGTCTTCAGCCCATAATGGTGCGGATTGCCTGAAATTGGACTGTGAGGCGGTGCTCAACTGGGTGCAGGGCAGGAGTTTAATGTGCAAATTGCTATTTTTATTGTTGGCATGAAAAGTGCATACTTTGGGCAGTCTCAACAGATCAGGTTGTGCATGGCGCGCGACGTTGGTCATCAATTTATTTAGTTTTCTTTAAGGAGTTTCGCATGGCAATGACCCCAGCAGAAGTATTGAAGATGGCGAAGGATAATGAAGTCAAGTTTGTCGATTTTCGGTTTGCTGATACCAGAGGTAAAGAACAACATGTAACCGTGCCGGTTTCTCAATTTACTATCGATAAATTTGAATCGGGTCATGCATTTGATGGTTCATCGATCGCCGGTTGGAAAGGCATTGAAGCATCTGACATGTTGTTAATGCCTGATTCGAATACCGCCAACATCGATCCATTCATGGAAGAGACCACCCTGTTCATGCAGTGTGATGTGATCGAGCCTTCCGATGGAAAGGGTTATGATCGCGATCCACGTTCGATCGCCAAGCGCGCAGAAGCGTATTTGAAATCATCCGGTTTGGGTGATACTGCTTACTTCGGGCCAGAGCCAGAATTTTTTATTTTTGACAGCGTGCGCTGGAAAGTGGACATGTCGGGCTGTTTCGTCAAGATTGATTCGGAAGAAGCTTCGTGGTCAACCGACGCACAGACCGAAGGCGGCAATTCCGGTCATCGTCCTACCGTCAAAGGCGGCTATTTCCCGGTTCCTCCAGTCGACAGTTTTCAGGATATGCGTTCTGAAATGTGTCTGATCCTGGAAGCGATGGGCATTCCGGTTGAGGTGCATCACCATGAAGTCGCCGGTGCTGGCCAAAATGAAATCGGTACCAAATTCTCGACCCTGGTTGAGCGTGCTGACTGGACACAGAATTTGAAATATGTGGTCTGGAACGTAGCACACACCTACGGCAAAACAGCGACCTTCATGCCTAAGCCTATCGTTGGCGACAATGGTTCAGGTATGCATGTGCACCAATCAGTCTGGAAAGACGGCAAGAATCTGTTCGCGGGAGACGGCTATGCTGGCCTGTCAGAATTCGCTCTGTACTACATTGGCGGAATCATCAAGCATGCGCGTGCTTTGAATGCGATCACCAATCCAGGTACCAATTCCTACAAACGTCTGGTTCCGGGCTATGAAGCACCAGTCAAACTGGCTTACTCAGCGCGTAACCGCTCAGCATCGATTCGTATTCCTTACGTCGCCAATCCAAAAGGCCGCCGTGTTGAAGCGCGTTTCCCTGATCCGCTGGCCAATCCGTATCTGTGTTTCGCCGCGTTATTGATGGCTGGTCTGGATGGCGTACAAAACAAAATCCATCCTGGTGAGGCAGCATCGAAAGATTTGTATCATTTGCCACCAGAAGAAGATGCATTAATTCCTACAGTGTGCGAATCCCTGGAACAGGCTTTGGGCTATTTGGACAAAGACCGCGAGTTCCTGACGCGTGGCGGTGTATTCAGCGACACCATGATTGATGCGTACATTGAGCTGAAGAAGAAAGAAGTCGAACGCCTGAACATGACGACGCATCCGGTAGAATTCGATATGTATTATTCGCTGTAATTGGTAATTTGCTTATAAAACGTTGCAAGATAAAGCGGGGCAAGCCCCGCTTTATTATGTTTTCTATTGGTAATGTTGTCGTTCTTGTTTTAAACTGACTGCCCAATGTGAAATTTATAAGCGTTCCTATGAAACAAATTTTGTTTGTTCTATTTGCCATGACATGTTGGGCCGGTCTGGCTTGCGCGGATTCTGACATTTACGTCTGCACCGACGCGAACGGCGTGAAATCTTATGGCAATGTCGGTGATGGGAAAGGTTGCAAGAAAGTTGATCTCCCTGGCTTGACGACATTTTCTGCACCTAAAAAAAGTGCGAAAGCTCCGAGTGATTTTCCTAAAGTGGACGAGTCGACGCAAAAAAAACGCGACTCCGAACGCAAGCAGATTTTGAGCGACGAATTAAAAGCTGAACAACAGAAGCTGTCAGACTTAAACACGCAATACAACAATGGTGAACCGGACCGGATCGGTGGTGAACGCAATTTCTCCAAATATCAGGAACGTACACAAATGATCAAAGACGATATAACTCGCACCCAACAAAATATCGACGCGCTGCAACGTGAACTCAACGGCTTAAATTAAGCGTGCCCACAATGACAAAAATAGAGGCTGCGGATGCGGCCTTTTTTTATGGAAAAAAATGAACAATGATGCTTTAGCCGGATTGGACCTGTTAGCCTCCAGCGTTGTCGTGTTGGATGGGCAGGGCTGCATACGCTATGCCAATGCGGCGGCGCAGGATTTGCTGAAGGCCTCGATCAAGTCTTTGATGAACCAAAAATTGTCTGATCTGTTTGTGCATGGGCAGGAACTGCAAAATCTTTTTGAGCAATGTCTGGAGTCGCAGTTTGCCGACAAGCGGCAGGATCTGATTCTGGAGCGTGTTGGCAGCGAGCCTCTGCAAGTCGAAATCATTTTCACTGTTTTGCATAACGCCGATACGCCGGTGCTGATCGAGATCCGGGAAAATATTCAGCAGGTCAAGCAGGATAGAGAAGAGCGCATTCTGGAGCACAGTCAGGAAAATAAGGAATTGCTGCGCAACCTGGCACATGAAATTAAAAATCCGCTCGGTGGCATTCGTGGTGCGGCGCAATTGCTGGAAATGGAATTGCCCCAGGATGATCCCAAGGACTTGCGTGAATATACCCAGGTGATTATCAAGGAAGCAGACCGGTTGCAGACTCTGGTCGATCGCCTGTTGGCACCGCACCGGATCCCGCATATTGTTGGCGATGTCAATATTCACGAAGTCTGCGAGCGGGTGCGCAGTTTGATCATGGCCCAGTTTCCTCGCGGTCTGGTGATCCAGCGCGATTACGATCTGTCGATTCCGGATTTCCGGGGCGATGTCGAACAACTGATTCAAAGTGTCTTGAATATTGCATTGAACGCCGCCCAGGCACTGTCCGAGCGCATTGATCTTGGTGATGCGACGATGACGTTCAAGACGCGCATCGTTCGTCAGGTCACCATCGCCAAGGTCCGCTACAAGCTGGCATTAGAATTGCATATCATTGACAACGGACCGGGCATTTCGTCCGACATTGCGGATCGAATATTTTTCCCTCTGGTTTCTGGTCGCGAGGGCGGCAGCGGTTTGGGGTTAACGCTGGCGCAAACTTTTGTCCAGCAACACTTGGGCGTGATCGAATGCGAAAGCCGGCCGGGACTGACGGACTTCAGAGTGTTGATTCCGCTCCCATAGAATGCATTTTAGGTATAGATAAAACATGAAACCAATCTGGCTGGTCGACGACGATGAATCAATACGCTGGGTCCTGGAAAAGGCGCTTGCCCGCCAAAATCTGGAAACCCGCAGCTTCAGCAGCGCCAAGGATGTCCTGGCTGCGCTGGAGCAGGACTCCCCCCAGGTGCTGGTATCGGATATACGCATGCACGGCATGTCTGGTCTGAGTCTGCTGCAAAAGGTCAAAGAGAAGTTGCCCGGTTTGCCGGTGATTGTCATGACCGCGTTTTCCGATCTGGATTCAGCAGTAGCAGCGTTTCAAGGTGGTGCGTTCGATTATTTGGCCAAGCCGTTTGATCTTGATAAAGCGGTAGAACTGATCCGCCGCGCGCTGGAAGAAAGTCTGCGCGAAGTGAGTAGCGAACAGATGTCTTCGGAAACCCCGGAAATTCTTGGCCAGGCAGCTGCGATGCAGGAAGTGTTTCGGGCTATCGGCAGGCTGGCGCAATCCAACATGACGGTGCTGATCACTGGCGAATCCGGAACCGGCAAAGAGCTGGTGGCGCGCGCCCTGCACAAACACAGCCCGCGTTCCGCGCAACCGATGATCGCCTTGAACACCGCAGCGATCCCCAAGGATTTGCTCGAATCTGAACTGTTTGGACATGAACGTGGTGCATTCACCGGTGCACAGACTTTGCGCCGCGGCCGATTTGAACAGGCTGAAGGCGGCACACTGTTTTTGGATGAGATCGGTGATATGCCGTTCGATCTGCAAACCAGATTATTGCGTGTCCTGTCTGATGGACATTTTTACCGGGTAGGCGGGCACCAGCCGATCAAGTCAAACGTCAGAGTGATTGCCGCGACCCATCAAAATCTGGAGCAGCGCGTAGCACAAGGTTTGTTCCGGGAAGATCTGTACCATCGCTTGAACGTGATTCGCCTGCGTATTCCAAGTTTGCGTGAACGACGCGAAGACATCCCGATTCTGACCCGCCACTTTTTACAACAGAGCGCGCAGCAACTCGGTGTTGAAAGTAAACGCATGAGCCAGTCCGCCATGCACTATTTAAGTCAGTTGAATTTGCCAGGCAATGTGCGCCAGCTGGAAAATTTATGCAACTGGATCGTGGTGATGGCACCGGGCCAGACAGTCGAAATCAAGGATTTGCCGCCCGAACTGTTGGATCCGGCCAGACTGAGCAGCACTGACGATGCTGAAGACCATCCATCACCGGCGCCCACCAATGGCACAGCGTTGATCGCTTCTGGTTGGCAGTCCCTGCTGGAGGTGGAAGCGGCGGCGCTGCTCAAAACAAATCAGCCCAATGTGATGGAAAACCTGAGCAGGCAATTTGAATCGATTTTGATTCGATCGGCCTTGAAATTCACCAACGGGAAAAAACATGAAGCGGCCATTCGCCTGGGTATTGGCAGGAATACCATCACGCGCAAACTGGCCGAATTGGATATTGACAGCAAAGAGTAAGGCGGGCCTGCCGGAATATATTTGGTCTGGTATGTTGCAAAAGTAATGAATTTATCCTAAAACTAAAGTGAGACAGCCGAATGACTTTGAGTGAGGTTCTGCCAGCAAGGGCACTGCCGGCGCTCAGGTTTAAGGCGGAATGATCGAAAACTTACAAAAATTCAAGGGGGGAAAGTCATGAACTTCGACGCATTATTCTTACAGCAGCACGCTTTGCCAACTATTCCCAAGGTCGTTCAGGAAGTCATTGAGAGTTTCAATAATGACAAAGTGTCAGTGGAAGACATTTCGCGCAAACTGGCTGCCGACCAGGTATTGAGTGCAAAAATTTTAAGGTTGGCAAACTCTTCCTACTACCATGTCTCACGCAGTATCGGCACCGTTGACGACGCGGTCTTGATGTTGGGATTCATGACGGTGCGCACGCTGGTAGTGAGTACCGGCTTGACCGGCGGTTTTAAAAGTGTCGCCGGATTCGACCTGAAAAAATTCTGGCGCTACAGTATGCACACCGCAGTGATTGCCAAATGGCTGGCCAAACAGAAGAAGACCAATTCCGATTTTGCCTTCACGGTTGGCATGATGCATGCTATCGGCCAACTGGTGATGCATGCTGCCATGCCCGAGAAAATGCTGGAAGTGGACAAGATCGCCGGGGCCTTGGATGCGCGGCGATTTGACGTGGAAACCAATTCTTTCGGTTATAACTTTGCCGATGTGGGAGCGGAATTGGCTTCGCGCTGGAAATTTCCAACTGAATTTGCGATAGCGATCAAGTCCTTCCCGCATCCGCTGGAACAGGAAAAAATGGATGTCATGGCTGGAATTATTCATATTGCGGCATGGCGTGCGCGAGCAATCGAGCATAAGCTCGATAAAAATGAATTGCAGGCGACTTTCCCAACTGAAGTTGCGGCGAAACTGAATCTGACGGCGGACCTGGTTTTATCGGATATGCCAGATATCGACGAATTGAGCGAGGGTTTGGAAAGTTTAATTAACTAAATCAGTTGATTGCCTGATCGGCAATTGTTTCGTATTTTTGATAGAGGTGACCTGACCATTTTCGGCAGGTCACCTTTTTATTTTTACCGGGACAAATAGACATGTGCGGCCGAGCGCGATTCGAATTAATTAACAGCACGCCTTGTTTTTCATTAGAATGGGTGGTCGGTAACAAATGCAAAAATCGCCAATACAAAAAAACATTTTGGATAGTGTGATCCCAGCGACGACTCAGCTGGCCAACGGTAAATCTGACGGACTGGCCGACGCAAACCGGATCGGGCATAAGTAATAAGAGGGATTAGATTGAAAATAGACAAGAATAAAATTCCAGTGACTCAACCATTTTTGCCGCCACTTGAGGAATTCATTCCGTATCTTGAACAGATATGGGAAAACAAATGGCTCACTAATAATGGTCCATTTCATGTGCAGCTCGAGGAAGCTTTATGCAAGTATCTGGGCGTCGAACATATTTCGCTATTTACAAACGGCACGATCGCCTTGATTACAGCATTGCAGGCGCTGAGAATTTCTGGCGAAGTAATCACGACACCTTATTCATTCGTTGCAACGAGTCATTCACTGTTATGGAATGGAATCAAGCCGGTATTTGTTGATATCGATCCGCTCACCTATAACATCGACCCGGCCAAAATTGAGGCCGCGATTACTTCGCATACTACTGCGATCATGCCAGTCCATTGCTATGGAAATCCCTGCGATGTCGAGGCGATTGAAAAGATCGCAGACAACTACGGATTGAGAGTGATCTACGACGCGGCACACGCATTTGCGGTTAATTTCAAGGGGCAAAGTCTGCTGCGTCATGGAGATTTATCTGTACTCAGTTTTCACGCAACCAAGGTATTCAATACTTTTGAAGGCGGTGCCATCGTCAGTCCGGATGCCAAGACCAAACATCGTATCGATCAATTGAAAAATTTTGGTTTTACCGATGAAGTGACCGTAACCGCTCCAGGTATCAACGGGAAAATGAGCGAAATTAATTCGGCGTTTGGCTTGTTGCAATTGAAGTATATCGATAGCGCTATGGCTCAACGCAAGAAAGTTGATGAATTCTATCGTCAAAGGCTAGTGGGCATAGATGGCATCAAAATGACAGAATTGCCGCAGGCCGCGAACAGCAATTACTCATATTTTCCGATTTTGGTAGAGGATGATTATCCGATCAACAGAGATGCGCTGTATGACAAATTGAGGGCAAACGATATTTTGGCACGCCGCTATTTCTATCCGTTGATTAGCGACATGCCCATGTATCGGGGCATACCCTCATCAACAAATGCAAATCTCCCCGTCTCAAAACATATTTCGGATCGAGTATTGTGCCTTCCAATCTACACTGATTTGCCGGTCGATCGGCAGGAGGCAGTGTGTAAGTTGATTGGGGGCTGAAGATGGCGATGCTTAGCAGAGCGGCGATCGAAAACATGGGATTTAAGCAGGTCGGAAATAACGTTTCAATTTCCGACAAGGCCTCGTTTTATAACTGCCCGAATATTGAAATTGGAGACAACTCCAGGATAGACGATTTTTGTATCCTGTCTGCTGGGACCGGTGGCATCTCGATTGGGCGTCATGTTCATGTGGCGTCGTATTCGTCCTTGATTGGATCTGGCAATATCACTCTGGATGACTTTTCCGGGTTGTCATCACGCGTGACCATCTATTCAAGCACTGATGACTATTCAGGCACTCATCTGACGAACCCAACTGTTCCCAAGAAATTCACGCATGTTCTGACTGCTGACGTTCTTATTTGCAGGCACGTAATCATAGGATGTGGCGCTGTAGTTTTGCCGGGCATTCGTTTGGAGCAGGGAGTAGCGATTGGGGCGCTAAGTTTGGTCAACAGAGACTGTAAAGAATTTGGTATTTATGCTGGAACCCCAGCCCGCTTTCTTAAAGCCAGATCCCGGAAACTGCTTGAGCTTGAAGAGTTGCTAAAAAACGAGAATCAGGTTCAATAATTTGATCAGTTTAAATAAAAATATCCTGGCCAATTTCATTGGTGTAGCCGTCACCACGCTCCTGACGCTGATCGTTGTACCTTTCTACTTAAAAAATTTGGGACCGGCTGCATACGGACTGGTCGGTATCTCAACCATGATTCAGGGCTGGATCATGTTGCTCAATGCCGGATTGGCGCCAGTGGCAGGCAGGCAGGCGGCTCAGGCTCATATTGGTGCAGTCGATTGGGCAAGTACCGCAAGATTTTTCCGAACCGTAGACTGGTTTTTGATCGCAATTTCCTTGCCCATTATTGTGCTGGCGTTTGTCCTGCGCTATTGGTTGGCTGAACACTGGTTAGGTAAAAATAATCTAGGCGCCGATACGATCGCATTGAGTATTGTTTTATTGGTGATCATGACTTTGATTCGATTGGCCACCAATGTCAGTAGGGGCATTATTGCCAATGTTGAGGCGCAAATCTGGCTCAACCTCAATTTAATTTTTTTTAATTTTCTGCGATTTGCGGTCTCGATTCCCTTGGTGGCGCACTGGCAAAGTATCACGACCTTGTTTTATTGGTGGGTGTTTGTCGCCATTGCTGAGTATGTCAGCGTGCAATTGAAGATCGCCCGATTGGTCCCGGTCAACATGCCTTATTTTGTCTTTGATTTCAATGAGCTGAAAAAACATGGAAAAATGGCCGCGACCCTGGCTTTGACCAGTAGCATCTGGGTAGTGATTACCAATCTGGATAAGCTGCTTTTGTCTGGGATATTGTCGCTGGCAGACTATGGATACTTCAATGTTGCGACCCTGCTTGCCGGCGGCGTGTTATCGCTGACGCAGCCAATTTCACAGGCATTTCAACCACGCTTGACGAAAGCATTCACGCAAGGCGGTGTTGATGAAGCATGCTTAGAACTGCGGCGCTGCACAAGGTGGGTCATATTGCTGATTATGCCGGTAGGCGCTGTGATTTTTGCGATGCCGGAATCGATTTTATACCTGTGGACCCGCGATCACGCGGTCGCCGCAAACGCCGCAATGATATTGCGAGGCTATGTGCTGGGCAGTACCTTGATTGCGGTAGGCAGCATTCTGTATATTTATCAGGTCGCGATAGGAAATGTGCGTTGGCATCTGCGGGGAAATCTGATGTTCGCCCTAATTCTTTTTCCGACGCTGCCGGTGGTAGTTAAACTTTATGGCGCGCAAGGTGCAGCGTGGTTATGGGCCGGATTTAATCTGTTCTTGTTCATATTCTGGAACGCCATCCTGTTAAAAAAACTGGCGCGTCCTTTGTATCCTGCCTGGTTAGTCACTGACACGCTTTATCCGATGCTGATCAGTTTTGGTCTTGCCTGTGCCGCCGATTATTTTTACCTGAGACAAATTGAAAGCACTATTTGCCTGCTTGCCTCGATTGTTGCACTATCTGGGTTTATCTCTATCGTCCTTTGGTTCCTATCACTAAACAGAGAGCTTAAACGCTAGCATGACTCCTACAATTTCAGTCTGTATTGTTACCTATAACCATGAAAAATATATACGACACTGCCTGCAAAGCGTCGTCGATCAAAAGGTCGATGCTGAATTCGAAGTGATTGTCTGTGACGATTGTTCGACGGATCAGACGCCAAAAATTATTGAAGAATTTGCCCAAGCCTATCCATCAATCATCAAGCCGGTACTGTTGAAGAAAAATGTCGGTGCATTTAAAAACTTCATTCAGACACATAATCGTGCTGCAGGTGAATTTGTGTCCCATTGCGACGGGGATGATTATTTTTTACCAGGAAAATTGCAATCGCAATTTGACTATTTATCGAAACATCAATATTGTTCGGTAACCTGGCACCAGATGAAAATTGAACAAGGCGATCAGACGTATTACCCAGGCAATCCGCGCACTTACTTAAAGGACGGCATTGTGGATTTGCCTACATTATTGCGGATGGGATCAATAGGATCGCACAGTTCAATTATGTACCGACGATCAGCGAGGAAAACAAGCAACGAAGAATTGAAATTGCTGGATTACTACTATGCGCTTGAATTTCTTCAATCTGGATATGGATATTTTATTGAGGCCAGTCTTGGTGTGTATCGCAAAGATCCGGTTGGCGGATCATTTACTTCTTCCCGTGATGGATATATTCAAACCAAAAAAATGCTGGCCAGGCATTATGCCGAATTCTTGAATTCAAACCCCCAATACCGCAAAGACATTTTTGTTGGGGCCTTGTTTAATTTTGTTTATGATCTTATTAGCTTCCGCGAGAGCTGCCTGGAGTTTTTGGTCGTATTGATTCGATCATTCAGCGCTTCAGCTATCTTGGATCTGATTACAGTGGTTAAAATAAAAATCCGGTTGGCGAAACGAGTTGACGTGGATGGTTGACGGCGCGCCATGGCATTGTTTTGGGTCCATTCTATTTTTACAATTCAGGTTTCCAATTTTGATGATATGAAGGTTTGCGTGACCGGTTCGGCCGGATTTATTGGGAGCATTCTTGCAAGTCGTCTTCGCAGCGATGGGGTAGAGTTGCGACTGTTAACTCGCCAGGTAATCGCGGACAATGACGAATATTTTACTGCCGACTTGACTGACAACGCAGCCTCGCTGCAAGGCTTGTTGGATGATGTTGAGGTAATTTATCACTGCGCGGGCGAGACAAAAAATATCGCGAAGATGGCTTCTCTGCATGTGCTGGGCACCAGGAAAATGCTGGATGCTGTGAGTAACCATATCGCAGCTACCGGAAAACCTCTTCACTGGGTTCAATTGAGTAGCGTCGGGGCGTATGGCCCCCCCAAAGGCCGAGCTGACACTGTGCGTGAAATTCTGGAAACGACAGAGGCAGCGCCTGTTGGAGAGTACGAAGTCACTAAAACGCAGGCTGATGAATTGATTATCGATTACGCCCAGAGGGAGCCTTTGTTCACTTACTCAATTTTGCGACCATCAATAGTCATTGGAAAAAACATGACGAATCAGTCGGTCAGGTCGCTGGTCAACGTGATCAGGAGGAAATTATTTTTTTATATTGGATCGACTTCGGCTGTTGCGACCTATGTGCATGTCGACGACGTGGTTGATGCGCTAGTTTTGTGTGGCACTGACGTGCGTGCAAAAGGGCAGATATTTAACTTGTCGAATGACTGCAAACTATCTGAAGTCGTAGCAGCTGTCGCGCAACGTGCTGGTATTGCCGCCCCGACTTTGTGCGTGCCGGAACGGCTGTTGAGAGTTTTGGTAAATGTTTTTTCGTATGCAGGGAAAATCCCGCTCACGCAAGATCGGATTGACGCAATGGTAAAGCGCACTCGCTATTCAAATGAAAAAATTGCCAAGGTATTGGGTTATACACCGAGCCGTTCGATTCCACGCTCGATTGCAAGCCTGTTTGATGAATAAGATACCCAGAAAAATATGCATTGTTGCGACAGTGCCGTTTGCGCTGAAAGTTTTTATGCGCGCCCATATCGAAATGCTGGCCCAGCAAAATGAAGTGACGCTGGTCACGCGTGGAAGTGCGTCGGAAATGCAGCAATTGCTCGGTCCAAACGTCAGCTTTATCAACGTGAATTTCGCAAGAAAAATTTCATTTGGTGCCGATCTGCTGGCTCTATTTGCTTTATTTGGAATATTCAAAAAATATCGGTTTGACGTTGTACATTCCTTGATGCCAAAAACCGGATTGCTGGCTATGCTGGCAGCCTATTTTTCTGGCGTTCCCCATCGGATTCATACTTTTACCGGCCAGGTATGGTTGAACAAGGCTGGCTTAGGTCGGTCAATATTGAAAACGTTTGACAGGCTAATTGCTTTCCTGGCCACTGGACTGCTGACCGATAGCGCTTCCCAAAGAGCATTTTTGATCGAACAAAAAATTGTACAAGGCCAAAGGATTGCAGTGCTTGGGCATGGTTCTGTTTGTGGCGTGGATCTCGATCGATTCAAACCGAATTCGCTAATCAGGGGAAATATCCGATTGGAACTGGGTATACCTGCGGCAGCGACAGTCGTATTGTTTGTGGGGCGCGTCAACCAGGATAAGGGGGTCCTGGACCTTGCGAAGGCATTCGTGCAAATCAGTAAAGCGCTGCCGGAAATGCATTTGCTTCTGGTTGGTCCTGATGAAGGCAATCTGAACCAGCTTTTGCAGGAAGTGTTGGCTCCTTGTGGTCCCAAATACCACCGAATTGGTTACACCGATCGTCCCGAAGACTATATGGCTTGCTCAGATATATTTTGTCTGCCGAGTTATCGGGAAGGGTTTGGATCAGTTATCATTGAAGCGGCCGCCGTCGGGCTGCCAGCCGTCGCCTCCCGAATCTATGGGTTGACCGATGCAGTTTGCGACGAAGTGACGGGGATTTTGCACGAAGTTAAGAATGTACAGCAGATCAGTGATGCGCTGGTTCGTTTGGCAACAGATGAAAATTTGAGGGCCACCATGTCTTTGGCAGCGCAAGAACGAGCTCGGAGCCTGTATTCTCAAAACATAATAACCAATGAAATGCGTCGCTATTACGATGGGTTTCTTTTTTCCAGATCCCGATGACTAAACTTCATAACCGTATTCTTTTAACAGGTGCCAGTGGATTTGTTGGTCGATCACTCGCGACCTCGTTGATTGACGTGTGCACGTCTGTGCGCTGCGCAGTCAGGACAGAACTGGATTTGCCAGGTGCCGAGATTGTGCACGTGCCGTCTATCGATAATTTGACGGTCTGGAATAAAGAGCTAAAAGGAATCGATACGATAATCCATTGCGCTGGTCGTGCGCATATCATGAATGAGTTGTTTCCCTCTCCCTTGCATGAATACAGAAAAATAAACGTTGGTGGAACAATTAATTTGGCTCGGCAGGCAGTCGCTGCTGGCGTGAAGCGGTTTATTTTTTTGAGCTCAGTGAAAGTCAATGGCGAGCAAACATTGAAGGGGCAGCCGTTTACTGAAAATGATTTGCCATCGCCGCAAAATCCCTACGCAATTTCAAAATTTGAAGCGGAGAAGGCTTTATTTGACCTTGCTCGGGAAACCGATCTGGAGGTGGTCGTTATTCGACCAACGCTGGTGTACGGCTGTGGGGTGAAGGCGAATTTCTTTACCATGCTGCGCATGGTCAAATTAGGCATGCCGCTGCCCTTTGGTTCAATAGAAAATAAACGAAGCTTTGTGTATTTGGAAAACTTGAACAGTTTGATCATTCGGTGCATCGATCACCCTAAAGCTGCAAATCAATTATTCCTGGCCTCGGATGGCAACGATCTGTCGACGACGGAATTGTTGCGCCATTGTGGCGAAGCGATGGGAGTGAGCGTTTATCTGATTCCAATTCCAGAAAGCTGGTGCATGTTAAGTGCATCCTTGCTGGGGCAAAGCGATGCCATCCAACGTTTATGTGGTTCGTTACAGGTTGATATCAGTAAGTCGAAAAAATTATTGGGATGGAACCCGCCAATCTCGGTGCAGGCCGGGTTGCAAAAAACGGTGCAGAATTTGCTGATATGAATAACGTAGATGTTTGGAACAATGAAACGATTTTTTGATTTTTGTCTGGCCTTGTGCGCGCTGTTTATTTTATTGCTGCCGATCGTGGCTGTCGCGGCATTTGTCAAATTGACTTCGACCGGGCCGGTTTTATACTGGTCAGATCGGGTCGGTCGCAATAATCGGATTTTCCGCATGCCCAAATTTCGCACGATGCAAATCGATACCCCCGCCATAGCCACTCATTTGATGGCTGATCCCGCCCGCTATTTGACGCCGATAGGTTCATTCCTGCGTAAATCCAGTCTGGATGAACTGCCGCAGTTATGGAGTATTCTGGTCGGCGATATGAGCTTTGTTGGTCCCAGACCTGCGCTGTTCAACCAGGACGATTTAATCAGTTTGCGCACCAGCAAACAGGTCCATACCCTGTTGCCCGGCTTGACCGGCTGGGCGCAAATTAATGGTCGGGATGAAATCCCCATCCCGCAAAAAGTCGAGTTGGATGAGTATTATCTCCAGCAACACAACTTCCTTCTGGACTTGCGCATCCTGATGTTAACTTTTTTAAAAGTAATCAAACGCGATGATGTTTCGCATTGAATGCCGGTCCCATCGCTGTGACGACTTATTGATTTGCCACCAGATTCAATGCCGGTTCGGCGAAGCGGCGCCGGTGCACACGGCCACGGTCACTTGAAAAACGCCTGTATCTCAGTATTTTGGCAATTGGCAGTAGATCTTTTTAGGGTAGAATCACGCCCATGTCATATCAAGTCCTCGCCCGCAAATATCGCCCCAAAAGTTTTCAGACTTTAGTTGGCCAAGAGCACGTCGTGCGTGCCTTAACACATGCGTTGGAACAGCAGCGCCTGCATCACGCCTATTTATTCACCGGTACACGCGGCGTTGGCAAAACCACCTTGTCGCGCATACTTGCCAAATCGCTCAACTGCGAGCTGGGAATTACGGCAAATCCCTGTGGCAAATGTGATGCCTGTGTGGCAATCGACGCCGGACGGTTCGTCGATTACATTGAGATGGATGCTGCTTCCAATCGTGGTGTTGATGAAATGGCGCAATTGCTGGAGCAGGCCGTGTATGCCCCGAGCAATGCGCGCTTCAAGGTGTACATGATCGATGAGGTGCACATGCTCACCAATCACGCGTTCAACTCAATGCTGAAAACATTGGAAGAGCCGCCTGCGCACGTGAAATTTATTCTGGCCACGACCGACCCGCAAAAAATTCCGGTCACGGTGCTGTCGCGCTGTCTGCAATTCAATTTGAAGCAAATGCCGCTGCCGTCGATTGTCAGTCATCTTGAAAACATCCTGGGTCAGGAACAAATCAGCTTTGAATTGCCCGGTCTGCGTCTGCTTGCACAAGGTGCGCAAGGCTCGATGCGTGACGCCTTGTCGCTGACCGATCAGGCGATTGCGTATGCCGCAGGTAAAGTCACTCTGGAAGCAGTGCAGGGCATGCTTGGTGCACTGGATCAAAGTTATCTGATCAAAATTTTGGACGCTTTGGCACAACAGGACGGTGCTTCCTTGCTGGAGGTGGCCGATCAGATGCAGACGCGCAGCCTGTCGTATAAAGCAGCCTTGCAGGATCTTGCGACCTTGTTACATCAACTCAGTGTTGCCCAATTAGTGCCGACGGCCATTGCTGAAGATATTCCGGAGCGGTCCGAGATATTGCGCCTGGCGGCTCAGTTTGATGCCGAGCAAATACAATTGTTCTATCAAATCGCGGTACACGGTCGCAATGAACTGGGACTGGCGCCCGATGAATATGCCGGCTTCAGCATGACACTGTTGCGTATGCTGGCATTCAGACCGGTCACTTCGGAACCGGCGCAGATGTTGACCGCGCCAGCTGCAAAAGCGCCCAATTCGGGAGCCGCTGCGCATAAAGCAGTGGCGGCACCGGCACGGATTGTCGAACCGGTTCAGGCACGAACTCAGGCAGACCCAGCCATTCCAACGACGCCAATCGCGCCAGTCCGGAAGAGCCCGGCCATGGCGGCACTGGAGGCAATTACCGATCGGCGTGGCAAGGCTAAAAGTCCAGATCTCAATTCAGTGGGCAATGAACCAGGTAATTTTTCTTCAGATACACTGACGGCTGAAAAAAAAACTGAATTAAAAAGTGAAGTTGATCCGGTTGAGGCCCCACGACCATTACCTGTGGTCTCCCCTTTAGAGGTTAACGGAATCTGGCTCGCATCAGGCGGCCAGTGGGATGGCAACTGGCCACAATTAGCTGCCAGTCTCCCGTTGCGCGGCGTGGCCCAGCAGTTGGCGCAGCAAAGTGAGTTGATCAGTTGCGAAGTGCAGCCGGCCGCGATCACGCTGGGGCTGCGCGTTCCTCTGGAAACTCTGCTGGCCTCGGCCAGTGTCGAAAAGCTGGCGGCCAGTTTGAGTGAAAATTTTACGGTGCCAGTGAAGCTGAACACTGAAATCGGTGCGGTGCAAAAGACTGCCCACGCGGCAGCAATCGTCTCGCGTGCCCAGCGTCAGGACCAAGCTGAGCTTGCCATCAAAAGCGATCAGGTAGTACAAGGATTGATGCGGGTATTTGGAGCGACCATTGTTCCAGGTTCCGTCAAGTCAATAAACTGAATCAGGCAATACAGGTTTGAACAAGGTTTGAATTTTTAGAGAAATCAGGAGAATACGTATGATGAAGGGTCAATTAGCCGGCTTGATGAAACAGGCGCAAGCCATGCAGGACAATATGAAAAAAGCCCAGGACCAGTTGGCGCTGATCGAAGTTGAAGGTCAGTCTGGCGCGGGAATGGTGAAGGTTTTGATGACCTGCAAAAAAGATGTGAAACGGGTCACGATCGACCCGTCGCTGCTTGGTGACGACAAAGATATGCTGGAAGATCTGGTGGCCGCGGCGTTCAATGACGCGGTGCGCAAAGCAGAAGCGACCTCAGAAGAAAAAATGGCAGGACTCACATCCGGTCTGCCACTGCCACCGGGATTCAAACTGCCGTTCTGATGAAAACACATGCCAGCCTGGAAGGACTGATTGAGGCGTTGCGCCGCTTGCCCGGTATCGGGCCGAAATCAGCGCAGCGTATGGCCTATCATCTGTTGCAGCATGATCGGGAAGGTCTGGCGCAACTCGGCGTGGCCTGCACTGCGGCACTGACCCAAATCCATCATTGCGAGCTGTGCAACACGTTCACCGAGCAGGCGATCTGCGAAACCTGCGCCGATCCTGAACGTGACACCAGTCTGCTGTGTGTGGTTGAAACACCTGCCGATCTGCTGATGGTGGAACAGACCATGACCTTTCATGGTTTGTATTTTGTACTGATGGGCCGTCTTTCGCCGCTCGATGGTATCGGCCCCAAAGACATTCATGTTGCCAAGCTGGTGCAACGTGCTTCCGACGGCATCGTCAGGGAAGTGATCCTGGCCACCAATTTCACCAACGAGGGCGAAGCCACTGCCCACTATCTGGGCGAGACGCTGAAAGCGCGCGGTCTGACCGTGACGCGACTGGCACGCGGCGTGCCCGTCGGCGGTGAACTCGAATACGTTGACGCGGGGACCCTGGCACGCGCCATGCTGGATCGGCGGTCGACGTGAGTGCGGCGCAATCCAATATCGGGCCACTGGCCGGCGTGAAGGTGCTGGAACTTGGCACGCTGATTGCCGGACCGTTTTGTTCACGCATGCTCGCCGAATTTGGTGCAACGGTCATCAAAGTCGAAGAACCGTTGAAGGGTGATCCACTTCGTCAGTGGCGCGTCTTAAAGGACGGCACGTCGTTATGGTGGACCGTCCAGGCGCGCAATAAAAAAAGTCTGACATTGAATATGAAGGATGCGCGTGCGCAGGAAATCGCGCGTCAGCTGGCACTGGATGCCGACATCATCATCGAAAATTATCGCCCCGGCGTGCTGGAAAAATGGCAGCTGGGCTACAGCCAACTGCAGGCAATCAATCCTGCCACCGTGATGGTGCGCCTGTCGGGCTATGGCCAAACCGGTCCGTCAAGTGGATTGCCTGGCTTCGGTGCGATTGGTGAATCGATGGGTGGGCTGCGCTATGTGACCGGCTATCCGGACCGTCCGCCAGTACGGGTGGGCGTTTCCATCGGTGATACTCTGGCAGCCATGCATGGCGTGATTGGAGCCATGATGGCGTTGCGTCACCGTGATGCGACCGGTGGCCGATGGAACGGCAAGACCGGTGCCGAGTGTGTTGCAGGCGTGGGCCAGATGATCGATGTGGCTCTGTACGAGTCCGTATTCAACGTCATGGAATCTGTGCTGCCCGAATATGATTTTGCCGGGGTAGTCCGGGGCAGGACCGGTTCCTCATTGCCTGGTATTGTGCCGTCCAACACCTACACCTGCGCCGATAATGAAAACATTGTTATCGCTGGCAATGGCGATGCGATTTTCAAACGCTTGATGCTGGCTATTGAGCGCGACGATCTGGCCAACGATCCTGGCCTTTGCACGAATGATGGCCGGGTGCCGCGCACCGAAGAAATCGATGCAGCCATTCAGACCTGGTGTTCCAGGCATCGCATCGACGCGGCGCTTGAGATACTGAAGCAGGCCGATGTGCCGGTCGGGAAGATATATTCCGTCGCCGACATGATGACCGATCCGCAGTTCCTGGCGCGGAATATGTTTGAACAACATTTTTTTAAAGATGGCTCGCCAATCAAACTGCCGGCAATCAGTCCCAAACTGTCCACGACGCCCGGCCAAACGCGCTGGCTCGGCCCGGAACTGGGCGAACATAATCGGGAAATACTCCAGGAACTGGGCTATACCGATGAACAGATCACGCAACTGCACGAACAGAAAGTCATTTAAAGATGTCTCAACATACCCGTCAAATTGTCCTCGATACAGAAACCACCGGTTTAAATCCGCGCACCGGCGACCGGATTATTGAAGTTGGCTGTGTCGAATTGATCAACCGTAAGCTGACCGGCAATAATTTTCACGCCTACATCAACCCTGAACGCGATTCCGATCCGCGCGCCTTGGAAATACATGGACTGACCCGCGAGTTCTTGTCAGACAAGCCGAAGTTTGCCGAAATTGCCGCCAGTCTGAGTGAGTATATACAAGGCGCTGAAGTCATTATTCATAATGCCTCCTTCGATTTGGGCTTTTTGGATGCTGAATACGAAAAATTGAAACTGCCAAGTTTCACCAGCCAGGTTGCCAATGTGATAGACACGCTGCTGCGTGCCAAGGAAATGCATCCCGGCAAACGCAATTCACTCGATGCCTTGTGTGATCGCTATGGAATATCCAATGCTCATCGTCAGTTGCACGGCGCACTGCTCGATTCTGAGCTGTTGGCCGACGTATATCTGGCAATGTCACGCGGACAGAACAGTTTTGAAATCGATATTGTCGAGTCGACGGCGCATTCACAGCACAACGACGCTGCGCACAGTGCATCCATGGAGACCATTCTGGTCAGAGCGGCGGATGAGGATGAGCTGGCCGCCCACCAGCAACTGTTGGCGGGCCTGGCCAAATCCGGCAAATGTGTTTGGAATGCCGATAGTTGAGCCAAACATGGTGTTCTTGATCATTCCGCACAGTTTTATTTCATCCAATTGCTCAAGTTGCGCGTTTTATTTGTCGTTAATCTCCATACCGACGAAATAAAAATGTAGGAACGCAGCGTCAAAAACTATTTTTAAAATAATTTTTGAAAAATCCTAAAGTTGGCACAGTCGATTGCCGTTAATGGAAGATGGTGATGGTTTGATCGTCATGGATTTTAGTAACAGGTTGATTTAATTACGTTTTATTTGGATTGAGTTGAATGCGTTAAAAGTTTGACTTTTGGTTTGCCCTCATTATCTTGCACAGAGTTTCTGTGCGAACACCTAATTGCTAGCTGCTTGTAGGAAATCTTCCTATGTGCGGCTACGCTTTGTTTCCTACCGTAAATACCGCGTAGAGCCTATTCTCAGCAAATCTCCCAAGTCCCACAATGGCTACATCTGGCCTCAAAGCAACTAATTGCCAGCAGTCAATTATCTGGGAGAACTACAATGACACCGAACGACATGATGGCCGAAATCCGCGATTCCAATCTGAGCTATTTGATGTTGGCTCAACAAATGATTCGCTCCGACAAAGCAACCGCAATCTTCCGCCTGGGTATTGGTAAGGAAATCGCCGATTTAATCGAAGGATTGAATAATGCGCAGATTTTGAAACTGGCCGGTTCCAATATGATGTTGGCTCGCTTCAGATTTGAAGACAGCTCAATACTGTGCATGCTGACCAATTACAACAAAGATCGTGCTCTGGCTCACTCGCATGCTGCGATTTTGATGGCTGGTCAGACAGTTGAAGAAATCAGCTGACAAGTGCTGAAAATCATCAATTAATTGCAAGAACCTATCAATGGTCGGGGGTTATTATGGGTAAGAAGAGTGTCGTCACTGAAGCCAATGAAATTCAATTGGCCATCGAATTGGTTAATCTGGGCGCACGTTTGCAATTATTGGAATCGGAAACTTCGCTATCAAGAGAGCGTTTGCTGAAGCTCTACAAAGAGTTGAAAGGCGTCTCGCCTCCAAAAGGGATGCTGCCATTTTCTACCGACTGGTTCCTGACCTGGCAACCGAATATCCACGCTTCTCTGTTTATGAATATTCATAAATATCTGATTGAAAATGCCGATATCAAAGGTATTGAAGCGACGGTGAAGGCATACAAGCTTTATCTGGAACAGATCCCCGCCGGGCAAAATCAGGAGCAGGTATTATCCCTGACCCGGGCCTGGACGCTGGTACGGTTTTTCGAAAGCAAAATGTTGGCACTGGCCAAATGCTGTAAATGCGGTGGTCAGTTTGTGTCCTACAAATACGATTTGCATAAAAATTATGCCTGCGGTCTGTGTCACATGCCTTCGCGGGCTGGCAAATTGAAAAAAGTCAAAGAGGTTGTGGCTTATGAAATGGTCGCCTGATCGATAGTCGATTTTTGCTGAGATAATCCGGTCTAATTTTTTTCATGGTGCATTTTGGCGTATACCAAAACCAGATTACTGCGAATTTTCAGACCCCGATCTCCCGCAGTCATTGCGCTGCTGATCCAATTAGTCTCATTCTGTATTCTGCTGTTATGCATGTCGCTCGCCTGGCGGGCGTTTCAATTCAAGCTTGATCTGACTCAGGCTATCCTTTTCCAATCTGTACTGACATTAGCGCTGACGCGCTGGCTGAAGCTGGCATGGTGGTGGTGTCTGATTCAACCCTTATTCCCGCTCGCAATCGCTGTGACGCTGCTGTTACCGGTTCCCGCATACGTGTACCTGCTGCTGTTTTTGTTTTTTCTGGTGTTTTACTGGTCGACTTATCGGACTCAGGTTCCGTACTATCCCTCTAACAAAAACGTCTGGTTGGCCCTTGAACAGCTGCTGCCGCAGGACCGTCCCATTTCGTTTATCGATATTGGCAGCGGCCTTGGCGGTCTGGTCCTGTATCTCGGCACAAAATATGGCGCCGGCAGGTTCACAGGCGTTGAAATCGCACCGTTGCCGTGGTTGCTCAGTTATCTGAGACTGTTAATGCAGGCGCGAGGAAGAAGCGGGAATACTGCATTCTTGCGCCTCAACTACGAAGCCCTGAATTTTTCTGAGTACGATGTAGTCTTCGCTTATCTTTCACCAGCCGCCATGGACGCGCTGTGGAAAAAGGCAAAACGGGAGATGCGACCCGGTTCAATCCTCATCAGTTATGAATTCCCCTTCGGTGAAGTCGACGCCAATTTAGCCGGTCATTTGGAAAATAGACAAGAAATCCAGACAATAAACGGCCGCAATCTTTACATCCGCACCCTGTAGTCCCGCACGCTAAGTCATTGATAACGCGTGTTTTGGACCGATCGGCCAAGGAATTTAGCTGAAATAGAATTTTTTCATGGAAACTCAGCGATTTTTAGTCTAACTTAAGTTGGTGATAAAGAACCTTTTGAGGGAGCCGGCTTGTGTTAGTGATCGTTGGGTATGTAATTGTCTGTGGTGCAGTGTTCGGCGGCTTCGCGATGGGCGGCGGACATCTGGCGGCATTATTTCAGCCTTTGGAGCTGTTAATGATTGGTGGCGCCGCGGTTGGTGCCGCCTTGGTGGGAAATAATGGCAAAACATTAAAAGCGTCTTTGAAAGCGTTACCGGGCGTACTCAAGGGGTCGAAATATAACAAAACCATGTATATGGAATTGATGACGATGCTGTTTGATGTCCTGAGCAAAGTTCGCAAAGAAGGATTGATGTCGATTGAAGGCGATATTGAGACGCCGGAAGAAAGTCCCTTGTTCAGTAAATACGAATTGGTGGTGCACGACCATCATCTGATGGAGTTTATCTGCGACTACCTGCGCCTGATGGTGTCCGGAAATATGGATGCGTTTCAGATCGAGAATCTGATGGATAACGAAATCGAAACCCACCATGTCGAAGCCCACGCTCCAGTGCATTTTGTCGCAAAACTGGGCGACGGTTTGCCCGCTTTCGGTATCGTTGCCGCGGTGATGGGCGTGGTGCACACCATGGAATCGGTTGGTATTCCGCCTGCTGAATTAGGTGAGCTGATTGCACACGCGCTGGTCGGTACGTTCTTGGGGATTTTGCTCGCTTACGGGTTTGTCGGTCCTTTGTCAGGACTGTTGGAGCAGCAGGTTGAAGAATCGTCGAAGACCTTTCAGTGCGTCAAAGTTACTTTGCTCGCCAGTCTGAATGGATTCGCGCCGGCCCTGGCGGTTGAGTTTGGTCGGAAGGTACTGTACTCCACCGAACGGCCATCGTTCTCTGAACTGGAAGAGCATATTAAACAGAGCAAGTCTAAATAATGGCGGGAAATTGAGATGGCGAGCGAAGAACTCAGGCCAATTATTGTTAAGCGGATCAAGAAAGTGGCTCCGGGCGCACATGGCGGAGCGTGGAAAATTGCCTACGCCGATTTTGTGACGGCCATGATGGCGTTCTTCCTCTTGATGTGGTTGCTCGGTTCAACCACCAAGGGAACCTTGCAGGGGATTGCCGAGTATTTTCAAACGCCGCTCAAAGTGGCGATGCAGGGCGGTGAAGGTTCCGGCGACAGTTCGAGCATCATCAAAGGAGGCGGAAAAGATTTGACCGCATCTGAGGGACAGACCAAGAAAAGTGACGCAGTCAAGAATAAGAAAAGTTATAGCCTGAAAGATGCCGAAGCAGCTCTGGCACAGGCAGACGCAGCACATTTGAAAGTCTTAAAGGAAAAGATTGAAGCAGTCATCGATGCCAATCCGACCTTGAAACAGTACAAGAAGCAGTTGGTGCTTGATATGACCTCAGACGGCTTGCGCATTCAGATTGTCGATGACCAAAACCGGCCGATGTTCGCGTTAGCGAAAGCCGATCTGCAACCCTACACCAAGGAATTGCTGGATGAAATTGGTGTGGCTTTGAATGAAGTGCCGAACCGGATCAGTATTTCCGGTCACACAGACGCAGCGCCGTATTCCAGCGGTGGACGCGGCTACAGTAACTGGGAATTGTCGGCAGACCGGGCCAACGCAACACGCAGGGAATTGGTGGCGGCCGGCATGGATGAGACCAAAATGCTGCGCGTCATCGGGCTGTCCTCGTCGGTTCTGTTTGACAAGGAAAATCCGGTCAACCCAATCAATCGACGCATCAGCATTATCGTAATGAACAAGCAGGCCGAGCTGGCAGCGGCGCAGGACGGCGGTGCAATTGATGTTGGCAAGCTAGACACGAAAGAGTCTGCTGTCGCTGAGCCAGCAACAGTCAGTAAAGAACCGGGCAAACAGGCAGCGCAGTGACAGCCGTCGCGCATATTTGGACAACTTAGTGTTGGGCTAATTGAGAGACTAAGACAGGTAAATCATGACAAGGAAGAAAATGTTAGGGTCTCAAGTCAAGCGCCTGTTAACAGGTGTCTCAGATCATGGCAGACAGCATCTGCTGGAAGTGGAAACAGATCTGGTTCAGACTGCATTTCTGCTTGGCGAAGCCGTCGAAAAATTGGGCAGCAGCTTTTTTGCATTGCATGGCGCAGTCAGTGCGCAACAACGCGAGGTCGAAATTCTGTTGGCCGGGATGGCCGAGGACGACCCGAAAATGCATCGTCTGCGTGAGCTCCGTGATGAAATTGCCCAGCACACCAATGAGGCAGTCACCGGACTGCAGTTCCAGGATCTGACCAGTCAGCTATTGGCCAGAACTGTGCAGCGCATTATTGGCTTGCGCAATGTTCTGAGTGAATTGGCGATGGAAGGCAGCGGCATGCCCACCGAAGGCCCGGAGGACGAGATTGTGCTGATGCTCAATGAGATCAACAAGAACCTGGATGTGCAGAGTTCAGAACTCAAGGATGTGCTGCGTAAAGCCGTGCATCAAAAAGACATGGACAGCGGTGATATTGAAATGTTTTGATTTTGGAAATACCTGAGTCTGGCAGTGACAGGCGAAGTGCGGCAGGAAAAAGTGAAATTTGGGTGGTAACCCACAAACGTAAATGTTGGAGTCATGATGGAAAAAACTATATTAGCGGTGGACGATTCGGGCTCGCTCAGGCAAATGCTGTCGTTTAGCCTGAAAGCTGCCGGCTATCAGGTCATTGAAGCCGTTGACGGCCAGGATGGATTGGACAAGGCGAAGCTGCAGGTTGTTGACCTGGTGCTGACTGATCAAAACATGCCACGCATGGATGGACTGACGCTGATCAAAGCCTTACGCGCCTTACCCAGTTATCAAAAAGTGCCAATTCTGATGCTGACCACCGAGTCCGGCGACGACATGAAATCCAAAGGTCGGGCAGCCGGTGCCAACGGCTGGCTGGTCAAGCCGTTTGATCCGCAGAAATTGACGGAAGTCGTGAAAAAAGTAATCGGCTGACCAGGTGCTTGAAGCGATGGCGCGTTCGAGGGATGAAAAGAATCAGGGAGTGGGGTAATGGCAATAGAAATGAGCCAGTTCTATCAAGTCTTCTTTGATGAGGCGGAAGAACTGCTGGCAGAAATGGAAAAGCTGCTGTTAGCCGTTAATATCGCAGATCCGGATATGGAGGATTTGAATGCGATTTTTCGTACTGCCCATTCTATCAAGGGCGGTGCGTCGACCTTTGGTATTTCGGATATGTCCGATGTCACGCATTTTCTGGAATCGCTGCTCGACCATATCCGCAAGGGAGAAATGGCGATAACTTCGGAACATGTCGATGCCTTTTTGATCGCCAAAGATATTCTGAAGATGCAATTGAATGGCCATAAGTTTGGTGCCGCAGTGGATCAGGAAGCCGTCGCCGACGTGCGCATGATGCTGCAGTCGCTGGCGCAAAATTCTTCCCATATAGCGCCGCCACCCAAGATTGAAAGCTATATTGAAAAACCGCCTGACGAACAATTCAGAAAATGTTTTCGGATCGAATTTCCCAGAGTTTCGGATTCCGAGATTGAGACAATTGGAGACGAGCTCAGTTTATTGGGTGAGAACGCCAAAGAAATTTTAGATGATAACCGGATCGCTTTCGTATTAAATACCAACGCCACTCCAGACGACATCGTGGCGATTTGTTCGTTTATTCTGGATCCGCAAGATCTGGTCATTACTGAAATTGCCATCACCAAAATACCGGCCCGGGAAGAAAATGAAGATGAACTGGGATATGGATTTTTTGATCCGATTGATAAGCCGCTTGAAGATAAATTAGGTTATGGCTTTTTTGATCCGATCGATCCTGCTTTTGCATTGGA
Organism: Oxalobacteraceae bacterium GrIS 1.18; assembly: GCA_040544425.1. Classification (GTDB taxonomy): domain Bacteria; phylum Pseudomonadota; class Gammaproteobacteria; order Burkholderiales; family Burkholderiaceae_D; genus Solimicrobium. The sequence continues at coordinate 72,500 of JBEONO010000010.1, forward strand.
TCGGTCGCCCGAAGAAATCATGAAGGGCGTTTCCAAAAAAATGGAGAAGGACGTCGCGCAGCACGTTGCAGGTGATGAAAAGGCCGGCGGGAAAAAAGAGGCAGAAAAAGCTGTAGCCAATCAGGAGTCGACCACCATTCGGGTCGGTATAGAAAAAGTTGACCAGCTGATTAATCTGATCGGTGAACTCGTCATTACCCAGGCGATGCTGGAACAACGTACTTCGACGCTCGATCCGCTGGAGCACGAGCGGCTCTTGAACAGTATCGGTCAGCTCACCAGAAATACCCGTGATCTGCAGGAAGCCGTCATGTCGATCCGCATGATGCCGATGGATTACGTATTCTCGCGCTTCCCGCGCATGGTGCGCGACCTGGCTTCCAAGCTGGGCAAAAAAGTCGAGTTTGTGACGTATGGCGCATCGACCGAACTGGATAAAGGATTGATCGAGCGCATTGTTGATCCATTGACCCACCTGGTCAGAAACAGTATTGATCACGGTATTGAAATGCCGGATGTACGCCTGGCAGAGGGTAAATACGAAGCGGGCAGATTGTCCTTATCTGCCGCGCATCAGGGTGGCAATATCGTGATCGAAGTCAGCGACGATGGCGGGGGATTGAATCGCGAAAAAATCATGGCCAAAGCGCGCGAGCAGGGCCTGTCAGTGGCTGACAACATGCCCGACGCAGAAGTCTGGCAGTTGATCTTTGCGCCGGGATTTTCCACTGCTGAAGTGGTCACCGATGTCTCCGGTCGAGGCGTCGGCATGGACGTGGTGAAGCGCAATATCACCAATATGGGCGGCGTGGTGGATATCCGCTCGGCCAAAGGATTCGGCACAACCATTGTCATTTCTCTGCCGTTGACGCTGGCGATATTGGATGGCATGTCGATTCGAGTCGGTGAAGAGGTTTATATTTTGCCGTTGGGTTATGTGGTCGAATCGCTGCAACCGGTGCCGGACGACATAAAAGAAATCAGCGGCAAGGGTACGGTGATTAAAGTCCGGGATGAATATTTACCCCTGGTCGCACTGCATCGGGTGTTTGGCATTGAACCCAGATTCACCAATCCCTGTTTGGGGATTGTCGTGATCCTGGAAGTCGATGGGAAACGCGCTGCCTTGTTTATCGACGAACTGGTCGGCCAGCAGCAGGTGGTCGTAAAAAATATTGAATCAAATTACAAAAAAGTTCCCGGTGTGTCCGGTGCAACGATTTTGGGCGACGGTGGTGTCGCATTGATTCTGGATGTTTCTGCACTATTGAGAACTTAGCATTGAGATTGTAGAACTACGAATTTGGAACCAGACATTTAGGAGTAAATTATGATGGCATCGTCACAGTCAGATCACCAGTCTGCCGGGCATTCAAAAATCACCAGTGAGGTGGCAGGGAGCGAATTCCTGGCATTCACACTTGGCAAGGAAGAATACGGGATCGATATCCTGAAGGTGCAGGAAATACGCGGTTACGAGGCAGTCACTCGAATCGCCAATGCACCGGTGTTTGTCAAAGGTGTGATCAATCTGCGCGGGATCATTGTTCCCGTTGTGGACATGCGGATCAAATTCAATCTGGGTTCGCCCACTTATGATCAATTTACCGTGGTGATTATTTTGAATATCAACGGCAGGGTGGTTGGCATGGTTGTGGACAGTGTGTCCGACGTGACGACACTGACCGCCGATCAGATCAAACCGCCACCAGAAATGGATACGACCTTCAATTCAGATTACCTGATTGGGCTGGGCACCATTGATGAGCGCATGCTGATTCTGGTCGATATCGACAAATTAATGACCAGCGCCGATATGGGACTGGTGGAACATCAGGTCAATTAAGACAGCTGCAAACTATCAGCGATCTGGAACAAGGGAATACCATGGTTACGGCGGCGGGATCAAGAGAGTCGGGCAAAGAGTTTGACTTTACTGTCAAGGATTTTGAGCGGGTGCGCGGATTGATTTATCAGCGTGCCGGCATCTCCTTGAGTGACAGCAAGCAGGAAATGGTTTACAGCCGTTTGGCCAGACGGCTGCGGGCAACTGGCATCACCAGTTTCAGCGACTATCTGGACGATTTGGAACGCGGTGTTGATCCAGACGAATGGGTGGCGTTTACCAATGCATTAACCACCAATCTGACTTCATTTTTCCGGGAAGAGCATCACTTTCCCTTACTGGCAGAGTTCGCTACCAAGTTGAAAGATCCAATGACGGTGTGGTGCGCTGCCAGTTCAACCGGTGAAGAGCCATATTCAATTGCGATCACCTTGTGCGAAGCATTTGGCAAGATGAGTCCACCTGCCAAAATCGTTGCGACCGATATCGATACCAATGTGTTGGGAGTTGGCGAGGACGGCGTGTACAACATGGATCGTCTGGATAAAATGTCGGGTGAACGGGTCAAGAAGTTTTTCTTGAAAGGCAAAGGCGCACACGAAGGAAAGGTGCGTGTTCGTCCCGAACTGCGCCAGATGATCGAATTCAAACAATTGAATCTGCTGTCGGACAGCTGGCCGATCAGCGGCAGTTTTGATGCAATATTCTGCCGCAATGTGATGATTTATTTTGACAAGCCGACCCAGAAAAAAATTCTGCAACGCTTCGCCCCTCTGTTGAAGCCGCATGGCCTGCTGTTTGTCGGTCATTCCGAGAACTTCTCCTATTTAACGGACACGTTTCAATTGCGCGGGAAAACAGTTTATGAATTTTCCCGTTAAAGGATTGCCATGAGTGTGATGAGCATCGAGCATCTGGCAACAAATTTTTATTTTGATCGCACTTTCGATTGTGATGCAGCTAAAATTTTGCCCGGTGAATATTATTTTTCCGGAAAAGATATGGTCATCGTGACCGTGTTAGGTTCTTGTGTGTCGGCCTGCATTCGTGACCGGGTGTCCGGGATTGGCGGGATGAATCACTTTATGCTGCCCGATAGCGGGAATGACGAGAACAGCCCAATATCCACATCGATGCGCTACGGTACCTATGCGATGGAAATTTTGATCAATGAATTGTTGAAGGCCGGCGCCAAACGCGAAAATTTTGAAGCCAAGGTGTTCGGTGGTGGGAATGTCTTGCGCGGATTTACCTCAATCAACGTCGGCGAACGCAATGCCAAATTCGTGCGCGACTATCTGAAGATGGAAAACATCCGGATCACGGCAGAAGATCTGATCGATATTCATCCCAGAAAAGTCTACTTCTTTCCCCGTTCCGGAAAAGTATTGGTAAAAAAGCTCAAGGTAGTACATAACGACACGCTGAAAGAACGCGAAATAGAGTATGCCAACAAACTCAAGAGAGACAACCTTGGTGGTGGCGAAATTGATTTATTTTGATCTTGTTTATCTAAAGCGGAAATCACAGTCATGAAAATTAAAGTGCTGATTGTCGATGACTCTGCTTTAATCCGTAGCGTCTTGACAGAAATAATTTCATCCCAACCGGATATGGAGGTGGTAGGAACTGCCCCTGACCCACTGGTTGCGCGCGAACTGATCAAGAAAACCAATCCGGATGTGCTGACGCTGGATGTAGAAATGCCCAAGATGGATGGCTTGGAGTTTTTGGAGAAGTTGATGCGCCTGCGCCCGATGCCGGTGCTGATGGTTTCCTCATTGACTGAGCGCGGTTCCGAGATTACCATGCGGGCCCTGGAGTTGGGAGCGGTCGATTTTGTGACCAAGCCAAAGATTTCGATACAAAGCGGTATGCTGGAATACACGGAACTGATTGCGGACAAAATTCGTACCGTATCGCGCGCCAGAATCAGAAGCAGAGCCCAGGCCGCAGCTGACACCAAACACCAGCAAGGCGGCAATCTACCCGCCTTACGAAGCCCGCTGATCAGTAGTGAAAAATTAATTATCGTGGGTGCTTCAACCGGCGGGACTGAAGCGATCAAGACCTTCCTGATGAAAATGCCGGCCGACTGTCCGGGAATTTTGATTACGCAACATATGCCGGAAGGGTTTACCAAGTCATTTGCCAAGCGGCTTGACAGCCTGTGTCAGATCAGCGTCTGTGAGGCCGAAGGGGAAGAGCGGATCCTGCCTGGACACGCCTACATCGCGCCGGGGCATTCGCATTTGGTATTGGCGCGTAGCGGTGCGAATTACATGACCCGTCTGAACAAGGATGAGCCAGTCAATCGGCATCGACCATCAGTGGATGTGTTGTTCCGCTCGGCAGCAATCAACGCGGGTAAAAATGCGGTTGGAGTGATTTTGACCGGGATGGGTAAAGACGGTGCTGCGGGCATGTTGGAAATGAAACAGAGTGGTTCCTACAATTTCGCGCAGGACGAAGCCAGCTGTGTAGTTTTTGGTATGCCGCGTGAAGCTGTTGCGGTCGGTGCGGTGCATGAAGTTGCGCCACTCAATGATTTGGCGGGTCTGGTTTTGAACTATTTGACAACGCAAGGCGGACGCGCTTTGCGGGTTTAGCCGGTAAATTGAAAAATATATGCAATTTAGCGCAGAAAAAATTAGGTAATATTTTAAATAAGAACTAAATTTATAGGTATGCGCAGGTCTCACTTACATTTGATTGGTTTTATGAAAACACGGAGTAATTATGTCTGATCCAAATATGAAATTTCTTGTGGTAGATGATTTTTCTACAATGCGTCGTATCGTAAGAAATTTGTTAAAAGAATTAGGCTATACCAACGTCGATGAGGCTGAAGACGGTGCTATGGGCTTGTCCAAATTAAGAAGCGGTCAATTTGATTTTGTCATTTCGGATTGGAACATGCCAAACATGGATGGATTAACCATGCTGCAGCAGATTCGTGCTGATCCAGCTCTGGCTAAAATTCCGGTGTTGATGGTTACTGCTGAAGCCAAGAAAGAAAATATTATTGCAGCAGCTCAGGCTGGCGCGAATGGTTATGTGGTGAAACCATTTACTGCCGCAACACTGGACGAAAAACTGGGCAAGATTTTTGAAAAGTTGGGGAAAGCGGGAGCTTGATATGACAGGCTTATCCGATCAGGGAGCAACAGCTTCTGCTGCAGATAAATTGCAGCACGATGAGGTCTTGCTTCGAATAGGTCACATGACCCGCTCCTTGCACGACAGTTTGCGCGGACTTGGACTCGATAAGCTCCTGCTGACCGCCGCCGAAGATATTCCCAATGCGCGTGACCGATTGGATTATGTCGCCAAGAAATCGGAAGAAGCGGCACAAAAGGTGTTAAACGCGACCGATGCCGCTATTCCACTGCAAGAGCAGATCGATGCCGGCGCAAAAAATATTGTGAATGATTTGAACCGCTTGTTGCAGGGGCCGTTTTCAGAAGCCGAATTCAGGCAATGTGCCAGTCAGACTTTGCAGTATTTAAGTTCAGTCAGTAAAGACACCGCGAATACCAAAGGCCATCTGATGGATATCATGATGGCGCAGGATTTTCAGGATTTAACCGGACAGGTGATCAAGAAAATTACCGGCCTGGCGCAAAACATAGAGCAGCAATTGGTACAGATTTTGATCGACTATTCTCCGGCTGAAATGAAGCGGCATAGCGGCGACGGGCTGTTAAACGGTCCGCAGGTAAATCCCACCAATAAACTCGATGTGGTTGCCGATCAGGAGCAGGTGGACGATTTGTTGGATAGTTTGGGATTTTAAACTGAGGAATCAAGGATTATGTCTGACGCGAATTTCATTTTGAGAGAGCCATTGCTTAACTCGAAGCAGCAGGTGATAGGTTATGAATTAAGTTGGCAACAAAAAAACACCGATCCGCTTAGTGATGAAGAATTGAATTCTTTGCTGGAATTTGTAGCGGAACAGTTGATCGATCCTGAAGATGGCTGGATGTTGGCAGAAAGCCTGATCTTTCTTGAAACCGTACCAGCTTTGTTCCAGGCCCCGGCATTGAAGTTGCTGCCCCCGCAAAATATCGTATTGACGATCAGAAGGTCCTATCTGGCTGACGAAGCGACGCTGGAAGCCGTGAAAGCGCTGCGTGCGCAGGGTTACGGTATCTGTCTGCGCGGTGCCGATATTAACCGTCTGGATAAAACCATATTGGGATTGATCTCGCACATTGAAGTACGGCTCAGTGCGACCGACTTCGCTGCACAGGCAAAAATGTATGCCGCTCTGAAGCAGTCATCGATTCGCATGGTGGCGCGGCAAATATTGACCTGGCAGGATTTTGACGCCTGCGCCGCACTGGGTCTGGATGCCTTTGTCGGCAAGTTGCACCTGACCCCAAGACCAGAACAAAATAATCAGCCTAAAGGTATCAATGCAGCACAAACGGTGATTTTGCAGTTGATGGAATTGGTCAGAAAGAACGCTGACATCGCTTCGCTGGAAGCTGTGCTGCGACGCGATGCGGGCTTGTCGTACAAACTGCTGCAGTACATTAACTCGGCCGGTTTTGGTTTGCGCACACCGATTCAATCTTTGAAACATGCCGTGCAGTTGCTCGGCTACAGCCCTTTGTATCGTTGGCTTTCCGTGCTGCTTGCCACCGCCAGCAGCAGCGGGTATTCACCCGTGTTGATGGAAACGGCCATCGTGCGCGGTCGATTTGCGGAAATGTTGGGCGTGCCGCAATTACCCAAGGGTGATGCGGAGAATTTATTTGTGGCCGGGATGTTCTCGTTATTGGATCGGCTGTTGAATGTTCCGATGGATCGCGTGCTGGCAACGGTACAGTTGCCCGAACTGGTCACTCAGGCCTTGCTGACTCGCGAAGGCGCCTACGGCCCGTATTTATCCCTGGCCGAGGCATGCGAACTCAATAGCGCATTGGCCGGTTCCTTGGCCGACAGCCTGCATATTTCTCCGAGCGAGGTCAATCGCGCCCATTTAAGTTCGCTGGTCTGGGCCAAGAACGTCGCGGCTGCGGCAAAGGCGTAGTGGCTTACACCAGATTGCAGTCAGCCGCATAGCGGGCCAGTTGTACATTGTTTTTCAGACCGGTTTTAACCAGGATGCGCGAGCGGTAAGTTGTAATGGTGCTCGCGCTCAGGTTCAGGTTAGCCGCGATCTTGATCAATGGCTCACCGGCAGCCAGCATGCGTAATACTTCCAACTCACGATTGGTCAAGGTGTCATGCTGCACCGGCTTCTCGCCGCGAAATACTTTGACCAATTTATCTGACATGGCTGCACTGATAAATTTTCCGCCGGTAGCGACCTTGTTGACCGCTTCGACCACTGTTTCGACATCGCTGTTTTTCGACAGAAATCCCGACGCGCCCAGTTTAAAGGCTCGGATGCCGTAAATCTCTTCTGCGTACATGCTGAAAATCAGCACCGCAATACGCGGCTTTTCGGCCAGCATGCGCTTGAGTAATTCCAGGCCAGTCTTATCCGGCAAACCCAGGTCAACGATAGCTACATCGAAATCCTGTTCGCGGATTAAACGCAGTGCTTCTTGAGAATTGGATGCTTCGCCGGTGACCACAAGTCCACTGGTCGTGCTGAGCATCAGGCGGATTCCGTTGCGAACAACTTCGTGATCGTCAACAAGCAAAATGGATGTTTTCTTTTCAGTCATTGGATTGTTCTAAAGGTAGTCTTACGGTTACAAGTGTGCCATGCGAGGTATCGACAATCGTTAAATCACCATCAAAGCGTTTAACGCGTTCAACCATGCCTGCAATGCCCCATGATTCATGATTCGGCAATCGAGTTTTATCGATTCCCTTGCCATTGTCTTCGATTTCCATCTGGAGTACATCATCGTCGCGCTTGACGCGCACTTCAACCAAACTCGCACTGGCATGCTTGGTGACATTGGTCAAAGATTCTTGCAATATACGAAATAAGGCAGTGCTGCGTTCCGCGTCGACTTGCAGATCCTGCAGGTCGTCGTCGATGGTCATTTGACATTCTATGCCGGTGCGCTGTTCAACCTGTTCGACATACCACTCCAAAGCAGTCCAGACGCCCAATTGATCCAACACGCTCGGCCGCAACTCGGCGACAACCCTGCGCACGGTATTGACAGCACCATCCAACAGCGAACAGGCTTCAGCCATGCGTGGATTGGTGATGCGCCCGTTGACAGCATCTTCATGCATGGCCACGGAGAGGTTGGCTTTGACACCGGTCAAGGCGCTACCCAGTTCGTCATGAATTTCACGTGCGATACGGATTCGCTCCGCTTCTTTGATGTTTTGCTGATGCGCGACCAGACCTACCAACTGTTGCTGGTAAAGGTGCATTTTTGCATTGGCATCTTCAAGATGTTTCTTCGCAGTTTTTAGATTGACGTAACTGGTCTGCAATTCATTTTGCATGTGGCGCTGCTCGGTCACGTCGAAGATGATGATGCGCAGCTCGGACACTACGCCTGAATCGATCACCGTACTGGCTGTCAGTGCAGCCCAAAATTGGGTCCCATCTTTTTTCAGCATGCGCAGTTCACATTTTTGCGAGTCGCCGTATTCGAAAAGATGTTTGTTTAATAGGTAAAAAGTGTCGCGATCATCTCTGAAAATAAATTTGGAGAGGGGCAGTCCAACCAGTTCCTCACGGGGTACGCCAAACTGTATCGCTGCGGTGAGGTTGATTTGTGAGATCAGCCCTGATTTGCTGACACTGCAATACCCGACCGGTGCCAGATCGTACAGATCGAAGTAATGTTCGCGAGTCTTGTCCAGCTCATTTTGAATCCTGCGCAGTTCTTCATTTTGCATTTCCAGTTCAATCTGATGCACGTGCAATTCGTGCAGCACCGTTTGTACATCGGCCGGAGCGAGCGGCGTATCCTGATTCGGCGGGACACTGTTTTTTCGATGTATTTCCTCAGCGTGCGCACGCAACTGGTCCTGCAGCTGCATTGCCCCGGTTTCATTCTCTGGATGTTTGTCTTGAATAACCATTTTATCTACCGACGAAGATCTTCCTACCCATACGCGCGTTCCATTGTAGCTATTGCGTATACTTTTTTAGTCCCGTCCACCAAAGTGGTCGCACATTGTTGGACCGTAATGATGTTTCCATTTTTGTTTAATCGCTTTGCCTGTCTTGCTTCAAGCACGGTTATTTCAGTGAGACTTAAAGCATCTCCTATTTCTTTTTTGTCTGCATTGTTCGGAATCAAGTCCGCAATGTTTAGTTTCAAGGCTTCAGCCTCCGTCCAGCCGTAGAGCATTGTTGCAGCCGGATTCCATGACAGAATACGCCCGTCCAGATCATGGGCGATCACGGCGTCAGTTGAATCGCGCACAACATTTGACAAGCGAGATGAATCTTCGGCAAGTCGTAACGACTCTCTGATCTTGACCTTTTCAGTAACGTCAACGAAGGAAATGACTGCGCCCTCGATGACATTGTCCAAAGTGCGGTAAGGCTGGATCCGCATCGCATACCATTTGTGTTCGATCAATTGTACTTCCAGTTCTTTTGGAATCAGGGTATTCAGGACTGCCTTGATATCCGATACAAATTTGTCGTAAGCGAGCAGATTGGAAACAATATGCCCCACAGGCCGACCTATATCGCTGGCGATCAAATTGATGATCATGCTGGCAGCAGGCGTAAAACGCAATATGCGCAATTCGTGATCAACAAAAATGGTGCCGATGCCAGTGCCGGCAAGTAAATTATTCATGTCGTTATTGGCACGCGACAGGTCAATGACTTTGGTTTGTAATTCCGCGTTGACGGTTGCCAGTTCTTCATTCACCGACTGCAACTCTTCTTTGGATGTTTCCAATTCCTCATTGGTCGATTGCAATTCCTCATTGACAGATTGCATCTCCTCGTTCGACGATTTTAATTCTTCCGTCGATGACTCGAGTTCTTCCTGAGCAGTTTGAATGTATTCGTCCTTGATCCGCAACTCTTGTTTCAATGCTGCGATTTGTGCATCGTTACCTGCGTTCGGTTCGCCATCTGCCTTGCCGGTCGACAGTTGTACCAATTGATTCAACAGTGGACCTTCTTCCAAGGTGACCAGGTAAAGTGAAGCGGGCGCTGCTACATGATTCGATGACACCGGAAAAATCGACAGGTTGACTGAAGTGAAATGTCCATTGGTCTTGACACTCAAACCATTGCTGTGGGTGATTTGCCGCGTCTCGGCACATTTAGTCAATGCGGCGGTCAAGGCGGGGCGCAAACCTTCGCGCGCCATTTTCAGAATATTGTTGATGCCGGCTATACCGGGAGTCAATTCCAGAAACATGCCAGTGCGGCCATGCAGGTAAAGGATATCGCCTTGTTCATTGACCATCGCACTGGGTGGCGCAACCTGCTGCAATAGCATCTGTTCGGTCAATTTGCGTAATTCCAATTTTACGGGAGTCACAGGCTTGCTGCTTTCGGTGATATGCGTCAAATCCAGTCTCGGCACAGGTTCAAGAAATCGTCCCAATACAGTGCGCTGCAGGCATCGGTAGTCTTCCTTGCGTTGATAAATTTTGTTGTCGCGATCCAGTACTTCGAATAAATCTTCGAAGCCACCAATACCTTCAGATGTGCCGAGAAACAAGATGCCGCCCGGCTTCAATGCAAAATGAAACAGCGGAATTAATATCTTTTGCAGTTCCGCGTCGAGATAAATCATCAGGTTGCGACAGCTGATCAAATCCAGCTTGGAAAATGGTGGGTCCTTGATGACATTCTGCTCTGAAAAAACCAGCATGTCGCGAATCTCCTTGCGGATCCGATAAGTAGTTCCGTCTGGCTCGGCATTAAAAAAATGTGCCAGCCGTTCCTGACTGATCGCTTGCGCCATGCTGGCTGGATAGATTCCGGCCCGCGCAGTTGCGATCGCCTGGCTATCGATGTCGGTCGCAAAAATTTGTACCGCATTGTTTTTCTTTAAATTTGCCAGGGCTTCATACATCAGAATCGCGAGCGAATAAGGTTCTTCTCCACTGGAACAACCTGGAGACCAAACCCGAATCGGAACGCCATCGGGCTTTTTTGAAATCAGTTTCGGGATTATTTTTTCTTCCAATGCGGAAAACGCCTTTGGATCGCGGAAAAAATTAGTCACGCCAATCAAAAGATCACGAAATAATGCACTGACTTCTTCAGGCGCATGCTGCAAATATTTGACGTATTCAGTCAGCGTTGCAATTTGATGCACCGCCATGCGTCTTTCGATGCGGCGGTTAATCGTGCTCGGTTTGTAGTGAGAGAAATCGTGACTGGTTTGGGAACGGAGCAGAGTAAAGATTTTTTTTAGTGCGGTGTCTGACATTGAGGTTATAGTTTGGACTGATTTTGGGAGTTTGCCGAAGGCGTGGGCCGCATAATTGATTAACTGGGCAGGCATGTCGGCGGGTGCCAGCGTGAAATCTACCAAGCCAGTTGCAATCGCGCTGCGCGGCATGCCATCGAACTCGGTGGACTCCAGGGTTTGCGCGATCACCATTCCGCCTTCGGCCTTAATGGCTCTGATACCAGCGGTTCCATCCGCGCCGGTTCCGGCCAAAATAATACCGATTGCCCGCTCATGCTGGTCCTCGGCAAGCGATATAAAGAACGAATCGATTACCAGACGATGACCACGTGGTGCACTGGGTTCTGTCAGCCGCAGTGAGCCATTCAACAGCACCAGTTCACGATTGGGAGGGATGATATACGCGCAGTTGGGTTCAACTTTCATGCCGTCCTGTACTTCACATACATGCATACGTGTGAAGCGCTGAATGATTTCTGACAGCATGCTTTTGTAGTCGGGGGCCAAATGTTGAACCAGCACGAAAGCCATGCCAGGATCAGCGTCGGTTGGCATGCCGGAAAAAAACGCTTCGAAAGCAGCCAATCCACCTGCCGAGGCACCAATTCCAACGACAGGAAATTTTTTCTCCCCGTCGCTGTTGCCAGGTTTGGTCGCTGGCGATTTTTTGCTGGATTTCGTGATAATCAGTTGCTCCACAACGCTGTAATTACGAAGGCTTTGACGTGACATTAGAGAGTTGTTTGTCAATCTCACAAAGCTTGATATCAATCAAACAGGAAATTGCTCACGGTCGCCGACTGAAATAAAAACAAGCTGGTCAATAACGGAACAATTGTAGTCTTAACCCTATCGTTACCAAAGTAAAAAAAGAACAAATTTGTAATAAAAGTGGTAAAAAAAACAAACCACCTGCTTTTTTGGAAGGGCCGCCGGTAAGGCATAAAAATAAGTCACTTTTCACTGACAAGATGTATTGATGAACCAACTACGATGATTTCCCGCTTGTGTGGCTTTTACAAGCTTGTCAATTTGTTTATGCTTGCGACTCTCCTTTCATAACCAAAATTTCAAAGATATTCCAATAAGTATTTACCGCTACGTTCCTGACATAGAATTTTCTTGTCAAATCGCTGACATGGCGTTGCTTTATGTTTAACTAAAAGTCAAAAAACTAAAATATTAATCAGGGAAGTTTGTTCGCGTTTGAATATTATTCATATGAGGAATTTAAATGGCACAAACTATCAAACCCGTAAAATTATCGAACTCACCGAGAGCAGCGTCTGTTCAATTCTCCGACTTCAGTAATCTGTTTCATTTGTCGCTGCTTGGCACGATGGTTACCGATGAAAACAATCAGATCATCTACGTTAACCCAGCATTTGAAAAACTAACCGGTTATCCGGCCAGCGAGGTATGCGGACAGACTCCGGCGCTCCTGCAGTCTGACCAGCACAACAGCGACTTTTATGAGGCAATGTGGCAATCGGTGCGCGATCGCGGAACCTGGCAGGGCGAAGTGTGGAATCGAAAAAAGAGTGGAGATATTTACCCGGAGCTGTTGAGTATCAATCGGATTGTGGATGGAAGCACGGGAGATATCCACCATCTTGGACTCTTGGTGGATCTGAGTTGCGCCAGGCGAGGACAGGGAGTGCAGGTTGACGAAGCGATGCGTGATGCACGAACTGGACTGGCCAACAATCTCGCCATGCGTCGCCATATTGAACGTTTGCTGGCAATGGCGCGGATGCAACTAAGGTCTGTCGCAGTGTTGTACATTGATCTGGATGGGCTACAAACCGTCAATGACTTATGCGGACAACAGCAAGGACAGTGCGTGTTGAAGTCGTTTATTCAAACAATTCAATCCATTATTCGGGAAAACGATTTATTTGCCAGGGCAAAGGGCGACGAATTTGTAGTGGCACTGGGTATGGCGGACTGCGCTGAAAGCGTCGCTTTTGAATTGGCAGACAAGATCTTTTCGCACATCTCGACACTGCTTGAAAATGATTTTTATGGCTTAAATGTTCGTTGTAGTATTGGAATCAGTATATACCCCGGTAATGCAGATACTTTTGATGAATTAATTCGGGCAGCTGAAATGGCAATGCATGAAGCGAAAAGTCAGGGCGGCGGATGCCTGTTTAATTTCACGAAATCCTGGGTTCATCCTGTTGATCTTTTCACCTATTCCAGTGATCCTAATTTGTGGAACAATTTTTACATGTAGCTTGCCAGAATTCTGGCGATGATTTACTCAAGCTGCAGATGCGGCTTGAGTAAATGGCTTTAGTTGGCTTCCATAATCGCAGCAGCCTGGTTAATCAAATCAATTTCGTGTTGCAGGGCCTGCGCTAATTTCGACACTTCATTATCGATCAACGCGTACTGCTTCTGTTCTATCCCTTCGCGTACGCCCTCCATGGTTTTAACTGAATAGCCCGTATAAAACCCTGGCGCATACAGCAGATTTTTAAACCATTCCCGTTTCGGCAAGCCGTTTTTGTCGAGATACTGGCGTTCGCTTTGCATCAGTAAGGTATTCACTTTCAGTAGCGATGCAGGATTGAGCTGCAATTTATTCTGACTACTGTCGACCGCCTTCCTGTAACGCTGCGCCGCTGTTTCCAGTGCCGTTGCAGCGTTTTCTAACGGTGCAAAGTTCATGGCCGGTGGCACCAATTCAATATTTGGTGCTGATTTTGGCCGACGCGGATCGTTCACCGCTGCAATGACGCCAGTTTCGATTTGCTGGTTTAACTCTGCAATTTCGGTCTGTTTGGAACGCAGCAAGCCGTGCAATTCAGTGATATAGCTATGCACAGTGTCGGCGACATCGGTAAATTCAAACGGAATCAACTCGGCATCTGCCAGTCGAATCACCGCTGTTCCCGCGACTTGGGCCAGTGCGCGTCCATAAACAAAATCGGTATCGAGGAAATGGGTGAAATAGTAAAAGTCATCATAAATCGAATGATAAATACCCTGATCGTCTTCCCCATCAAAACCCAGGTTGAGCGTCGCAACACCATTGTGTTGCAGGAATGGCGTGAAGTCCGACCCTGAACCTAGCGCACCAATCCGCAAATCAGCGCGATTGCGCGCATCCAGCCTTTCTTCCGGCGTACCGTAGGCTATTCTTTGCGCCTGCATTCGTTTCCAGACACTCAGATGCGTTTCCGGGTCATCGACATCGCGCGCCACATTATTGATGAATTTTTCCAGGGAATTGGACCCTTGCACAAATAAATAGCCGCGGCTGTTCATGTCCGAATTAATGTACACCACGGCTTTTTTTTCCAATTCATCGCCATGTTGCTCCACCCATTCGGTCGATCCGAGCAGTCCCGGTTCCTCTCCATCCCAGGCGGTATAAACAATCGTGCGTCGCGGATGCCAGCCCTGTTTCAGTAATTCGCCCAAGCCGCGCGCTTCTTCCAGCATGGCGGACATGCCGCTTAAAGGGTCTTGTGCACCGTTGACCCAGGCGTCATGGTGATTGCCGCGAATGATCCATTGATCGGGATAGTCAGCGCCCTTAATTTTCGCGATCACGTCATACACCGGTTTGATGTCCCAATTGAATGCGACTTTCAAGTGTACCTTGGCGGGACCCGGGCCCATATGATAAGTAATCGGCAGCCCACCGCGCCAACCTTCCGGTGCCAACGGTCCGGTGATTGCGGCCAGTAAGGGCTGTGCGTCGCCATAGGAAATCGGGAGCACGGGTATCGTGGTCAGGTTTTTTGCATCCTTGATAGCGAGGCGCTTGGCGTCTTTAGTCGCGCCATAGCCCGGCGTGAGTGGATCGCCGGGCGCAACGGGAATATCCAGCACACTGCCACGCTGCACACCATCTTTGTTACGCATTGGCCCGTTTGGAAATACATTGTCAGCTACAAATCCGTCATCTTTTGGGTCCGAGTAAATAATGCAGGCCAGTGCACCGTGTTCGGCAGCGACTTTCGGTTTAATGCCGCGCCAGGTAGCACCATAGCGTGCGATCACAATGGCACCTTTTACTGAAATGCCGTTACGCGTCAATTCATCGTAATCTTCGGGACGGCCATAGTTAACATAGACCAGTGGCGCAGTCACATCGCCATCGATAGAGTAGGCGTTGTAGCTTGGCAGTTGCTCGCTTTTTTGTCCGGAGGTCGGATCATTCGGTTCGGCAGGCTCTTCCAATTTGGCGGTAAATCTGGTCGGCGCAGTCATTTCCAACAAGCGCGTTTTGGGTGTGGGGAAGAGCACATAAAACGTTTCGATCTGAGCTTCCCATCCATATTCTTTGAACCGTGCCAATAGCCACTCGGCATTCTCTTGGTCATACGCTGAACCGACGTGATGCGGTCTCGCGCTCATCCTGCGCATCGTTTCCTTGATATTTTCCGGTTTCGGAATGGCGCGAAATTTGGTATCCCAATCTTGTCCACCAGGTTCATTTGTGGCACTTTGACCTGTTGTCATGGCCAGGCACAGGGTCAAACAAAGCGTAAAGCGCAGCATGTAGTCTCCGATAGTCATCGTTGTAAAGGTTTGCGCTAGCGTATACAACTAAATGACCTTACGCAATACCCGATATCAGGCATCGCGCCGGGACGATTTTGTTAAAAAATATTTTTCTGGCTGAGGCGGCTACACCGGTTCTTTCGTTGAATTTCCCATCCGATTCGACACAGAGAATTTTGTCCGCGTTGGTTCCGACCATACGGCGCTGGCGAGCATCTGGAGCAGGTTTTAGTCAGGCTCGGCTAGAACTCTTCAAATCCATCTGCCTCTCCAGTCTCAGATGCAAGACTATTCGCGATTGAGTGGCGCCCTTCGCGCTTGGCCGCAATTTTAGGGAAAGCATACTGTTTGCTTGCGGGCGCAATTTTTTTCGGAATGCGCTGGGCTACACTGGTGTGGGTTGCCGCCGTTTCGTTAAGTTTAAACACCCGGACCACTTCAGTTAGGTGGCTGGCCTGATCCTGCATTGCACCCGCGGCCGCTGCAGCTTCTTCGACTAACGCGGCATTTTGTTGTGTGACAGAATCCATATCAATGACTGCCTGATTGACCTGATTGATACCCTGCGACTGCTCGCGACTGGCTGCTGTAATTTCAGTCATGACATCGGTAACTTGACGGATGCTGTTAACTACTTCTGCCATGGTAATACCTGCCTGATTAACCAGTCTGCTGCCAGCTTCGACATTGTCAACCGAGGTGCCGATCAGTCCCTTAATTTCCTTTGCCGCCGCTGCTGAGCGTTGTGCCAGGTTACGCACTTCGGATGCGACCACCGCAAACCCCCGTCCTTGCTCACCCGCCCGGGCCGCTTCAACTGCTGCATTCAACGCCAGGATATTGGTTTGAAATGCGATGCCATCGATGACGCTGATGATGTCGACAATTTTTTTGGCAGAGTCATTGATCGTTCCCATGGTTTGCACTACCTTGGTGACTTCATCGCCACCGCGAACCGCTATTTCTGACGCGGTCACTGCCAGCTTGTTTGCCATTTGGGCGTTTTCAGAGTTGTGCTTGACTGTGGACGTGAGCTGTTCCATTGAAGCTGCGGTTTCTTCCAATGAACTTGCCTGTGATTCCGTGCGTGAGGATAATTCCAAATTGCCGCTGGCGATCTCTGCCGACGCCGTGGTGATCGTATCGGTTCCGATGCGCACCTGTCCGACTATTTTTACCAGGCTATCATTCATATCTTTTAAGGACTGCATAAGCTGGCCAAACTCATCTTGAGAAGTGACTTCGATATTGCCCGTTAGATCGCCGCTGGCCACTCTCGTTGAAATTTCTACCGCTTCTTCCAGCGAGTTAATTAGTTTGCGCGTAATTCTAAAGCCCATGAAGCCAACAGCTGCGATGACTGCCAGAGAAACTAACAGGGCCTGAATTTTCGCCTGTCCTAATATTGAATTCGCATCCGCTTCAGACTGTTTGGCGATTACAATATTGTATTCATCGTGCGCCTTGAGCGCTGCCTTGACGCGTTTGCCTGCACTGATATTGCGGAGCAAGTAGGCGCGAGCCTCATCGACTTTGCCCTCGTTCGCTATTGCAAACGCTTTTTCCCGTATCGGCTCATATGCCGCAAGCGCGGCCTTATCCTCCATGAGCAGTGTTTTATCTTTGTCATCGCTAATCAAATCCCTTTCATAGAGACCAATTTTTTCCATTGTTTGAGTATGCATGTCTTTAATTTCATTCGACAGTTCGCTCCTCAAAGTTTCATCGGAAGTGCCCATGTACTGCCAGAGCTTTAGCTGCATATTTGCAAATGCTATGGTAGCGGTATCCAATGCCAGCACACTGGGTACCACGTTAATGGTCACATAGTTGGCCGAGGTAAAGACCCGATTAATTTGAAAAATACTCATCCCGGCGAGACCAGCCAGGCCAACGATTGCCGCAATCATTAGTAGGTACATCCTTTGTTTGATGCTCATGGGGCCTCCAAATCGGGGGTATGGTCGATCGACACAAAACAGGCTGCGCGAGCCGGTTTAAAAAAACATGTTTTCAAACTAATTCGAATAGCGATTCATTGGAAAATCTTCGGTATTGAGAAAATATTAGGGTATTTTTTGCTGAAGTCCAGCTTAAATAGTTGGCAGATAGATCAATCTGACGTGACTCAGAAATTGCCGAGAAGTGGCATAGTCGGCATCGCTTTACGGCAGAGTCGAATCGAAAAGGGTAGCGGGCAAAAATGTCGATTAATATTTTGCTTCAATTTTCGCTTCAGTGCCGTCCGCCTTAATTTCTTTTAATTTAGCGCGCATGAGGTCCACCCATGCATCGCGCACTTTTGGATTGCAGGCCAGGTAGTACTCGGACGTTCCGTAAGTGAACAATAAAGTAACTTTGTCTGTTGCATGGCTCTTGATTAACATTGGCTGCGCCTGGGTGGTGTCGGAGGTCCAATATTCCAGACGACCGATCAGCAAATTTCGCAGTGTCGTCTCATCGTCGTAAGAATTGACCACATGGTAACCATGTTTCGTCAGGTACTCACCAAGTGCGTCACCTTTATAGCCACCAATCGAAGCATTCTTGATGTCAGCGAGTTGTTTGATCTTGCCCAATTTATCCGGACTGCCATAAATTCCCCATTCGCCTTTGGAGATCGGACCGATCCACTTGAAGCGAGTCTCTCTGTCCTGCGTGCGTGCGGTTTCAAAGACGCAGGTATTGCTCTGAGTCCGCGCCAGTTCAAACGCCCGGTTCCAACTCATGATTTGCATCTGGTAAGGGATCTGCGCACGGCGCATGATTTCATGGACTTCGTCGGCAGTCAGGCCAAATACGGTCTTGCCACCGTCATTTGACATGTTGAACGGGATGGAAGATTCGGTTGTGATCAGCAGTTGTTGTTCGCTATGGGCGTTAAATGCGGTACAAAGGCAACTAAGCAGCAATGTTGACCTGATGAAGTGCAAGCAAAGATTTTCTGCGAAGATCAGCTTGAGCATTGCAAACGAACCTGTTTAAAAGTGAATGGGCCAACCGGAAGCTGATTTAGTTTAGCAAGTATTGGGTGTTCTGGTTCGTTTTTATGGATGCGCAAAGGAATCGTGTTGCAAGTTCAAAGCAAGCTGTTTCAGGCAACCAGTGGCAGTTGCCTTACATTTTGTGTGTCAAATGACAATAAATACCTACCAGCAGAAAAATTTACGGCGAAATAATTTACAGATTCGCTTGGGGGAGTAAATGTCTGAAGCTCCATTGAGCGTGTTAATAGCTGGATCTCTGGTGCTGCCGATATCTGTCGAAGTAAAACTCTAGCAGCCAGAGTTGTCGAGCAACGCTTTAAGCGTGCCGGGAAGTGGCGCAGCGAATTCACCAAGAATTTGCTTTAACTTTTCGTTATATAGGTAGGCCTTGGTGAATCGGTGATTTCTAACAAAGGTATGACTGATATCCATATTTGTGACCAAGTCATTGGCGATTTTTTGTTTTTCTTCGAGAGAAAATTGAGAGCCTTGGCCGAATATTTCTTTTAGCTTTAATTCTAATGATTTTAAAGTCTTGTCATCGTACGCGCCGATTGGACCTATTTTTACATTAACCACCTGATCAAAAGTGTTTTGAAGTTGTTGGGAGATTTTTTCTACGACTAACGATCTAGAAATGGCGGCTACACTCCTAGCCGCTGCTGGCGCTCTCCCAAACTCTAGATGCGTCGATGCCGTTGGTCCAGTTGGTATTGGAACCGCAGCCGGCAAAGACTCAATAATAATTCTCATTGGCCCCGGTTGAGCTGAGGGAATCTGTTGCAAAGGCTGGTTTTCGTTCCCAATAGGGGGAAGCATCGCGGGTACGATTGCTTGCTGTTCCAAGCTCAGCAAATTTCTACCAGTCACATTGGCTCCCCGCAAATTTTCTAAGTTTTCCACAATACAGGTTGATAGCCTGGTTTTTGAACACGGTATGCCTGCTCCGAATAGCAAACCGCCCATAGAGATGTCGCAAAGCACACTGCGGGAATTGTTAGCTTCTGAAATAACCAATTCAAATCCAGGTCTCGACTGCGGTATTGCCAGGCGAACCAGCGCTGCAAAGTCGTTGATTTTGTTTTCAATTGAACTTGTATTGAACAAACTATTTTCTTTGTGCATTCTTTCAAACGTTTCTATGGCTTTCGGTTTATTTTCATTAATAAAGCAATTGTTTAAGCGTGCCCAGCATCCCCTGATGTAGCTATTTTCAAATTGACTGACTTTATATGTAATATTGGCATCATCATTTGCGATGGAATAACACAGTTCAGATCCTTCTGTTTCAATTTTGAAATTTTGCTTTTCTTGTGCCAGCTCCCGAAGATCATTGAAGCATTGGACAAACTCCTCTTTTTTTTGTTGACATTGATCGGGATCGGCTGATCCGTCGCGCAACTTCTCATATTCATAATGTGCTTTGAACATATTCGCGAACAGTGTCTCTGCCTTCTTTTGATTTTCCGGCAAAAACAGGTTTCTGATTGATTCGAATAAATTTCCAATGTGGTCATACCAGCCGAGCTGTCCCTCTACGTCCTTGATTGCTTTGTTTTGGATACCCAGAATTCGTTCATGTCTTATAGTCGCCGCGCCATGTCGAGTACTTACTGTCAACATAAAATTGCTCTCCTTCGGTTTTGGAACATTTTATTTTCCAATATGCTTCGAGAAGTATCTACTTTCTATTGAAGACGGTGTATTGCCGGTTACCCCGATGCTTTAAAAGAAACAACTATGCCTTGTCCGTCAAGTGCAAGTCGATTTTTGGTTTCAGGAATTAGTTGTTGTTGCAAAATGAATTTTTGTTGACGCCGCTCAGTCGTTTTTTTCTGACCCTTGTATTTTTTATGTGTTGATAGCGGAGCCTCATTCTCCGTGCTGAGGCAATGTATTTCACATTGGAACAAGACTCAATCTGCAGTGAGGCGATTTGTGCGGGTTTAGTCTGGTGCACCTATCGGGATTTGATTCGGTAAATATTACTAAAAATGGAATCGGGGAATGGCGTTGATTTGATGATGCGCACGTCGAGATGCAGGCGCGCAAAATCGCAGGTGGGGATCGACTCGCCATCACGTTTCATTGTGTATTGGGTGAACAGGAGCTTGGCATCACCTTTCTGGATATTGCTACTGATCGTAATCACATTTGGCGTCTTGACTTCGCGAGGGTAACGCAGATGCTAATCGACGGTGTGGGTAGAAAAGTCGCCCACCGCGCGATACCATGCGCAAAGCCCAACCGCATCGAGCACGATGTCCAGTATGGTATTGAAAGGGATCAGTAGAAGCAGCGGCTGAAAAGCTGGTTGTAATTACACCAGCTTTCAGAAACTTCAAACGTATAGGGCTTAATCTTTATTGCGACTGCGCCATAAGTTGGTCAGTCTTGTCTTAAGACTTTCCGTAGCCAGCAGCCGATATCAACGATTTCTTCAATACAGACAGAATGCTGCATCTCATATTCATGCCATTCGATTTGATAGCCCATTTGTTTCAACAGGTCGCGCGATTGCAGTGCCCGTTGAATGGGCACAACCGGGTCAGCATTACCATGGGCCATGAAGATTGGTACATTTTTGTTGGCGGGACTGGCTTCTTGCGCCACGGTTTGGTGCAAGGGAAGGTAGCCGGACAAACACATCAAACCGGCCAATTTATCGCTGTGACGCAAGCCTGTTTGCAGCGTCATGGCGCTACCCTGAGAAAATCCTGCCAGGATTATTTTTTGCGCACCGGCGGCCGTTTCGATGCCAATCAGTTCTTCAATCGCCGCCTGCGATGAACGCAGTCCGGTTTCATCTTCGCGATTGGCCAGGTCCGCGGAGCGGATGTCGTACCACGCTGGCATCACGTAACCACCGTTTACGGTAACCGGAATTTGCGGCGCATTCGGGAACACAAAACGGATTCCAGGACAGCCGCTTAAATCGAGTTCCTTGACTATAGGCACAAAATCATTGCCGTCTGCACCCAAGCCATGCATCCAAATGATTGATACTGTTGGGTTGCTTGCTGTTTCTAACTTGATGGCTGATAAAGTCATGTCGATGTCGTCGTAGGCGGAGAGGCGGGTTTAATAGCTGATTTGGGACGGAACGCTTTACACAGTACCGGATCGGTTTCGATATACGGGCCACCGATCAGGTCGATACAGTATGGGATCGCAGAAAAAATACCGCTCACCAAAGTATTGCCGGAGTCGTCGCGCAATCCTTCCAAGGTTTCCTTGATTGATTTCGGTTGGCCAGGCAAGTTCAATATTAACGCGGCATGATCCGGTGTTTCACGGATTACGGCAACCTGACGTGACAAGATCGCAGTTGGCACAAAGCGCAAACTGATCTGGCGCATTTGTTCGCCAAATCCCGGCATCTCTTTGCTTGCGACAGCCAAGGTCGCTTCGGGTGTGACATCACGACGTGATGGCCCAGTGCCACCAGTGGTGAGAACCAGATGGCAATGATGTTGATCAACCAGACTCATCAGAGTTTGCTCGATTTGTGTCCGCTCGTCGGGAATCAGGCGGGTGACTATGTCAAAAGGACTTGTGAGGCAGGCTGTCAGCCATTCCTGCAAGGCCGGCAATCCTAAATCCTGATAGGTGCCTGATGAGGCGCGGTCGGAAATGCTGACCAGACCAATGCGCAAGACGGTGTTCGGATCAGAAACTGCCTGGTGCATGGTCTTCTTCGTCCTCGTCGAATTCATCAACTGCATTGCCAGCTTTTTTACTATCGATGTGCAGCTGCTTCAAAATCTGAAAAATTTCGCGATAGGCTTTCGGCGGTTTGTTTTCAGCCTGCTCTTTGCGTGCGTTGCGGATCAGAGTACGCAGATGCTGCGCCTCAAGATGCGGATGCTGTTCCAATAATTCGGTCAGTGCTTTGTCATCGGCCAACAATCTATCGCGTTTCTTTTCGAAGGAGTGCATGGTCGCAGTTTCTGCTTTGGATGCGCCTCTCCAGCTGTCGATAGTACGCTGGATAGCTTCGACTTCTTCCGGTTCCAGACTGCGCATTTTTTTACCGACGAATTGCAACTGGCGGCGTCGGCCTTCGTGATCTTTGATCAGCTGACATTCTAAGATCGCGTCGCGCACATCGTCCGGCATCGGGACGCGTTTGACGCGGTCGCGTGGCTGGTCGATTAATTCTTGCCCCAATTTTTGCAGCGCAGTCATTTCGCGCTTCAATTGGGATTTGGATGGGCGTTCATACTCTTGCTCGAATTCGGTGGATTGAAATCCACATGAGCCACGGTTTGGATTTGGCATAATTTAACAGGCAGCGTGTGCCTTTTATCTAACTAAAAACTACAAGGCTGCTATCATACCCCTTTTAACCCCGCCCCTAAAGACCTATGAGGACCTATGAGCACGTTTACCTATAGTCAAGATCAATTAAAGCAAATTGCACAAGATGTTTTGAGCTTTGCACGTAACAAAGGGGCAACAGATGCGGCCGTTGAAATCAGTGAAGGCGTGGGACTGTCAGTGGGAGTACGTCGTGGCAAAATAGAAACTATCGAGCAAAACAAAGATAAGGGCATCGGCGTTACCGTATTCATTGGACAACAGCGCGGCAACGCCAGTACGTCGGATTTTTCTACTCAAGCGCTGCAGGCAACCGTCGATGCAGCTTATAACATCGCTCGGTTTACAGCTGCTGATGATTGTGCTGGTCTGCCTGATCCTGACACCTTGGAAATGCAGCCTCAGGAATTAAAGTTGTTTTATCCATGGAAAATCAGTTCGGAAGAAGCGATCGCGCTGGCAAAACGCTGCGAAGCGGCAGCATTTGAGGTTGATCCGCGCATCAAGAACAGCGAAGGCGCTGGCGTGCACGCGAATCAATCCCATTTTGTGGCAGCCAATTCGATCGGATTTATGGGCGGCTATGCTTCGTCACGTCATTCGATTTCGGTGGCGCCAATTGCTGGGCGCGGTGCGCACATGCAGCGTGATTACTGGTATTCGTCGTCACGCAATGCGAAAAAATTAGCCCAACCTGAAGAAATTGGTCGTTATGCTGCAGAGCGCGCCTTGTCGCGCATGCATGCGCGCAAGCTGGACACACGCAAATGCCCTGTATTGTTTGAAGCGCCGCTGGCGATTGGTCTGGTTGGTGCTTTGGTGCAGGCAGTGTCGGGTGGCGCTTTGTATCGCAAATCCACTTTCATGGTGGACAGTTTGGGCAAAACAATTTTTCCGGCGCATATTCAGTTGCTGGAAGATCCGCACGTCATCGCTGCTGCTGGCTCTTCACCATTTGACGGCGAGGGCGTCAAGACCTTGCGTCGTGATGTAGTCAGGAATGGCGTCTTGCAAGGATATTTTCTGACGACTTATTCTGCTCGTAAGCTGGGAATGAAAACTACCGGCAATGCGGGCGGCTCACATAATCTGTCGTTCACTTCAGATTTAACCAAACCGCGCGACAATCTGGTGGCGATGCTGAAAAAAATGGGTACCGGTTTGTTGGTGACGGAGTTGATGGGGCAGGGTGTGAATTACATTACTGGTGACTACTCGCGCGGTGCGACTGGATTTTGGGTGGAAAATGGCGTGATTCAATATCCGGTTGAAGAAATCACGATTGCCGGTAATTTGACTGAAATGTTTCAGCAAATTGTCGCTGTCGGTGCGGATACAATAATTCGTGGCACGAAACAAACGGGTTCTATTTTGATCGAGAGCATGACCATTGCAGGTAACTGAGTTTTTAGGTTGATCTTTTTTAGTTTGCCTAGCCTTTGGGCATAGATGCACTTGAATAACCTATCAACAAGAAACTATGAATTCAATCGATCAGAATAATTTTACTGAACAGTTTGCACGACACGATCAGACCGATCAATCTTTCATAGGCCATCCGCGTGGTTTGGCCTACATCTCGTTTACTGAAGCCTGGGAGCGATTTTCATTTTATGGCATGCAGACCTTGCTGGTGCTGTACATGGTGCATCAGTTGCTGCTTCCCGGGCATATTGAGAACATTGCCGGATTTAAGGTGTTCCGTACTTTTGTCGAAAATATCTATGGACATAGCCTGTCCACCGTTGCATTGGCCTCGGCAATTTTTGGACTGTACAGCGGTTTCGTATACCTGACGCCAATTCTTGGCGGCATCGTTGCGGACCGTTTATTGGGCAAAACCAAAACCATCACGATCGGTGCTTTGTTGATGGCGGCCGGACATTTCTTGATGGCTTTTGATTTTTCGTTTTTGATTGCGATGTTTTGTCTGTTAGTGGGTGTGGGCTGCTTCAAAGGTAATCTGGCCAGCCAGGTGAGCGAATTGTATGCGCCGGGCGATATGCGGACCGCCGATGCGTTTCAAATTTATTTTTTGTTCATCAACGCAGCCGTAATCATTGCCCCGCTTATTGCGGGTACGCTTGGTGAGGTGTATGGCTGGCACTATGGTTTCGGCGCCGCAGGTGTCGGTATGTTGTTTTCGCTTGTGATTTATCTTTCTGGTCGCAAATGGCTGCCTAGGGAACAAACTTTTGTCGCCAGACCCGCGCAAACCGTGAAAAAAAAAGCTTTAACAAAAATCGAAATCCGTACTGTTTGTCTCTTGTTATTCATGCTGCCGGTATTGGCTGTCGGTAGTGTCGGAAATCAGGAAATTTTCAATGCCTACCTGTTGTGGGTGCCGGACAATGTCAGCCTGGTATTTTTCGGTCACTTGATGCCGACTACCTGGTTGATTACCTTGGATGCCATTGTCAGTTTTTCTGGTTTGGTGGGGTGCATGGCATTTTGGCGGATTTACTCAAGGCGTTATGTGGAGCCGAGTGAGATTGTAAAGATGACGATTGGGTTGGGCTTGAGCGCCGCGGGCGTGCTGTGTTTGGCGGTTGCCGCAATGTTGTCAAGTCACGGTCAAAAAGCTGGAATAGAGTGGGTGCTGGGTTTTGAAGTATTAAATGCTTTGGGCTTCGCCAATTTATTTCCGGTTGGCCTGGCCTTGTATGCGCGCGTTTCGCCCAAGGCGCTCGCCGGAACGATGATGGGTGTGTATTACCTGCATTTGTTCATGTGTAATAATCTGGTCGGATGGTTGGGTGGATTGATTGAACGCCTGGCTGGCCCGGCATTCTGGCTCTTGCATGTTGGTCTGGTGGCGGCCGCGATGTTTATCCTGTACGGCGTGTCGCACTTTTTTGGTCGTTACCTGTTACCTACAGAATTCATCACTGCCGAAATTGATTCGGTAAATATTCCAACTTGATACGTTTCGATTTCGGGTGTGGGCTCTGTTACCCAACCGGGTAATTTCTACCTTCGTTGATATTGGAGTGTGCCAAACAGCGCGTCTTTTGCTTCGGGCGTAACCAACGGTTTCCGGCAATGTGCCAGTACCTGCAAGCCTCGTTGCACGGCAGGACGATTGGCGACGGTGTCAAACCAGCGTTTCGCATGCGGGAAATCACGCCAGTCTATGCCTTGATTTCTCCATGAATTGGCCCACGCGAACGTTGCCATATCGGCGATGGTGTACTCATTTCCAGCTAAATAGCTCGATTTGGCCAATTGTTTGTTGATGACGCCATAGAGACGTTTGGCTTCATTGGTATAGCGATCAATTGCGTACGGAATAGGTTCCGGTGCGTAATTGCGAAAGTGATGCGCCTGCCCCAGCATCGGACCAAATCCGCCCATTTGAAACATCAGCCATTCCAGGGTCATGTATTTTTCTCGCGTGGTGTTGCCAAGGAATTTCCCGGTTTTGCCCGCCAGGTAGATCATGATTGCGCCAGACTCGAAAATATTAATTGATTTTCCGTCCGGTCCTTCGGGGTCGATCAAAGCAGGGATCTTGTTGTTTGGAGATATCTGCAAAAATTCCGGAGCAAATTGTTCGCCGCTGCCGATATCCACGGGTATAACTTGATACTGGATACCGCATTCTTCCAGCATAATATGGATTTTGTGACCGTTGGGTGTGGGCCATGAATAAAGGATGATCATGCGTTTGCTCCTGTGTCAGACAAATTTCCGATTGGTTTGTTTTCATTGAGAGCCATAATTCCGATGATCAGTCGATAGGCCTTCCACAACCAGGCGCATCCCCAAAGTATGAATGCAAACGGTATACCGATAATTGTGATGAAGAAAATCCAGCCTAAAAAAACGCAGGCCAGATAAATCCAGAACGATTTAATTTGCCAGTTGTGATGGCTGTAGACAAACGTTCCAGCCGCATCGCTACGTTTGAGATAGCTGAGGATAACTGGAATAAAAGACAGTGCGCCCAAGGTGAACAACATGCTCACGGCATGAAAAATATAAAACCACCAGGCAGTGTTCTTGATGGATTCCAATTTACTGTCAAACACAAGGTCCTGTGACATGTTGCCTCCTTAAAATATATTAAGTAATCCGTCCAGCCCAACAAAATTCAAGGCCAGGTGCGCCTTGGCGCGGACCACCGGTTTGGCGCGAAAGGCCACCGACAGTCCGGCTATGCCCATCATTGCCAAATCATTCGCTCCGTCTCCCATGACTATGGCCTCGGATGGCGGTATGCCGAGCTCGGCACAGGTACGTTCAACAGTGCGTCGTTTCTCTTGCGCGTCGACGATATTGCCGATTACTCTGCCAGTCAATTCTCCATCAATAATCTCTAACTGATTCGAATGGCTGTAGTCCAGATTCAAGTGGTGCATGACGCGTTCGGTAAAAAAGGTAAACCCGCCCGAAACCAGTAATGTTTTTAGCCCTGCAGATTTCACCGCCTGAAGCAGATGGTCAGCGCCGGGAGAAAACTTTACGCGTTCGTCATAAACTTGTTGCAAGGCTGTGGCTGGCAAGCCTTTCAGTAGTGCGACCCGCTTGGTCAGGCTTTCTGCGAATTCGATTTCTCCCCGCATCGCCGATTCAGTAATGGCGGAAACCTGCGGCTTTAGTCCTTGCATGTCGGCGATCTCATCGATGCATTCAATGGTGATTAAGGTGGAGTCCATGTCCATCGCCAACAATTTGAAGTCGCTCAATTTCTGGAACGATGTTTTCCAATGCACGTCGACCTGCGACCGGCAGGCCAGTGCCGTGATCTGTTCTTTGATCAGTTGGTCGGTGAAAACGAGACCTTCAGCACGTATCACGCCGGGCGCAAGTTCGACGATCGATTGTGGCGCGGTCAGTTCGGCGATTTTTTGCAGTGTTGCGTTGTCAGCAGTCAGACTTTGTAAGATCAAATGCATAGTGTCCATCATTTCAGGGCGCGAATTGCTGATTTTAGTTGGCCAACCCGCGCCGGCAGGTCGGGCATGTTGGCGGTGATTCTTAATTTGTCTTGTCCGTGTAACTTGATATGGCGGTTTTTTTGAATCAAATCGATAATCCGCATCGGATCTATCGGCGGCTTTTCAATAAATTGCATCACGGCGGCATCGGAATGGGCATCAATTTTGAAGATGCCGACGGATTTTGCC
Source organism: Oxalobacteraceae bacterium GrIS 1.18 (assembly GCA_040544425.1). Classification (GTDB taxonomy): domain Bacteria; phylum Pseudomonadota; class Gammaproteobacteria; order Burkholderiales; family Burkholderiaceae_D; genus Solimicrobium. The sequence continues at coordinate 100,629 of JBEONO010000010.1, forward strand.
AAAACCCGTAAGCGATGGGTTTCGACCAAGGCTACCACCGGTTCGGGCAGCTTACCAAAACGATCAATTAACTCCTCCTGCAAGGTATCAATGGCTTCAAAGCTGCTGGCATTCGATAGTCGCTTATACAGTGACAATCGTTCATGTACATCGCCACAAAAATCACTCGGCAGCAGGGCTGGGGTGTGCAAATTGATTTCGGTGGTGGTTGCCAGTGGTGCGGCCAGATCTGGTTCCTTGCCTTCCTTTAAACAGCGCACCGCTTCGTTTAACATTTCCGAATACAGTTGGAAACCAATTTCTATCATTTCGCCAGACTGATTGTCGCCCAACACTTCACCGGCACCGCGAATTTCCAGGTCATGCATGGCGAGATAAAATCCGCTGCCCAATTCTTCCATCTGGACAATTGCATCCAGACGGCGCTGTGCCAGCTTGGTCAAACCTTTGACATCATGCACCAGCAGATAAGCATAAGCCTGATGATGCGAACGTCCGACCCGTCCACGCAACTGATGCAGCTGGGCCAATCCAAATTTGTCCGCACGATGCATGATGATGGTATTGGCCGTTGGTACGTCAATGCCGGTTTCAATAATCGTGGTGCACAGCAAGATGTTGTAACGTTGTGCGACGAAATCGCGCATGACTTTTTCAAGATCGCGCTCATGCATCTGTCCGTGAGCAATTGCAATGCGTGCTTCCGGCAACAATTTTTCAAGCATCGCTTTGCGATTTTGGATCGTATCCACTTCATTGTGCAGGAAGTAGACCTGGCCGCCACGTTTTAGTTCACGCAAACATGCTTCGCGTAGCACAGAGTCATCTTCACTGCGCACAAATGTTTTAATTGCCAGTCGTTTTTGCGGTGCCGTCGCGATAATTGAGAAGTCGCGCAAGCCTTCCAGGGCCATGCCCAAAGTGCGTGGAATCGGCGTTGCAGTTAAAGTCAGCACGTCCACTTCGGCGCGCAGCGCTTTCAGTGTTTCCTTTTGCCTTACGCCAAAACGGTGTTCTTCATCAATAATGACCAGCCCGAGCTGGTTGAATTTGACATCGTCGGACAATAATTTATGCGTGCCAATGACGATATCGATGGTGCCGTCATTCATGCCTTTGATCGCTGCGGTAATCTCCTTCCCGCTGCGAAATCGCGACAGCTCGGCGATTTTAACCGGCCAGTCAGCGAATCGGTCGGCAAAGGTTTGTGCGTGTTGTTCTGCGAGCAGGGTCGTTGGTGCCAGGATTGCGACCTGCTTGCCACCCATCACGGCAACAAACGCGGCCCGCAATGCGACTTCGGTTTTGCCAAAGCCAACGTCACCACAAATCAGCCGGTCCATCGGTTTGCCGGAAGTCATGTCGGCGACAACTGCCTTGATCGCTGCAGCCTGGTCGACGGTCTCTTCAAAGCCGAAGCTTTCTGCAAATGCCATATAGTCGTGCGCAGAATACTGAAACGCGTGGCCTTTGCGCAAGGCGCGACGCGCATATAAATTCAACAGTTCGGCGGCAGTGTCATGACATTGTTGGGCAGCTTTACGTTTGGCTTTTTCCCACGCGCCAGAACCGAGTGCGTGCAGGGGGGCATCTTCTTGCGACGCGCCGGAATACCGTGAAATGACGTGCAGCTGCGAGACCGGCACATACAACTTGGTTTCCTTGGCATATTCCAAATGCAAAAATTCAGTTTCCCCTTCGCCCAGATCCATGGCGATCAGCCCCTGATACCGACCTATACCGTGCTGGATATGTACCACCGGATCGCCGATTTTGAGTTCGGATAAATCCCGCACCATTGATTCGACCTGGGTTGCTGCCTCCTGGCTCTTGCGCCCGGAGCGTCTGACCACGTTCGCATAGAGTTCGGTTTCGGTAACAAAACCGAGCCCATTATTCAGATTGAAACCGGCATACAGTGGTGCCACTCCCAACATCAGTGGCGCAGTACTGGTAATAAAATCGCCCAGGCTATCGCAGATGATCGGATCTAAACCGTATTCCTTGAAATACTGCTGCAAGGTCTCACGGCGTCCGTTGGATTCGGCGCAGATCAATATGCGCTGCCTGGTTTGTAATAAGAATGCACGCAGGTTGGCCAGCGGATCTTCCAGGCGTCGGTTCACGGCGATATCGGGAAGCGAACTGGAAATTACGGCGGTTTCGTTTGGATTTAGTCTGATAACATAGCGACCGTAAGGTTTGGCCATGGTAAAAAAGTCTTCGTCGCGCAGGAACAGTGAAGTCGGTGCCAATACCGGACGTTCGCGATCCGACTTCAGAAACGTGTAACGTGATACCGTGTCAGTCCAAAATCGATTGATGGCACCGTCAATGTCACCCACCATACAGATGCAACCGGTTTCGGGCAGGTAGTCAAACAAGGTTGCCGTCTGTTCAAAAAATAATGGTAGATAGTATTCAATACCAGCCGAAGCGATGCCGTTGCCGATGTCTTTGTAGATCCGGCTGCGCGAGGGGTCGCCTTCAAATTCTTCACGCCAGCGTTTGCGAAATGCCGTGCGTGATGCGTCGTCCATGGGAAATTCGCGCCCCGGCAGCAGTCGGACTTCATTGACCGGATAAATCGTGCGCTGGGTGTCGGCATCAAAGGTACGTATCGATTCTATTGTTTCGCCAAACAGGTCAAGCCGGTACGGGAGGGGAGAACCCATGGGAAATAAATCGATCAAGCCACCACGTACGGCATATTCACCGGGCGACATCACCTGACTGACATGGCTGTAACCTGCCAGGGTGAGTTGCGATTTGAGTTGTACTTCGTTTAAGGTGGCGCCTTGTTTGAAAAAGAACGTATATGCAGCCAGAAATGAAGGTGGCGCCATGCGTAACAATGCAGTCGAAACCGGAACGATCAGCACGTCGGAATGGCCATGTCCTACTTCATACAATGTGGCCAGGCGCTCTGAGACCAGATCCTGATGCGGTGAAAACGCGTCATAGGGCAAGGTCTCCCAATCCGGCAGAATATGGCAGCGTAACGCTGCTTCGCTACCAAACCAGGCAATTTCTGATTGTAGTCGTTGCGCGTCCGTGGCATCAGCAACAAATACAGTGAGCATGCGACCTTGCGATTTTAAGGCGCTCGCAGCCTGGCTCAGTACAAATGAATCAGCCGACCCGTGTAATGTTGGAAGGGAAATGCGGTTTCCTGGTTTGGGTGGCGATTGCAGATCAAATGGCATTGTTTTGGGTGTTTCGAGAATAAACAGGTGTGTTGAAGTGATAGCTATTGGAATGGCCAAGGATTAACCCTACAATGGTGCGCTCATTATAAACTACCGCTAAGGCATCGGGCTCCGGTCTGAAGTTGGCGGCGGCCTTTATCTTACACTTCTTTGAATATAAATATTATTTTGAACCCGTCTGCGCAATATTTCGCATTGATCCCCGCCGCGGGCGTTGGGGCCAGAATGGTAGCGAGCTGCCCGAAACAGTATTTGCATATTGCTGGACAAAGTATTTTGCAACACAGCGTGGATGCTTTTTTGCGTCATCAGAAAATCGAGCATGTGTATGTGGTAGTGAGCCCAAATGACGCCTACGTAGCGAATGAGCTGAAACCGGATTTGCGGCTGACAGTCTTATACTGCGGTGGCGTCACACGATTTGATTCGGTGTTAAATGGTTTATCAGCGATGCAGGACAAACTGCAGGCGACTGACTGGGTGCTGGTGCACGATGCAGCCCGGCCCGGGATCAACGCATCACTGGTCAGTCGATTGATTGACGGTGTAGGCAATGATGAGGTCGGCGGACTTTTAGCTTTGCCGGTAGTTGACACGATAAAATTGCAGACTCTGAACGCCGGAAAAAACAAAGTGGCGACAGTACCCAGATCTGGATTATGGTTGGCACAGACCCCGCAAATGTTCAAACATGGCGCGCTATTGGCTGCACTGAACAATGCCAGGGCAAATTCAATTGAAATCACTGATGAGGCCAGCGCGATCGAGGCCTGTGGTTTAATGCCGGCATTGATTGAGGGACATTGGTGCAACACTAAAATCACGCGGCCAGACGATTTGTTTTTGGTCGAAACTTATCTGAATAAAAGCGTATGAAAAATTCATTTCCGCATTTCCGTATTGGACAAGGTTACGATTGCCACGCGCTGGTTGGAAATCGGAAATTGATCATTGGTGGTGTGACGATTCCCCACCCTACCGGCCTGTTGGGGCACTCCGATGCTGATGTTTTGCTGCATGCAATTACTGATGCCTTGTTAGGTGCCGCAGGCTTGGGCGACATCGGTCGGCATTTCCCAGACACGGACCATCATTTTTCCGGCGCGGATTCGCGTATGTTGTTGCGTGAAGCGCTCAAAAGAGTCGATGAGGCGGGGTATGGTGTTGGCAATGTAGATGCGACGATCATTGCGCAGGCACCCAAGATGGCACCCCATATTCCCAGCATGGTTGAGCATATCGCCAATGATTTGCAGGTGACACCGGATCGAATTAATATTAAGGCCAAAACTAACGAGAAATTGGGTTATTTGGGCCGCGAGGAAGGGATAGCCGCCGAGGCGGTGGTTTTAATTTACGACAAATAGGGATTGCGTTTTGCCAGGCATGATTTGCGCGTAACGCATCACATCGTCACTTTTTCTAATTAAGGAATTACCATGAGTACCGAACAACTGAAAGAATCGCTGAAAAGTCTGCATGAACATCTCAGTACGACCGATCAAGTGGATACTGAGTTAACTAAATTATTGGCCGTGCTCAATGAAGACATTCACCAACTATTGGACAAAGAACGGCATGATGGTGAGGCTCCCGGGGATCTGGGTGACCGTACTTTGGCATTGTCTGCCAAGTTTGCGGCGCAGAGTCCCCATCTGGAATCCGGGTTGCGCGAATTGGGCAATATTTTGATTCGAATGGGCGTGTAATCTTCTTTTGTTGCTTTACACGCAATACTAAAAGCACAGGCACCGATTAAAGCGGCCTGTGCTTTTTATTTGCCATGAATTTTATCCATACAGCGAATCTCTCCAAGCAATTTTGCATTATGAAATCGCCTTTCCGTATTGTGAAATTTAAAATTGGTTTTGCATCAAATCTGCATTTCATTTTAAGGTAAATAATTTCACATCGCAAAAAATAATATTTATCCTGTTGAATTTAAACAATAAAAAATAAGTTATATGTCTTATATAAGACATTGTTGCTGCGCAAAAAAAAGCATACTATTAATTCTGTGAATTTCGTTGTTGAACCGCTTTATTTTTAACCTAGTTTTTTTAAGCAAATACCTTTACAGGAGAAATACCATGCAAACTCGTGAACAGCAAATCGCCGAAATACAAAAAGATTGGGATACAAATCCGCGTTGGATAGGCATTAAACGTAATTACACCGCAGCAGATGTAGTTCGTTTGCGTGGCTCAATCAAGGTCGAACATACTTTGGCGAAAAATGGTGCCGAGAAGTTATGGAATCTGGTCAATAACGAACCATTCGTCAACGCACTGGGTGCTTTGACTGGTAATCAGGCTATGCAACAAGTCAAAGCCGGACTGAAAGCCATTTATTTATCAGGCTGGCAGGTTGCCGGTGACGCCAATGTGGCAGGGGAAATGTATCCGGATCAGTCTCTTTATCCGGCAAATTCAGTACCGCTGGTTGTAAAGCGCATTAACAATACCTTGACTCGTGCTGATCAGATTCAATGGTCCGAAGGTGTTGGCGATATCGATTATTTTGCACCTATCATTGCCGATGCTGAAGCCGGTTTTGGCGGCGTATTAAATGCTTACGAATTGATGAAGTCGATGATCGAAGCGGGTGCTTCTGGCGTGCATTTCGAAGATCAATTGGCTTCAGTCAAAAAATGCGGTCACATGGGCGGTAAAGTGTTGGTGCCGACTCGCGAAGCCGTTGAGAAACTGAACGCAGCTCGCCTGGCCGCTGACGTGATGGGCGTGCCAACCGTATTGTTGGCGCGCACTGATGCGGAAGCCGCAGATTTATTGACTTCTGATGTGGATGCCAATGACAAACCATTTTTGACCGGTGAACGCACCGTTGAAGGTTTCTACAAAACCAAACCAGGTTTGGAACAGTCGATCTCACGCGGTTTGGCTTACGCTGAATACGCCGACATGATCTGGTGTGAAACAGGTAAGCCGGATTTGGAATTTGCGAAGAAATTTGCCGATGCAATTCATGCGAAATTCCCGGGTAAATTGTTGTCGTACAATTGTTCACCATCGTTCAACTGGAAGAAGAATCTGGATGATGCAACGATCGCTAAATTCCAAAAAGAATTGGGCGCAATGGGGTATAAATTCCAATTCATTACTTTGGCAGGATTTCATGCTTTGAACTACGGCATGTTCAATCTGGCTCACGGTTATGCCCGTCGTCAAATGTCGGCATTCGTTGAATTGCAGGAAGCCGAGTTTGCTGCAGCTGAAAAGGGCTTTACCGCGGTTAAACACCAGCGTGAAGTCGGAACCGGTTATTTCGATGCCGTAACCCAGGTGATTCAACAAGGTCTGTCTTCAACGACCGCGCTGCACGGTTCGACAGAAGATGAGCAATTTTTTGATGACAAAAAGGTAGCTTGAGTCGTTATCGGAAAAGCATTTTGAGGAAAAATCGGCAACATATCGTTTGGTTTCGTCTTTTTTGAATGCAAAAACCGCAGCTGACAGCTGCGGTTTTTTGTTTTAGCAGGGCAAACGCTAGTTATCCGGGCTTTCCGTGCTGAAATCCGTTAAAATGGCGGAATTATTTTATCCACAATTTTTCTGTCACTTAGTTGCGGCGCTTACCTTGCAGTAGTTCCATTGTGGGCAGAATGCAACCGACTATGGTGTTGGGACGAGATGTCACTCTGACCTGCCATGAAAATTCAAACCTTATTACCGGCTTAATGAATAACATTCGTAATTTCTCGATTATTGCGCATATCGACCACGGAAAATCCACTTTAGCAGATCGCATCATCCAACTTTGCGGAGGCCTGTCTGATCGTGAAATGGAAGCGCAAGTGCTTGATTCCATGGATATTGAGCGCGAGCGCGGGATCACTATCAAGGCGCAGACCGCTGCGTTGAATTACAAGTCCCGCGATGGAAAGATCTACAACCTGAATTTGATCGACACACCAGGCCATGTCGACTTCAGTTATGAGGTCAGCCGGTCCTTGTCGGCTTGCGAAGGCGCGCTGTTGGTAGTCGATGCTTCACAGGGCGTGGAAGCACAAACAGTCGCGAACTGTTATACCGCGATTGAACTGGGCGTTGAAGTTGTTCCTGTTTTGAACAAGATTGATTTACCTTCAGCCGATCCTGAAAATGCAGCGAGTGAAATTGAAGAAGTCATCGGTATTGATGCCAGTGAAGCCGTGCATTGTTCCGCCAAAACCGGGTTGGGTGTCATCGATGTGATCGAATCGCTGATCGCCAAAGTTCCCGCTCCTAAAGGCGATCCAACAGCACCACTCCAGGCCCTGATTGTCGATTCCTGGTTTGATAATTATGTCGGTGTGGTGATGCTGGTGCGCGTCAAAAATGGCACCTTGCGTCCTAAAGATAAAATTCTGTTGATGGCCAATGGTTCTCAGCATCTGGTTGAAAGTGTCGGCGTATTCACGCCCAAATCGTTGACGCGCGATTCGCTCAGTGCGGGTCAGGTTGGTTTCGTCATAGCAGGTATTAAAGAATTAAAAGCGGCCAAAGTCGGTGACACGGTTACCTTGGCCACAAAGCCAGCGGCAGAGCCGTTGCCAGGTTTTAAAGAAGTACAGCCGCAGGTTTTTGCCGGACTGTTTCCTGTCGAAGCTAACCAGTACGAGGCGCTGCGTGATTCGCTTGAAAAACTCAAGTTGAACGATGCCGCCCTGCAGTACGAGCCGGAGGTTTCTCAAGCCTTGGGCTTTGGATTTCGCTGCGGCTTCCTGGGGTTGTTGCACATGGAGATTGTGCAGGAACGATTGGAGCGTGAGTTCGACATGGATCTGATTACCACGGCACCCACTGTGATCTATGAAGTGGTGCAGGGTGACGGTTCCATATTGATGGTCGATAACCCGTCCAAAATGCCCGATCCGTCACGCATCGAAGTGGTACGGGAACCAATCGTCACAGTCAATTTGTACATGCCACAGGAATACGTTGGATCGGTGATTACTTTATGCACCGGTAAGCGCGGCGTGCAGCTGGATATGAGTTATCACGGCCGTCAGGTGAAGTTGACCTATGAAATCCCCATGGCAGAAATTGTGATGGATTTCTTTGATCGCCTGAAATCAACCTCGCGCGGCTATGCCTCTATGGATTATGAATTCAAAGAGTATCGCCCAGCCGACGTCGTTAAAGTCGATATGCTTATCAATGGTGAAAAAGTCGACGCGTTGGCGATTATCGTTCACAGGGCGAACAGCCAATATCGCGGTCGGGCAGTTGCAGCGAAAATGCGCGAGCTAATACCTCGGCAAATGTTCGATGTGGCTATCCAGGCGGCGATCGGCGCAAACATTATTTCCCGCGAAAACGTCAAGGCACTCAGAAAGAACGTGTTGGCTAAGTGCTATGGCGGCGATATTAGCCGCAAGCGCAAATTATTGGAAAAGCAAAAAGCAGGTAAAAAGCGCATGAAACAGGTTGGTTCAGTCGAAATACCCCAAGAGGCATTTTTAGCAATTTTACAAGTGGAAGATAAATGAACTTTCAATCAATATTAGGTAACTTCGCGTTAATTCTATTTATCTTAACTATTATTACTGGCGCAGTCTGGTTCTTGGATATGTTTGTTTTGGCTAAGCAAAGAAGAGTGGCGGCAGATGCTGCTGTAGCCGAATTTGACGCGCGAAGAGAGAAATTGTCGGCTGAAGGCCTGAAATTGGAGACAAGTAATCGCGAAGAACTCAAAGCGACACTGCTCCGTCAGCCAGCCTGGGTTGAATACACAGGAAGTTTTTTCCCGGTTATTTTGTTGGTGTTTTGCCTGCGCTCATTTCTGTATGAGCCATTTAAAATTCCTTCCAGCTCTATGCTGCCGACCTTGTTGGTTGGTGATCTTATTCTGGTGAATAAATTTACCTATGGCATTCGCTTGCCGATAATTAACAAAAAAATCATTGAAATCAATCAACCGCAACGCGGCGACGTCATGGTATTTAAATATCCAAAAGATATGTCATTGGATTATATTAAGCGTGTAATCGGTGTGCCAGGTGATAAAATTACCTACAGGAACAAAAAGCTGACAGTGAATGGCAAAGAATTGAGTTACGCGGAACTGCCAGACTTTCTGGACGAGGAACGCCTCACCTATGCAAAGCATTACGAAGAAAATCTGACTGGTGTCAAACATCAGATACTCAATGACGAACGGGCCCCAACTTATGTGCAGGGCTCACATGAGTTTCCGCACAGTGAATTGTGCAGCTACGATTTGGAAGGTTTCACCTGTACGGTGCCCGCAGGAAATTATTTCATGATGGGCGATAACAGGGATAATAGTGCGGACAGCCGTTACTGGGGTTTCGTGCCAGATGAGAATATTGTGGGAAAAGCATTTGGGATCTGGATGAACCAGAACATCATCACCAATTTCGATTTAAGCAAATTTAAGCGTATTGGCAGTTTTCAATAGTAATTCACACTGTGGAGAAAAATATGGTTGGTATTTCTAGTCTACGTAAGCAGCGCGGCCTGTCACTGTCTGGTCTGATATTGACCTTGGTACTGATTGGTATCGCCGCTGTTATCGGCATGCAGGTGGTACCGGCTGTAGTTGAATTTGAAAGTATCAAGAAGGCTGTTCTGGAGGCGCGCAACAAAGGGACCACAGCACAGGAAATCGTGGCTTCGTACAACAAGCAGGCGGTTGCAGGATACATAACGTCAGTCTCTGGGAACGATCTGGTGATTGTTAAGGAAGACGGCATGTATGTTGTCAGCTTCGCCTATGAGAAAAAGCTGCCACTGTTTGGTCCGGCAAGTTTGTTGTTAGAGTTTTCTTCAAGTACAGATAACAAAAAATAAGTAATTATTTAATCGGGCGGTATGATAAACGACACATTATTGCAAAATAAACTGGGACACGTTTTTAACAACGCATCCCTGTTGCGCCAGGCTTTGACTCACCGAAGTCATAGCGTGCTACATAATGAGCGTTTGGAATTTTTGGGTGATTCGGTTTTAAACTGTGTGGTTGCTTCACTGCTGTTTGAAAAATATACCAAAATTGACGAAGGTGATTTGTCGCGACTTCGTGCCAATTTAGTCAAGCAGCAGTCGCTGTATGAAATTGCTTTGCGGTTGGAATTGGCGCAGTTTTTGCGTCTGGGTGAAGGCGAACTGAAATCTGGTGGTTTTCGCCGTCCTTCGATACTGGCGGACACCCTGGAGGCACTATTTGGCGCAATTTATCTGGACGGCGGCTTTAATGCTGCCCGGGATGTGATTTGCGGTTTGTACATGCCGATACTTGAGACTGTTGATCCTGCTACTCTGGGCAAGGACGCCAAGACGTTACTCCAGGAATATTTGCAAAGCAAAAAAATTGCGTTACCAATCTATACTGTTGCTGCGACTCACGGCGCAGCGCACAGTCAGGAATTTGAAGTGGAATGTTCCATTCCAAAATTGGAAATCCAGGTTTTTGGCACTGGTGGCAGCAGACGGGCCGGAGAGCAGGCAGCTGCAAAAATGGCTTTGGAAGCGGCGCTGACAGTTCTCGCCAAATCACCAACTTCGAAACGAAAATCAAAACCGCGTACGACCCAGTTAAAGCTGGCCGGTATTGCGACGGTGCAGTCCGACGAAGATACTACTGAAAAAAACAAATCGTCACCCACTTTGAACTCCAGCACTACTACACAACCAAAAATAGCATGACTGATTCGTCTCACACAGATTTGACCGCAGAAGATTTTCGCTGCGGTTACATCGCCATAGTTGGCCGCCCGAATGTCGGTAAATCTACATTAATGAATGGATTGATCGGTGCCAAAGTAAGTATCACGTCGCGCAAGGCGCAAACGACGCGGCATCGCATTACCGGAATTCAAACCAAAGGCAATGCGCAATTCGTCTATGTCGACACACCAGGTTTTCAGACTAAACACTCAAATGCCCTCAATCGGACACTGAATCGCACTGTCACAACGACATTGACCGCCGTTGATGTGGTTTTATACGTGGTTGAAGCAGGCATGTTTTCAGACGCAGATATTGCTGTCTTGGAGCTGTTGCCGAAAAATATTCCTTGTATCCTGGTGATTAATAAATCAGACCACATCAAGGACAAAGCCGTGCTGATGCCTTTTGCGGCGCAGGTCTCAGGTCGTTTCAATTTTGCCGCAATTGTTCCGGTATCGGCGCGTCAAGGATTTCAACTCGACATTCTGGAAAACGAAGTCAAAAAACTTTTGCCACTCAATGCGCCGATGTTTTCGGAAGACGATATCACTGACAAGAGTGAAAAGTTTTTGGCGGCCGAAATTGTGCGCGAAAAAGTGTTTCGGTTTGTCGGAGACGAGATTCCCTATACCAGCACGGTCCTGGTTGAGAAATTTGAGCAAGAGGGAAACCTGCGCAGAATTTTTATTGCAATACTGGTCGACCGCGACGGCCACAAAGCCATGATGATCGGAAAAAAGGGCGAACGACTCAAAGAAATCTCGACCCAATCCAGGCTCGATATGGAAAAATTGTTTGGCGGACCGGTTTATCTGGAAATCTGGATCAAAATAAAATCCGGCTGGGCTGATAATGAAGCTGGCCTGCGCGCCTATGGTTACGAGTAGTCCAATTTTCTATGACGAGTACTGTTGACAAGCACTTACCTGACTCAACAGATTTGACCGAATCTGTACCACGGCAAAACTACGCCAAGTTAGTCAATCGACAGATCCGTCCGTTCCGTGTTTTGGCACAGCCGGCCTTTGTCTTGCATAGCTACCCCTATAAAGAAACCAGCCTGATCATTGACGTCTTTAGCCGCCAATTTGGTCGGGTAGCATTGTTAGCCAAAGGCGCAAAGAGGCCGCACTCCCAATTACGCGGAGTCTTGCAGACTTTCCAGCCCCTGACAATTTCATGGAGTGGCAAATCCGATTTGCAGACCCTGACCGCTGCTGAATGGGTTGGTGGTATGCCGCCGCTGGAACGAAACGCCTTGCTTTGCGGGTTTTATTTGAACGAAATTATCATCAAGCTGTTGCAGCGTGATGATCCGCAACCACTGCTGTTTGATAAATACGTTTCGACCATTAATCAGCTGGCACACATTGAGCCTGTACCGATACTGCTGCGCAAATTTGAACTGAATCTGCTTAAAATGGCGGGTGTAATCAGTGACCTGTCTTTTTGTGTGCAACAACGAAGCACAGTGGTGCCAGGTACGCTCTATATTGTGGATCCCGAATCCGGAACACGTCCGGCGCGCGAGGGCGAGGCTGGGGTCAAGGTGTTTGGTAAAACCTTGATTGATATGCAGATAGAAAATTATTCAGACGCAGATACCCAGGTGCAAAGTAAATTACTGATGCGTGCCTTGTTGGCGCATCATTTGCACGGAAACCCGATACATACCCGGCAAATTTTAGTGGATTTGCAAAACCTATGACCAATTACGATCGGATGCATATGTTAGAACTTGGCATTAATATCGACCACGTTGCGACCCTGCGCAACGCACGTGGTACTGTTTATCCGGACCCCATTCGGGCAGCCATATTGGCTGAACATGCTGGCGCAGATGTGATTACGCTGCATTTGCGCGAAGACAGGCGCCACATCAAAGATGCGGATGTACGTGCGATCCGGCCCCAGCTGATTACCCGCATGAATTTGGAGGCCGCAATTACCACTGAAATGTTGGACTTCGCCTGTGAAATCAAACCACAGGATGTGTGCCTGGTCCCGGAACATCGCGCGGAAGTAACGACCGAAGGTGGCTTGGATGTAGTCAGGCATTTTTCTCAGGTGCAGGCTGCAGTAAAACAGTTACACGCTGAAGGAATTCGGGTTAGCCTGTTTATCGACCCGGCAGAAGATCAAATTCAGGCAGCAACTGAAGCCGGTGCAACAGTCATAGAAATCCACACCGGTCGTTACGCGGACGCAAGCAACCCGGTTGAGCAAAATGATGAGCTGACTCGGGTCAAGCAGGGTGTGTTGATGGGCGTGCAAAGAGGGTTGCGTGTCAATGCCGGACATGGTTTGCATTACACCAATGTTCAGGCAATAGCTGCAATTTCTGATATCAGTGAATTAAATATTGGCCACGCAATTGTCGCCCATGCCGTGTTCGTTGGCTGGGAAACGGCGGTGCGTGAAATGAAAGCGCTCATGATTCAGGCGCGGCTGGCTTCAAACGCAACCATTGGATTTTCCGGCGCTTAAGTGCGTGACTATTTTTTCTCACTCACTCAATTTTAGCCATGCAAGATGCGACCCCGCTCCGATTACAGATACTGGATATAGTTGGCAAGCTGCCGCATTTGCCCGGGGTGTATCGGTATTTTGACAGTGCTGACAAAATCTTATACGTAGGCAAAGCCCGTGATCTGAAAAAGCGGGTCAGCAGCTATTTCCAGAAAAATTTAGCCAGCCCGCGCATCGCTTTGATGGTGGAAAAAATCGCGCGTCTGGAGACCACGGTAACGCGCAGCGAAGCGGAAGCCTTAATCCTCGAAAATAATTTAATCAAATCATTGCAACCGCGTTTCAATATTTTATTTCGCGATGATAAATCCTACCCTTACTTAAAAATCACCGGTCAAGATGTGCCGCGCATGATGTATTACCGCGGGTCGATCGATAAAAGAAATCAGTACTTCGGACCATTTCCCAGCGCCTGGGCGGTAAAGGAATCAATCCAGATTCTGCAGAAAATATTTCAGCTGCGCAGTTGTGAAGACAGTGTCTTTGCCAATCGCACCCGACCTTGTCTGCTGCATCAGATTCAGCGCTGCAGTGCACCCTGCGTAGGGATCATCAGCGCAGCGGATTACGCCGAAGATGTCAACAATGCCGCGCAATTCTTGCGGGGGCGGCAAAGCGAAGTCATGCAATTTTTAGAGAAAAAGATGATGACCTTCGCGGATCAATTGGCCTTTGAAAAAGCGGCAGTGGTGCGCAACCAAATGTCAGCGTTGGCGAAAGTATTGCATCAGCAAGGTATGGAAAGCAGCAATGATGTCGATCTCGATATTATTGCCGTGTTTATCAAAGGCGGACGAGCCTGCGTGAATCTGGCGATGGTGCGTGGTGGCCGACATTTGGGCGACCGTGCCTATTTTCCAAATCACGTTGACGAGGCCGTGACGGAGGTTGATTTGGATACCGAGGTGTTGCAGGCATTTTTGGCCCAGCACTACTTGGATCAATACATACCATCGATACTGGTCGTCAATTGCGTCCTGGACGCGCCGGAATTATTGCTGGCGTTAATGGAACAGTGCGGCCATAAAATTCATATCATCACGCAACCGCAAGAGCAGCGGCGGCATTGGTTGGAAATGGCACAAAAAGGCGCAGAGCTGGCGCTTGCCCGTTTGCTCACCGAACAGGGATCTCAGCAAGCACGTACCCGGGCCCTGGTCGAAGCATTACGACTGGATTGCGAGGATCTGGAATTGCTGCGCATTGAGTGCTTCGATATCAGCCACACCAGTGGTGAGGCAACCCAGGCATCCTGTGTCGTGTTCCACCACCACCAAATGCAAAATAGCGAATACCGTCGCTATAACATCGACGACATTACCCCCGGCGACGATTACGCCGCGATGCGTCAGGTGCTGCAGCGACGTTACGAAAAGGTCGCCAGCAACAACGGCGTCATGCCCGATATAGTGCTGATTGACGGTGGCAAGGGGCAGGTTGAGATTGCGCGGCAAGTGTTTGTCGAGCTTGGTTTGGATATCGGCCTGATTGTCGGGGTGTCAAAAGGCGAAGGGCGCAAGGTCGGCCTGGAAACGCTGGTATTTGTTGACGGTCGCCAAGCGCAGGAACTCGGTCGGGATTCCGCCGCGCTTATGTTAATTGCACAAATCCGCGATGAGGCACACCGCTTTGCGATTACCGGAATGCGCGCCAAGCGGGCAAAATCCCGTCAGACTTCGCGCCTGGAAGAGATAGAAGGCATAGGCTCCAAACGTCGGCAGAAATTATTGGTACGATTTGGTGGCCTAAAAGGGGTGGTAGATGCTAGCATTGAAGACTTGGCTTCTGTCGACGGAATTTCTACTCAGTTGGCTGAACAAATCTATAAGCAATTACACTGAGACAGGCAGCGAAATATGCCATTCAATACCCCGATTTTTTTGACCTGGTTACGGGTCGCTTTGATTCCGCTTGTAGTGGGCGTGTTCTACTTGCCGCATGCATGGCTGTCTCCATTTGACCAAGGTCTCGCATCGACCCTGATATTTATTGTCGCGGCCGTTACCGATTGGTTCGACGGGTTTTTAGCGCGACGCTGGAATCAAACCTCTGCTTTTGGCGCATTCCTCGATCCGGTGGCGGACAAGCTGATGGTTGCGGGCGCTTTGCTGGTGCTGGTGCAATTAGACCGGGTCAACGCCTTGATCGCCTTCGTCATCATCGGGCGCGAAATTGCGATCTCAGCATTGCGCGAATGGATGGCACAAATCGGCGCCTCCAAATCAGTCGCGGTCAGCTCGCTGGGAAAAATTAAAACAACTGCGCAAATGACGGCGATCCCAATGCTGCTGTTCAATGGCAAATTGCTGGGTGTAATCGATACAGAATATTGGGGCGAAAAATTTCTGTGGCTCGCCGCCGTCTTGACCGTCTGGTCGATGCTTTACTATTTAAAACTGGCCTGGCCGCTGATTAAAGAGCACTCCGGCAAACTTCCTTAGCGATGGGCGGGAAATAGTGTTGACAGAAGAAGTGCTGCGGTTATAATGTGCGACTTCTTCGGCGAGTGTCATCTGCTTACAACAGCAACGTGACTTTGTGGAATGAGTAGATTGGCAAGTACTTTCAGTCGATTGTCAGTAATATGATTTGCAAAACAGCTTTCACTGAGCCAAAAATTGCTGGACAGGGTTAACATATTTAGATAGAATCTCGCTCTCATTCTTTTGTTGAATTTAGTGAAATTTAATAAGAGTTGGCAGCAGTTGGCGAAGTATGAGTAGTGTGTGGTGGAACAGCGCGGGAGTAGCTCAGTTGGTAGAGCGCAACCTTGCCAAGGTTGAGGTCGAGAGTTCGAGCCTCTTCTCCCGCTCCAAAAATAACGGCGAAAATCGTAAGTTTTTGGCAGGTTCCAGATAGTGGCAGTAACAATGCGGTAAATAATGCGGGAGTAGCTCAGTTGGTAGAGCGCAACCTTGCCAAGGTTGAGGTCGAGAGTTCGAGACTCTTCTCCCGCTCCAAATTAAAAACAAGGAAGCATGGTTGGCTTCCTTTTTTGTTGGAATTTGGCGTGAATCTCGGTGGACTGCTTAAACTTGAGATATCCGCTACAATGACCAACCTTAGTTTAACCAAGGCGGGATAGCAAAGAGGTTATGCAGCGGCCTGCAAAGCCGTTTAGATCGGTTCAATTCCGATTCCCGCCTCCAAAATTTGATTTTCAGATCGAGTATCTGGAAAATGCATTTACAAAGTTGTGTAAAGTATTTAATTGATAACTGCTCATTGAAATCAGTTTCAATGAGCAATATGAAGTAAGTAATTTGCAAAAGTTACTTTGCCCGGATGGTGAAATCGGTAGACACAAGAGACTGGTACGGTAGCGCCTAAACAGCAATGCATGGCACTGTCAGCCGGGTCGCTTTATCGGAAACGGTATAGTAGTAACTCCTCAAATTCGGTGAACGCTGTTAAATGCCAATACCGAGCCAAGCCTGATCCAGATCAGGAAGGTGTAGAGACTTGACGGGGAGCACCTAAATTGCTCAGCAATATGGTGAAGGTAAAGTCCAGACTACGAACTCGAAAGGGGCGACGAAAGTCGTGGTGGTAAGTAAAATCTCTCGACTGAAAGGTCGTGCCGGTTCAATTCCGGCTCCGGGCACCAGACACAATAAAAGCACTGATTATTCAAGATAGTCAGTGCTTTTTTATGTGGCGTCATTTGTCACTCTTCTCAACAGCATTTCGGATCACCCGTTCGCTCGTCTTCTTAGTCCATTCTTCAGTTCCACCGATTGCCGCCGCATTTTTTTATTGAATCTGATCATTCGAGAGGTAAAGAACGATGAATTTTTCTAAATTAGCCTGCACTGCCGGATTAATTTGCGCAGCACTGCTTAACACTGCGCATGCCGCCGATGTTCGCCATCTGACGATTGATGTGAATGGTCCGTCAGTACCACGCGACCATTTTGCGGATCTGTCAGTCGGATCGGATTATCCGGGCACCCTGATACGAGATGACAGTCTGGCACAACTGAAAATTGCCCATGATGAACTGGGATTTCGCTACATCCGTTTTCATGCCATCTTTCACGATGTGCTGGGTACCTACAAGGAAGTAAATGGTCAGCCCGTCTATGACTGGAGCAAGATTGATTATCTGTATGATCAATTGCTCAAGATCGGTATCAAGCCATTTGTTGAACTGAGTTTTACGCCCGATGCGATGAAAAGCTCGAATCAGACGATTTTCAACTGGAACGGGAACACCTCGCATCCGCAGCCGCTGAAATGGATCGCACTGGTCGATGCATTTGTGCGCCACGTGCAAAATCGCTATGGCAAAGAGGAAGTTGAGTCGTGGTTTTTTGAAGTCTGGAACGAGCCCAATCTGGAAGGATTTTGGGAAAACGCCGATCAGCAGGCTTATTTCGGGCTGTATGCAATGACCGCGCATACGCTCAAAGCGATCGACCCGAAACTGCAAGTAGGCGGCCCTTCAACTGCCGGTGCAGCATGGGTCCCGGAGTTCATGCAGTACAACCAGGCATCGGGTACGCCGGTCGATTTTGTCTCAACCCATACTTACGGTGTCTCGGGTGGATTCCTGGACGAAAAAGGTGTGGCCGACACCAAACTGTCGGCTGCGCCCGGAGCGATTGTCGATGATGTCCGTCAGGTGCGCGCGCAATTGCAGGCCGCCGGTAAGCCGGACCTGCCTTTGTACTTTACCGAATGGAGTACCAGTTATACGCCGCGCGATTCAGTTCATGATTCGTACATCAGCGCACCCTACATTTTAAGCAAACTAAAAGCGACCGAAGGCATCGTGCAGGGGATGAGTTACTGGACCTTCAGTGATCTGTTTGAAGAGCCCGGCCCGCCGACAGCACCGTTTGAAGGCGGCTTTGGTTTAATTAATCCACAAGGCATACGGAAGCCTGCGTTTTTTGCTTATAAATACCTGCATCAGTTGGGCGAGGCGGCATTGCATACTTCAGATGCGCAAAGCTACGTGACCCATCTTGATGCTGCCGTCCAAATCGTCGCCTGGGATTTTAAAACGCCGCGACAAACCAAGAGTAATCGCTCATTTTTTACCAAGGTATTGGCTACCAAAAAATCCACGGCGCTCAGCGTTGAGCTGAAGGGGGCTCAACCCGGTGATTATGATGTCGAGATCTACCGGACAGGCTTTCGCGCGAATGATGCGTACACGGCCTATATTGAGATGGGCTCGCCCAAGTTACTGACGGCGGCGCAACTCAGTCAGTTGCAGGAGCTCACTGCCGACCGACCTGAAAAACGGCGCATCCACGCCACACCTGCAGGAGTAGCACAGTTAACTGTGCCCATGCATGAAAACGATCTGGTATTTATCCGGCTGACCCCTGGGCGTTGAGGAATCTGAGTCGGTGAATTGGAAAGAGATAGATGCTTTCACATGTTTTTGATATTGATATTTAACCAAGAGGAAAAATTTTACACAGACTGATAGCCGTGCAATAGAAAGCTATCATAATTTTCGTTATATTTCGATTTGCGTTGACAATCCGATCCAAGTTCACTACCCTTAGCACTCCAAGTCCAGCAGGTCCGAAGGCGACAACGAGCAAGCAGGATTGGGGGTCTGCAATTCAATTTCAACGAGGACGACGTGGCATGAATAAAAATCAAATCAATTACGCGCTTGGCACAATCCTTTTCAGCCTGGCTTTGACTCAGCTGCCTGCCCTGGCAGAAGAGCAGCATTACAGCATGGACGATTTTTATCGCGTGCCCAAAATTGACGCGCATATGCATTTGCACAGCACCAGGCCTGATTTCATGTTGGAAGCGAAACGAGATAACTTCCGGGTATTGTCGATCAATGTTGATTACGCCGATTTTCCTCCGATCGACGAGCAGCAAAGAATTTCCGAAATTCTGTTGAAGGAATATCCTTCCACCTTCGCTTTTGCTGCGACTTTTTCAGTGGAAAATTTCAAGCAGCCGGGCTGGGCGCAGGCAGTCAATGCGCAGCTGGATAAGGCCGTCAAACGCGGTGCGGTCGGCGTCAAGGTCTGGAAGAACATCGGACTGGATTTGCGTTCAGCCGACGGGGCCCTGGTAATGCTTGATGATCCTCGTTTGAAACCGGTATTTGATCATTTGGAACAGATCCACCTTCCTTTGCTCAATCATCAGGCTGAGCCCAAAAACTGCTGGTTGCCCATGGCTGAGATGTCGGTAAAAAATGATCAGGAATATTTCGCGTCCCATCCGCAATACTACATGTATGCGCATCCCGAAATGCCCCGCTACGAAGACCTCATGCGTGCGCGCGACCACATGCTGGAGCAGCACAAAAATCTGCAGTTTGACGGCGTACACATGGCCTCGCTGGAGTGGAGTGTCGACGAGCTGGCGCGCTTTCTGGACCGGTTTCCACATGCTGTCGTCGATCTGGCCGCACGCATCGGACAACTTCAATCTCAGGCCAATCAAAATCCTGAAAAAGTACGCAGCTTCCTGATTAAATATCAGGACTGGATCATGTACGCCACCGATCTTGAGCAGGATGCCGATGCGCCGGGCGGCGAAAAGAAAGACGCTGATCAGAAATCCATCCCGTGCAGCATCAATCCACAGTGCAAGGCCGACAGCGCCTTTAATGAGGAGACATTAAAAGTCTGGCTGCGTGACTGGCGTTTTTTTAATACTCCGGACGTGATGAATGTGCCGGAACTGGATCAACCGGTCGCGGGACTGTCGCTGCCCAAAGCGGTCGTCGATAAAATTTATTTTAAAAATGCTGAGCGGTTTTTCCCTTCTGCATGGGGGCGCGGAAACCAGGCGCAATGAGGCCGGTTCAGTAGATTGCCTGTAACGCCAGAACGGTTCCGATGGTCAGTGCGCCGATGCAGATTGCCGCACCGACTGTCCGACGCCGATTTTGCAATGCCCACAATACAACGCCCGATAGCGACAGAAAAATGATACTGCCCGCCAGCGTATCGACCAGCAGCACCCAGCCGAGGCCAACCCCCGTCCCTTTGTGCAGATTGTTCAGCGTCGCAAAAATATTATTGTCGCTGCGCCTGACACTGACAAAATTATTGCCGAGCCAGTAGTCAGCCTGCAGATTGACGCGCGGCGACATGAAGCTCACGCTCCAGTGTGCAGGTTGTTGTAATGCTGTATCGCCCCAGGCTACAGTCTTTGCTTTTTCGCTGCGCACGCGATTTGCAGGACTGTCGACTGCCAGCGCTTTCTGCAACCAGATTGCCAGAGATTGAGCATCGGCCGGCTGCGGGTTTGGCAGCGCCAATTGCAGCGTGCTTTCCTGCACCTGCGCGGCGGGAATTTTCAGCACGGCGCGATGGTTCAGCAAAATGCCGGTAGAGCCGAACAGCAGACCCAGTGCGGCGCCCCACAGTCCTATCCAGCCATGGAATTTGCGCAGCCATTTGATGAATCTGGCGCGGCTCGCGGATTTTTTGGGATGCAGTTGCTCATCATCAATTGCAATCGGAATGACTTTGTTGTGTGATGTAGTCATCAAGGTGCTCCCCACATGCGCAGCAGGTTGTGATAACAGCCGATTAAATTGGTGCGGGCAATCTCATCGGAATCGGATGTATTGAGTCGCTGGATTGCGGTATCCATGTCAAACAAGAGACTGCGTTGGCCATCATCCCGAATCAGACTCTGCACCCAAAAAAAACTGGCAATCCTTGCGCCGCGCGTCACCGGTGCAACCCGATGCAGACTGCTGGCCGGATACACCACCATATCGCCAGCGGCCAGTTTCACACTGTGCACGCCAAAGGTATCTTCGATCAGCAGTTCGCCACCGTCATAGTCCTCGGGTTCGGATAAAAACAAGGTGGCCGAGACATCGGTCCTGATTTTGAGTCCGGTGCCGGGAATCAGTCGTAGCGCGCCATCGACATGACTGCCAAAGTGCATGCCGGTTTCGTAGCGGTTAAACATTGGTGGGTACACCTGATTCGGCAACGCGGCGCTGATGAACAGCGGATTGCGTTCGAGCGCCGCGAGGATGATATCGCCCAGTTCGCGTGCAATCGCCGCGTCCTCTGCGATCTGGATATTGCGTTTGAGTGGTGCACCCTGGTGACCGGCGGTGACGCGTCCGTCTACCCAGGCGCTTTGGTCTGGCCCCAGTTTTCCGGCAACGGCACGAACCTGTTCAGGTGATAAAACGCGGGGAATGTTGAGTAGCATGGCTGTAAGTTTTCCTCGATTAAAAGCGATAAGTCGCGGTGAGCAATGCGGTCCGACCGATACCCGGTACGGCACGGCCGCCATCTGATTGAATCAATGCATCGTAGTAGTTCTTGTTGGTCAGATTCAGGATATTCACGCGGAGGTCGTACTTCGGCTGGTGATAGGCCAGCGTGGCATCCCAGCGGGTGTAGCCGGGCACCGAGACCAGATCGATATTGCCATGCGGGAGAGTGGCAGAAATCCCGCTGTCGGCGACAAAGCGCGGTGACATGTAAAACGCACCGGTCCCGATTTGCCAGGTCGGATCGATGTCGTAAGTAGCCCAGAGATTGAAGGTGTCTTTCGGCGTGTTGGCCGGAACGCTGCCCGACGTGCCGTCGACCGTGTTCAGCACTTTTGGATCGAGATGCATATAGCCGCCGGATACCTGCAGGCTGTCCGTAACGTGACCGACCGCGCCCAGCGTTGCGCCCTTGATCAGCCAGTTGCCGTCAGCCTGATATTCACCGTTGGACGCGCTGTAGACATTGTTTTGCTTTTCATTGAAGGCGGCCAACGACAGCATCAATTGGTCTCTGAGCAGATTCCATTTCGCGCCGAGTTCATAGGAGCGCGTACTGGTCGGTGGCAAATTTTGCTGACCGTTGGTCAGCGTCATTTGCTCCAGCAGGGGATTGAACGAGGTGCCGTACGAGACGTAATACGATTGCATATCAGAAGGCTGATAAATGACACCTTCGCGCAAACTGGTAAAGCTGGTGTCCTGGTTCGCCTGGGCCGGCAGGCTGATCGAATTGTGAAGGTGCGCATCGAACCGATCCCAGCGCACCCCGCTGATCACTTTCCATTCCGTGTTCAGGCTGATGGTGTCATTGAGATACAGGCCGACCGTATCGGCACTCGATCGCGCCAGATTGCCTGTGGCTGTAGTGACTGTTGCCGGCGATGCCGTGCTTGGGTTCTGCAACGAGACAAATCCGATATAGCCGGTGGGCAGACCGGCACCGGTGCGGCTCATGGATTGATTGCTGTAGCTGTCATGGCCGAATTCGGCACCGAAGATCAGCTCGTGCTTGACCGGACCGGTATCGAACCTTGCGATCAGATCAGTCTGATTATCGATACTGGTATCAACAATATTACGATCATGACTTTGCAGTTCCACCCACAGATTGGCTGGATTGTATGCGCCGAATGCCGGTGGGGTAATCACGCCGCTTTTGCTGGCGCTGGTGTTAGAACTGGTACTGAGCGCATGCGCCGCCGATTCCTGTGCGTCGGTGGTGTAGCGGTTGAACTGGGTCTGGTTGCGCAGTTCCAGATGATCGTTGAACCTGTGTTTGATCACGCCGTTGAGCATCGCGATGTCCTGGTCGGTATGGTCGCTGGCCAGGCCGTAATAGCTGTCGCGTGTCGCCGTAAGCGGATGGCCGTTCAGCGTCTGCACGCCATAATCGGGCATGTCATTGTTGTGTTGCAGCAGAGCAGACAGAGTGATTTCAGTTGCCTCGCCGATCCCCAGACGCAGGGTTGGCGCCACGCCGAAATCCTTGTTGGCCATGACATCACGGGTGGTTTGCAGATCTTGTGCGAACACGTTCACACGCAGGGCGGACGTGTCAGATAACTGGGTGTTGTCGTCCAGCGTCGTGCGGACGCGGCCATCGGAACCGACTGTGCCGGTGACGATCGCAAAATTTCTCGACTGCGCCTGCTTGGTTTCCTGATTGATCACGCCGCCGGTCGATCCCCGTCCGAAAAGCATCGACGAGGGACCCTGCAAGACTTCGACCTGTTCCAGATCAAACAGGTCGCGATAATACTGGCCCCGATCGCGGAAGCCATCCATGTAAATATCGGTTCGTGCCGTGAAGCCGCGCAGATTGATGTTGTTGCCGATCTGTCCGCCTTCAGCGCCGCCGATAGTAATCCCCGGGACATTGCGCAGCGCATCGGCCAGCGACGTGGCGCCTTGGGCTGCCATCAGATCTTTGTTGACGACGTTGATCGTTTGCGGGATGTCACGCAACGCCGTCGGTATTTTTGCGCCGACATTGGCGGCACCCGGTACATAGTCGGGTTTGGCTTGCTGTGCGCTGATGACGACTTCAGGTACCCGCTGGCTGCTGTCGGCCATTGCCGTGTCTGCCTCACCGGCCTGTGCGAGAAGTGGGGCGGAGAATTGTTGGATGGCGAATGCGACCAACATGGCCGATTTTGTTTTGGTACGTATCATGGGATTCCTTTTTTGGATGGTCTGCACAGCGTGAACGGGATAGTTTTTATTTAATATAAATGAGAATGATTCGCATTATGATTTATAAAATGAGAAAAGTAAATGACTGATGAGCGCTACTTCTATGTTTCATCTACGATTTGTTGCTTTCGTTATTTTTTAAACCGAGTCACAGCCGATTTTTGGTCCGATTTTTTGTCCGATGTTTGGTGAATATGTGCGGTAGAATCGAGGCCAACTATGAAAACTCTGACTTCATTTCGAGTATCGGTAGCGTGTCTTGCGCTGTTCAGCATGCTGTTTATGCAGCTTGCTGTAGCGGCGTACGCCTGTCCGATGATGATGGGGAACGCGATTTCGGCAAGCTCTATGGCAAATTGTGATGGCATGGACGCAGAGCAATCTGCTCTTTGCCATCTTCATGCCACAGGGGATAACGCCAAACAATCTTCCGATAAGCCAGAATTACCGCAGGTTCAACCCTTCGTGCCTGCTGGACTCATGCTGGCAATACAAGTCGTTGATGTCACTGAGTCTTCGTCTCAAACACGGCCTGTTTCGCTTTCACTGATCCGTTCAACGGCACCTCCCATCTCCATCCTGCATTGCTGTTTCCGTATTTAGTTTTTCCAGTTTTCTGAACGTACTTGCTGCGCAATGCATGCGCACGTCCCTGGTTCCGGCATTCTGGAGATTTTATGACTTCCCTTTTCAAAACACGCTTGCGTGTTCGCGTAACAGGTCTGTGTACGTTCGCGCTGCTTTTCTGCCCGAGCACACAGGCGCTGTCCGCTGATTCACTACTTACCCTGGCCCAGGCCCAAAACATCGCGCTGACCCGCTCACGACAACTTGCCTCGCAGGATTTGTCTGTGTACTCGTCCCAGGAAATGGCCATTGCCGCCGGCCAGTTGCCCGACCCGGTTCTGAAACTGGGTATTGATAACCTGCCGGTCACGGGAGCAGATCGTTTAAGTTTGACCAATGATTTTATGACCATGCGCAGAGTCGGCGTCATGCAGGAGTTAACCAGCACCGACAAGCGCCATGCCCGTGCAGAGTTGTATGAACGGGCCGCCGACAAAGCGCGCGCGGAAAAAACGGTGACAATCGCGGCGATCCAACGCGACACCGCGCTGGCCTGGTTAGATCGATTTTATGCTGAAAAAATGCTTGCAACGATCAAAGAACAGATTGCGCAGAACCGGCTTGAGATAGAGGCTGCCCGGAGCGCTTATCGTTCAGGTCGCACAAGCCAGTCCGATCTGCTATCGGCCCACAGCGCTTTAGTTCTGATGGAAGACAGGGCCAGTGAAATTCAACAAAAGTCTCTCAAAGCCATGATCAGCCTGGCGCGCTGGATCGGTAACGCTGCCGATGTGGAACCGGACGACCTTCCTGCAATGGATACGGTCCGACTTGACCCCGCCATGCTGGACTCGCAGCTGGAGCATCATCCAGAAATTGCGGTATTGAATCAGCAAATCAATTTGGCCCAGGCCGACGCCAGACTGGCGCAAGCCAATAAAAGCACGGACTGGAGCGTCGGCTTGGCGTATCAGCAGCGTGGCCCGGCGTATTCGAACATGATTTCAATAGAGTTGTCGATACCGATCCAGTGGGACCAAAAGAATCGCCAGAACCGCGAGTTGTACGCCAGGCAGGCAGTGGTCGAACAGGCGACCGCCGAGCGCGATGAGCTCTTGCGCCAGCATGTGGCGGAAACGCGGGCCATGCTCACCGAATGGCAGAATGATCGCGATCGAATCCACCGCTTTGAAGCGGAACTGCTGCCCCTTGCCACTGAACGGATTCAGGCCATGCAGGCCGCTTATCGTGGCGGAAAAGCGAGCCTGCTGGAGATCCTGGCGGCGCGGCGCGACGAAATCGATGTGCGCCTTCAATTGCTGCAGCTCCAAAACGACACCGCCCGCTTGTGGGCGCAACTTAACTTTTTGACGCCAGCCGAATCGGCTGCAGTGATGAACAAGGAACGTCCATGAAAATCAGATCAATCCTCACCATCGTCGGCGTCGTTGCGGTCGGCTACGGGTCCTATCGTTTTGGATTGCGGCAGGCCACGCCAGGGGCAACAACGCTGACAACAGCGCAGACAAAAGTGCAGGCAGCAGCGCCGGAAAAAAAGCCTCTTTATTGGCATGACCCGATGACGCCGAATCAGCGGTTTGATAAACCGGGGAAGTCGCCGTTTATGGATATGGAACTGGTGCCGGTTTACGCCAATGATGGCAATGGCAATACCGTGAGCATCGATTCTCGGGTCCAGCAAAATTTGGGTGTCCGAACTGCTGTTGTCGTTCAAGGCACACTGGAATCAAGTCTGACTGCCATTGGCAGTGTCGCCTATAACGAACGTGAGGTAGCGGTGGTGCAGGCGCGCAGCAACGGCTATGTGGAACATGTCTACGTGCATGCCGCGCTCGATCCGGTCAGGAAGGGCCAAAGGCTGGCGGATGTCTATGTGCCAGACTGGATTGCTGCGCAGGAGGAATACCTGACCGTCTTGAAGATGAAAGGGACTGGCCTGGAAGAGATGGCCGATGCTGCGCGCCAGCGTATGCGCCTGGTTGGCATGAGTGAGGAACAGATCAGACAGGTCACTGACAGCGGAAAGGTCCAGACGCGCCTGTCCGTGACGGCACCAGTCGGCGGTGTCGTCACGGAACTGACGCTGCGTGAAGGGATGACGATCAATTCGGGTGCATCGCTGTTGCGGATTAACGGCACAGGCACTGTCTGGGTCAATGCCGAGCTGCCGGAAAACCTGCTTGCCCAGGTACAGCCGGGAGACTTGGTGGAAGCGCGCGCAACAGCGCTGCCCGCGGTGATTTTTAAAGGCCACGTCAATGCGATCCTGCCCGAGGTCAATCCAACTACGCGCACCCTCAAGGCGCGTATCGAGCTGGCCAATCCGCACGGCGCTCTGGTGCCGGGGATGTTTGCGACCGTTCATTTTCTGTCGACCCGGTCAGCTCAGCAAAGTCTGTTAGTACCATCAGAGGCGATCATCCGAACCGGCACGCGGAATGTCATCCTGGTCGAACAGACAGGCGGAAAATTTGAACCAGTCGATATCGAGACCGGCCGCGAAGCGAACGGGCAAACCGAAGTCAAACGAGGTTTGCAAGCCGGTCAGAAGGTTGTCGTGTCCGGTCAATTCCTCATTGACTCCGAAGCCAGTCTGAAAGGCACTGCGCTGCGCATGACCGAGACGCCGACAGACAGCAAAAGTCAGGAAGTGATGAAATGATCGCCAAACTAATCCGCTGGTCAATCAGCAATCGCTTGCTGGTGTTGCTCGCTACGGTCATTGTTGCAGCATGGGGCATTTGGGCAATACAACAAACGCCGCTTGATGCGATTCCAGATCTGTCCGACGTGCAGGTAATCATTCGCACCAGTTATCCAGGTCAGGCCCCGCAAATTGTGGAAAATCAAGTCACCTATCCATTGACAACCACCATGCTGTCGGTGCCGGGTGCCAAGACCGTGCGCGGCTATTCATTCTTTGGCGACTCGTTTGTTTATATTCTGTTTGAAGACGGAACCGATCCGTATTGGGCACGCACTCGCGTGCTGGAATATTTGAATCAGGTGCAGTCCCGACTGCCTGCGCAGGCGAGGAGCACGCTCGGACCGGACGCTTCCGGCGTCGGCTGGGTCTACGAATATGCGCTGGTGGATCGCACCGGAAAGATGGATCTGTCGCAGTTGCGTTCCTACCAGGATTGGTTTCTCAAATTCGAATTGAAAACAGTAGCGAACGTGGCAGAGGTGGCCAGTATTGGCGGCGCGGTACGTCAATATCAAATTGTGCTTGATCCCGACAAATTGCGGGCCTATGGCATCGCTCACAGAAAAATCATTGATGCAGTCCAAAAGGCGAATCAGGAGACCGGCGGTTCCGTGCTTGAACTGGGCGAGGCGGAATATATGGTTCGCACTTCTGGTTATCTGCAATCATTGGAGGACTTCAAAAAAATACCCTTGGTCACCAGCAGTGCAGGTGTCTCAGTGCGATTGGGTGATGTGGCACATATTCAGATTGGCCCTGAGATGCGGCGGGGCATCGCTGATCTGAATGGTGAGGGTGAAGTTGCCGGAGGCGTGGTCATTATGCGTTCTGGAAAAAATGCCTTGGAAACGATTTCTGCCGTCAAAGCGAAACTGGCCAAACTGAAATCCAGTCTGCCACCCGGCGTTGAAATTGTGCCGACTTATGATCGCTCCAGTCTGATCATCCGCGCGGCCAGCAATCTTGAACATAAACTCATTGAAGAATTTATTGTGGTGGCGCTCGTGTGCGTCTTGTTTTTGTTCCACTTCCGCTCGGCGCTGGTGGCCATCGTTTCACTGCCAATGGGGATACTCGCCGCATACATCGTCATGGTTTACCAGGGCGTGAATGCCAACATCATGTCCCTGGGCGGGATCGCCATCGCCATCGGTGCGATGGTTGATGCGGCGGTGGTGATGATTGAAAACGCTCACAAGCACATTGAAAAATGGAACCATGACCACCCCGATAAAAAATTGGGCGGCGCGGAACATTGGCAGGTCATCGGCGACGCTGCAGCGGAAGTCGGCCCGGCATTATTTTTCTCATTGTTGATTATCGTGCTGTCGTTCATTCCGGTCTTTACGCTGCAGTCGCAGGAGGGCAAACTGTTCTCACCACTGGCGTTCACAAAAACCTACGCAATGGCTGCCGCAGCGCTGTTGGCGGTGACCTTGATTCCGGTACTGATGGGGTATTTGATTCGGGGCAGAATTCCTGACGAGCACAACAATCCAATTAACCGGTTTTTCATTGCCCTGTATCGTCCGGCCCTGGAATGGGTGTTGCGCTTCCCAAAAACCACGCTCTGTGTCGCACTGATCGTGGTGATCGCGAGCATCTGGCCGGTGACACAGCTGGGTGGCGAATTCATGCCGCCGCTTGATGAAGGTGATTTACTCTACATGCCGTCGGCACTGCCAGGAATCGGTGTAGGTAAGGCAACGCAATTGTTGCAACAAACCGATCGCCTGATTAAAACCGTGCCGGAAGTGCAATCCGTGTTTGGCAAGGCAGGGCGGGCTGAATCGGCGACCGATCCGGCACCGATGGAAATGTTTGAAACCACCATTCAGCTGAAACCGCATGATCAATGGCGGGCCGGCATGACGACCGATGGCTTGATCGCGGAACTGGATCGCATCGTGCAGGTACCGGGCCTGTCCAATGTCTGGGTGCCACCCATCAGAAATCGCATTGATATGCTGGCTACCGGGATTAAAAGTCCAGTCGGCATCAAGGTGGCAGGAATGAATCTGCAGGAAATTGATCGCATCAGCGCGGCGATCGAACTGGTCGTGAAAAAAGTGCCGGGCGTTGCATCCGCTTTTGCCGAGCGACTCAATGGCGGACGTTATATCAATATGCACATCGAGCGCGATGCCGCTGCCAGATATGGGATGAATATCGCCGACGTGCAGAGCATCATTTCAACAGCGATTGGCGGCGAGAATATCGGTGAAACGGTCGAAGGCTTGCAACGCTTTCCGATCAATGTCCGTTATCCGCGCGAAGAGCGTGATTCCGTTGAAAAATTGCGGCAATTGCCAGTATTGACGGACAGTGGTGCCCAGATCAGCCTGGGCGATGTGGCAACGATCAGCATCGGCGATGGCCCACCCATGCTCAAAAGTGAAAACGCCCGACTGTCCGGATGGATCTATGTTGATATCCGGGGGCGCGACCTCAGTTCTGCCGTGCATGACATGCAGCAGTTGGTGATGCAGGAAGTGCCGCTTCCCGCTGGCTATACGGTGTCGTGGGCAGGACAGTATGAATATCTGGAACGGGCGACGGCAAGACTGAAGATCGTCGTGCCCATCACCCTGTTCATTATTTTTATCATGCTGTACTTGACCTTCGATAAATTTGACGAAGCGCTTGTGATTATGGCGACCTTGCCGCTGGCGCTGGCTGGCGGCATCTGGTTATTGTGGTCGCTCGGTCATAATTTTTCGATCGCCAGCGGCGTTGGCTTCATTGCATTGGCGGGTGTGTCGGCGGAATTTGGTGTAATCATGCTACTGTATTTGAAACATGCGTGGCAAGCGCGCTTGAGCCAGGGCAAACACAGCGAAGGCGATTTGCTGGACGCCATCCGCGAAGGTGCTGTACTGCGAGTGCGACCCAAAGCCATGACCGTGGCGGTTATCCTGGCTGGTCTGATCCCGATTATGGTTGGCGCCGGGACAGGATCGGAAGTGATGCAGCGCATTGCCGCACCGATGGTTGGTGGCATGATTACCGCGCCACTGCTGTCGATGTTTGTAGTGCCAGTGGTGTTTTTGTTGCTGCGGCGCAGGCAGGTGCAGTAACGAGTGGCGCGGTAACTACAAATAAAAAAGTAAAATTCGTCACCGGCCAGGTTTTTTCTGACGCTCAATGCATGGACTTACATTTTGGCCAGTTTTTTCCTGTCTGCTGAAACCGCCTTGACTGCAAGGCGCAATTGGTAGGCCCCTGGCGCATTATCCTGCGCCAAAATTAAATCAAGCTTCCAGACCAGGCCGTCTTTGTTCTTGATGAAATGACGATGCAATTGATCTTTGTCAGGAATCGGGATCCATTTTTCCGCCTTGATTGCAAGTGCGCCGGCATCCAAAAATTCCTTGGCACTATTGGCGATTTCCACGAGACCACTTACTTCCCACTGCCTGTTGTCACCATGGTCCACGGTGCGCTCCCACGAAGTACCTGCCGGCAGCAATATGGAAACATCAGGCATTTGATAAGCAGCCAGCAAGGCGAAGCTACCCTTGCCGTCCGGATGCCATTCATACTCGATGCCGCGTGCCACATCTTCCGCACGCAGTCTGCCGATTTCACGGTCAACCACATGCAACGCGCCATCCATGCCGGCCGAAAGACCTGCGGTCGTGATAAATTTTCCGGTATCGACATAGCGACGGTCAGCTACGATATGCGCTTTCGGTGCAAATTTTTCGAGTTGAGGAATTGCGCCTGCGATTGTCGTCGCCGACAGACCGTCCAGCAAACCTGCCTTGCCAAGGATGAAAGCGCCGGTGCATACCGACAGGACTGTCTTGACCTCGCCGCTGCGCTGGCGTACCCATGCCAGCGCCTTGGGATTGTCGATGATGGCACTGACATTGCCACCCGGGATCAGCAGCACATCAGCCTCTGGGGCATGATCAAGATCAAAATCAGGTTTCATCTTGATGCCATAAGTGGAGTGCAGACTTTCGGTGTCAGCCGCGACCGTAAAAATCTTGGCACCGGCCTGACCAAACACTTCGATCGGAGCGCCATAGTCAATATCCTGCACGCCTTCAAACAACAGAACAGCCACCCGCAACCTCGAGTTTTTGGCGATCATTTCCATGCCATCGGTCGGGCAAATCCCGGGCTTGTCATATTCCCGCTCAGGTCCCATGCCCGCCATATGCGATTGATTGCCCATCTGGCAAATATAGGTGGTCTTCGGCTTGTCTTCTGTCCGCATCGATTTATTGTCGTCTGACGAAGTGTTTCCGGCATGCGCCATAAAACTGGCGGCCATTATCGTCATTGCTGAGAATACCTGTTTGCTTAGTTGAATAGTTTGTTTCACTTGATTCCTTTTCGTTGAAATGGCGATAGCAGCTTGATGTCCGCCACGAAAGCCTGCGCGGACTTTGTAAATCTCAGGGCATGGCAGTCACGCCTATCTGCCACTGCACAGCGGGCAACAATGGTTGGGTACGGCTAAAGTTTGTTCCGCTGCCCAAAGGCTCATGCAGGACATGGTCAGACTTCTTAACGTGTTTCGCTTTAATTTACCTCGATTCGGCATGGAATCAGCGCATGTGTGAATCATAGTAATTCGCAATAAAACAGAGAACCACCCTGAATCACAAAACACTATTTCGTAGATTTGAAGAGTCGATAAATTCAACTTGGCAAACATTCTTTGTCGCGATGGTTTGGTGCCAGTGTCAAATTAATTACTGGCCGGTCTGGACTCTGCCGCAAGAATAATCAGATAAGCGCAGTTGGTCCCTCCTGAATAGCCGTCATAAATGAACGGTAATGGGCGCAGGTTCTTCCTCGATTCAGCAGTAAAGCCGATATCTGCGTTGCTCACGCCGGGTGCATACACCATGTAATGCCCGGGAAACAGTGTATGCACTGACTTGCTTTTGGCGTCAAACATCAGGTCGCCGAGGAGCATATAAGCGATGCCTGCCTTCCCTGGACTTGAAAAGCGGCCTGTACTGAAGCCACTGTCGATATCCTGCTTGATCACCACGCTGGACTTTCCCATCGCCAGTAATTCTCCGACGCGCAATACGACCGGAAGTATGGTTGCACTGCCTTCGGGATCCCAACAGGTTGGGCGAAACGCGACGTCGCCGTTTTGTTGTCCATCGCGATTGACCAGGCAATGAAATCCATTACTTCCCTTGTGCACCATGGTGTAGCCGTGTGCACCGAATACGTAGGTGGTGGCATCAGCCCGCAGGTGTTCCGGCCCGGCACGTACCGCAAGGTCAAGTTCCTGATCCTGGTCAAGGAACTGCAATGCCACCGGCGCGGTATCTGTCAGGACATCGTTTGCAAATACAGTGCCAGGGATGGCAAGTACGAGGGCGGTTAAATAAGGCAAAAATACCGATTCAAATGGTTTCAATTTTCACTCCTGCTGTCTAAAGTCTGGCAACCATATTGGTTTTCGTGCCACGTGATGTGCGCACATAACGTGGCCGGACTGTCTGTGTGATTATGGGGGCCGTTAGCGTTTCAAAAATGACAGAAAGCATTCATTTCCGGCCAAAGCTCCAATAAATCCCGATTACGATGCGCAGGCAAGCTGTTTTGTATTATGTGGAAATAATGCTTTCAGCGTATCTGCGTCAAAGTCTGTCTTGTGTGGATGATGATTTTTTAAATCTTCCACACGTTGCGCCGCTGGCCGTGCGTTGATCTCGTCAAACAAACGTTTAACATTGGGCAATCTATCGAATGCGGAATCACCTAAAGCGAATGGGATGACTCTGGCCCAGCCCCAAATTGCCATATCAACTATCGTATATTCTTCGCCTAACATGTAACGATGTTTCGCCAATCGGGCGTCGATGATATTCCAATGGCGCCATGCCTCGAACTCGAACCGATTTAATGCATAGGAGAGCGGTTCTGGTGCGAAAATTTTGAAATGTGTGAACTGTCCCGTCATTGGTGCCACTCCAGTGCCCTGCAACATCAACCACGAGTACATTTGTCCGCGGGCTTCTGGTGTGGCTGCCGGAAGAAATTTTCCAGTTTTCTCGGACAGATAAAGCAGAATCGCGTTGCTGTCAAAGACGGTCACGTCGCCATCGACCAAAGCCGGCGTTTTCCCATTTGGATTGATCGCCAGATAGGTCGGTGAGTGTTGTTCTCCCTTGTGAATATCAACCAGAACCAGTTCGTACGGGAGTCCGCTCTCCTCGAGGAAAAGTGCTACTTTGCTTGGATTTGGTGATGGGTGGTAGTAAAACTTGATCATGATTTTTTCCTTGAAGTTGAAATTGGTGAATGGAATATTTCGTCCATGGCGTAAACTATAATTGATGCGAAATTGCGTCGATAGACATGAGAATAGACTAAGATATATTCCAATTCGGGATAAATGGAAATTCAAGGAACGATCAATGGATAAGCTTTTTGCTATGCAAACATTTGTGAGAGTAGTGGAAACTGGGGGATTTTCTGCTGTGGCGCGTGAAAGAAACACAAGTCAAAGCAATGTCAGCAAGCTGATCGCAGCGCTGGAAAAATCGCTCAACGTCAAGCTGCTCACCAGGACGACCAGATCGCTTGCATTAACCGAAGACGGCGAAAAGTATTTTGAAGACGCGCGCAAATTGGTCTCTGATGTAGCGGAGGCCGAAGCACGGTTGCAAAACGGGGAAGGTCAATTGCGTGGCTTGCTTTGCGTCGCGGCACCAGTTGCTTTTGGCTTGCGGGTGTTAATGCCTCACGTGCGCAGTTTTTTACAGCTACACCCTCACATAAAAATCGATCTCAAATTAAACGACAATGTTATCGATTTGGTGGAGCATGGTATCGACATTGCAGTGCGGATTGCTCACTTGCCTGACAGCGGTTTGGTTGCACGTCGGCTTGGTGAAAGTCGCGCAGTTTTAGTTGCAAGTCGAAGTTATGTTGCGTCGCTTCCTGAAAATTTGGCACTTCCCAAGGTGCCAGATGATTTAAGAATGCACGCATGTATCGTCTACACGGAGCGCACGACGAGAAATGCCTGGACTTTCACAAATATGGATGGAACGAGTTTTTCGGTTACTGTAAATGGGCCATTGCAGAGTAACAGTTCAGAAGCCGTACGTTTGGCCGTGATGAACGGATTGGGGATTGGTTACGCACCAATTTGGATTTTCGAGAATGAAATTATGTCTGGAGAAATTCAAGTTCTGCTGCCGGACTGGTCATTGCCCTTACTTCCAATACATCTTGTCTGTCCATCTCAACGACGCAAAACAGCAAAGGTTAGCGCGTTTTCCGACTATCTCGCCAGAGCACTGAAATCATAGATTTAAAGATAAGTTATAGCGATAAACGACTATTTTTCAAAAATACCTCAATTTAAGTGTAAGGATTCGGTGTTAGTTTCGACTGAGCTGACAGGTACCGCATTTGGCCCGATGGGCTTTGGGTATCACGAGTGGTAGAAATTCCAACATTGATAACTGGAGAGATTTGTAAATGGTACAAACAATCGGATCAAATTTGGCAACAGGCGCTTCCAGCTCAGGCTCAGCATTGCCTGGTCTTGAGGCGCAACTCAAGAAATATCAAAAACAACTGTCTGAATGCGTCAATTGCGACTCATCCAAAACCACTGAAGGCAAGGCGCAAATTCAATCAATCTCCTCATCGATCAGCGACGTCAAAGCACGTATTGATAAAGTCACCGGTGGCGGCAACAAAACCCCAGCTCATGCCGTAAACGCACCAGCAGAAATTAACAACAGCGGCGTTGTCGCCCTACCAACTGGAAAGGCGACTGGCGATGCAGGGCCAACGGCTGCCATTTCAGCCCTCGGCAGTATTGGGAGCAATGTGAATGTGCGTGCCTGAGACAGAGCAAAGTCGGCTTCAGTGTGTCGAGACAAGTCCTACTTTTCGTCGTGAGCTGATACAAGCATGAAAATTGAAACTGGCTTGAGCAATGTTGAACCCGAGCTCGTTGAAATTGTCTGTGCCGACGGTGTAGATCTTTCCGGGCACTTTATCCGGGCAGGTGCCGTGGCTGGCGGCCTGCCGGTGTTAATTTGCCCCGCAACAGGTGTCAGGCAACAGTTTTACCTGCGGTTTGCAAAGTGGCTGTCGGAACAGGGTCATGATGTTCTCGTCTTTGACTACCGCGGCATTGGTTTGTCGCTGCGGGGTAAATTGAAACACAGCAAAGCGACATTGGCAGACTGGGGACAGAAGGATCAGGTGGCTGCACTTGAATGGATGCTGCAGCGAACCGGCTGTAATCAGGTCGTCCTGTTGGGCCACAGTGCCGGTGGGCAAATGATAGGATTAATGCCAAACCATAACTATATTGCTCGCGTTGTTGGTGTGGCCACGTCGACGGGTTGGTTCGCGGTCATGAGGCCACTGTTCAGATTAAAAGCCCGATTCGGCTTGCGATGGGCAATTCCATTGGCCATTAGATTCATTGGCTATGCACCAACATCAAAATTTGGTTTGGGAGAAGATTTACCAGCCGAAGTTGCCAGGCAATGGGGGCAATGGTGCGCCGCTGGGGGCTACGCAACTAACGCTACTCGCGGACAACCTGAACTGGATTTTCACGCCGAAATTCGAATCCCCTTTTCGGCCTTTTATGCGTCAGATGATGACATCGCTACATCAGCTACAGTGGATGATTTAATGCGAACATTTCCAAATGCAATCAGGCAGAAAATACAGATTGAACCAGATCAGCTAAGCTTGAAATCACTCGGTCACATGGATTGGTTCCGTCATTCCCACCGGGCCGTATGGCCACTTTTGGCAAACGCTATCCGAGGCAACACTCAAAACTAATTTGCATAGTCGCAAAACAATTTTTGATCAGCTTAAATGGCGCACTCCCTGGCAAGCAGGTTCAATTTCCATGAATTGAAGTCCTTAGTGCGCAAACCAATTAATATCCAGGCATTCTCTAAGCCGTAATCTGGCACGATACAAGATCACCCACAAATTGGATGAACTCAAACCCAATTCCTTACAGATTTCATCGGTTTCCAGATCCAGCCACTCACGCATCATGAAAACGCGCGCAGTTTGCGCCGGTAATTTTGCCAGGCAGACTTCCATTACTTTAAAAAACTGCTTCTGCTCCAAAATGGCTTCCGGATTCCCCCAAGCTCGGGGAGGATCAATAGTGTGCCCATTGGCGGTGAATAAACGGTCAATGAGGTCGTCTTCAGACTCACCGGCATCCGTTTCAATTTGCACGGTGCGACCTGCGATACGCATACCATCAATAATCTTGAACTTAAGAATGCCGATTGCATAGGTGCGCAGGCTTGAAGTGCCGGCAAAATGATCTGGCTTTTCCAGTAAGGCCAGCAAGGTGTCCTGCACTGAATCTTCGGCCAATTCCTGATTGCGCAATTGTAATAAGGCAAACCGCAGCAGTGCCGGCCGCATGATTTCGAGTTGCCTGTGCAGGTTAGAATTTGCCATTTGTGCCGCAGCGCGTCGGATATGCAGATTCAAGATGAGACAGGAAGGACGAGTGTTGCCGCCGACCGAAAATTGACCCACTAACAGGAGTTATGCCGACTCAAAATTGACCCAGGTGTTCTACTTACCCTGCCTAATAGTTAGGCAG
>JBEONO010000011.1:0-135070 GCA_040544425.1 Oxalobacteraceae bacterium GrIS 1.18
GAGTAAAGCGGGGCAGCGCCGACCAGCTGCAATGAGGAAAATGGATGCAGCTTAAATTCTCTGAAATATTGTCTTGACCAATGGGTCCACTTTAGACACCGCTTGCGTGGCGCTGGGGAAACTGCTGAAATATGCCTGCTCAACCGGGTCGGAAGTTTCGTATGGAGATCAATTGGCTGAGCATGCGCTTAATGAAATATTCGGCAGCGCCAGCAGCGCATCCTCATCAACGAAAGAAAAATTGCGCGGCTATTTCGACGTCTTTCAACAAAGCCATCCGTCAGCCAGTGCTCCAATCACCAAAGCTCTTGAAGCCTATCCGAAAACAGGAACGGCACCTTCGTCAAGTCTGGCTGGTTCGTCAGTTCCGTCAGAAGAATCGGATTCCGTACAACTGGATTTGCAAGCCTATAAACTTGCCGCGACTTTTCTCAGCAAGCTTACGGGAGAATCCAATGAAAAACAGAAAATCGAATTGACCGCGCAGGTCACTGGCGCTATTTTTGGCCCGGACAGTCGTTTTACTGACAAGGCCAAAACGACAATTCGAGCAGTTTTTGACTCCCTTGGAAATAAAATACCAATTATTAAATCTGAATCCTCCTCCTCATCATCATCATCATCATCGTCGTCGTCGTCGTCGTCATCATCGTCGTCATCATCATCATCATCGTCGTCTTCCCCGATTTCGTCCTCGCCCTCCAGCTACGCGAGCTCGCAAACAAGTTTCGATGAAAACATTAGCTTGCTGAAAAAGATCGCCGCTATGGAGAGAGGTTTGCAAGGCACAACTTCAGTAAAATCAGGTGCTCCAGACTCAACTACCAAAGAATTTATTGAGAGTGGAACAAAGGCTGGCTGGCTGAAACGCGAAATAGCCAGCGCAGCACTTAAAGATCCAAAACTGAATTTGGCAGTTCAAAAAATTACTGACCTTCGCAATCAAATATTAACCAAATCGTTGACTCTCGACCTTGGTGCTCCATTGATTGCTATGTTCAGATCAGACAACTACAACACCGCGACCCGCCAGTTGCTCAAAGCGTATTTGCTGCATTTTAAAGCGACAAACGCCCTGGCATCCAAACACAATTATTCAATCGATTACTTCCTCAATAAAGTTGTGAAGGATGTATGAGCCTGCAATCCAACTAAAATGATTTGCAAATCAAAGGTCACCAGACGCATCAGATTTTATTTGCTTTGGACAGGACTTTGACTTTCAAATGCGCTATGATCGCCTGTCTCGGCCTAAGCCCGAGAGACAGATTTTTCATACCGTTTTTTGGAAGACAAAGTAATGCAGAAATTTTTGATTGCACTCATATTGCTGGCGATTTCCATGACGTTGGCACAAACCGCCAGCTCCCAACCAGGTAAGCCGCAATATAAATTGCTCACTGACGACAAGTACGACGGTGCCACGGATTTTTCTGAAGGGCTGGCAGCAGTCAAGGTCAATCATCAATGGGGATTTATTGACCGCACCGGCAAGATGGTGATTCCAGCGCAGTTTAATCCCTGGCAGCAGCAATTCAATGCCCGCTTTTCTGAAGGACTCGTTGCGGTAAGTCGTGTGCTGGATAAACCCAGTGGCAAGGAAATCCACGACCCGTTCGGGGCAAAATGGGGATTTGCCGACAAGACCGGCAAAGTCGTCATCGCGCCCAGATTCGATGGCGACTATTATTCCCCGCCACACTTTGCCAACGGGCTGGCGGTGATCAGTGGACGTTTTATCGGCACGACCATCAAGACAGCCGGGCTCAATACCAAATACGGTTATATCGACAAGACCGGCAAATTTGTGATCCCGCAAATTTACGATGACGCCCTGGATTTTTACGAAGATTTGGCCTCGGTCAAACTAGGAGACAAATATGGCTTCATCGACAAAACCGGCAAGCTGGTGATCCCCGCCATGTATGACGCCCCCTCCTATTTTAAAGACGGCATTGCGATTGTCGTGCAAAACAAGATCAGCTTCGCGATCGACAAACAGAACAAAAAAGTGCTTGAAAAAGGCTTTTCGGAATTAAGCCCATTTTTCGAAGGTCTGGCCAGGTTCGAAGAAAATGACAAAATCGGGTTTATTGATATTAAAGGCAATGTCAAAATCAAACCGACCCTGGATTTCGGCAATCCACAATCCCAACGCATGATGTATTTTTCGGAAGGACTGTGTATTTTTGAAGACGGCGCGAGCGCACCGCGCGACAAACAAGGCAATTTTCACGGCAAGTTTGGCTACATCAACAAAGACGGCAAGGTGGCGATTCCGGCCCAGTTTGATTATGCAGGTCCGTTTAAAAACGGCCTGGCAATTGTTTCTCAAAGCGGCTATTACGGCTACATCGACAAGACCGGCAAATTCGTCATTCAACCGGTCTTTGCCAACGCTGGCTATTTCATTGATGGTATCGCGCGCGTGTCGGGCGGCGGTGGATTTGCTGACTACAAATATCGGTTCATTAAACTGAACTAGTCGAATTGGCCACACCCGCTTTGAAGTGAGTGTGGTTCATCGAAAAACCTGCAGCTTATGCAGCCAAAGTTTTGCAGCCAAAGTTTTGCAGCCAAAGTTTTGCAGCCAAAGTTATGCAGCCAAAACTGGATAGTCGGTATAACCGACCTTACGGTCAGGCAGGCCGGCGCCATAGAAAGTCTCAGGATGGTAAGGGTTCATCGGCGCGTTTAATTCGAGGCGATGTGGGAGATCCGGATTGGAAATAAAATCCTTGCCAAACGCCACCGCATCCGCCTCACCGGCTTCGATAATTTGCTGCGCAGTCTCACGGTTGAATCCTTCGTTCGCGATCAGCACTCCACCAAATCGTTTTTTCAACTCAGCGCTGATGCTGTCGTCACGTTTTGCTTCACGGGTGAAGATAAACGCAATACCGCGCTTGCCCAATTGTTCGGCAACGTAGCCGAAGGTTGCCAATGGATTTGAGTCAGCCATCGTATGTGAATCGCAGCGCGGTGCCAGATGCATCCCCACGCGGCCGGCACCCCATACCGAGATCGCGGCATCGGTCACTTCCAGCATCAGGCGGGCCCGATTTTCGATCGAACCACCATAGATATCCGTACGATGATTGCTGCCGTCCTGCAGGAACTGGTCAAGCAGATAGCCATTCGCGCCGTGAATTTCCACACCATCAAAACCGGCCAGTTTGGCGTTCTCGGCACCTTTGCGATAGGCTTCAACGATGCCGGGCATTTCGGACAGTTCCAGTGCACGCGGCACGACGTAACCAGTCTTGGGGCGAATCAGACTGACGTGCCCCTCTGGCGCGATTGCACTTGGCGCGACCGGCAATTCGCCATTCAGATACTGCGGATGGGAAATCCGGCCGACGTGCCACAACTGCAGCATGATCCGGCCACCGACCTCATGCACTGCTTTGGTAACCAGCTTCCAGCCTTCGACCTGCGCGTCCGACCAGATGCCCGGCGTGTCTGGATAACCGACGCCTTGCGCTGATACCGAGGTGGCTTCGGTAATCATCAGACCGGCACTGGCGCGCTGGGTATAATATTCGGCCATCAGGGCATTCGGTACGCGACCTTCATCGGCACGGCAACGGGTCAGCGGTGCCAACACCACACGATTCGGAAGTTGTAAGTCGCCGACTTTCAGGGCTTGGTTCAAAATAGTCATGTTGTATTCCTTAATTAAAGTTGATGATTTATTTGCTGCAAAAATTTCTCGATCAGCGGTTCGTTGCGCGAGTAAAAAATCCATTGTCCGACTTTGTGCGAGGTGATCAGCCCAGCCTTTTGCAGGGTCGCCAAATGCACCGAGATGGTTGAATGCGACAGTTCCGATTTTTCAAATATCTGACCGGCACACACGCCAAGCTCCAGAGAATGTTCTTGGTGCGGGAACGATTTTTCCGGATCTTTTAACCAGACCAGCATCTCTCTGCGCACCGGATGCGCCAGGGCTTTTATGATTTCATCCAGATCTGGAGACGGTTTCTTGGCCATGAAGATTGTGTTTGGTTAAATTATATTTCGTCATTTATCGAACCTTATTTCGTTTAAATTCGAAATAAGATTCGCATTATATCCAAATAAAAAAATCTGTGCGGGCTGACACTTTATTCTGCATATTGTGTCCCTGCTTCGAAACTACTCAGCTAAGCAAAGTCTTCTACCAGTCCGAACTAGCCGACCTTTTCTCATTGGGTTTAATAGTGTGGTAACGTGCCACTTTCACAATTAAAATTCGGTTCATCTGACGTACCCATAAACCATGACCAATTTGAGGGATCAAGCGATGTATTCATTTTTAGAAAAACCCAGGCAAACTTTATTTTTAGTGTCGAGTATCGTCATCGCCATGCTGGTCGCGTTTAGTCCAGCGCGAGCGGTTGAAGTATCGCAGCTTAACGTCATTGAAACTGGCCGCCCGGCCGAAGACTTCGCACGCGATCAGGAACGCAAACCGGCTGACATGCTGGTATTTGCGCAAATCAAACCCGGACAGACCGTCGTCGACTATATTCCCGGCAGAGGTTATTTCACCCGTCTGTTCAGTAATGCCGTGGGGGTGCAGGGAACGGTATATTCAGTGGTACCGCAATTCCTGATAGAGAAATTCAAGGATCGTCCACGCCCGCCGTCAGTCTCGCTTGAAACAGGACACGCCAACGTGCACGATGCGATATCGGATGGCACGACCTTAAACGTCCCCGCAAAAGTAGATCTGGTCTGGACCTCGCAGAATTATCATGATGTGCACAATGGCGCAGGACCAAAGGTCACGGCGGATATGAACAAGGCGGTGTTCGACGCGCTCAGGCCTGGCGGACTGTATATTGTGCTGGATCACGCCGCAGGCGCTGGACAGGACGACACCACCATGACCAGGCTGCACCGGATTGATCGCGCCATTGTGATCAAGGAAGTGACGGCTGCCGGATTTATACTGGATGGAGAATCGACGGTACTGAACAATCCAGCCGATCCACATGATGCAGCCGTATTTGACCCTTCGATTCGCGGCAAGACAGATCAGTTTATCCTGCGCTTTAAAAAACCGTTGAAGTAAGTCTGAACAACTCTATCGAAAGGGAGAATATGAAAATCAAATCAATGTTAGCCGTGATCGCAGTAGCAGGTTTCGTCAACAGCGCGTGGTCTGGCTCGCTGGCCGATATCAGTAACGCCGAAGCCGGTAATGGTTTGCGTGCTGCACTTGAAAAAGGCGCGGAATCGGCAGTCGGAAAACTGGGCGTGGAAAACGGATTCCTGTCCAACGATAAAGTCAAGATTCAGCTGCCAAGTGCACTGGCAAAAGCCGATTCAATACTGCGCATGACCGGGCAAGGTGCGAAAATGGATGAGCTGGTCACGTCAATGAACCATGCTGCAGAGCAGGCCGTTCCACTGGCCAAGCCCCTGCTGATGAACGCCATTAAATCCATGACGGTGACGGATGCAAAAAATAT
The DNA here is from genome assembly GCA_040544425.1 of Oxalobacteraceae bacterium GrIS 1.18. GTDB lineage: Bacteria > Pseudomonadota > Gammaproteobacteria > Burkholderiales > Burkholderiaceae_D > Solimicrobium. The sequence continues at coordinate 5,460 of JBEONO010000011.1, forward strand.
TTTGTCGGGCGGCGACACGTCCGTGACCGATTTCTTCCGGCAAAAGACTGCCACACAGCTAATTGCGCAATTCAAGCCTAAAGTAAAATCCATCACGGATAAAAATGGCCTGGCCGGAAAATATAATTCCGTGATGGGCCCGGCTGCTGAATATGGCATTGTCCCGCCGCAGCAGGCCAACGTCGAATCTTATGTGACGGAACGCGCCATTGACGGTTTGTACTTGATGATAGGCGAGGAAGAAAAAGCGATTCGCAAAGACCCGATCGGAGCCGGCAGCAAGGTAATTGAGCAGGTTTTTGGGTTATTAAAGTAGATCTTTCCCTCGCACGTAAAAAAACGCATCATGCAAAAACATGATGCGCCAATGTACTACTCAGGAATTCAATTCAATTAGTCCAGTTTCCAGGCAAATTCCACTTTTGCCCACAGCGCGTCTGGCTTGCCGTCTTTCATACCAGGTTTAAATTTGCACTGGCTGAAGGCGCTTAATGCGGCTTTGTCCAGCGTCTTGCTGCCGCTTGATTTTTCAATTTTGGAATCGGCGACATGGCCGTCTGGTGGTACCAGGAACATCAATGCGACTGTACCCTGCTCTTCGTTCATCAGTGCTGCTTTCGGATACTTCGGTGCGTCGCAAGATTTTGCGTCAAGGACAGGCGACACTTCGCCCGCAAATGCCGAAGCGGTTGCGCAAATCATTATCGATGATGCAAGTGTGATCAACAAAGCCTTCATAAGCCAGATTCCTATTCAATAGTTGAATTAATAAAAGTGTACGCAAGCGTATGCTACTGAATTGGTTAACGGTGCCGCACCGCACAACTTTAGTGCCACATGGAAATATTTTTTATCGGAAATGGTTTATTGCTATCGTTTGGCTGTCAATCAACAATTTCTGGACACGGCAAGGAGGCCTGAAAAAATGCGCGGCAGTTTACCAATGGGCTTGTGTCAGGCACCAAAGCAAGGCGTTGCTTATTTTGTCGTTTATTGATAGCGTCTCGGGGCCATTTGATCGCACTGTCACGCGACGACAATCAAATCAGATCGAATTTAACAATGGGAAGCGATGATGAGAATATTTTTTCGACAATGCAGTCTTGCCCTGCTGGCCATCCTTTACCTCACATTGGCGGACCGCGCGCAGGCAACTGATCTTGGCGCCGCCAGTCGGCTCGAGCTGGTGGTGCTTGGGTCTGGCGGCCCGGGCGCGACGGGCCGGGCGGGTTCGAGCTACCTGGTCATGCTGGATCACGTTCCGCGGATTCTGGTTGACGCTGGTCCCGGTTCGTTTGCAAGGCTGGGGGAGGCGCATCTGTCACTCTATGATACAGACGTCGTCCTGCTGACTCATCTGCACATCGATCACACCGGCGAATTGCCAGGGCTGTTCAAAGCCAGGGCGGTATCGGGTGACGGACCGATCACCTTCCAGATATTTGGACCAAACGGGAGAACTGGAAACCATGACGATGCCACTTTTCCATCAACAACCCGGTTGATGCATTTATTGTTTGATAAAGACGGTGCTTACGGCTATCTGCGTGACTTTTCCTCTCCAGTCACAATCAAAGCCCATGATATTTCAACGGCCCTGAACAAAAAACCGATCACCATCTTCAGTACCGGGGACCTTAAAATCAGCGCAGTCGCTGGACACCATCGTGATGCGCCAGCAGTCATTTACCGCATCGACTACGCCGGAAAGAGCATCACTTTCAGTGGCGACATCGATACCAGGGGACTGCCCGGCCTGAGCGCAATCGCCCATGACACCGACCTGCTGGTATTTAATTCAGTGGTACTCGATCCGCCAGGCTCACCGGAAATCTTGTACACCTTACACACTCCACCGAAAGCGATCGGCGAACTGGCCAGACAGGCGGGTGTGAAACAACTGCTGCTCAGTCACTTGTCCCCCGCCGTGGACAATGCGCGTGACGAGATTAAGACATCGATACAGGCCACCTATCAGGGCCCGCTAACCTTCGCCGAAGACGGAATGCATGTAGCTCCGTAAAGAGCATCAGACCGCCTTCAGCGCTGCTGTCAGTGCGGTGCTTTGGCGGTGCGCAGATACGGCAACTTGATATCGATACTGCCGTATTTTTCACGGGCCTGGTCATCATTGAGTGACACGGCCACGATCACGTCCTGACCGACCGTCCAGTTTGCCGGCGTCGCCAACGGAACATTGAAGGTTAATTGCAGGGCATCCAGCGCGCGCAACACTTCAGCGAAGTTACGGCCGACCGACATTGGATAGGTCATGGACAACTTGAGCTTCTTGTCCGGACCAATGATAAAAACCGAACGCACCGTAGCGGTATGTGCGGCGGTACGTCCATCGGGCAAATACGCTTCGGCAGGCAACATATCGAATGCTTTGGAGACGGCCAGGTCTTCATCGGCGATGATAGGAAAACCGGCTGTGGCACCGGCAAATTTTTCAATATCGCCCTTCCACTTCTTGTGCGCCTCGGCACCATCAACCGAAACGCCGATCACTTTGGTCTTGCGCTTGGCCCACTCGCTGGCAAGCTGGGCAACCGCACCGAATTCAGTGGTACATACTGGCGTGAAGTCTTTAGGATGAGAAAAAAGAATCGCCCAATCAGCGCCAATCCAGTCATGAAAGGTAATCGACCCCTGGTCTGTGGCGGCGGTGAAATTGGGAACAAGGTCATTGATGCGCAGTGCCATGAAAATTTCCTCCTGAAGAAAGTTGGATGCTCAGGGTACCAGAATTATGTGAAGAATTCAGAACAAATCTGACCTGACCAGTTCGATATAAGCAAACCAAATATCGGCCGAACCAATCCGCATAAGGATCTCAGTCAGACATTGGCGGTGTTGTCGGAATTGTCGTCGCCACGGCCCCAGGTAATCGGCCATCACATGCCTGCAAATGCAGATTGTGTTAAAAGAGAATAGCTTTAAATTAATTTTGATTGTCTCAAATAATAAAAAGTTATGGCAGTAATGCAAGCAGGCCGGATTTATTTTTTCAGGGCAATAAAATCCGCGCGACTTTCAGGCAGAATGATGGGGCGCACAAGACAGCTCGGCTGTTCGCGCTTTTTTCATCACCCGCATGACTGGGTCACCATGGCAAAATCATCGCAATCAGCTTTACAAAAACAACCGGCCTTAAAGCCCGTCAGTGAAACAAGAAAGTCGGCGGCGACCCTCCCGTCAAAAAAGATAAATTCGCCTTGCATGTGGCGCTGGCAACGATCACTTTGCTGGCAGCGTTTCTGGCATTTTATTTTTATACGCACTCGCCAACAAATATTGACTCCAATCAGAAATACATGGCTTTACCAATGCTGGCGATCGAATCCGACAGTGAGGTGGTAAATTTGCAGGTTGCCATTCAGGTTGAGGACAAGGATCGCAGCTGGCTGGAAGATCATAAAAAAACGATCAATGAAATTTTTTCGACAAGTGCGCGGGAAATTGATCCTGAAAATTTCAGCAGCAATAATGGTCGGGAAGCGGTGCAGAAAAAATTAAGAGACGACCTAAACAGCCAGTTGAAAGTCGACAGGATCAAGGCGGTTTTATACAGCGGTCTGGTTGTCCAACATAAAGAATGATTGCGGCTCACGATTAAAGAAAGATCAGGTCCGGCGCTTCACGCCAGCTCAATCTGCGTGACCATTCTGGTCCGACTTAAAACTCGGTGTCGGCTCATGCAATGCGGACGGTACAAACCTGCGGCCGAATCACTGTGATATTTTTATCTGATCAAAGTTGCATTATCAGAACCATACGCCCCTGGAGAAAAAGCGCCTCGGGAATAGCGTTCGCTCACTTCGTAAATTTAAATGTGCAGATGCAGCAATTTTGGTGTCTTGACGGGGGAAATTCGTGATATACATTGACACCAGCGAATTGTGCGACTGCACAACAAGGAGGTGATATGTATGAGCAGCCCTTTGAAGTTGAAGACTTTATGGAAGCGCAACTTCCCCCGGAACCATTGCAGGAATTACCGGAAGGTTTGATCGCGGACGAAGTTTAGCGGGATCTATTTTTTTGAGCCGGGTGGCTGACTGTACATGCTCTGTATGCCTTGCTCAAAATGTGCCGCCAGATTATTGCGCTTCAGTTTCAGCGTCGGCGTAATCAGGGTGTTTTCAACTGTCCATGGTTCGATCGATAAAATGACCGCTTTGGGCTGAGCATAATACGGAAAACTCTTGGTCAATTCACGCACTTTGGGCAACACCACCTCGCGGGCCTCTCGCGCACTCAAACTGGCCTGATCGTCCGGATTTAAACCTAGCGAGGTCGCCAGCTCGTTCCAATATTTTTTGCTCAGCACCAGCGCGCAGCCGATGAATGGTTTATTTTCACCGAACACATAAGCCTGTTCAAACACGGCATCATTCAGAATCGCCAGCTCCAGATCGACCGGCGCAATTTTTTCTCCGGTTGAGGTCACGATAATTTCCTTGAGACGTCCCTTGATGCGCACCCGACCATCAACCAGTTCGGCCTGATCACCGGTGCGCAGCCAGCCATCGACAAATGCTTTGACGGTATCCTCATCACGCTTCCAGTAACCACGCATCACGTTCGGACCACGCACCTGCAACTCGGCGTTTTCACCGATGCGCACTTCCACATTCGACATGACGCGACCCACCGTCGACGGATCGTTGTCATCCGGCGCATTGAAGGCAACGACCGGCGAGGTTTCGGTCATGCCGTAGCCCTGCACGATCGGAATGCCCAGTCCCAGAAAGCACCGCGAAATCGCCTGCGACAGCGCAGCTCCGCCGCTGACGGCAATGCGCAGTCGACCGCCGAACTGATCAATTAATTTTTGCGCGATCAAGGGCTCAAGAACACTCCACGCCAATGCATCAAGCAGTGCAGTCAGGGCATCGCCATTCAATCTGCCCTGCTCCCGGTTAAAACGCCGCCAGCCAACCGCGATCGCTGCTTCAAACAGCATCGATTGTATTGTTGAACCAGCCAGTCTGGTCTGAATCACGCTGTACACACGCTCATACACACGTGGCACCGAAATCAGAATCGTCGGCCGCACTTCCAGCAGGTCTTGCGGCAGTTGTTTGGCTGAGCGCGAATAGGCCACGCATGAGCCCGATGCAATCGCCAGATAATAGCCGGCAGTACGTTCAAAGGTGTGTGACAGCGGCAGGAATGACAAGAACACGTCACCGGGCACCGGCGCCACGCGCTGAACCACGGTGAGCACATTCGACATGACGTTCAAGTGCGTCAGCATGACGCCTTTGGGTTTGCCCGTGGTTCCCGAGGTGTACACCAATGCGGCCAGATCTGTTTCATCTGGGGCTTGCGGTGCACGGTTCACCTTCGTAGCCTGGGCCAGCCACGCCGTGAGCTGAACCAGTGGTTTTGGCGATGCATAATCAAGCAGAGTTTGATGGCTCACGACCACCTGTTGCATGGCGGGTAATGCCAACCCGGCCTCGGCGATACCCTTCCATTGCACATCGCTGTCAGCAATTAACATCGACGCATCGCTGTCTTGCAAAATATAGGCAATGCTGGCCGGATTATCCAGGGCATGCATAGGCACGGGCACATACCCCATTGCCAGCGTTGCCTGATCAATACACACTGCGTCCAGGCCGTTCGGTAACAGGATCGCAATACGCGCGCCGCGCTGCAAATTCAATTGCGCCAGCGCATTGATAAATCGGTCGACACATTGACTGGTTTCCTGCCAGGTACTGGCGAGCCATGTTCCGCTGGCTTCATCAAACTGCCGGTAGGCTTCAGCATTCGGAGTTTGCGTAACACGCCAGGTGAAAAGTTCGGGCAGTGTTTTGAGTTGGGTCAATTCTGGATTGGGTGAAGTGGGCGTTGAGTTCGACATGAGCGGATCAGTTCTTTGCTGGCTGATTAAAATGACCTGAAGAATGGGCCAATTCAGCAGGGAAGTCAACCCGACGAACCGGCGCAATACAAGGCTGCGCCGGTGTCAGGCAACGCAGCCTTGATCCTGCCAATCCGGTCAGCTCATGTACTGTCCGCCATTGATTTCAAACGTGGCACCGGTGATGAAACCGGCCGCATCATCGGCCAGAAAGGTCACCATGCGCGCAATGTCAGCGGGCGTGCCCAGACGGCCAACTGGAATATTGGCGATGATCGTTTTCAGAATATCCGGCGCTACTGCCGCCACCATTTCTGTGGCGCAGTAACCCGGCGCCACGGCATTGACCGTAATATTTTTACGCGCACCTTCGAGCGCCAGCGCTTTGGTAAATCCGAGGATGCCGGCCTTGGCAGCAGCATAATTGGCCTGACCAATCTGCCCTTTTTTTCCGTTGATCGAACTGATATTGATGATCCGGCCAAACTCGCGTTCGCGCATTCCTTCGATCACATTGCGGCACATATTGAACATCGAATCGAGGTTGGTGCTGATCACCTGGTGCCACTGTTCCGGCGTCATGCGATGCAACACGGCATCGCGGGTAATCCCGGCGTCGTTGACCAGAATATCAACCGGACCAAAATCGCGCTCCAGATTCGCCACGCCTGCGCGGCAGGCTTCAAAGTCCGCCACATCAAAATGAAAAGTGGGAATAGACGTCGCCCTTGTAAACTCTTGCGCGGCAGCGTCATTGTTATGGTAGACCACGACCACCTGCTTGCCAGCTGCCTGCAGATCAATTGCTATCTGCCTGCCTAATCCTCGGGTGCCGCCTGTAACCAATGCTGTTCGTTTCATTGTCTCGCTCCTTTTGTTATTGAATGTCAGTCAAAAGCAGAAAATTCAATTCAACTCTGACGTTCTCGTCTGCGCCAGAACCTGCTGAATGATTCAAGGGGTACTGGCCAGATCGGATTCAAATTTTGGGTGAATATAATTCTCCTTCTCGATGCTGAATTAATGAATCCGGAGCATCGACAGGCAAACTTTAAAATGATTGGTTTGGAAGCACTTGATTTGCGTCAAGCGAATGGAGAACAGCGAACGCTATCTATTCAATAATGAATGATTTTTCCCAAGCTTGAAAAGGGATTGGGCAAAAACTCTTTAGCTACTGGTTTTTAGGACCAGTAGCCTGCTTCAATTGGTGAGCTTACAAAAACATCCCACCAGAGGCCTCAATCCGCTGGCCATTGATCCAACCGTTATCCTGATTTAACAAGGACGCAATCACGCCGCCAATATCATCCGGCAGGCCCGCCCGGCCCAGCGCAGTTTGCGATGCAACAAACGCTTTCAGGCTGGCATTGTCCCGCACTGCACCGTGACCGAAATCAGTTTCAATCGCGCCTGGCGCCAGCACATTGACGGAGATAAAGCGCGGTCCCAATTCTTTCGCCAGATACTTGGTGAACACTTCAATCGCTCCCTTCATCGCAGCGTAAGCGCTGTAGCCGGGCAAGGCAAAACGAGTCAGTCCACTTGACACATTGAGGATGCGGCCATGGTCAGCAATCAGCGGCAGCAATTTCTGGGTCAGAAAAAAAACTCCTTTAAACTGGACATTCATTACCTGATCAAATTGTTCTTCAGTCGTTTCAGCAATGAGCGCATGGACGCCGATGCCTGCGTTGTTGACCAGAAAATCAAAATTATCGCGCTGCCACTTGTGCGTCAAAGTCTGTCGAATACGCGCGGCAAACCCCTCGAAGCTTTGGCTGTCGCCGACATCCAGTTGCAGCGCACAGGCCTTCCGACCCAGCTTTTCAATTTCTGCGACCACCGCTGCAGCTTCGGCTTCTTTGCTGTGATAAGTCAGGATCACATCGACGCCTTGCTGCGCCAGTTTCAATGCCGCGCTTTTTCCCAGGCCGCGGCTGCCGCCGGTAATGATTGCAATTTTTTCACTCATATATTTCTCCTTGAAGATGGTTCCGCGAATTGGGAATGACACAAGTGTATTGATCTATTTAATTAAAACAAAGATGCAATCCGCGATTACACTGTTCGCATTAAACAGACAATAAATTAAACAAGGGGCAGCCTGTGAATCAGCTCGAGGTCATGAAAATCTTCGTACGCGTTGCCGAATTGGCCAGTTTTACCCAGGCCGCCGACAGTCTCGGTTTACCCAAGGCCAGCGTGTCAAGCGCTGTGAAACAGCTTGAAAACAGTCTCGGCACGCGCCTGCTGCAGCGCACGACGCGCACCGTGCAAATGACGCCGGATGGCATGGTGTATTACGAGCGCAGCAAAGATCTGCTGATCGACATGGAGGAGTTGCAATCCATGTTCAGACAAAGCGAGGTCGAAATCAGTGGTCGCTTGCGGGTTGATATGCCGGTCGGCCTGGCCGGTATCATCATTATTCCCAGACTGCCGGAGTTTATTCGTGCCCATCCCAAACTGGACATTGAGTTAAGCAGCACCGACAGGCGGGTGGATTTGATCCGGGAAGGTTTTGACTGTGTCATTCGGGTCGGCACCCTGGTTGATTCCAATCTGATCGCGCGTCCTCTGTGCCAATTCAAATTGATCAACTGCGCCAGTCCAGATTACATCAGGCAGTATGGCGTACCGCAAACTATCGCCGATCTCGACGCACACAAAATGATTCACTACGCGCCAACGTTTGGAGCTTCGATCAGCACTTTCGACTATATGATTGGCGACCAGTCCCTGCAAAAGCCTGTTGCCGCTGCGATCGTTGTCAATAATGCGGACGCGTATCAATCGGCATGTCTGGCCGGTTTGGGGATAATACAGGCGCCCGAAATCGGGGTAAATGAATTGATCCGGCGTGGCAGATTGATTGAGCTGTTACCAGACTTTTGCGCAGCGCCGATGCCTGTCTCACTGCTGTATGCTAACCGGCGTCATCTGCCGAAACGTGCTCAACTGTTCATGAACTGGGTAGCCGATGTGATGCGGGATTATGTATCTCCGCCGTGATCTCATACGAACGCAAACGAGCCGCATGATCGAAGACCTGTGAAGTGATCATTAATTCGTCGGCGCCGGTCCGTTCAATGAATGCGTTCAATTCGCGCAGTACCGTCGCAGGCGAACCAATCGCCGCGCAGGCCAGCACCTGGTCCAGGATGTGGCGTTCCTGCGCGCCAATCTGCTCCAGGTAACCATCGACTGGCGCTGGCAGCTGCGATGGACGGCCACTGCGCAGGTTGACAAACGCCTGTTGCATTGAGGTCGCACGAAATTGCGCTTCCTGATCGGTATCTGCCGCAAAGACATTAAAGCCGAGCATTACATAGGGTTTGGCAAGCCGCGCGGACGGCCGGAACGTGGCGCGGTACAGCTCGATAGCCTGCATCATTTGTGCCGGCGCAAAATGCGATGCAAATGCATATGGCAGGCCAAGTGCAGCTGCCAGTTGCGCACCATACAGGCTGGAGCCCAGTATCCAGACTGGCACGTTCAGGCCTGCACCTGGGATTGCGCGCACCGCCTGCGTCGACTCCGTTCCAAAATAATCCATCAGTTCGATGACATCCTGGGGAAACTGATCAATGTCAAAGGCGAGATTGCGCCGCAATGCGCGCGCCGTGACCTGATCCGAGCCTGGTGCACGCCCGATGCCCAGATCGATACGACCCGGAAACAGCGATTCGAGTGTTCCGAACTGTTCGGCAATCGCGAGTGGTGAGTGGTTGGGCAACATGATCCCTCCGGCACCAACCCGAATGGTTGATGTGCCGCCGGCAATATGGGCAATCAAGACGGCGGTAGCGGCGCTGGCGATGCCAGGCATGCCGTGATGTTCGGCGAGCCAATAGCGCTGGTAGCCCCAGCGCTCTGTATGCCGGGCAAGATCGAGCGAGTTGCGAAACGACTGGGCAGCATCGCTGCCTTCGGTGATGGGTGATAAGTCAAGAATGGAAAATGGAATCAAACGACTGGCCTCGCTAGTATGGTGAAACAGCTGTGGCGAGATGATACTCTTCTATTCGTTTTGCGTTGGGACGGCCTGATTGCTTGCGCTTGGGGCAAAATCCGTAACATCAATTCTTATCAAAATAATCCTAGGCAATCCGTGACGCGATGGCCTGTTAAGTAAAAATACGGATTCGACAAAATTCCGGCTACGTTAACAATTGCGCAGTTTTTTCGCTCATCCAATCAATTTTCAACTTTTCCAGCCGGTAGACAATCATGACTCCAATTAAGCCAAGCATTACGAACTCAAGCACTTCCGCAGAACCCTTAGTTTCAACTTTGCATTTGCCTCTTAATTTCGAAAAAAGCTCGCCCGCAATCCGAAATACTATGTTCCAGTTTCTAACCACCCAGAATCCCAAGAATTACAAATCGACTGCATTTCTTATTACTACTATTTATAAGTGCGACAATCTGGATGAGCTCAACAAATTTGTGCTCGACATAGCAAAAACCAGAGGCACAGTCCCAAAATTGAATCTTGGGGTGTTTCATGAAGTGTATGAGGTCGGACTGACATTATGTCAGTTCTCCGATGGTACGTTACACCTGACCTCGAATCCTTATACCCTCGAAAGCCCTTCCCGCGAAGACGCCATTGATGAAGCATTAGCGGAATTTCTGCCCGGATCGCGGCGGTCAACCGAGTCACCCACGCGGGCAACGAATGTCCTTCGGGGAGAAAATCCTATCGATATCATTAAACATTACAGTCGTTCGATTTCTATCCGCAAGGAAAATGAGGCGGCGCTACGCATGATGCTTAAGTCAAACTCTACCGATCAAGAATGGATTAAAGAAGCGGCGGAAAAGCAGCGGAAATCAAATTATTTAAACTCGCTATCATCCGAGGAAACTGATACGTCAATGGAGACCTGACCAAAAAATGACTCCAGTGAAAAATTGGGGATTGGGCTAAGCGCCCGATCTCCAGAGTATTCAAACATCCGCCAGCTCATCGCTACCGATAAAGTTAAAATTTGCCATGACGCCTGTCACCACATCATTTTCAACCGCACAATCGACGTAATTTTATGACCCCTATTTCATCGTCAACCAGTTCGTTTGCACCAACCAGCGCGACCCCGTTCACTGATTTTTCCCGGGAACTCAACTCTGCAAGCTGTCTGCCCAGTGTTCTATTCTGCGAAAAGAACCAGGAAAACTTGAAGGCGATTTTGGCCAGTAAAAACGCCAACACCCGCCAGACTGCGCGCATTTTCGAAGTCTGTTTCAAATACCGGAGTCAAGGTGAATTGAACAAGGCAATAAAAGAGATCGTTGCTGCCGGTGGATCTGTCGAGATATCTGACCATGTGCGGCAGATGCTGCGAGATCTCGGCATTGACGTGATACAGAACCCGGACGAGACGATCGAATTAACGCGCTTTGTGGCCGTAATTCAGTCATCACAGCGAGCAGCCGAAATAGACACGGTTGTATCGTCATTTTTGCCAGGCAGTCTCGTCCTAATCGTAGAAGATTACGACGCACAAATTAGAATCTGCCCGGCCAATTCCGGGCCAATTTCTGAAATGTTTTTTGCTGGTGGGAGCGCAAGGGAATCTGTCAAATCAGCGGCCCGCGAACAAAACCAAGCCAAATATTTGCGCACCTTCGAATTTCTCAGTCAAAATCTCCGAGGCATTGGATGCGTCGGCGTTAATCGGAAACACGGTCTTAAAGAACTATCCACGCACGCCCCCAAACCGAGCCCGCCGAGATTCAAATCGCCGCTTAACATCATTGAGGCGCATCAACTAAGTCAACAAAAGCAATCAATTTCCCAATTAAAAATTTGAAGGGTTAATCAATTCGCAGGACCAATTCACTGGGTTATTCATCTAAACTGTTTCAGCGTTTTTATAAGCGGCAAGAGCCTGACACTGTAATAGGTATCGGCTAGACTGCCAGTAGATTGCCTATTGTGAGCGACATGCCGAAAAGCATCACCGGCGCAGACAACAACCGAATAACAACTGACTACTGGCCGTCGCCGCGCGAAATTCCACCGTCTACACAACCCGAAACACCGGATAGCGTCGCCATTCCGGTTCCCGATAGCGCTGACAATGCGCAAAAATAAACTGCAACACGGCTTGCTGATCCGACAGTAACTCCGGGTTGTCGCGCCCCCACTGTTCAAATAATGAGCGTAAGCCGGGTTCCGTTTCGAGTAGCTCAAGAGCTGTGTCCTCAAAAACATAATCAGAAAAGGTTTCTTTCTTTTCTAAGATGCTGTTAAAGAACCCCCACCTGAAAAAGCTGTCATGGGCTTGCGGCTCGAGCGTTTCAACCACATAGCGCGATTTGACCTGATCGGTATGAATGAGATAATCACCCGCGTTGACACGGACTATCTCAGTACGAGACTCCACCTCGACGCCGTCATGGAACATGTGCCCTTCATACGGGGCAGATCGCGTTGTCACATTGCTGACGTGGTAAGTCTGGACCGATTGAAGTGTCGTCTCCGCCACCCGTTCCATAGCGACCTGATTCCATGCAAGTCTCTGGATCACCTCACGCCATTGTTGGGGAACGATGTACGATTTTGCAGCTGGCACAGAAATGTCCGGAACAAAGTGATCGTAATAGTCAATGTCTTTTTCCCATGGTTGATTGCGATCATAGGATAAGCGCTGGTAATTGCCCAACTTGCTGGGGCTATACACGGCAGCAAATCCGTTGAACCTGAATGTCGAAATGTTTTCGCGATCGACATTCCAGGTCAGCGGCCAGCTTTGCGGCATTGCACTGCGTGCTGCCTTGCGCAAAGCCTGAATTTCGCTGGCATGCTTGGCCGTGAATTTGACCATGGTTTCCACAAATGCGCGCATGGACTCGTAGCGGTCTGCAAACGATTTAAGCATATGAGTTTCCGGCATAAACCCGATTGTATGGTTCAAGGCCGCGTAGCCAGTTGAAAACCGCGGCACCTCCAGAAAATCTTCAATACCGTCGTCAGGCGTTTCCTTGACCGGATTCACATACGGGCAGAATGGCCAACCGCGCCCTTGCATGGTAACTGACACCTCTGGCAGCAAGATGTCACGAACGAATGCACCGAGAGCGCCACCAAGCTTGTCGGCCTGGGTCTGAATAACCGTCATGGTGTAGCTGTAATCGGCACCGTTCGAGGTATGGGTATCGACCATCAGATCCGGGTCCCATCCTGCAAAAAATTGATTAAATACTTGCGCGTTCAAACTGTCGCATTTAATAAAATCGCGGTTCAAGTCCAGATTCAGGGCATTGCCGCGAAAGCCATGGTTTTCAGGGCCGAGTTGATTTACCCGCGAACTGCTGTTTCGGTTCAGGCACCCATCAACGTTGTAGATGGGGATGAACAGGAACACCACATCTTTCAGCGCGGCGCGTAATACCGGGTCGATACAAAAATCGCGCACCAGCGCCATACAGGCGTCGATGCCTTCCGGCTCGCCCGGATGAATGCCATTGTTATTGAAAAAAACTGGCCGGTTTGCGCGCCTTATTTGCTCCTGATCGAAAACGCCGTCCGCAGTCACAACACCGGCGTGTATCGGGGTTCCGCCGTCGGACCGGCCAATTTCAAAAAAACGTAATACCGTCGGGTAGCGACCTGCCAGCAGTTGGTAAAAGCTAATGCATTCTTCCCAGGTGGCCGTCTGATTCCTGTTGCCACATTCGTAGGGAGTGTGTAAATCCTGATTCATCGCTGATCCTTTATCGCTTGAGTTGATGACTTTATCGTTTGACATACGTTTATTAGCATTCGGATCCTGGCAATCTTACTTCCAACTGGCGCGCACCACAAATCTATCTTTTCGCGGCGCATACAATGACTGGCCTGGGCATTAAGGTTATTCCCAATATAAACCCTCAATTAACTGCTCTAACATGGACTTTTTTTTGGAGTCAACCACATGCAAAACGAGCCTATGTTAAAAAACAGCGAAATCGAAAAACATTTGAATGAACTGGCAGTAGCCATGGTTCAGCAAAAAGGACTCCATTTCGCCACCTTCGATGAAGCCCAACACCACATCAAAGAAACCGCCTCCAATCTACGCGAACTGCTGCAGCAAAGTAGCGTGATGTTTCTGGAAGGCTTGAAACATCTGTCCGAAACCAATCAGCAGCCGGCTGCCTCGATCGCCAAACAGCTGTTGGATCACCACCACGATCCAAAAGAAATGGCGAATATTATCGAGACCAAAATCGTCAACAGTAATCAGTCGCTGGAATTTTTCTCTGAAGCTGTCAACAGCTTTTACGATTGCGGCGACTATAAGCTCGAAGAATGCGTCATTTCTGTCCTGCTGACTTTGTTCCCGCTCGAGCCACAACCGTTTGCCTGCTACGGCACGCTGATCTGGCGCAGGGACGGCATCACCGAGGCAGCAAGCTATTACGAAAATATCGTCGATCTGTTTGAGAGCCCGATTCTGGATTATTTCGCTGCCGATTGCTTCTACAAATCCGGCAACAAGGCTAACGCAAAACGCCTGTTACACCGCGGTTTGGAAAATGCGAAAAAATCACCGGAAATTTATGAAGACATCGCACAATTCATTCGAATCGCATTAAAGGAATTTAATCTGGCCTAGGCAGGTTGTGTGGGGCGTCGAAGTAATCAACCAGGAGACAATCGTATGGAATTATCCACATTAACCAACCAGTCAAGCGGTTCCAGCGATTCAGACTACGGGACCGGAACATCCGATGATTCTTTCCAGGAGCCTGTGGCCGTAACCCGGGCTTGTTGCAGCCGCCGCTGCACGATGTTTGTAGGAGGTCTTTTTATTGGTCAGACACTTTTTTATGCCGGCGTACTTTTGTCGGCGCAATCATCCACTCCCGGAACATCTGCAATGATGGCCTGTGGCGGCGCTATCTCATTGGGCTATCTTGTATATGGTTTTTACAAATTAGCGACCGGTCCGTCGGAACAGCAAGACTTACCTGTATGACACCATAATGTGCCCTAAGACAGGTAGTTCACTAACAGTCTTGTCTGCATTTGTGTTATGTCTTTCGGGCTGCACCGGCGGATCGGATGCGATTTATACCGCGCAACCAACAGTGCAGGTTGATCCGGCTTCTCGGGACAAGATAGATCAGGCAATCCAACTTCACCAACAATATGCGGGCAACGACAAAGGCCTGGTGGCCGCCATTTCCGCTGAATTTCTGGGCACTCCGTACGTAGCAAATACCTTGATCGGGTCACTAGCCGAGCCTGAGCGATTGGTTGTCAATTTCAATGGGGTCGATTGTTTTACCTATCTGGACTACGTCGCGGCACTGATCAAGTCGGACAGTCCAGCGAGTTTTGAAAATAAGCTGATTGAGATTCGGTATAAGGACGGCGCTGTCAGCTTCCTTAACCGCAAGCATTTCTTCACTGACTGGGCTTGGGCTGAGCCAATTAATGCACTTGATGTATCAGCCAAATTAAGTCCGCGTACTGTGACTGTCGCAAAAACTTTGAATCTAAAAGCTGACGGAAGCGTATTCCTTCCCGGACTAGGTATTACGCAACGTCAAGTGACCTATATCCCGGCTGAAAACATTGATGACGCCGTCATTGCCCAATTACAAACCGGCGACTACATTGGTATCTATTCCCATGTAGCAGGGCTGGATGTCAGTCACACCGGCCTCTTCATTCAATCGACAAACGGGCCACAATTCAGGAACGCATCTTCGTTGGCAGTCAACCAAAAAGTGGTTGATTCTGATTTTAAAGCCTATGTTCAAAAAACGCCTGGAATTGTTGTTCTCCGCTAGACCCAGCAAAACCCAAGATCCAATAACGTAACAGCAAAGTTGCAGCAATGTCCGACGATACGTCGTGCCATGGAACTAATTCATGTCGCATGAGATCAATTCGGGCACGCGAGACTGAACTCACGATCAATTTGGACCGCAATGCTTTTGTTGAAAGCGATTACCATGAAACCCGAAACAACCTGTATTTTTAAAGATCAGCGCTCCAGCTATGCCAGAATGGAAATTACATCTGACCCTCAATTGAAATCTGCCGAATCACCGGACCCGCATGATCTGACGCGCAACGCCAAAAAATGTCGTGCCTGTGCCGTTTTTTCGACCGGAATGGTCGGGTTGGGCTTTTTGATTTGCGGCGCATTTGCCCATAATACCGGCGCTGCGCCACAAATTTCAACGTCACTCCTGGCGACCGGCGGTGCGATAGTCGCCGGTTCTATCTTGACGGCGTTTTGTTGCGTATCCAAAGGCTTAATCGAACCCCAGTCAGAAATCGAGTTATAACTGCAGATCGCCCGCGCCTTATCCGCTATTGCGCAATCCAGCAGCCACGCCATTAATGGTCAAATGGATTCCACGTCGCACCCGCTCATCCTGATCACCATGTCTAAAGCGATTGAGCAATTCCACCTGCACGTGATTGAGCGGTGAAATATACGGAAAGCGGTTGCGGATCGAGCGTTGCAGGGCAGGATTGGTCGCCAGCAATTCGGTCTGTCCAGTTATCGCTTTGAGTGCCGACAAGGTCGCTGCATGGCCATCGCAGATGCGCGTGAAGATGGTCGTGCGCAACTGCTCGTCTTTCACCAAATCCGCGTAGCGACTGGCAATACTCAAATCACTTTTCGCCAGCACCATTTCCATATTCGATAACAGTGTCGTGAAAAACGGCCAGTCGCGATACATCTCTTGCAGCAGCGACAGACCGTTCTCGGGATCTGCCTTCAAGTACGCCTGCACCGCAGCGCCGAATCCGAACCAACCTGGCAGCATCAGACGACATTGCGACCAACTGAATACCCAAGGGATGGCGCGCAAGTCTTCAATCGCGGTGGTTTTCTTGCGCGATGCCGGGCGACTACCAATATTCAATCCGGCGATTTCAGAAATCACGGTCGATTCCCAAAAGTATTGTTCAAATCCCTTGGTCTCATAGACCAGATTACGATAGGCGGCAAATGCCTGATCTGATAAAGCATCCATGCAGGCCAAGAACGCCGGTTTCGGTGGTGTTTCAACTTCAGACAGCAGGCTCGCCTCCAGCGTGGCCGCGGCCAGCACTTCCAGATTGCTGCGACCGACTTCAGGATTCGCATACTTGGTCGTGATAACTTCACCCTGCTCAGTCAGACGGATCTGCCCCTGCACGGCTCCCGCCGGTTGCGCCAGAATAGCCTGATAGCTCGGTCCTCCACCGCGGCCGACCGAACCGCCACGGCCATGGAATAAGCGCAAGCGCACATTCTTTTCAGCGAATACATCAATCAGTGCTAACTCGGCTTTATATAATTCCCATCCGGAGGTCAGAAAGCCACCGTCCTTGTTACTGTCCGAATAGCCAAGCATGACTTCCTGAGCATTGTCCCGGCTTGGCAGCAGGCGTGCATACTCTGGCACGCTCAGCAATTGCTGCATCACTGTCGCGCTGTTGCGCAAGTCAGCAATGGTTTCAAACAGCGGAATAATATTCACGTCCAGGCGCGCCTCATTGGGATGGAGCAGCCCGGCTTCTTTCAGAATCACTGCCAGTTCCAGCAGATCGGAGACGCTGTCGGTCTTGGAGATGATGCAGTTTGGCACTGCCGCCTTACCATAGCGCTCTTGCGCCACGCGCGCTGCACGGTAGATCGACAATTCCGACTGGGTCTCTTCCGAGTAAGTCAAATAGGGAGAGGCGAGCGGCCGTGCTGAGCTGATTTCCTCGATCAACAGAGCCACCCGGTGCGATTCGTCCAGATCCAGATAGCGACAACCTGGATTGGCTGCAGCCATCAGCTCGGCGATGACGCGTTCATGTACATCCGAGTTTTGGCGCAAATCGATCGGTGCCAGAGAAAATCCAAACACATCGACGGCCCGACGCAGGTGGCGCAAACGACCGCGCGCCAGACCGGCCGAACCGTTGGAAATCAGGGAACGATGCACAATCGCCAGATCGGCCGACAACTGATCCGGATTTTCATAAGGCTTGGCCGGTCCCGTTGGATGGATCAAGGGTTCATCGCTGAGCAACTCATGGAACGTCGCGGCCAGGCGAGCATACATGCCGGTAATGGCGCGGCGATACGGTTCATCCGAACGGTGCACCGAATGGTCGGGCGACTGATCCGCAAGAGCAGTCAATTCCGCAGAAACACTGACCAGCAATTGAGCCACTGACAGTTGCGCGCCGAGCGCATGCAATTCACCCAGATAGAAACGCAAAACGCGCGCACATTGCCTGGTCAGGGTTTGCTCCAGCACCGACGCGGTGACGAAGGGATTACCATCCCGGTCACCACCGATCCAGCTGCCGATTTTAAAGAAACTCGGGACTTCGACCGCTTCAGCTTCGCTGCTGCCAAGGATATCTTCCAGTCCGGCATACAGGTGCGGCAGCTCATTCAAGAAGGTGTAATCGTAAAAGGTCAGGCCGTTCTCAACTTCATCAAGGACCGACAATTTGGAACTGCGGATCATGCGCGTTTGCCACAAGGTCAGCACTTCGCGTTGCAGCGCCTCTTCGTTATCCTTGAATTCCTGCGGGGTCAAATGAATGCGGTCGCGTTCGTTCAACAAACGGCCGATCATCATCTGGCAATTCAAGATACTCTTGCGCTGCACCTCGGTTGGATGTGCAGTAAGTACCGGGCTGACCAGGGCAGTTTTAAAAAACTCCATCAACTGCGCTGTGGTGAATCCGCGCTCCTTTAAGGTATTGATGGTGTTGGCCAGGCTGCCCTGCTGCGGCGCCGAACCGGCAATCAGGTGCGCGCGCGTGCGGCGGATCTGATGCTGGTCTTCAGCTATATTGCTCAAATGTGAAAAGTAACTGAATGCCCGTACCAGCTTGACCATCTGATCAATGCTCAGGCTGTTCAACATGGCCTCGAAATCGTGTTTGCCCTGCAAATCCTGATCGCGCCCAAAACGAATCGAGTTTTGGCGCACCTGTTCGATCAAATCAAAAATCACCTCGCCATGTTGGTTGCGCACGGTGTCGCCCAAAATACGTCCAAGCCGGCGAATATCCTCGCGTAAGCGTTGATCTTGATCTTCGTTGTTCGTGCTGATAGATTTGACTGAATAGTTCATAGGATAAGTTAAATTTTGCGCCAGACCATCCAGCGCTCATGGTTGCCAAACACAGCGATTGAATCCGTTTCCGGACCGTCTTCGATGCACACTAAATCGGATCAATAGTTAAAAAAATCCCAGGCCTGAATCAACACCACGCCCGCAAAAAAACCGCCAACAAACCACATCACAATTCGTAATAGCAAATTAGTGCGCCGTTGTTCTTCCAATAGCTGGGCCATCATCACCGATTCATTCGGTTCGGCAATCTTGCTCAAGGCCTGATATACCAGGCGCGGTAACTGCGGCATGATATGAGCAAAGCGCGGTGCTTCGGTCTTGACGTTTTCTAAAAACCCCTGCCAGCCTATCTGCTGCGCCATCCATTTTTCGAGATACGGTTTGGCAGTCTTCCATAAATCCAGTTCAGGATCCAGCTGACGGCCCAGGCCTTCAATATTGAGCAAGGTCTTTTGCAGCAAAACCAGTTGCGGCTGGACTTCGACATTGAAACGACGCGAAGTCTGAAACAGGCGCAACAACACCAGGCCAAACGAGATGTCTTTCAGAGGGCGATCAAAAATCGGCTCACAACAGGCGCGCACCGCCGATTCCAATTCGTCGACCCGGGTGTCTTTGGGTGCCCAGCCGGATTCAATGTGGGCCTGCGCCACGCGTTTGTAATCACGTCTGAAAAACGCCAGAAAGTTTTGCGATAAATAATCTTTGTCAAAATCATTCAAGGTACCGACAATACCAAAATCCAGGGCTATATAACGGCCGAAAGTGGCCGGCTCGGTCGAGACCATGATATTTCCGGGATGCATATCCGCATGGAAAAACCCGTCACGAAAAATCTGGGTAAAAAATATTTCGATACCGTCGCGCGACAGCTTGGACAAATCCACTCCGGCAGCACGCAATTGATCGATCTGGGATATCGGAATACCCTTCATGCGCTCCATCACAATCACGGAATTGCTGCAATACTCCCACAACATTTCCGGCACCAGCAGCAGGTCTGAATCGCTGAAGTTACGGCGCAACTGACTGGCATTGGCTGCCTCGCGCAATAAATCGAGTTCATCATGCAAATATTTATCGAACTCACCCACTACTTCTTTGGGCTTCAAACGCTTGCCGTCGGACCAGATCCATTCCAGGATATCCGCGGCCACATGCATCAAGGCCACGTCTTGATCAATGCTTTTTTTCATGCCTGGGCGTAGCACTTTCACCGCCACTTCACGACCGCTTTTCAGGACCGCGAAATGGACTTGCGCGATTGAGGCCGATGCCACCGGCACACGATCAAATTCGGCAAACAGTTGGTCTGGGTGTGCGCCAAGGGATTTGATGATTTGCGCAATGGCCAGGTCGCTGTCAAATGGTGGAACGCGATCCTGCAGTTTGGCCAGTTCATCTGCGATATCGGGCGGCATCAAGTCGCGCCGGGTTGACAGCACCTGACCAAATTTGACAAAAATCGGACCCAACTCTTCCAGTGCGCAACGTAAGCGCTGGCCGCGCGGCGCGCTCAGATCACGCCAGAACAACATCAACTCTAACGCCCGGACAACGCGTGCCACACCCAGACTGGAGAAAGCAATTTCGTCCAAACCATAGCGGGCCGTCACTGAAAATATTTTTAACAGCCGAAAAAATTTTGAAATCATCGTTCTAGTTTTTCTATACGCTTCATTAATCGTTCCACATCATCGCGGGTACGTCCAACCTGTTCGGCAAATTCCGCTACACGTTCAGGACGGACCAGCATCGGATTCTCTTCCAAAAAATATTCAGCCAGATTTTCCTGCAATTTCTGGGCGCTCGTGCGCAAATTTTCTGCTACTGCTCTACCAGTCAACACCATACGTCGTCCCGCGACATCACCGAACAATTGACTCAACTGCTGCTCCGCATCCGGACGCAAATTTTTGCCCAGATCGGAAATAGTCTGCGCCAGATCAGCATCGCCTTCCAATTTGACGTAAGAAATCGCGCGTTGCTGGTCCTGCAGGATCAGCGGAACATCGGCCAGATTGATTCGTATCGTGACATTCGGAGCGACATCCTCGGGTGCCGCCTGCAGCAGGCCCGCTTCGGTAATCTGCATGCGCAAGCTGGTCACGGAAAAATCGATGCACGCAATCTTGCCCGCATGGGTCTGCAATTGCTGGCTGGCCCAGGGTTCCTGACTCAACAAATGATTCAGTACGGGCAGTAACAGAAAATTAGTCGGAATCATTTTAAATTTTCACGCCGGTGTGCAGCGCAGCCACGCCAGCGGTCAAATTAAAATAATCCACGCGTGCCAGTCCGGCGTCCTGCATCATGGTTTTCAAGGTTTCTTGATCGGGATGCATACGGATCGATTCAGCCAGATAGCGATAGCTTTCGGCGTCATTGGCAATCACTTTTCCGAGCCATGGCAGGACCGAAAACGAGTACGTGTCATAAGGTTTTTGCAGCACACTGTTAACCTTGGAAAATTCCAGTACCAATAATTTTCCACCGGGTTTCAATACCCGCTGCATTTCAGCCAGCGCGGCCTCTTTGTGCGTCATATTGCGCAAACCAAAAGCGACAGTGACACGATCAAAATAGTTATCAGGAAACGGGATATGCTCGGCATCGCACAACATGGTGGGCGTGATGATGCCTTTATTGAGCAAACGATCACGGCCCACCCGTAGCATCGACTCATTGATATCAGTCAGCCAGACTTCGCCGCCCGGGCCGGCCTGTTTGGCAAACTCCTTGGACAGGTCGCCCGTCCCGCCTGCAATATCCAGCACTTTAAATCCCGGCCGCACACCCGCCTGGGCAATCGTGAACATTTTCCAGATGCGGTGCAATCCGGCTGACATGACGTCATTCATCACATCATATTTTGCTGCGACGGAATGAAATACTTCAGCTACCTTGTGTGCTTTTTGATCTTCGTCTACGGTGCTAAAACCGAAATGGGTGGTGTTCGTCATGTCTATTCCCTAATTTGTGTATTCATTTCACCGTTTAATAGCCGTCCCGGCCCGCTTCGCCGCGGTAACCGGCCTTCTGCAGCTTATCCAAATATTCCTGCCACAGCCGGGTCTGATTCTCGCCCAGCCAATACAAATAATCCCAGCTGAATATGCCCGTATTATGACCATCGCTGAAATGCGGCTGGACCGCATAATTACCGACCGGAAGCAAAGCAGTGATCGATACATTGCGCTTGCCGACCTGCAGGACTTCCTGCGAGGCGCCATGTCCGCGCACTTCGGCTGAGGGTGAATACACGCGCAGCAGTTCAAACGGCAAACAGTACCGGGTGCCGCCGAAGTCGATTTCCAGGACTTTGGATTGCATTCTGAGGTTGATCGCGCTCGGTGTCATACCGAGCCCAGCTTTTCTTGAATTGCCGATTTCAGTGTCGCCGCCAGCGTCTGACGATGCAACAAATTATCAT
Organism: Oxalobacteraceae bacterium GrIS 1.18; assembly: GCA_040544425.1. Lineage (GTDB taxonomy): Bacteria > Pseudomonadota > Gammaproteobacteria > Burkholderiales > Burkholderiaceae_D > Solimicrobium. The sequence goes on from JBEONO010000011.1 coordinate 27,860, forward strand.
TGACGCTGCGCTCCACTTTGCCCCAGATCGGGTTTGGAAAATGCATGTCGTCGGTATAGCGCGGAATGACATGCCAGTGCACATGCGGCACCACATTACCCAGACTGGCCAGGTTCACTTTATGTGGCTGCATCACCTCGCGGATAACTGCTTCTACCTGCCACACCACGTCCATCATCTGGTTACGCTGGGTCGCATTCAGTTCAGTCATTTCTTTGACGTGCGCATTCCAGATCACACGGCAAAAACCTGGGTAGTGGCTGTCATTGACTTCCACCACACGCCAGTCCTGATGCTGGACAATGACGTCGCCCATTTGTTCACACAGTTCGCACTTCATACCAGCACTCTTTCTATACCACCGTTGTTGGCATTGGCGACGTATTCCGGCAACCAGTTTTCGCCCAGGACGTGTTTCGCAATTTCGACCACAATATAATCAGCGGTCGTCCCACTGTCTTCATTGAAGCGCGACAGACCCTGCAGACAGGCCGGACAGGAAGTCAGAATTTTAACGTCGCCAGTGAACCCGTCAGCGCGCAATTTATCTGCACCTTTGGTCATTTCCTCTTCCTTGCGGAAGCGAATTTGGGTCGATACGTCAGGGCGCGATACCGCCAGCGTGCCGGCCTCGCCACAACAGCGATCATTCTTTTCTATCTTTTGGTCAGGAATCAGGGCATTCACTGTCTTGAGCGGATCCTGCAATTTCATCGGCGTGTGGCAGGGATCGTGATACATATAGCGCGTACCCGTGACACCTTCGAGTTTGATATTTTTTTCCAGCAGGTATTCATGGATATCCAGCATCCGGCAACCAGGGAAAATTTTGTCGAACTCGTAACCGGCCAACTGGTCATAACAGGTTCCGCAAGACACCACCACGGTTTTGATATCCAGATAATTCAATGTATTGGCGACACGGTGAAATAACACGCGATTGTCGGTGATGATTTTTTCAGCCTTGTCAAAATCGCCTGAACTGCGTTGCGGGTAGCCACAGCATAAATAACCTGGCGGCAAAACGGTTTGCACACCGGCGTGCCAGAGCATGGCTTGCGTGGCCAGACCAACTTGAGAAAACAGTCGCTCAGAACCACAACCCGGAAAATAAAATACCGCTTCCGTATCGGCATGGGTCTTTTGCGGATGCCGAATGATCGGAACAAATTTGTCATCCTCAATATCCAGTAAAGCGCGCGCGGTTTTCTTGGGCAGATTGCCCGGCATTTTTTTATTGATGAAGTGAATCACCTGTTCTTTGATCGGCGCTTTGCCGACAGTCGACTTCGGCGCCTTGGTCTGCTTGCGCGCCACGGCTTTGAGCAAAGTGTTGCCCCAACGTTGCAATCCAACTCCCACACCGAAAATCAGCTCGCGCGCAACTTTTATCGTCGCCGGATCTTTGGCGTTCAAGAAAAACATTGAAGTCGCCGTGCCAGGATTAAACGACTTCTTATCCATCTTGCGTAGCAGATTGCGCATATTCATCGACACATCACCAAAGTCGATGTCGACCGGACAGGGCGTCAAACATTTGTGGCAGACCGTGCAATGATCCGCCACATCTTCGAATTCTTCCCAATGCTTGATCGAGATGCCGCGTCGCGTTTGTTCTTCATACAGAAAGGCTTCGATCAGCAGCGAAGTTGCGAGAATTTTATTGCGCGGCGAGTAAAGCAGATTCGCCCGCGGAATATGTGTCGCGCACACTGGCTTGCATTTACCGCAGCGCAGACAGTCTTTCACGCTATGGGCAATGGCGCCGATATCGCTTTGCTGCATGATCAGGGATTCATGTCCCATCAAACCAAACGACGGGGTGTAGGCGTTGCGCAGACTGGCGTCCACGCCAGGCAGATTCAGCAGCTTGCCTTTATTGAACCGACCTTCCGGATCAATCCGCAATTTATAGTCGCGGAAACTTTGAATTTCATCCTCGTGCAAATACTCAAGCTTGGTAATGCCAATGCCATGCTCACCCGAAATGACACCGTTCAAGCGGCGCGCCAGCACCATGATGCGGTCAACAGCCTGATGCGCGACGCGCAGCATATCGTAGTCATCAGAGTTGACCGGAATATTGGTATGCACATTACCGTCACCGGCGTGCATGTGCAGGGCCACAAATACGCGACTGCGCAAAACTTTTTTATGCGTGGCGATACATTCATCCGAGATCAACTTGAAGGCCGATCCGGTAAAGATATGACGCAACTGCGCACGCAGTTCCAGCTTCCATGAAATACGAATTGTACGGTCTTGCACCACGTCAAACAGGGTGGCTTGCGGCTGGGTTTGCAAGCGCGTCTGCAATTGCGGAATCAGTTTTTCGTATCCCATTTCTTCTAGCTGGGCCAGGTAACTTTGCAGAGGCTGATCCAACTGTTGCAGGACGGTGAACCAGCGCAGTTGCACGGCATCGAGTAAGGCCTGCGCCTGTGCCACCCGGTCTTCAAATATTTCTGCCGGTGGAATATCCTCGCTGTCAGCCTCTTCGTTTTTTCCCAAAGGCAGATTGCCTTCTGAAAAATAGCTGCGCAACGCATCAACCAACGCCAGCTTGTTTTGCATCGACAGTTCGATGTTGATGCGTTCGATCCCATCGGTATATTCGCCCATGCGGTCGAGCGGAATCACTACGTCTTCATTGATCTTGAATGCGTTGGTGTGTTTGGAAATCGCGGCGGTCTTGGCGCGGTCCAGCCAGAATTTTTTTCTTGCCTCGGGCGAGACGGCAATGAAGCCTTCCCCGACGCGGGTATTGGCAATGCGAATGACTTCCGACGCGGCCAGTGCTACCGCGCTTTCATCGTCACCGACGATATCGCCGAACAAAGCCATTTTCGGCAGGACGCCACGTTTGGATTTGGTAGTGTAGCCAACTGCGCGCAAATAGCGTTCATCCAGATGTTCCAGACCCGCGAGAATCGCACCACCCTGCCGCGTCTGGCCGTCCAGATAGTCTTTAATCTCGACGATCGATGGAATCGCATCACGCGCCTGACCGAAAAATTCCAGGCACACCGTGCGCGCGAATTTCGGCATTTTATGCAGGATCCAGCGCGCCGACGTGATCAGGCCATCGCAGCCTTCTTTTTGCACGCCGGGCAAACCAGCCAGGAATTTGTCAGTAACGTCTTTACCCAATCCGGCTTTCCGGAAGGTTGAACCGGAAATGTCCAGTTGTTCGGTTTTGAACGGTGTCTTTTGACCAGGATGAGTCCACTCCAGTTTGAATTTGGCCAGCGCCACATCGTGGATTTTGCCCAGATTATGTTCAAGACGGGTGACCTCGAGCCAGTCGCCATTTGGATCGACCATGCGCCACGACGCCAGATTGTCCAGCGCGGTACCCCACAACACGGCTTTCTTGCCACCGGCATTCATGGCGACGTTGCCGCCGATGCAGGATGCCTCGGCTGAGGTCGGATCGACCGCGAAGACAAACCCGGCTTTTTCTGCCGCATCCGCAACGCGCTTGGTGACCACACCGGCGCCGGAATAAATCGTTGCATACGGCTTTGTCAATCCGGGCAACACTGTCATTTCAACGGCACCCAGTGTTTCCAGCTTTTCGGTATTGATCACCGCCGAGCGCGGCGTCAAGGGAATCGCGCCGCCTGTATAGCCGGTTCCACCGCCACGCGGAATGATGGTCAGTCCTAATTCGATACAGCATTTCACCAGACCGGCCATTTCGTCTTCGGTATCCGGTGTCAGCACCACGAACGGATATTCAACCCGCCAGTCGGTCGCATCGGTTACGTGCGAAACGCGTGACAGGCCATCGAACTTGATATTGTCTTTGGCGGTGTGACGCGCCAGCAAGCGTATTGCGCGTTTGCGCAGATCGTAGGTATTTTTAAAATCCTCGGAAAACTGATGCACCGCCAGGCGGGCCGCTTCCAGCAAAGTCTGGACACTTTGACTGCGCTCTCTGGCTTCTTCACTGTCGCCATCGACGCGCCGTTTTTCAACTTCGCCGAGGCGATGGTTCAAGGCGTCGATCAGACTTTGACGACGCTTGGGATTGTCCAGCATATCGTCCTGCAAATACGGATTGCGCTGCACCACCCAGATATCGCCCAGTACCTCATACAACATGCGCGCCGAACGTCCGGTCTGACGCGCCCCGCGCAGCTTGTCCAGCGAATGCCAGGCGGGCTCACCCAGCAGGCGGATCACAATTTCGCGATCGGAAAATGAGGTGTAGTTGTAGGGAATTTCGCGCAACCGCGCAGGCGCAGCGTCGCGCGGAATTTTATTCAGTGCCTGTAATTGTGCGGGTGCATTCATTGGGAGCGGTATCGAGGTCGCGTCGAGGTTGACTTACAATTCGTACGCAAACAAATAAAGTTGTTTGAGAGATTGTTGTCATTCTATCTGATTGTGCTGCAGCACGGGATACCGCGTTACTGCGAGAACTAACTTAATGTTGCCATAAAATTTAGTTTTTCTTGCAATCACAGAGGCTCTGGCGGAGGCTCGTCGTTTTCAGGGTTGGCGATTTCTTCCGCATCGTCCACCAAGTCAGGATAAAGCGGGCGCAAGAGCTCTCTTGGTTCCTCGCCGATCGACTGAGTTTCCGAACTCGTATGCGACGACGGGTTTGCATCTGCACTGACCTTGCCAGCAAAAAGACCAATTGAACCGTGCACAATAAAGGCCAGTCCAACCAAAAACATTCCGACTGCAAAAAATACGCTTGGCGCGGTTAACCCGCTGGCTACCATCAGGCAGATTCCCGCCACGATTTCTCCGTACGCAGATGAATTGACACACCTGATCGCACAATTATCCAAGTGTTTCGGGCCGGGCGGGGTTCGATTATCAAAATTTTTAGCTTGGGCCGTTCCAGTTCGATCTACTGGCAGGGATTGGTGCAATGGTTTCATTGGCTATCCTTTCTGATTGCATTGAAAACAGCGCAGCATCGCGCAGAATCTGGCTTCAGTAAATTGTGGTTTTTCCGCGCAGGCAGCTTAAGCCCTGGACAAACTTCTACTTTACGCAACAGCGCAATGGCGAGCATCGGGATTCTGGCAGCAGATTCAGCTTATAATGCTCGATCCTTCGGCGTAAAGATTTGGCAAGTTCCCTATGAACATGGATTATTTAAAAAAAATACTGACGTCCCGCGTCTACGATGTCGCCCATGAAACGCCGCTGGAATTGTCACCGACCCTCAGCAAACGCTATGGAAATAACATCTATTTCAAGCGTGAAGACGTACAAAACGTGTTCAGCTTCAAGATCCGCGGGGCTTATAACCGGATGGCGCAGCTGTCGCCGGCTGAATTGAAACGCGGCGTAATCACTGCTTCGGCCGGTAATCATGCGCAAGGCGTGGCGTTTTCCGCCGCGAAGTTGAATTGCAAGGCCATGATCGTGATGCCGGTTTCGACGCCGCAGGTCAAAATCGATGCGGTGAAACAGCACGGTGGCGACAATGTCGACGTGATTTTGCATGGCGATTCGTATTCCGACGCCTACACCCAGGCGCTGCTGCTGCAAACCAAACACAAGCTGAGCTTCATTCATCCGTTTGATGATCCGGATGTCATCGCCGGTCAAGGCACGATAGGCATGGAAATCTTGCGCCAGCATGCCGATCCTATCCACGCCATCTTTGTGCCAGTAGGCGGTGGCGGCATCATTGCCGGGATTGCTGCCTACGTCAAAGCACTGCGCCCGGAAATCAAGATTATCGGCGTTGAAACCTTTGACGCCAATGCCATGCATCAAAGTCTGGCGGCGGGCAAACGGGTTGAACTCAAGGAGGTCGGTCTGTTTGCGGACGGCACTGCTGTGAAACTGGTCGGCGAGGAAACCTTTCGCGTCGCAAAAAAATATGTCGATGAAATTATTCTGGTCAATACCGACGCCATTTGCGCAGCATTGAAAGATGTGTTTCAGGACACGCGCAGTATTTTGGAACCGGCTGGCGCGATGGCCATTGCCGGCGCCAAGGCATATCTGGAACGTGAAAAAGCCAATAAAAATCCGCTCAAAAATATGAGTCTGGTGGCCATCGCCAGTGGTGCGAATATGAATTTCGACCGCCTGCGCTTTGTGGCTGAGCGCGCTGAAATCGGTGAGGCACGTGAAGCCGTGTTTGCCGTGACTATTCCCGAAGAGCGTGGCAGCTTCAGGCGCTTCTGCGAATTGGTCGGGCCGCGCAATGTGACTGAATTTAACTACCGGATCAGCGACGCCAAATCGGCGCATATTTTTATCGGCGTGCAGGTACATGGCAGGGACGAATCGCAAAAAATTGCCAAAAATTTTGTCAAGCACGGCTTCGCGACTCTGGACTTATCAGACGACGAATTGGCCAAGCTGCATATCCGTCATCTGGTCGGTGGAAAAAGCCAATTGGCCGAACATGAAATTCTGTACCGCTTCGAATTTCCGGAACGGCCTGGCGCTCTGATGCGCTTTTTGTCGAGCATGGCGCCGAACTGGAATATCAGCCTGTTCCATTATCGCAATCACGGTGCCGACTACGGACGGATTCTGGTCGGCCTGCAAGTACCGAAAAACGAAATGCGCGAATTCAAGACATTCCTCTCCAATCTCGGCTACCGGCATTGGGATGAAAGCAGCAATCCGGTTTACCAATTATTTTTGGCCTGACTGAGCCCATGTCCAATTCGCCTCTACAATCCGCTCTTGGGAAAACCAGCACCTACGTCACCAACTATGATGCCGGTCTGCTGTTCCCGATTCCGCGCGCAGCAAAACGTGCCGAAATTGGCATTAATGCCGATCTGCCGTTTTTTGGTCTGGATATCTGGAATGCCTACGAAGTTTCCTGGTTGAATATGCGCGGCAAGCCGCAGATTGCCGTCGCGACTTTTCTGGTTCCGGCTGATTCGCCCAACATCATTGAATCGAAGTCGTTCAAGCTGTATTTGAATTCCTTCAACCAGACCAGGCTGGCGGACAGTGACGCATTGCTGGCCTTGTTACGTCAGGATATTTCAGCCGGATTTGCTACAACGGTGCAGGTCAAACTGACTTTGCCGGATGAATTCAGCAAACTGGGCATGGCTGAGCTGGAGGGCCTGTCACTGGACCGGCTGGATATTGAAGTCAACAGCTATACACCAGATGCGACATTACTTTCATCAGCCGCGGATGGCGTGCCGGTGGAAGAAACCCTGGTGTCAAATTTATTGAAGTCGAATTGTCTGGTCACCGGTCAGCCTGACTGGGCCAGCGTGCAAATTCATTATGTTGGTCCACCGATCAACCAGGAGGGGCTGCTGAAATACCTGATCGGATTTCGCAACCACAATGAATTCCATGAACAATGCGTTGAGCGCATCTTCGTCGATATTTTGCAGCACTGCAGCCCGCAAAAACTCACCGTCTATGCGCGTTACACGCGGCGCGGCGGCCTTGACATCAACCCTTGGCGCAGCAATTTCAGCAGCAAACAATTTCCGTCCAATCTCAGAAACGTTCGTCAATAACCTATCACCGTTTCAACTATGAATTTATTTAATTTACGCAGCGCTGGCTTGACAATCTTGTTCACGATGACATGCTCCAGTTATGCGCAGACGGCCAATAATGTTTCGGGCTCTGGCGCCAGCACGCCGATGCCGGTCAACGAGCAGCCTGGCTGGTTGCAAAGAAATTATGACGGCGCACAGCATACCGTGGAAAACCTCTACGACAATGGGCGCCTGTCGATGATTCTGTCTGGATATGCTTACCATTATCGCGGTACCTATGATCAGGCGCATCTGCACAACATCAATGAAAGAACCTGGGGCTTGGGCATGGATAAAGAGCTACGCGACGAAAAAGATAATGAAGAGTCGATCCAGTTTTTGGTTCTGGCTGATTCTCATGAACGACCACAAATAAGTGCCAGTTACAGCCATCAATGGATGAAACCCATCAGCGGAAATTGGGAGCTCGGCGCCGGTTATCAAATTGGGCTGGTGAGCCGCAGCGATATTTTTAGCGGCGTTCCATTTCCAGCCGCGTTACCGATATTTTCGGTCGGGACGCACGACACGAAGTTATTGATTACCTTTGTCCCGCATATTTCAGGGACAGTCAACGGTAACGTTTTACTTTTTGCGTTGCGCACCAGCTTAAAATAATAAAAATACAAGTAAGCCACGCAAATTGATGACGAATTGGTGACACTGTCACAGGCAAAGATACAATAACTTGGATTCGTATTGCACATTGTTTAAAGAGGTCTATAATTTGCGCCACGCGCCGATTTGGGGCGTTCTTGTAATCCATTTAGCACCATGACGAATATCGCAAAAATTCTGCCGCTCGCAAACGTGGTCTTGGACCTCGAGATTTCCAGCAAAAAACGCGCCTTTGAACAAGCTGGTCTGTTATTCGAAAACAATTGCGGGATCGCCAGATCCACTGTCTCTGAAAATTTATTTGCCCGCGAACGCCTGGGCTCGACCGGCCTCGGTCACGGGGTCGCTATTCCGCATGGCCGGATCAAAGGTTTGAAAAAACCGGTAGCGGCGTTTATTCGTCTGGCTGAGCCGATCCCATTTGAATCACCCGACAGTGAACCAGTGCATTTATTGATTTTTTTACTGATGCCGGACAGCGTGACCAAACAACATCTGGCTATCCTTGCCGAAATTGCAGAGCTGTTTTCCGATACCTCCATCCGCGCCGAATTGACCAGCGCAACCGATCCAGCCGCAGTCCACAATTTGATTTTGGCCTGGCAACCGCAAATTACCGCCTAAAGTAAATACACCACTGACCCAGCGTTTTTTACATGCCAAATCCAAGTACTCTGTCAATCCAAACGATTTATGAAGAAAACCGCGATTTGCTCAAACTTGGCTGGTTTGCTGGCTGCTCAGGCGGTGAGAAACTGATTTTTGGCGATGCTACTTCCGCCGCCGATCAGGTTGGCCATCTGAACCTGATCCACCCTGGCCGGATCCAGGTTTTGGGGCATCAGGAAAAAGCGTATTACGAACGAATTTCTTCCAACACTCGCGCCCATCTGTTTCGCGACCTGGTCGCAGGTGGCACACCTGCCGTAATTATCGCGCAGGGTCTCGATACCCCGATCGATCTGATGGCGGTGTGCGATGAAAACAATATCCCTCTGTTCTCCACCCCGCTGCCCTCGGCACAGGTAATCGATTTTTTGCGCGTATTCCTGTCCAAACGTCTGGCGCAACAAACCACCATGCACGGCGTATTCATGGATGTGCTGGGCGTTGGTGTGTTGATTACAGGTGATTCAGGCCTGGGTAAAAGTGAATTGGGTCTGGAATTGATTTCACGCAGTCACGGACTGGTGGCCGATGACGCGGTCGAGTTTTCACGCATTGCGCCGAATATGATTGAAGGCCGGTGCCCGCCACTATTACAAAATTTGCTGGAAGTGCGTGGCCTTGGTCTGCTGGACATTCGGGCCATTTTTGGTGAAACCGCCGTGCGTCGCAAAATGCGGTTAAAATTGATCGTTCATTTGGTCAGGCGCAGCACGATGGAAGACAGTTTTGAACGCCTGCCGATTGATGAACAGACCGAAGAAGTATTGGGTCTGGCGATCCGCAAGGTGACGATTCCGGTTGCAGCCGGTCGCAATATTGCGGTGTTGCTGGAAGCCGCGGTGCGCAATACCATTTTGCAGTTGCGTGGGATCGATACGCTACAACTCTTTATGGAACGCCAGCGCAAGGCCATGAGTGAAGAAGAAGAGCAGGAAGACGACTGACACACAAGTTCCGCAACTTAGTTACACAAATTAGTCACACGAATTAGTAAGCCCAATCAGCTATGCGCATATTTCTCATTTCCGGTATCTCAGGCTCAGGTAAATCAGTAGCACTCAATGTATTGGAAGACGCCGGTTTCTTTTGTGTCGATAATCTCCCACCGGTTCTTTTGCCGGAACTGATCCACACCTTAACTCAGGACAAAGTTGGAACCGTTGCGATTGCGATCGACGCGCGCAGTGCCAATTCTCTCAATGGCCTGATCAGCAATATTGAACAGTTAAGAGCAGGTGGACATCAGCTCGATTTGATTTTCCTGACCGCCAAAACAGAATCACTCATTGCACGTTTTTCCGAAACACGACGCAGCCATCCGCTCTCGCATCGTCTGCTACCTGGACAAAATCCCAATGATCCGCGCACTTTGGTGGAATGCATTGAAATCGAGCGCAAGATGCTCAGTGGGTTGGAAGAAGCGGCCGATGTGATCGATACATCAGGGCTTAAAACGAATCAATTGAGAAGCTGGATCAAAGAACTGATCCATATTGAACGCAGCAATATGACGATTCTGTTTGAGTCGTTTGCGTTCAAGGTTGGCGTTCCATTAAATGCCGATTTTGTATTTGACGTGCGCACCCTGCCCAATCCCTATTACGACGTCAACCTGCGCCCTTTAACCGGCCAGGACTTGCCGGTGCAACTCTACCTGGAAGACCAGCCAGAAGCCAAGACCATGCTCGACGATATCAGCCAGTTTATCGCCAAGTGGTTGCCGTCTTTTAAGAACGACAATCGCAGTTATTTAACGGTCTGTATCGGCTGCACGGGCGGGCAGCATCGATCGGTTTATATTGTTGAACAACTCGCCAGGCTGTTCAATGAATCTGAGCAGGTGGTGGTGCGGCACCGGGAATTGCATTGAATTTGGATTCATTGAATCGCACATCAAATCACAGCGTCAAACTACATTAAGATCGTACGCATCTTTCTGCTGACATACCACAGAGCGGCAAGCGTAATCACCACGCAAGTCAATACCGGCGCAAACATATCAGCAGCACCAACCACTTCGTTATTCAAAATTTTTCCCATCAACTGATTCTGGGCGATCAGCGGCACCCATTTATACCAGACCGGATCGGCACCTTGCTTGAACAGGCTGATCATCGAAACCAGCGGTGCGGCAACCACCAGAATCGTGCAGCGCGCCTGGGCTTCTTTATGACTTTTGCCGTTGATCGCAATCGCGATTTGCACTGCGGAGATCGTCAACCCGAGCGGCAACATGACCAGGATCATCAACAACAACTCAAGGCCACTGAACTGCATCATGATCCGGATGGTTTCATTACGCACCAGGAACGAGGCCGGAAAAATACTGAGCACGCTAAATACCACCACCAGCATGGTCAGCGCACAAACCGCCAGCCACTTTCCGAGGGCAAACATCCAACTGGACACCGGATTCATCATTAACGGTTCGAGCGAACCGCGTTCGCGTTCTCCGGCCGAGGTATCGATCGCAGCATACAGACCGGCCGAAACCATGGTCAGCATCAGCATCAACGACAGTCCACCTTTCAATTGCGCACCCGAATCTGCCGTGCGACTCAAATGCCGTTCTTTAACATCGACCACGTTTAAAATTTCGGGCGAGACGCCGCGCATCGCCAGATTCAAGCCGGCCAGCTCGTTACCAAATCCCTGCATCAACCTGTGCAGCGGCGCCACGCCAGTCTGTGAATCCTGATTTGCCACGTCCAGCACGATGAACACTGTCGGCCTTTCACCGCGGGCCAGCTTTTCCTGAAAGTCGGCATTGATCAGCAATACCGGATCGATCATGTCCTTGGTTTGCAGCTGATGCTCATAGTCAGCCGGGGCCTGCTTGATTTTGTAACCCTGTCGTTCAAAATAATTTTGCAGCGTCGGTGCATTGTTGATTCCGGCGACCCAGATTTCCTTTTTTTCGACCTGGGTTTCGTAACGATTGGCCGACTCGGAAATGACGACCATCATAAACGGCATCCCAAACAGCGTAATGATCAGCACCATCAGCATGGTGCGTTTATCGCGCAGGGCATCCAGCAATTCTTTATAAGCGACGGCGAGCATGGCGTTCATACCAGTTCCTTGTTATACGCCGGATCGAAAGCAAGTTTGACGAAGGCAGTCTCGAAGTCGGTCTCATCAACCAGATCCAACAGCTGCTGCACGCTGCCTTGCGCAACGGTTTTTCCATGCGCAACGACGACCACATGGTCACACAGTCGTTCGACTTCCTGCATGATGTGGGTAGAAAAAATAATACATTTACTGCCGCCTTCGGGCGAACGCAGCCAGCGCAAAAAATCGCGCAAACCGCGCGTGGCCAGGACGTCCAATCCATTGGTCGGCTCATCCAGAATAATATTTTTGGGATCGTGCACCAGGGCTCGGGCCAGTGCGGTTTTCATTTTCTCGCCCTGGCTGAATCCTTCGCAGCGTCGCTCGATGAATGATTTCATCTCCAGTACCTGCGCCAACACATCGACTCGCTGGTTGGATTGCTCGCGCGTCATTCCATGCAATACACCGTAGTAAACGATATTTTCGCGCGCCGACAGGCGCGGATACAGTCCCCGCGCATCCGACAGTACCCCCATCTGCGCCTGGGTGACCTGCTGACCAGCCTGGACCGCAGTCCCATCCACCAGAATCTGTCCGCCATCCTGCTTGAGCAATGCGGCGATCATCCGCAGGCTGGTAGTTTTACCGGCACCATTTGCGCCCAGCAAGCCGGTAATTTTTCCGTCCTCCGCGTTGAAACTGATATTTTTTACGGCCTGGACAACTTCAGTTTTACCTCCCTGACCGAAATACCATTTCCCGCTGGTCGGTCGTATAAATTGTTTGGTCAGATTTTCGACGCGTATCATGATCCACCCTCCCCGCCCGATTTTTGGATTGGTGCAATCCACACCGCAGGCCGTGGAATTTGCTTGACGCAGGAGGCATCCACCTTGACGGCTTCCTGATCAGTTTTGGCATTGATGAAACTGGCTGCAACGCTGGTCAGGCAGGGTTGCTGCAACATGCCATGGCCGGCGTGGTCGAGCACGATATGGCGCGCCATCGGCCCCAGCAGCGCCTTGATTTTTTCCGCATGCCCTGGCGGCGTGACCGGGTCAACGCCACCACTCAACAACAGGACTGGCGTAGCAGAGCGCGGTATCGTGTAGAAGCCGTCAGGCACTTTTCCTTTCGGCCAGCTCTGACATACTTTCCTGTATTCACGGCTGTTCAGTTCAGCAAAATCATTGTCAGGGCCTGGCTTGCGATCCTGTGCCAACCGGCTATATTCCTCTGAACACACCGTAGAAAAATGCATGCCCATCGCGATGCTGCCAGGACCGGGCAAACTTCCCGCACCGGACAGCGCCAGCAGGGGATTGAAATTATCTCTGGTGGCCTGCTCTATGGCGTTCGGCAAGCCGGCAGTCGTGACCGGCGAGTAAAGGACCTTGGTCACCCAGGAAAGTACATCGTCACGACTCACTTTCGCTGTGACCGTGGTGCCAAGTCGTGGGTGGGTCAGATTCGCTGAACGCGGCAAATCGGCCAACAATTTTTTCCAGTCATCGCGCAGGGTCGGGTAGGCCTGATGGCAACGGGTGTCCAGATCACAATCCTTGAACAAATTATTCAGCGCAGTTTGCAGATCATAGTCGGCCAGCATTTGGTCCGGTTGGACTACACCATCCAGAATGACGCGCCTGACGTGATCCGGGAACAGGCGCTGGTATTCCAGAGCTGCGCGGGTGCCGTATGAAACGCCGATTAAATCAATGTTGGAATAATTCAGCGCGGCGCGCACCGCATCAAGATCCTGCATGGCGATCGTAGTGGTAAAAAACCGGAGATCACCGTAGGCTAATTTTTCCAGCTGCGTTTTGCAGATCAACATCTGCCTGACCGCGTAATCTTCAACACCGATGCCTGACAAATCATTCTCATCCGCGCATTCCAGCGGCGCCGATTTGCCCGTGCCGCGCTGATCAACAAACACCAGATCATGGCGACGCTGCAGTTTATCAAACACAATTTGAATCCAGCTGGCGACATTGATCGCGCTTTGACCGGGTCCGCCCGCCAGCAAAAAAATCGGATCTGGCGCTTTGTTTTTATCCTGAGCTGGCAAAACAATAAAGTGCACCGAGATTTTTTTCCCGTCAGGTTGATCCGGGTCGAGGGGACGTTGCAGTTCACCGCACCACACCTGCTGCGCGAAACCGTCAACGCGACACTGCTTCAGCAAATCGTCTGCCTGTGCATGACCTAGCAGCAAACCAAGGACAGAAAATATTAGAAGATGGTGCTTGAGATAGTCCAGCCAGTGCATCACTATTTGCATCGAAATTCTCATTGCAGCAATCCGGGGAATGATGGTGTCTCGGATTCTACCCGAAGATATTGCACCAGAAAAATATAAATCGCTTCGTGGCTGGTAGAAGCTATCGCAGTCGAGGTGGGATTTGTTTCGATCCGGTCAAGGATCAATTTCGCTGGTTGTGCGTTCCGGAGCCGGAACCGTTGGGAATCTAAGGATTATTTTCGCTCCCTTATTAGGTGCAGAAATGATCTCAATTTTTCCATCATGGTTTTTTAATATATTTGACACCTGGAACAGCCCTTCACCATGACCGGCAAGGCGACTGTCGTCGTAGGTGAAGCCCTTTGCAATCGTGCGCCGAACAAAGTTGGACATCCCAATTCCAGTATCAGCCACAACTGCGACCAGTTCATCGTCTTCTACGCGAAGCTCAAGTTGGATCTGCCCTGGTTTTTCGTCTAAAGCCGCGATGGCATTGTCGATCAGATTGGAAAATAAGCGCCGGAGATCTGGTCCGTTGGCGCGGATAAAGGCGCGCCTGGCAGTTTTCTCAATGCGATGACTGATTCTAACCCTGCCTGAGGCATATTGGTCGCACTTATCTGCGAGCACCTCGATCAATTCGGGCACAACTAAAACCGGCGCAGAACTGTTCACCTGGATCTGTGACTTATCAAGTGGCGCCCCAAGTCCAAGCAACATTGAATGTTTTTTTAAATTGCTCACCGCGTTCGAGATCCGATCCAAAGATCGGTTCACCGTGGGAAGCAGTTCTTCCGGAACTGCCAGAGCCTCGATCAACATGGTTATCGTAGACAATGATGAATTAATATCGTGAACGACCAGATCGGCCAATGAACCAAATTCCTGGATTGTTTCGGCCAATTTTACCTGCGCGGTTTGTTCCGGCTCGTTTTTTATCTCAGTTTGATCAGGTCTTCCCGGTCCGCCAACTTCAGCTACGGATCCAGAAAAAGAGCGCCCAGCATTGACTGAATTTTCTCCCAATTTGAGCTCCCTCATAGCGGGGTTCGGTCAACCGAAGACTACTGCCTGACCAAGGCAAATGAAATTGTTTGATAGGTGTTACCAAACATGGAACCTGGATAGACAGGCTGTGTAGAGCCGGGAACAAACGAGGAATACTCGACGATCCCGGCCAATTCTTGCGCGTCGGCGCCAAAGAAATTCAAAGTGTCGACATAGTCGAGTCCTAAACCCAGGCCACTGATTTGATATGGAGTGAATCCATATTCAAGGTAGGGCCCGGAAAACCCAATCTCATTCAAATTAATTGTCGCTGCCAGCAAATTACCTGGCACGCCTTGCATGCTTGAGTTGTCGCTGATGTTTTGTAATACCGCATCGGGGGCTACATTCATGACCATCGTTCTGGTTGCATAATTTACAGTTGCGGTAACACTCGAGGTGTAGAGCGCAAAACCGTAATTGTCTTGGGGACTTACGCCAGATCCCGTGCTCCCGGAATAAGTGTCGACCACGTATTGAAAGGCCTTTCCGGTGTAGGTGGCGGTGCCACTTACCGGCCACGTGAGTGTGCCCGGATTCAAACGATATCCGGCGGCTCCAAAGCCATGCACGCTCGGATTGTCGGCGTTGGTCCAGAATACATTTTGAACATATTTGGTTTGCGATGGCGCGAGGATTTTGACGTTCTTGTTGGCTGCGCCCAGGGTGTAGGACAAGAGATTGGTAGAAATGGAACCGGCCAGCGCACCGCCTGGGAGACCCGAGGCAAATGTGAAGCTGTACGGGAATTGTGGGTTTTCATTAAACGCAGTCTGAAAAGTAATGTTGGCCGATGAATCGATCGTTGCACCCAGATCTCCGGCAACGCGCAAGCCACTCGGATCTACATCCAATCCCATCCGCGTAAATCCGTTAGACACGGGGATGATTTCATCGTGATTGGCAGGTGTGTCGGCGCTGCCGCTGCCACTATTACTGCCACCGCCGCAGGACACCAGACTTGTCAGGGTAATTATGCCAAGCATGCACTTCCAGGTAACCCGTTGTCGACTAATTTTTTGCATTGCCAATCTCCTCTGTTTTGTAATGCATGCCAAAAAGAGCCGCCATTCTAGGGTGTTTGTATTTAATAAACTTTAAGTAATTTCACATATTGCTGCGAATACTGAAGAAACGTAGGAAGCGACTTTTCAGAGCGGAGCGTCTGAATTCGAAATCGTCTGGAACAGGTCGGGGTAGTTGAGCGGGTGAGATTTGCTAACTGCCGAAAACGGCGTCCACCCAACCCAATAGCTTTTTGATGGGCGCAGGCAGCGGTGCCGCGTGGCATTGCGCCAGCGGATACCAAACATGCGTGTCTTCTGAAACAGCATATGAATCACTCATTACGCTGCATTGATAAGGCGTGATCTCCAACTTAAAGTGGGTAAATCCGTGAGTGAATTTTTCCAGGCTTTGAACAGAGTCCAACGCACCAAATTCCTGTACGGTTTTTTTTACTTGCAGCAGCACCTGACTGTCACTCTGACTGGAGTCGTGAGCAAGTTCCGGCAGTGAGTACAGACCGCCCCAGATTCCCGTCCCTGGCCGTTTTTCAAGCAAGACCTGTTGCGCCTGATTGACGACCACTAACATATTGACCTGTTTCGTTGGCACTGCCTTCTTTGGCGCACGCGCCGGTAGTTCGGCGATGCGATTGGTTGCCAGGGCGACGCAACGATTCTGCAACGGGCAATCTGTGCAACGCGGTTTGGTTCTGGTACAGAGGGTTGCGCCGAGATCCATCAAGCCTTGGGTATACGATTGAATATCAACTATTGGCAATAGCGCCTCTGCGCGCAGCCATAAATCGTTCTCAACCAATTTACTGGATGGATAACCGTCGATACCAAACACGCGGGTGAATACCCGTTTGACATTGCCATCCAAAATCGCAGCACGGGCACCATATGAAAATGCAGCAATGGCCGCGGCAGTAGAACGACCGATGCCAGGAAGATCAGCCAGCAGTGCCGGTTGATCAGGAAATTTGCCACCATATTCCATTGCCACGCGCTTGGCACAGGCGTGTAAATTGCGCGCCCTGGTGTAATACCCCAGGCCGCTCCAATGCGCCATCACTTGCTCGCTGCTGGCGTTGACCAGACTTTGCACATCGGGGAAGCTGTCCAGGAATTTCTGGTAATACGGAATGACGGCAGTTACCTGAGTCTGTTGCAACATGATTTCAGATACCCATACACGATACGCGTCTGTGGTTTGCTGCCACGGCAAACTGTGCCTGCCATGACGTTTTTGCCAGTGAATGACCGCCTCTGAGAAACCCGGATCAATGTAGTCGTTCGAGCCAGGTAGATTATCGACTACTCTCTTCAAGCTGCCACCGGTATATGTCCCAGGGCACCGGTCAAGGCAGACATGATTTCAGCTTCCAGTTCAGCCAGTCCGTTTTTTAAACCTTCAAGTTCGGACTGCATCACTTCAAAAGACATGATTTTATCTTCGAGACTGTCGGTTGCCATATTGATTCGCTGGATCGATTGCATGCGATTTTTCAGCTGCAACTTATGCTCCTGGATCTGCGCCTCGAGTGGTGCCATGATCGCTTTTTGCCAGGCTTCCACATCACGATTGGCCGCTAAAAAGCATTGCTTGACACGATTGGCAATCGAATCAAAAAACTTTTGCATCAGCGATACGCGCGAGGTGGTCAGCAGTGTGACGACGCCGAACTGTTGTTGAAATACGGCTTCCACTGCATCCAGTTCAGCACGGTATTTATCGAGTGAAAACGGCATCGGGGTATTCAGGGTCAGGCCATGTTCGGTCGAGAATTTTTTGTACATGATGCTCATCATTTCGAAAATCTCATTGGTCTTTTGCGACGACATATTCAAGTTGCGCCGGGTCCGGCCAAAGAATTCCTGTACCGCACTGACCATACCGGTAGACAGTGTGCTGCTTTCCATCGCCTTGCGTGTTTTTCTGACTTCTTCTTTCAGAATATCCATCCCGAGGTTGGTAAACACTTCAGTCGACAGGCGAGTAAATACCGAGCGAGTACCTTGCAGCTTCATGATGCTTTGATCAAATTCGAGCTTTTCAATTTCAACCCGCTTCATCATGTGCTCGATGACTTTCTTATTTTTGCCGCGCAGGCTCTTCAGCTCTGACATCTGTTCAAAGACACCGCGATGCCGTGCGCCGAGCAAGGAATGCTGAACCTGCAGCAGGCTTTGTATGTCTTTATCCAGTTGGTTGCGAATGATTTCTTGCTTGGAGGGGATCAGTTCGTCGGACAGTGCGCGTTCAAGTTTGGGTAACCGGCTCTTGGCCAGCAAGGGCGCATCACCGTGAATTTTTGCGACCAGCCCTTTTTGCGCCGATACCGGGAAGATCTGACTTTCGTTCAAGGACAGCAAATGTGCGGCGGAACTGATCTGGCTATTGATTTGGGATTCGATTTCTTCTGCTGAGCGCAATTCATCCCACATACTGTCGATCTTGTTCAGGATAACCATGCGGCCAGGTCCTGCACCGATATGATTGCGCCACACATCGATATCGCTCTTCGTAACACCGGTATCGGCTGCCAGAATAAACAGCACGGCATGCGCATTCGGGATTAGATTGAGCGTCAGTTCCGGTTCAGTACCAATCGCGTTCAAGCCCGGGGTATCGACGATAATCAACCCGTCTTTGAGCAGCGGATGCGGAAAATTGATAATGGCGTGACGCCACTGAGAAATTTCCACCATGCCGTGTTCGTCGATTTCGAGGGCGGAATCAGGATCATCTTCATGGTACAGGCCATATGACTTGGCCTCAGCGGCTGGAACTCGCTTGGTCATGCTCACTTGCTTGAATGCTTCCAGCATGCCGTCGGCGGAATTGATGTCCAGCGGCAGGACCGACCAGACCTGATTTTGCGATTTGAATTCGCTGGTGGTCTGCGCTTCAGCGCGGGTTTCGATCGGCAGCAGGCGAATGCTTGGCGGGAAGGTTTCGTCGTAGAGCAACTCGGTCGGGCACATGGTGGTGCGGCCGGCCGAAGATGGCAGGATCCGCTGACCGTATTCGGCGAAAAATATCGCGTTAATCAATTCAGATTTACCACGCGAGAATTCAGCGACGAACGCGATTGTCAATTTATCGTCGGTCAATTTTTCCAGCAGGTTGGTGATGCGCTGCTCGGTGACGACGTCCGAGGTGTTGGCGGCGCGAGTCCATGCTCTGTAGCGATGTAATGCATTGACAACGCCACTGCGCCATTCACTGTACTGCTGAAATTTCTTGACTAGAGTGCTCATGGTTCCCTCTTCGCGCTGATTTTTAATCGATCTTGGTTTTTATTATTAACGTGATTTCTGGCATTTTACGCAGTAAAAAGTGCTGCGCTGCCCCTGCTTGATTTGCCGAATCGGGGCATAACAAACCCGGCAGGGCAAATCGGTCCGATTATAAACAAAGTAATTTTGCTGAAAGTATCCGGATGCACCGTTAACATTCACAAAATCCTTCAGGCTACTGCCCCCCTGAATTATCGCTTCGGCAAGAATTTTCTTGATCGCTGCGGCCAGCTTTTTATAACGCGCCAAACTTATTTCATCAACTGGCGTCAAGGGGTTGATACCGGAAATGAAAAGGCTCTCTGAAGCATAGATGTTTCCGACCCCAACTACAACATCCCCTGCCAATAACATTTGCTTGACGCTGATTCTACGATGTCTTGTCTGCTTATATAAGACTGCGCCATCAAATTGATCAGTTAATGGCTCCATTCCCAGCTTTTGCAGCAAAGGATGTTGTTCTATTGCACCATCATTATGGTCATGCCACAGCACTGCGCCGAAACGCCGCGGATCGGTCAGTCTCAATAACTGATTGCCGAGGACGATATCGACATGGTCATGCAACTGAGCTGCTGTATTTTTTGGCAACACGCGAATGTGTCCGGACATCCCCAAATGGATAATCAGGACACCATGTTTAAAATTTATCAACAGATATTTGCCCCGGCGACCAGTACTCTGCACAGTCTGACCGACCAGGGTCTGCTGCAGATTTTCCGGGAACGGCCAGCGCAGCCCGGAGCGCCGCAGTACCAGAGCAGATACTTTATGTGACACTAAATATGGGTTAATCCCTAAACGGGTGACTTCAACTTCAGGTAATTCGGGCATAATTCGGTCTATTCGTGTTGTCCACCAGTGCGCATTATCCAGCTATGTGCATTGAATTGGCATCTTAATCTGCTTTTTGGACGGGATTGATCTCTTGAAAATTTCTTACTTTATTGTTCCGCTGACTTTGTCGCTTAGCATATTAACCGGATGCACCAGCCTGACAGCACCGCCCAACACAGCCTCCTCTTCCCCAGTAACAGAACCGATACCAGATACCGCCGCAGACAGCTCAGAGCAGCAGGCTCTCGCCGACAAGGTGGATCTGCCCAATGTCGATTTGACCGACGAAATATTTTTCAAAATCGTCAGTTCGGAAGTTGCGTTCAAGCGCGGTGAATTCGCAGAAGCGTATGCAACCCTGATGGAATTAGGGCAAAAAACGCATGATCCGCGTCTCCCAAAACGCGCCCTGGAAATGGCTCTGCTGGCCAAACAACCCGCGCAGGCATTTTATGCCTCACGCTTTTGGTATGAATATGCACCCCATTCTGAAGAAGCGCTGCAATATTATTTGGGCTTCTTGGTTCTTAACAATGATTACCCTGCAGTGAAATCGCTGGTGGGAAAAAAACTGGAAAATGCCAGCCCCAAAGAGCGCGGCCTGATCATTTTGCAGACCCAACGTCTGGTCATGCGCAGCGCGAACAAGGATGCCTCGTTTAAATTATTGGAAGACATCTGTCAGCCTTATCCCGATTATCTGGAGTCGCATCTGGCACTGGCTCAGGCGGCATTTGCCAGTAACAACAGCACCCGCGCCATGATCGAAGCGCGCGCCGCGCTGAAAGTTGATCCAGGCTCGCAAATTGCGGTGCTAACTGTTGCACAGGTAAGCGCTTCACCTGAAGAGTCCTTAAAAGTTCTTGCGGACTTTTTATCACAAAACCCGGGCGCGCATGAAGTGCGGCGCGCGTATGCCGGCATGCTGGTCGAGCAAAAACAGTATGCCGAGGCGCGCAGTCAGTTCAATCTGTTGTTGGCCGAAAAGCCTGATGATGCTGCAGTTTTGTATACCCTGGGTGTGCTGGCCCTGCAAATGAATGATGCTCCAGCTGCGGAAAAAAACCTGAAGGCATTTGTCGGCATGGTCGATGCGACGCAATCAGAACAACGTGATCCGACCACGGCCTACCTGTATTTATCGCAAATAGCCGATGACAAAAAAGACGGCGCTGCGGCAATGGCATGGCTGAATAAAATCCAGTCGTATGATGGAAAAAATGCAGCTTACTTCAACGCACAATTGCGTCTTGCGGTACTCAAGTCAAAGTACGAATCGCTGGAACGGGCGCGTGAATTTTTACACGAAATGAATGGCAGCCCGGAAGAGAAAGTCCAGATCATTCAGCTGGACGCCGAACTGTTGCGCAACGCGGGTCGCGACCAGGAAGCCATTGCGTTACTGCAGGAAGCAATCAAAAACAATCCTGACAACCCGGACCTGCTGTACGACTTCGCAATGATGGCGGAAAAATTTGACCGCATCGATGAAATGGAAACGGCATTGCGCCATGTGATTGCCATCAATCCGGAAAATCAACATGCTTACAATGCTCTCGGTTATTCTCTGGCGGATAGAAATATTCGTTTGCCGGAAGCGCGCATACTGATTGAAAAAGCACTTGCGCTGGCACCCGATGACGCGTTTATTATGGACAGCATGGGTTGGCTGGAATTCCGGGAAAACAAGGCGCAGTCCGCGCTGACTTACCTGGAGCGCGCCTACAAGATCCGCCCCGATGCGGATATTGCGGTGCATGTCGGCGAGGTATTGTGGAGTCTCGGCGAGCAGCAAAAAGCCATCGCGATCTGGAGAGAAGCCAAACAAAAAGATCCGAAGAACGCTTCTTTGAAGAATACTCTGGAACGCCTCAAGGTCAATCTGTAATTCATTTCAGGCACACTGGTTGTGCCTTTTCATTTTTATGCGCAGAATAATCGTCACTATCTGTCTGTTGGGCCTGATGTCAGCATGCACCAGCATCAAACAGCCGTCCACCAGTCAATCAATGGCGTCCCGAACCTACCAGACGCACATCGATATGGCGGGACGCCTGTCCGCACAATATGAAGCCAATTATCGGGAACAGTCGATCAGCGTGCATTTCAATTGGTCACAGACGCCTGAACAAATCCTGATCAGCCTCGACTCTCCCACTGGTCAAACAGTTGCGACAATCTTGATCAATGCCGACGGTGCACGATTAACCGAAGCGGATAAACCACCGCGCTTTGCCAGCGACATCAACCAGTTATCAACCGAAGTGTTGGGCTGGCCGCTGCCGGTAGCCGGTTTGCGCGACTGGCTGCAAGGCTATCTGAATGCTGAGCACGCGACACAGATTACCAAAGCCAATTCAGACCAGACCTTTGCCGTGGAGGGCTGGCAATTGCGCTATGTCAGCTGGGAAACTGAAGCCAATTTCGAACGGCCGAGGCGCCTGGATATGTCGCGCCAGACCGAGCAGGCCGGTCAGGTTTCGCTGCGCATTGTGGTCGACTCATGGAATACACCATGACTCCTGTCTTAGATGCAGAGCGCGGAAGTTTCCTGAACTGCCCGGCACCAGCCAAATTAAATTTGTTTTTGCACGTGACCGGCCAACGCCCGGATGGCTATCATCTGCTGGAATCAGCCTTTCAATTGGTCGACCGTGCCGACACCTTGCATTTCACACGCCGCGCTGATGGCAAGATCTTGCGCAGCAACGATATTCCGGGCGTGCCGGCCGACTCTGATCTGGTGGTGCGCGCCGCCAGATTACTGCAGTCTCATACGCAAAGCCGATCCGGCGTTGAAATCACGCTGAAAAAAATCCTGCCGATGGGCGGCGGTCTGGGCGGCGGCTCGTCTGACGCGGCCAGCACCCTGATCGCCCTGAACTGTTTATGGAGTACCAACTTGTCGCGCCGGGAACTCATGGAATTGGGTGTCCGCTTAGGTGCCGATGTGCCCTTTTTTTTGTTTGGTCAAAATGCCTTTGCTCAGGGTATCGGCGAACAGTTAACTGCCTTGGACACCCCGGACTGCTGGTATGTGGTCATTGAGCCTGGTGTTGCCATCCCCACCGAGGCAATATTTTCCTCAAAAGCATTGACAAGAAATAGCCCATCTATTAAAGTAGCGGACTTCCATAGTTACCCCCAGGGTAACTGGAAAAATGATTTGCAAAGCGTCGCTGTTCAACTGTTTCCTGAAGTATTGTTCGCCTTAAATTGGCTGGATCAATATGGAAATGCGAAGATGACGGGCTCTGGTTCTTGTGTATTTTGTGCCTGCGAAAGTGAGCTTGCCGCAACCGAAATCCTCAAGAATATTCCGACACGTTCTGATGGTCAGTTGCATATTTGGAACGCCTGGAAGACCAAATCGTTAAGGGAACACCCATTAACGCACTGGATAAAATCATAGCTTTAATATAAGCAGATATATTCGGACGCCAGTTTCATGTTTTTCGTAAAATATTTAGATCGTTACGAAGAACCAGTAGGGGATTCGCCAAGTTGGTTAAGGCACTGGATTTTGATTCCAGCATGCGGAGGTTCGAGTCCTCCATCCCCTGCCAAAATTCAAGCCGTCGCATTTCCATGATGCGACGGCTTTTTAAGTTGATATTTCACATGTTCCTTGATTTCAGTTCGCATATCAAAAATATCTAGGCTATAAATAATTAGAACCTTCTTTTTGGAAGTCGATAATTGGCCAGGTTTGGCTAAGTTTTGACTACTGAAATAACCATTTCGCCAAGAGGCAAGTATGGCAAACGATAACTTGATGATCTTCACTGGCAATGCCAATCCTGCTTTGGCAGAGGGTGTTGCAAAGCAGTTGGGATTGACGCTTGGCAAAGCCGTCGTATCGAAATTTTCCGATGGTGAGATTACCGTCGAAATCAATGAAAACGTCCGCGGTAAAGACGTGTTCGTGATTCAGTCCACCTGCTCGCCAACTAACGACAGCCTGATGGAATTGATGCTGATGGTCGATGCCTTGAAACGTGCTTCGGCCGGTCGCGTATCCGCTGCGATTCCTTATTTCGGCTATGCCCGCCAGGATCGCCGCCCACGCTCAGCGCGGGTTGCCATTTCAGCCAAGGTCATCGCGAACATGCTTGAAGACGTCGGTGTTGAGCGCGTTATCATCATGGATTTGCATGCGGATCAGATTCAGGGCTTTTTTGACATCCCGGTTGACAACATCTACGCCTCGCCATTGCTGTTAAAAGATTTGCTGTCCAAGAATTACGACGACTTGCTGGTCGTCTCTCCAGACGTCGGCGGTGTGGTACGTGCCCGGGCACTGGCAAAACATTTGAATTGCGACCTGGCGATTATCGACAAACGCCGTCCGAAAGCCAATGTATCCGAAGTGATGAACATCATCGGTGAAGTTGAAGGCCGTAACTGCGTGATTATGGACGACATGGTTGACACCGCAGGTACCTTGACCAAGGCAGCCGAGGTCTTGAAAGAACGTGGCGCGAAAAAAGTATTGGCGTATTGTACCCACCCGGTGTTATCGGGTCCGGCAATTCAGCGCATCAGCGATTCGCCGCTGGATGAATTGGTGGTCACCGACACGATACCGCTGACTGAAGCGGCCAGAAATTGCGGCAAGATCCGTCAATTATCCTGCGATGCGATTTTGGCTGAAACCATTCGCCGCATCACCAAAGGTGATTCAGTCATGTCGCTGTTTGCCGATTAGATTTGTTTTTCAGGCAGTCCGTTTGGGCTGTCTTTTTCTGTTCCCTGGTCGCGGGGAACATTACCGCAAAAGAGTGAACAAAATCTCTTTTGCACATTTTGGAGTATCAAATGAAAGTTATTGCATTTAAACGCGAATTACAGGGCACCGGAGCGAGCCGCCGCCTGCGTAGAACTGGTCAGACACCAGGTATCGTATACGGTGGTACTGCATCGCCAGTCGCTATCACTTTGGATCACAACGCGCTGTACCATGCGTTGAAAAAAGAAGTGTTCCACGCTTCGATTCTGGATCTGGAAATTGACGGCGTAGTTGAAAAAGTCTTGTTGCGCGACTTCCAGGTCCACGCCTACAAACAACTGGTCCTGCACGCTGATTTCCAACGTGTTGACGCTAACCACAAGATCCACGTCAAAGTGCCTCTGCACTTTATCAACGCGGATATTTCCCCGGCAGTGAAATTGCATGCTGCGGTAATCAGCCACGTGATGGTTGAGTTGGAAATTTCTTGCCTGCCAGCGCAATTGCCGGAATTTATCGTTGCTGATCTGTCCGCGCTCGACTCCGGTCAGTCATTGCACGTTAAAGATCTGGTATTGCCAGAAGGCGTAACTGCCATCGTTCACGGTGAAAACCAGACCGTTGCAATCGCCGTGGTACCTGCCGGTGCAACTGCCGCTGAAGCCGAAGCTGCTCCTGCTGCTGCCGCTGCCGCAAAACCAGCTGCTGCTGCCAAAGCGGCCCCGGCCGCCAAACCAGCTGACAAAAAATAATCGGATTGATTTCGGTTTGAAAACCGCCTTCCGGCGGTTTTTTTTCGTCCTGACACTGCCCCAGAAACGGCAATCTCCCCCTGACATTAAGCTGGTGCTCTCGGTGGACACATCCCGTATAATCACCGGATGCAAAATCTCCTCCACAACCTCAATCCTGAACAACATAGCGCGGTCACTCTCCCTGCAGAATCGGCCCTGATTCTGGCCGGTGCCGGTTCGGGAAAGACCCGGGTTTTGACCACCCGCATCGCCTGGCTGATTCAGACCGGACAAATTTCCCCGACCGGATTGATGGCAGTCACGTTTACCAACAAGGCCGCCAAGGAAATGCAGGCGCGTCTGTCGGCGATGTTGCCGGTCAATACCCGCAGTATGTGGATCGGCACGTTTCATGGTTTATGCAACCGCCTGTTACGCGCCCATTATCGCGATGCGAGTTTGCCCCAGACCTTTCAGATACTGGATAGCCAGGACCAACTGGCGATGGTTAAACGAATTCTGAAAGCCCAGCAAATTGATGATGACAAATACCCGCCGCGCGCCGCCGTGTATTTCATCAACGGTGCCAAAGAACAGGGACTGCGCGCTGCGAAAGTGCAGACCTATGATCCGACCAGCCGCCAGTTCGCTGAAATTTACAGCATCTACGAACAGCAATGTCAACGCGACGGTGTCGTCGATTTCGCTGAATTACTGCTGCGCACCGTCGAACTGCTGACCAATAATCAACCGCTGCGCGAACATTATCAGAACCGGTTCAGGCATATTCTGGTCGATGAGTTTCAGGATACCAATGACCTGCAGTACCGCTGGATCAAACTCATGGCCGGATCGTCCGCTGCCGTGTTGGCCGTTGGCGACGATGATCAAAGCATTTACGCCTTCCGCGGCGCGAACGTCGGCAATATGGCTTCGTTTGAGCGCGAATTTTTGGTCAGGCACCGGATCAAGCTGGAACAGAATTACCGCTCGCATGGACATATTTTAGATGCGGCGAATGCCCTGATTTCGAACAACGTCGAGCGCCTCGGGAAAAATCTGCGCACCGATGCGGGACAAGGCGAGTTGATCCGGATTCAGGAAGCCGGCAGCGACACCCAGGAAGCACAGTGGATCGTCGAACAGATCAAGGAGCTGACCCGCAAAGGCATGGCCAGCAGTGAGATCGCGATACTGTATCGCTCCAATGCGCAATCGCGGGTGATTGAACATGCACTGTTTTCAGCCAGCCTGCCGTATCGGGTCTATGGCGGTCAGCGTTTTTTCGAGCGCGCCGAAATCAAACACGCGATCGCTTATCTGCAGTTGATGGACAATCCGCACAATGATTCCGCTTTCCTGCGCGTGATGAATTTTCCGACGCGCGGCATTGGCGCCAAAGGCCAGGAAACTCTGCAGGACACGGCACGCCAACGCAGCATCTCGTTATACGAAGCGGTACCCTATTTGAGCGGCAAGGCGGGCAGCACCTTGGGTGCGTTCGTGAAGCTGATTGAATCTGCGCGTTTCGAAACCCAAATGTTGCCTCTGACGGAACTGGTGCAGCGGGTCCTGGAAATGAGCACCTTGATCCAGCACTATCAAAATGAAAAAGAAGGCGCTGACCGGATCGAAAATCTGGAACAGTTAGTCAGCGCGGCCGCTTTATTTGTCAATGAAGAAGGTTTTGACGCGCACGCGCCAGCCTTGATGGGCCCGGCCAGCAGCGCAAGAAATAATCTGATTCAGAGTGACGGTTCGCAAATCATCGATGCCGATGCCGCGCTCCATACCCTGATGTCGCCACTATCGGCATTCTTGTCGCATGCCTCATTGGAAGCGGGCGACAATCAGGCCCAGGCTGGCCAGGACGCACTGCAATTAATGACCGTGCATTCGGCCAAGGGACTGGAGTTTGATGCCGTTTTCATTACCGGTCTGGAAGAAGGCCTGTTCCCGCATGAAAACAGCGCCAAGGAAACCGGCGGCGTCGAAGAGGAACGACGTTTGATGTATGTCGCGCTCACCCGCGCCAGACAGCGCCTGTTCATCAGCTTTGCGCAAACCCGCATGCTGCATGGTCAGACCCGCTACAACACCAAGTCGCGTTTCTTGAATGAGCTGCCGGAAGAGAATATCAAATGGCTGTCTGCACAAACTCAAAAAAACTGGTTCGCAACGCCGAAATCTGCCTGGGACAGTGACGGCAATTTTTCTGACAGCACCAATTTCAAGTCCAAATACAATCCAGCGCCGCCACACAATATTGCTGTTACCAATGAACAGGGATGGCGTATCGGGCAAACAGTGCAACATGCGAAATTTGGGGAAGGTATTATTACGAAAATTGAAGGCAGTGGCAGCAATTGCCGGGCTCACATTCAGTTTCACAAAATCGGCCTGAAAGTGCTGGACTTGAACGTCGCGAAATTAGAAAGGATGTAATCCATGACGCCAATGATTCAATACGTAGCAGCCATTTTGTTCGCTTTGGCGGTGTTGCATACTTTTTTCACCAAATTTTTTCAGCATTTGGCGCATAACGATACCAAACACGCCGGGCTCTGGCACCTGTTAGGTGAAGTCGAAGTGGTGTTTGGATTATGGTCGTTTGTTTTGTTGCTGTTCATTGGGTTTATGAGCAGCGAGAAGCAAGCTATCGCCTATCTCGAAGACCAGAATTTTACCGAAGCGTTGTTTGTATTTGTGATTCTGACGATTGCTGCAACCAGCCCGATCCTGTCGTTTGTCAGCAGCCTGGTCGGCAAAATCAATGCCATCCTGCCGGTACCGGCGATGATGGGACGATATTTTTTGTGTCTGTCTTTCATCCCTTTATTAGGCTCATTCATCACCGAACCCGCTGCGATGACTCTGTCAGCCTTGCTGCTGCGCGACGTGTATTTTAACCAGGCGGTCTCGAACCGATTTAAATATTTGTCACTGGCGGTGTTGCTGGTCAATATTTCAATCGGCGGGGTACTCACTCCTTATGCCGCACCACCGGTATTAATGGTTGCCGAAAAATGGGGTTGGGACCTGCATTTCATGTCTTCAGTATTCGGCTGGAAGGCGGCCGTCGCCGTGTTCATCAACGCTGTTCTGGTCAGCGTGATGTTCAAGAACGAGCTGGCGAAAATTCCCGCCATGGAGGCAAGAGATGCCAACACCCCGTCAATGCCGGTTTTGCTGATCGTCGTGCACCTGCTGTTCTTGTTGGCGACAGTATGGTTCAGTCATCATCCGGTGGTGTTTATCGGACTGTTCCTGTTTTTTCTCGGGTTCACCCATGCCTATCCTGAACATCAAAGCAAATTGATGCTCAAGGAAGGTTTGCTGGTCGGCTTCTTTTTAGGCGGCCTGGTGGTTCTGGGCGGCCTGCAGCAATGGTGGCTGCAGCCACTGATTTCGCAGATGCAGGCCGGCACTTTATTTTTCGGTGCCATCGGCCTGACTGCGCTGACCGACAATGCTGCCTTAACCTATCTGGGTTCGCTGGTCGATGGCATCAGCGATACGGCGAAATACGCGCTGGTCGCCGGAGCGGTAACAGGTGGCGGCTTGACCGTTATCGCCAATGCGCCAAACCCGGCCGGATTTTCGATCCTGAAAGAATGTTTTGACGAACAATCGATCAGCCCGCTGAATGTGTTTCTGGCTGCGCTGACACCGACCGCAATAGCGGCTGCCTGTTTTTATTTTCTATAGATGCAAACCACCTACGACATCGCCATTTGTGGCGCCGGACCGGTCGGCCAGGCGCTGGCGCTATTTTTAATCAGGAATGGCATCGCGCCGCAACGCATTATCCTGGTTGATGCCAAGACCAGAGAACAGGCCGCAAAGGATCAGCGCACGATTGCACTATCCTACGGCAGTCGCCAATTCCTGCAAAATGCTGGCGCGTGGCCGATCAAGGCGACGGAAATCCACCAGATCCACGTTTCCAGAAGCGGTCATTTCGGTCGCACACTGATCGATCGCGAGACGCTGAATGTGCCCGCCCTCGGTTATGTGGCGCGCTACGCCGACATCATTACCCCGCTGTCAGACGCACTCGACAAATTCCTGCCGGCCCTGACCTTTTTGCGTCCGGCCAAAGTGGTCGGGATAACGCAGGCGCAAGAACAGGTAACGCTGCATCTGGAAGATCAGCGTAGCATCCACGCACAGATCGTAGTCCAGGCTGAAGGCGGCGTGTTCAGCGAACAGGCGTCACAAAGCACACATCGTGATTATCAACAGTCTGCCGTGATAACTACGGTCAGGACCAGCAAACCGGCCGCGGCCCGAGCGTATGAGCGATTTACCGATCACGGACCACTGGCGCTGTTACCGCAAGAAGACGGCTATGCCCTGGTTTGGTGTACCCATCCCGACCAGGCTGCATCTTTGTTGGCGCTGGATGACGCCGCGTTTTTAAACGCCCTGCAACAGGCGTTTGGCGAGCGAGTAGGGAAATTTAACCATTGCTCGGCGCGTGCGGCATATGCGCTGGGGCTGAATGCCCAGACCAGCGCACCGGCCGGACGGGTGATCTGTGTCGGCAATGCGGCGCAAACCTTGCACCCGGTCGCCGGGCAGGGTTTAAATCTGGGTTTGCGCGATGCATATCAGCTGGCGCAATCTTTGCGTCTGGCGCTGACACCAGCCAGCCTGCAGGAGTTTTATCAACAGCGCCGAACTGATCGAAGCAGAACCATTCGCCTGACCGATCAGCTGGCGCAAATTTTTACCAACTCCACGCACGAAAATAGCCAGACAACTCAATCCCTGCTCAGTGCCGGATTGGGTGCACTCGATATTTTCCCACCCGCCCAGCACTGGTTGGCCGAGCAGATGATGTTTGGGACACGCTGATGGCCCGTCTTAAACTTTACTGGCAACTCACCCGCTTCGATAAGCCTGTCGGTATTTTGCTGTTGCTCTGGCCAACCTTGGCGGCGTTGTGGCTGGCGTCAAATGGCAGACCGGACTGGTACCTGCTGCTGATTTTCACACTCGGCACCGCCTTCATGCGTGCAGCTGGTTGTGCCGTGAACGACTATGCCGATCGTGATTTCGACAAGCATGTCAAACGTACCGCGCAACGTCCGCTCACCTCAGGAAAAATCGCCGGCTGGGAGGCATTGATGGTTGCCGCGGTGCTGGCAGTGGCATCATTCGCCTTGATTGTGCCGCTCAACCAGCTCACCAAATTACTGTCACTGGCTGCGATATTTATTGCGGCCAGCTACCCCTACTTCAAGCGGTTCTTCGCACTGCCTCAGGCTTATCTCGGCATCGCGTTCGGATTTGGCATTCCAATGGCCTACGCCGCAGTGCAAAATCAGGTTCCACCCATCGCCTGGTTGCTGCTGGTGGCGAACGTGTTTTGGGCACTGGCTTACGATACCGAATATGCCATGGTTGACCGGGATGACGACATCAAGATCGGCATCCGCACTTCGGCGCTGACGTTTGGCCGGTTCGACGTGATGGCAGTCATGATTTGCTACACGGTCTATCTGGCCATTCTCGCCTGGGTCGGTTGGGCGACAGGCAGGGGAATCTGGTTTGGATTTGGATTATTTGCCGCAATTTTGTGTGCAATTTACCATTACTTTTTAATTCGTGACCGGGAGCGGGATGCCTGTTTTGCCGCTTTCCGGCACAATAACTGGCTGGGATGCTTTGTTTTTGGCGGGATCGCGTTAGACTTTGCGTTTAGCTAAATTACTTTCAGCGTTTTCTTGGTAGTCTTTGAATTATCTATTATTAAACCCTTTGGAGAAATCATGAGCTTAAGAGACCACAACGAACAATTAATGAATGACCTGCAAGCCGTTATCAAAGATGCTGAATTACTGTTAAAAAATTCGGCATTGCCTGGCAGTGACGATTTCAAATCGGCCAAAGAAAAATTTGAAGCCACGATCAAGAATGCCAAGGACGAGATCGTTCGCCTGGAAAGAATGGTCGTTAATAAAACGCGTGAGGCGGCACATGCTACGGACGATTACGTGAAAGAAAACCCATGGCAGGCAGTCGGGCTCGGTGCCGCAGTGGGTCTGGTGATCGGCTTACTGATCACGCGTAAATAATGTCGATTTCGGCCAGCATTAATCGCATGTTCTCGACCCTGGTTGGGATGTTGCATACGCGCCTGGAATTGGTGAGCGTGGAACTGGAAGAAGAACTGCTTCGTTTTTCTTCCTATTTTATTTACAGCCTGATCGCCTTGTTCTGCGGCGGTGTTGCAGTTTCACTGGGGATCTTTCTGATCATTGCGCTGTATTGGGATGATCATCGCGTTGCAGTTTTGCTGACCATGATAGGCCTGTTTGGCGCAGCCAGTATCGTTATCGCGGCCTGGCTCAGAAAACAAATCCTCAACAAGCCACGCCTGCTGCAACAAAGCATTGCTGAATTAAAAAAAGATGCTGAATTGATTCGTGTTGGCCAGTCCGATTCTGAACAGGAGCAATCATGAGCCGCACGCAACAACTGAGGCAACGACGTGCCATGCTGGTCACCGAATGCACCCTGCAGCGATCCATCCTGCTCGCACAAGGGCGGCAACTTGGACTGAGTACCGGCCTGATCAGTTCGGGAGACGGATTGCTGGAGCGCTTCAAGCGCCTGCCAACTTGGGTAAGTATTCTGCTGGCTGCCGGGATTATGTTTATGCCGGGTCGCGTGACCAAAGTGGCCAGGACCGGACTGATGGCTTGGCAAATCTGGAATAACTTCAAGTCAGCGACCGAGTCGAAACAAGAATCGCTGTGAAGCTAGTCAGGTCCCAGCGCAATTGGGCGCCGCGGATCGATACACCATTCACTCCACGAACCGGCATACAGGGCAGCGCCGGTCAATCCTGCCACTTCCAGGGCCAGTAAATTGTGACAGGCGGTTACGCCCGAGCCGCATTGCATGATGGCGTTTCTCGAATCGGCCACGACCGCCGACCACTCCTGATGCAATTGCTCAGCAGATTTAAAGCAACCATTTTCCTGCAAATTGTCTTTGAAGAAGCGGTTCCTGGCGCCTGGAATATGTCCGCCTATCGGATCCAGGGTTTCATTTTCACCACGGAACCGGTCCGGGGACCGTGCATCAACCAGCGTTCTCAAGCCGGACTGAATATTGGCTTGCACATCACCCACGCTCGCCATTCTGACCAGCGGTGCCTGTTCATGCAAAGTGCCCTGCCTGGCTACCGGAGCGCCGGTCGTGATGGCCAGATTTGCCGCCAGCCACGCCGGATAACCGCCATCCAACACCGCAACCTGCGCATGTCCGACCCAGCGCAACATCCACCACAGGCGGGCAGCAAATATGCCGCCCTGTCCATCATAGGCAATCACTTGGGTATTGTTGTTGATTCCCCATGTACGCAATTTTGCTATAAAAACTTCGCGATCCGGCAGCGGGTGACGCCCGCAAAATGCGCCGATTTCATTGAGCTTGTTTCCGGATAGATCGAAGTCCAGATGCGCAAATCGGGCCGATGGTATGTGGCCTTCAGCATATGCTGCGCGTCCGGCATTGGGATCAGCCAAATCATGACGGCAGTCCAGGATGACCCAATTGGGATCATTAATATATTTGGCCAATTCCGGCGCTGAAATCAAGGTAGTAAATGATACAGCCATACCCTTCCCTTTCCAATTATGTGATGCGTGCGGTCGCTTTCGATTGCGCCTGTGCATGCATATAGGTGGCCAGAATGCCACTGATTAAAATTACTGTGATCCCCAGCCAGCTGATCCAGCTCAATGCATCATGCCAGACAATAATGCCCAACACGCTGGAAAAGACGATGCCGCAGTACGACAGATTCGCCGTCAACAACGGATGCCCCAGCCGATACGCACGGGTCATTGCCAGCTGTGCAGTGCTGGCGAAAAATCCAACCAGCATTAACAAACCAAATCCATACGCTTGATGCGCATGCCAATCCTGATCAATCCCGGCAGCCAATGCACCGGCCAGGGCACTGGTCAGAGAAAAATAAAATACCACGCGTGTCTCCGGTTCGCCAAGCAATCCCATCTGGCGCACCTGCAAATACGCCAGCGCTGCCATGACGCCCGAGCCCAGCGATATCAGTGCATAGGGCAGCTGATTGGCCTGCATGGAGGGTTGCAACAGCAAGACCATGCCAGCAAAGCTGAGCACAATGGCGCCGGGCAAACCCCAGGCAAAACGTGTCTTGCCATGCCACCAGCTGGTTCCGAACAATATAGCCGCAATCCAGATCGGCGACATATAGTTCAGCGTATTGGCCATCGCCAGCGGCAGTTTGCCGATGGTATAAAACCACATCCAGAGAGCAATTACGCCGACCGTGCCGCGACTGAAATGGCGCAGCGGCATGTGAGTTTTTAAACTGATGTGATTGACGCGCGCGATGGCGAACAAAAAGATCACGCCAAATATGCCGCGGTACATCACGATTTCAGAGGTGGGGTAGATCGACGATGCCAGTTTGACGCACACGCCCATCAAGGCAAACAACAAACTGGCAAGTATCATCCAAAGTGACTGCATCTGCTGGCGTGCTATTCGTCAAAGGTCATATTGGAGCGGAACCACTCGTGAAAATGCTGCATCCCGTCTTCCATCGGTGACTGGTACGGG
This sequence comes from Oxalobacteraceae bacterium GrIS 1.18, assembly GCA_040544425.1. Classification (GTDB taxonomy): domain Bacteria; phylum Pseudomonadota; class Gammaproteobacteria; order Burkholderiales; family Burkholderiaceae_D; genus Solimicrobium. The sequence continues at coordinate 62,233 of JBEONO010000011.1, forward strand.
CCCGTCTGCGACTGGCCGCGATTGAACAGAATGCGCCGTCCGGCATCCATTCTGAACGCAATTTCATCGTCTTCGATGCAGGTTTCCATGTAGGCAGCGCGTTCCGATTCGATAAATTCACGCTCAAATAAAACGATCTCTTCGGGATAATAAAATTCGACCACATTGCGCGTCTTGCCCGGACCTTGCGGCCACAGGGTAGAGACGACCAGCACATGCGGATACCATTCAACCATAATATTCGGATACAAAGTCAGCCAGATTGCGCCATACGGCGGTGCCTCACCCTGACGGAATTTGAGCACCTGTTCCTGCCAGGCTTGATAGGTTGCCGATCCCGACTTTAACAGGCCGCTGTTGACACCCACCGTTTGTACGCTGTAATCGGTACCGAATTCCCAACGCAAATCGTCGCAGGTGACAAAACTTCCGAGACCCGGATGAAAGGGCTCAACGTGATAATCCTCGAGATACACTTCGATGAAGGTTTTCCAGTTGTAGTCGCATTCATGCACTTCGACGTGATCGAGCATATAGCCGCTAAAGTCGAGGTCTTTGGTCACGGATAACTGGCCCAGCTTTTCCATCACGTTATAACCGTTCTGCTCGAACAACAGGCCATTCCAGCTTTGCAGCCTGGTGTTGGCCAAATTCAAACAGGGCGATTCATCAAAGTGTGGCGCGCCAAGCAGCTCGCCCTTCAGATCGTAGGTCCAGCGATGCAGCGGGCAAACAATATTTTTTGCATTGCCACGGGTGGTCCTGGCATTGTTGTCACCGGCCCCGCCGAACATTAATGCCTGACGGTGGCGACAAACATTGGAGAGCAATTCGATGCCGCGATCGCTGCGCACCAGCATGCGACCCTCGTTTTCCGACGCGAGGGTTGCAAAATCACCCACATTGGGCACCATCAGTTCATGGCCGACGTAGCGCGGGCCTTGCTGGAATAATTGCTCGATTTCGCGCTTTAACAGCGTTTCATCGAAATATACAGAAACCGGAAGTTGCGTTGTAGAACGCTTTAGTTTAGCGAATGTTGCCAGATCGGACATCCCCACCCCCCCAAATAATTACTCCACCCAAGAGAGAAAGAATCCGCAAAGACCATTATTCAAATCGTGGAAATGAATCGGAAATTTTGGACAGAACTGTTGATTATACCCGAACCGACCTAAACCAGGCTGCGAATTTTTCTGACAACCGGCAAGCTCATCCCCACAAGATTGGGGGATTTGTTTTAAAACATGACAAAACCATATTGCACAGCACGCCTGCTTGAAAATTAGATCCAGATTCACTCGGAATTCAGCTCTGCAAGCCATAACTTGTTTTAGAATAGCGGGCTGATTTACCCGTGAAGCAATAATTTTGCGCCTCACATTACCTGATAAAAGTCCAAGTCATGACAAAAAAATCGACTGCTGGTCAAGCTAACGCTCCTGCTTCCTTTGAAGACGCCATGGCCGAGCTGGCGCAACTGGTCGCGCGGATGGAAGCCGGCGAACTCGCCCTGGAAGCATCGGTCGCGGCATACGCACGCGGATCAGAATTGGTGCAGTACTGTGCGGCACAGCTGGAAAAAGTTGAACAACAAGTAAAAATCCTGGATGGTGACATGCTCAAACCATTTCAATCCGAAGCTGGTGACGTCTGATTTACCCAGACTTCACTTTAATTCGATAGCGACTTAGTCTACTCTGATCCCAATATGCCGAATCCTGCCTTGTCCAATATGACAAACCCATCGCCCTTATCCGATTGGATGAAACAAAGTCAGATCCATGTAGAAATTGCACTGGCAGAATTTCTTCCGCCACCACAGCAAAAGCCGACCGAGCTGCATGAGGCGATGCATTATGCCGTGCTCGATGGCGGAAAGCGGGTCCGCCCATTATTGGTGTATGCCGCCGGACAATTGTTCAACGCAGACTATGCGGAATTGACCCGGGCAGCCTGCGCCATCGAAATGATTCATGCCTACTCACTGGTGCACGACGACATGCCCTGCATGGATGACGACGCACTGCGCCGCGGCAAGCCGACAGTGCACGTCAAATATGGTGAAGCCACTGCTCTGCTGGTCGGCGACGCCTTGCAGGCACAGGCCTTCATGGTGCTGTCAAACGGAAAAAATCCTGCGGCGCGCCAATTGAAAATGATGCAAATACTGGCCCATGCATCCGGCTCCATGGGCATGTGTGGCGGCCAGGCGATTGATCTGGCCAGCGTCGGCCTGCAGTTATCGCGGGAAGAACTGGAACGCATGCATCAACTCAAAACTGGCTCGCTGTTGCGTGCCTCGGTCTTGCTTGGTGCACTGTGCGGGCAAAAATATAACGGCCAGGAACTCAATGAACTGGAACTGGCAGCGTTGAATCGCTATTCACACGCAGTGGGCCTGGCGTTTCAGGTGGTGGACGATATTTTGGACGCCACCGCCAATTCGGCTGAATTAGGTAAAACGGCCGGAAAAGATGCCGCAAACAACAAACCGACCTACGTATCGATACTGGGCCTGGGGGCATCGCAATCGCTTGCTGAAAACTTGCGTGTGCAGGCGCATACTGCATTGGCGACCTTTTCCAATTCGACTCATCCGACTTCACATACCCAGCGCCTTGCTCAGCTGGCTGATTTTATCGTACAGCGCACTGCCTAAGAATGCCATTATGACCTTGTTAACAAATATTAATTCCCCTGCCGATCTGCGCCAGCTGTCGCGCGCACAACTCAAACCGCTGGCCGACGAACTGCGTGCTTTTGTCCTGGACTCGGTATCCAAAACTGGCGGACATCTCTCATCCAATCTGGGCACGGTCGAGTTAACCATCGCCCTGCATTACGTGTTTAACACACCGGAAGACCGGCTGGTCTGGGATGTGGGCCATCAGACTTATCCACATAAAATTCTGACCGGTCGACGCGATCAGATGCATACCCTGCGCCAGCTGAATGGCATCTCGGGTTTTCCGCGCCGGGTTGAAAGCGAATTCGACACGTTTGGCACGGCACATTCTTCCACCTCGATTTCGGCCGCATTGGGCATGGCAGTAGCAGCAAAAACCAAAGGTGAAAGCCGTCATTCGGTAGCGATTATCGGAGACGGATCGATGACCGCCGGGATGGCTTTTGAAGCCTTGAATAACGCCGGCATCATGGAAAATGTCAATCTGCTGGTGATCTTGAATGATAACGATATGTCGATCTCGCCGCCGGTCGGCGCGTTAAATCGCTATCTGGCAAAACTGATGTCAGGAAAATTCTATGCTGCGGCAAAGAACGTCGGTAAATCGGTATTGCCACCGCCTATGCTGGAAATTGCCAAACGGCTCGAAGAACATGCCAAGGGCATGATTTTGCCAGCCACCATGTTTGAAGAATTTGGCTTTAACTATATCGGGCCGATCGATGGACACGATCTTGATTCCCTGATCCCGACATTGCAAAATTTAAAGCAATTGAAAGGTCCGCAATTTCTGCACGTAGTGACCAAAAAAGGACAGGGCTACAAGTTGGCCGAAGCCGACCCGATTTTGTATCACGGCCCGGGCAAGTTCAATCCTGAAGTCGGGATTAAACCAGCCACATCCTCCAAGCTGACCTTCACCAAAGTTTTCGGTGACTGGTTGTGCGATATGGCAGCGCAGGATCAGCGCCTGATTGGCATCACACCGGCCATGCGCGAAGGTTCCGGCATGGTCGAGTTTGAGCAGCAATTTCCTGACCGTTATTACGATGTCGGGATCGCCGAACAGCATTCCGTCACCTTTGCCGCAGGATTGGCCTGTGAAGGTTTGAAGCCGGTGGTGGCAATTTATTCCACCTTCCTGCAGCGCGCCTACGATCAGCTAATCCACGATGTGGCCTTGCAAAATCTGGATGTAACATTTGCCCTCGATCGGGCTGGCCTGGTAGGCGCTGACGGTGCTACCCACGCCGGCAATTACGACATGGCGTATCTGCGCTGTATCCCGAACATGGTTGTGATGGCCGCCTCGGATGAAAATGAGTGTCGTCAGATGCTCACGACCGGCTTCCAATATCCGGGCCCTGCGGCAGTCCGTTATCCACGCGGCGCTGGCATCGGTGCAACGGTGAGCAAGGAACTTACGGCTATCCCGATTGGCACCGGGGAAATTAAGCGCCAGGGCGAGCGGATTGCCATCATGGCTTTCGGCACCATGGTCCAACCTGCACTGGACGCCGGAGAAAAGTTGAACGCCACGGTTGCCAATATGCGGTTTGTCAAACCGATAGATGCAAAATTGATCCGGCAATTGGCTGCAACACATGACGTGCTGGTCACGGTCGAAGAAGGCACAAAAATGGGCGGCGCCGGGTCCGCCGTTGCTGAAACCTTATTGGAACTTGGCATCCATAAACCCTTACTGATCCTGGGTCTGCCTGATGAATTTATTGATCATGGCGATGCGGGCCAACTGCTGGCCTTGTGTGGCCTGGACAGTGCCGGCATTGTGAACTCGATCCAGAGCCATTTCGGCTCGACAACACCGACGAGTGAGCCTCGCCTGGTGGTTAACAACGGTCAAATTTAGTCACTGGTATCGGCCAATTATGGCTTCACTTTAGTGTGTTTCCATAACACGTCCGATCCGCCCCCAAACCGGTTTAACACCCGCGACAGGACAAACATCAGATCCGACAGGCGGTTCAAATACTGCCGCGGTTCGGGGTGGATCTCTTCATTTTTTCCCAACCCGACCAAGATGCGCTCGGCACGCCGGCAAACCGTGCGGCAGACATGCGACAGTGCCGCGGCGCGCGAACCACCTGGGAGGATGAATTCCTGCAAGGGCGGCAGATCAGCGTTGTATTTTTCAAGCAACGCATCCAGATTGGCGACCTGGTGATCAGTCAGGAGTTTGTAGCCCGGAATGCACAGCTCGCCACCCAAATCAAACAGGTCGTGTTGTATTGCAAGCAGCTCTTCACTCAAGCCTGGTGGTAATGGTTCACACAGCAGCAAACCAATCTGTGAATTCAATTCGTCGACATCGCCCATTGCGTGCACGCGCAAACTGTCTTTGTCGGTCCGGCTGCCGTCACCCAGGCCGGTCGAGCCCTCGTCACCCGTTCTTGTTGCAATTTTTGACAAGCGGTTACCCATATCAGTCCTGATTTATCTATGAAAAAGTTTGCACTACACCGTTGGAACCGCATAGTATACGCCCAAAAACGGGAAGAACCGAAACTCTGCCTCCTGCTTCGTCGCTGCCTGTATTGCTTTCACAATTACCCGGCTTGGTTTAAAGTTGGCAGCTGCACCTCATTCCGGCAAAAATACAGATTAACTGCTATGGCGCCCACAATGGATCTTATCCGATCGCTCAGCAATTTTGGACGGGTCACACCGCCCCTCACTGTTGAGTCCATGCCGCGTAAAAGCTGCGGGATGGCTGCGATCGTCTTGCTATTTCTGAGCTGCGGCGCTCAGGCAGATTTTTATACCTGCAAGGACAACGCCGGCCACATCATTACGTCGGACCGACCGATTCCGGAATGCGCCGCCAAACCGCTGCAGGTGTATCAAAACAATGGCGTACTGAAAACCGAGATAGCCGGACCAATGACAGCTGAACAGCGCAAATCTGCCGAACTGCAGGAACAACAGCGCAGCAAGGAAAAGCAACGCACAGAAGAAATCAAGCGGGAACAACGTTACTACACTGCTCACTACCCGAATGAAGACGCGATTGAAGCAGCACGCGAAGACGCGATTCATGCGGTCGAATCCAAAATCACCACCGAGACTCATGTCCTGGACGCCGCAACCAAGGCCTTGAACCAAAATCAAAAAGCACTGGCTGCCACGCCCCCAAATCAACCGGCCAGAATCCACGAGTTTCAGTTAAAAATTGATGACCTGAATCAGTCGATCCAGGAATCTGGCCGCCTGATCCACAATTACCGCGCCGAGGAGGCGAGCATCAACCGTCAATTTGACGATACCCACAAGCGTTATCTGGAAATTGTGCCGGGCACCAAAAAGCCGTAACAATGCAAGGCTGATGTCAGCGTGGCATTAGCGTGGATACAGCGCACCTAAAATCCTGCCGCCTGCAGCGCCAGTGACTTCAGGTAAATTTCCCGGAATACGTTCGATATGACGATACGCTAACCAGGCAAATGCCAACGCTTCCACGTGATTTGGCGAGATACCCAATACTTCGGTACTTTCGACGCTCACCGCTCTTTCCCGGCTATTCAACCCTGCATGAATTGCTTCAATCAGGGTTTTGTTATAAGCGCCGCCGCCACAAATATAAACCTGCGACACGTCGCTCGCATAATCTTCGATTGCTTCGACCAGGGTATCGGCAGTAAAAGCGCATAAAGTCGCCTGAACATTCACCGGACTGACGTCTCTAAACAGCCTCAATTTATTGTTGAGCCAGTCCATATGAAACAAATCCCTGCCAGTACTTTTCGGCGGCAGCTTATGAAAAAACGGATCATCCTTCAGATGGTCGAGCAGTGCGTAATTGACCTGCCCGTGGCGCGCCCAGTCTCCATTGGTGTCAAACGCCTGCGACTTGTGCTGCATCATCCAGGCATCCATCAGGACGTTGCCAGGTCCGGTATCAAAACCGCGTGTCGCCCCATCGGAACGCAAAATACTGATATTGCTGATACCGCCAATATTGGCGACTACGCGGGTTTCATCCGATTTTCCAAATACGCTGCGGTGAAATGCAGGTACCAGCGGCGCACCCTGGCCACCGGCGGCGATATCACGACTGCGAAAATCGGCAATGACATCGATATTGGTCAACTCAGCTAACAGTGCCGGGTTATTGATCTGAATCGTGTAGCCAAACTCGGGGCGATGACGCACGGTTTGACCATGCACGCCGATCGCACTGATTTTTTCTGGATAAAGCCCGGTATTTTTCAGGAGGTGCAGGACGCATTCTGCGTAAACCAGCACGATCTGATTCGCGGCCTGGGATACCCGATGTATTTCGTCGAATCCGCTGAACTGCAGTGCAAACAATGAAGCGCGGATATCGGAGGTGAAGGGCACATAGCTGGCAGCGAGCTGCTGCATGTGCCCTTCCTGATCGCCCATTTCAATCAGCACGCCATCCACACCATCCAGACTGGTGCCAGACATTAAGCCGATGTAATAGCGCATGAGGATATACCTGCAAAAGATTAAAACTGCCTGGGGTTACAACAGATTATCGGGTTGCGATTGCACCCTGATCATTGGGCCGCAATAAGGCAAAACAATGACGCACATCTTGAACCACGTTGTGAAACCGCGGCATGTCCGCAGCAGTCAAGGTCTGTGGTTGTTCGACCTTGATCTTCATCGGGTCCTGGGCGACATTACTGACCCGGAATTCATAATGCAAATGTGGACCGGTTGCCCATCCGGTGGCACCAACGTAGCCAATCACATCACCCTGCTTGACCTTCACGCCCTTGCGCATGCCAGGTGCAAAACGGCTCATGTGACCATACGCAGTCGTATAGCTGCCCCAATGCTTCAGGACCACCAGATTGCCATAGCCATTAGAAGCACCAGCAACATCAACCACGCCATCGGCGGAGGCCCTGATCGGTGTGCCTGTCGGCGCGGCAAAATCAACACCGGTATGCTGCTTCCACTGTCCGGAAATCGGATGCAGGCGCATCGCGAATCCGGATGAAATACGGGTGAAGGCAATTGGTGATTTTAAAAACGCTTTTTTCATGGACTTGCCGTCAAATCCGTAATAGCTTCCTTCGCCCGCGCCTTCATCAAACCACAGCGCCTGATAGGTACGTCCGGCGTTGTTGAACTCGCCAGCGATGACCCGTCCGGTGCTGATCATTTCGCCATTCTGCCAAAACGTTTCATACTCAATCTGAAAATGATCGCCACGGCGCAGATCGGATCTGAAATCAATATTTGTTGAGAACATCTCAACCAGTTGACTGGCGACGGCATCGGGGATCTGCGCCGCATCCGTCGCTGCAAACAGCGAGCTGGTGATATTCCCGGTACGCATTTCGATATGTCTTTCGAGCGGCAGAATCGTTTCCACCGCATTAAAATTATCCGAGCCGGCAACGCGTTCGATGCGCATTCTCTTGACTTCGGACGACCTGTCACGGTTAGCTGAAAAATACGTTTCCAGCCATTCCAGTTCACCATCTTCATTGGTTTTGGCCCGCACTGCATTGCCGGCTTTTTGCTGGATCAGGTGGCGCGCAGTTTTATCGGTCTTGATGAATTTGTCGGCAGCATCGTCATCCACACCGAGGCGCTGCATCAAGCTGCTCAGGGTATCGCCGCGTGCGATATTTTCTTCATGGATGAATTGATCATTGCGCTCTTCAATGGCCTGCATTTCTGTTGCCAGAGTCGGGATTTCCAGTTGTTCCACGATTAGCTTGACCGGCAGTGCAGAGGCATCCGGTGCCAGTGGTGCAACCGCAGCAGCACCAAACGCCACAATTGCCAGCATGACTGCCGAGGCAATAATGACGCGTGATTTGCGTGGAGTTGCGGTGTTTGGAGAAGCTGCTTTTTGATTTGTCGAATTATTTAGAGTTGTCATGCAATAAGCTAGAATAGGTGTTTTTGTTTGGATCTGAACCCGCTATCTGAGTATCTTGTAATTAGCGCAACGACTTCTGATGGATCGCGTATTATACCAAACTAAATTTTTCTGCCACAAAAATAAGCAACTAATTTTTGTATAAATTATTGATAAATTGAATTGAATTTATGGAATCAACTCCTGTCACTGCAAACCAAACTCTGCCTCTTTCTGATGCAGTTAGCAATGCGCTGGCCATTACCAAGCGCGGCGTGGATGAACTTTTAATCGAAACTGAGTTTGCCCAAAAACTGGCACGCAGCGAGAAAACCGGTGTGCCGCTCAGAATCAAATTGGGCCTCGATCCAACTGCGCCGGACCTGCATCTGGGTCATACCGTGGTCTTAAATAAAATGCGCCAACTTCAGGATCTCGGCCATAACGTGATTTTCCTGATCGGCGATTTTACGTCGATGATCGGTGATCCGTCCGGCCGCAACATGACGCGCCCGGCGCTGACGCGCGAACAGATTGAAGAGAACGCCAAGAGTTATTTCACTCAGGCCAGTCTGGTCCTGGACGCGAGCAAAACCGAAATTCGCTATAACTCGGAATGGTCTGATCCACTTGGCGCGCGCGGCATGATTCAACTGGCCTCGAAATATACCGTTGCGCGGATGATGGAGCGCGACGATTTCACCAAACGCTACAAGGCCGGCACGCCGATCTCGGTGCATGAATTTCTCTACCCGCTGATGCAGGGCTACGATTCCGTCGCCTTGAAATCCGATCTGGAATTAGGCGGCACCGACCAGAAATTCAACTTGCTGGTTGGTCGTGAACTGCAGAAAAATTATGGCCAGGAACCACAGTGCATCCTGACCATGCCCTTGTTGGAAGGACTCGACGGTGTCGAAAAAATGTCCAAATCCAAGGGTAATTATGTCGGCATTACTGAACCGGCCAACACCATGTTTGCCAAGATCATGAGCATCTCCGATCAGATGATGTGGCGCTACTACGAGCTGTTATCGTCATGCAGTCTGGCCGATCTGGCTGCCCATAAACTGGCTGTGCAGGCGGGCCAGAATCCGCGTGATTTAAAGGTGGCCTTTGCCCAGGAAATGGTGACGCGTTTTCATAACAGGCAGGCTGCCGAAGATGCGCTGACTGACTTCATGAACCGGTCCAAAGGCGGCATCCCGGACGACATTCCAGGCTGCACTGTCTCCGGCGCGCCAATGGGGATCAGCCAATTGCTGAAACAGGCCAACCTTTGCCCGTCGACTTCGGACGCCATGCGCATGGTTGAACAGGGCGGGGTTCGCATTAATGGTGAAGTAGTCAGTGACAAAGGACTGCAGGTAGCCGCCGGTGAATTCGTGTTACAGGTTGGCAAACGCAAGTTCGCCAAAATCATGCTGACATGATCGCCCTGATTCAACGGGTCAGCCATGCCCAGGTCAGTGTCGCCAACCAGATCATTGGGCAGATCGGCCAGGGCTTGATGGTCTTGGTCTGTGCTGAACGCGAAGACACGCCCGCACAGGCAGTGGCACTGTGCGACAAAATGCTGAAGTACCGAATCTTCTCCGACGACAACGGCAAAATGAATTTGAACGTTGGCGATATCAACGGAGGCGTTTTGCTGGTGCCGCAATTCACCCTCGCCGCCGACACCAACTCCGGCTTGCGTCCCTCGTTTACCCCCGCTGCCCCGCCTGCTTTGGGTAAAGCGTTGTTTGATCAGTTCGTGGACCTGGTCAGAGGCCAGCACCGGCAGGTTGCAACTGGCCAGTTCGGCGCTGACATGCAGGTGAACTTGTGCAACGACGGACCCGCAACCTTTTGGCTGGAGTGTAAAAATAAATCATGATTGAACTACTGCTCATACGCCACGGCGAAACCGACTGGAATCTTGAACGGCGCCTGCAGGGTCACGTTGACATCCCGCTCAATGCCACCGGGCACCAGCAGGCCAAAGCAGTCGCCGGCGCACTGGCATCCGAACATCTGGATCTGGTGGTGAGCAGCGACCTGCAACGCGCCATGCAAACGGCCGAGGCAATCGCCGCGCACAAAAATCTTGACTGCCAGATTGACCGGGAATGGCGCGAACGCAGCTTCGGCGGTTTTGAAGGTGAGTTGATCGGGTCACTGGAACAGCGCTTCCCGGTTGAATATGCCGCTTGGCGCAATCATGATATCGACAGTCTTTTCCCGCTCAATCCAGGCACCGGTGACCACGGTGAAACAGTCCGCCAATTTCAAGCGCGCATCGAATCGGCGCTATTGAATCTGACACGATACGACGCACAAAAAATTGTAGTAGTTGCACATGGCGGTGTGCTCGAGTGCGTCCATCGCATAGCGCAGCACTTGCCCTTAAATGCCCCGCGCACGGTGAGCTTGCTGAACGCCAGTATCAATCGTTTCGCGCTAAGCGTTGTGGACGATCAGATGGTGCTGAACCTGGTGCAATGGGGGGACGTCAGGCATCTCAACGGCGCGCTCGACGAAGTAGCGCAGTGACGTGAAAATCAGGGAACTATCTGGTGGATTTTTCGGTTCGCCTTTGACCACATCCGATTGATCGCTGCCCCCACTACCTGATTCTTGCCGCGCCGTTTGGCTGCGTACAGATTTTGATCCGCCTGCTCAATGAGCTGCTCAAATGTCAGCGTCGGCCCCGGAATAATCGCCGCAAATCCGGCGCTGGTCGTAATCACCGGTGCCACCTCACTGCCGCCATGCAGAATCGTCAGGGCCTCGACGTCGCAGCGCAAGCGCTCCAGCACATCAAAAGCACCTCGCGCATCCTGACCCGGCAGCAAGATAACAAATTCTTCGCCACCATAACGTGCGATAAAGTCGCTGCCGTCCCGCAATCCGTTTGTCAACGCGGCGGCAATCGCGACCAGGCATTGATCACCAGCCTGATGCCCGTACCTGTCATTGAATATTTTAAAAAAATCGACATCCACCATGGCTACGGCAAGTGATTCCTGATTGCGCATCGCACGCTGCCATTCATGCGGACCAACTTCATCAAACTTGCGCCGGTTCGCCAACCCGGTCAGTCCGTCTGTGGCACTCAAGCGCGCCAATTCCAGATTTGTTTTTTGCAATTGCGTCTGGATCTTCTGGATTTCTGAAAATGTTTCCAGCTGCCGTTGACGGGTTCGATAGACCATCGCCCCGGCGGCCAGAATCGCGATCGTCAATGCCACCGTTTCCATCCAGATTTTTTCCGATTCGTGCTGCCATGCATTTAGTGCATCTTTCACGGAAATACCGACGACCAGATTCATCGGCCTGTCGCTGATGCGTTGGTAATAATAGATGCGCTCAATATTGTCGACTGCCGAGTTCGATACGTAAGTGCCGTTCTCGGCATGCGTTTTGGCCAGCCTGCTTAAATTATCGGAATCAACTTTGGTACCGATCACGTCCATATCCTGTCTGCCATTGGCGTAGCGGATGAGCGCATTGCCAGCGTCATCGCGCAGCAAGAATACGTCGTCGCCGCTAAGCTTGATTTCACCGCCAGCCAGACGATTCAGGTAACCTTCCAGATCAACCGACGCAAACACAATGCCGGCAAATTTGCCGTCCGGACGATTCAAGCGCCGCGCGCAGACTAATACCCAGCGCTTGGAAATCCGGCCTGGCACCGGCTGCGACATCACCATACCCGCATGCGGATTATTCTTCAGAGCCAGAAAATACTCGCGATCGGCAACGTTTACCATTTCGCGCTCGTCAGGGCTTGAGTAAAACACGATATTGCCCTGCGCATCGGTCGACCTTAACAGGATTACCGACGGAACCCGATTCTGCAACTTGTGCAAAGTTGGGTTGACGCCAATGGAGTCAGTTGCAGAACTCCAGCGTTCGACATGGTCTACCGCAGACTGCAAAGTAAGATCTATATTTTCAAACGACCCGGCAATACTGATCGCCATGGTTGAACCCAAGTCGTGCGCATTGAGCTGCGCCTGCTCCAAATGATGCTGTTTATCATCCTGCAAACCTTTAAATTGGAAAATAACCAGAATTGCACACAACACGACAGGCACGGCGATGTGCGTGATCAGGTTGAATGTGTGATCGGTCTGGGTCAATCGTCCGAATAATTTTTTCATCACCGTGTCCAAAATTGGAAGCGCTGTTTATTGCGCATGGTTGGCTGATTGCCGAATTTCGTAGTGAGTTCAGTGCAGGCTTCAAAACATTAGTAGCTGATCTATGGTTTATCCTGTCACAGCAATTTCTCAAATGCAACATTTGTGTAAGAAAATGTTACTTGTCTCGTTGTTTCTTCACTTCCCTCAGCAAAAATACAACGCTACTCGTTGAATCAGCACGCAGGATGCCCAAGCCTTGTCGAAATGAAAAGGAGTAGGCCACAACAATAAGCAGCGTCTTCAATCTGGCCTGGTAACTTTCGATTGGATTGGATGCGAAACAAGCCGGAGCTGATCGAGTTTTGGCGGCAGCTAAAAAAAATGGGAAAGCCTTTTTTTAGCTATTAAAATCCGGCGCATCATTACAAATATTGCGCTATTTTTTTTTCATTTTTACGCAGAAAATCATCATAAATTCAACTGAAAAATTTGATTTTAATTTGCTGATATTTTAGGCAGATTCGATTAGAATGGCGTCTCCCCAAAATCAAAAGAATTCCCCCAGTGCGAATCGGCCCTCACATTTTGCGAAACAATGTCTTCGTTGCACCCATGGCGGGAGTAACTGACAGACCATTTCGACAACTCTGTAAGGAACTCGGTGCGGGGTACGCCGTATCAGAAATGTCAGCTTCCAATCCACGTTTGTGGAAGACGGAAAAATCATCGCGCCGCACCAATCATGAAGGTGAAATGGAACCGAAGGCGGTGCAGATCGCCGGAGCGGATCCACTCATGCTGGCCGAATGTGCCAAACATAATGCAGCACAGGGCGCGCAAATTATCGACATCAACATGGGCTGCCCGGTTAAAAAAGTATGTGACAGCTGGTGCGGTTCGGCTTTGCTGCAGAACGAAAAACTGGTCGGACGCATTCTCGACGCAGTTGTTGCAGCAGTTGACATCCCGGTTACGCTGAAATTACGGACCGGCTGGAATCGAGAGAATAAAAATGCAGTGGCAATAGCACGAATGGCAGAATCTGCCGGCATTGCCATGCTCACTTTACATGGTCGCACCCGGGCCGATGGTTATAAAGGTGCGGCCGAGTATGAAACGATTGCGGCAGTCAAGGCAGCAGTCGGTATTCCGGTAGTGGCCAATGGCGATATCACTACACCGGAAAAAGCAGCGTATGTGCTTCAGGTCACCGGAGCAGATGCTGTGATGGTAGGACGGGCGGCGCAAGGCCGACCGTGGATTTTTCGAGAAATTGCGCATTTTTTGGCAACGGGACAGCATCTGCCAAACCCGCTGGTCTCTGAAGTTCGCCACTTAATGGAACAACATCTGTTGGCTCATTATGCGTTTTACGGTGAATTTATCGGAGTACGAACGGCACGCAAACACATAGGCTGGTATGTGCGTGATTTGGTCGGTGGGGAATTTTTCAGGCAGCAGATGAACAAAATAGAATCATGTGAACAGCAGTTGCAGGCAGTACGTGATTTTTTTGATTCGATGCAGCATGAACGATTGCAATACTGCCCCGAACTTCAGTTTGATGATGAATGGGATGCGGAACGAAGTATATTAAGTTATCCGACCGTGTCAACTTCATCAGCCGTGTTGCAATTACCAACATCGATGACTGATTTTTTGGCTCAAGCCGCATAACTCACTCTGGCAGCACCCAAAAAGCAATTAAAACAATCGGCCTGAACAGGGAAGTCAGGCTCCACCTATAACTTTTAAAACAAAAAGAATATGAGCAAAGACAATATTCAAGAAGCAATCTCCAAAAATCTGGAAAAATATTTCCGTGATCTGGGCGAGCAGCAAGCCTCCAATATCTACGACATGGTCGTGCTGGCTGTCGAAAAACCCATGCTGGAAATGGTCATGCATCGCGCCGACAGCAACCAGTCGCAGGCAGCCGATATGCTGGGCATCAATCGCAATACGCTGCGCAAAAAATTACAGCAACACGGTTTGCTGTAACTGCAGTCCCAACGCAAAAAATCATTCTTCCATTCATAAAGCTAAATCATGATCAAACAAGCGTTAATTTCCGTTTCCGATAAAACTGGCGTCGTTGAATTTGCGCGCGCCCTGTCCGCAATGGGTGTAAAAATTCTGTCTACCGGCGGCACCGCCAAGTTATTGGCCGAGCAAGGCCTCCCAGTTGTCGAAGTCGGCAATTACACCGGGTTTCCGGAAATGCTGGACGGTCGGGTCAAAACACTGCACCCCAAAGTACACGGCGGCATTCTGGCGCGACGCGATTTCCCGACGCATATGGCAGCATTGCAGGAGCATGACATTCCGACGATCGACATGGTGGTGGTGAATCTGTATCCGTTTCAGGCAACGGTTGCCAAGAATGAATGCACGCTGGAAGACGCGATTGAAAATATCGATATTGGTGGCCCGACCATGTTGCGCTCTTCGGCCAAGAATCACAAAGATGTGGTGGTCATTTGCGACCCGGCCGATTACAGCGTGGTGCTTGACGAGATGAAATCGTCAGGCAGTGTCAGCTATGACACGAAGTTCACACTGGCCAAAAAAGTGTTTGCGCACACGGCACAATATGATGGTGCGATCACCAACTATCTGACCAGTCTGGGTGAAGATAAGGCACATGCCTCGCGCAGCGCATATCCGCAAACCATCAACATGAGTTTTGAAAAAGTACAGGAAATGCGCTACGGAGAAAATCCGCATCAGAGCGCCGCCTTTTATCGCGACCTGACTGTGGCGCATGGCGCGCTGGCCAACTACATCCAGCTGCAAGGCAAGGAACTGTCGTACAACAATATCGCCGACGCCGATGCGGCCTGGGAATGTGTCAAATCATTTGACGCCACTCAACTGGCTGCCTGCGTCATCGTCAAGCATGCCAACCCCTGCGGTGTCGCGGTGGCCGAGTCGCCGCTGGCTGCCTACAGCAAAGCCTGGCAAACCGATCCGACCTCTGCCTTTGGCGGCATCATTGCCTTCAATCGCGAACTCGATAGCGCCGCGGCCGAACTGGTGGCCAAACAATTTGTGGAAGTCTTGATCGCGCCTGCATTTACCAAAGAAGCCCTGAGCATCTTTGCGGCCAAACAAAATGTCCGCCTGTTGCAGATCTCGCTCGGCGATGCCGGTGTCGCCGTGAACCAGCACGACTACAAACGGGTCGGCGGTGGTTTGTTGATTCAATCTCCCGATGCGAAAAATGTGGCCATCGCAGATTTCAAGGTTGTCACCAAACGTCAGCCGACCCTGGCTGAACAAAACGATCTGTTATTCGCCTGGCGCGTTGCGAAGTACGTCAAATCGAACGCGATCGTATTTTGCGGCAATGGCATGACCCTGGGCGTGGGCGCCGGTCAAATGAGCCGGGTCGATTCGGCACGCATTGCTTCAATCAAGGCACAGAACGCCGGATTATCCCTGGTCAATTCAGTCGTCGCCTCCGACGCGTTCTTCCCGTTCCGCGATGGACTGGATGTGGTGATCGAAGCCGGTGCCAGTTGCGTGATTCAACCTGGTGGCTCGATGCGTGACCAGGAAGTCATCGACGCTGCCAATGAACACAATGCCGTCATGATCTTTACCGGTGTGCGTCATTTCCGTCATTAATCGCCATTTCCCAGCGGGTCGCTTACCATGAAAATTCTTGGCATCGACCCGGGCCTGCGCACTACCGGTTTTGGCCTGATTGAAAAACACGGCCAAAAGATTTCTTACCTTGCCTCCGGCACCATCAAAACTGCCGATGCGTCGTTGCCGGAACGACTGAAAACAATATTCAGCAGTGTCGCCGAAATTGTCGCCACGTATCAACCAGACTGCGCCGCAGTAGAAATCGTCTTCGTCAACGTCAACCCACAATCCACTCTGCTGCTCGGCCAGGCACGCGGCGCAGCGATTTGCGCTTTGGTGAATGCCGATCTGGCCGTCGCCGAGTACACCGCACTGCAAGTCAAGCAAGGCGTGGTCGGCCATGGCAAAGCAAAAAAGGAACAGGTACAGGAAATGGTCCAGCGCCTGTTGAAGCTGCCCAGCCTGCCAGGTCCGGATGCTGCCGACGCGCTTGGCGTGGCGATCTGTCATGCACACAGCGGTGAGGCTTTGGCGGCCCTGTCCAATCTGGCACCGGGCTTGGTCAAACGTGGCTGCAGAGTTAAAGGCGGGCGCTTGATCGGCTGAGCGATATGGCCCGCTGCGCATTTTACCTCTTCGTAGTTGCCTGCTTCATTACCCGCTTAGTTGTCTGATTAGTTGCCTGCTTAGTTGCCTGATTAGCCAGAGTTTTTTCAAAAACACCACATAGACGAATTTTTTATTGCTATGAAGAAATTGTTGTGGCAAGATTCTCGTTCCACTTCTTCGCACTGGCAATAATAGTTCAATAATTCAAAAGCTTAACGAGAGTTATTGACCTATCGAATGAACAGGTGCGAAGGACAATTTGTTGTAAGAAAATATTTCCATTTAAAACAACGAGCTGGACGCCAGGAATGAATCAGGCTGTAGCTCTGTCTTGTCAACGTAACTGTGGATCGAAAACATTATGTCGTTTCTAAAGTCCGAGCCGTCATCCAACTTGCCGCCGTGGAAAGTACTCATCGTTGATGACGAGCCAGATATTCACAATGTGACGAAATTAACCTTAAGCCGTTTTCGTCTGGACAATCGTCCTTTGGTTTTTTTCCAGGCGTTCAGCGGTCAGCAGGCCAAAGAAATTCTGAGTACGGAACCTGATATCGCGCTGGTGTATCTGGACGTGGTGATGGAAACGGAAAATGCTGGTCTGGAAGTGGCGCGCTGGATGCGCCAGGATCAGCACAATCACTTCACGCGCATCGTTCTGAGAACCGGCCAGCCCGGACAGGCGCCGGAAGAAAGTGTCATTTTCGAATATGACATCAATGACTACAAAGAAAAAACCGAGTTAGACCGCAAGAAATTATTCACCACCACCTTCGCAGCCCTGCGTGCCTATCGCGACATCATGATGGTCGAAGATTCGCGCCGCTTTCAGGCCACTTACCGTGCCGGTCTGGAACGCGTGATTGAAGCGTCCAGCTTCATCTTCAAGCAGCGCAATCTGCATGACTTTGCCGACGGGCTGTTGCAACAGGTTGTGGCACTGTTACAGCTGGAAAAGAGCATGCTGGTGCGACTGCGCGGTGAGTCTGGCATCTCCGGTGAAAAGAGCTATGAAGTGCTGGCCAAAATCGGCGACCTGGAACAGAACGATCAGATCTTTACTCCCGAACTGTTGAAGCAGTTGAACGAAACCTGCGTCAATCGCATTTCACATTTGTTTGGCGATACCTATGTTGGCTACTTCCCCAACAGCAGCGGCAAGACTTCTCTGCTGATTTTGCAGGGCGTGAACAATGTTTCCGAAATCGATACCAAACTGCTGGAGATATTTTCGTCCGGCGTGGCGATCGCCTTCGACAATATTTTACTGAACCAGGAAATCACGGATACGCAAGGCGAATTGATTATGCGTTTGGGCGATGTGGTCGAGTCGCGTTCGCACGAAGCCGGCAATCATGTGCGTCGGATGGCAGAAGTCTGCTATCTGATCGCGATCGAATCGGGGATGACCAAAGATCAGGCGACCATTTTGCGCCAGGCAGCACCGATGCATGACATCGGCAAAATCGCCACACCGGATTCAGTGTTGCTGAAACCCGGCAAACTGGATCTCGATGAATGGGAAGTGATGAAGCTGCATCCTGGCGTGGGTCACTCGATTCTGGATGGCTCACAGCGCCCGATACTGCGCGCCGCCGCGACCATCGCGCATCAGCATCATGAAAAATACGATGGCAGCGGTTATCCGCAGGGATTAAAAGGTGACGAAATTCATCCGTTCGCACGCATCGTCGCAGTCGCTGATGTATTCGACGCGCTGATTCAAAAGCGCTGCTACAAACCGGCCTGGCCGCTGGATGAAACACTGGTGCATCTGAAGGAAGTCGGCGGTACCCACCTTGATCCGCACTACGTCAACATCCTGATCAAGAACGTCGACAAGGCGCTCGTGATCAATGAAAGTTATCCTGGCTAAGACGCCAATACCGTCGACGCAGCACGTCGGCGCGGAAACTTGATCTGATACTGCAAACCGTTCCCGGGTGAACTGACAGCTTTGATCGAACCGGCCAGTGGACCCGTCACCAGGTTATACACAATGTGTGTGCCCAGACCGCTGCCGCCCTGGCCGCGCTTGGTGGTGAAGAATGGTTCAAACAATTTTTCCAGTGCTTCGCTGTCCATGCCCAGGCCGTCATCCGAATAAGACAGATAGGCCATCTTGTCGTCGACTTTGACGGTGATATCGATATGGCCTTTGGCTCGTCCATCAAACCCATGTATCAAGGAATTGGTCAGCATATTCGTCATCACCTGTGACAGAGCACCCGGATAAGTTTTCATGGCAATCCCGCTCGCGCAATCGATCTTGATCGCGATTTTTTTTCCTTTGAATTTCGGCTGCAGCGAAAACAGAATTTCATCCAGATAAACCCGCAAATCAAATTCGCGGATACTTTCCGACGATTGATCGACCGCGACCTGCTTGAAACTTCTGACCAGAGCCGCGCCACGCTGACTGTTGGTGGTCATGATGCGCAGCGACTGATCAAAAATGTCAATGAATTCGCGCAATCCGTCTGCGCTCAGCTGATCTTCGCCAAGCTGCTTTTTCATCAACGCCAATTCTTCAACCATATGACTGGTCGCCGTGACGCAAATGCCGAGCGGCGTGTTGATTTCATGCGCGACCCCGGCGACCAGACTACCCAGCGAGGCCAGTTTTTCCTGGCTGACCAGTTCAGCCTGCGCTGACTTCAAGGTATCCAGCGTTTGGTTCAATACATCGTTCTGCTGTTCCAGCTGCGTTTTGGCGACGTGGATATCTTCATCGGCCCGAATTCTGGCCAGCGCTGCCGCAACGTGGCTGGCAACGAAAGCGATCAGGTCCAGATCGCCCTGGGTGTAAATCAAATCGGGCGAATAACTTTGAATGATGATCACGCCATACAAACGATCATCGACCATCAGTGGCGCACCCATCCAGCTGTAGCTGGCAATTTTTCCCAGCACTTTGATCTCGCCGTTGGCAATCAGCGCATCCAGCCTGCTGCGATTGATTAATTGCGCCTGCCGTTTTTTTACCACGTACGAGGTAATACCGGCGCCCAGCGGAAAACGGGCGATCTGGCTGTTGGGATTCATCTCATCGATAAAATATTCGATGCTGAATTCCTTGGATTCTTCGTGATACAGGGCGACCATGAAATTCGGCACTTTGACCAGCTGACTGATAATGTCATGCAGGCGCACAAATTTTCTATTGTTTTCCGAAACCAGCACCGACAGTTCAGCAATCTGATACAGCACCCGTTGCAGCGTCTCGGCTTTGCGCCGCTCTTCAATCTCGCGCTCCAGCATCACGGTACGTTCTCTGACGGCCTGCTCAAGCCGGTCCACGCTGATCAGACTCTGCAGGGCCACCGAAACGTGCGAGGCAATCAATCCGAACAGGCCCTGATCTTCAATCGAGTACATGTACTTTTTATCATAGCTCTGGATCACCATCGCGCCGAGCGGACGACGCTGGTGATCGAGCAGCGGGTAGCCCATCCAGTGTTCGGCACGGGACCCGGAGCCCCAGCCTCTGGATTCACGTTCGCGCGCCAGATCTTCCTCTGCCGTGAGCACAAATGGCTGGCTGTTTAGTATTACCCAGGCAGTCGGCGACTGTTCAGGCGATTCGAGTTTGACGTCCTGATCGGGATCTTGAGGATCGTCGAATTCATCAACCTGATAGACAAAGCGGACCGTGTTTTTGGACTGATCGTACAAGGCGACGTAAAAGTTTGCCGCATACATGATCCGGCCGATGGTTTGATGCACCGATTTCAGAAACACAACAACGTCACTGCACGACGCAGAAATTTTGCTGATTTCCAAAACCACTTTTTGTACTTCTTCGAGACGTTGCAGGCGAGTTAACATTGCGCGAGATGGGTAATTAACGACAGGCCCAGCATATAGCGGCAGGCCAAAAGTGTCTACGCGAATCTGTCTGGTGTTGGATTTGCTGCTGATAAAAAAACTCAACCGAGGCTAAGTTTGCGCTGTCGTTCTTCTCTGGGCGTGATTCCAAATTGCGCACCGAAAGCAGTAGAAAAATGTGCGCCGGATGAAAAGCCGCACATCAACCCGATCTGCACGATCGAACTGTTCGATTCCAGTAATAATTGGCGCGCTTTTTTCAGGCGCAATTCAAGGTAGTAGCGCGACGGCATCGCGCCCAGATATTGCTTGAATTGCCGTTCCAGCTGGCGCCGCGACAGGCCAACCAGTTGCGCGATATCGTCGGTGCTGAGAGTCTCTTCAATATTATTTTCCATCAGGGTCACCGCTTCACTGAGCTGCGGCTGCAACACACCAAAGCGCGTTTGCAGGGCGATCCGCTGCCGCTCGTCGCCGTTACGCACCCGTTCCACGCACAAGGCCTCCATCACCTGTGCCTGCATATCGGCGCCGAACATGGCGTGGATCAAGGTCAGGGAAAAATCAATGCTGGCGGTGCCACCGCAACAAGTCAAACACGGTCCGTCGATCTCAAATAAATTGGGCACCAGGATGGCCTGTTCAGCCGTTTCGTTGACCTCGGCATATAAGGCCCAGGGAAGGGCGGCACGAATGCGCGGCAATTTTCCGCAGCAGGCCAGCCACAATACCGCCGGGCCGACGCCGCCCCAAAAGCGCGCCTGCTGACAATGCCGGGCGATTTTTTTGATGGCGTCAGTGCCGGGAAAACGAGCCGGATGATCGGCCACCAGCAAGGCGAGATGGGTACTGGTATTGAGCGTGTCGAATGCCGCGTCATCAGCAGCGCACACCCGGTGCAGATGCAATTCAAACCGTGCCGCGCCCAATTGTTGCTGCGCCAAACGGAGTGGGGCAAGCAGTCCGGCCAGATTCAGGCCGGGCTGCCTGCCCCCCAATTCCAGGTCGTCATTGTCAAGCTGAAAAATCGCAATTCGAATCGGTGCATCACGAGTTGCCAGCGCTGAAAATGACGTCATCGTCGTTACGCTAAATCAAACGGCAATTTCCGCAATCGCTTGCCGGTCAGTTTGGCAATCGCGTTCGCATAAGCTGGCGCCAAGGGTGGAAATCCCGGCTCGCCCATGCCGGTCGGAGGATCATTGGATGGTACCGTTGCGACAGTCACCTTCGGCATATCGCTCATTCTGGCCACCGTATAGCCATTGAAATTTTGCTGTTCAACGACCCCGTCCTTGAATGTGATTGCCGAACCGGGCAGCGTTCCGCCCAGCGCCATCAACGTTGCACCTTGCACCTGGGCTTCGATGGTCAGTGGATTGACCGTCTGGTTGCAGTGCACTGCGCCCCACACCTGATGCAATTTGGGCACACCTTTGGTGACCGATGCTTCGACGATGTAAGCGACAACAGTATTGAACGACTCGTGCACCGCCACACCGTAAGCATGGCCAGCGGGCAGTTTGGTCTTGCCGTAGCCAGACATCTGCACAGCCAGATCAAGCGCCGCGATGTGGCGGGGATGATCCGACCCAAGCAGTTTTTTGCGATACGCGATTGGGTCACTGCCAGCCATATGCGCAGCCTCGTCAATCAAGGTTTCCATCACAAACGCCGTATGGGTGCCGCCGACTGAGCGGTACCACAGGACCGGCACATTGGCCTGGGCATTGTGTACTGACAGTTTCATCGGAAGATTGTAGGAGCCTGTCAGTCCTTCAATCATGGTTTCGTCTACCCCATCTTTGACCATCATCTTTTCAAACGGGGTACCGGTAATGATCGACTGACCAACCACAGTGTGGTCCCAGGCCAGAATCTGACCCTGCTTGTCGAATCCGATTTCCACGCGATGCACATGCGCCGGGCGATAGTAACCGCCCTGAATATCATCTTCGCGGCTCCACATGATTTTGACCGGACCAGATTTTCCTGTCGCACGATATCCCTTGGCGACCTGCACCGCTTCGACGATGTAGTCGGAAGTTGGCACAGCGCGACGACCAAAGCCGCCCCCTGCCATCATGGTATTCAATGTGACCTGCTCCGGCTTCAAACCGGCAGTGCGTGCAATCGCGCCATGGTCAAAAGTCTGAAACTGACTGCCCGCCCATACCGTGCAGGCTGTGTCACTCAAATCAACCAGGCAGTTCAGGGTTTCCATTGGCGCATGGGCCAGATACGGGAACTCGTATTCGGCACTGATTTTTTTCGCGGCGTGGGCCATTGGCGCCATATCGCCTTTGACTGCGATGGTACCCGGTTTCTTTGCCAGGGCTTTGTAGGAGGCCAAGAGTTTGTCAGTGCTGACGTGTTCGACATTGCCGGTATTCCATTTCACAACCAGCACATCTCGGGCCTGCTTGGCTGGCCAATAACCGTCTGCAACCACGGCCACGCCGGAACCACCGCGATCAGTCGCTATTTTAAAGACCGCAATCACGCCCTTGATTGCCAGGGCTGCAGTGGCATCAAAACTGGCAACGGTGCCGCCGAATACCGGCGGTCTGGCAACCAGCGCCACTTTGGTATTGGGTAATTTGAAGTCGATACCGAATTGTTGCGTGCCGTTTGATTTGGCCTGGGCATCGATACGCAAAGTCGGTTTGCCGATCAGCTTGAATTGGGCGGGCTTTTTCAGCTCCACCGTTTCCGGGACGCTTTGCTGCATGGCCGCTTCGGCCAATGAACCAAAACTGGCTTTGTAACCCAGCGGTCCGAGCACCAGACCATTTTCTGCGCGACATTCGGCTGGCGTGACCTGCCATTGTTTGGCAGCAGCCGCAATTAACATCACCCGCGCCGCAGCGCCGATTTCGCGGTACTGCGTATAGGAATTCTTGATCGCCGAAGAACCACCGGTCATTTGTATGCCAAATACCGGATCACTGAAAATGGCGCCAGCCGGGGCCAGTTCAAAGCGCATCTGCGCCCAATCCGCGTCCAGTTCTTCCGCGATCAACATGGTCAGACTGGTGCTCACGCCCTGCCCGAATTCGAGGCGATTGATGGCCACCGTGACGGTGTTATCGGGTGCAATGCGCAAAAATGCATTGGGGGTAATCGGTTTTTTTTGTTCCGCGGCGCGTGCAAATTTATTGGCTGTCGGGACAACAAATCCCAGCACCAGGCCACCACCAACGACACTGGCGGCCTTCAAAAAACTGCGTCGGGTAAGTTCGCCCTGAACTGGCCCTGACGTCGTCTGGTTCATGGTCTGTAAAGCATCTATCCATTCGTTACGCATAGCGACTCCCTGTGTAAATATTGCCTGGTCGAGCATTCATATCTGCCCATTAAGCGATTTGTTTTGATGCATCCTTGATGGCTTCGCGGATGCGCTGATAGGTGCCGCAGCGGCAAATGTTGCCACTCATTGCAGCGTCAATATCGGCGTCACTGGGTTTGCTGTTTGATTTCAGTAATGCCGTGGCGCTCATGACCTGTCCGCTCTGGCAATAGCCGCATTGCGGCACATCGTGTTTCACCCAGGCGTCCTGCACCGCTTTACCAACCTTATCGGCCTGCATGGCTTCGATCGTGGTGATTTTTTTGCCTGTGACGCTGGAAATGGGCGTTACGCACGAGCGTATCGGCTGGCCGTCCAGATGCACCGTGCAGGCACCGCACAAGGCCGCGCCGCAACCAAATTTGGTTCCGGTCATATTTAATGTATCGCGTAACGCCCACAAAACTGGCGTAGAAGGATCGAGATCCAATTGCTGGTCTTGACCGTTGATGTTGAGTGTGATCATGTGCTTCCCCTTTGTTTGACCTACAGTAAATACAACGCTGTGTTAATTGATGCAGTTCTTATAGTGGTGCCGGATGGTCGATGTTGAGATGATGGCCGCTCGCGCGACGAGCCGCTAATTTTACTCTTAATTGCCTGAATTCACTGTCCGGTTGCGCAGGACCAACGCTGTTTGGAAAATCGGCAAACACGATTAAACCGTTGCCAATTTGCGTAATACCAAAGCCGCAGCCTGCATACCGAAGCTAGCGGTTACTACCATTGCCGAGCCAAACCCGGCGCAGTTCAAGCCTGTAATTCCAGCGGTCTCGTCGACAGCACAGCTGGCGTCCGGAAACTTTAATGGCTCCATCGAAAAGACGGCGTCGATACCAAATTTGTTTTTGGTCCCGCGCGGGAAGCCATAATTTTGCCGCAAACGTTTTCTGACCAGCGACAGCAGCGGCTCCTGCTCGGTACGGCACAAGTCGCGGATTTCAATCTTGCCCGGATCGATCTGGCCGCCCGCTCCGCCGATTGTGACCACCGGGATCGCTTCGGCCCGACAGAAAGCCAGCAATGCCGTTTTCGCCTTAACGCTGTCAATGGCATCGATCACATAGTCAAAGCCGGGGGCCTTGATCAGTTCAAGCAGATTGTCCGGCGTAACAAAATCCTCAACCTGGGTCACGACGCACAGGGGATTGATCTCGGTGATCCGCTCGGCCAGCGCGGCAATTTTCGCTTTGCCTAGCGTACTGCTCAGGGCCTGGATCTGGCGGTTGATATTCGATTCCGCGACGTTGTCCAAATCGATCAGCGTCAATTTCCCGATTGCGCTGCGCGCCAGTGCTTCCACTATCCAGGATCCCACCCCACCGACTCCCACCACGCAAACATGCGCGGCCTGGAATCTGGCCAGGCCTTCTGCGCCATACAATCGGGCGATGCCACCGAAGCGGCGCTCAAAATCCATGCTGTCCATTCGACAATGCTCTAGTTTGTTGCTGAGGCGCTATTCTAGTGCAGTCTGGCGGACTGCGGGAAGTTGCAGGAATATTGAGGCGCGACAAAAATTTTATGGCCGAGTCTGTTAACATGCGGGCTCTACCGATTGAAACGAGGAACAGCATGAGCATCGCCCATATCCGCACTGAATACCAACGCGCCAGCCTGTCCGAACATGACGTCGACGCCGACCCGGTCCAGCAGTTCACGACCTGGTTCCATGAGGCGCTGACCGCCAAGGTCCCGGAAGTCAATGCCATGAGTTTATCGACGGTCAATGCGGCGGGACGGCCTTCATCACGCATCGTCCTGATCAAGGATCTGGATCAGCGTGGCTTCACCTGGTTCACCCATTACACCAGCAGAAAAGGCGAAGAACTGGAAGCCAATCCGTTTGGGGCATTGCTGTTTTTTTGGTCTGAGCTGGAACGTCAGGTGCGCATCGAAGGCCGGGTAGAAAAAATCAGCGCCGAAGAAAACGATCTGTATTTCCACAGCCGACCAGTCGCCAGCCAGCATGGTGCGCTTGCCTCAGAGCAGAGCAAACCGATTGCCGACCGGACGGTGCTGGAAGAGCGGGTCAAACTCATCGCTTCTCAGTATGGAGAAACGGTACCCCGTCCCGCGCATTGGGGTGGTTATCGTCTGGTGCCCGATTATTTTGAGTTTTGGCAGGGACGTCCGTCGCGCCTGCATGACCGGATTGTATTTACCAGGAATGCCGAGGGTCTTTGGGTGAAAGGTCGGCTGCAGCCTTAAACTGGCAGCGATTGCACGGCCAACCGCAATCCCATTGCTTTCAAGATTGCCGAGATACTGCTCAAAGCTGGGTTACCTGTTGGCGACAGGGTGCGATAAATTTGGGTCGGATTGAGCTGTGCCCTGTCCGCCACCACCTTTACGCCACCAAATGCTTTGGCCATCTGGCGCAACACGATCAGCAATTCTGCCTGGTCGCC
Organism: Oxalobacteraceae bacterium GrIS 1.18; assembly: GCA_040544425.1. GTDB lineage: Bacteria > Pseudomonadota > Gammaproteobacteria > Burkholderiales > Burkholderiaceae_D > Solimicrobium. The sequence goes on from JBEONO010000011.1 coordinate 88,706, forward strand.
GTCTTCCAGAATGCTGTTTATAACCTGGACAGCGAGCTCGGGATCCTCCCGATACAGCTCGGCCATCGCTTCATCATGCATTTTACTTTTCATCATTGCTTCTCCTTTTCCAGTCTTGCCAATATTCGCAGGCACGTCGTATATCCTTGTCCTGGGTCTGTTTGTTGCCGCCACAGAGCAAAAGAACGACCTGTTCACCAGAGATCGCGTAATACACCCGGTAGCCGGGACCAGTATCAATACGCATTTCCCAAACCCCATCACGGCAAAACTTGTGATCGCCAAAATTGCCCTGTTCCATGCGAGCCACGCGTCGGATTACCGATACTTTTGCGCTGGTATTTTTTAGCGTCTTTAGCCATTCAATATATACGTCGCGTTCATCTTCTGACGTGAGATAGTGTTCAATTGAATACATGGTGGATTTTCGTCTTTAAACGAATTTAAGTCAATAAATTAGAACAAAACAGCTTGGTCGATTTGTTGTTGATTTTTACATCAAATGAACAGAAGTAAACTGCAACTTATCCTTATTGCCACAAAATTTGGTCCCACTGCAAACAAATCACAAATGATTCGATTTGTTGATATACGGCTATGCTAAACCCGCAAAAATACGCGCTACTTCATAAGCTTTTTGGTCTGAGCTGGAACGTCAGGTGCGCATCGAAGGCCGGGTAGAAAAAATCAGCGCCGAAGAAAACGATCTGTATTTCCACAGCCGACCAGTCGCCAGCCAGCATGGTGCGCTTGCCTCAGAGCAAAACAAACCGATTGCCGACCGGACTGGAAGAGCGGGTCAAACTCATCGCTTCTCAGTATGGAGAAACGGTACCCCGTCCTGCGCATTGGGGTGGTTATCGTCTGGTGCCCGATTATTTTGAGTTTTGGCAGGGACGTCCGTCGCGCCTGCATGACCGGATTGTATTCACCAGGAATGCCGAGGGTCTTTGGGTGAAAGGTCGGCTGCAGCCTTAAAGTCCAAAATTTAACCAACGATCAGTCGCACCGGCTTGCCGATGCGCGCCAACATTTCAACCAGCGCATCAATGGTGAACTTACTATACTTGTGATTCACCATATCTGAAACGCGCGGTCGATTAATGCACAAGATTTTGGCTGCCTGTTCCTGCTTTAAATTATTCTCCGTTATCCAGGACGCCAGTTCGCTCATCAGCTGCACTTTCAATGCACGCAGATCATTAATTTGTCGTTTGGATTGCTCATGATATTGTTCAGCCCGTTCATCATCGAAACCCAATTCTTTGAATAGATTAGCTCCTGGCTTTGTGACATGTCTAATTTTTGTGTCGATCGGTTTCATGTTTTTCCTTTCTCATCTCGATAACTGCACGATAACGCACTTGAGCAATCTCTTTGTCCCGCTTGCTGGTTGTCTCAGTCTTTTTTTGGAAACAGTGCAAAACGTAAATCGCTTCAGCAAACTTCGCAACATACATGACTCTAAAAATCCCGCATGCATCCCTGATTCGAATTTCTCTGGTACCTGAGCCGACTGCTTCGAAAGACTTCCAGTCTGAAGGATCGAAACCGGCCTGCACTTTTCCCAATTCGAAGCCGGCATCGTGGCGCACCAGTTCCGGAAACGCACAAAGATCCTCGTAGGAAGACCCCACCCATCTTAGCTCTTTTTCGTCGCTCATTGTATCAATTTTTATACATTCGAATCAACCCGAAATTTCATTAAATTGTTTTTTTACTACCGAACATCGACTTTAAATTTGGATATCAGTTCCATTCTCTAAAAATGGTTGAATTGTCCAGAAATGAATTGCACAGCGCAGAACATAAAGTGATCTACGGACAAACTAAACCCGCTAAAATACGCGCTACTTCACAAGCAGAAAGATTCCTGATGATTGGTCGTATCAGCGGCGTAATACTGGAAAAAAATCCTCCCCAGATTCTGGTTGACTGCAATGGCGTGGGCTATGAAATCGATGTGCCGATGAGCACGTTCTACAATTTGCCGGGCCTGGGCGAGAAAGTCGTGCTGCATACCCATTTGACAATCCGCGAAGATGCACACATCCTGTTTGGGTTCAGCAATCACGAGGAACGCAGTACGTTCAAGCAGTTGATCAAAATCAGCGGCATCGGGGCGCGCACGGCCCTGTCGATCCTGTCGGGCATGTCAGTGGCCGATCTGGCGCAGGCAATCACCTTGCAGGAGGCTGGACGTCTGATCAAAGTGCCGGGTATCGGCAAAAAAACTGCCGAGCGACTGCTGCTGGAACTGAAAGGGAAACTGGGTGCTGATCTGGCCCATGCCGGCAGTGGGCCAAGTGTGCCGGACAATTCCAGCGATATCCTCAACGCCCTGATTTCGCTGGGCTACTCGGACAAGGAATCGTTGATGGCACTGAAACTGCTGCCCAAGGACTGCGGTGTTTCTGAAGGTATCAAGCTGGCCCTCAAGTCACTCTCGAAATAATCACCAGAAGAACAAGTATCCATGAGCATTCAGACCGACCAATTTGCCAATCCGAATCCGCGCGTCATCACGGCTGATCCTGTATCGAAACAGGAAGAAGTGGTTGAACGCGCGCTGCGTCCCAAGCAGCTGGATGAGTATGTGGGTCAGGAAAAAATCCGCGACCAGCTGGAAATTTTTATTGCGGCCGCCAGAAAACGTAACGAAGCCTTGGACCACACCCTGCTGTTCGGACCACCCGGGCTGGGTAAAACCACGCTGGCCCATATCATTGCGCGGGAAATGGGCGTCAATCTGCGTCAGACCTCGGGGCCGGTGCTGGAACGTCCGGGCGATCTGGCTGCAATTCTCACCAATCTGGAAGCCAACGACGTGCTGTTCATTGACGAGATCCACCGGCTCTCACCGGTGGTCGAAGAAATTTTGTATCCGGCGCTGGAAGACTATCAGATCGACATCATGATCGGTGAAGGCCCGGCGGCCCGCTCAGTCAAACTGGATTTGCAGCCATTCACGCTGGTTGGTGCGACCACGCGCGCCGGCATGTTGACCAATCCCTTGCGCGACCGCTTCGGGATTGTGGCGCGTCTGGAATTTTATACGGCCGATGAACTGACCAAAATCGTGACACGCTCGGCGTCACTGCTGAACGCGCCGATCGATGCTCAGGGCGCCTATGAAATTGCCAAACGGGCGCGCGGCACGCCCCGTATCGCCAACCGCCTGCTGCGCCGGGTACGTGACTTTGCCGAGGTCAAACACGATGGGCAGATTGGGCTGGCAGTGGCCGATGCAGCCTTGCGCATGCTTGACGTCGATAAGCTGGGCTTTGATTTAATGGACAGGAAATTGCTGGAAGCGGTGCTGTTCAAGTTTGGAGGCGGCCCGGTCGGTGTCGACAATCTGGCAGCGGCAATCGGCGAGGAACGCGACACCATTGAAGACGTGCTGGAACCATTTCTGATCCAGCAGGGATTCCTGCAGCGCACGCCGCGCGGACGCGTTGCCACCCCAAGTGCCTATCAGCATTTTGGTATCACACCCCCGTCGTCAGACCCCACCGGTGATTTGTGGTCAGCGCCCAAATAACAATTTGATCAAAAAAATACTTCAAGGAACCCGGACATGTCATTTCTACGCTGTTTGAAATTGATTCACCGCATTGTTGTCGCTTTGGCGGCGGTCACGGTGTTGCTGACGGTTCCCACCAGTTCAGTCAGCGCTGCAGAGCAGTCTCAAACTCAGCCTGCCGCGCTGCAGAAAATCGATAGCTTGCTGGGGCTGATCGACCAGCGCCTTGCTATCGCTGCCGAAGTCGCCAAATCGAAATGGAATTCCGGTGGAGCGGTTGACGACCCGGAAAGAGAGAAACAACTGTTGGAGGCAATTTCAGTCCAGGCCAAAGCAATGGCTGCGAATGATCTGACTTTTATCAGCAATTTTTTTCAGAACCAGTTTGACGCCGGCAAAATTATCCAGACCCGGTTGCTCATGCATTGGCACGCCAGCTACCCGGACGACTACAAATTTAACGATGCGCCCGATCTGATGAAAGACATTCGCCCGAAACTGGAGCGGCTCAATCCAGAACTGATCAGCGCATTACTTGAGGTACAACCGCTATTGAATCAGGCAGCAATGCGCAGCTATCTGTCGACCCGGGCCGGGCAAATCATCCGCAATGATGTGAACGGTGAAGCGCGACGGACAGCACTAACGACCCTACTTTCGGAGTAAACCTTGCTCACCCTAGCTCAAGCCGATTTTTACGCCGGGCAGTTACTCAATGCGCGCGCACAGGCCAAACTGTGCGAACCATTTCCGGTCAGCGCACAAGTGACACTCGACGACGCCTATTTCATTGCACGCCAAATTCAAAAGCGCCGAATCGAAAACGGCGAGCAACTGGTCGGCCGGAAAATTGCCTTCGCCAATCGCAATCTGCTCAAAAAATACGGCAAACGGGCGCCCATCCACGGCCTGATCTGGACACCACTTTTTTCCAGCACGGTGCGCTACATGGACCACAGTTTTGGCGCACAAAGTCTGGTCGGCGCAGTACAGCCGCGGATCGCTCCTGAAATCATTTTTAAAATGGCCAGCACACCAGGTCCGGATGCTACTCTCGATGAACTGTCAGACTGTCTGGAGTGGATGGCGCATGGGATCGAAATTGTGGTCTGCCCGTTCCCCAACTGGGAATTCGATTCAGCCGATGCGATCGCCGCGTTTGGTCTGCACGGTGCCTTGCTGATCGGCGAACCGCATCAGCTGTCGTCTACGGCACGTCATCATCTGGGTTCGATCCTGGCCAATACCTCGGTATCTCTGTCTTGCGACAGCACCCTGCTGTCAGCCGGATTCGGCAGCGATTTGCTGGAAAGTCCGCTGCACGCACTCTGGCATTTGCAACAGCTGCTCAAAACCCAACCGGAATCAACCACCCTGCAAGCCGGAGAAATCATCAGCACCGGGACCTGGACCGACCTGCCCGCAATCTCCCCGGGTCAAACCTGGAGCACGGCGTTTTCCGGTGCCAGCCTGGCCGGTCTGTCGATCAGTTTTGTTGACGATCAGGCTAATTGATTGTTGTTTGGTAATCGCTTCGTCAACAAAATTATGGCACTGAAGTACCGGTTGATGCGCTCCAGATTGCAAACCACTGCGCACGGGTCAAGGTGATGTCACACGCTGCCACCGCTTCAGCCAACACTGCGACACGGCCTGATCCGGTTAACACCACCGGTCTGGACGGATGCTGCAACAGCCATGCATACACAATCGTGGCAGCCGACACGCTGTACTGCGCGGCGATCTCGTCCAGCGTCGCACGCACTCTTTGCGCCTGCGCTGACTGCTCGTTAAACAGCCGACCACCGGCCAGCGCCGACCAGATCATGGGAGATATGCCGTGTTGCTGACAGTGATCCAGTGTACCGTCGTGCAAAGGACTCAAATGCAGCGGCGAGAGTTCGATTTGATTGGTGACCAGGGGAAAGCGCGACGCCAGCATATCGAATTGCGCCGGCGTGAAATTGGACACGCCAAAGTGCCGCACCTTGCCTGAGCGCCGCAGACTCTCAAACGCTTCGGCAATTTCATCGGCCTGCATCAAAGGATCGGGACGATGAATCAACAGCAGGTCAACAAAATCAGTGCCTATATAGCGCAGTGAATTTTCCAGGCAAGTCACAATGTGCGACCGGCTGGTATCGTAATACGGCAGTTTTTCATCGAGGATGATGCCGCATTTAGTGCTGATTTCCATGCGCTGACGCAAACCCGGCTCCAGCGCCAGAGCTTCGCCGAAGGGAATTTCGCTGCCATAAATATCGGCATGGTCCATGGTAGTGATCCCCATGTCCAGCGCCTGGCGCACAAACTCCAGACGCTCGCGCGGTGTGAGCTGCCAGGCATTGATGCGCCACAGCCCCAACGCAATACGTGAAAACTCGGGGCCGTTGCTACTGATTTTTTGTCGCGGACTCTGCATGAGGGGCTCTTAATAGTAAAAATTGTTGCGAATTTGCTGCCCAATCCGGCAGACCCGGTAGCATACCCGATATCAGGCATTTCATGCTGCGCGAGCTTTATCCCTATGAACCGGCGAGGTATATAAGTAGTTTTACTAGGTAATCAGGGTATATCTCAGGATTGCTGTGGGTTATTGGCTATATCACTATGCTGACACACCCCTCACAAAATGCGTCAATCCGGGTGGCAGCAGATCAAATCTACAATCAAGACAGCCTGACTAATCAGAACGCCCGACAGATAAAAAAAGGGGATAGGGAATGAAGTTCCAACGCAATCGTATTGCCATGGCCGTGGCCTTGGCACTCAACGCCGGTATGATCCACGCCCAGCAGGCGGCCAGCAATCCAGCTACCGAAACAACGCAAAACGCCGCTGCGCCCGCCGCTCAGTCAAGCCCTGATGCGAGCACCCCGACCCAGATCGTCGTCACCGGTATTCGCGCTTCGCGTGAACATTCGCTGAAGATGAAACGCGATGCCGATTCCGTCATGGATGTGGTCACTGCCGAAGATATCGGCAAGCTGCCCGATAAAAACGTGGCCGACGCGGTGGAACGTGTGCCGGGTGTGAATATCAGTTCGGGCTCGGGAGGTCAGGGCGGCTTTTCCGAAAACGATCGCGTCAGCATCCGCGGCACCAGCTCGAGCCTGACTCAAACGACGATCAATGGTCACTCCGTTTCTACCGGCGACTGGTATATCGGCGATCAACAGTCCTCCGTGGGACGCAGTGTCAGCTTCACGTTACTGCCTTCGGAAATCGTTGGCTCTGTCGAGGTGCAAAAGAGTTCCCAGGCTGATTTTATCGAAGGCGGCACCTCGGGGAATGTCAATATCGTCACTCGCCTGCCGCTGGATTTTAAAAAACAGCTGACCGTCGAGGCGACAGGGCAGGCGCTGTATGCCGATCTGCCCAAAAAAACTGCGCCGCAATTTAATGGCCTGATCAACTGGAAAAATGACGACAATACGGTCGGCGTGCTGGTCCAGGGATTTTACGAAAAGCGCTATGAACGGCGCGACGGTCAGGAACTTTTCCTGCTCGGCTCCGGCTCCATCAGTCCGGTCGCCAATCCTGGCGGCCCCTCCTACAATGACGTGATCGCCGCCCATCCTGATTTGAATGGTGTGGCCTTCCCCACCCAGATCGGCTCAGCGGCATTTTCCCAGACCAGTGAACGCAGTGGCGGCCTGTTCGATGTGCAGATGAAACCGATGGCTGGCCTGACTATGGACGTGAACGGATTCTACTCGCGCTTCCATACCGATACCTTTGATACCAATTTCATGGCCAGCCCGTTAAACGAGCTCAGTGCCGGGATTTCCCCGTCAACTTATACCGTCAGGAACGGCACCCTGGTCGCTGCCAGTTTTCCGCAAACGGATTACGCTTCAACAGGTGCATTCCCAGGAGTGAGGGATTCAATCTTCCGTCCGGGTGCGGGATCGTCCGCCGGGTATCTCGACTTCGATGCCAAATATCGGGTCAGCGATACCTTGACCGTGAGCGCGAAAATCGGCTTCACCAAGGGTGTCGGGCAAACTCCGCACGACTACGGCTATGAAGCCTATCTGATCAACTCTCCGATGAGCTATGTGTTGAACGGCAATCGTGGTCCGGCAATGGTGTCATTCTCGAATCTGGACACCACCAATTTCAACAGCCCGAATGTGATCAACGGCGGTAGCTGGGCTCAATCGGCAACCGTGGTCGATCAGGAGACCTACGCCCAGAGCGACGCGCTGTGGACGCTGTACCAGGGCTATATTGAAAGCATCAAATTCGGTGTGCGCTTTGCTGATCATAAGCGTAGTGCCTATGATGTCGGGTACTCCTGTGCATCAGGCTATCAACCGGACTGTTCGAACAATTGGGCCACATTTGCTCCCAAACCCAACTGGAGTGGCACCCAGTCGCCTTCCAATTTCGGCAGTGGCATCGGATTCGGTCCCGGCTTTATTCAGCATTTCTGGGTCTTGAATGTCAATGACCTCAGCGCCTGGCAACAGCAGTACAACAACGTCAATACCGGACCTGCGTACCAGAATAATTTCAATATTGAAGAAAAAGACAGTGCCGCTTATGCCATGAGCAATCTGGTTGGTGAAGGCTGGCGCGGCAATGTCGGGCTGCGTCTGGTTAATACCAAACAAACCGGTCTGGCCTACGGGGTTGAAGCCAACGTTGATCCGGCTATCGCGCCAACCATCGTGCCATTGAACTCGTCGCACAATTATCTTGACGTGCTGCCGAGTGCCAACCTGAAATTTGATTTATCCAAGGATCTGGTAGCGCGCCTGGCGGCATCCAGAACCATGTCGCGGCCCGACTATTCGGCCATATCACCGGCAGTGGTGTTGAACAATCTTGATTTGACCGGCAGCGGCGGAAATGCCAACCTGAAAGCCATTAAATCGAATAACGCCGATGCCACGCTCGAGTGGTATTTCGCTCCGCAATCGATTCTGTCGGCCGGTGTGTTTTACATGGATATGCCGTCGTATGTCGGTGCCGGTGTCACGACCGCCAATTACCTCAATACCAGCACCAACACGGTCGCCAATTTCACCATCAATCTGCCGGTCAATACCTCGGCCAAAAATGAAGGGTTGGAACTGGCCTGGCAGCAAAGTTTCGGCGCTGGATTTGGCGCACTGGCCAACCTGACGCTGGCCAACGGCCACGACAGCAATGGCATGGCCCTGGTCGGTGCATCCAAAGATACCGGCAATCTGGAGTTCTACTATGAAAACGATCGCTTAAGTACCCGCCTGGCTTACACCTACCGGTCGGAATTTTTGGTTGGCATGGCCAACGTCACCGAACAGTATCAGGCCGGGTTCGGCCAGCTGGCCGCATCGATCAACTACAAAATCAACGACAATCTGTCGATTACGTTTGATGGTCTGAATCTGAACAACCCGACGCTCAGGTACTACTCCAATGCCGACCAGCCGCAGGCGTTTTATACCAATGGGCGTCAATATTATTTAGGCCTGCGGATGTCTTTATAAAATCAGCTTTGGTACGACGCCGCCAGTGGCGTCGTTTCTGACGGTTAACCGGGCCACAACCGGTTGACCGTTTTTTGTTTTTCAGGAGCGTATGTGAAACAAGTCATTGTCTTTGATATCGGCGGCACCCAAAGTCGTATCGCCCTGCTTGAAAATAATCAGATCATCTGGCGCGATCAGCTTGCCACGCCAGGTCAGGACGGTCCGGCAGCAATGCTGGACGTGATGGCGCAACTCTATCAGCAGCTCAGTCATCTGGACGCGCCTGTTGCTGTGGCAGTGACGGGCCAGATCGTCGACGGTTGCGTCACGGCGCATAATCCGGCCTTGTTACCCGGCTGGGACAGCTACCCCCTGCAGCAACGTCTGTCGGAAAAACTGGACCGCACCGTACTGATATACAACGATGCACGTGCCGCGGCCTGGGGCGAATATCGTTTCGGCACCGGTCAGGGCTGTCATGAATTTTTATTTTTGACGGTATCGACCGGCATCGGAGCCGGACTGATTTTGAACCGCCGCCTGCACCTGGCGAAGAATGGCTTCGATGCCGAAATCGGCGAGATGAAAACCGAGGGCGGAATAACGCTGGAGGACCGGGCCTCGGGCAGCGCGCTCAATGCGCTGGCAATACAACACGGCTATGCAGACGCAAAAGCATTCTGCGATGCGGCCGAGCGAGGTGATGCCAGAGCAAATACCTTGTACCGGCACGGCATTGCTGAAATCGCCAAAAAATTGGCCGATCTGGCCGTGATGCTGGGCATTCAGCGCGTCGCCGTGGGCGGCAGTGTTGGCCTGCGACCGGGCTATCTGCAAAGACTGGAAACAGAAATGAACAGCTATCCGGCCATCTACCGATTCGAGCTGCTTGCAGCGCGTCTGGGACACGATGCCGGTTTATACGGTGCTGCCGCCCTGGCCACGGAACAGAGTTAATTGCGCAAAATAAAGTTGATGCACTGAAGTTGATGGATTACAGTGCGCTAATCAATCTTGCAGGAAGTGGTTTTGCTAAATGGTTTTGCCCAAGAGCTTGCAACAATTCATTCAAAGCCGATGGCCGTGGCTGGCCTTGTCGCTGATCCTGACCGCCACTTTATTTCTGACCGCTACCATAGGCTGGTTCTGGTACATCGATCAGCGCGACAGCGCAGCGCGGGCACTGTCACTGGACTTGCTGTGGCTGGAGCAGAACGTTACCCAATCTCTGAACGACAACCAGCGCATGATGGAAATCTGGGCGCGTGACCTGCAACAACCGACCCCGCGTGCCATTGCTGAATTTCTGACTTTGTCGAATGACCTGATGAAAGAAAATCAGGCCCTGATCGCCATCGACTATCTTGATCGCAACGGTCGGCGTATCGGCGGACTGCCGGGCTACACCGAACGTCCGCAAAAACTGCCGCCGCTTACCGACCCGCTGGTCACCGAAGCCATACAACACAGTCTGGCCATGAAAAAACCGGGCTACAGCCGGGTGATCGAACAATACGCGCCGCTGTGGGTGCTGGCCGTGCCGATTTCCGACGAGGCATCCAGTGCTGGCGTGGTGTTACTGACCTATGATCTGGATCAATTATTGTCGGCCGAAGTACCGTGGTGGTTTGTGCAGCGCTATGACTTGAGTCTGGTTGACCGCGATGACAAGCAGTTGTCCCCGCACGATGGGAACGTGATCAATCCGGACAGCGATATCCACAAATTAAATTTTGGGCCGGACGGCAGCGGTTTGAGCCTGCATGCCAGCCTGCATGCGACCAATCAATATGTCAAACCGATTTTTTGGCTCTCTGTTGCGGTGATTATTTCTGGCCTGTTGATCATCTGGTTATTGCGCCTGCTGCAGCGCTGGTTGCGCGAACGCCTGGACGCGCAGCAGGCCCTGTCAAATGAACTGGGGTTTCGCGAAGCGATGGAGCAGTCTTTGGTGACGGGCCTGATGGCGTTTGATAACGAGGGAAAAATCATTTACGTCAATCCGGGTGTGTGCACCATGCTTGGATGGCACGCAGAATCCCTGATCGGAACGAGCGCGCCATTTCGATTCTGGCACCCGGAATTTATATCTGAATGTTACACAGCGCATACCGCCATGTTGCGCGGCGATAATCCGGAACAGGGTCGCAGACTCAATCTGATTGATTCATCCGGCACAAAACTGGCAGTGCGCCTGTTTGCCTCGCGCCTGGTGTCCGGGGTCAGCAATGGCTGGATGGTTTCCCTGTACGACACGACTGAATTGCAGAAGGAACGTGAAGCACTCGCCTCCTCGCGGGAACAGTTGTATCTGGTGCTGTCGGGCCTCGATGCCGCGGTGTTCGTCAGCAGGGTCAGCGATGGTCAGTTGCTGTTCCGAAATCACCACAACACTGACTTGTTCAAGTTTGAAGCCGCAGCCGAATGCTGCCTGATCAGCTGGCCCGGCGTGCCGCACGGTGTCAAAATCACCGCCATCGAATTCGACGATGCGGGACGCTGGTACCACCTGGAACGGCGCATCATCGAATGGGTCGACGGCTCACCGGTATCACTCGATATCGCCACCGATATCACTGCCGAGCGTGAAGCCATGGAAACGGCCAGAGAGCGGGATGAGCTGTTGCAACGGACGGCGCGGCTCGCCAATCTGGCCGAATTTGCCACTGGCATTGCCCACGAACTGAATCAACCGCTGACCGCGATCGCGAATTATTCGGCCGTAGCCAGCGCGTATCTGGCCACTGATCCGCCGCAAATCCATAAAATTAATGAGGCAGTGCAGCTGATGGGCGAGGAATCGACCCGCGCCGGAAAAATTATTCAAAGTATGCGCAACTTTATTCAAAAGCGAACGATCAGACACGACCAGCACAATTTATATGAATTACTGGCACAGCCGCTACTGTCGTTGAGACCCTTGGCACAGAGGTTGCAGTTTGGTATCGGGGTTGAAGTACCGGACAGAAGTATCGTCATCGATTGCGACCCGGTCATGATCGAGCAGGTGATATTTAATTTGATCCGCAACGGACTGGAAGCGGTCGCAACGATCCGGCAGGAGCACCTCCATGAGGCGGTAAAACTGCAGATCAGGCGCGAAATGGATGATGTCGTGGTCAGTGTCTCGGATTGTGGCCCGGGGCTGTCTGATCCGGACAAGTTATTCCAGCCGTTTTACACCACCAAGTCCGAAGGCATGGGATTGGGGTTGGCAATCTGTCGTACCGTCATCGAGAGTCACGGCGGGGTGTTGTGGGCCGAACCCAATAAACTTGGTGGCGTGACATTCAGTTTTAAGTTGCGCTGCAATGCAAACTCTGAATTTTCAAATGAATGTTCACTGGTATTTCCAACTTAATTTTTTTCCGAGGAGCTGAAATGAATCGTGTAGCGCAATCAAACAAAGCCGGAGTGACGCTTCCATCTGGTCCACCGCATATTGCCATGATCGACGACGATGGCGGTGTACGGCATTCAACCGGGATGCTGATGGAAACCAGGGCGTGGCTGTTTACTGAATTTGAACGCGCCACCGATTTTCTGGAAAAAGGCGTACCCAGTCATTTCAATTGTCTGATCATCGATATTCGCATCCCCGGCATGAGTGGCATCGAACTGTTCAATGCATTGCTCACCAACGCAAAAAAAAACCATGAATACGTTCCTCCGGCACTCTTCCTTTCCGGTCACGGCGATATCCCGATGGCTGTGCAGCTGATGCACCAGGGCGCCGTCGACTTCCTCGAAAAGCCCGTCAATCACCGAACCCTGCTGGACGCGATTGAAAGTACCCTGCAAGCTGACCGGGTCCGCCGCGAAACCTTCCTGACACAATATGAACTGATCGAAGAAATTGCAAAACTGACCCACCGCGAGCGCGAAGTGCTCACAGAAATCGTCAGCGGATACTTAAGCAAGCAAATTGCCCAACGTCTCCATATCAGCACCAAAACCGTGGAAGCCCATCGCCTGCGGATTTGCCAGAAGTTCAATACCCGAACCAGCATGGAACTGGCGGCCAAATTGCGTGATGTACCCAACAGCCTGTGGCAACTTGAGAAAAAAGGGCCAGGTAGCCTGTTGGCCAGGCGCGGATTACTGCGTGCCGATTAAAATCCATAAGTAGTTCTACTTAGAAGCTCAGGTACATTTCAGGATTGTTGCCCGGAGGCCAGCATCTTAGAATGCCGTACAACATAACAATAGCCAACAGGAAATGGGATGAACAAATCAATTATAAAAACACGCCTGATTTGTGGGTTATTGCTGGCCACCTCAGTCTGCAGTTTAAGTCAAGCGGTCGGAGCGACCGAACTCAACGTCTGGGTCATGTCGACCACCTCACAACAGCAGCAGGACATGAAAGAATTGCTGCGTCCCTACCTGGCCAAAAATCCCAATTTGCGCGTCAATGTGACCGTGCTGAACTGGGAATCGGCGTGGAGCAAAATTACCGCTGCAGCTGCATCTGGTCAGGGTCCCGACATTTTGGAACTGGGTACCACCTGGGTGTCAGCCATCTCGTCAATGGATGCGCTCGAACCATTGAACACCCAACAGCTCAACGAAGTTGGCGGCGCCAAAGCTTTTATTCCGGCGGTCTGGGGTACCACGCACCGCTTTGACGACAGCAAAATCTACGCAGTACCCTGGTATGCCGACGCACGTGCGGCTTTTTATCGCACTGACGTATTTAAAAAGGCTGGCGTGAATCCGAAAGAAGCGTTCACGAACTGGACCAGCTTCAAACAGGCCATGCAAAAAATTAACGGCCAGGTGATCGATGGCAAAAAAATCTATGCCCTGGGTTATCCCGGCAAGAATGACTGGAACGTGATTCACAATCTGGCGCCCTGGATCTGGAATGCGGGCGGCGACTTCCTGACTGCCGACAAAAAACGCTCGGCCATCAATTCCCCGGAAGCGCTCCAGGCGATCACTTATTACACCAGTTTCGCTGCCGAAGGTCTGGTCCCCTCTTCCGCACTGGAAAAAGATTCGAGCCAGATTGAAGCCGGTTTTTTCAACGGCCAGTACGCCGTCATCTTCAGCGGTTCCTGGATTTTGAAACAGCTCAGCACCCCGAAAGCCAAGGGTGGTCAGATGGAAAGCGCTGCGGCTCACAACTTTGGTATCGAGTCCTACCCGGCTGGGCTGAAAGGCAATATCACTTTTTTTTCCGGCTCGGACCTGGCGGTCATGAAATCGTCTAAAAACAAAGACGAAGCCTGGAAGCTGCTCACCTACCTGACCTCGCATGATGCAGAAATCACGTACAGCAAAATGAGCGCCATGCTGCCGGCCCGGCTCGATTCCGTGTACGACCCGACGCTGATGCAAAACCCGAACTACGCCGCCTTTGTGTCCCAGGTAAAAAATGGTCGTCACTATCCGTCGATTGCCGGCTGGGGACCACTCGAATCGGTCTACCTGAAAAACATCGGCAATCTGTTCGATATCGTCGCCGGTGTGAAAGGCAAATACACGCCGCAGGCGATCAAGCAGGCACTGGACGCCACTGCCAACGAAGCGAATGACGTTCTAGAAGAATCCCGGTAATCAGCCTTGCTCTGATTACCCTCACCGATCCAGTCAGGAAAACCCGTGCGCGCCAAAAAAGTGGAAGTATTCCCCTATCTGCTGTTACTGCCTGCCATTTTGATGATGCTGGTCGTGAACGTCACGCCGATCATTCAGGGATTTTATATGTCCCTGTTGAAGCTCAATCAACACACCCTGAGCCAATATCTCGACGCGCCTTTCATCGGCCTGGAAAATTATCGCCGCATCATTTTCGAACAACACAGTCCGATCCGCGCCGGCCTTGGCTTCGCCCTGCGCAATACCGTGCTCTACACCTTGCTGGTGTCGGTCGGGGCAATTGTGATCGGGCTGGGAGTGGCCGTGCTGTTGAATCGCGATTTCCCCGGCAAAAGCATCGCCCGTACCCTGCTGCTGCTGCCGTGGATCATCCCCTCGTATGTGGTCGGCACCCTGTGGGGATTCATGTGGCAAAAAGATGTCGGCATCATCAACGTCGTGTTGGTCGACTGGCTGCATCTGTTTGACGAGCGACCATTCTGGCTGCTCGGCTCGAACAGTTTCTGGGCCATCGTCATTCCGACCGTGTGGCGCGCCTGGCCGGTGATGATGCTGATTTTCCTGGCTGCCCTGCAGGCCATTCCGGAAGACCAGTATGAAGCCGCCACACTCGATGGCGTCAGTAAATGGAAACAGTTTGTTCACATTACCCTGCCGCTGTTGAAACCGGTGATCGTGATCCAGTTCATGTTTCAGGTGATCGACAATGTGTATTCCTACAATATCGTCTCGATGATGTTTGGCAACGGTGCAGGGCATCCCGGCGAATGGGCTGATCTGCTCATGCCGCTGCTCACGCGCCAGTCGTTCAGCTACTGGTTGTTCGGCCAGGGTGCGGCGGTCTCATTTTTGATGATGATCCTGATGCTGATCTTTGTCGCAGTCTGGATGAAAACATTCAAGCGGAGCATGACCAGTGAAGAATAAAAAGCGTGACATCCTGCTCAATACCCTGACCTGGTCAATTGTGTTCATCACACTGCTGCCGATTTTGTGGATGGTGCTGTCCTCGCTGCGCAACTACAGCGATATAACCGACGGGGATCAACTCGACGCGGGCCTGCCACTTCAGTGGCATAACTATGTTGACATGTGGATCAACGTCGACTTCTTCAATTTTTTCAAAAACAGTCTGATCATCTGCACGGCAACCACGATACTGGCCACCCTGTCGGCGACCTGCGCGGCCTATGCGCTGGCTCGCTTCCGGTTTCGCGGTTCTGGCGCGGTCAGCGTCGGGATCACGATCACCCAGGTGATTCCAGGCATGCTGTTTTTTCTGCCTTTGTACATGCTGTATCGCAAAGTCGGCGAATCGTGGGGTGTGACAATGCTGGATACCTATCACGGCCTGATTTTCCTGTACGTAGCCCTGTTCACGCCGGCCAGTATCTGGATCATGCGCGGATTTTTCATTTCGATTCCGCGTGAACTGGAAGACGCTGCCATCATCGACGGTTGTTCACGCTTCGGCGCGTTCTGGCGCATCGTATTGCCGATCAGTGCGCCGGGAATTATCGCCACTGCCACCTTCATTTTTTTGCTGGCCTGGGATGAATTGTTTTTTGCCTGGACACTCACCAGCTCGGCGTCGGTGCAAACCATACCGGTTGGCATCCGTCTGTTTATTGGTCAGTACCAGCATCGCTATGATTTGATGATGGCTGCGGCAACTGTCTCGACCTTGCCGGTGTTGATCGCCTTTTTTGCATGTCAGCGCTTCTTCATTAAAGGTTTGGCTGCCGGCGCAGTCAAAGGTTAACTATTTCAGGATCACGATCATGGCTTCAGTCAGTTTCAAAAATATTTCCAAGAGCTATACCAGCGATGAGTCCGTCATCAAAGGCGTCGATTTCAAAATCGAGGACGGCGAATTCGTCGTCTTTGTCGGGCCTTCGGGTTGCGGAAAATCCACCCTGCTGCGCATGGTCGCGGGCCTGGAAGACATCACTGATGGCGAGATTTACATCGACGATGTGCTGGCCAATGACCTGCATGCTTCCAAACGCGGTGTGGCCATGGTGTTCCAGTCGTATGCCCTGTATCCGCACATGACGGTGCAACAGAATATGGGATTTGCGCTCAAGATGGCTGGCACGCCAAAATCGGAAATTCAGGAACGGGTCGGCAAAGCTGCGGCGATTTTGCAGATCACTCATTTACTGGATCGCAAACCGAAAGCCTTGTCCGGTGGCCAGCGTCAGCGCGTGGCAATTGGCCGTTCGATTGTGCGCCAGCCCAAGGTCTTTTTATTTGACGAGCCCTTATCCAATCTCGACGCCTCGCTGCGTCAGAACATGCGCATTGAATTATCCAGACTGCATCATGAACTCGGCACCACCATGATTTACGTGACTCATGATCAGGTGGAAGCGATGACACTGGCAGATCGGATTGTGGTGTTCAATGCCGGCATCATTCAACAAATCGGCAAACCGCTTGATCTGTATGATAATCCAAGTAATTTGTTTGTCGCCGGCTTTTTAGGTGCGCCGCGCATCAATTTATTGCAGGGCCGTTTGATCAATAACCACGCGACCGAAATCGCGCTGGCTGGTGGTCAACATTTGCATGCGGCGGTCAACAGCCAGGGCAGCAGTCCTGGCGAGACGGTGACACTGGGCATACGTCCGGAACATCTGCAACTGGCACAGCCTCTGGACGCGGATGCGATTGAAGCGAAAATTGTGCTGGTCGAACATCTGGGTGATCAGATTCTGGTCTACCTGAACGTGCCGGGCGTGGCAGAAGAACTGTGCATGAAAGTGCCCGGTCACACCAGCAAACTTCAATACGGCGACACGGTCCACATTACGCTGCCGGTTGCTGACTGCATGCTGTTTGATGCAGCCGGTCTGGCCTATCCACGCCTTCACTAATTCATCATGAAAATCCTGCACAATCATTTGGGTTATCCCAGCCAAGCCAGAAAAATCGCGCTGATCGAACACCCGCTGCCAATGAGCGCCGACAGCTTTACCGTCTACAACGCCAAGACCAGAGAAGCCGCATTGCGGGGTAAGCTTGTGCAGCGCACTTCACCGTGGCGTGACTGGCAATTCTGGGAAGCTGACTTCAGTGTTTTGTGTGATGCGGGCAGCTACTTCCTAGCTGTCGATGGCAGCGCGGTTCCTCTGGTGACCAGCCCATTTGAAATTTCTGATCAGCTGTACGACAGTCAGATCGTGTCTGATCTGCTGCACTACCTGAAGTCGCAGCGCTGCACCGGGATCTTCGATCAGGCCGACAGCTACTGTCCCAAACTGCACAGCGACGAACGCGTTGACGTGCACGGCGGCTGGTACGACGCCTCCGGTGACGCATCCAAATATCTGTCGCATATGTCGTACGCAAACTTCATGAACCCGCAGCAGATTCCACAGGTGGTGTGGAACCTGATCGATGGCCGGTCACGCATGGCGCCACAGTCGGTCTGGCTGGATGAAAAAATGGTTGATGAAGCCTTGCACGGTGCCGACTTTTTGATGCGCATGCTGGACCCGTCCGGTTATTTTTACATGACGGTATTTGACCGCTGGAGTAAAGACGTCAAACAGCGCGAAATTTGCAGTTATGCGACCCAGCAAGGCCACAAGTTCGACACGTATCAGGCGGGCTACCGGCAAGGCGGTGGCAGCGCCATCGCCGCTCTGGCACGCGCTGCCGGATTGCCACGTGACGGGGACTACCAGCGCAGCAATTACCTGGCCGCTGCCGAAACTGCCTTCGCTCATCTGGAACAACACAATCTTTCCTATCTCGATGACGGTGAGGAAAACATCATTGACGATTATTGCGCGCTGTTGGCCGCGGTCGAATTGTTTGGCGCCACGCAAAAAACCCACTACGCGCAGGCTGCGGAATATCGCGCAAGCCGACTCATCGAGCGTCAATCCGCCGCGGGGTGGTTCTGGGCCAATGCACAAAAGACGCGCAGCTATTTTCATGCGGCTGAGGCCGGATTGCCTTATCTGGCCCTGATGCGGTTTATGGAAGTATTACCGGATTCAGCACTGCAGCTCGACGCGCGCGCCTGTGTCCGGCTCGGACTGAAGTATGAAATCGACAGCAGCGCAGACGCCAATCCCTTTCAGTATCCGCGCCAGTTTGTGCAAATGCCCGGCAAAGCGGGCCACTCGCAGTTTTTTATTCCGCATGAAAACGAAACCGGCTACTGGTGGCAAGGCGAAAATGCCAGGATCGCCTCGCTCGCCTCGGCGGCATTGCACGCTGCCAGATGTTTTGCCGACGATACCCGGTTCAACCGGGAACTGGCCGCCTACGCGCAGGCCAATCTGAGCTGGATCTTTGGCTTCAATCCGTTTGACGTCTGCATGATGCAAGGTCACGGACGCAACAATCCGCGTTACGAAGCAGGATTCTGGAACGCGCCGGGCGGCGTCTGCAATGGCATCACCTCCGGATTGGAAGACGAATCGGACATCGACTTCCGTCGCCCCGCCGATACCGTGCCAAGTCATTCCTGGCGCTGGACCGAGCAATGGATCCCGCATGGGGCATGGTTATTTCATGCGCTGGCCCAGATCAATCGAGAAGATTTTTAGTTCGCATAATGCTTATTATTTTCCCGATAAATCGAGATACCGTTGTCTGATTAGCTGGATTCATTTCTACTACCACGGTGGTTGGTTACCACAAATTTATCGATGTTAGCGCGCCAGTGTCGGCATGCGGTCAAACCAGGGTTGGGCGGATTCAAGTTGCGCGGCCAGTTGCAACAGGCGCGCTTCGCTGCCGAACGGACCACAGAACTGCACGCCGAGCGGCAAACCGTCAGCAGTCCAATGCAGGGGAACACTCATCGCGGGAGTGCCGGTCAGGTTCGCGAGCTGGGAAAACGGCACGAAACTGAAACTGTCGCGGGCGATCTGATCGACCATGCCGTCGGTCAGCCCCAGCCGCGCCAGTACGCCCAGCAAGCCCGAATGCAGCAAAGCACTGAGCATCGCATTTTGCCATTGTGGCAGGTCCGACTCGCCGTGGCGCAGCGGCGGCTGCGCCAGTGTTGGCGTCAGATAAACGTCAACGCTCTGGTAGAAATCACCAAGCGAGCGGGCAAACTGATTCCACTTGCGGTGACTGCTGACATATTGTCCGGCATTCATTGCCCGTCCCAGCACACCCAGTACCTGTGTGAGCATCTCGAAGTCGCCAGCGCGCGCACCCGAGGCGCGCGCCTGCGCGATGGTTGCGGCCACCTGTCCGTAGTACATGTGGATATAGCAGCGCGCCAATTCAGCACCGTCATACACTGGTTGATCTTCGACCACCTCATGACCGAGAGACTGCAGCAATGAGACCGCTTTCTGCACCGCCAGAACGGCTTCCGGATGCACCGGCGTGCCGATCGGCGAGCGCGTGCAGAAAGCGATGCGCAGGCGTCCGGGTTCGCGCGTCGCCAGTGTCGTGAACGACTCGGCAGGTGCGGCGATGACGAAGGGGTCGCCAGGGGCCGCGCCGCCGAGTACATCCAGCGCCAGCGCACTGTCGCGCACGCTGCGGCACAACACCAGATCGCTTGAAGCGCCATCCCAGATTTCTCCGCTGGCCGGTCCGACCGACACCCGTCCACGCGAGGGACGCAAACCGAACAGGCCGCAGCAGGCGGCGGGAATCCGGATCGATCCGCCGCCGTCGGTGGCACCGGCCATCGGAACAATCCCGGCAGCGACAGCGGCGGCCGAACCGCCACTCGATCCGCCCGGCGTGCGATCGAGATCCCAGGGATTGCTGGTCACCCCGAACGCGGTGGTTTCTGTCACGGCCTTGAGCGCCAGTTCGGAGGTGGTGGTTTTCCCGAAAATCAGCGCACCGGCATCGCACAGCCGCTGCACGACTGTTGCATGGCAGGTCGGTGTGATGTGGCGAAAAGCGCGGCTGCCGTATGAGGTCGGCATGCCCGCATAATCCTGGGTGACATCCTTGATCAGCATTGGCACGCCGGCGAGCAAGCCGGCTGAACCTGCCTTTGCCTGCTCCTTTGCCTGCTCAAGCATCAGAGCACTGATCGCATTGATCTGCGGATTGACCCGCTCATATTGTCGTAATGCCGCGGCCAGCAATTCACTGCCGGAAATTTCGTTGTTGCGCACAAGCGCGGCCATGGCAGTCGCATCGAGCTGCACGTAGTCAGACTGGCTGATTGTCATCGTCCTGGTTCCCTGAGATCACTGATGGCGTTCAACCAGTCTGAACCGGGCAAAGCGTTCCCGGACCTCCGGTTGCGTCATGAGAGAAAAAATAGTTGTTTGCGTTATTGCCATCCAGCTTTGGCAATTGAATGTGTTCTGGCCTTCCTCTCGTATTCTCGCATCTTACGCGATCCCGGTTCTGGCTGTCTGTTAAAGCCGAACCGGGACAGCCTGCCACACCCTCATTTACAACTGTTTGTTAGCAGACAAATATTGCTCTCTGACGGCAAGCCCTGATTGTGGCAAATTGACCGCCGTGATCGTGGCGGGTGCCGGATCACCCAATGCATTTTTCAATCTTCCCGCTGCGTACTGCCAGCCCTGGCCGTTAAGCCGCGACAGCAAAGGAAATGATAGCCGTGCACGACCGTTTGGCGGTTGGTCGATTGTCCCTGTCCAAGCTGATGGCACCCTGCTCGGTCGTGGTGTCTAACACCATCCCCATCACCAGCTTCCGGTGCGGCAGCGCAATCATGAACAGTTCGCAGCAGTATTAGGCCGAGATACACAGGCATCGTGGACACAACGGAGGGACTCAACTATTTTTGAAATTGCTGAAAATTTTTGACAGGGTCGAAAGCCGCGACTGGGTGGGCAGTCAGTGTGGTGATTCGAAGGATATGAACTATGAAGATGCTTAACCCATCTCATCCGGGCGAAATAATTCGAGAGGATGTTTTGCCGGAACTGAATTTAACCGTGACTGACGCCGCCGGACAGCTGGGCGTCTCACGGGTCGCGTTTTCCAGGATGATCAATGGCCGTTCTGCGATCAGCGCCGATATGGCCATTCGTTTGGCGCAGTGGCTGGGCGGCGAGGCGGAAACCTGGCTGCGCCTGCAGATGCAATATGATTTATCTCAGGCAAAAAAGAAATCACGTGCCAAAGTGAAACCGGTAAGTCGGCATGGTTTTGCTACTTAAAAACAGGTATCGACTCAAATTGATTCAACCGCAATATTCCTGGTCTTCGGCCCAAACAAATAAATCGCCACCGCAATAATCAACATCGCACAGCCAATAAACCAGAACACGCCGGTCACACCAGCCACGCGCAACACCGCAGCGATCATGAAAGAAGAAAAGATCGCTGCAAAACGTCCCCATGAATACACAAACCCGACCGCGCGGGCGCGCACGGCGGTGGGGAACAACTCGGCCTGATAGGCGTGATAGGTGTACGACAGCATATTGCTGGCCAGCGTCATGCACACGCCCAACGCGACAATCAAACCCATTTCACTGGCCTGACTGAACAGCAAACCCGCCACAAGTATGCAAAGCGACGTGACGATAATCACATGCTTGCGTTCCCACTTATCGGCAATCCACAAACCGATCAAGGGGCCGACCGGCGCAGCCAGCGCGATCAGACTGGCATACAGCAAACTGCTGGTCACGGTAATGCCCTGCTGGATCAACAAGGTTGGCACCCAGCTGGCGAAGCCGTAATAGCCGATGGTTTGAAAGACATTGAATACGATCATGAGCATCGTGCGGCCACGATACGGCGCGCGCCACAGATCACTGAACTGTCCCTGTTTGACTGGCTGTTCCGACAGCAGCGGCAATGCCCCGAGCGCCTGACCAGATTCGGCACGCACCTTGTTTTCCAGATTGAGCAGCACCTCGTTGGCTTCGGCAAAGCGTCCCTTGCTGGCCAGCCAGCGCGGACTTTCAGGCAGTTCGCGCCGTATCCACCAAACGAAAAGGGCGCCGTGACAGCCAATGAGCACCACCCAGCGCCAACCATCGATGCCCAATGGCTGAAGTGGCACCAGCAGATACGCCAAAAATGCGGCGACCGGCACGGCCGTAAATCCGGCCGCCTGCCCGCAGGCAAACGCCCGGCCACGCACTTCTTTCGGGACCAGCTCGGTCAGATAAGCACCGATCACAATCAGCTCGGCACCAATGCCTATTCCTACCATCAAGCGCCAGAAGTTTAATCCCCAGGCCGTTTCCTGAAACGCCATGATGAAATTGGCCACCGTATACCAGATCAGCGACCAGGTGAACATCGGACGACGGCCAAAGCGGTCCGCCAAAAATCCTGCCAGCGCCGTGCCGATAAACAGCCCGGCAAACAGTGCGGCAATAAAACTGGCCACGCCACTGGTGCCAAACAAACCAGGCGTCGTGGCACTGAGCACGCCGCTCTTCACCAGTCCCGGAACGATATAGGCGGTGTACAGCAAATCGTAGAGCTCGAAAAAATAACCCAGGCTGAGCAGAACGATTAATTTCCACACCGACCTGGTCGTTGGCAAACGATCCAGCCGTGCACCGATATTGGCAATACTGTGTTGATTGATTAAGGTATTCATCACCGACTCCTGACTGATTATTCTGGGCTCAAATTGGCCCGGGTTCCAACATGAGCGCTGCGACCACGGGCTCGGCGAGGCTAATACTTTTGCTGCGCGCAGGCTTCAGGGAAAACCCGTACATGTGCAAAATAATCCCATCGCCATCGAGGAAGCGCAGCAGTTTATGAGATCATGGCCGGATTCTACAGGCGCCGGACCAGCAAATGTTCCATGCCATAATGCCGGTCTCAAATTGATTGGAACCATCAATGCTTTCAATTTATCATGCAGTTTTTTCCCGAACCCACCTGCTGTGCAGTTTATGGGCCGCGCTCTGCCTGTTCAACATCGCCAGCGCACAAACCCGGCCCGGCCTGGTCACTTTTCAGCCAATTGCCATTCCTGACGAAATCCCGGCCCACCTCAGTTCAGCGATGGCGCAGGACGGGCAGGGTCTGATCTGGATCGGTACCCAGGACGGCCTGGTGCGCTATGACGGTTACAGCTTCAAAGTTTACCAACCCAAACTGGATGATCCGACCAGCCTGTCAGGCAGCTACGTAAGAGCCATTTCCAACGCGCGCGATGGACATCTCTGGGTTGGCACGATCAGCGATGGCTTGTCGATATTTGATCCGCACACCGAACAATTTGCCCGCTACCGCCATGATGCAACGCGCAGCGACAGTCTGATCAATGACCGGGTTGAAACCATTGCGCAGGATCCCGACGGGCACGTTTGGCTGGGCACCGACAGCGGACTGGATCGCATGGATCCGACCACCGGCAAATTTGAACACTTCCAGCACGATCCTTTGAAACCGGACAGCCTGGCCAGCAATCAGGTGCGCGCCGTGCTTGTCGACCACCGCGGACAATTATGGGTCGGCACGCGCAACGGCCTGCAACGCTGGGTCAGTGGCACCGCCAGCTTTACCAGCGTTGGCGACGATGAGCATGATCCGGAGTCGCTGCGCGGACTGCATGTCACCCGGCTGTTGGAAGATTCCCGCCATCAAATCTGGATCGGAACGGACAACGAAGGCGCGGCCGTGTTCGATCCCCAAACGGGGCATTTGCATTTGCTGCGTCCATCGGCCAAATCTGACGCGGGCGGCTTGAGTCATTACTGGGTCTACAGTATTGCCGAAGCCAGGCCTGGCGAAGTCTGGATCGGAACTTATGGCGGCGGGATCAATGTTATCGACGCGGCAAATCTGAAGGTCATCGATCGATTCCGGCACGACAGTACCTCGCCCGATTCGATCGGCGGCGACCGGATCGGCGCGCTGCTGGTCGACAGATCCGGGCTGGTCTGGGTGGGAACCTGGGGCGGCGGCATTGCCTGGCACAACCCGGCATCACGCGCCTTTCTGAAATGGCGCCACAGTCCCAACAATCCGGACGGACCTACTCACGCCGAAATTGTGCGCAGCATGGAAATGGCCGATGGCGCAATCTGGCTGGGCACCAATGGCAACGGCATCGACGTCATGGATCAGGGCGGCCACCTGCGTGGCGGCTTCCGTCCCAGCCCGGGCGATCCGTATGCTCTGGCAGACGGCTCGATTTCCTGCATGATTCAGGCCGCGGACGGGACAATCTGGGTAGCGACTCTGGACGGCACACTGCACCGCATGCGCGCCGGGCCCGGCCGTAACCTGTTCCAGCGATTCGGCAGCGGACAAGGTTTGCCGGGCGGCGCGATTCGCAGCATGGCATTTGCCCCCGACGGGGCATTGTGGGTTGGCTCACTGAATGGACTGGCGCGCCTTGATCCACGCACCGATAAAATTACTTCCTACCGACACCATCAAAGCGACAGCACGTCGCTCTCGGGACAAGAAGTGCTGGCATTGGTGTTTGCTGCCGACGGCACGCTTTGGGTAGGCACTGACAGCGGTGTTAATGCGTTCAATACCAACACGGGAAAATCAGTCCGGGTCATGCATGATCCCAAACGCGCCGACAGTCTGCCCGACGACTGGGTACCTGATCTGCTGCTGGCCAAAGATGGGCATTTGTGGGTGGCCACCCAATCGGGCGCGGCGATCCTGGATAAATGGGATGGCAAGGTGGCGCACTTTGATGTCCTCGCAACACGTTTGCATTTGCCGATTCGCCCAGCCACATCGCTGATTCAGGATGCCTCTGGCACTGTCTGGATCGGCAGCCGGACCTGCATCGACCCGCGCACCTGGCAGGTTCGCAACTTCGGGCCCGCTGACGGTGACGAATTTCGCACGCTGTATTTTGCCAGCCGGACCATCACCAAACGCGGTGAACTGTTATTCGGCTCGCCAGAAGGTTTGCTGGTGCTGCGGCCCGACCGGTTAACGAACTGGACCTATTCGCCGCCGGTGATAGTGAGTGAAGCCAGTATCGAAGGCATTCAACTGGCCGGAGCCAATACCTTAAAACAGTTAGTGTTGAATGCAGGCCAACACACCGTCCGCCTGGAATTTGCAGCACTGGATTTCAGCGCACCGCAGTCACTGCGCTATCGTTATCGGCTGGATGGTTACGATCCCGACTGGGTCACGATCAATGCCGAAGAACGGGTCGCCATCTACACCGGTTTGCCGCCGGGAGACTATCAGCTGCATATTCAGGGCAGCAACCGCAGCGGCGCGTGGAGTGAGGCCGAAGTGAATCTGGCGCTCAGTGTCGAACCGGCCTATTACCAGACCTGGTGGTTTAAAACTGCCATGGCATTTGCGATGCTGTTACTGCTGGCCCTGACCTATCAATTCCGCATCCGTCAGATCAGTCTGCGCAGCAAACAACTGGAACAGGCCGTTGCCGAGCGCACCCTCGATCTGGAAACGGCCTACAAACAGATTGAAGAAGCCAGTTTGACCGACTCGCTCACCGGCCTGAACAACCGGCGTTTTCTGGAGCAGACCATCCAGTCGGAACTGGATCTGGCGACGCGTCAGCACAGCGGTGAAACCGGTCAGCAGAATTCCGATCTGGTGTTGCTGATGCTGGATCTGGATCACTTCAAACAGGTCAACGATCAGTACGGCCACGCGGCGGGCGACGCCGTGCTGGTGCAGACTGCGCATCTGCTGAAATTGTGCATGCGTGCTTCCGACTATATCGTGCGCTGGGGTGGTGAAGAATTTTTACTGGTGGCGCGGTTTATCGATCGTTCCCAGGCCGCCGCGCTGGCTGAAAAAATTCGCAGCACCATCGCCGCTCACCCTTACGAACTGCCCAATGGACAGGTCATCCACAAAACCGTGTCTATCGGTTTTGTGGCCTATCCGTTTATCATCTGGCACCATACCCCGATGTCGCTGGACAGTCTGCAACGGATCGCCGATACCGCGCTGTACGCCGCCAAACGCAGCTGGCGCAATGCCTGGGTCGGCATCGACGCACCGCCATCGAACGACAAGACCGGCGAGCAGATTGTCGAGCAGTTTTTGAACGATGCCGATTCGGCAGTACGCGAAGGTCTGGTCAGCGTGATTGCAACGCCAGATCATCTTGAAAAACTGAAGTGGAAATAACCAAGAGAGGAAAAATCATGGCAACCCTGGGACTCATCGAATATCAAGACGCAACACCGGCAGTGCGCGCGGTCTACGACGACATCATGGCCACGCGCAAGACCGACAGCGTGAATAATTTCTGGAAGGCGATCGCGCATGATCCAGCGACCCTGAAACGCACCTGGGAATCCATCAAGCAGATCATGGCACCGGGCGCGCTAGATCCACTGACCAAAGAACTGATTTATGTTGCAGTCAGCATCACCAACCAGTGCAACTACTGCATCGCCTCACACACTGCCGCGGCGCAAAACAAAGGCATGACCGACGCGATGTTGCATGAATTAATTGCCGTCATCGGGATGGCCAACGAAACCAACAAGTTGGTGACCGGCTATCAGGTCGAGATCGACGAACAATTCAAAAAGTAATAATCCGATCCTGTTGTTTAAATCGGGTATGATCGCTGTGCACTTACTGCGCATAAACTTGCGATTAATCAAGATTGGACGGCAGGACTTGATTAGAATGAAATACAGAATCTAACTTCACTTCAAGGGAATCGTTATGGATAGCAAAAATACACGTCGTCAATTTATCAAACTTGGTGGCATGGCATTGTCAGTCATACCATTGATGGCCATCACAAGTCGCAGTCAGGCAGCAACCAATGCGGGTTTACGCGCCGCAATGAAATATCAGGACAAACCGAATGGCGACAAGGATTGCGCAGGTTGCATGCAATTTGTACCGGGCAAAACTCCAACCGATTTGGGCGGATGCAAAATTTTCGCAGGCGACACAGAAATTTCTCCAAAAGGCTACTGTGCTGCATGGGTTGCCAAACCTAAGTAATTACTGATCCGGGGCCATCGGTCCTGATTAAAAAAATAGCGCTCGACCAGACAATACTTCTGGTCGAGCGCTTTTTTTCGTTGTAACACCCGGCAATCCCCGTTAACAGGCATTGGTACCCTACCCAACACCCAAAACCCCAAATACCCCATTTGCGGCATAGCCAAACCCAGCCAGTTTGGTTATGCTCTGTCCTTGCTGATGTCGCGCCTCCCTAACCTATAGACTTTAGATGCTTATCCATTCTCTAGACAACCACCTGCTACAGCAACACGTCAAGCCTTACCTGCAGGGTGTCCCGCGCTTTATTGTTGAATTTTTGTATTTTGGTATCAAGCAGGCCCGTTCCTGTCTGTTTGCCGGATTATTTTTTGCCGCAGTGTTCACTTTGCCCCGCGCCGGTATTTTAGGCATGCCACGGTATGACGCACTGTTGGTCATCGCGTTGCTGATTCAGACTTGGATGATCTGGAGCAAACTGGAAACCATGGACGAACTGAAAGCGATCTGCCTGTTTCATCTGATCGGCTTTGCACTGGAAGTATTCAAAACCTCCAACGGGATCAAATCCTGGTCGTATCCCGATTTCGCATATACCAAAATGTTGGGGGTACCGCTGTTTTCCGGTTTTATGTACGCTGCAGTTGGCAGTTACATCATTCAGTCATGGAGGATGATGGACCTTAAAATCAGACACCATCCGCCCTACTGGATGGCCACCGTCATTGCCGCCCTAATTTACGCAAACTTCTTCACCCATCATTATCTCGGAGACTACCGCTGGTATATTGCCGCCTGTGCGTTGGGCTTGTATGCCAGAACTTCGGTAATCTTTACAGCGCTTGACCGCGAGCGACGTATGCCATTGCTGCTGTCATTTATATTGATTGGATTTTTCATCTGGCTGGCTGAAAACATCAGCACTTTTTTTCATGTCTGGCAATATCCTGACCAGATTGGCGCATGGGCAACTGTGCATGTCGGCAAATGGAGTTCCTGGTCACTGCTGGTGATTATGACGTTTACGATTGTCGCGAACCTGAAGCATATTAAACAGTGCATCCATGTTCCTGAATAAGCACAAAATTCCAGCGACTACGCCTCGTTTGGAAATCGGGTCGCGACAATTTATCAGCACCCAATCGGCCCTGGCAATCTTGATGGCACTGATTCTGGCGTACTCAAATCCAGCCAGGGCAATCAATATCGGCGTGCTGGAAGAAACCGTCGTACCCGGCACTGCCGATCCCGAGCTACAAGCTGTGCTGCGGTTGCTGTTCACAAAGACAGAGCGCGGCTGGGGCAGCCTGTGCGATCCCAAGTGCGATTTTTCGGTAACGAACGAACCCGTTGACTGGTATGTACAACATGGCGGCACGCAGCTGGCCAGCATACAGAGCGGTGCCTGGCTTGACAGCTCAGGTCTGACCAACACGGGATTATTAAATGTCAGCTCGGCACTGGTGCCAATCGTCGGAGAAAAAAACCAACTGTATGCCGACCAAAGCGCCGTGCCGATGCACAAGCCGCTGGTTGTTACTTCAGTACCGCTGCGCAGCACCGTGCATACCTGGAAAGAAGTCGCGGCCGATCAATCCGGCGTCAAGCAGATGTGGCCGCTGTTTCATAAGAATATTCCTGACGTCGCCATGTGCGGCCCCGACAGACATGGCAAATCAGGCGCGGGCAGACTGCGTTACACCACGATCAGTGATATCGAAGTTGACCATATCTGGGAGTCAGCGCAGAAGCATCGTTTGATTCACGTTCGGATCAAACCTGAGATCACCAAAAATTGCGACCGGGCGGTGGACGCCAACGGCCAGTTGTGGCTGCATCTGGCACAGAATCACAAGCTCTATGCATTGCCCGCCTTGCCCGGCGACGTGGCTGATCCGATCGACTTCGGTGACTTTGGCAACGACAATCAGGAAGTGGCAATTTTCCAGATCCGCGGCAATCACCGCATGGGCTACGTGCTGTATTTTAATAATTTTCAAGATCAGACCCGGTTGGTCTGGAACACCAAATAGACCACCATCCAGAAAATATCATCAGGAAGAAATTCAAATGGCAGCCTATCTCATCGTCGACACCTTGTTAACCGATCCGGACAAATACGAAGAATACAAATTGCAAGCCCGACCCATCATCGAAAAATTTGGTGGCGAGTATCTGGCACGCGGCGGCGCGATGACCTTGCTGGAAACCGATCTGTGGTCACCGGCGCGGCTGGTATTAATCAGATTCGCGGATGCGGAAACGGCCCGGCGCTGCATGGGTTCCGACGAATATCAACAGGTTCTGCCGATCAGCCAGCAATCTGCCAAAAGAACAATGGTGGTGCTGGAAGGGTTGTAAGGCCTGTGACCGCATGCGCTGCTGTCATAGCCCGGTAAGAAATGCCCCCGATACTGGGCGCCACCATACCAATAATAGGGACAGCCATGTCGTTCAAACAGACATTTACCAGCCATGCCAAATTCATCGCATTCGCCTTTTGCATTCTGTTTGCGAATCTGTCCGGCGCAGAAACACGACTGAACATCACTTACGCACACAACGCCAGCGACGAAATTGCCACTGGCGATCAACTCAAGGCGCTGTTGCTCAAATACGATTTATCAAAATGGATTTTGACCAAGGAGATTGTGATTGACAACGCCAGCATTCCGCACAGCCACCCCGTGCTGACCCTGCACGCCCGGCACTTGAAGGACGATGAGTTACTGCTGTCGACTTTCATTCACGAGCAAATGCACTGGCTGCTCGCCGAGCAGAAAGACTGGACGCCACGCGCGATCGTCGATTTGAAGATTCAATTTCCAACCACTCCTTTCGGTTTTCCGGAAGCCTCGAATGACGAAGAGGGCAATTACGAACATCTGCTGGTGATTGCGCTGGAATGGCGCGCTGATCGCGAACTGTTGGGCGAATTAAGGGCGCGTGAGGTGATGGAGTTCTGGGCGAATGATCATTACACCTGGATCTATCGCACGGTACTGGAAAATCGCAGAAAGATTGACGACATCATTCGCAAGCGCAATCTGATGCCGGGCTGAACTCGTCTGATGGAACGCAAGGCCAGATGCGCTCAGGGTTTTGCGAAATGTCCCGCAGGAACACGCTTGCTCAACAGCGCAACACCAATCAGGCCAAGCCCAAATATGGTCACCGCAATCATCTCGGCCTGCGTGGCATGCAGCCCGGCGATATTCAGCACCGGATTGACCCGAATCTGCTCAATCGCAAACCGCTCCACACCGGCCAGCAACAGGTAAATTGAAAACAGCCAGCCGGCCCGGTACGGATGCCTGCGCAGTGACCACAAAATCAAAAAGCAAACCAGGCCCATACAGGTTTCGTAAATCGGTGTCGGATAAACGCCCGGAGCGGCGATCACTTCACCGTAAATATTATTGACATAGGTTTGGGCCCAGATCCAGTCCGGCAGCCAGTCCGGTTTTAAGGACATATTTGCGGCGATACCCCAATCACCATCACCAGAAATCTGACAACCGATACGCCCGATCGCATAACCCAACATCATCGATGGCGCCGTGGCGTCCAGCAGCGACCAGCCCGGCAACTTCCAGCGTCTGACGCAAAATAGTCCTGCCAGGGTACCGAAGATCAAGCCGCCGAAAATACTCAGGCCCGAGGTACTGAGCAGCATGCCGGCCGGATCAAGCATGAAGCGATCGGTGTGTTCAAGGATATGAAACAGGCGGGCACCGATAATCCCGGCGATCATCACGATCAAGGTAAAGTCCGGCACAATCTGCTGCGGTGGCACTTCGGTCAGCGTAAGTTGGCCACTGGCGTTTTTACTGCTGATGGTCGCTGGGCCAATCCGGCCGGCTTCGAACAGTCGTTGCAGCTCGCGACTGAGCAGATTGGATGCGGCCAGCAGCGCCGTCGCCACACACAGGCCAAACATCGGCAGGCGCAGCGGCAGGTCATAGCCGGTCAGCGCTTTGATTAAATCACTCAGATAGGGATAGGACATGGTTTTCATTCGGATTGAAGGGTGGCCAAGTGTACTTCACTTTCAGCCACTTACTTCGTCAAAGGCCCGGACGGTCGTTCAGAAGGGCAGATCAGAATCAACTTACCTGTCGATCAGGTAGATTGCAACACCGGCCTTTTTTGCAGCTTTACGCAAGTCTTTATCTAACGTAGCGACCGGCAGATTTTTTCTCAGCGCCAGTTCCAGATATTGTGCATCATATCCCGACAATTTAAATTCTCTGGATATCGATCCAACCGCCAGTTGCACGCCAATGGGTGACACTGGATCAGGAACGATGGGCAACTGCGCAAACTGAAATACCATTGCAGAAATCGCCGATTCGCCAATTTTCCCGCCGTCTTCCGCACATCTCAACACGTGTATTGTTTCCGTGTACCACAACACTGGGACCCAGGCCGCTGCATTCTGCAATGCCTCCAGCACTTTTTCGGCATAATTCCGATCAGATTCGGATCCATCCTGAAGTGCCCAACGAATCGCCACCGATGCATCGAGCACAAAATCGCTCATCGTCTGCCCCTCTGCCTCATTTCATCGAACTGTGTCTGGTCGATACTATTTGGTTTGCGCATTGCCTTGATTGCAGCAATCGCATCACTGGTCTGCTGCGCTAGTCGACTCGCGCTTGGAACCAGATCGGCGACTGGCTTGCCACGGTTCGTAATTGTCACAAGTTCGCCTCTTTCAACTTGTTTTAGCAAATCGGCGAGTTTGGTCTTTGCTTCATAAATCCCAATTTCGATCATAATGCCTCCTCGTTGCCCACAACAAATATGATCTAGTCTATACATCTGACCAGATTACCGCAAGAACTAATTGAATTACGAACCTGTCTTATTCAGTCAAATCAACCAGGAGGCTGATCCCATGCATATCGACGCACAGTCAATCAAGCTTGAAAGCAGCTGGAAACATGAATTGATCCAGGAATTCGGCAAGCCCTACATGATCAGCCTGCGCGCGTTTCTGAGAAGCGAGATGGATTCGGGACGGAAAATTTATCCCAGGCCGTCAAATTGGTTTGCCGCCTTTGCCCACACTCCATTTGACAAAGTCAAAGTCGTCATCCTCGGACAGGATCCTTATCATGGCCCAGGTCAGGCACACGGCCTGTCGTTTTCTGTGCCTGCCGGCGTTACGCCGCCGCCTTCTCTGCTCAATATTTTTAAAGAACTTGAAACCGATTTGGGTGTTGCGCGGCCTGAGCACGGCAATTTGCAAGGCTGGGCCGAACAGGGAGTTTTACTGTTGAACAGCGTTCTAACCGTTCGTGACAGCGAGCCGGCGTCACATCAACAACGTGGGTGGGAAGCGTTTACCGATCAAGTGATCCATGTTCTGAATGACCAACGCACGAACCTGGTGTTTATTTTGTGGGGATCTTATGCGCAAAAAAAGGGCCTGTTCATCGACCGCGACCGGCACAAAGTCATCGAAACTGTTCACCCCTCCCCTTTGTCGGCAGCACGTGGTTTTTTCGGAAGTCGGCCGTTCTCGAGGTGTAATCAGTATCTTCAGGAGCATGGCATCGAACCGATTGATTGGTCTCTCTAGCCAGCCGGCCTGACAGATCCGGCTTCGGCGGCTGCCGCGCGAACGACGCGGTTTTCAAACTGCTTTTATTGTGCAAAGACAGCTGCCCCTGCCCATTTGGTGCAACAATCACATCGCCCTCACGGCGAGAATTCAGGCAGGCCAACCTTACCTGATCTGGCTATAATGGCCGGCGCGCAATTTATCGGACAACGATCACTCAAACTTCTGTAGCCATACCATGTACACATTCACAACTAACAACATCGCGGTCACACTCATTGTTTCCGTATTGAGCATCAGCACTTGTGCGGCGACGCCAACTGAGCCGGATCTGACCATTCCCGACAGCGAAGCCTGGGCGGTTCATGGTCAGGTGACCAATATCACGCAAAAACATGCCGACTTTCATGCGCCATACAGCGGTGCGCAAAGTTTAAGTCCCAGCGGTCCGATGGTCGAGACCACCGATATGACGCTGATGCTCGGCCGACGTTTGTGGGAGGGCGGGGAAGTCTGGATCAATCCGGAAATCGATCAGGGTTTTGGTTTTGACAATACGCTGGGTGCGGCAGGTTATCCGAACGGCGGCGCCTATAAATTGGGGGCCAATAAACCCTATGTCCGCGTGCCACGATTGTTTATGCGCCAAACGATTTCACTGGACGGCGAGCGGACCGATCTGGAGAGCGCTCCCAATCAGCTGGCACAACAGATTGGCGTGAACAACGTCACGATCACGGCCGGTAAATTTTCGGTCACGGACGTGTTTGACACGAACAGCTATGCCCACGATCCCCGCGCCGATTTTTTCAACTGGTCGGTAATTGATGCAGGCAGCTACGATTACGCCGCAGACCCATGGGGCTTTACCTGGGGTGGCGCAGTGGAATGGACGCAGAACTGGTGGACACTGCGAGCCGGATTTTTTCAATTGTCACCCGAGCCAAATGGAAAAATCATCCGCGTCAATTTTGGCGGGAACTCGAGCAGTCTGGAATGGGAAACCCGGCATAACTGGGCCGGGCATCCTGGAAAAATCAAACTGCTGGCCTGGATCAATCAGGGCAATATGGCCAGTTATCAGGATGCCCTGGCGCTGGCACAGCGGACTGGCTCGGTTCCCGCGGTTGCGCCGGTGCGCCGGTACAGCTCGCGCCCTGGCATTGTCCTGAATATGGAACAGGAACTGTCGGCTGATGCAGGCGCATTTCTGCGTCTGAGCGCCAATCGCGGCGACAAGGAAACCTATGAATTCACCGATATCAATCAATCGCTCTCGACCGGATTGTCAATTAAAGGGGATCGCTGGGGGCGGCATGAAGATACGGTAGCGATTGCCGCGGTGGTCAACCGTCTGTCCGGCAACGCGCAATCGTATTTTGCAGCGGGTGGACTGGGTCTGTTGATCGGCGACGGGAAACTGAATTACGCGCCTGAAAAAATTGCGGAGCTGTATTACTCCTGGCAGGTCGTGCCGAGCGCAACACTGACGTTTGATTATCAACACATGACCAATCCGGCACACAACCAGGATCGCGGACCGGTCTCGATTTACGGACTGCGCTTGCATGCCGGTTTTTAACGGTTTGGGTAGATTCACACGACGCTGGGTTCCCGCCTTATGCCGCGGGAACGACGACAAAAAAGTTGAGGCGACCCCGTCCAGGCGACCCCATCATTCCCGCGGCATCAGGCGGGGACCCAGTGACGTTGCCTTCGCTGCTTGAATCCTCTAACGGTTGTAAAAAGCCTGTCCGAATCAAATATTGACAACAGACAGAGCTATAGCCTGACTTAAGCTATTGAGCTCATCCGACCACAGCTCAACCAGCTCACCGGTTTGCAGCGGCAGATTTGCCTCACGTTCCAGTGTCAGCCGACCGGAGGCGAGTGCCTTGTCAGCCCCGCTTTTGACAACCCAGCTCGCTGTCAATACAACCTTGCCCTGACTGCTGCCAGTCATTTCTTCAACGTGAACCACCACCCGCAGCGGCGTTGATGCTCTTCCATCCGGCGTCGAGGTGACCCATGCCCGAGGAATCGCTTTGGCAACGTCTTTGCTGATCACCCGCGTAATCCCGCTTTGCAGCGATTCAGCCCAGCGTTCATGGTCGAGCACAGTCAACGCCGACGCATTGCTGAAAATGACGAGCTGCGGACGATCAATCAGTTCCGGAATATCGGCGACATGAATCGTGACATCCTTATCGAAATCGGCCGATACGATTTGTGATGCCTGCGCCGGACTGAAGAGCGCATAAAACTGTTCTTTGGCAACCGAGGCGCATCCCGCCAGCGCAAGCAGCAGCGCCAGCGCGGTTAAGCGCAATGAGAGTTCGACTGTTTTCATGGTTTGACTTTGTCCCCGTGGGTGAGCGGTTTATTGTCTGGCTTGCCGCGAATCAGGGAATCGGGATGCCGGTCCAGATAGTCGGCCAGATCAGCAATCGCACGCGCCGATTTCGAGACCTGTTTCAGGGTTTCGCGCAGATCGCTTTGCAGGGGCGAATCGGCATTCAGGGTATTCTGTGCCTTGACCAGGGTACCGCGTGCTTCGGCCAGCGTGGCTTTCAATTCCGGCGCCAGATCGGTGTCGACCTGTTGAATCAAATGATCGGAATCAGCCAGCGTCTGCGTCAATTGTTTCAACGCGCGCTGCAAATCGCCAGAGAGCTGATCCAGCGGGATCTTGTCAACCTTCTTCAGAATGCTGGCGACCGATTCCTGCAACTCACCGAGTCCGCCATTGATCGACGGGATCACCGGCGGTTTGTGCTTCCAGTCTATCGTTTCCTTGCGCGCCTCCGGATAGAAATCGAGCGAGACGTAGAGCTGACCGGTCAGCAAATTGCCGGTCTTGAGTTGGGCGCGCATGCCGGAACTGACCAGCTTCTCGGTCAACAGCCGGTTTTCGTTGTCACGCATATTTTGCGGCACCTGCTCGCCCAGCGTGCGTGCCCGCATCCGGTCCGGATAAATATTGATCTCGACCGGAAAGCGGAACAGCCCTTCCTTCTTCAGGTACTCAACCCCAATCGTTTTGACTTCGCCAA
The DNA here is from genome assembly GCA_040544425.1 of Oxalobacteraceae bacterium GrIS 1.18. Taxonomy (GTDB): domain Bacteria; phylum Pseudomonadota; class Gammaproteobacteria; order Burkholderiales; family Burkholderiaceae_D; genus Solimicrobium. The sequence continues at coordinate 124,796 of JBEONO010000011.1, forward strand.
TGGTGATGCCATGAAAATCCACCGGCGCGCCGACTGACAGTCCGCGCAGTGAATCCTTGAAATAAATCGCGAAGCGGCGCACTTCCAGATCAGGCAAACGCATGGCGTGATCACGATCCAGAAACAGCGTGAACTCCTGATCCTTCACCGCACGCGGGCCCTCTTCCAGATCGTCCGGGGTCTGAAATGCCAGACCACCCTGAATCAGCGAACCAAGAGATTGCGTTTCCAGTTTCAGGCCATTGGCATCGAACGACAGATCCAGTCCCGAGGCATGCCAGAACTTGGTATTGGCGGTGACAAACTGATCGTAAGGTGCGTTGACAAAAATTTTGATGGTGACGCTTTTGCCGCTCGGATCGAGCACATAGCCGACCACCTGCCCGACACCGATCCGCCGGTAAGTCACAATCGCACTGACATCCAGTGAACCGATTTCGGTGCTGTGCAACACGAACTCGCGCCCGGCGGTGTTATCAGTGACTATGGGCGGAATTTCCAGCCCGGCGTAGTCCGTCGAGCGCTCCTGCGATTTGCCGATGTCGACACCGATATAGGGACCAGACAGGATGGTGCTCAGTCCCGACACCACGCCTGCCGAAATATGCGGGCGCACCACCCAAAAACGGGTGTCGCTGACCAGATAATCGTCGGCCTGTTTCACCAGCTTGGCAGTCAATATCACCTGCCTGCGATCCTTCGACACATCAACTGCTTTGACCAGACCGATATCCACATCCTTGTAGCGAATTTTGGTTTTGCCGGGCTCAATGCCTTCCGCATTATTGAAGCGGATCGTGATCGTCGGGCCTTCGTTGCGGATATTTTGAACCACTAACCAGGCGCCAATCAGGGCGGTCAGAATCGGGATGATCCAGATCAGCGGAAACTTGCGTTTGCCTCTGGTTTTTTTCACCGCAGTCGGTATTTCCGGCAGTTCTGTACTAGTCATCATGTCCTTCCACATAGTCCCAAATCAGCCTCGACTCGAAAGACATGGCTGACAGCATGGTTAACACGACCACCGCGCCGAAAGCAATCGCACCGGCCTCCGGTTTGATGGTCGCAAGAGATTGGATCTGCACCAAACCGGCCAGCAGGGTGATCACGTAAATATCCAGCATCGACCAGCGGCCGACGAATTCAACAAAGCGATACAGCCAGGTGCGCTGCAACGGTGCCCAGCCGGAGTGCAACAGTACGCTGGCATTGAGGATCGAGAGCGAGAAAATTTTCAGCAGCGGCACCACAATGCTGGCAAAAAATACCAGCGCACCCAGCGGCCAGGAGCCCGAGTTGATCAGCACGATCACGCCGCTGATGATGGTGTCGCTCTCGGTACCGAACAGGGTGGTGGTGGTCATCACCGGTAACAGATTGGCGGGAATGTATAAAATCGCGGCGGCAATCAAAAATGCCAGCGAACGGGAAATGCTCTCCGGCTTGCGCATCTCGATGGTACCCTGGCAGACCGGACAGATGACAGGCTCGTCTCCATCACCAGTCCTGGCAATGCCGTGACATTGACTGCACACCACCAGTCCGAGCGACTTGCCGGTGACGACCTTCATCCGTTCGCCTCCTGGTAGAAGCGCCACAACTGTTCCGGACGCACGATCCGTTTCAGAACCGTGATGGTCACGATCAGCCCGACGCAGGCCCCGATGGCCGGCCCAAGAATAATTTCCGCCAGCGCCGCCAGCTTCACCAGGGCGACCAGCACGCCAAGCATGAACACCTCCACCATGCTCCAGCTTTGCATGCTGTGAACCACGCGAAACAGGCGGTTGCCCGGCAGACGCAGCGCCGCAACGGCGGGCCGCAGGACCATCAGCATCAGTAACAGGATTTCCAGCGCCGGACAGATGATGGTTGTGCCGAGCACCAGCAGCGCCAGAAAATTCATGTCCTGGGAATATAAAGTGTGGATTGCCCCGAGCAGAGTGGTGACGCGCGCGATGCCATTGATGCGCATTTCAACCAGGGGGAAGACATTCATGACCACGATTAAAATCAGTGCAGTGAGTAGCAAGGCGCGCACCGTATCGGTATTGTCGGACGGGCCGCAGGCCAGCTCTTCCGAACAGCGCATGCAGTAGGCGCTTTCGCCGACGTCGAGGTGGACTTTGTGTTGCACCAGATCGCATTCCGGGCAAATTGTAATCTGCGCAATCGGACCCATTTTTTTAACTTCCCCCGGTCAAGATTTGAACTGCTGATTTTAATCTTGGCTATGATAACCGCTTTTTACGGGCTGTCGCTCAAACGATGATGTTGGGGAAACCGGGGACTGACTACTGGGTAAATACGTGCAGATGTTTGGGTTGAATCAGCACCTGTTCGCCTTCTTTCAAATTCATTGCGGTGAAGCGGTCCTGGTTGATCGTCACTTCAATAATTTCAGCCTGATCCGGATGTTGTAATTCCAATTGTGTCAGCGGCCCAATTGCGTGCACACGGTTCAGTTTCGCCACCACCCCGGCCGATCCGGCGACATAAGGCGCCAGATCGATATGATGCGGGCGCACATAGGCAATGCCGTCCCGGTCCTGGGTGTTGACATGATCGGCAACCGCGAACTCGGTGCCGTGGAAATTGAACACCCCTTCATGCACCCGGCCGGGGAAGGCATTCACGCTGCCCAGAAAACCATACACAAACGGCGACACCGGGTGGTTATACACTTGCGCGGGCGAGCCGATCTGTTCGACTTTTCCTTTGTTCATCAGCACTACCTGATCGGCCACTTCCAGCGCCTCTTCCTGATCATGCGTGACAAAGATGCTGGTGACATGCAGTTCGTCGTGCAGGCGACGCAGCCAGCGGCGCAATTCCTTGCGCACTTTCGCGTCGAGCGCACCGAACGGCTCGTCCAGCAATAAGACCCGCGGATCGGCAGCCAGCGCCCGTGCCAGGGCGATGCGTTGTCGCTGACCGCCGGACAGTTGCGGCGGGTAGCGGTCGTGCAGCCAGTCCAGTTGCACCAGATCGAGCAGCTTATGCACCTTTTCCTGAATCGCCGCTTCCGGCGGGCGTTCAGCGCGCGGTTTGACGCGCAGGCCAAATGCGATATTTTCAAACACCGTCATGTGCTTGAACAAGGCATAGTGCTGGAACACAAACCCGACCTGACGTTCCCGCACATGATTGCTTGACGCATCTTCCCCGTCCAGATAAACACTGCCGGCATCCGGAAACTCAAGCCCGGCAATAATCCGCAACAAGGTGGTTTTGCCGCAGCCGGACGGTCCCAGCAAGGCGGTTAACTCGCCATTCGGAAAATTCAGGGAAACATTGTCGAGCGCGACAAAATTGCCGAAACGTTTATTGATATGACGAACTTCGATACTCACGATGACTACTCCAATGGCAAGCGATGTGCCGGTTCCGAAACGACTTCCTTCAAGCGCCATTCAATCAGCGATTTCAGCAGCAGCGTAACCAGTGCCAGCAGCGCCAGCAATGAGGCCACCGCGAAGGCAGCCGTAAAGTTATATTCGTTATAGAGAATTTCAACCTGCAGCGGAATCGTATTGGTCTCGCCGCGAATATGCCCGGACACCACCGACACTGCGCCGAACTCGCCCATGGCGCGGGCATTGCACAGGATCACGCCGTACAGCAAACCCCATTTAATATTGGGCAGCGTCACATACCAGAAAGTCTTCCAGCCCGACGCGCCCAGCACCAGCGCAGCTTCTTCTTCCTCGGAACCCTGCGCCTGCATCAGCGGGATCAATTCTCTGGCGACGAACGGAAAGGTCACGAAAATGGTCGCCAGCACAATCCCGGGAACGGCAAACAGGATTTTGATGTCATGCTCGCGCAGCCAGGGTCCGAGACAGCCTTGCGCGCCGAAGATCAGCACATAGATCAGCCCGGAAATAATTGGCGAGACCGAAAACGGCAGATCGATCAAGGTCAGCAGGACATTTTTGCCGCGGAACTCAAACTTGGCGATGGTCCACGCGGCAGCCACGCCAAAGACCAGATTAAGCGGCACCGCGATTGCCGCCGTTACCAGCGTCAGTTTGATCGCGGTCACCGCATCCTCTTCCGTGATCGCCAGCAGATACACCTGCCAGCCTTTTTTCAGGGCTTCGGCAAACACGGCGATTAAAGGGATAAACAAAAATAATCCCAGAAACAGGAACGCGATGCTGCATAACATCACGCGCGCCCAGACCGGCTCCCGAATCGCATTCGGAACAATGGCGGGTTCGACAGCTACAGGATTGGCCGGGATGGAGACTGTGTTCATCTCAGTCCCGTCCGGCTCTGCCACGATTGCGGGTCCATGCCTGTAACAGGTTAATGGTCAGCAGCAGCGTGAATGAAATCAGCAGCATCACCACGGCAATCGCTGTGGCACCTTCGTAATCGTATTGCTCCAGTTTGGTGATAATAAACAGTGGCGTAATTTCTGAAATCATCGGCATATTTCCGGCGATGAAAATCACCGAACCATATTCACCGAGTGCACGGGCGAACGCCAGGGAAAAGCCAGTCAGCAGCGCCGGAAATATCGTTGGAAAAATAATTCTGGTGAAGGTTTGCCAGTTATTTGCGCCCAGGCTGGCAGCGGCCTCTTCCAGTTCGCGCTCCGCATCTTCCAGCACCGGCTGGACGGTGCGCACGACAAACGGGAGTCCGATGAAGGTCAGTGCCACCACAATCCCGAGCGGGGTGAACGCAACCTTGATGCCGGCCGGTTCGAGATAGCGGCCAAACCAGCCGTTACTGGAATAGAGCGAAGTCAACGCGATCCCTGCCACCGCAGTGGGCAGGGCAAAGGGCAAATCAACCAGCGCATCAATAATTTTTTTTCCGGGAAAAGAATAACGCACCAGCACCCAGGCGACGATCCCGCCAAAGACGACATTGATCGTCGCACCGGCCGCCGCCGCACCGAAGCTGAGCCGGTACGAAGCCATCACCCGATCCGAACTGATCGCGTGCCAAAAGGCCGGCCAGGTCATGGTGAAGGTTTTGAGAAACACGGCGGACAGCGGTATCAAAACAATCAAGGTTAAATACAGCAGGGTAAAACCCAAAGACAGATTGAAACCGGGCATGACACGAAAGGCGGTGCCTGGCCGCGCCCGGGTGTTCAGTGTTGCAGTAGCCATGGGCGTCTTATTTGCTGACCGGCTGATACAGTTGATCAAACACGCCGCCATCGGCGAAATGGGTTTTTTGCGCTTTGGTCCAGTCGCCCGCCACCTCGCCTATTTTAAACAGCGTAATTTTGGGAAATTGCGCTGCGTACTTTTTGGCGATGCTTTCGGTGGTAGGACGATAATAATTTTTTGCGGCTATTTCCTGTCCGGCGTCAGTGTAGAGATATTGAAGGTAAGCTTCGGCGACTTTTCTGGTGCCATGTTTATCGACCACCTTGTCGACCACGGCCACGGGCGGTTCAGCCAGGATACTGGTTGACGGGACCACGATTTCAACCTTGTCCGGTCCCAACTCCTTGACCGCCAGGAAAGCTTCATTTTCCCAGGCGATCAACACATCGCCGATGCCGCGTTCGACAAACGTGGTGGTAGAACCGCGCGCGCCGGAATCAAGCACCGGGACGTTCTTGTATAACTTGCTGATGAATTCTTTGGCACTGGCTTCAGTACCACCCTTTTGTTTCAGGGCATAACCCCAGGCCGCCAGATAATTCCAGCGTGCGCCACCGGAGGTCTTTGGATTCGGCGTGATTACTGCGACGCCCGGCTTGATGATGTCGTTCCAGTCCTTGATTCCTTTTGGATTACCCTTGCGAACCAAAAACACGATGGTCGAGGTGTACGGCGAACTGGCCAGCGGCAGTTTCGACTGCCATGCCTTGTCGAGCAAACCGCGTGCAGCGATTTCGTCGATATCGTAGGCCAGCGCAAGTGTGACCACATCCGCATCCAGCCCGTCAATCACCGCCCGCGCCTGCTTGCCGGAACCGCCATGCGATTGCTTGACCTTGACGTTGTCACCGGTTTTTTGCTTCCAGTATTTTGCGAAATCTTTGTTGAAGTCCTCATACAGCTCGCGGGTTGGATCGTAGGAGACGTTGAGCAGAGTGATATCCGCAGCATGGGCCAGACTTGCAGTCAGTGCCAATACGGAAACGGCGCGGATAAGATTAGTTGTAATTGACATGACTATCCCTGTTTGAATTTTGAATCAGGATAGTAAGGTTGCGGTACTGAATTAAGAACGAATGCTTTCGAACTTGTTTATGCAGATCCCGTATAACGGGCAGTGCGGAGCAGTTCTTGCAACACGCCCTTTGCGGCCAGAGGAAGGCAAACCCTCACCCCTGGCCGTTGCCAAAATCAATGCCAGTCGCGCTCGTGGCCATGGTGTTCATGATCATCGTGGTCGTGATGGTCATCATGACGATACTCATCATGACCCCGTCCATCCCAATGACGCTCGCGTCCATCATGATGTTCATGCCATTCACGTTCATGCCAGGACTGCTGGTAACCGTAGTAACCGGGATTGCCATACACAACCACCTCACGCGGCTGAACGTAGACCGGTTCGGGCTGGTAATAGACCGGCGCTGGTTGTTGGTAATAAACCGGGGCTGGCTGGACATAGACCGGCAACGGAATGCCAAAATTCAAATCGACATGCACTGGTCCGGCCTGTGCAGATGCGGCAGCCAGCAGTAATGTGGCACCGGCCAGTATGCTTGCCGTGAAAGATAGATATTTTTTCATGATGCGCTCCCCTGTTAATCTGTTTGTTAGGTAATTAACGCGCAACCAGGTTTTGCGACGACAGGAAGTGTGTAAGCACATGTATCGCCAATTGCCGCAGCACAACGCCAGACCCGCCAGCTTCCTCACAAATCGCAACACCTTGTGTGACGGTTAGCGTTCAAACTAAGCACTTTGCAAGAACAGGCAGGAACACGCATGGGCAGTCCACCAAAATATACAGAAAACTCCAGCCGACTTTATCTGGCGCTCTGGCCAGACCGGGATACCCAGAACCGGCTGCAATCGATGCGTCACGCCTGGACCTGGCCAAAAACTGCCAAGGTGGTCAAGCCGGAATCGCTGCACCTGACTCTGCATTTTTTGGGTGATATTCCGGATCAGCGCCTGCCGGACCTGATACAGGGGTTGAAAGTGCCGGTGCAGCCCTTTGATCTGATTCTCAGCCGACCGCAGCTGTGGCCGCAGGGCGTGGCCGTGGTCAAACCCAATTCGGTGCCGATGGAATTGATGCAGTTGCATGAGCGGCTCAATAAAGCACTGCAGAATCTGGGAATCTCAATCGAAAGACGAACTTATCGTCCGCACGTAACCTTCGCGCGCAATGCGACCGACGCAATTCCACCAACGGCACAACAGGTGCAACCGGTGCTTTGGCAAAATAAAGGCTATGCGTTGGTCAAGTCACAGAATGGCTACACGATTTTGCACAGCTATGAATAACCCGGCCTGCCTTGGCCGGTTGTCAACCGCTGTTACCCACAACTCGTTGTATGCCTGCCTTTGCACGACTGCGTAGAGGCAGATCAGATTCAGAACGCAAATCACGCAATCACTTAACCGACCACTGAAAGACAATAATGAAAAAACTATTCCTTGCTCCAGTATTCGTATTAGCTGCACTCTCGACTCAGGTTTATGCCGGCCCGGAAGCTGGTCATCCCAACATCATCGCAGCGCGCGAAGATGCTCAGCACGCCATTGAAAAAATGCATGCCGCTCAGGTCGCCAACGAATACGACATGAACGGCCATGCCGCCAAGGCTGAACAGTTTTTGAGAGACGCTGAGAAAGAAATGAAATTGGCTGCGGAAGCGGCGAACAAAAACAAAAAATAAGGCGTTCTCGCACAAGGACCAACTCACGCAGGCTGGGTCAAATAACCCAGCCTTGTATTTACTGCGCCAAATTAGCTCTGCGAATTGCGACGACGAAGCAATGCGCCAATTCCCAACAGGCCTGCCAAGAACATCATTGACGTAGTTGGTTCTGGCACTGGAGCTGCGACAGCTGAATATTGCAGGCTCAGAAAACCACTACCACTAAATGGAAGTGTCCAGCCCACATTTGGTATCGTGCTGAAATACGCATTGCCAATTCCGAATCCTGAGGTGTCGTTGGCCGTTTGGGTACGCGACAATTGAATGCCAGTCACTTTTGGATCATTGCTGGTCAGGTAGGCAATGTATTTGGTATTTGCGCTCAGGTTCAAACCGAGGTTGTCGAATTCAAAAGTTGTAAAGCCACCAGTGGAATTGTAGGTCTCGAAAGTCGCGTTTGCTGTGGTCAGCAGTGCCGGCCCAACTGAATTGATTGCCTGATTTTTACTGTTGGTGGTTGGGTTCCACTTGGCTACATTTAGCTGCACGGAAGGCGCCGTATTACCAAGTGCATAGAAACTGAATGAAGACAGTGAAAAGTCCGATGGCAACGAGAAAACTTCACCTACTTCAGGCGAGTCTCCGCTCGGATTTGGCGTGTTACCAAAGTAAGCTAACGGCAAACCAGTATTGGCACCGCCTGGTACATCAGTATAGTTAACAGCAGAGGCGTTCCCGGCTGAGATTACCAAAATGCAGGCGGCCATCTTCAGCAAATTTACAAATTTAGTCATGATTATTCCTTCGATTTGATTTATCCATTAACTGCGGCGTGTGGTTCAATTGGAGTGTCGCGGTTTCAACCCCGCTTACATTAATCATCGCACACGAATGACAAAGTAATTTGTCAGGCAGTGGTCGATTATGTGGGCCAATCAGCCTATATCCGGTATTAATTGCCAGACCTTACCGGAAGGTAAAATCCTCGCCCACAAAGAATTCGCATTTCGCTAATATCATCTCCGACGGGCTCGGCATCTCCAGCATGCCCAATTGCGGTTTGCAAAGTGGACTGCAATAGCAAGGTTTTTTTATGGTTCTATTTAGCGTATTTGAGCAGATTTTATCTATTGGATTGGGGCTAATCTGCCTGCAAAGTGCCCTAAAGCGACATACGGCAATCTCGACACCGGTCATTCAAAAAGCAGCTAATTGGGTAAATAGATCAGGTCACCTTGATTTGGAAGCAACTTCCAAAAGCTAGACTTCTTCCTTTTTGAAAACGGAAAATAGAATTATTAGCACGGGAATTCCAATCATCATCAGGACAGTCATCACAATGGCATAAGAAAAATTTGAGCCGGGAAAACCGATGATGGAAATGTCTGGATCGGAACTAACATAACTTATAGGCACAGTACTCCCAACATTTTGTGGCCCGCACTTTAGCCCAGCATCCAATGAATCCGCCTCTTTTTGAAATGTTCGAGCTCCGACTTGATAGTCATAAAAAATATGGCCATGATTTTCACAATCAACGCTTCGAATTACAGCGGTAGCGTGTACACCATTTTCTTTTAGCTGATAGGACTCTGATATTTGCGGCCAGCGTACACAGAGAATCATTGCGACAGAAAAAACGTAAAAAAAGAGATATTTTTTCTTTGGTAGAAAAAAATAAGCCGCCAACAATATGCCTGAAAAAAATGGGAGCGATACGACGGTAAGTTTCATTTTTTAATTTCGCTAGGGTGATAAATACCGATAATATTGTCAATTGGAATCATCCCCCATTTCGAACTTCCTCGATTGTCACCAATTACAAATACAGAATTTGGAGGTACAGGGCAAATAAACTCGTTAATTTGTTCTTCACAGGATTCATTAGATGGATCTACTGAATTTCCATTCTGCATCGAAAGATTTTTGTAGTTAAGACTTGGGCGATCATATAGCAATATTGAATGTCTGATGGTGCCGGTCGTGACCGCATATTCCGGGTACGATTTAATTCCACGCCCCGAGCTTTCTGTGCTCTCAAAATCGCGTAAATACTCATACGCCTCTGGAACGCCATTGATATTTAACGCACCGTTTTTCTTTGAAAATTTAATCAGATCATGGGGTAAGCCTACAATCCTAGAAATATTTTTGCGACCATCCTTTCCAAAAACCGAAATACAGCCCACACACACATTCTTGTTCAATTCGAACAAAACAATATCGAAATGATTCCTGTATGGATCGAATTCCGCATAGGTTGGCAGCATGCCGCCGCCGGTTATCTTCACAATGTGTGGAGTAACAAAAATCCTAAACAGGACTAGCGCTATAACCAATAACAATAATATCTTTAAAGCTATTTTGGGTATTCTGGTCCATCGTGACCGGTCATTCTGGCATCGTGACCGGCCATTCCGATTGAACGTGACCGACCGTTCTGGTTTATCGTGACCGAT
>JBEONO010000012.1:0-131807 GCA_040544425.1 Oxalobacteraceae bacterium GrIS 1.18
TTGTGCCGGAATCGGTGGCAAGAGGCGAACTTCGATCGCTGAGAGATCCTGTCGAGGATACTGAAGAATAGTACATGCGGATGCCACGCAAATTTAAGGCAGAATAGGTGACCCCGCGTTTATATATGAATATTCACACAATATGTCGATTCTATATACTCAAAAAGCTTAACCGCAGTTTCTGTTCCGTTGCTCCCCAAACCCCACAGATCCAGACTGGCTGCCAGTATTTCGCTGCTGGTTGTATGCAAGGCGCGCGCAGAGTGACGCACGGTTCGAATCAGTTCATGCAGATTGCTGTAGGTACCGCGCAGGTCGTTGATCACATCGGTACACTCGTCGCGGCCGGGAGGCTTGCCAGGACGATTACGCAGATCTCCGCGTGCTACTTCCTGTAAATGGGTGCGAATTAAATGTAATCCGCCGCTGGTCACCATGAAAAAGCTGTAGAAAAAATAGGCAGCCAGTGCCAGGCAAATGGCAATCGCCAGACTGATCAAATTCAATGTTGATTTCATCGTGCTGATACGTTTGGCCAGCAAGCCATCCAGGCTCGCTGATAACCGACCAGCCAGACTGTACTGATCCTCCATTACTTTATTGGCGTTCGCCACGTAAGTCGATTGGGCTTCCTCAGTGAAGGTCTGCGCATCAATCACGGTTTTGCGCGCCAGGCTGAAAAACGCGGCGGTGCCGTCAAAGACTTGCGATGCATTGATCGTTTCCACCAGAGATGTATTGCTGGCCAAGGCTTTGGCCAGGTCGTCACGCAGATTTGAAAACTGGAATTCCGCGACTGGAATCAGCTCACTCAATCCGCGCTGTTGTTCCGGTGTGATGGCACCAGACTTCAAGACTTTCAGGCCCAGACCTCGCAGCTTTCCGGTATTTTCAAGGATATCCGGAATCCGGCCGTACACCGAATCCATCAAATAGAAGCTGTCGATGTCCGGATCCAGGGTGAGGTTGGACGAATCGGCGACGTTGCCAAGCAGGGTAATCAGGGCCTTGACGTATTCAGTGTGCGCCTTGAATACCTCGTCGCCACTGGCCGTGGCTGTCTTGGCAAAAGCAGCCTGCGCTTCCGCATAGCTTTTCGACGTTCCCAGTGTGCTGCCGAGACGTTTGTCGACTTCCGCCAGCTTGGCCTGGGCATCTCTCAAGCGGTCTGAAACAGTAGCCATGGTCGCCGGTGCAGTCCCGCTGGCTGCAGCAACCGTCGCGTCGCGGCGCAGTTGCTGCGCCAGATCAAGCACCGGAAAGACTTGATTGTTGTATTCGACCCCGATCCGTTCCTTGGCTGAAAAATCGATCTGGTCAACCATGCTCGAGTAATAGAACCAGACCGTGATGGCAAGCGGGATCAGAAACATGCAGGTGACCAGCAGCATCTTGCCTTTGAAGCGCAGATTGGTCATCAAATTGACGCCAGGTGTCCAGAAGCCATTTTGATGAAACTGATTGGCTACCGTAGTTTCGTTTTCTGGCGGCGCAAGAAATTGTTTTAATTCCGGGCTGACTCGCTGGGGTGGCTGGGGTGGCTTAGTTGGGCTGATCTTTGCGCTGATTTTTGTGCTGCTCTTGGTCAAGTCTGTGGACATTATTGTCTTCCCGTTGTTTTTTTAATTGGAACTTAAGTGAAACATCACGCGATTCATTTCAAACTTTAACTGATCAGGGTTGACCGGCTTGCTGATATAACCATCGGCCCCTGCCTGCTTCAGGCGCTGCGCATCACTGGGCTCAGCATGCCCCGTCAACATGATGATGGGCTGATATTTTCCGGATAATTTTTCTTCGCCACGAATCGTAGCGAGGGTCTCAAGGCCATCCATGACCGGCATCATCACGTCCAGCAGAACCAGATCAAACTCTCGCTGCGACAGGCACTCGATTGCCAGCGCGCCATTCTCAACAATAACGCCGGTATGACCCAGACTGTTCAGTATGCCTGCCGTTACCCGTTGCATCATGAAGTCATCATCAACCACCAGAACCGTGAAATGAAATTGCGCCATTGGTGTAGTCTGTGATGTCATGGAAACATATAAAATTGAATTCAACTCTCTCGTCAATGAAGCAGAAACATCACATTGGAAAGCGACACGTCGCATCCTCCCCGGCTCTCAGCTTAGGATAGTTTTCTTGAATATCCAGGTTCGTGACAAGAACGGTTCAGGCGTCTAAAAAATAACGACAACACTGACAGTGACTGTAGTTGAAGACCTACATGGTTTGAAATTTCGCTGCATGCGCCTAAGCTGCGCTGCTGGTCTTGAATGCAAACGCAAAAAACGCCGCCATGCCTAAACAGGCAAACGCGACAATATAATTCCAGGCCAGTTTTTCTTTCAGAAAAAATATCGCGAACACGATGAACACGCACAGCGTAATCACTTCCTGAATGATCTTCAGCTGGAAGCCGGTGAAGTGCGTATAGCCAAGCCGGTTGGCCGGCACGGCAAGACAGTATTCAAACAAGGCAATGCCCCAGGAGACCAGGATGGCTTTCCAGAGCGCCCAGTCGTGACCGTATTTCAAATGGCCATACCAGGCAAAGGTCATAAAAATATTGGATAGAACCAGAAGCAGGATAGTGTTCATCGGAGCATTTCAAAAAAATTCTCAGTTGTTCATACAGCAGAGCGTAAGCTGTCCAGAAATTCCGTTACGGCCGATTGCGGGGTAAACCACGATGTGACCAAACGAATTACAGAATGCTGCGGCACTTCTGATTTACACCAGACATGAAACCCGTAACGCTGTTTTAATTGTGCGATCAGCACGTCAGAGAGGATGGGAAATAACTGGTTGGTCGCACTGTCGTGCATGAACTTGATCCCCAGCTCGGTCAATCCCTGCGCCAGCTGCGCAGCCATGTGATTGGCGTGCAGCGCATTCTGGATATACAGATCATCCCGGAAAAATTCGGTGAACTGAGTCGCCACGGAACGCGCTTTGGCGAGCAAGGCACCGCGTTGACGCAGGTGGTAAACAAAATCGCTTTGTAACGCCGGGTTGGTGATGACAATCGCCTCACCCATCAAGCCGCCATTTTTGGTGCCGCCAATATAAAACATGTCGCAGCAGCGCGCGATGTCGACTAGCGTGAAGTCAGCCCGGGATGAGGCCAGCGCGTGACCAAGCCGCGCGCCATCCACGTACAGGTACAGCTGGCGGTCCTGACAGAACTGATACAACTGCTCCAGCTCGCTGCGCGAATAGATCGTGCCCAGTTCGGTCGGTTGCGAAATATAGACTACCTTGGGCTTGACCATTTGCTGGTCACCGTGATGCAGATCCAGAACGGTCTGGATCGCCTTAGTATTCAGCTTGCCCTCTTTGCCACTCACGTAATTGATTTTATGGCCGGTCGCTTCAATGGCACCGGTTTCATGAACCTGAATATGACCGTTCTGTTCAGCGACCACCGACTCATAGGGTTTCAGCATCGAGGCCAGACAGACGATATTGGCCAGGGTGCCGCTGGCCACGAAGTGAACTGCCGCATCAGGTTGTGCACAGTGTTTCTTGATCAGATTCGCCGCTTCCAGCGTAAGCTGGTCGGCGCCGTAGCCGCGATCCTGCAGGGTATGGTTGGCGAGCAGCGCGGCCAGCAGCTGAGGGTGCGCGCCTTCGGAGTAATCATCGAAAAAAAGGAACTGGGTGGACATGTGGGACTCCATGCGGTGACAGAAACAATCGAATTTTTAATTTGCGCGATTGTACCTGATCCTGAGTACCGCAATTAAACCAACACCACGTCAACTCCGGTAGCCGTGAACAAGTCGACCAGATTGGCTGGCGCGGCCTTATCGGTGATCAGGGTATCGATCTGATCCATTCTGGTGATGTGTCGATCAGGGGTATTTTCGTTTAACGTGAACCACATTCAGAACGGTAACTGTTGTGTCATCCTCATCCAGAATCACCAGGTAGTTGGGATGGGCAACCAGTTCGATCGCATCCGGGACGACCAGTCCTTGTCGACGTGGGTGGTTCGGATCAGCCAACAGATCAACCTGACCATCGATGTGCAGCCACAGGTCGGCTGCGGCTTGCGGACTGCCTTGCGCGGCAATGCGCGATTCAATTGAATTCAGGTCGTCCAGATAGGTTTGTGTGCGCTGGACGCGCTTCATAAGGCATCACGTTGCCGTTGCTTGGCTGCGCGCACTTCTGCCCAGTCATCCGGCTCGATCAACCGGTTCGTCCCGTTTATCAGGTCGTCGCGTGCGGCCTGTACTTTTTGTCGTGCCCATTCACTGTGGGACAGCGCTGCGTGCGCTGCCGTCAAACGCCTGGCGGTATCGGGCCGCTTGCCTGTCTTGGCTGTCGGATCGAAATTGGCGGCATTGATTTCGTAGTTGGCAAGCTGAACTTTGTCGCGCATGAAGCGGGCAACGGCATCCAAGGAAGTAAACACGCGTTCCTTGATTTGGCCACTGCGGGTACGCACGGAAACAGTGCGTTCCACCACACCGAATTTGATATTGATTTTGAAAGCCGCCTGGTCGGCAATTACGATGGCGTGGAGGATTGCGTGGGCGTCCACTAAATCTTTTAAACTGGTCGGGCTGATTAATTCAGACATAATACAACTCACAACATAAAATAATTTATGAATTTTATCTTATAAAGTGACGGATGACCAACTGAATAGCCGTATTTTATTCATCACAATGTTGATTTATTGCAATACAGACTGCCAGGTAGCCTTGCCTGTTTTAGCGGGCTTAAACCAAAATTACCTCAACCCCGGTAGCCGTGAACAAGTCGACCAGATTGGCTGGCGCAGCCTTGTCGGTAATCAGCGTATCGATCTGATCCATTCTGGCGATGACCGACAGATTGCGCCGCATCAGTTTCGACGAGTCGGTCACGGCTATTACCTTGCGCGAAATTTTAATCATCTGCGCATTGAGCTGCGCTTCGAGCAGATGCGGTGTCATCAGCCCGATTTCGGGATCGATACTGTCCACGCCCAGAAACAGCCGGTCGGCATACAGACCGTCGAGCGCGTGTTCGGCCTGTGGTCCCGACAGACAGAAGGAATTGGCACGCAGCACGCCGCCTGGCATCACCAGATTCACATGCGGCGTATTGGCAAGCAGCACGGCAATGTTCAGGGCATTGGTGATTACGTTGATCGAAGTGAACTTCATGCCGCGAATTAATTTGGCAATTTCAGCGGTGGTGGAACCCGAATCCAGAATGATGGTTTCGCCGTCCACGATCTGTTTGACGGCTTCTTCGGCAATCCGCACTTTTTGCGCGCGGTGCAGGTTTTCTTTGATATTGATCGGCAGATCTTCGCCATCGCGAATCACCAGAGCACCGCCGCGCGACCGTACCAGCGCGCCCTGAGTATCGAGTGCGCGCAGATCGCTGCGTATCGAAACTTTCGAAATCGCGAAGTGCTCGGCCAACTCGTCGACCGTGACACTGCCTTTGGCTTCGACCATTTCGCGAATCTGACGGCGTCGCTCTTCGATCATCAACTTATGGTCGGCAGATTCGACGGGCTCACTGGCGGCGACGGGTTCCGTTTGCATGGTTTTTGATTTTTGAATCATTGTTTATTGAAACAGAAGTGAAAGTTTGCGTAATTTACCATAAATGAGCTGTTTGACAGCAGACTTATTGCTCACCTTCCTGCCATCTCAAACAGCAGAGGCGGCAGCGAGTTTCGCGATCGCAGCCGCATCCAGATCGGCCCCGGCGCACTTGGCCGCATACATCGCCGCCCCGATCGCGGGTGTCAGGATCGGCTTTCTGACCTCGAAATGACGCTGTTGCAATTGCTGCGTAAACGGTTCCAGTAACAGACTGCCGCCGTCAAATACGCCGCCCGAGTAAGAGACCGGGAAGATCACCGAGTCGGGCACCTGCAACACCTTTCGAACCGCCATCACCATGTCGGCCAGCTCGAGCGCCGCGCGGAAAAAGATCATCCGGGCCTGATCATCACCTGCCAGCGCCGCTTCAGCCACCAGCTGGGAAATCTGCGCGATGGCGCTGCGCTGGGCACCCAGGGTGGAGTAGACATGACCACACAGATCCAGCTCTTCTTTTAATTTAAAGCGCTGCATGAACAGCTCGTGCAGGATCCCTTTCACTGCGCGGCCATCGCTCATTTTTGAAAACAGGGTCAGGCCTTCCCGGGCAATCCAGTAAGCCGAACCCTCATCGCTGAACAACTCACCCCAGCCCCCTGCCCTGGTGCCGCGCCCCTGATATTCGCCATAGGCCATCGAACCGGTGCCGCTAATGACGCTGACCCCATCCTGGCAGGCCAGCGAACCGGCCCAGCTGCAGATCATGTCGCAGCCGCATTGATATTTGTCGCGCGCCAGAAAACCGGCCGGCAGACTGTCGAGCTGCTGCTCTACCGAGCTGTCTTCGCCAAAGGCCGGCAATCCAAAAAATGCAAAGCTCAGATCGTCCGGCTGCAGGCCTGCCTTGGCCAGCGTGGCTGCCGTGCCTTGGCGCAGGATGGCCGCGGTATTTTCCATGCCGACTTCGAGGTAATACGAACTGTTTTCCTGATGTCTGGCGCGCACATTGCCCTGGCCATCAATCAGCACGAATGCGGTTTTGGTACCACCACCGTCTACGCCCAAAAACATGTCAGACCCCGCTCAATAATGGATAGATGGTCACACCCTGCACGACCCGGTTGACGGTGCCGGATTTGCTCGGCTGATCCGGGGTATTGCCCTGAGCGAGTGACTGCAGCAGGGCAAATAACTGGGCAAAGACGACGTACGGAAATACCAGCTCAAGGGCATTGGCGTGATCAAACTGCGGCACGACGAAATAATCCGGGTTCGATTCGAGATCCGCTTTGGCGCTCAATGCCACGATCTGTCCGGCCTTGCCATCAGACTGCAATTCGCGCAGCAGGTCAAGGTCATAGTTGCGGGTCGTCTCGTGATTGGATAAAAAGACCACCACCAGAGTTTTGTCGTTGATCATGGTTTTCGGGCCATGCCGGAAACCCAGCGGACTGTCAAAGGTTGCCAGCACCTGGCCGTCTGACAGTTCCAGCAGTTTCAGTGCCGCTTCTTCGGCCAGACCGCGCAATTCATTGCTGCCCAAATAAATCACGCGTTCAAAGCGCTTTGCGACCAGACGATGAATCAAGGGCAGCGCGTTGGCGATGACATAGCTGCCAGCCTGACTGATCGCTGCGCCATCAATCAGCTTGAACGCCAGGCAGGCCGAATAAAACATCGACGTAAAACTTGAGGTCATGGCAAAGCCACGGTCGTGGGTCGCGAGCGGCAGCAGCACGGCGAGGCCATTTTTATTTTTACGGGTCTGCAAATACAATTCACCCTGCTCATTGCAGGTGAAAATCAAATGGTGAATCGACGCGCAGCACTGGTTCGCCAGTTCCACGGCCGCCAGACTTTCCGGGCTGCTTCCCGAACGGGCAAACGACACCATCAAGGTCGGCACGCTGGCCTGAAAATACAGGCTCGGACCCGATACCAGGTCGGTGGTCGGAATCGCTTCGACGCGACGACCCAGCTTGTTGAGCATCAATGGTGCGATGCATTTGCCGATGAACGCGGATGTCCCGGCACCGGTCAGGATAATGCGCAGATCAGCCTGGGCCAGCAAGGGCGCGAGAAAAGCGTCGAGCTGTGCGCGGTGTTCTGCCAGCACGGCGGCCACGTCGGTCCAGACTGCAGGTTGTTGATTGATTTCTGCAGCGGTCAAGGCGCCACCCTGCTTGGTCAGCAATGCCGAATCGAAGCCTAAAATCTGTCGTGTATTTATTTGCATGCGGTACTCCAGGAATTCATTGTGTTCATATTGCAGGCCTGCGCGTACTGGCGCAGCACCACAGCGACGCCATCGAGCAGCAGTGCCATGGGTTCGTTACTCAGTGTCCCCTGCCGCACGGCGTGATATTGCACAGGCAGATACTGGCTGAGCAGGGTCAATGGTGCCGGATTGGCGGCAAGATTGGCGAGCATCACCGCCTGCGCCTGTTGAATCACCGGGTGCGACCAGTAATAGCGAATCCGGTCACTGAGACTGAATTGCATATCGAATTGCTGCACCTGTTCGTCGCAATAATATTTTTGCCAGTAGCCCGGTTCAGCCTGCATGGTGTCCAGCACGACGCGCTTGAAATTTGAGCCGTGTTTTTTTCCGAGCCAGGCTTCTTCGATATCGGCCAGCGCCCACAGCGTCTCGCGCAGCGCAAAGGTCACCCCGGGGCCGACTTTCAAGATTGCGAAGTGGTCCTGCACCAGTTGCTGCAGATGTGCTTCGGTTTGATAGTCGGTGGAATGCGCTTCATATATCATCGACGCTTCCGGCTCGATGAATGCACTTAACTGGCCCGCTTTGTCATGGCGATAGTCGATCACTTTGTGGTGATCAAATTCCACGCCGGGTTGCACCACCAGTCCGATCACCCGTGGCCATACCTGATCCAGACCTGCCTTGTTCCAGGCCTGCAAATGGGCCTCGATGGTGCTTGCCGCAGCAGCAGGCGTGGTCACCTGCAGCTCGCCCAGTTCTTCGTGCGCGCCACCCGGCACCGGCACTTCGGTACCGATGATATACACCGGCAATTCTCCGCCAACCTCTGACCAGGCCTGTTCTGCCACGGCGCACAGTCGTGCGGCACGTTGCGCAACGATGGCATCGGTGAGCGGCACCGGATCATCGGCACAGGACATCGAGCAGTCGAGATGGATTTTGCGAAATCCGGCGGCAACGTAATCGTGAATCAGTGTTTCCGATTTTTGCATGGCTACTTCAGCCAGCTGGTTCTGCCAGCAGTTCGGTCCGAGATGATCACCACCGAGCAGCAGCCGCTCCTCCGGAAAGCCAACCCGGCGCGCAATCTCCAGTACAAACGCCTTGAACACAGTCGGCGTCATTCCGGTGTAACCACCGAACTGGTTCACCTGATTGGAGGTCGCTTCAATCAGGATCGCAGAATTGTCAGCCAGACCCTGGCGCAACGCCGCCTCAATCACAATCGGGTGAGCTGAACACACCGAGTAGATGCCGACCAGCTGGCCGGCCTGTCCCGATTTGTGGCGTCTGATTAAATCAAGCATCAACTTCATTACACATCCCTTTTCAATTTTTTTCGCAATTTATACGTATGGTGTTTCTATCTTCGGTGCTTCTTCCGGCTGCAGTGCCAATAACAACGCTGCAGCGAGCGACAGCCCAATGCCGATCATCTTGATTTCGCCCGGCGTGGTCGCCGCCACCGCCATCGCAATCACGGTGGTCAGCAATGGCGCACCGGCATTCACCAGCGGCGAGACCACCAGTGCCTTGCCGTTTCTGAACGCATACACCAGCGTCAGGGCACCGATCGCGTTAAGGATTTGCGTTGCCGCCGCCAGACCAGGCCCCATCATTCCCCAGTTGATTGGCGCAGAAAAATCAGTCAGGTACAGGGCCACCGGAATGAACATCAAACCGGTCAGCATCATGTAAAAGAAAATACTTTCCGCATCCATCGTGGCGTTCGCCAGCTTGATGAAATAGCCCTGCAGCCCCCAGGCAATCAGCACACCGATCGAGAGCGCAAACCAGATGCCGATCCGTTGCGGTTCACCGCTGCTCTGATAATCAAACAGCGGCAAGGCGCACAGGGCCAGCACAATGCCGAGCAGACCGATTTTTCCGGTGCGCTCTTTGAGGAACAGGAAGGACAGCACAATGGTGATCACCGGCGACATCGAGATGATCGGGAAGATCAGATAGGTTGGACCCTGGCGCACGGCATAGAACAACAGCATCTGGCCACCGGCACCGAGTACACCGATGATCAGACCAAATATCACTGATTTCGCATCATGCGCCAGCTTCCAGCCGTTGCGCGCCATGACGATCAGCGCAGGCGGGATCATCGTCAATGCCCACACGACATAAATCAGTGTTTCAGAAAAACCGTGTTCGGTCGGCAGTCCGGCGAACGCGCCCCACACGCCCCACAGCACGGTAGTCAAAAGTGCATACCCCAACCAGATTGGCATTTTCATTGTTATGTCCTAAGGTTTCACTTCGGTTACTAAAAAAATCCGCGCTTCGTGACTGATCACTTCAGCCGTGTACGGAATATCAAATTCGCCCATGGCTTTGTGACGCCACAAATCACGCACCTGATATTTGCTCCATGCCAGATTCAGATCTTTATGCACGCTGAATGTCATGTCGGCGGTGGCACTGCCACGATTCAACAACGCCACTGCCCAGCTGCCATTGGCCAGTTCCTTGGCAAACACTTCTTCGCCATCCTTGCTTCTGACGCGCCGGGCAGGTTTGCCGAGTGGGTCCTGATTCAGGGCAATCACTTCGCGGTTGGTCAGCGTCTCCAGGGTATAGGGATCGAGCTTTCTCAAATCGGCACTGGCCAGCAGCGGTGAATCTTCCATGGCCCACAGACTGAAATGCGTGCGGTATTCGACATTCGAAGCCCCTGCCCCGACCAGATCAGCGCTTTTGCCGTCGAGGCCAACGATCAGCATATCGTAGTCATTCCAGTGTCCCGGTCCGGCATATTTTTCCAGACCGACACCGTGATCGAGCATGTCCAGCACATCAAAGTAATAGCCTTCGCGATTGCCGGGATAATCGAAGTCGTCGGAGATATCCTGACCAATGCGCCAGTGGTTGATACCCATCGCCGGTGCCCATTCCCAGATATTCGACCAGCCGCAGTGACAGGCGTGTAAAACAATCCCGCGTTTTTGCGCCATCAGGGCTTTGGACATCGTCCCGAATACGGTCTTCACCACTTCAGTCGCTGCATCCTTGTGCGAGCAGCAGCTGTCGTATTTCAGGTGATCGATACCCCATGCCGCAAACAGCGCCGCATCGTCTTTTTCATGGCCCTCGCTGCCGGTATACCCGGCGCAGGTCATCTGACCCGGGCCCGAATAAATCCCCAGCTTCAATCCCTTGCTGTGCGCATAGTCACTTAAGAATTTTATGCCGTGCGGGAATTTGACCGGATCAGCTTCCAGCGGATGGTCCCTGCGCGCGCCCTTGTAGTGCTGCCAGCCGTCGTCCAGATTCACATACTGATAACCCGCCGCCTGCATGCCGTTGCCGACCATCGCATCAATCGATTCGATGATCAGCTGTTCGCTGATGTTGTCAGCAAAATTGTTCCAGCTGCTCCAACCCATTGGCGGGGTCAAGGCCAGACCATTACTGACCGGTTTGTCGCTAGCTGCAGCGAAGGCCGAACCGGTCAACCACAGCCCGATGAAAAGTGCTTTATGCCACATAGGATTTCTTTTTTAAAATTTTCCAGCCACACCAACTTTAAATTCCCTGCCATACGCGGTATAGCCATAAATCTCATCATGGTTGTTACCCAGATAGGATTTATACACGGCGTCGGACAGATTTTTACCTTCGACATAGACCTTGAAATTTTTATTGATTTCATATGAGGCAGACGCGGTGACCCACAGGAACGGATCAGCAGTCACCGACACGCCGTTGACTTCGGTAAAAGTCTGGGCGATGTAAGCGCTGGTCCAGTTCCACGACAGGCTGGTGCTGATCGGTCCTTTTTCATACAACAATCCCAAGGTCGCGCTGGTTGGCGTAATCCCTTCGAGTGCACCGACATACTGACCGGACACATAGGCTTTGGTGGTCATATGCGTGTATTGCAGATTGACGCCGAAGCCATTGTCAAACAGATGCTGGAAGCCGAGTTCAAGACCGAGCACATCACCGCGATCGCCATTGATCGGCTGCTGGATTGAGTACAGATGGCCCGGCACGCCGATATCAACATCATTGAGGACTTGGGTGGTAATAAAATTCTTGATCTGCTTGCCAAACACCGCAGCAGTCAATGCCGACTTCGGCTGGTAATACCATTCCAGCGAGATATCCTGCTGGAAGGCCGTGATCGGTTTCAGATCTGCATTACCGCTTCGGTAAATTGTGTAGACCCGATTAATCGTGTTGTCAGTCTGGGTCGGGGCCAATTGATTCAGACTTGGTCGGGCCATGACTTCCGCCGCACCGAGGCGCAATTGCAGGTCTGAGCGCAGCCAGTAACTGAAGTTGGCCGACGGCAGTGGCTTGACGTAGGAACCGCTACTTGAAGTTGGTGTCGGCGCGCTGTAATTCACTTGAGGACTGGAGGTCGGAATTTCCGGCGTCGGATCGTAGATCGACAAAATATTATTCACATAAGTCGAGGCGGTTGTTTCGGTTTTAATCAGGCGCAGACCAACATTGCTGTTCCATTTTTCGCCAGACATGGTCGCTTCGACGTAAGCTGCCACGGTTTTTTCGCTGACCTTGTAGGAATTGGTCTTATTCAACGCAGGCAAGGTACTGGCCAGGTTATAGACTGTGCCATCGGGAACACCGGCCTGTGTATTCGGCGTGCCATCCAGTTTTTTCAGGGCATTCAGGTAGGCTGGTACGCTGAATTGCGGCAGCGCGGTCGGGTACGATCCACCGGCGCCATGCATGAAGTTCGGCAGCGAGGTAATCGAGACGACGTTATTAC
Organism: Oxalobacteraceae bacterium GrIS 1.18; assembly: GCA_040544425.1. Taxonomy (GTDB): domain Bacteria; phylum Pseudomonadota; class Gammaproteobacteria; order Burkholderiales; family Burkholderiaceae_D; genus Solimicrobium. Next base: position 12,530 of record JBEONO010000012.1, read on the forward strand.
CCAGTTGACCGAAATTGATGTTGCTGGTGTTGCCGTATAAATTGGCGTACTGGTTCGAGCCGTTGTCCCAGTCATTGCTGATGTCGTCGCGGCTCTTGCTGCGATCAGTGTAGGCGACACCAAATTTAAGATGATCCACAAAACCTTCATCGAGGGCATAAGCACCGTCGAGCGTGGTGCCGGTCACCTTGTCTTCAATATTGTAGCCATTCAAACCGATGTAATGCGGCTGAAAGTCCGAGTTGCCCAGGGTGCGCGCCGCCAGGCCGGTAGCGAGGTCCTGACCATTTTGCAGGGCGACCGACAGGCTGGGCAGCGCATCGTGGTTATTGGACCAGGTCAGCGTGCCGCTGCTTGGATTATCCGGCGTGACAACGCCACCGATCCCGGCCACCACAAACGTGTCTTTGCCGCCTTCCGGGCGCGAGGCCTTTGATCGATAGATGTCGCCCACCAGGGTCAGGCTGGGGCTGTATTTCCAGCTGCCATTCAAGCCGAACAAGGAGGTATTGACGACCCGGTCGGTGGTGATATTGGCAAATTCAGGGACGAAATTGCTTGCAGCCATACCGGTAACATAGCCATTTTTTACCGTCACGTTTTTCCAGGTATCAGGCACAAAGTCAGGGTAATAGGCCTGGTTGTAACCGATTTGCGGATCATTTAAACGGGTGATCATCATGTCTGCCACCAGTTTGAATTCATTGTTGGGACGCCATTCAAAAGCACCGGACACCGCATCCCGTTTCTTGTCGTCAAAGATCGCACCAAACGCGATACAACAAGCCGCAACGACAGGTGCGCCACCATCCACCGGCCACGTACCTGGGTTGTTGGCATCATAGGTGTTGTAATCGAGTTTGTCGGTGCGCAACTTGGTATCGGAATGAACCAGACCGAGGATCGCGCCAAACTTGCGGTCTTCCGAGGTATTGCTGATTACCGCGCTCAATTTGGGTCCGGTCAGATACGACATGTCATTGTAATTATCTTCAATACGCGCAGCGGCATGAAAGCCCGGGTTATCGAAGGGACTGGCGGTTTTCAAATTGATGGTGCCGCCGATACTGCCTTCCAGTGCCGAGGCCTGCGCCGATTTCAGCACATCCGCGCCGGAAATCAGATCCGATGGAAATACGTCAAACGCCACGTCACGCGAATCATCGTCAGTAGCCATGATGCGGTTGTTGATCGTGACCACGTTGTAGCCAGGGCCCAGACCGCGCACGTTCACATACTGGCCGTCACCGCCGGTGGTGCGGGTAATCGAAATGCCGTTGATGTGCGACAGCGAGTCGGCCACGTCATCGTCCGGGAAGCGTCCCAGCTCGGTGGCGGAAATGGAATCGAGCACGATGTCGGCATTGCGTTTGATCTCCAGCGATTTGGCCAGACTGGCGCGGGTACCGCTGATCACGACCGTATTGACAGCCGAATCGCTGGCATCAGATGGCTTGGCCGCCGCTGCTGCCGGCGCGGCTTCCTGCTCGGCAGCGGGAGCAGCGTTATTCGCCACGGCCTGTGCCGACGCGTAAGATGAAAACGCCAGACCGACAGCCAAAGCGATTACAGTTTTCGCAAAATATTGATAATTTTCGTTTTTCATATCCCCATCCCCGGTTGAGTAATTTTACGAAAGATTAAACGAGGACAAATGGGAAGTCAAACACTTTCGAAAGTTTTCGAAAGTTGTTAATGCTTATTTATATTGAATATCTCAATTGTTCACGCAGAAGATAGAGGAGGATTGTTTCTTAAACGCGGATCACAGGTAGCGTTGCGCATTCATCCGATCATGCAAGATACGAATAATGGCTATGCCATAGGCGGTAATGCGAAAATAAATTCTATGTCGCTCAACGTTTCGGCAACGATAGCCTGGCCGAAGGTCATCGCACGCCGGGGCACTCCTGGGCGATTGTGCCAATTTGGCAAAGCTTGACGTCAACAGATCGATATATCGGTCAGCCTGCCCTGCATCCCAATGTTGGAGCGTATAAATCCAGATCGCTTCAAGGTCGCGCTCAGCAGCCGGGGTAAGACGATATTCAGCCACGGGTGGTTCGCATTTTCTGCTTGAACGCGGCGACATCGAAGGGCACTGGCTCACCGCTCGCCTCGCCTTCAATGAGCGCAGCGCGGATTGCATCCATTTCGCCACTGCGTTCCTGTTCTCGCCGGATCAGGTCACGAATATATTCGCTGTCGTTGGTGTAACCTCCAGCCTCGATCTGGGCCTTGATCCAGCCGTCTTGCTGATCGGTCAAAGTGATAGTCTTGCGCACGGTTCCCATAGTGTCTCTCCCAAATAAGCGACAATAGTACGAACAGATCATACTATTGCTGCATTATCGCGCAGATTATGGGCATTGTCCGTTCAATTTTAATTAATGGAACTGGGATCGCTCAGACTCTCAAACGACCTCAATCGGCGTGACCTCAAGCAGCAAAGCCCGCTCAAAACTATGCGAAATCCGGTTACTGGCAGCACTGACCACACCCAGATCCAGATCATTGTAATAATCCCGCACCCGATACTTCACTGCCCCAAGCCCACGCAAGGCAATCGCGCCGCGCCATGAATCGGCATAAAAAGCGTAGTAGATTTTTTCGCCCTTGATGACGACATGCCCTTCCGGTTTATCGAAGCCGATATCGTACAAATCGCCACGATACTGACCGGTGGGCAGCATCTTCTGGTTGTACAGGGCGATCCACTTGTGCCAGAGCGCGTCTTTTTCCGGTGTCAGCAAAAACGAATCTTTAGGCTTGGGATCGACCGGCCAGGTAAATTTGGTCGACACCACACCGCCAACGCCAACCGTGGAAGCAAAATCATCACCATGTTCACTGAGCTCGACGTGATCACCGGCAAACGGCGCGGCTGGTCCCATCAGGGCTTTGAAGGTTTTGCCTTTCAGGCGCACCTGCCAGGATGACAGCGGATCGGATGCCGGGGTCTGGTTCATGTACGGCATATTGTGAAACGCGAATTCGGTGCCGCACGGGCAGATTTCAATCACGGCATGCGGATTGACTTCCATCGCGGTCTGATAAATCGCATGAAAAAATTCCTGCAGTTTTTCTACCGATTCTTCGGGACGGGCATGATGATGAGCGGGATTGAAGCAAGGTGCCACACCATTCAGATGTTGCCCATCAATTTTCAAACCGGCAAAGCCCCATTCCCCCAGCATTTTTCTGACCAGTGCCTTGGTATATTCCACGGTCGGTGCATACGCCGGACACAAATAAAAACTGTTCCACCAGCTGATGTTCTGTACCGCGCCATCCGCATCAAGCAGCAGCATGTCGGTATGATCATGCAGCAGGTCGGTGCCAGGATTGACCGCCAGCGGGCAATACCACAGACGCGATTTCAAACCGGCGTCTCCGATTGTTTTAACCAGCGCCTTCAGATCCTCCTCGCCGCGCGGAAACTTGTGTTTGTCCACGTACCAGTCGCCGTTTGCGGTCTGCCAGCCATCATCGATGACGGCCCATTCCAATCCCAATTCCTTGACCTTCGGCAAGGTGGCGGCGACATACTCGAGCGAGAAATTTCTTTCATAGCCCCAGGCACACCAGATCGGTTGATACGATTCTTCGGGCACCGCTGCCATCTGAATCCCGCGGTCGGCCATCACCTGGCGGTAGGTATTCAGAGCCTGGAAATAATCACCGGCATGCGCACATAAAAATGTTTCGTGAGTGGTCAGTTCCTCGCCGGGTGCCAGCTCGGCAGCATGGCCGGCATACATGGCAATGTGTACCGCAGCGCCCTTGCGTTCGATCGGCAGCGACACCAGCTTGGGCGCCAGTTCAATATGGCCGATAGCCAGCCCGCAATCCGGACGCCAGATATCAATCACCGGGGTGCCGCCGCCATAATCAGTGGCGTTCATACCCATGAAATTGGCCTGATTGAAGCCAGCCTTGACCGGCTGCAGCGCGTCGCGCCGATCCTGATACGTGCCACCTGAAAACGACCAGAACGCCGGTTTGCCGGAAGCATCGGCCTCGATGGCACAGGCTGCATTGGTCCACGATTTGATCTTCAGCGCGGTGCTCGAGAGATTGCGGTAGCGGACCCGATACAGAACCAGCCCGGGATATTTTTTCAGCGATAAAATTTCCAGCGATTTTTGTATTCCTTCCTTGCTGACGCCCTGAATCAGATGCATCTGGCCCTGCTCACCGTCCAGTTTTGAAGTGACGGCGCTGGTCATTTTGAACTGGCGCACTTGCTGACCATTCTCCAGCTCCAGCGTGTCGGCGGGGGCAAATTGAGTCAGCCGGTGCAGCGCATTATTGACGGTGCAGCTGATGCGCGAATGCAGATCCTGGTTGAATTCAATCAGCAATACGCCATCGCTGATTTTTCCTGAATTGGCGCTCGAATCCGGTTGCGCTGCCAGGGCGTTAAAGGACAGACTGGAGAGCAAGGGTGTGCTGGACATCCATTGCAGGAAGGCGCGTCGGCTGGCGGGTAAATTGTTTTGCATGATGGTCAGGTTTCCGGTTGAGCAGCTTCAGGCTCAGAGCAGCAGGTTTGCCAAACTACTCTCGAGGCGCTTTCGGAATATATTCATTGGCTTGCGAAAGGTCAAGCGAAAGTTATTATCCGTTTCATTTTGCTTTCGTTTTGTTTCGAAATGAAAGGCAATGGAATCGCTGGTCAGTAATTATTTTCCTGTGTTGGTCCGCCCAGCTGGCGCATGAGCACAATGCCATCGTCGATCGCATTGCGCAGGCCCCGCTCACCGATGGAACTGGCCGGTTGGCCCTGGTTCTGATTGAATTCGACGCCGATCGCCTGATTGCGGCCGCCGTCCTTGGCCATATACATGGCTTCATCGCACAGCTGCAGCGCCTTGTCCCAGCTGATCTCGGAACCCTGCTCGCCCGGCAGTGGCATCTGGATATAACCAATCGAGATGGTCACCCAGATTTTTCTGCCACCGTGCATAAACGGCGTCGCAGCGACCACGCCCAACGCACGCTCAATCGCATGCGCGATACGCTCTTGAGGAATTTTGTGGACATAGATCATGAATTCCTCGCCACCCCAGCGGATCAGCCGGTCATGTTCGCGCAGAATACTTTGCAGTCGTTCACCCAGTTCGACCAATACCTGATCGCCAGTCGCATGGCCGTGCTGATCATTGACGACCTTGAAGTGATCGATATCGAGCAGGATCAAAACACTGTGCAACTGGCTCTCTGCTGCTCCGGAGAGCTGCGGGTTGCGATACTGCTGCTTCATGATTTCTTCGAATGCGCGGCGATTCAACAGGCCGGTGAGTGGATCATGGGTTGATTTGTGCACCAGCTGCTGATTCGACTTGCGCAAGCGCTGATTGCTTCTGCTGACCCGCCGGTTCAAGGCAAACAGCGTGGCCGCAGCGGCGATTGCCACCAGAATCGCCAGGATCGCGACGATTCGTTGCAGATTCTTGTTTTGAATTTCGACGTCCTGCAGGCGATTTTTCTGTTCCAGCGCATCGATTTCTTTTTGACGCTGGTTGATGTCAAAGCGCACCTGCAATTCCATCACGGCCCGATCACGCTCGGCGTGGAACAGCTCGGTGGCAAGCTGGGTCTGTTCTTCCTTGGCCAGCAGTGCCTCCTTGAACATGCCCGCCTTTTTATACGCGTTCGACAGATCCCCCAGCATCAATTCCAGCTGCGGCAAGGCTTTATTTTTTCGTAAAAAGTCCAGTCCGCGACCGATGTCATTTTTACCCTGATTGATCGCTCCCAGATTCAGGCGGCAAATCCCCATATTCCCCAGCGCCACGGCTTCGTACTCAGTATTCTTGTTGTTGTGCGCCACCTCCACCGCCTGTTCTGCGAAGGTCACGCAGTCGGCAAAATGGCTCTGGTTCATTGCCGCATCGGCCAGATTATTGAGCGAGATAATTTCATCGCGAATATTGCCAACCTTGCGCGCGATGCCCAAAGCATTGGTGTAGGCGGCGATGGCCGGTTCCCAGCGATCCTGGTCGGCATAGGCATAGCCGCGATATTTGGCGATATTGGCCAGCAGGCCACCAGCGCCAATTTTTTCCGCCAGCGACTCGGCCCGGGCGTTATAGTCGAGCGCGGTTTTGGGGTTCTTCAGGCGCAGATACAACTTGCCGATATTGTTCAGGGCCCTGGCCCGATTGAGCTGACTGTGCCAGTCGGTCTCATTGCCCAGCGCATCGAGTGCAGTCAGCTGATGCTGGAGCGCGACCTGGAAATTTCCCAGCTTGGAATACACGTCACCGGCCAGACTGTGGGTCTGGTAGACAAGGCGCGGATCTTCGTTCTTGCCGAATGTGGCCAGCGTCTTTTCAATCAGACTGAGTGCTTCGGCAAGCTGGCCCTGGTCGCTTAACAGGCCGGCCTGAAAATCTGCGGCAGTGCCGCTGGCGAGACGATTACCCGGCAATTCACCATGCTTTTCACCGAGTTTGGCCAGACTGGCGATGGCAGTTTTGGCCTGTTCTTTGTTACCCACATCGATATACAGAGGAATCAGGGCGATCAGCAATTCAACCCGGTCCGAATCGGTTGAATTGGCAGATGGATTATTTTGCAGGGCTTCCAGATCTTTGATGGCATTTTCCGGGCTGCTCTCGCTGAGCTCTTGAAACTGGACGATTTGCGACCTGAGCGACTCGTTTGCAGCACATGCTTCCGGGAAAGCGATCAATCCGCAACCGAGCCCGACAGCGAACAATCCACGGAGCAGCAAAAAAAGTGATGGTGTAACTAGCGCACGCATTGAAAAAAAATTCCCGAATGAGAGTCAGTCATGTTGATCGGCAGGACTTGGAGCAGGTCATGGTACTTTATAGTTTAATAATGCGGGTTATTCAATCCCGATGAACAACACTTATTTAAACTGGCCCACACATTTCGTGGCTGTATTGATAATTAAAAGAATAAATAAGCTGCTATAGTAAATTCAGTGATTCTACGTATCTGACCAGGGAGGTAGTCCATGTCATCAAGCGATACCAAGCCAGGCCAACTCAATGCCCTCGCCACTTCGGCCCAGGAATACTGGACCGACGCCTTCCAGCGCTCGATCCTGTTCTGGGATGTATTGCGCGAGCGCGGCAACGAATATATCGAGCATGAAGAATCCGGCAAACCACCCGTGCTGGTGTTTGACTATCAAATTATTCTGGACGCACGCAAATTCAAACGACCCGCCAATTACGCGCTGGCGGCGATTATTCCACCGCAGGACTGCGTACCGACCGATCCCGACAAACGTCCCTTTGTGGTGATTGATCCGCGTGCCGGTCATGGTCCCGGCATCGGCGGTTTCAAGATGGACAGTGAAATCGGTATCGCGCTGCGCGCCGGCCACCCCTGTTATTTCGTGATGTTCTTTCCGCATCCGGTCAAGGGCCAGACCATCGAATGCGTGACCAACGCCGAGCGCCAGTTTCTCGACCGGGTCAATCAGCGCCATCCGCAGGCCCCGGGCAAACCGTTCGTGATCGGCAATTGTCAGGGCGGCTGGGCCTTGATGATCCTGGCTGCGCTGGCGCCCGATTCGGTCGGACCGATTTTGCTGGCCGGCACGCCGCTGTCGTACTGGGCTGGCGTGGCGGGCAAACATCCGATGCGCTATATGGGCGGTCTGTCGGGCGGCACCTGGATGGCTTCGCTGGCGGGAGATCTCGGCAATGGAAAATTCGACGGCGCGCATCTGGTCAATAATTTTGAAAAACTCGATCCGGGCAATACCCACTGGAGCAAGCTCTATGCGCTGTATGCCAACGTCGATACCGAGAAAGAACGATTCCTGGAATTCGAACGCTGGTGGGGTGGACATTTTCTGTTGAATAAAGAAGAGATGGAGTGGATCTCGCAAAATCTGTTTGTTGGCAATCGACTGACTGCCGGGGAAATCAAAATCGATGGCGAGACTGTCGATCTGCGCAATATCCGCTCACCGATTGTGGTGTTTGCCTCGTGGGGCGACAACATCACGCCGCCCCAACAGGCATTGAACTGGATTCCTGATCTGTACGATAACGCCGCTCAGATTCGCGACAACGAACAGACCATAGTCTATTTTTTGCATGAGCAGATTGGCCACCTTGGGATTTTTGTATCGGCCGGCGTCGCCAATCGGGAGCACAGTGAATTTGTCAGCGCGCTCGATCTGATCGATGTCTTGCCGCCCGGGCTGTACGAAGCGATTATTACTGACACGACGCCGGACATGCCCGGTCTGTCCCATATCGATGATCGCCATGTGATCCGTTTTGAACCGAGAGAGGTCAAGGACATCCTGGCTTTGGGCGACGGGCGCGAAGGCGAACAGGCGTTCGAACTGGTGCGCCATGTGGCTGAAATCAATCAATCGGCCTATGACAAATTTGTCTCGCCGTTCGTGCAGATGTTTGCCAATGAAATCAGCGCCAACCTGATGCGCAACCTGAACAATTCGCGCCTCGAACGTTCGCTGTTTTCTGACGCCAACCCAATCATGAAGGCGATCAAGCCGATCGCCGCCAGCGTGCGTGCCCAGCGTCAGGTGGTCTCGCCCGACAATCCCTGGCTGCAGCTTGAGCAGGAAAATTCCCGGGCCATCCGCAAGGGTTGGGACAGCTATCGCGACAGCCGCGATGCCGGTTATGAAAAACTGTTCCGGGCGATTTATGAATCGCCGTATCTGGCCGACTTTATCGGTTTCAAGCCTGCCACCAAGGCCAAGTCGATGCACCGGCTCAGCAAGCAGCTCAGCGCCCGTCAGGCTGAACATGAACGCTGGTTTGAGCAAGGCACTCTGGAATCGGGTTTTCTGCGCCTGATCATCTACGTCGCGATCGGCAATGGCGTGATCGATGAACGGCCGTTCAATGGCATCCGACGCCTGATGCATGAATCAGGACTGGACAAGGCAGTCAGCCTGCAACAGCTCAAAGACACGATCCGGCAACAAACCTTTCTGGTGCGGCTGGACGAACATCGGGCGCTGCTGGGTTTAAACGACATACTGCCGTCGCGCACCGAACGCGAACGTGCGCTCAATCTGGCCCGTGAACTGCTGGCCTTGAGCGGACCGATCAGCGCCGATAAAGAAGCGCGCCTGCAGCGGGTCGCGCAGGTCTTGAAACTGCAGACTGCCAAAGCAAAACCCGCAGTACCGAAAAAGAGACTAAAATCCCCCTGACCCAACCCAAGGAGCGCAGTATGAAATGGAATGACACTCGCGAGATTGCCCAAGCCCTGTCCAAAAAATTTCCGGACATCGATCCCAAGGTAATCCGTTCGGTACAGATTAAACCCTGGGTTTTGGAGTTAAACCAGTTTACCGATGAGCCGGAAACCGGTGGCGAATCTATCCTGGAAGAGATTCAAATCCTGTGGATTGAAGAGACCTCGGACTAGGCTGATTTTTTCTGCCACTCTGCATAACTGACGCGCTTAACGTCAAACCGGTCGGTGGTCCGGCAGTACACCGACGGTGAACCGAGCCGACCGAGAGGCGCGAAATGATTGATGTGAAAGCGTGGTCCGACCAATTCATCGGCCACGTGAAACATGACCACCTGACCAATGATCAACAGATTTTTTCCCAGCATCTGGGTGCTGAACAAGCGGCATTCCATGCTGGCCTGTGCGCGCGCCACACGCGGCACCTGAATCTGAACCGAAGGCGCGGTCTCCAACTGCGCCGCTGCCAGCTCGCTTTGATCGGCAGGAAAATCTGCCGCTGAAATATTCATCGCATCAAATAAATCTTCGGTCACCAGATTGACCACAAATTCACGTTTTGCCAGGATATTTTTCGCAGTGTCTTTCAACTCGCCCGCATCATTGTGACCGACGCTGACAATCAGGTATAAGGGGTCGGCACCGACGGCATTAAAAAAACTGAACGGCGCCAGATTGACCAGGCCCTCTTGATTCTGGCTGGTAATCCAGGCGATCGGTCTGGGGATGACCAGATTGGTCAGGAGTTTGTAATTGTCTGCGGCGCTGTTGTTGGCTGGATCGATTTGCATGGTTGTGCTTCCCAATTGGAAAAGCGCAAGCGTATCACTAAATCCGATCATCCATTCCGGCTACAACATCAGGTTTTTTTGATTCTTATCAAGGATGACTGTGGCAGTGCCTTTAGTATCACTTCGCTCAAGCAGTTTCATTCACAGATAGGAAATCAAGCCATGAAAGCACTTGTCTACCACGGTCCAGGAAAAAAATCGCTGGATGAATGTCCCAAACCTGCCATCACGGCAGCCACCGACGCGATCGTCAAAATCAGCAAGACCACAATTTGCGGCACCGATCTGCACATACTGAAAGGCGATGTTGCGACCTGTCAGCCGGGCCGCATTCTTGGTCATGAAGGTGTTGGCGTGATTGAACAGGTGGGTTCAGCGGTGACGGCATTCAAGCCGGGTGATCACGTTTTAATTTCCTGTATCAGCGCCTGCGGCAAATGCGAGTATTGTCGCAAACAGATGTATTCGCACTGCACGACCGGCGGCTGGATACTTGGCAACAAGATTGACGGCACCCAGGCTGAATATGTGCGCATCCCGTATGCCGATACCAGTTTATATCCGATTCCGGCGGGTGCCGATGAAGAAGCGCTGGTGATGTTGTCCGATATTCTGCCTACCGGTTTTGAATGCGGCGTGTTGAATGGCAAGGTTCAGCCCGGCAGCACGGTGGCAATTGTCGGTGCCGGTCCGATTGGTCTGGCCGCCCTGCTGACCGCGCAATTTTACTCACCGGCTGAAATTATTATGGTCGATCTCGACAACAACCGGCTTGAGGTTGCCAAACGTTTCGGTGCCACCCGAACCGTCAACAGCACCGATGGCAAGGCCGATGCAGCGGTGCTGAAGTTGACCGGTGGGCGCGGTGTGGATACGGCGATTGAAGCGGTGGGGATTCCGGTTACGTTTGAATTATGTGAAAAAATCATTGCGCCCGGCGGCACGATTGCCAATATCGGCGTGCACGGCGTCAAGGTCGATCTGCATCTGGAAAATCTGTGGGATCGCAACCTGACCATCACTACCCGGCTGGTCGATACGGTGAGCACACCGATGTTGTTGAATGTGGTGCAGTCCAAAAAACTGGACGCCAATTTACTCATTACCCATCATTTCAAACTCGCCGATGTGCTGGATGCCTATGAAACTTTCGGGCATGCGGCCAATACGCAGGCATTAAAAGTAATTATCACCGCCTGAATCTGCTGCGTCGTTCCCGCGGCAGTAGGCGGGAACCCAGTGTCGTTTAGTTTTAGACCGTAGCGGTACGACACTGGGTTCCCGCCTGAAGCCGCGGGAAGGACCGAGGGTGCTGCCGTTTCGGATCACTGCGCCGCTGACTGCTGTTCCTTCTGTTTGGCGATACCCATATCATGCACAAACTGCGCTTGCGCCTCTTTCAGGCACGCCTGACGCGATGATTTATCCACTTCGCGGCAGGCCAGTTTCGCCTCCTGCAACGCCGCTTCCGCATCCTTCTTGAGTGTCAAAAAATAATCGTGCGGGGTTGTGTCCTGCTGATACCAGCGCTGCGGGTCACCTGGCTCGGCGATACTTGGCGCGCTTTGCGCCAGACATGAGCGGACAGCACAGATACACAGCAGCGCCGATGTTGCATAGACCATGACTTTAATAAACATGATGACTCCCTGGGTGGTTGGTAGCTTGTAGTCTGCCTGCCCGGCAGGCGCGGGTCTGTGCGCTTGCGAACTATCAAACCTATGTGTGACAACGAACTGAAACTTATCGTATGAAAAACAATACTGTCACTTCGTTCACTTCTTTAACAGGTACAACCATGAAAAGTAATCTGAAACAATGCATAGTGATGGTCGCGCATACCCTGGCAGCAGGCTCACTCGTATTCGCTATCTCGGCCTGCAATAAACAGCAGTACGAAGAAGGCCAGCCGACTCCGGTAGCAGCTGTGAAGATTGCGGCCAAGGATGCTGTGATCAGCACCAAAGTCAGGGAAGCCCTGTTGGCCAGTGATGATATAAAAAGTTTCGATATCAAAGTACATAGCGATAACGGCGTGGTTTCGCTGAGCGGATTTGTCAATAATCAAAATCAGATTGATTTGAGCATCGCCGTAGCCAAACGTATTCAAGGCGTCATCGAGGTGGTCAATCAGATGTCGGTCAAAGACGCCACCACAGCATCGAACGAAAAGATGGGCGACGATGTCGTCACGGCAGCGGTCAAGACAGCCTTGCTGAATGACTCCGTCCTCAAAAGCTTTGATATTTCAGTGGTGACCCGTCACGGCGAAGTCATGTTAAGTGGATTTGTCAACGATCAGGCGCAATCGGCCCATTGTGTCGACGTCGCCCAAAGTGTTGAAGGCGTTTCCGCGGTTGTGAACCATACGACCATTAAATCCAAGTAGGTTCAACCTGCACATAGCGCAAAATACCGCTGGAGCATTACCATGGCAAACCGCATTCTGATCATCACCGGCAATATCGTCGACGCCCAGATTCTGGATGACGTACTCAGCATGGCCCGCGATGGGCCGTTTCTGGTGACACGCGCCGAGCGGCTGGATACGGCGCTTGCGCTGCTGGAAAAAACCGCTTTCGATGCAGTACTGGTTGATCTGACCCTGCCGGACAGCACCGGCATCGATACCTTTAAACAGCTGATCGCCGCGATTCCGTGTATTCCGATTCTGACCCTCAGCGCCACGGACGAAGAAGCCGATGCGATCGAGGCAGTCGAGCTGGGCGCGCAGGGTTTTTTGTCGAAAGGCTATTTCGCCAGCAGTCTGACACCGCAGTCGCTGCGCAACATCATCCAGCGCAAGGCGGTGGAGGAACGTGCTGACAAGGAGCAGGCGCGCGCCGAAATCGCGCTCAATTCGATCAGCGACGCGGTGATTTGTGCCAACATCGCTGGTCAGGTCGACTACCTGAACGTCGCCGCCGAAGTGTTGACAGGCTGGTCCAGGGAAGATGCCTATGGCGAACCGGTTGCCAAAATTCTGAAGCTGATCAACGGTACCACCCGGGAACCGATGGACAATACCGTGGACCTGATCCTGACCCAAAACAAGGTCAGCAGCCTGCCCAAAAATACGGTGTTGATCCGCAAGGATGGCAGCGAAGCACCGATTGAGGATTCGGCTTCACCGATTCACGACCATGACGGCAATTTGACCGGCGCAGTGGTGGTGTTTCACGACATCAGTGTCGCGCAGGCCATGGTAATCAAGATGGCGCATCTGGCCCAACATGACTTTCTGACGAATCTGCCCAACCGCATTTTGCTCAATGACCGCATCGGTCAGGCGATCACGCTGGCCAGGCGCAACGGCACCCAACTGGCCCTGCTGTTTCTTGACCTGGACAATTTCAAACACATCAACGATTCACTTGGTCATGCGACCGGCGACACGCTGCTGAAATCGGTTGCCGAACGACTCGGCGATTGCGTGCGTGGCTCCGATACCGTCAGTCGCCAGGGCGGTGACGAGTTTGTGATTCTGCTCGGCGGTGGTAACTACGACGAAGACGTCGCCCATGTGGCTGCCAAGATACTGGATGCGCTGGCCCAGCCGTACAAGAATGACGGTGTCGAAATGTATATCACGACCAGTATTGGCATCAGCCTGTATCCGGCCGACGGTGAAAATGCCGAGACGCTGATCAAAAACGCCGACACGGCGATGTACTATGCCAAAGGAAAAGGCAAGAACGACTATCAGTTTTTCAGCAACGATATGAATATCCGGGCGGTCGAGCGTCAGCATATTGAAAGCAATCTGCGCCGGGCGCTGGAAAAAAAAGAATTTTTACTGCATTACCAGCCCAAGATCAATCTGATCACGGGCCGCATCTCTGGTGTCGAAGCACTGTTACGCTGGAACCATCCAGACTGGGGACTGATGATGCCGGAACGGTTTATGCACATTGCCGAAGAATCCGGACTGATTCTGCCGATCGGGCGCTGGGTATTGAAGGAAGCCTGCCGCCAAACCAGAAAATGGCTGGATCTCGGATTGTCCCCGGTGTCGATGGCAGTGAATATTTCGGCACTCGAATTTCGCCAGGCGAATTTTTTGGAAGGCGTGCGCACGATTCTTAAGGAAGCCGGTTTGGAGGCCGAGTATCTGCAACTAGAAATCACGGAAAGTGTTCTGATGGACGACGCTTCATCGAGCATCACCATTTTGCAGAATTTGAAAGAGATGGGCGTACAACTGGCAGTCGACGATTTCGGTACCGGGTATTCGAGTTTGAGTTATTTGAATCAGTTTCCGCTGGATGTGATCAAGATCGATCAGTCATTCGTCGACGGAATCGGCAAGTCAGCAGACAGCAAAATTATTGTCGGCGCCGTGATCGGCATGGGGAACAATCTGAAACTGCGCGTCATTGCCGAGGGTGTCGAAACTGCTGACCAGCTGAATTTTTTGAAAGATCGCGATTGTCTGGAAGGTCAGGGTTATTTTTTCAGCATGCCGGTTGGCGCGGAAGACTTCGACGATTTGCTGGTTTCCGACACGATGGTCGAAGGTGGCAGCTAAATCGCCCGTTGAAGGCGCGATAGACTACAATAGCCAGGTTTTGCGATAACAGGGAAGCGACACGTGGCTGAAGAACAAAGAAAAGCGCCGCGGAAAATATTGAAAGTCAAAGCTGTATTTTTGCTGGCTGATGCCGAACCGCTCACGGTTCGCACCACCGATATTTCCGCCGAAGGAGTAGGAATGACCTTGGACAGTCCGATTGCGGTAGGTCGCCGCGGAAAAATCGTCTTCACCATGTTTTACTCCGGGAAGGCCCATGAGTTCGGTGCCATGGCAAAAGTAGTTCACTGTATTTTCAGCGGCGATGCCTTCAAGGCTGGCTTGCTGTTCACGCAGATCGACGCAGACAATGCGCTTGAGATCGCCAATTATTTCAAACAGCCCTAGGAGCCTGCGCGGCAGAAGGAGTCGAAGCGAAATGGGTGGGAAAAGAGCCCAATTTTGTTCCGATTTTGAGGACTGTAGCCCAGCTACAGCCGGAAAAACGGGACGAAAGTGGGACTTTTCTCCACCCATTGCAGCCGACTCGCTTCTGCCGCGCAGGCTCCTAGGCTCGGTTAGATAACCGCGGCCTACCCAACAATCGTAAATCGCCACACCATGATTTCACCACCCGGTGGCAGATAGGGATTGGCATCACGATACGGTACCGTCAGCTGCCCGTAAAAGGGATCATCCATCAACAGATTGCCGCCCTCGTCATAGCCATAGATCACCGCGAAATGTCCGGTCTTGTCTGCGACATACTCGTACTGAACAATGATCGGGATATTGTGTGAAATTTTGTCGACGATCTGATCGAAGCTAAGCGGCCCGGTGCTGATTTGTGCATTGATGGACCCGCCGCTGAAATAATTCAATTCAGTCTGAATTTGCCCTGCCGTGGCCGGAAAATTATCATTCACGCCAAACTCATGCGAGGCAATCTGGCTTTGCGATACGGTATTCCTGTTATAGGCGAGCACCATTTGCGTGACTGCTGCCCAGCACCATTGGCTTTCTAACTGCGGCATGTATGAAAGGGCCAGTGCAGCCCTGGCAGGCGGACTGGGGGCCACTGCTGCTGCGACAACTGTTGACGATGTTGTCGACGAAGATCCAGAGCCAGAGCCGCATCCGGCGAGCAATATCGATAATCCGACCGACATGATCAGGCACGATTTGCGAATTAAAATTTCAGGCATCATTTTGTCATTCCACTTTGAAGATGCCTGAGCTTAGTCGTTTTAATTTGCCGAATCTGTTCGGTATCACACCAAAATAAAAAGATCGTGAGCTCGAATTTTATCCGAGCCTACACCACCCGTGCCAGACTCATTTCCACCTGGTGCGTGCGGCCGTCATCCAGCAGATGAATCACACCGTCACGCTGCGCAATGCCATCGACCGTCATGCTCGCCTGCGTCATCGCCTCATCCGCTTGTGACAGCACGATACGATAGCTGGAAGACCGATATCGATAGGTGATCACGAACGATTTCCAGTCCGCCGGAATACAGGGATTGATGGTGAGCCGGTCAACTTCCAGATGCAGACCCAACAGCGATTCGGTAATCAGCCGGTACATCCACCCGGCAGACCCGGTGTACCAGGTCCACCCGCCGCGCCCGTTGTGCGGTGAGACGGCGTAGACATCTGCGGCCAGCACATAGGGCTCAACTTTGTAGACGGCAGCCTGCTCGGCAGTTCTGCTGTGGTTGATCGGATTGATCATCTGCATCAATTCCCAGGCACGCTCGCGATCGCCCATTTTGGCAAATGCCATGATGGTCCAGATTGCGGCATGGGTATACTGACCGCCGTTTTCCCGCACACCGGGAACGTAGCCTTTGATGTAGCCAGGGTTCAGACTTGATTTATCGAACGGCGGCTCGAGCAACTGGATCAGACCGGAGTCATGCTGTACCAGACGTTCGGCGACCTGTTGCATCGCCGTGACCGTGCGGGCCTGGTCACCGGCACCGGACAGCACTGCCCAGCTTTGTGACAGTGAGTCGATCTGACATTCCTGATTCTCACTCGACCCGAGCGGCGTGCCATCATCAAAATAGGCGCGGCGATACCAGTTGCCGTCCCAGCCATTGGCTTCAATATTTTTCTGCAACTGGTTCGCCTCACTGATACAGCTGGCGGCAAATACGGTATCACCGTAGCTGCTGGCCACGCCGCTGAACTGAATCAGCACGTCGTACAGGAAGAATCCCAGCCAGACGCTCTCCCCTTTTCCACCAGACCCAACCTTGTCCATCCCGTCGTTCCAGTCGCACGACCCAATCAGGGGCAAACCATGCACACCCATGCGCAGGCCGTGGGTGATGGCGCGCTTGCAATGTTCATACAGGCTGCCTGAGGTGCCGGACACGGTAGGCAGATCATAATAAGAATCCTCGTCCACATTCAGTGCCCGGCCATCCAGATAGCGGATACTTTCATCGAGAATCCCGGTGTCGCCGATACTCTGCACATAGCGGCAAGTGGCTAACGGTAACCAGAGATAATCATCCGAACAATGGGTGCGCACGCCGCGGTCCATCGGCGGATGCCACCAGTGCATCACATCGCCTTCGATAAACTGATGCGAGGCCGACAGCAGAATATGGGCACGGGTCAGATGCGGCTCGGTGTGGATCATCGCCATCACGTCCTGCAATTGATCACGGAACCCGAAGGCGCCACCCGACTGATAAAACCCGCTGCGTGCCCACAGGCGACAGGCGATGGTCTGATACATCAACCAGCCATTGGCCAGCAGATCGACTGCCGGGTCTGGCGTTTCGATCTGCACTGCCCCGAGCGTCTGCAACCAATACGCCTGCACATCCTGCAGCGCCTTTTTGGCCGCCGCGCTACCCCGGTAGCGATGCACCAGACTGCTGACATCGGCGCTGCGGCGTCCGGCCACACCGAGCATAAAGACCACTTCCCGTTCCTGACCGGCTGCCAGTTCAAGCTGAACCTGAATGGCCGCGCACGGGTCCAGCGCAGGACCGACCCGACCGCTCAGGCGGCTGCGATGCATGGCCGCCGGATTGGCCAGACCGCTGTTTCGTCCCAAAAATTCGAGACGACTGGCACACACGGTCTTGTTGACTGCGTCGACGTCGAAGAACGCGATCCGGTCCGCGAATTCGGTGTTGTAGGCATTGTGAGCAAAGATCGCGCCGCTGACCGGATCCGATTCGGTCACGATATGCATGGCCGATTTCGATTGCAGATCGCCCAGCACCCATTCGACATACCCGGTAGCCGAAATTTTGCGTTCCTCGCCGCTGTCGTTGCGCACTTTCAGAACCGAATATTTGATCGAAGCATCGAGCGCGACATACACCCACAGTTCAGAATGAATCCCGTCTTCGCTGTGTTCGAACACGCTGTAGCCGTGTCCATGACGCGTGGTGTAGTTGCCGGTGCCGCGACACGGCAAGGGAGTTGGTGACCAGAAATGGCCGCTGTTTTCATCCCGCAAATAAAAAGCTTCACCGCTGCTGTCGGAGACCGCATCGTTTTTCCAGGGCGTGAGCCGGAATTCGTGGGCATTTTCGCCCCAGGTGTAGGCCTGACCGCTCTCGGAAATCACCGTGCCGAACAGCGGATTGGCAAGCACATTGACCCAGGGTGCCGGTGTCGTATGATCTTTGGAGGTGGTGACGATATATTCCCTGCCGTCCGGCGTAAAGCCGCCCAGACCATTGAAAATCTGCAGATCGCTTGGCGGCGGCGCTGCGTCGTCAACGATCACACGCGGCTGGCTGGCAATCAGCAAAGGCATGCGCAATTCCGGTGTGCCACGCCGGTTCAACTGATCGGCCAGCGAACCACGACTGTCGCAAATTACGACGCGCGCCACCGACTGCAGCAACACCCGGTCTTCGATCGACATCTGATCGGCCAGGCGCACAAAGATGCCGCCCGGGCGATCAATCGAATGGGCTTCAATTCCCGAGGCAATCATGCCCATGATCTGCTCCTGCATCACCTGACGGTAACCGGCGTGATCTTCATTCCAGATCACCAGATCGACCGCCAGACCTTTCAGGCGCCAGTAGGAATGGGCCTGCACCATCTGGCGCACCAGATCGATGTTTTCCATGTCTCTGATCTGCACCAGCACGATAGGCAGATCCCCGGAAATGGCATAACTCCACAGGCCCGACTGACCGCGCCGGTTCTTCAGCAATATGCTGGCTTCGGCACGCAGTTGATCATTCAGATAAATCACCGAACCGGCCAGGCGCGCAAACAGTTGCGCATCGGCTTCGCTGGCATTGAGCTGACGCAGCACCACCTGACTGTGGGTCCAGGCCAGTTCGAACACCCGGTCGGCCAGGAAGCGATCCTGATACTTGGCAATCAGCTGCACCGCTTCATCGCGGTTCTCTGCTGCGCCGATCACAAAATCCACGTCCGCAGTCTGTTGCGGCTCAAGTTCGATCTGGAAGCGAATCGCAGCGATCGGATCGAGCACAGAACCCTGACTGCCAGATAACTTGCCGCCGGTGCGCATGGCGTCCGGCGAGGCAGTGGTGTTCCCGCGTCCCAAAAATTTGGCACGATCGGTTTCGAACGTAATCTCGCTGATCACTTCGCCGTGCGCCACCATCAGGGTGAACATGCAGGGAATCTCTTCGTCGCTGGAGCGTGGCCGACGGCTGCACAGAATCGCGTTTTGCTGCGCCATGATTTCAGTCTGCACAAACAGATTGGAAAATGCCGGATGGGCAGCTTCGTCGGCCGGTCGTGCCAGCACGATCTCGGCGTAACTGGTGATTTCAATCGTGCGTCTGGAATTGGAACGATTGGTGATGTGAGTGCGGCGCATCTCGATATCGTCTTCCGGTGAGACGACAATTTCGGTATGCATCTCGATGCCATCGTCGCGACGGCGGAATTCGGCCCGGCCTTCGGAAAAAATTACTTCATAGCTGTCTGGCGCGGCCATGGTTGGCTGATAGGTGGTCGACCAGAATCGATTCGCGGTGCAATCGCGGATGTAGCAGAACGCGCCGTAGTTGTCGGCGGTGCCGTCTTCGCGCCAGCGTGTCAGTGCCAGATCCTTCCAGCGCGTGCTGTTGCCGCCGGAATTGCTGATCATCAGGTTGTAGCGACCATTGGACAGCAGCTGCACTTCCGGCACGCGGGTGTCGTGGCGGCTGATAATGCGCATCGGCATGGCCGATTCGTCGATGTCGCTGCGCACATCGGCAAGTTCGACCGTATTCGAATAATAGGCCGAGGCCTTGGGAATTTTTTCCTGCAACAGCAAGATCGTGGCCTGAAACAGTGGGTCCGACTCGAACCGTTTCTGCATCGGTTTATCCAGCAAATAGTATTCCAGCGCCAACAGGCCCATGCCCTGATGATGGGCCATGAAGGACTGGATCAGGGCATGTGACTGACCGCGCGGCAAGCGTGAGCTGGTGTAATCGATCGCTTCGTAGAGGCCGAATTTTCCGTCGAAGCCATCTTTGGCCAGGCGCTGCAAATTGTCGCAGGCCGCTTTCGGGTCAACCATCAGGGCCATCATCGAAGCATACGGCGCGACCACCAGATCATCGCCCAGGCCGCGTTTCAGACCGAGTCCCGGCACGCCGAAGGCGCGGTACTGGTAATTCAGATTGGCGTCGAAGGTGTGATAACTGGATTCGGAAATACCCCAGGGCACATCGCGTTGCGCGCCATAATCGATCTGGCGCTGCACGACTGAATGGTAAGTCTGATCGAGCAAGGTATTGTCGAAGGTTGGCATGACCAGCAAGGGCATGAGGTATTCAAACATCGAACCGCTCCAGGACAGCAGGATCGGATCGCCACCGGCCACGGTCAGTTGGCGGCCCAGTGCAAACCAGCTTTCTTGCGGCAACTGGCCCTGCGCGATCATTACGAAGGTGCACAGGCGCACTTCGGAGGCCAGCAGGTCGTAGAAGCTGCTGTCGCAGCGCTGTTCGGCGACGGCATAGCCGATCGTCATCAAATGGGTTGAACGGTCATACAGGAAAGTGAAATCCATCTGAGCAAATTCTTCTGCCAGTCTGGCCTGTTTTTCCAGTTCGTGGATGGTCTCGACGGCACGCTGACTGCCGAGCGCCAGCATGGTATCGAGCCCGCTGATTTCTTCGCTCCCGACCGCCTGGGCGCTGTGATCTTTCTGCGCCAGCCAGACTGTCTCCAGTTCCGCCAGTTGCTGCAGGGTCGGTATCGCATCGATACCGGCGAACAGCTCGTGCGGTTGCAGGGCGTTGATCAAGCCGCTCCACGGTGCCAGATACATCAATTCGTCGTACATGCTGCGGCACTGACTGGCCAATGCCCTCACCCACCAGGTTAACTGATCGTTGCCGGAATCGGCATACACCGATTCCAGTTCTTTGGCTGAGACCGACAGTTTTTGCAGCACGGCGTGGCACTTGCTCAACGAGTCCAGTGTCGGCACTTCATCCAGCAAGCTCTGAAACTGCAGCAACTCGGTTTGTGAACTGGCACCAGCCAGGCTTTTAAAGACGCGATAGGTATCGCTGATGCCGCTGATCATGCGTGGATTGATGATCGGCTGTTTCACCAGCATCAGCAGACCGGGGCGCAGGGTGAGCAAATGCCCGGCAAGATTACCGCTGTCAACCGTCGAGATATACATCGGCATCAATGGTTGCAGACTTTCTGTGTCATACCAGTTATAGAAATGACCGCGATGGCGTTCCATGCGCGCCATGGTGGTCAGGGTATTGCCGGAACGTTCAAGCAGCGTGCTGAGCGATATAAAACCGAAATCGTAGGCGCTTAGGTTGGCCAGCAAGGTCAGGCCAATATTGGTCGGGGAAGTGCGATGTGCAGTAACGGCGACCGGGCGCTCCTGAATATTGTCGGGCGGCAGCCAGTTGTCAGCATCGGTGACCAGCACTTCGTAGTACGAAAAGATTTTGCGCGCCAGCTTGTACAGAAATACCGTCTGGTCTTCTTCCAACTGTGCCTGATGGCGCACCCGCGGTTCGCTGATCAGCCAGGCGATGCCCGGCGCAGTCAGCCAGGCCAGCAGGAATGGCACGGCGGCATACAGTGCCAGCGGATGCAGGCGAAACAGCAAGGCGGCCAGCACGATGGCCAGCAGCGGAGCAAACCACATGGTTTTCAATGCGCCAGCCAGCGGATGGGCGGGTTCGGCGTCCTGATTCGAGGGCACCCATTCCAGCAGGCGACGGCGACTGATCGTCATGCGCCACAGCGCGCGCAGGATTGCGTCCATACTGTACCAGGCGTCATAAGGCAGAAATATGAGTGTGAGCCCGGCGTGGAACAGATGCTGGCGGAATGAACGCAGCGAGGTGTTCAAATGCTGCAGCACCAGAATATCATTCGATTTGCGCATCAGATCATGCAGGGAAATGATCAGCGGCGGAATCAGCAACAGGCCCAGTACCACACAGCTCCAGAACCACGGCGCCGGTGACAGAAACCAGGCACAGCCCAGCAGCAGCACCAGGCTGGTTGAGACCAGACTGCGGCGCAAATTATCAAACAGCTTCCAGCGCGACAGAATCGACAACGGATTTTTTTTGCTGGCCAGCTCCGGTTTGGCTTTCAGGGATTGCGGCAGCAACCAGCCCAGCAGTTGCCAGTCGCCGCGGATCCAGCGATGCCGACGCTGTACGTCATTGCTGTAACGCTTGGGATAATCTTCAAAGACATGGACGTCGGAAATCAGTCCGGACCTGGCATAGCAGCCTTCCAGCAAGTCATGGCTGAGAATCTGATTGTCGGAAAATTTACCGGCCAGAGCCTGTTCAAAGGCGTCGATATCGTAAATGCCTTTGCCGATAAACGAGCCTTCACCGAACACGTCCTGATACACATCGGAGATCGCGCGGGTGTATGGATCGATGCCGGTATCGCCGCTGCACAACCGTTGATAGAGAGAGGCATTTGACGGTGGCAGGCTGGACGAAACGCGCGGTTGCAAAATCCCGTAACCGGCCGTGACGCGACGCAGATCCGCATCAAAGCGGGCCTGATTCAGGGGATGGGCAATGGTGGCGATCAACTGCCGCGCTGACTCGCGCGGCAACTGGGTATCGGTATCGAGGGTGATGACATATTTAATGCCGGTCAATTGCGCGGTATCGCCGACCACGGTATCAAACGAATGGGTCGGGTCCTGGCGTAAAAAGCCATTCAGACAGGCGAGCTTGCCGCGTTTGCGTTCATAGCCCATCCAGATTTTTTCTTGCGCATTCCAGCTGCGCGCGCGGTGAAACAGAAAAAATTTATCTATCCCGGCTACCCGGTATTTTTCGTTCAATTGCCCGATAGATTGCCGGGCCAGTGCCAGCAAGCCGGCATCGGATTCGGTCGTTTCTGTGGCCGCATCGATAAAATCGGTCAGCAGCGAATAGGAAATATGGTGATCCTGATTGGCCAGGAAGCGCACTTCGAGTGCTTCACACAGGCTCTCTACCCCCTTCATCGAGGACAACATGGTTGGAATGGTGACCAGAGTTTTACAGCCCGGACTGATCCCTTCCGAAAAATCCATGCGTGGCAACTGATGCGGCGTGACCACGATCGTGACGATCCAGTTTACCAGACTGCTGGCCAATTGACTGACCCCCAACAGGGACAGCGCGGTCAGCAGGATCAGCTGCCAGTCCGGCACCGACTCGGCCACCACCTTGCTGGCAATGGCGCCAAGAATCACGATACCGAGCAAAATGATGCCGCCGATATAGCTCAGCAGCGGCGCTTTCCTGCAGCTGCGGCACACGGCTTCGTATGCGGTAAATGTCATCGGGATGGCCAGCTCAAGTTGCGCCAGTCCGGCATCAATCAGGAAATAGCCGACGTGCGCGCTGTGGTCAGCATGACCGTGCGAGAGCGCCGATTGTTCCGCCAGAAAAATGGCGTGCTCGGCCACCTCGACCTCGCTCAACTTGCTGCGTCTGCTGATCTGTTCGATCACATGGCGATAGCGGTCGCGCGTGGCAAAATCCATCGACCGGTAGTCGTCGGTTGGATCACGCAATAACACGGTTTCTACCGAGCTCATGGTTTCGACGAATTCACGCCAATCCATTTTTCCCAATAAACGCAGACTGCCGATGCTGTTACTGATCGAGACCTGATCGGCAGCTTTTTGCTGTCCTTCAATTTGAATCAGCTGTTCGACGGTCAGGCCGATTTCCGACAGTCGTGGTGCAATCCAGGTCAGCGGCAAACTGAGTGCCGGTCCCTGCCCTTGCAGTCGGCGCGCCAGTTCGGCAACGAAAGCACCGACCATCGGCGGATCGGAACGCGCCATATCGGCAACCAGCAGGATCAGCGTGCTGGGATCTTTTTCTACCGTGTCGACCATCTGGTCAGCCCAATAGTCGGCCAGATTGGCATTGATGCGATTGGCCACCAAGCGTGCCGCCACGCGGCGCAAATTTTCGATCAAGGCCAGTCGCAGCATGATCGGAATGGCCCACAATTCGCCCAGCGTCAGTGGCGTGACCTGCTGATACGCGGCGATAAAGCGCGACAGGCCTTCCGGGTCGATCCGGCCGTCACCATGCGAAATGGTCTGCAGGGCCAGGTCATACACTCGCGGATGAGCCGCAGCGCCGGTCAGACGCGGCAATTCTTTGCTGTAGCCTTTCGGGAGATGCCGTTTGGCGGTGCGGATCTGATCTTCAATCAGATAGTAGTTATCGAGTAACCACTCCGCCGCGGGACTGATCTGGCGTCCCTCTTTCAAGGCCACGGTGAGCAGATTGCAGGCGCCATTTAAGACGTTCTCGTTATCGGCCAGACGGCCCAACAGTAAGTCTCTGGCTTTGCCTGGCTTGATCTGATGCGAGCGCGCCAACAGCATGCCGTGCTGCTCCATTTGCACCACGCCGAACAATTCTGCGCGCAGGGGCAATTCACCCTCGTCATATTTACCTGGCACTTCGTGTTTGGTAACGATACCGGCGAAATAAGACAGACTGAAATTTTTGGGAAAGATTTTCAATGGGCGCTGCACTTTCTTGTGAGCCTGCCATCGCAAAGAGTTGAATTGGTTCGAAGCGTAGCGGCGTTGATTGATACCTGATTGAACGACAAAGGATAGTGTTGCAATGATATCCCCGAGGCCGCCGGCGTTCCGTGCGTTATCGAACATACATGGCGGCCCGCACCGCGTTCAACGTGGGATAGCGTACAGACCGGCGCGACGGCCGGATTTACGATTTCGGGTATGAGTAAAACGAAAGTGAGTCATGAACACCACCGAACATTTATGCAAACTGGGTCAGAGTATCTGGCTCGACAAGATCAGTCGCTCGCTGCTGCGCAGCGCCACACTGGACAAGTACATCAGCAATTATCACGTCACAGGATTGACCAGCAATCCAGCCATCTTTGCCAAGGCACTGAGCGAAGACGAGTTGTATGACGAAGCGATTCTGGGACTTGCCGCGCCGGACAAATCAGGCAGCGATGTGTTCTTCGAGCTTGCCCTGGAAGATCTGAACTGGGCGGCAGAATTATTCAGCCCGGTTCATCAGGCCAGTGAAGGCGTAGACGGTTGGGTATCAATGGATATTTCACCGCTGCTGGCCAACGATGCAAACGCACTGATCCGGGAGGCGAAACGACTGCATGACATCGCGCAGCTGGATAACCTGCTTATCAACATAGCGGGCAACAGTGCCGGCTTGATCGCCATCGAAGAACTGATTTTTGCCGGCATTCCGATCAACGTCACCTTATTGTTTTCCAGCGGCCAGTATATGCGGGCCGCCTCGGCGTACATGCGCGGGATCGAACGCCGGATCGACGCCGGACTGGACCCCAAGGTCGCATCGCTTGCCTCATTGTTCGTCAGCCGTTGGGATGTGGCAGTCAGAGATCAGGTCGCAGCGGAACTGCATAATAAACTCGGCGTGGCGATCGCCCAGCGCACTTATCGCGCCTGGCAGGCATGCATTGATTCGCCGCGCTGGCAACGCCTGGCGATGGCCGGTGCGATGCCGCAACGCCTGCTGTGGGCCAGCACCGGATGCAAAGATAAAACCCTGTCAGATAATTATTATGTGCAAGAGCTGGCCGCGCCGAGCACGATCAATACCATGCCGGAAGAAACGCTGCTGGCATTTGGCGACCACGGTCTGATCGGCCATACGATGTCATTCGATGGCGACAACGCCAACGAAGAAATCGCGTTATTTGAGGCTGCCGGGATCGATATTGAACATTTGGCGGTACAACTTCAGCTTGAAGGCAGTGCCGCCTTCATCGTGTCCTGGAACGCAATCCTGGCGACCATCGCTCAAAAGCGCAGCACCCGTGCAGCCAGAAATACGGAACTCGACAATAGTTCAGGCCAATGTGCGATGGCGTACCGAATTGACAATGCTTAGCGCGTATAAAGACTCTGGTGGCATTCAGATTCCTATTGACCACCAAACCAAACTCAACACTTCAAACCAAGGACACACTATGAAATATGCAATGATCATCATGCTCGCTGGCGCCGCAATCGGCTTCACAACTTCTGCCTCAGCCGCAACTGCGGAACAAAAGGCAGCCTACACCGCCTCGACCGAAAAGGCTGATGCCGATTTTAAAATTGCCCGCAGCCAGTGCGACGGCATCACCGGCAATCCGAAAGATGTCTGTATTGCAGAGGCAAAAGCAGCCCGCACCATAACCAAAGAGCAGGCGCATGCGCAGTTCGAAGGTACTGCCGGTGCACGTGTGAGCGCCAGAAAAGAAATCGCTGAGGCCAACTTTTCAGTAGCCAAAGCCAAATGCGCCAGCAAAAACGGTAACGAACAAGATGTCTGCGTCAAACAGGCCAAAGCCGTGATGGTGGCAGCCGAGGCCGATGCAGTCGCTGACAAAAAAGTGAATGACGCACGTGGCAGCGCAAACGAAGACAAGCGCGATGCAGACTATACCGTGGCACTGCAAAAATGCGATGCCCTGGCAGGTAACGGCAAGGATAACTGTGTTGCAGCGGCCAAGACACAATTCGGAAAATAAGTCAGCTAATTCAGTGATTCTGCAGCGTGGCTGCAGAATTCATTTTCTTCACTGCCATTGGGACAACAATCATGCGTAATACAACTAAAACTTTGCCAGATACGGTCCTGCGGAAAACGACATTGGTCGAGCGTATCAGACAGCAGCTGTCACTCAGTTTTAAACGGAAGGACGCAGTATTGCAGCGTCCAAAAGAATTTGAAATTCAGATCTTGCCCAACGGCGGATCGAACTCCTGTTTTTCTATTGGTCAGACCGCGACAGGCATCAAGGGCCGTCGCAATAAAAACCAGATGCGCACCAGGCAGGACAAATTGGTGCATACCGCATCGAATCTGGGTTAAGTCGTCCCGAAATTGACCAGCGCAGCCAGTTCCATGACGGCGTTTTCAGACGCTCTGCGATCCGGCGTAGTGTCGGCATTGTTAAAATTGCCGATGTCGCCAAATGCCTGCACCAAAATGCCATCCCGACGCGGAATGACTGACAGCGTGCGGGTGCTCAAGCCATAGGTCACTTCTGTTTGGGGAATCAGGCGCGCGGTTTGTCCGCGCACCGGAATAACCGTATCGTCCTGAAACAGTGCTCTGGCTCCGTAGCCGGTCGCATTGATCAGCGTGTGTTCGGGCAGTTTCAATAATTCTTTCGCGTGCGCGAACTGTGCCACTTCAATTTTTCCACCCATCGCCAAAAAATCTGTCATCAGCATCCGCGCATAGGTGCTGATATTGAACATCATCATGGTGTAGCGCGCGACATAGGGGTGCGCAAACGGATGGCTGCCGGCTGGCAGAATCACCCTGTGAGTTTTGGTTTCCGCGGCGAGGTCATTGAACTCACCATATTCAGGTTCGTCCGCGACCGAAGCGTGCTTCGTATCGAACGATTGGTCAGACGGCGCATAGCCATCAAACCATTCGATCGGATTGCCAGGCAGGCCTAACATTTTCTGGTAGGTGGAATACGAAATCCGCGCCATCTCTTCCCAGCGCGCGGCCAATCCGGGCGCATGTTCGGCATCGCAGATCCGTGAGTCAGGGGTCCAGACACCGGAGGCATTCATCGAGGCGACATCGGGCGGCAGTGCTTTGGCATAAATCGTGACCTTCATTCCGGCACGCTGGGCCAGCAGTGCCGAAGTCAATCCCAATGCACCGCAACCTATTACGCCTATTGTCCGCACACCGGTCGTTTGCGCCAGACGCAGCGCCAGTGTGCTCGATCCCCAGGAAAGCGACCAACCGCTGCCGCCATGGCCGTAATTGTGGACGATATGTTTGCGTCCCAATTAATTTCGTTTTGGCGCACTGCCATCCACCCCGAAATTCGGCAGCTTGGTTGCCGATATCAAATTGAAAAACCAATCCCAACAAGAATTTCCATTGAACAAGCTTAACTTTTTATGTAGTATAAAACCTAATTTTTAGTGAGGAATCGAAACTTATTTCTATGATATTGTTTTTTGCACAACCAAGCTGCAACATGTTTGGTATTGTATATTTTTTAATTAAACTGTATCAGTCGGCTCTGAATGTTTCAAACTTCACACTAAAGCAAATTGTCACCTTTACAAGAAGAGCGGACGCCAAAACAATACTTCGACCCAAAATTCCATTTCAAATCCGAGGGTTGATAACGTGAATTATGCAGAATTAAAAAATAGCAAGGCACTTAAAAAATATTCTGGCAGCACCAGCTGAATCGGCCAAAAACTGCCAAATATTAAGTGGCAAGGTAATTACGATCAAGGATGATAATATGCCCCTACCTTTTCCAAACAAAACGATCCATCAACTCTTTGAAGAACAAGTTGAAAAAGTGCCCGAAAAAACGGCGCTAATATTTGAGGACCAAAAGCTGACCTACCGTCAGCTCAACCAGCGAGCCAATCAGCTGGCAAATTATTTAAAGAAGCACCACGATATTAATCCTGATACGTTGATCGGGATGAGCCTCGAACGTGGCATAGATTGCATAGTCAGCATGCTGGCAATCTTAAAAGCGGGTGGTGCATATGTGCCACTGGATCCAGCCTATCCCAAAGCACGTTTGCAGTTTATGCTGCAAGATACCAATGCTGAGATTATTCTTACGCAAGAAAATCTTGTACAGCATTTGCCCGCAACAGAAAAAAACATCGTCTTGGTAGAGCGTGACTTATACAACGACTACCCTGCTTCTAATCCACGCTCACCGGTTCAACCGCAACATCTGGCCTATGTCCTCTACACTTCTGGCACCACGGGGAGACCAAAGGGGGTGATGGTTGAGCATCGCAACGTAGTACAGCTTGTAAAAAATCAAAATTATTTCAAACTAAGTTCGCAAGATGTGATGGCGCAAACCACCAGTATTAATTTTGATGTATCCATGTTTGAGATTTGGGATGCACTGTTAAGTGGCCTGACCTTATGTGTCTTACCTCTCAAAACGATTTTATCTGGCCAATTGTTAAAAACTGCCATACAAAAAAATAGCATCACTATTTGTTCTCTCACTTCTGCACTTTTTGATCAGCTTGTACTGCAAGATCCCACCCTGTTTTCAGGACTGAATTATTTATTCGTATCTGGAGACGCTTTAAATCCCTCAACAGTGGTGCAAGTTTTTAGGAAAAAAGTGCATCGACCCAAAGCGTGCGTATTCTGGTGAACGTGACCGACGATTCTGGTGATCGTGACCGATGCGCCTAAAATGGTGTTACGCGGTTAAATTGTAATGTCATCGGTCACGATGGATCCATGTTTTTCTCCTTTTTGCTGTTTTTTTGTTTATTTACGCGCATTGAATCACCGGTCAGTGTGAACCGATGGTTTTTCTGCATGATGCGATCCAGTATGGCATCGGCAATCGTGGCATCACCGATCCAGGCATGCCAGTGTTCAAGCGGTAATTGACTGGTAATGATGGTCGCCTTGCTGGCAGCGCGATCATCAATAATTTCCAGCAGATCAGAACGCGTCATGCTATCAATGCTCTCCAATATCATCAATAACGCTGTTGATGCACTCGATGGCAAACAGGGCGAAGTAGTACTGCATCTTGACGCGACCGCAGAGCATGTGTTTCTTACCGTTGAAGACAATGGCAAAGGTATGAGGGCGGAGTTGGTAACGAGGATCTTGAACCAGATCGCGGTCACTGAAGGTAAGCAAGACGGACACGGTATCGGTTTGACCCAGGTTCACGAAACCTTACAGAATAACGAGGGAAAGTTGGCGATTGAATCTCAGGAAGGCGTCGGCACAAAAATGATTCTGACCTTTCCACGAGTTCCCTCACAAGACTGGATCGCAGATTCAATACATTTGCATGATGACGACATCGTCGTAATTCTGGATGACGACAGCTCTATTCATCTGGCCTGGAACACTCGTTTTGATGAGCTTGTCAAGCAATTTTCGAATTTACAAGTGCATCATTTTGAGATTGGCCAAGACTGCGTTGATTTCATCAACAATCTTCCACCGGAAGACATCCGCAAAGTATTTTTACTGACTGACTATGAATTATTAAAACAAGATTTGAATGGATTGGATGTAATTCGTCAGACGCCTGTCGATCGTTCGATTTTAGTCACGAGCCACTATGAAAACAAATCTGTTTGTGGCGACGCGGTCAAGGTTGGGACGATCATCCTGCCTAAACAGCTGGCCTACGATATCCCTATCGACGTCGAGCCAGCACTGATTAAAAACTCTGAGAAAGCAGTACAGCACGAGATGCGCAAAGTTGATGTGGTTTTTGTCGACGACGATCAAGACTTGCTGGATAGTTTTAAGTTTGTGTTTGAACGATACAAAACAATCGATACCCACGTTGACCCACAACGTTTTATGGCGATTGCTGCGCAATATCCAAAAGAAACCAAAATTATGCTGGACTACCAATTCGTCAATTTCGACAAAAATGGTATCGACATTGCAGAATACCTTCATGCCCTGGGATTTACCCGGCTGTATCTACTGTCAGGTATGGGGAGTTTTAATCAGCCCGTGCCAGAATATCTGACCCATATACCGAAGGCAGATCTTCGGCTGCTGGAGTCTCACATAAAAGCATAGCAATACACCTATTCAGTCAGACTGGATTCCTTAAATGCGGTGCCACCACCGGCAGCGAAATCGTCACCAGCGTGCCAGTCTCCGGTGCACTTTCGACGCGCACTTTCCCTCCCAAAATACCAATGACGACATTGTGGGCGATATTCAAGCCCAGCCCCAGGCTGCCACTGCCCATTTTGGTGGTAAAGAACGGATCAAAAATTTTATCGCTGTGCTGGCCCGGGATGCCGATACCGTCATCCTGAACTAAAAGATTGATCCACCCGGCTTTGTCAGCATTGGCACTGACAGTAATTTTGCCCCTGTCGCGTCCTTCAAAGCCGTGAATCTGCGAATTTTCCACCAGACATTCCAGCACCTGGCTGATCGCGCCTGGATAACTGTCCAATTCCAGGTCAGTTGGGATGTGCTCTTCAATAATGAACGCGCGCTGCTGGAAGCTGACTTGAATCAGCCCGAGGATTTCCGCAACCGTCTGTTGCAAATTGAATGTGCGGCGATTGGAGTTGGCCTGATCGACCGCAATCTGCTTGAAGCTCA
Source organism: Oxalobacteraceae bacterium GrIS 1.18 (assembly GCA_040544425.1). Lineage (GTDB taxonomy): Bacteria > Pseudomonadota > Gammaproteobacteria > Burkholderiales > Burkholderiaceae_D > Solimicrobium. Next base: position 43,681 of record JBEONO010000012.1, read on the forward strand.
GGACAAGATTGGCAGCGCGATCGAGATTACGCGCCAGGATCTCATTGGCTTCGGCCACGTCGTCCAGATAATGCAAAAATACGCCGCGTTTAATCGCCTTCTGTCTAATAAAATTCTGCGACAGAATCCTGGTTTCATCAGACAGTTTGCTCGACGCCAGCACGCAATTGCCGATCGGCGTATTCAACTCGTGCGCCACACCGGCTACCAGAGAACCGAGCGCGGCCAGCTGCTTATTGCGCACCAGTTCTTCCTGTGCTGCGTTCAGCGTATTGAAGCTGGCAATCAAATCCTGATTGGCTTTAATCAGGGCAATTGATGTACTTTCAGCCTTGTTTTTCTCGGCCATCAGCTGGGCTGTGCGCTCTCTGACCAACTCTTCCAGGCCAAGCTGATGTCTTCGCAGGGCTTCTTCGTTGTAAGTCCGGTTGATGGCAATGCCCGCGATATGCGTCGCCACTGCCATTAACTCCAGCTCGCGCGGCCCGGGACTGCGCACCTCGCGATAATACATGGCGAAACTACCGAGCACACGGTCTTGATCGATCAGGATGGGATTGGACCAGCAGGAGCGAAAACCGTGCGGCTCCAGCAGTGACTTGTACGGCGCCCATAAAGGATCGGTGCGCACGTCAGTCACAATGACCGGTTCCTTTCGGTACATGGCCGTGCCGCAAGAGCCTCCAATCGGCCCGATCGCAAAGCCCTCCAAAGCAGTCATGTATTCAGTGGGAATGTTCGGACCGGCAATGGGATGAATATGGATACCGTCGGGGTCGAGCAATAATATTGAACAATAGAGACCAGGCGATTGCGCCTCGATCAACACAGTGAGTCGTTCCAGGATTTGTTTAAGCGGGAATCCGTTGGCAATCATTTCCAACAGCTCGGCCTGACCTTCCGGCAGCGGTATAGGTTTTTTGGTGCTCATCCCGTCTCCCTGTTCGGCAATGGCCAACCTCAACTATAGCGGAGTGCTTCTGGTTTCCATAGATCGGGAACAGTTATTTTTTACATTTTGCACACCATGGCATAACAGCACAGATAAATTTAAATTTTTAATATTTAAAATCAATGTGTTACGAGATATTCTTAATGTACTTGGAAAGATTGTACGCCGATCTTTTTGATTTAATATTTTTATTATTTAAAATCAATAGGTTAAAAATATACTTTAAAGTAAATTATTAATTTAATGACGGTGCGCCCAATCCAGATCGGTCGAATTTATAAATCCCTGCACCGCCTCAACCTGTCCGGTGGCATACCGATGTAATTCGCCACAGGCGCAGATTCCCTGATACGGCTGGATATGCGAACAGGCCGATACTTTTTGTAAAAAGACCTGCACGGATTTGCCACATTTTTTGCATTTGAAGGTCAGGATTCTGGCGGGTTTATTCATTTTGCTCTCCTAATTTTTTGCGACCAGGCGCCACAGCGAGGTCGTCTCCGCGGCTCGGGCAGCATGCAGCGGGTCACTGGTATCCGAGATTTTGGGATGATGCGGTTGAATATCGATGCGCTCGACGATCCGCAAACCTGCCGTCTCAATCCACTGCAGCAATTGTTCGCGGGTACGCAATCCAAGGTGCTCGGCCAGATCCGACAGCAACAACCACCCTTCCCCCTTATGCTCCAAATGCTCGGCCAATCCTCTGATAAAGCCTTGCAGCATCAGACTTTCAGGATCAAAAATGGCCGATTCTATGGGAGAGCTTGGTCGTGCTGGAACCCAGGGCGGATTGCAGACAATCAGCGGCGCCTTCCCTTCCGGGAATAAGTTGGCTGTCGTGATCGTGACCTTGTCGGCATAGCCCAGATTGCGGATATTGTCGCTTGCGCAGCGCAGAGCGCGCGGATCGAGGTCGGTTGCAACCACCCGCCTGACCCCGCGTTGAGCCAAAACCGCCGCCAGCACACCGGTACCGGTACCAATATCCATTGCCAAATCTGTCGTGGGCAGCGGGGTACTGGCCACCAACTCGATATATTCTCCGCGGAGCGGCGAGAACACGCCGTAGTGTGGATAGATGTGGGCCGACAGCGCGGGGATGAGAACTCCTTTTTTGCGCCATTCGTGGGCACCAATCAGACTTTGCAGTTCGCGCAGGGACACAATCGAATTGGCATTACCCGGCTTGCCATATGCTTCATTACACGCCAACACCACATCCGGCGCACGTTTGAGTGGAATGGTGTAGTCAGCGTTCAGCGGGATCAATACCATCGCTAAAACACGAGCGCGTTGCGATTGGGCCTGACGATGTAAATGAAAAGCCTGACCTGGTTCGACCGGGGTGGACTCGCCTTTCTTTGCTTTTTTTACCGGCCGGTCACAGCGACGTGCCAAGGCCTGCAACAGCTGACGGGCGTTCTGGAAATCGCCCTGCCATAACAAGCCGCAACCCTCGCAGGCCATTTTGTAGGCACTGTCGGCGGTCAGGGTATCATCGGCCACCAGCAATTTTTTTGGCGCTGGCATGCCGTTTTCCGCACGCCACAGAATGTTTTGGGCCTGTGGTACATCTTGCCATGGCAGGATGTTAAAGCTCGGTTTGATCAAAATTGTTAACCTTCCTGGTTGCGCATCCAATCTGCGGTTTCGTAAAACGACTGTAGCAGTCGGTCTTGCAGACTTTCTTCAAGCTGCACTTCATGCATGGCGGTTTTCATACAAATTAGCCACTGATTGCGTTCAGCGGTGCCGATCCGATATGGCAGATGGCGCGCGCGCAACCGGGGATGACCGAATTTTTCAATGTATAAATTTGGTCCACCCATCCAGCCACTTAAAAACCAGAATAACTTGTCGCGCGAGTTGTGCAAGCTGGTGGGATGCAGTTGCAGGATGGTCTGAAAGTCTGCTTCAAGCGCCATCAAATCATAAAAGCGATCAACCAGTTCACGCAGTTTTTCTGCCCCACCGATCTGTTCGTACAGAGTAATTTCGTTCGGTTCCGCGATTTCTGTCATGGGCTATCCTTCGCGCAGACTCAATAATGGCGGTTGATTCAGGATATGACGTAATCCCAGCCAGCCACCGGCGAGCGCGCACAATGCTCCAGCAAGCAGTCCGACCAACCACAGCAAGGGACTGGGCTGGAAGGCGAATTCAAATACCTGATGCGCGAGCACCCAGCCGGTCGCAGCCGCCCCGCTCGCCGCCAGTAAGCCGGCCAGACTGCCCAATAGACCGTATTCAATCCACTGCGCCTGGGATAACTGTTTTTTGGATGCGCCGAGCGCGCGCAACAGGCTGGCTTCCTGAAGGCGCTGTTGCTGTGAGCTTTGCAGAGCCGCGTACAAGACCAACAGACCACAGGCAATCGTAAACAAAAACAGAAATTGCACTGCCGCGACAACCTGATCCAACACATTTTGCAGTTGCCGCAAGATTGCGCCGGTATCGATGACCGTCAAATTCGAATAATTTTTCGACAATTCAGGAATAAATGCTTCCTGCCCGGACGGCAGATGAAACGAGGTAATCCAGGTGCGAGGCAAATCGGCGGCGACTTTGGGATTGACAATCACGAAGAAATTCACCTGCATGGAACTCCATTCGAGTTTGCGCAGGCTGGTCACTTCCACATCGATCTGCTGTTCCGCGACATTGAACCTGAGTTTGTCACCAAGTTTCAGGTGCAGGGTTTTGGCGATACCCTCTTCCACCGACGCTTCCGGCTTGTCATTGGCGAACCAGTGTCCGGAAATTAACTGGTTATGGTTTTGCATCTGCGGCATCGTCGACAGATTGAATTCGCGTTCAATCAGGCGTTTTGCACTATCGGATTCAAAATCGTTGGCGCTGACAGTGACGTCGTTGACTGCGATCAGTCGGCCGCGGATCATCGGGTAGAAATCAGGAATGGTGATCTTGTTTTCCTTAAACAGGCCGGCAATACTGTCTTTTTGTTCGGGCAAAATATTGACGACGAACTGATTCGGGGCATTGGCCGGTGTGGCCTGACGCCAGGCCGTGAGCAGATCGGCGCGAATGATGGTCAATAACAGCAAGGCCATCAGGCCCAGCGACAGCGCCACGACCTGCACCACGCTGGCCGCAGGTCGCCGCTGCAGCGCATTGATAGCGAAACGCCAGGCAGGATAACTGGACCAGTTACGCATCCATTTCATCGAACGCAAGAAGAACCAGGCGCAAATCGCAAACAACACGAAGCCGAGAAGAAATCCCAGGAAGGTGTAACTGGCCAGCTTCAGATTGCCGGTCTGCCAAACCAGCAATACACCGAACATGACCAAGCCAATCAGATAAATAAAAATCGTATGAGCTTGCGGTGTGCCAGTTTCGCGGCGCACCATCAGGTTGTGCGGCACATTACGCAGCTGCATGATCGGCGGGATAGCAAAGCCGAGCAGCAGTAACAGCCCGATGGCGATGCCCTGCAGAGCCGGGAGTATCGAAGGCGGCGGCAAGGTGGTGGTGATAAAACTGCCCAGCCAGACCAGTAATCCCAGATGGCCCAAATAGCCCAGGGCTGCGCCCAGAAAACTGGCGACCAGTCCGAGAATCAGAAATTCAATCAAAAACAGCAGCGTCACTTGGGTCTGGGTCATCCCCAGACAGCGCAACATGGCGCAGGCATCGACATGGCGCAGCATGAAACGGCGCGCAGCCAGTGCGATAGCCAAGGCTGCCAGCATGGCCGAGAGCAGACTCACGAGGGAGAGAAACTGTTTCGCGCGGTCCAGTGTGGAACTCATTTCTGGCCGACCTGATTCGAAGGATTCAATATTTACCCCCTTCAAATGCTGATCCTCGATCAGTTTTTCGAACTGGCTTTGTGCCGACCGGACCTGTTCAATATCGCCCGCCAGCAATAATTTATACGTTACGCGCGAGCCGGGCAGAATTAAATGTGTGGCTGGCAGATCGGTTTCGGCCAGCAGGACGCGCGGCGCAATATTCATGAAGACCGATCCGCGATCCGGCTCATCCTGAATCAGGTGCGTCACCGTAAAGAACTGGTCACCCAGTTTCAGTTGCTGCCCGACTTGCATATGCAGGGCGACCAGCACCGTTCTGTCTACCCAGATCGTGCCGGGTGCGGGAATCTGGTGCTGTGCGATCCCGCTGTCGAGCGTGAGGTGGCCGCGCAGCGGATAGTCTGATGACACCGCCTTGACCGCCACCAGCTTGGTTTGTGCTTCATCGCTGCTCACTGCCATGCTGACAAAGCTGGCTGTTTGCGCTTGCGCCAGGTTGTGATTGAGATCGCGCAAACTGGCACCGATTGCCGCATCCGAGTTAATCACCAGATCGGCGCCGAGCAGCTGGTTGGCGTCACGCTGCAAGCCGTTACTGACCCGGTCAACAAAAAATCCGACCGAACTTAAGGCTCCAACCGCAACCACCAAAGCGACCAGCAGAAAACGGAGTTCGCCAGCACGCCAGTCACGCCAGGTCATGCGCAGGGATTGCAAAAGCATAGAGATATCCTAAATGGGTTCAGGCAAACGAATCCAGGGCCTGTTTGAAATCTGCCAGCAAGTCGCTTGAATCTTCGATACCAACAGAAACACGAATTAATGAGTCGGCGATATCCATCGCTGCGCGCCGTTCCGGACCCATTTCAAAAAAGATGGTATGGGCAACCGGGATGATCAGCGTGCGATTATCACCCAAGTGCGTGGCCGAGATGGCAATGCTGAGTTTATTGAGAAAATCAAAACAATCGATGCCTGATTTCAATTCAAAGCTGAAGATGGAGCCCTGCGCCTTGAACAGCTTTTTGGACAAGGCAAACTGGGGGTGATTGGGTAGACCGGGGTAGTACACTTTGGACACATTCGGATGACCAGCCAGCAGCGCGACCAGTTCATTGGTATTGCTGCATTGACGATCAACCCGCAAGGCCATGGTTTCCGCGCCGATGGCAACCTGGTGGGCAGCATCGGGTGAGATGCAGGCACCAAAATCACGCAGGGATTTGGAACGAATCTGGGCAATCGCCCACATTGCCTCGGGCTGTTTCTGAATATTGGTGGCGATGTTCGGATATTTGCGCCAGTCGTAGGCGCCGGTGTCGGTGATACAGCCGCCCAACACATCACCGTGACCGGAAATTGCTTTGGTCAGCGAATTGATGACCAATCCTGCCCCGACAGACTTTGGCTGGAACAGATAAGGTGTCGTCATGGTGTTGTCGACCACAAACAGGAGGCCGCGTTCAGCGCACAGTGCGCCAATCTTTTCCAGATCGGCCACCTGAGTGCGCGGATTGGCGATGGTTTCGACAAACACCAGGCGTGTTGCCGGTGTGATTGCTGATGCGACGTTCTCGACCTGAGTAGCATCAACGAAGCTGACATTGATGCCGTGATTGGTAACGGTCTGCCACAGATTATTGGTATTGCCAAATAAAAAAATCGAGACGACAACATGATCGCCCGCCTTCAACAAGGCCTGTGGAATCGCGCCAATTGCCGCCATACCGCTGGCAAAGCACAGACTGGCAACGCCGTTTTCCATTTTAGTAATTTTGTCTTCGAGCGCAGTGACGGTTGGATTACCCTGACGGCCATAGCGATAGCCGCTTTTCTTATTTTGAAACACTGCCGCCAGATCGCGCGCGTCGGCATAACCAAAAGTCACTGAGGTGTGGATGGGTTTATGCACAGAGCCGTGTTCTATCGGGCTCTGCCGGTCATTGTGCAAGATTGTGGTCGTAAAACCCTTCCCCATGATCAGTCACTTCTCGCTAAATTCAGATCCAGTTGCGATGACACGCGATCCTCAATCAAATGCTTGGGATTGTTGCGTGCCGCTTCGAGTTTATCCAGATATTCGCGTGTAATATCGCCAGTAATGTAATTGCCGTCAAAACACGACGCTTCAAGGCTGGTCAGTTTGGGATTCACATCGGCAATCGCCTGGCGCATCGCTGACACTTTCTGATAAATCAGCGCATCAGCCGTAATTTCGCGACAGACTTCTTCCTCCGACCGACCGTAGGCAATTAACTCCTGACGGGTTGGCATATCGATCCCATACACATTCGGGAATTTGACCGGAGGTGCTGCAGAAGCAAAAATAACCCGGGTCGCACCGGACTCTCTGGCCATTTGGACAATTTCGCGGCTGGTGGTCCCGCGCACGATGGAATCATCCACCAGCAGCACCGACTTGCCCTTAAACTCTGAACCGATTGCATTGAGTTTTTGGCGCACTGACTTACGCCGTGACACATTACCCGGCATGATAAACGTACGCCCGATATAACGATTCTTGATGAAACCTTCGCGATAATCCAGATTTAATTTCAGCGCCAGCTGCATGGCCGCGGGGCGGGATGAATCGGGAATCGGCATGACCACGTCGATGGCACCACTGGACATGTACTGTCGCACCTGGTCAGCCAGGTATTCGCCCATTTTCAGACGGGTGGCGTAGACCGATGCACCATCGAGCACGGAATCTGGCCTGGCCAGATACACGTACTCGAATGCGCAGGGATTTAAGGTTGGATTTTCAGCACACTGCTGACTATACAGATTGTGGTCTTCATCAATAAAGATGGCTTCGCCCGGATCCACGTCGCGAATGAATTTGAACCCGATGCCTTCCAGGGCCACTGATTCGCTGGCGATCATGTATTCATTGCCGGCATCCGTTTCCAGCACACCCAGACAAAGAGGGCGAATGCCGAACGGATCACGGAAGGCCAGCAAACCGTAACCGGCGATTTGGGCCACCACGGCGTAAGATCCGCGCACGCGCTTATGCAGCTGGGCAATCGCGCCAAATAATGTCGCAGGCTCCAGCGAATAGCTGCTGGTTGATTGCTGAATTTCATGCGCCAGCACATTGAGCAAGACTTCAGAATCGGATTCAGTGTTGATATGGCGCCGATCATTCTTGAACAGTTCAATTTTCAACTGTTCTGCATTGGTCAGATTACCGTTGTGCGCCAACACGATCCCGAACGGCGCGTTTACGTAAAACGGTTGTGCCTCGTCCTCACTGGTTGATCCGGCAGTTGGATACCTGACCTGCCCAATTCCCACATTACCTGGCAGGGAGCGCATGTTGCGGGTTCTGAACACGTCACGCACCAGGCCATTGGCCTTATGCATGGCAAACGAACTGCCACTGTTGGTGGCAATACCGGCGGCATCCTGACCACGATGCTGCAGTAACAGCAAAGCATCATAGATGACCTGATTAACCAGATTATTTGAAACTACTCCGACTATCCCACACATGGTGGACTCCTAAAACAAGAAATTAAAATTTAACGTACCTGGCAATTTGGCCCGGCAAATAGGGTTTGATGGTGAGTGCCGTCGCTTCTGCGACCGGTCTTAACATGGCATGCTTCCAAAATGGTTGCTCCGGCAAACTGGTCAAGCCGCACACCAGCATCAAAGCCAATACAATGATGCAGCCGCGCGCGGCCCCGAATAAACTGCCCAAACCTCTGTCCACCAATTTCAATCCGATCGCACGGATGACGCTGTCGACTGCCATACTTACCATCCACATTAGCAAATGTACGCCAATGAACAAGGCGATAAAAGCGGTAATGAGTCGCGCTGACTGCTCCTCAAAAGGCATCCAGGCGGCCACTTTGACGCCATATGCATTGGCAACCAGAAATGCAATCATCCAGCTTGCCAAAGAGAGGATTTCTTTCACTAATCCGCGCATGGTGCTGATGATGATCGATGCAATTAGGATAAATAAAACCACATAGTCGAATACGGTCATAGCACTACAGCGAGATCAGGCTTGCATTCAGTCCCAGTTTTTCCAATTGGAGTTTCACTTTATCGGCAGATTCCCGATCCGAGAATGGACCGATCCGGACCCGAATTTTATCGCCGGAACTGGTCGCTACTTTTTGCGTAAATGATTTGATCCCTGCGGCGCTTAATTTATCTTGTAATTCAGTTACTTTTTCTTGGGTGGCGAATGCGCCGACCTGGACCACGATGCGTGTTTTAGGCTTTGCGACTGGATCCGCCCCACTCAAAATAGCCTGTGCCCGAGCCATTTCTTCGGTTTTTGTATGTACTTCGGTCACCTTGTTCTCAATCTTCGCATCAGGTTTGGCAACTGGCTTGACCTGTGACTTGCTCTCTGACTTCGCATCCGGCCTGTTTTTTGGTTCACTGTCTTTTTTCGGAATGACGTCAGCGCTGTGTTTTGTTTCAGTTTTACTATCAGGCTTGACGACCTTGGCTGGGGCTGGGCCCACAACCTCGGCAACAGCTGGCGTAGTCACAGTCTGGACTGTCCTTTGCGGTGTGTCTGCCTCGGTCAGCGCTGCCGGTTTAGGTGTTTTGTTTGCAGCGGCATCTTTAACGATCTCAGGCTCAGTCGACGTGGTTATCGGTTCTTTCGACGGGATCTGGATGACAACGTTCTTGTTGATGGGTTTTGGTTCGGAGTCGAGCACCATTGGCAGGCCAATGACAACCGCCAGAACGATCGCGACAGCGCCGATCAGACGACGCCGTGCACGTTTTTTTTCAGGGACTAACTGTTCGTTTTGCGCGTCACGATTTTCTGCACGGCGGTTTTTTGATTTGGGTGCCGATGTTTCGGCCGCGCCAGCCAGGGCTTCCGCAACAGAAGTTGGTTCAGGTGGTTTCTTGCTAAAAATTGAAAACAAACTCATGCGCTATATCTTACCTATCAGTTCGAGAAGATTCCGGCTTGGTTCTGAATAAATATTCACTACGCGAATCACTGCACCGACTTAAGCTTACCCAGTTCGATAACCCCTGCAACGGTAAGGAATGATCCGAAAACCACTATTCTATCATTTTCCCCTGCTTTACTTACGGCATATCTAAAAGCATTTGCAGGACTGTCAAAACATTGGATTGTTTTCTCCGATTCTTCAAGCACATTTTGCCCGATTAACAGCGTTTCAATATTTCTGGCAGTGGCAGCTCTTGGCAGCGGCAAGTCGGTCACACACCAGTGATCAATCTGGTTCTTCAATTGATTGAATATGCCCACAATGTCCTTGTCCTGCATCGCGCCAAACACAGCATAGGTGTAGGGATGAAATCCCATGTTACCCAGATTCTGATTCAATGTTGCTGCCGCGTGCGGATTATGCGCTACATCGAGTACGACGGTTGGCTTGCCGGGCAATACCTGAAAGCGGCCCGGCAGATCGATCATCACTAAACCAGTGCGGATTTCCTGGGCACCCAAAGGCAGTCGATCTTTCAGCACCTCCAACGCAGCCAGCGCGGCTGACGCATTGAGTAATTGGTTAGCACCACGCAAGCTGGGATAGGCCAACGAATTACGTCGTTGCTGGCGTCCGGCATAATTCCATTGCTGTTTGTCACCCGAGTAATTGAAGTCGCGGCCAAACAGCCAGAGGTCAGCGTCGATCTCGACAGCGTGATCGATGAGCGATTGCGGCGGCAGTGGATCCGAGCAAATTGCGGCGCGGCCGGTCCGAAAAATACCGGCCTTTTCAAAGCCGATCGCTTCCCGCGTATTGCCCAAATATTCCACATGATCGATGTCAACGCTGGTAATGATGGCCACATCAGCATTAAAAATATTGACCGCATCCAATCGACCACCCATCCCCACTTCCAGAATCACCGCATTCAGATTGGCCTTGGCAAAAATATGCACACAGGCCAGCATGGTGAATTCAAAATAACTTAAGGAGATATCACCTCGAGCCTGTTCGACGCGCTGAAATGCCTCGACCAATTCCTGGTCAGCCGCCGAGACACCGTTAATGCGGGCGCGTTCGTTAAAGTGAACCAGATGCGGCGACGTGTACAGACCGACTTTATACCCGCCTTGCAGCAGGATCGATTCCAGCATCGCGCAGGTCGAGCCCTTCCCGTTTGTACCGCCGACAATGATGATCGGGCAGTCGAACGCAATCCCCATCCGTTCTTTGACTGCACCTACTCGCTGCAATCCTAGTTCGATCACGGTCGGGTGGGCTTGTTCCAAATGTGTCAGCCACTCATTCAAGGTTGCTAACTGGCTTGTAGATAATTTCGTCATTTTTCCATCGACCCAAATAAAAAACCACGGCTTGCCGTGGTTTTGTTAATTCACGACCATTTGATCAGGCGACTGCTTCAGCTGGCTGGCTTTGCAGCAATGCCAACAACTTGGCAATTTCTTCACGCATCTTGCGCCGATCAACGATCATATCAATCGCACCTTTTTGAATTAAGAACTCAGCGCGCTGGAAACCTTCAGGCAGTTTTTCGCGCACGGTATTTTCAATCACACGGGCACCGGCAAAGCCGATCAGTGCTTTGGGTTCGGCAATGACAACATCGCCCATAAACGCGAACGATGCAGAAACACCACCGGTTGTCGGATCGGTCAGCACCGAAATAAAAGGTAATTTTTTTTCTGACAGTTTGGTCAGCATCGCAGTTGTTTTAGCCATCTGCATCAATGACAGCAAACCTTCCTGCATCCGCGCACCGCCTGTTGCAGTGATGCAGATAAACGGCACTTTCTGCTCCAGACATGCCTGCACGCCTCGCACAAAACGCTCGCCAACTACCGAGCCCATTGAACCGGCCATAAAATCAAATTCGAAGCAGGCCACCACCACAGGAATGCTCATGATTGAGCCACCGATCACGACCAGCGCGTCAGTTTCACCGGTTGATTCCATCGCAGTTTTCAAGCGATCGGTGTACTTCTTGCTGTCTTTGAATTTCAAGGTATCGACCGGCAGAGTTTCCTGACCAATTTCATAGTGGCCGCCAACATCGAGCAAGCTATCGAGGCGCTCACGTGCGCTGATTCGCATGTGGTGACTACATTTTGGGCACACGTGCAGATTTGCTTCCAGATCGGAGCGATACAGCACCGCTTCGCAGGATGGGCACTTTACCCACAGGCCTTCCGGAATTGATTTGCGGGTTGAGCCAGCATCATTGCGTTGAATTCGTGGCGGCAGTAATTTTTCTAACCAACTCATAGTTTTCTCCTTGTTACTGGCAACAGCCTGAGGCTGTTGCGCTGCGGTTCCTGATCGTGCCTAAGACTGCGCATCCATGGTGAGCCGAATATCATGGATAAATTTGTGTACCGACTCAACCATCACATCGCTGTTTGAACCATGGGTTTCAATTTCCTGGATTATCCGGCTGCCAATCACAACCGCATCGGATACGCTGGCAATCAATTTGGCCGTCGCTCCATCCCGTATCCCAAAACCGACCGCAATGGGCACCTTGACGTGTTGCTTGATCTTTGCCAGCATGCGATTCACATCGGTCAGGTCAATGGCACTGTTGCCGGTCACTCCTTTGAGTGAAACGTAATACACGTAGCCATTGGCGATCCCTGCCACTTGCATAATGCGTTGATCGGTCGAGGTTGGTGCCAACAAGAAGATCACGTCGAGTCCGTGCTGCTTCATGGATGCAGCAAAAGCAACGGATTCTTCTGGCGGGTAATCCACAACCAGCACACCATCAACGCCAGCACTGGCTGATTCGACCACAAAATGCTCAATTCCCATCCGTTCGATTGGATTCGCATAGCCCATCAGAACAACGGGTGTTTGCTGATCGAGCTGACGGAATTGACGCACGCATTGTAATACATCAAGCAGGCCAACACCATGTTTTAACGCACGTTCCGATGCTCTTTGAATAACAGGACCATCTGCCATCGGATCTGAAAACGGGACGCCAAGCTCGATGATATCGGCCCCGCCCTTGACCAATGCGTGCATTAATCGCACGGTCGTGCCCAGATCAGGATCGCCCGCAGTGATAAATGGAATCAAGCCTTTACGGCCCTGTTGCGCCAATTCGTGAAATTTGGTTTGAATTCTTGACATGGTGTCCCCTTAAAGTTCGATACCGGCTTGTTGTGCAACGGTATGCATATCTTTATCACCACGTCCTGATAAATTGACGAGCAACAGTTTATCGACAGGCAAAGTTTTCGCCAGCTTGGTCGCGTAGGCAATCGCATGACTGGATTCCAGAGCGGGAATAATGCCCTCTATCTGGCAGCATTCGTGAAATGCCTTCAGTGCTTCCTTATCGGTAATCGTGACATATTGTGCGCGGCCACAGTCGTGTAACCAGGCGTGTTCCGGACCAACGCCGGGGTAATCCAATCCGGCCGACACCGAATGAGTCTCGACCACTTGTCCGTTTTTGTCCTGTAACAGGTAGGTGCGATTGCCGTGCAGGACGCCCGGTGATCCAGCCGTAATCGAGGCCGAATGCCGTCCGGTTTCAACGCCTTCACCGGCCGCTTCCACGCCGATCAGTTGCACATCAGGGTAATCAATGTAAGGGTGGAAGATGCCGATCGCATTTGATCCACCGCCAACACAGGCAATGACCGCATCTGGCTGTCGTCCGGCCAGCTCAGGCATTTGCACAAGACATTCTTTACCGATTACCACCTGAAAATCCCTGACCATTTTCGGATAAGGATGCGGGCCTGCGACGGTGCCGATAATATAAAAAGTATTTTCGACGTTCGCCACCCAGTCACGCATGGCTTCATTCAAGGCATCTTTGAGTGTTTTCGAACCGGATGTTACCGGTACCACGGTCGCGCCCAATAATTTCATGCGATAGACATTTTGTGCCTGCCGCGCGATATCCTCTGAGCCCATGTAAACGACACATTCGAGACCAAACCTGGCACAGATGGTTGCCGTGGCTACGCCATGTTGACCAGCTCCGGTTTCAGCGATTACGCGTGGCTTGCCCATCCGCTTGGCTAACAGCGCCTGGCCGATCACGTTGTTGATTTTGTGCGCGCCGGTGTGATTCAGGTCTTCACGCTTGAAAAAAATCTGCGCGCCACCCAGTTCCGACGACCAGCGTTTGGCGTGATAAATTGGCGATGGCCGTCCGACGAAATGTTTTAGTTCGCTGTGGTACTCAGCAAGAAATTGTGGATCGTGAGAGTAATGCTGGTAAACGTCGTTGAGTTCACTTAAAGCGTGATTGAGTGTTTCAGATACAAAACTGCCGCCGTATATACCGAAATGTCCGCGCGCATCGGGTAATTGATAAGTTGAAGGCGCTTGTTCTTTGTCATTCATTGTTTGATTGGGATTCATAGCTATTCTCTGGTAAATAAGTGTCGGCTAAGCGCACGGCATGAATAAACGCCTGCATCTTAGCGGGATCTTTTATACCCTTGGCCTGTTCGACACCACTGCTGACATCGACCGCGCTAGGGCGCAACAGAGACACTGCGCCACTTACGTTCTGCGCAGTCAAGCCACCACTTAAAACGACCCGAGGAGCGAGTTCTTTTGGGATAATTGACCAATCAAAAACCTTTCCACTTCCACCATAACTATCTACATAAGTATCTAACAACAATGCGCTGAACCATTTACTGCTGATTTGGTACAAGGAGTCGTATTGTACCAAATCATTGCCGACCATGTCCGGCTTGACGCGCAGGGCACGCAAGAAGTGTTTTTGTACCCGCTCGGCGATGACATGACATTGTTCTGGAGTTTCATCGCCATGAAACTGCAACAACTTGACTGGCGCTTTCGCAATTACTTCAGCGACTTCATCGCCGCTTGCATTGACGAACAATCCGACCGTTGTAACAAACGGCGGGATGTTGTCCATTAATTCGGCAGCCTGAGCCGGACTGACATATCTGGGGCTCTGTGGGTAGAACACAAAACCAAGCGCATTCGCACCCATATTAATTGCAGTCTGGACGTCAGCTTTTCTCGTCAAGCCGCAAATTTTGATTCGTGTAACCATTCGGGTGCCTTACAAGGGTAAAGATGAGACTTGCTGAGGCAAATCCCATTTCGGATCATATTCTACCTTTGCCAGATATAAACCATCCGGCATAAATGTGGCCGCAGCCATGCTGCGGTCTTTGGAATTTAAAACGTCCCCTATCCACTCGGGGTTTTGATTCCCATTACCTACTGCGATCAGACTGCCCATAATATTTCTGACCATATGGTGCAGGAAAGCACTGGCGCGAAAAGTAAAAACCAGCACATCGCCATGGCGGCGGATCGTGATTTCGTGCATCTGTTTTACTGGCGATTTGGCCTGACAATATACGGCCCGAAATGAAGAAAAATCATGCACTCCGACCAGGAGTTGCGCGGCCTCACGCATTTTCATTTCATCCAGAGCACGAAACACCCAGCCAACCCGTCCGGCAAATATGGGAGAGCGTACCGGATTGTTATACAGGACGTAATGGTAGGTGCGCGATCGCGCGCTAAACCTTGAATGAAATTCTTGTTGGTCGTCGTTATTTTTTTCCAACTGTTTTGACCAGCGCACGGCAATCGAACTGGGCAAATGCGCATTTACGCCGCGCACCCATGAGTTCAGTGGCCGATCAACGTCAGTATCAAAATGTACGATTTGTTCGAGAGCGTGGACACCAGCATCGGTGCGACCGGCGCAAGAGATGCTGACTGGATGCGCCGCGATGCTTTGCAGGGCCTTTTGAAGCATATCCTGCACAGTTTGGCCATGCGGTTGGGATTGCCATCCAAACCAGGATTGGCCATCGTACTGAACGCCTAAGACTATCCGTTTCAATTCCGTTCCAATATGCAAAAACGGGCGCCAGCTTACTGCCAGCGCCCGCTTTTTAAAAATTATTCATTTACGCCAATTCATGCATCATCGCTTTGGCACGGGTAATCTGTTCCTCACTGCCACCTTTGAGAACCTCTTCCAGTAATTCACGCGCACCGTCTTTATCGCCGATTTCCTGGTAAGCAACAGCCAAATCCAGCTTGGTCGCCATTTCGGCACTCGACTCCAGCTCATCAGCGAGGACCGGAATTGACTCCAACGGGATGGTTTTATTCAGATTCTCATTCGGAATGTTCGGCAAGGCAGCTGACAGTTCATCGTTCGTTTTCGGCAGATCCAGACTGATACTGGACAGGTCATAATCCAACGCAGACACTGTTGCCTTTGGCGTAAAGTCAATGTGCGTCGAATCATGCATAGCAATATCATCATGGCTAGACTGGACTTCCGCCGGACTGGTTTCTACAGTCTTGGATTTTGGTATGTCAAAGTCAAAATCCAGTGCAGCGAAATCCATTCCCGGATGCTCTTCTGCTTTGGCAGGCGTTTCCGCATGTACGTCAGATTTACGGGTTGCGGGCGGAATGCTCAGCCTGTCTGGTTCAGGCTCATGTTGTTCAGGAACCTGCAGCTCATTTTCGAAGGCGTGCATCGGAATATCTGCACCGACATCGTGGCCTTTAGCGGTAGTCTGTGTTGGAATCGAATGAGTCGAGCCGTAGTCATCTTCCGGTTCAGGATTAGTAGACAGGCCCAAATCGAAATCCAGACCGTCTGGGATTTCTTCTGTCCGATGAGTCCGGTCATTGATATCCCCGTCCCCACCCATCATCATTGAGTGGCTGCCGTCATTTTTGGCAGTCAATGAATCCAGCATCTCTTGCGACAACGAATTTCCCAACAGCGCTTCCGGATCCAGACTCTCAACCGGCAATGTTGAGGCTCCCAGCACTGACGAATGATCTGTTGTATGCCCGCCTGCATAAAGCGGATTTTGCGGATCAATGATGATACCCAATGACGCAGCCTGTGCCCAATCCGGACCTTCGCCACCGGTCATGCCATATAACTCACCGGCCACGGTTTCAAAAGTGCGTGTATCTTTGCGATGCGCATAAATCTCTAACAGTTTCACACGCACTGCCTGACGATCGGGTTGTGTACGCAGTGCCTCTTTCAAAATCTCTTCGGCTTGTTCGTCACGACCATAAGCGATGTAAACATCGGCTTCGGCAACCGGATCTACCTCATTGGCATCAAGCTGGCTTGCCGAAGGTGCAAAATTTGAATTAAACACACTGTTGTTGGTATCAACACTTTGACCACCAGTTGATCCGAACAATGAGTTGGTTTTGATGCTTGAACCAGTCAAGATACTTTCATCGTCAAAATGATCGGTTTTTTTCTTGCGCTTGCTGACAAAAACGCCAACCAATCCCAGGATCATCAGCAGCCCTGCACCATAAGGCAGGTACTTGATCAGATTATCAGTCAAACTTGGTTCTGGTGCAGCAGCCGGTGCCATCACTACTTTGGGTCTTGGCTTTGCTGCTGCTTGCGATGCCGGCACACTGGCTTCCACCGCTGGCAGCGACGTTGCCGTTGCAGCTGTCACTGATGGCGTTACACTCGGCTTTACCGGCGCCACAACTGGAGCGGAGGCGCTGGCGGCAGAAGCTGCTTTATTTTTCAGATCTAGGATATTTTTCAGTTTAGCGGTATTGGCTTCAAGTTCCTTGACGCGCTCGTTCGCTGCATCAAGTGCGCGTTGCTTGGCAATCTTGTCCTCTTCCAGCGCTTTGGCCTGCTGCTCCTGGGCTTTGGATAACTTCAACTTATCTTTAGCCTCATTAGCCGGAGTAGGCGCCTCAGTCACTTTGGCTGTGATCTTGCCAGTATCTGCTTTTTTCGACTCGACCGCTTTTTCTGGTTTGGCCTGCTCTACCTGACCTGCCATCCGATTTCGATAGGTAGCGAAATCAGCCGATTGCGCCAACACTATTTTTTTCGCTTCTGGCTGTGTGGTACGTTCTATGTCGCCAGTGTCAGGAATAGTCAGGATCCGACCGGCGCGCAGCAGATTCATATTATTGTCAATAAACGCCGCCGAATTACTGCGTTGGAGTGCCACCAGCATCTGCTCAAGCGAAACGCCTTGCGGTTTGTATTGATTTGCGATTTTACTCAATGTATCGCCGCTCTTGATCTGGTAGCTGGAACCACTTTCAGGTGTTGGCGCCGCGTTCTTAGAAGCTTGTGCAGGTTGCGCAGCGGTTTTAGCGGGAGTTGCTGGCGCTGCGCTGCTTACTGGCGCGGCAGCTGATGGTGCTGATGCTGCAGGGGCTTGAGTCGCAACCGTCGTACCGTTGGATGTGCTCAATGGCGCATTGCTGGCCTGCATCTCAACCGGATCAAGCAACACGGTGTACTCACGAATTAATTTTCCTGATCCTGAATTTAATTCAACCAAAATTTCTAAAAAAGGCTCATTTACCGACTGAGTTGAAGTGACCACCACAAAATGTCTTGAGCCTCGTTCGACAATATTGAATCGGAGAGTGGTCAAGCTACTGCTAAACTCAACATTCGCCTGGCGATATGCTTCCGCACTGGCTAATTTGGGCATCATATTACCCGCATCGTCTTTCGTGACCGACGTCAGCTCAATCTCGGCGCGTAGCGGCTGCCCTAGAGCTGACAGCACCGTTAGTTTGCCCAGACCTGCAGCATCTGCTCCCGAATAGAACAGACAAGATGACGCTAACGCGAGCGCTAACGTGTTTACCTTAAATGAAGCGAATCTTGCGGAATTTTTCGGTTGCATATTTTGTGACATATAAATGTTTATAGGTATCACCAAGATTCTGGTAAACGCATGATCAGCAAATAGTTGTTATCAATAGGAAATATTAAATAACTTAGTTGAACTATTTGCTTGTCTCCAAATAACTAATCTGGTTTTCACATTAACATCAGGAACTTAGGCTTGCAAGTTTATCTTGTTTAGTAGCAATAACAATGATGCAGAAGCAACAGTTTTAAATAAAAAATGTTGCCTTAAGACAATTTTTTGAGAGAAACATGATTATATGATGCACTTTTCGATTGGAAAAGCAATAAAGACAAAAAAAGGGACAAAACATCCCTTTTTTTTGAAACCAGTTGTAAGTTAATCCACCAAGATCCTGAGCATACGCCGTAGCGGCTCGGCTGCGCCCCATAGCAATTGATCTCCAACAGTAAATGCAGACAGATACTCACTTCCCATATTCAATTTACGCATACGCCCGACTGGAATAGTCATCCCTCCTGTCACCGCTGCGGGGGTTAATTCTCGCATGGTTGCTTCACGCGTGTTTTCGACTACTTTAACCCACGGATTGGCACTGGCCACTATCGCTTCAATGTCATTTAATGGAACATCTTTTTTGAGTTTGATAGTCAAAGCCTGCGAATGGCAGCGCATCGCGCCTACACGAACACACAGCCCATCGACTGGAATTGGCGACTTGGCAAAACCTGCGCCACGTCCCAGAATTTTGTTGGTTTCCGCACCGGCCTTCCATTCCTCTTTGGACGTTCCGTCACCCAGGTCTTTGTCGATCCAGGGGATTAAATTACCAGCTAAAGGAACGCCAAACTGTTTGGTCTCTTCGGGAGTAAACGCGTGCTGCTGCGCCAAAACCATCCTGTCAATTTCCAGAATCGCCGAACTCGGGTTATCCAGCAAGTGTTTCACGGTCGAGTTAATCTTGCCAAACTGGGACAACAATTCACGCATATGTTGCGCGCCGCCACCAGAAGCTGCCTGGTAAGTCATGCTGCTGACCCATTCGACCAGATCGTGCTGAAACAGACCGCCGAGGCCCATCAACATACAAGATACCGTGCAGTTCCCGCCTATATAATTTTTAATCCCGTTCGACAAACCGGTCTTGATCACGTCAGAATTAACCGGATCAAGAATGATAATGGCGTCTTCACTCATCCGCAGCGTTGAGGCTGCATCAATCCAATAGCCATCCCAACCGCTGGCTCTCAATTGCGGATAGATCTCAGTTGTATAGTCGCCGCCCTGGCAAGTAATAATTATCGAACATTTTTTTAAAGCCGCGATATCGTTGGCGTCCTTCAGCCTGGTTTCATTCTTGGCCAAAGCCGGAGCCTGACCACCAGCATTCGACGTTGAAAAAAAGACTGGTTCAATGTGTGCAAAATCGCCCTCTTCCTGCATACGTTGCATTAAAACCGATCCCACCATTCCGCGCCAACCGACTATCCCAACTAATTTCATTTTGTTGTCCTTAACCTAAAATAAATCTTCTTAAAAATCAACTTAGTGCTTTGACCACTGCATCGCCCATTTCGGCTGTTCCCACCCGGGTAGTCCCGGCTTCGTAAATGTCTGGAGTGCGCAAACCTTTCGCCAGGACGGCCTTAACTGCCGTATCGATTCGATCGGCCTGCGCTGGCTGCGCCAGTGTGTAACGCAACATCATCGCTGCCGACAGGATGGTCGCCAAAGGGTTCGCAATGCCCTTACCTGCAATATCCGGCGCCGATCCGTGCGATGGTTCGTACAAGCCCTTGTTGTTGGCGTCTAACGAAGCCGACGGCAACATGCCGATCGAACCAGTCAACATCGCTGCTGCATCAGACAGGATATCGCCGAACATGTTGCCAGTGACGATAACATCAAATTTTTTCGGTGCCCGAATCAGTTGCATCGCAGCGTTGTCAACATACATATGATCCAACTCAACGTCAGGATACGCTTTGTGCACATCGGTGACGATATCTTTCCAAAACTGGAAAGTTTCCAGCACATTGGCTTTGTCGACGCTCGTTAATTTCTTGCTTCTTTTCTGAGCGGCCTGAAAGGCGACGTGGGCAATGCGGCGGATTTCCGTTTCCGCGTAGCGCATCGTATCAAAACCTTCGCGCTCGCCAATAAAGTCACCGTCGGTTGCGATACGCACGCCGCGTGGCTTTCCAAAATAAATATCCCCGGTTAACTCGCGAATAATCAAAATATCCAACCCGGACACAATTTCAGGTTTCAGGGTCGAAGCACCTGCAAGCTCGGGGTACAGCACCGCTGGTCGTAAATTGGCAAACAGCTTGAGATTTTTTCGCAAACCTAAGATTGCCTGCTCAGGCCTTAATGATCGTTCAAGAGAATCGTATTTCCAATCACCGACAGCACCAAAGAGAATCGCGTCAGCCTCTTTAGCCAATTTCAAGGTTGCATCCGGCAAAGGATGGCCATGCGCAGCATAGCCCGCACCACCAACCGGAGCAGTTTCCAGTTCCAGGGGCATGTCTAAAGCATGCAAAACTTTAACTGCCTGAGCAATTATTTCGGGACCAATGCCGTCGCCGGGCAAAATAGCTATTTTCATTGCTGGTTTCAATCGATGAGTTTTAAGAAATTAAATCGTGTTTGCTAACCATGGCTGGGCTGCCAGATGCCTGGCTTCAAATTCACGAATCTTGTCTGCTGAACGCAGCGTCAAAGCGATGTCATCCAATCCGTTCAGCAGACAGTGCCTGCGAAACGCATCAACATCGAATTCATAGTGATGTGTGCCATTCGGTGTTGTTACCAATTGGCGGTCCAAATCTATTTCCAACTGGTAGCCAATAAATGCAGCTACTTCATTGAACAGGGTATCAATCACCGCTTCAGGCAGCACAATAGGGAGCAACCCGTTTTTAAAACAGTTGTTATAGAAAATATCAGCGAAGCTTGGCGCGATCACTGCACGAAAACCAAATTGTTGCAAGGCCCAAGGCGCGTGCTCGCGTGAAGAACCACATCCAAAATTTTTTCGCACCAAAAGAATCGACGCCCCCTGATAGCGCGGCAGGTTTAGCACAAAGCTAGGGTTGAGTGGACGTTTGCTGTTGTCTACACCCGGCTCCCCATGATCGAGATAGCGCCATTCATCAAACAGATTCGGGCCAAAACCGGTACGACGTATCGACTTCAAAAATTGTTTCGGAATAATAGCGTCGGTATCCACATTAGCGCGATCTAACGGGGCCACAATTCCTTTATATACGATAAATTTATCCACACCACTGCTCTTTCAAAACAAAAAATGCTGACTTTAATGACGGGGCTCAGTTGCCAGTTTTTTTAGCTGCCGCACTTTCCATAGACTGGCCCACATGTTTGACATCTTTGCCAAAACCCTCGACGGTATTACATCCAGCCAAAAAGTTCATGGCCGTGATCAACAAAACAAAGAACGATAGTTTTTTGAAATTCATATTCCCATGCCCCAATAAATTTACAGATTTCGAATATCCACAAAATGGCCCGCAATGCCAGCCGCTGCTGCCATTGCAGGAGATACCAGATGGGTACGTCCTCCCTGACCCTGACGTCCTTCAAAGTTCCGGTTCGACGTCGAAGCACAACGTTCGCCCGGTTCCAGGCGATCAGCGTTCATCGCCAAACACATCGAACATCCTGGTTCACGCCACTCAAAGCCGGCATCTTTAAAAATACGGTCCAGTCCCTCACGTTCAGCCTGTTCCTTGACCAAGCCCGAACCCGGCACAACCATCGCCAATTTCACATTTGAAGCACGATATTTACCGCGGACTACTGCGGCTGCAGCGCGCAAATCTTCTATGCGTGAATTGGTGCACGAGCCGATAAATACTTTGTCGATGCGAATGTCGGTCATCGCTGTATTTGGCTTCAAAGCCATATACTCTAATGCTTTTTCAATTGCATCACGCTTGGTACTGTCTTTTTCATGATCAGGATCTGGGATGCGTCCATCAATTGCCACCACCATTTCTGGTGAAGTACCCCAGGTAACCTGTGGTTTGATCTCGGCAGCGTTTAAATGAATCACCAGATCAAACTGAGCGCCAGGATCGGTATGAAGACTGCGCCAGTAAGACACTGCCAACTCCCAATGCGGACCAGCCGGTGAATAAGGACGGTCTTTCACATAATTTACAGTGGTGTCGTCAACCGCGATCATGCCAGCGCGGGCACCGGCTTCAATCGCCATATTGCATACGGTCATTCGGCCTTCCATGGAAAGCTGTCGAATCGCCGAACCTGCAAATTCTATTGCATAGCCGGTTCCACCCGCAGTACCTATCTTGCCGATGATTGCCAGCACGATGTCTTTGGCTGTGACGCCGGATGGCAAGCTGCCATCTACCTGCACCAACATGGATTTGGATTTCTGCGTAATCAGGGTTTGGGTAGCAAGCACGTGCTCTACTTCAGAGGTGCCGATACCGTGAGCAAGACAACCAAAAGCACCATGGGTTGACGTATGAGAATCGCCACAAACCACGGTCATACCAGGCAGGGTTGCACCTTGTTCAGGCCCGATGACGTGCACAATACCTTGGCGTTTGTCATTCATGCCGAAGTAGGTCAATCCGTACTGTTTGGTATTGGCGTCCAGGGTCTCGACCTGCAACCGTGAAATCGGATCATCAATTCCGTTAATACGGTTGGTCGTTGGAACATTGTGATCTGCGACAACCAGATTAGCTGAAGTTCTCCACGGTGCGCGCCCAGCCAGGCGCAGCCCGTCAAATGCCTGGGGACTGGTAACTTCGTGCAGTAAATGCCGGTCGATGTACAAAATTGTTGTGCCATCTGGCTCAGTGTGGATTGCGTGCGAATCCCACAACTTATCGTAAAGCGTTTTCAACATGATAGAAAAACCTGTGCGTCGTTTTTTAGATATCTAAATCGGGTTTTCGATTATGCCATAATTGTGCAGCGCAGAATCGCAGAAATATAAAAAACAAATGGGGAATCCCTTATTTTCCTTTGCCAAAAATTGAAAAATCCGAATTAAAAATTGAAAAATGGGATCAATCGACTAGACATCCCACATAAAATTCAGAGGGCGTAGTAAAACGCAAACATCTGAACAAAGCACCAACAGCAAGCAAATTTACCGGTTTGGGTATTAAAATGCCATTACACATGTGGCCACAGCTAACTCATAAACTCGACATCGCCGCCCTTGAGGCTATACATCGCACCAACAATTTTGAGCTTTCCGGCTTTTTCCAAATCAGTCAAAACCTGGCTTCCCTCCCGAATCTGATCGATAGTCATTTTTACATTGGTTTTGGCTACTTCATCTACGAACTCATAGTTGCTGGCAACCCTCTCACCGAAATAGATGGTAGCTTCGATGGCGGGCTTGATCTTATGCAAAAGTCCGGTGAGATTCCCCAACTTTACGTTATCAATTGCGCCCTTTACTGCACCACAAGACGTGTGCCCCATGACCAATATAACTTTCGCCCCTGTCGCTGCGCAGGCGTACTCAAGCCCACCCAAAATATCTTCGTTACATACATTTCCGGCAACGCGGCTGTTATAGACCTCACCGATTCCGGTATCCAGCAAAATTTCGGCCGGCGCTCTGGAATCAATGCAACTTAATATCGCCGCAGCCGGATATTGACCGGCAGCACTGGCCTTTTTTTGTGCCAGATAATCGTGCCGTTGAGGTATATTTTTTCGGAAACGCTCATTACCAGCTTTTAACCCCGCAATGATTTCGTCGGGAGTCATTTTATCTCGCTCATCTTTGGTCAACGCTGCTGCGTAACCGATTTCGGGCACGGCAACACTGAAGGCACCAACCAATCCAGATGCAGCAACACCAAAAACCGACTTTAATACCAGGCGCCGATGGCTACAGCCATGGACGCAATCTTGTTGAGTTTTTTTCATCGACAGACTCCCAGAAATGAATACATCCTTCATCGGAAAATCCTTGAAACTGCGAAAACCCAATGACCAAATTGGGTTGGTTTTTACCTGTACACTTTATTTACTGAGCATTTAAATTTAATGCCCACCCCATTTCTACCTGAGCACAGAATAAGGGTGGTGTATAAATGGTGTCATTCGAAGCAAAAATGAACATCCTTGGTCGATTTAGCAGGTTCCAACGAAAATAGTAGCACTTCTGGCGCGTGATTTAAATTAAATGTGCCGCCAGGCGTTTTGCCATTTTCTGGGCAATATCTTCCTGACGCGCCTCCACCATCACGCGGATTAGTGGTTCGGTACCAGAGGCACGGATCAGTACCCGACCGTTCTTGCCTAACTCTGCTTCTACCAAAGCCTTATCGTCCAACATTCTGGCGTTTTTGGTCCAATCCGTTCCCGGCGCAACACGAACATTAATCAGCGCCTGGGGAAACATTACAATGCCATTAAAAAAGTCTGGCAAGGTTTTGTTATGCCGACGCATCGCGGAAAGAACCTGCAGTGCTGAAATAATTCCATCGCCAGTGCTGTGTTTATCGAGGCACAGTAAATGTCCTGAGCCCTCTCCACCCAATATCCATCCACGTTCACGCATCAGTTCCAATACATAACGATCGCCGACTTTGGCACGCGCAAATGGCACGCCCAGCTCTTCAAAGGCAACCTCCAATGCCATGTTGGTCATCAATGTACCAACCACACCAGACAGCCCGCCCTGGTCGATTCGATCCTGAGCCAGCAGGAATAATAATTCGTCGCCGTTGTACACGCGTCCGGTCGCGTCAGTCATCATCAAGCGATCTGCGTCACCATCGAGCGCAATGCCAAGGTCGGCGTGCTGCTGCTGCACGGCCTGAGACAAGGCGCGGGTATCGGTGGCGCCGACTTGATCATTGATATTGGTGCCATTGGGTTGATTGCCGATGGCGATCACTTCCGCACCAAGTTCATGTAATACATGTGGCGCAATGTGGTACGCGGCACCATGCGCACAATCGACGACGATTTTTAGTCCGCGCAGATCGAGCTCATTTGGGAAACTGCTCTTGCAAAATTCGATGTAACGGCCTTGCGCGTCATCCAGACGACGAGCTTTTCCCAACTTTTCGGAAGCGACACATTGCATTGCATGCTCCAAGCCAGCTTCAATTTCAAGTTCAACTTCGTCTGGAAGTTTTGTGCCCTGCGCCGAAAAAAACTTGATACCGTTGTCGTAAAAAGGATTATGTGACGCTGAAATAACGACACCGGCAGATAATCGCAGGGCGCGGGTCAGATAGGCGATCGCTGGGGTAGGCATTGGTCCTGCCAGCACTACATCAACGCCGGCTGCAGCAAATCCGGCCTGCAACGCAGCTTCCAACATGTAGCCGGAAATGCGTGTGTCTTTCCCGATTAACACCGTAGGTCGATTGCTGTCGCTCTGCGTAACTTTAGCCAATACTTTTCCAGCAGCGTAACCCAGGTGCATCACAAATTCCGGCGTAATCGGCTCTACACCTACTTTGCCACGCACACCGTCAGTACCAAAATATTTTCTTGTCATTTTTTTCCCTTGTAAATCAAGACTCGCTGCTTTTTATTCAACGCAATTATTGCACTGAACAACTTCATTCCAGACCTTCAATGCGTCTATCGTTTCAGCCACATCATGCACCCTGACGATGTGGGCACCGTGAGCGACTGCGCTGAGTGCGGCACCCACACTGGCAGCCATCCTCTGCTCCACTGGTCGTCCGGTAATCGTGCCCAGCATCGACTTGCGTGACAAACCGGCCAGAACCGGCAAACTGAAGCGTTCTGAAAACAGCTTCTGATTCTTTAACAGCGTCAAATTATGCGACAAACTCTTGCCAAATCCAAATCCCACATCCAACAGCAGTCTATTTTTGGCAATCTGGTGTTGTTGCATGGCGTTGATGCGCTCGGAAAAAAAATCGCTGACTTCCAGTAACACATCGGCGTAGTGTGGCTTGGCCTGCATGGTTTGCGGGGTGTTCTGCATATGCATGATACATAAAGCGCTGTCACCGTCTGCTACCGCTTCAATTGCGCCCCTGGCCCGAAATCCATGCACATCGTTAATCATATCGACACCCGCGATTTGTGCTTCGCGCATGACTTGCGGTTTGTACGTATCGACAGACAGCGGAACACCGCAATCCTGCAGAGCGTAAATCAGCGGCATTACTCGTTGCAATTCGACTTCCAGCGTTACCGGTTGTGCCCCAGGGCGCGTCGATTCTCCACCAATATCGATAATATCGACCCCGGCGCTGATCATGGCGTCTGCACGATCCAATAAAAAATTTAAGTCGTGCCCTTCGCTTCCATCTGAAAACGAATCTGGCGTAACGTTTAATATACCCATGACCATTGGACGGGCATTGTTACCGATCAGGGGCAAATGAAACCGCCCGCATTGTAGAAATTTTTCCATTGATTTACGGGGCAGATTAACTAAGAAAAAGGGTGAGGAAACTTCCTCACCCTTTCTACAAACATCGATTCAGACTAGCGGATTGAACCTTAAGCAGTTGCAGGCAAATTAGGTGCAATACCGTCACCCGAGCTTGGCTTTCTGACAGAACCGCTGATTTTCGGTGGACGAGGATCCAAACCTTGCATGATGTCGCCGATCTGATCCGAATCAATCGTTTCCCAGTCGAGCAAGGCTTTGGTCATCGCTTCAACTTTGTCGCGATTTTCTTCGAGCAATTTACGCGAAACTGCATATTGAGTATCAAGAATATGGCGAATTTCAGCATCCACGGTTTGTTGGGTCGCTTCCGAGATAGTTTTGGAAGGACCACCAAAGTAACCTTCTTGTTGGCTGTCTTCGTACACCATCACACCCAACTTTTCAGACATACCGAAACGCGTCACCATCGCCCGTGCCAATTTGGTAGCCCGAGAAAAGTCATTCGACGCACCAGTCGACATTTGTCCAACAAAAATCTCTTCAGCAATACGCCCGCCAAACAGAATAGTAATCTCACCCAACATCTTATCTTTATAGCCACTGATTTGATCATGTTCCGGCAATTGCCAAGTTAAGCCAAGCGCTTGTCCACGCGGCATAATGGTGACTTTATGAACTGGATCAGCATTCGGCAGCAGGCTGGCAACAACAGCATGACCTGATTCGTGGTATGCAGTATTGCGACGCTCATCTTCGCGCATCACCATCGATTTGCGCTCTGGACCCATGTAAATCTTGTCTTTTGCATCTTCAAAGTCCTGCATTTCGACCAGACGTTTATTGCGACGCGCCGCAAACAAGGCAGACTCATTTACCAAGTTTGCAAGATCAGCACCCGAGAATCCCGGAGTTCCACGCGCAATAATATCGGCTTTAACATCTGGCGCGATCGGAACCTTGCGCATGTGGACATTCAATATCTGTTCACGGCCGCGAATATCAGGCAGGCCAACAGTAACTTGACGGTCAAATCGGCCAGGGCGCAACAAGGCTTTGTCGAGAACATCGGCACGGTTGGTTGCCGCGATGACGATTACTCCTGAGTTTGGTTCAAAGCCATCCATCTCAACCAACATCTGATTCAATGTCTGTTCGCGCTCGTCATTACCGCCACCCATACCGGCACCACGGTGACGTCCGACCGCATCGATCTCATCAATGAAAATAATACAAGGTGCATGCTTTTTGGCGTTTTCAAACATATCACGGACGCGTGACGCACCAACACCGACAAACATTTCCACGAAGTCGGACCCGGAAATAGTAAAGAATGGAACTTTTGCTTCGCCAGCAATGGCACGTGCAAGCAGAGTTTTACCTGTACCTGGTGGGCCTACCATCAACACACCGCGAGGAATTCTCCCACCCAGTTTCTGGAATTTCGTTGGATCCCGCAAAAATTCTACGATCTCCTGGACTTCTTCCTTGGCTTCATCGCAGCCAGCAACATCGGCAAAATTCACGTTGTTATTGGTTTCATCAAGCATACGAGCTTTGGATTTGCCAAATGAGAACGCACCGCCTTTGCCGCCGCCCTGCATTTGTCGCATGAAGAATATCCAGATACCGATAAACACCAGCATCGGTCCCCAGGACATCAGCAACTGAACCAATAATGATGGCTCTTCGGCCTGCTTCACATCAAACTTGACGCCATTGCTGACCAGATCGCCAATCAAACCACGGTCCAGGTAGGTTCCGGTAGTTTTGATTTTGTTACCTTCTTGAGTTACGGCAGTAATATTTCTATCTTCTATCGTCACTTCTTTTAATTGTTTGGACTTGATTTGATCCAAAAAGTCGGAGTAAGCGACGTTAGTGCCGCCCGCATTGAGGTTTTTACCATCAAATTGACGAAACACCATGAACAAAACCATGGCGATAACGACCCATATGGCAGCTTTAGAAAACATATTATTCACAAATACTCCTTAGACACATCAAGCGTCTTTTACGACTTCGACAATCAATACAGCAATTTATGCAGCAGCACCGATTCAGATAAATAGGAACATACAAGTATACTAGTTGCCATGTTGTGGCGGGTTAATATTTATCAAGTATCTGTTGGCATTTATCATAAATATTTCAGCAAAACCGCGACAGATCATTTTAACCCTCGTCCCAAAATAAATATTTCTGACGACTTGTCACGACTGGCCTTAGGTTTTTTTGAGGAGACAGTTTTAAATTCCTCCTTAAAGCGCGCCCACACAGTATTGTAGGCGGGCCCGTGGAAGCATTTTACCAGTAAGCTGCCACTCGGCTTTAAATGTACTTTTGCAAACTCGATTGCCAACTCAATAATATCTTCCATTCGGGCAGCATCTGCGGTTTGAATGCCGGATAGATTTGGCGCCATGTCTGACAAAACCAGGTCGACCTTGCGTCCTACCAGCGACGATTCAAGTTGATCAAGAATGTCCTGCTCACGAAAGTCACCCAAAATAAATTGAACATCCGCGATCGGATCCATCGGCAACATGTCCAGCGCAAAGATTTCGCCCAGTATGCCACCACCAGCTTTTCCGGCGAGTTTATTTCTGACATATTGCGACCAGCTACCTGGAGTCGCGCCCAAATCGACAATAATTTGACCCGGCTTGATCAACTTTTCAGTCTCATCAATTTCTTTCAGCTTGTACACTGCCCTGGCGCGATAGCCTTCTCGCTGAGCTAATTTCACAAAAGGATCATTTATATGATCATGTAACCAGTTTTGGTTGAATTTATTCTTAGCCATTCGCGTAAAATAGTGCCTTTAGAAGGATATATAAAAATATGATTAAACTCACTCCAGTCGAACGTAGCGCGCTACGTTCTGAAGCCCACGATTTAAAGCCTGTCGTTTTGATCGGTGAAGCAGGGCTTTCCGAATCGGTCATGAAAGAAATTGATGCAGCTTTAAATTCCCACGGTTTAATCAAGGTCAGGGTATTTGGCGACGACCGTGAGGCACGCGTCACCATGTACGAATCAATCTGCACTGAGTTAAAAGCGGCCCCTATTCAGCACATTGGTAAACTTTTGGTGGTCTATCGCCCTAAATCCGACGAAAAAACCGAAAAAGTCTTGCGTAAGACAGGTGGTGGAATGCGCGAAGTCACCATCGTCAAGCCAAGCCCAAGTGGCACCAAACGCCCCACTGTCAGCAAAGTGATGTTAAAAGGGAATGAACGGGTTACCGCAGGAGGAAATATCAAACGGGCCAAACCGCGGCAATCAAGTCCGAAGAAATCCGCGTTAAAAAGTTCGTAATTTATAAAAGCGAAGCTGCAAAATTCATGCAGCTTCACCCAGCTTCCGGTTTAAATAATCCACTTAGTACCAGCATAGCACCGAGTATACTTTGCATCAGATATATCCCGCTCGATATGCCGTGCAAGACGCCAAATTGCCATTTCACGTCTGGATTACTCAAACCCAGTGCCTTCAAATCGGTCATATACGGGTGCAAGGCAAAATAACCAAGCATCGTACACAACAGCATACCCAGGACCAAACGCGGCAATTGCCTGTGCTGACGCACCGAAATACCGGTTAATAGCACGCCACAAAATACCGAAAACCAGGCCTCAACCATAAACAACTGGCCGGCAATTGTTCCTGCCAGCGCACTATCGGCCAAAGTTTTGAACAGGGTCGGAGCAACTAAATAACCGATGGTCCAGATACTGCCGACCCAGGCAGTAGTAATCAAAAGTCTGGCGCGGTTCCAGGCAGTATTCATTCCAGATTACACGTAGCGAACATCAATCACTTCGTATTCACGAACTCCCGCAGGTGCCTGCACAGCAACGATATCGCCGGAATATTTGCCGATCAGAGCACGGGCTATCGGTGAGGTAATTGACACTTTATTTTCCTTTAAATCCGCCTCGTCTTCACCAACGATCTGGTAGGTAACTTTTTCGCCAGTTTCCAGATCATCCAAGTCAACCGTTGATGCGAACACGATGCGACCTTCGGCATCCAATGTAGCCGGATCGATAATTTGTGCCGAACTTAATTTACCTTCCAGATCTGCTATGCGACCTTCGATAAAACTTTGACGCTCTTTCGCTGCGTCATATTCAGCATTTTCTGACAGATCGCCATGGGAACGAGCCTCAGAAATGGCAGCAATCACGTCATGTCTTTCGCGCGTTTTCAGGCGGTGCAATTCTTGCTTTAACAAATCTGCGCCGAATTTGGTTAGTGGAACTGTACTCATTTTATTTCTTCAAGTGAAAACCACAGAGCCTACTTAAAAAGCACAATAACTAAAGTGCCAAATAAATAAGCTCTGTGGTTAGGGTAAAAAAGTAATATAACTGACAAGCGCCTAGTGTAAAGATTTATGCAGGCCTTGTAAATCGTAGACATGTAATTCATCCAGATGATGCATCCCCTCGACGGCAGCTTCTGCGCCGGCTATCGTCGTGTAAGTAGTCACCCGCGCCGCCAGTGACGAAACCCGGATCACACCACTGTCGTGAATGGCATTTCTTTTTTCTTCTACTGAGTTAATCACCAGAGCGATTTCACGGTTTTTGATCATATCAACAATATGCGGACGGCCTTCGCTCTTCTTGTTGACAGGCGTTACCGGCACACCGGCTGCACTGATTTCAGCAGCAGTACCTTTTGTTGCGAGGATGGTGAAACCCATTTTCACCAGATTGGCAGCGACCTTCACGGCGCGCGGTTTATCGGTATTTTTTACACTGATAAACACCTTGCCTGATCTTGGCAGATTCACACTCGCACCAATTTGCGATTTCACGAACGCTTCGCCAAAAGTCTTGCCGACACCCATCACTTCGCCCGTCGATTTCATTTCCGGGCCCAAAATCGTATCCACGCCCGGGAATTTAACAAATGGGAACACCGCTTCCTTGACGCTGAAATACGGCGGCACTACCTCTCGGGTAATCCCTTGCGATTCCAGTGACTGGCCAGCCATGCATCGTGCGGCAATTTTGGCCAACTGCAATCCGGTGACTTTGGAAACGAATGGGACGGTGCGCGATGCACGCGGATTGACTTCCAGGACAAATACGATATCGCCCTCATCCCCGTGCTGGATCGCAAACTGCACATTCATCAGGCCAACCACATTCAGACCCTTGGCCATCAGCGCGGTTTGCCGTTTCAGTTCTTCGATTGTCGCGGCAGACAGTGAATACGGCGGCAGGGAACAAGCCGAGTCTCCAGAATGAACGCCGGCCTGCTCGATATGCTCCATCACGCCACCAATAAATGTGCGAGTGCCATCGGACAGGCAATCCACATCGACCTCAATGGCATCGTTGAGGAATCGATCCAGCAGTACCGGGGAATCATGGGAAACCTTGACAGCCTCGCGCATATAGCGCTCAAGGTCACGCTGCTCGTGGACGATTTCCATTGCACGCCCACCCAACACATATGATGGCCGCACCACTAACGGATAGCCAATCTCCACAGCAAGGCGCAGCGCATCCTCTTCTGTGCGGGCCGTGCGATTGGGCGGTTGGCGCAGGTTCAATTCTTCCAATAATTTCTGGAAGCGCTCACGATCTTCAGCCGCATCGATCATATCCGGCGATGTACCGATGATCGGCACGCCGTTTGCTTCCAGATCCAAAGCCAGCTTCAACGGAGTTTGCCCGCCGTACTGCACGATCACACCAAACGGCTTCTCTTTGGCGACAATTTCCAATACATCTTCAAGGGTAACCGGTTCAAAATACAATCGGTCAGACGTGTCGTAGTCCGTGGAAACCGTTTCGGGATTACAGTTGACCATGATGGTTTCATAGCCATCTTCGCGCATCGCCAAGGCTGCGTGCACGCAGCAGTAGTCAAATTCAATACCCTGGCCGATACGGTTTGGTCCGCCGCCGAGGACCATGATTTTTTTCCTGTCGGTCGGATTCGATTCGCATTCTTCGTCGTAGGTTGAATACATGTACGCGGTATTGGTAGCGAACTCTGCGGCGCAGGTGTCGACGCGTTTGTAGACCGGATGAATATTGAATGCGTGACGGGTTTCACGCACAACCTTATCGGTCGTGCGCAGCAGTTTGGCAAGTCGACGATCCGCAAATCCTTTTTGCTTCAAACGGTACAACGTGTTTTTATCAAGGTCGCTTAATGAAACCGTTTCCAGCCACAATTCGATATCAACAATATCTTTGATCTGCGCCAGGAACCAGGGATCGATCCGTGTCAGCTGATGCACTTCTTCCAGACTGAATCCTTGTGCAAATGCGTCACCCACATACCAGATCCGTTCCGGACCAGGCTCACCCAGTTCTTCTTCAATGATTTCGCGGTCACGGGTCTTTTCATTCATGCCATCCACGCCAACTTCCAATCCACGCAAGGCTTTCTGGAACGATTCCTGGAAGGTGCGGCCAATCGCCATGACTTCACCGACCGATTTCATTTGGGTGGTCAAATGATGATCTGCCTGCGGAAATTTTTCAAACGTGAAGCGAGGAATTTTTGTCACAACGTAATCGATGCTGGGCTCAAAAGACGCAGGCGTTGCCCCGCCAGTAATATCGTTACGCAATTCATTCAGGGTATAACCAACTGCAAGTTTGGCAGCAATTTTGGCAATCGGGAAACCGGTCGCCTTCGATGCCAGTGCTGACGAACGCGACACACGCGGATTCATTTCAATGACGATCATGCGTCCGTCGGCCGGATTGATCGCGTACTGGACGTTCGAGCCGCCGGTATCGACACCAATTTCTCGCAGTACTGCAATCGATGCGTTACGCATGATCTGATACTCTTTGTCGGTCAGGGTTTGCGCAGGTGCCACGGTGATTGAGTCGCCGGTGTGCACACCCATCGGATCCAGATTTTCGATTGAACAGACGATGATGCAGTTGTCGGCCTGATCGCGCACCACTTCCATTTCAAATTCTTTCCAGCCGATAAGCGATTCTTCAATCAGTAACTCAGTCGTTGGAGAAGCTTCCAGTCCGCGTTTGCAGATTGTTTCAAATTCTTCTTCGTTATACGCGATCCCGCCACCGGTTCCGCCCATGGTAAATGAGGGCCGAATGATAACCGGAAAACCCAGGGTTTTTTGCACAGCCCAGGATTCTTCGAGATTATGAGCCACGTCGGAACGTGCTGAACCCAAACCGATTTTTGTCATGGCCTGTTTGAACTTGGAGCGATCTTCAGCTTTATCAATCGCTTCTGGCGAGGCACCGATCAATTCGCAACCATATTTTTCCAACACGCCATTGCGATGCAGATCCAGCGCGCAATTTAATGCTGTTTGCCCGCCCATCGTCGGCAGAATTGCGTCCGGACGTTCTTTATCGATAATGCGCTCGACAACCTGCCAGGTAATCGGTTCGATATACGTTACGTCGGCCATATCCGGATCGGTCATGATGGTGGCCGGGTTGCTGTTTACCAGAACGACCCGATACCCCTCTTCGCGCAATGCTTTACACGCTTGTGCGCCCGAATAATCAAACTCGCAGGCCTGACCAATGATGATTGGCCCAGCGCCGATAATCAGAATACTTTTTATATCACTACGTTTAGGCATTGTTATTTTTCTCCGTATTCATCATCGCGATAAAGCGATCGAACAATGGGGCAATATCGTGGGGACCAGGCGATGCTTCCGGATGTCCCTGAAAACAGAACGCTGGTTTGTCAGTGCGCTCAAAGCCTTGCAGCGAGCCATCAAACAGGGAAATATGAGTGACTTTACAGTTCGCTGGCAAGGTGGATTCATCCACTGCAAAACCATGGTTTTGCGAAGTAATGAACACTTCTTTGGTGGCCACATCCTGCACCGGATGATTGGCACCATGGTGGCCAAATTTCATCTTCAGGGTTTTCGCGCCGGATGCCAGTGCCATGATTTGATGGCCGAGGCAAATCCCGAAAGTGGGAATGCCGCGCTCGATAAATTCTTTGGTCGCTTCAATCGCGTAAGTGCATGGTTCAGGATCGCCAGGACCATTCGACAAAAATACGCCGTCTGGTTTAAGCGCCAGCACTTCTTCAGCAGTAGATTGGGCAGGCAACACGGTCACGCGGCAACCACGCTGCGCCAGCATGCGCAGAATATTGCGCTTGACACCAAAGTCCAGTGCCACGACATGGTAGCGCGGTGTAATTTGCGTCCCGTAACCAGCACCAAGAACCCATTCTGTTTCGCGCCACTCGTACGATTTTTCAGTCGAGACAACCTTGGCTAAATCCATGCCCGCCAGGCCGTTGAATGACTGCGCCAGTTGTAGCGCTTTTCGCTCATCATTGCCAATCAGGATGGCACCACACTGGGCTCCCTTTTCGCGCAAAATACGTGTCAACTTGCGCGTATCAATACCGGCAATCGCCACAATATTTTGCGACTTGAGATAGTCGGACAGATTTTGCTCGGAACGGAAATTGGAAACCAGCAGTGGTAAATCTTTAATGATCAGACCAGCCACCTGGCACTTATCAGATTCATTGTCTTCTGAATTGATACCGGTATTGCCGATATGCGGATAGGTCAAGGTGACGATCTGCTGACAATAACTGGGATCAGTGAGAATTTCCTGATAACCGGTCATGGCAGTATTGAAAACAACTTCGCCGATGGTATGGCCGGTGGCACCGATCGAATAACCATGAAACAGTGTGCCATCGGCAAGTGCAAGAATGGCTGGAGATTCCAGACCAAAACTGAGTGAATGCGGTAAGGACTGCGGAAATGGCAGCAAGGGCAACTCCTGATTTGTTACCGCCGACGCGACCTGTCCGCTCGAGTAGCACAAGGCAGAGCGTGCCATGTGTTCAGCTTGGATTAGTTGTGTGGATGGATAGTATGCGCTATGCGGCGGGATTAAGTTAGATAAACCTTGCGATTATAGTCTAAATCGACTTGCCCATCCAGCGACTTCTGCCGATTTTCGGTCTTTCCTCCGCGCCGCGCCAGAGCAATAGATAGTTGAACAACAAAATCTTGCTATAAAACCCGCCTCTTGGAGCAATTAATTGGTCCGTGTAGTCTTGAGCAGTTTTTGAATCATGGCATGTGCTTTTTCTGCAGCGATGCCGGGGGATTCCATTGGGTATAGATGTCCGCCTTCGATCCATTCAAAATTCTCTCCGACCAATTGCCGAGTGTGGTGGATGCCGGCCTGACGGCACTCGACTGAAGTTGTGCCGCATATAAAGCCGATGGGAACAGGAAATGGCGCCATGGTAAATTTACTGATTCCATGCGGCAGCGTGCGGTAGATCGATGTTTCCACATCGCGCTTAAAGCGCAATGTCACACCTTTAGGATAGGGCTCAGTACCAAAGTGAATATAATCGCGCAGCACCCGTTCCGGCCAGATCGCAAATGTCGGTTTCACTGCAAAATGCTGAAACGCTTCTTCGGGATTTGCCCAACTCTTGCGCCGTTTTTTCGACAGTGTCGCAGGTCCGATGAAAGTGAGAAGACGCAATTTTTTTGCGACCTGCAAAACTTTGGCCCGCCACCCGGCAACCACGGGCGAGTCCAGCATCACCACGCAGCGAACCAAATCAGGCCGCAATCTGGCGACCATCAAGCTCAGCATGCCACCCAATGAATGGCCTAACAAGATGACAGGTTTATTGTTTCCCGCTTCAATGCTGGCAATCAGCTCTTTGCATAGTTCAGGCCAGCTGTCGCTGACCGGGAAGGCCGGGTTGTGGCCATGCATTTGCAGCGCATGAATCTGATAGTGCGGCTTGAGGTGTTCCAGAAAGGCGCTGTACGTCCCGGTCGGAAAACTGTTCCCATGAACAAAATGCAAGACCGGCAAATTGGTGTCGACAGGTGTTGCGGGGTGGTGCCAGATCGGGTGTTCAACAGATTGCATAGGGAATTGGTGTGAATCGTAAAGTGACAGTATTGCTTAATCGGGATGCTCGCGCAGCATATTAACCGATATTAGACGCCCCGCTCAAATGCATTGATGCAAGGCAAATACAGATGTCATTTGGCAGCGTCAGGTATTTAGTCAACATCAGGCGCTGCATTTGGGTACCAATATCTGGCAGGAGTCTGGCGATATAGCTCAGCTTCAACAACGCTCCCAAACCGCAGCGTGATGGCGCCTGCCTGGTCATTGCGTAACCGTACAATCCCCAGATCGGCATAGCGTTGCCAGACTTCGCGCTTGGGATGTCGATAACGATTGTGATACCCAAACTGAAACAGCGCCAGCTGCGGCTTGACTGCCTTTAAAAAATTCAGGGTCGACGATGTACCACTGCCATGATGCGGTGCCAGCAGCACCGTCGAGGGCAATTTGTCTGGAGCACCGTGCACCAGCTCGTCTTCCTGAACGGCTTCTATATCCCCTGCGAGCAGGATTGAATGCGGTCCATTGCTGATTTTCAAAGTACAGGACCGGGCATTCGGTTTCCATTTATCGCTGTCGTAGACTGAAGGCGGCGGATGTAAAACCTCAAATTGCACATTATCCCAATCCCATTTTTGCCCCGTCACACATCTGAGGTGCTGACTGCGCGACGCAGCCAGCTGCACGATTGCACTGTCCGGATTCAGCGAACTGGCGACCCAATCGACGTTGACCTGCTTGAGCAGTGACATAGCCCCGCCTGAATGATCAATATCATTGTGACTGATGATCAATCCATCCAAATGGTAAATCCCGCGTGCATTCAAATACGGATAAATCACCCTGCTTCCGGCATCCGAACCAGGCGAATATGCCGGTCCTGTGTCGTATAACAATCGATGGTGAGCCGTCTCAATCAATAAGGCCATGCCTTGACCGATATCCAATGCGGTGACGGCAATCTCGCCCTGCCTGGGGTAGGTGTGAGTGTTCAGGCATAGCGGCAACCACGCGATCAGTCCGGCAAAGCGGTACGGCCATCCCCGCGGTGCCAGGCACCAGATTGTGCCGACCAGTGCGCAGATGAACATCCAGAGTCCGGGTTGCGGAGCACGCCATACTGCCCAGCTAAAATTATTCAGGTAGGCCAGGCATTGCAGCAACAGGTCAAGAATGGTATGAGTCAAATTGAACATCAGGTCACCGACCGCCCCTGGCATTGCGCAGGAAATTAACGAAAGCGGCGTCACCAGAAAACTCACGACTGGAATTGCGATGGCATTGGCGATCGGACCAACCAGCGACACCTGATTAAACAACAGCATCGTCAATGGAACCAGACCCACTGTAATCGCATATTGAATAGTCGAAGCCTGCCGCAAGCACCCGGCCCAACCGCGTAACGTCGACCGAGGCGCAGCGCCGCGATCCACAGTCAGATTTTCCCGGCGCCCCAGACTGACATAAAAAATAAGCGCCACTGCGCTGAACGACAGCCAGAATCCTGGCCACAGCAATGCCCACGGGTCTACCAGCAATACCAGACCCAGGGCCAACAGCAACACGTGACTGGCACCAGCTTTTCTGTCGAAAAAAGAACTCATTGACACAACGCTGATCATAATTAGT
This sequence comes from Oxalobacteraceae bacterium GrIS 1.18, assembly GCA_040544425.1. Classification (GTDB taxonomy): domain Bacteria; phylum Pseudomonadota; class Gammaproteobacteria; order Burkholderiales; family Burkholderiaceae_D; genus Solimicrobium. The sequence continues at coordinate 81,956 of JBEONO010000012.1, forward strand.
GTGCGTTGTGCCGGCACACCAAAACCGGCCAGCGCGACGTAGATCAGTGCCGCCGCCATGGCAGCCAATGCGGCAACTTTCTGCGCTGGCATCCAAAGTGGCCATTGATAGCGGGTAAACAGTGAATGGCGCCAGAAATAAAACACAATACCGGCAGCCAGGGCCGAGAGCATGGATATGTGTAGTCCAGAAATTGCAAACAGGTGACTCACACCCGTGCGTGCGAACAAGGTCCAGTCGTCTTGCGACACTGCGCTTTGATCGCCAATCACCAATGCCACAATAATTGGCGCACAGGATTGATCAGGCAAGGCGCGCAGAATCCGCTCGCGCAATTGACCGCGCAGACGCTCGATCATATTGTTGATAGTGAAAACAAAACCATTCAAGCGCTTAATGTCCGGTTCAGCCTGATTCGGTCCAACACGTTCGAGGCGGACACTGCCAGTGGCGCCTATGCCCTGCTCCAATAACCAGACTTCATAATCAAAACCGTGAGGATTGGCCAGTCCGTGTGGTCGGCGCAGACGAACCGTCAATCGCCAACGTTCACCCGGCTGCAAGCTGGTTTCGACCCGCACCGGCGACGTCGTTTGGAAATTGGCGTCGTACCAGCCCAACAGGATTTTGCTGGGAAGTTGATTAATATTGACGCCCGCAGTCAGCACGCGCTCAATGTGAAATTGAAACCGCTGTCCGTAATCGACTTTGACCGGCAGACTGGTAATCACACCCACCACCGCAATATCCTGCCCCTCCAGCTCAGGAGCCAGTTGCTCCGCTAAGCCATGGATTGCGATCAGACCGGCCCAGCACCAACCGATAACGACGCCACTACTTAATTTGATTGCGCTGCGCACTGACAGCAGTTCTATTGTTGACGCCACCCAGATCAACAGGCAGGCCAGAAATATTAAGGTGACGAACATTAACCACGGCATCAGACTGGCCTGCTGCTGCAACAATCCAATTCCAAATACAAAACCGGCAAGCAGGCAGCGCATGGTGGACCTAGTCCGCTTTGGACAGGCGCGGCAGCACCGCGTGGGCATTGGCGCTGGTTGCGAGCGCCACATCATTGAAAGAAAGATCGCGCAACTGTGCCAGAGTTTGCGCGATGCGCGGCAACTGTTGTGGCGTATTCGGTTCGGCATCGAGCCAGCTTGGTGGAATATCCGGCGAATCGGTCTCCAACACGATCGCTGATAAAGGTAAGGATGTCGCCAGTCGGCGAATTTGCAGGGCGCGGGTATAGGTCATGGCACCGCCAAAGCCCAGTTTAAAACCCAGCTTGATCAGCATCGCGGCCTGTTGCTCACTGCCGTTAAATGCATGCGCGATTCCGCCGGGCACCGTGATTTGACGCAAGCCCTTTAATATCTGATCGACGGAGCGCCGCACATGCAATAACACGGGCAAATCAAATTGGTGGGCAATGCGTAATTGTTCGCGATAAAAATAGATTTGCCTGTCGCGCATTTCTGGCGTGCACAATTCCGGCACGAAAAAATCAAGGCCAATTTCACCGACTGCCACAAAACAGCGATCCGCCATGGCGAGCTCAACCTGTTCGCGCAAAAAAATCAAATCGGCATCAGTCGCAGTCGGAACATAAAGAGGATGAATCCCCAGCGCGTAGCCACCGTAGATGCCCAGGCTGGCGACATCTGCAAAGTTGGCGCGGCACACTGCAGGTATCACCACAGCCTGTACGCCCTGTTGCTGCGCCTGCTGTGCCAGCTGCGCCCCTGCCCCATTGAACTCGGTGGCATCCAGATGGCAGTGCGTATCAATCAGCATGGCCGTATGTTATTCGGCATCCGGCAATTTCAACATACCTGTGTGGTAGTTGTACTCGTACATCTCGCCATACCGTCCCCACTCCACCGCTACTTCGAGCATTTGCTGGGCTTCTTCCGCAGTGAGGAATTCTTCCAGCAGATTGAGGAATGGTTCCTTGCGAATTTCGCCGGATTTTTCCATTTTCAGACTGTGATGAATACGCGCCGCGAGTGGCACGTTTTGCAGCAGTTGCTGGCCAAACAAATGTTTGCGGAACGCCTGGTCGGCCTGACAATAACGCTGACCGAGACTGGTTAAATGAATATCGCCGTGCTCAATGTGCACCAGGCCGATCAGGCGCAGGGCTTCATAAACCGGGAACAGATCATCATCAGACAGTCCGGCTTCTTCGGCCAGTTTCGGCAAGTCGGCCCGACCATTGAACGGTTCATCGGCCAGCAGCTCCAGCAAACCTTCCATCTGACTGATTTCAGCCTCAGGCAAACGATAGGCCTGATTTTGCGCGCTGGTCTGACCGGCCACATCGGTATGCACCGGCGTGGTGGTCATCTGGGTGTACACCTCGTCGATCAAGGCCCGCACTTCCGGCATTTCTTCGGAGCGATCACGCGGCAGGGAGACTTTGATTTCGGAACGGACACGACCCGGATCGCTGGAAAATATCAGGATCCGATCCGCCATCATCACGGCTTCTTCAATATTATGCGAGACAATCAAAATCCCTTTCATGGGAGTTTTTTTGCTTTCCCATAATTCCAGCATGTCGTTCCGCAGCGTCTCGCCAGTCAACACGTCCAGCGCTGAAAACGCTTCGTCCATCAACAGAATGTCGGGCTTCATCACCAGTGCCCGTGCAATGCCAACCCGTTGTTTCATCCCGCCTGACAGCTCGCGCGGTAACGCGCCTTCAAAACCGGCCAGACCAATCATTTCGATTGCCGCTTCAGCCTGTTCGGCTCGTTCCTCTTTGCTGATCCCCTGCGCTTCCAATCCAAGCTCGACATTTTGCTGGACGGTCAACCAGGGAAACAGTGCGAACGACTGAAAGACCATGGCAATGCCGCGCGCAGGTCCGAACAGTTGTTGGTCGCGATATTTCACTACACCTTTATCGGCGGGCAAAAGACCGGCCATGATCCGCAATAAGGTCGACTTGCCTGAACCTGACTTGCCCAGCAACGCGACTATTTCTCCCTCCTTGAGGGTGAAATCGACACCTTCCAGGACGACGCGTTCTGATCCGTCGGCGGTCCTGAAATTTTTGCTCACACCGCTTAAATGAATTAAGGACAGCCCCTGCACGGTTGGTGCCGCCACTTCCAATATATCTTGAGTCATTGTTGCACCTTCATTGTTTATCTGATGTTGTTGGCTTCACTGATCACTCAGAATGACATTTTTTCTTCGGCTATCGCATACAGTCTGCGCCAGATAAAACGATTACAGGCGACGACGAAGAAACACATCACTGAAATGCCCAGGGCGACGCGTGGAAAATCGCCGGAGGCGGTGACTTCTGCAATATAACTACCCAGACCCTTGGCGGTTAAAGTATTGGGTCCCCACGACACATATTCGGAAACGATGCTGGCATTCCAGGAACCACCGGACGCGGTAATCGCACCGGTAACAAAACTTGGGAACACGGCTGGCAGCAGAAACCGTTTCCAGCGCAACCAGCCAGTCAGTCCAAAATTATCTGCCGCATAAACCAATTCAGTCGGGATGATGCTGGCACCGGCAATCACATTAAACAAGATGTACCACTGCGTTCCAAATACCATTAGCGGCGTCAGCCAGATATCGGGATTCAAATGAAACTTGACCAGAACGATGACGACCAGCGGGAACAAAAAATTGACCGGAAATGCTGCCATAAATTGTGCCACCGGCTGCAGTCGCTCCGAATACTTTGGGTTCAGTCCAATCTTCACACCAATCGGTACCCAGATCAATGACGCCAGGGCGATCATCACCGTAACCCGGATCAGTGTCAGGATGCCGAGCCAAAATACCCGAAGCACCTCACCCAGGCCAACCGCATGATGGATGTAGTTGCCGATCTCCCAGATCGCAAATATCACCAGGCCGGCAATGACTGCATCGCTGACCCGTTCAAACGTTGGATTAATACGTTCCGGGCGTGCCATGATGGAAGTGCCATCATAATTTTTCTTGAACAGCAGCAAACCACGTTCAAAGTAATTCATGGCCCGCGCAGTGATCCCCTGCACGGAATTGGTACGCCGCAACAAGGTAAGAAACCAGGACTCCTGCCCTCCCTGATCCCCGGTTTGTTCATATTTGAATTTATTTGCCCAGGCGATCAAGGGCCTGAAAAACAATTGGTCGTACATCAAAATACCAATCAACATCGCAAGGATTGCCCAACCCATGGCGATATAGTTTTCTTGATTGATGGCGTAAGAAATATACGAGCCAATGCCAGGCAGTTTGATATCGTGATTGTTGACCGTAATGGTTTCGCATGCGACCACAAAGAACCAGCCGCCTGACATGGACATCATCATATTCCACAACAATGCCGGCATTGCATAGGGTAGTTCCAGACGCCAGAAACGCTGCCAGGCCGACAGGTGAAAAATCCGCGCCGCTTCACGCAGATCAGAAGGCACCGTGCGCATCGACTGATACATGCTGAAAGCCATGTTCCAGGCCTGCGAGGTAAAAATAGCGAAAATGGCAGCACATTCAACCCCTAACAGACTGCCGGGAAATAATGCAATGAACGCCGTGATCACGATCGTCAGGTACCCCAAGACTGGTATGGACTGCAAAATATCCAGTGCCGGCACCATGATTTTTTCAGCCAGTCGATAACGCGCTGCCAATGCCGCAAATACAAAACTGAAAATCAAGGACAGAAATAATGCTGCCATCATTCTTAATGTGGTGCGCAGCAGGTAATAAGGTAAGTACAGGGGATCCAGCGTAATTTCCAGCGGCATCCCGACCTCATACGGCGAAGTCATTTGAGAGGCGCCAAAAGCCATGAAAAAAACTATCCCGAGGATGATCGGCATCGCCATCCAATCCCAGCGATTGGGTTGATGGTACACAGCATTAATGCGTTGCCAGGCCTGTCCGGTAAATTGGGAGTGTTCCATGTGAATTCTTTGCGTAAGGCGATCTGTGGGGACTACAGAGCTGGTTAGAATTGCAATGCTTTAACGAAGCGCAATTATCCACTTTTTCAACTCGTTGTGGCGCTTAAAAAAGAGAAATAAGCTGAATTTGTGTGGCTGATACTGATCAACTCTGGACGCCAGACCACCGACCCTACCAAATTCGCATGTGATAAGACTTCACTCTGGTTAATTGCTCGAAACCCAAATAACTTGAAGATACGCCGCGCCCACTTTGTTTGACACCGCTCCAGGCCAGCGCCGGATCTTGATAATCGCAGCGATTCATTAACCAGGTTCCGGTTTGGACCTGTGCGCCAATCTGCATGGCGACGTCAAAATCCTGCGTGAACACCGAAGCGCTTAAGCCATAATCACAATCATTCATCAGTTCGATGGCCTGCTGGTCATCATTGACTGGCATGACCCCAAAAACCGGTCCGAAGCAATCTTCCTGCATGATCTTCATCTCGTGCGTGGCATTGGCTAAAATTTTTGGTCCCATGTACGAGGTGTGAATATCATCCATCGGATACTTACCATGCGCGATCAAATTTGTTGCGCCCAGACTCATCGATTGTCCAACAATCTCACGCACCGTCGTTGCGGCTGCCAGTCGTACCAATGGACCCAGTGTTGTGGCCATATCCAATGGATTGCCCAGCACGTATTTTTCGGTCGCGACCACTGCGCGGTTCAGAAATTCCTGATACCGCGACTGGTGCACGTATACGCGCTGCACGCCGCTGCATGACTGGCCCGAATTAAAGAATGCGCCCTCCACCACGGCTTCGACAGCCTTGTCGAGCTCGGCATCGGCTCTGATGTATGCCGGGTCGACCCCGCTCAATTCCAGACCGACGCCGATGCAGCGCCCCAATTCAATCTGTTCCACCATCAAACCGCTGCTGCTGCTGCCGACAAAGCTCAAAAAATTGATTTCCGGTGCTTTCATGATCAGGCGCGTATCCGCGTGTGAAGTATGCACATATTGCAGCACACCATCGGGCACACCGGCATCATGAAACGCTTCCACCAGCCGCTCCGAAACCAGCGGAGTCTGCGAGGAATGGCGCAACACAACGGTATTGCCGGATAACAGTGCCGTAATCAAGGTATTCACACAGGTTGCAAGAGGAAAGTTCCAGGGTGCGATGATAAATACGACACCGTGCGGTTCGCGACGCATCAGCCGATGCAAACCGTTGACCGCTGTCGGCATGACATCAGCCAGCGCAGTTTCGGCGATCGAGATCAAATGCAGGGCGCATTCTTCGAACGTATTCACTTCATTGGGGGTAAAGCAGATCGGGCGCCCCATCTGGCGGGTAATTTCTTCAGCAATGCCGGCCTTCGATTCCATCAGAGAGGCAACGGCGTGCCGAATGTGCGCACAACGTTCCGCTACGGGGAGCTTGCTCCATTTGCGTTGCGCAAAGGTCGCTTTCGATAAAACCGCCTGAATTTCCGAACTGTTGGCGCAGCGGCGTTGCACCAGAACGCTGCCGTCTATCGGGCTAATCGTGCTGATGTCTCTAAGCATATTGTGTTCCTTGTCATTTGAAAAACAGTTTTCACAGCAAACAGCTGCCTGATTCACTGTAGGACACGGCAATTCAATTAGCAATCATTGATAGTCAGGAAGGCAGCAATAGGCTCTATAATCTAGTCCCCTTTCGTATCCTTTCCGAATAATGCAAACCGGCACTCTGTATTTACTTCCCAATACGCTGGGCATAGCGCATCCGACCCAACCCTTGTTTGACGTGATCCCCGTCGAGGTGCAAAAGACCACGGCCGTGCTGACCCATTTTATTGCTGAAAATGCAAAGACCACCCGTGCTTACCTGAAACTGGTCAATGCCAATTACCGGATGGCGCTGCCGCTGCAGGAAATCCAGATCAGTGAACTTAATGTCAATACCAAAGAATCGGAATTGGGCGGATTGCTTGCGCCGCTGTTAGCGGGTCACGATGTCGGACTGATCTCCGAAGCAGGTGTTCCGGCGGTAGCCGATCCTGGCGCAAACCTGGTACGTTTGGCGCATCAGAAAAATATTCTGGTACGACCACTGGTTGGACCTTCTTCGCTGTTGTTATCGGTGATGGCCAGTGGCCTGAACGGACAAAGCTTTGCCTTCAATGGCTATCTGCCGACCGATGCCAGCCAGCGCAGCAAACGGATACAGGAACTCGAAGCGCGCTCGCGCAAAGAAAAGCAGACGCAACTGTTTATTGAAACGCCTTATCGGAATGCGGCTTTGCTGGAAGCTTTGTGTCAGGCCTGCCAACCGACGACTCAGTTATGCGTGGCGACCGACCTGACCCTGGCGGAAGAGTCGATTCAGACCAGATCAGTCGGTCAATGGTCTGAATTGATCGCTATAGGGAAACTGCCCGAGTTTAATAAAAAGCCGACTGTGTTTTTATTTCTTGCTCAGTAAATACTTCGATGGTTTACCGTTCGCACGTTAGAGCTGAAAGCTGGGACTGGCCTTGCCGTTTTTTTTGCATTACGTATAATACGTATCATTACACAAATTACAGAGGTGAACTAATGCAAACAATTAGTGCCACAGACTTGGCAAGAAATACTCGTCAAATTCTCGATAGGGTCGTAAGCCAGGGCGAATCGATTGCAGTTGAACGCAACAACACGATGGTGGCCAAGATTGTGCCACCAGAGACGACAATGACTGCTGTTCAGGCGCTGTCCGGCCTCACGTTACCAATACTGACCCTGGCACAGGCAAAATCCTGGCTCAAAGACAGCCGGGGCGAATTCGATCAAACGGTTCGCAATCCATGGGAGTAATTTTTGACAGCTGCATATGGGTTGGACTTGCGTCTGGCCAAATTGATCAGGTTACTGTCACTGATGCCGCTGGTGATGCTGCGATTTTCACGTCAGTGATTACGCTGGGTGAATTGAACTTTGGAATAGAAGCGTGTACCAATCCCAGTGAACGCGCGCTGCGCGCGGCATATTTCCGACAAATCGAAGGTAGACCCGTTCTGGAAATTTCAAAGCACACCGCCGCAGCATTCGGCATTTTAGCCGCCGCAGTCAAGCATGCGGGACGATCCCCCAGACCTCGCTACAACGACCTTTGGATTGCAGCGCAGGCAATCGAACATGGATATGTTTTGCTTACACTCAACGGCAATGACTTCAAAGAACTGCCGGGCCTGCAAATTCTGACACTAGTGCCGAATCCAAAGTCAAAAAGCAAATCAAAGTAAATAAGTCTTGATCTGCCTCTTAATTTAGTACGGACCCAATATCCAAACCTCAACTAAGGCCCTTGCAAATTAATGCTTCACGCCTCAATACCCTGACTGTTCAAATACTCTTCATACGTTCCCTGAAAATCAATAATCTCACCATCTTTGATTTCCAGAATACGTGTCGCCAAACTCGAGACAAACTCACGGTCATGCGAGACGAATATCAAGGTGCCGGCATATTTTTCCAGCGCGATATTGAGTGACTCAATCGACTCCATATCCATATGATTGGTCGGTTCATCGAGCAATAAAACATTATGACGACCGAGCATTAATTTCCCGTACATCATCCGGCCCTTTTCACCGCCGGACAATACCTGTACCGATTTTTTAACGTCGTCACCACCGAACAGCAGACGACCCAGAATCGAACGCACCGCCTGATCATCATCGCCTTCCTGAGTCCAGTCACCGATCCAGTCAGTCAGCACTTTGCCGTTGGCAAATTCTTCAGTCGGATCCTGGGGCATATAACCCGGGTTGGCATTTTCTGCCCATTTCACTAATCCCGAATCCGGTTGCAGTCGCGCCGCTTCCCCAACGATGCAGCGAATCAGCGTGGTCTTGCCGGCACCGTTTGCGCCAATAATAGCGATCCGCTCTCCGGCTTCCACATTAAAACTGACGTTCTTGAACAGCGGATAATCATAAGCTTTGGAAATGCCCTGCACTTCCACGGCCAGACGATGCAATTTCTTTTCGCCTTCAAAACGAATATACGGATTTTGACGGCTGGACGGCTTGATATCTTCAATCTTGATTTTTTCGATTTGTTTTGCGCGCGAGGTTGCCTGCCGCGCCTTGGATTTATTGGCCGAAAACCGGCGCACGAAATCCTGCAGTTCGGCGACCTTGTCCTTGGCCTTGGCATTGTTGGACAGCTGCTGGGCACGCGCCTGGGATGAAGCCAGCATATATTCGTCGTAATTGCCCGGATAGACTTTCAAGGTGCCGAAATCCATATCAGCCATATGTGTACAGACCTGGTTCAGAAAATGGCGATCATGCGAAATAATGATCATGGTCGAATTGCGCTGATTCAAAACATCTTCCAGCCAACGGATGGTATTGATATCCAGATTATTGGTTGGCTCGTCCAGCAACAAAATATCCGGATTGGAAAACAGAGCCTGTGCCAGCAATACGCGCAATTTCCAGCCGGGGGCGATTTCACTCATCGGGCCCTGATGCTGGGCGATTTCGATTCCCGCCCCCATCAGAATTTCACTGGCGCGCGATTCGGCGGTGTAACCGTCATATTCCGCGAACCTGGCTTCCAGATCTGCCGCGCGCATATAGTCGTCATCAGTTGCATCCGGCTTGGCGTACAGCGCGTCGCGTTCGGTCATGGCCGCCCACATTTCGACGTGCCCCATCATGACGACGTCCAGCACGCGCATCTCTTCGTATGCAAACTGGTTCTGCCCCAATTTACCCAGACGTTCGCCGACGTCCAGCATCACAGTGCCGGAACTTGGCTCGAGATCGCCGCCCAGGATTTTCATGAACGTCGATTTTCCGCAACCATTGGCACCAATCAAACCATAACGGTTCCCGTCACCAAATTTAACGGAAATATTTTCAAACAATGGCTTGGCGCCAAACTGCATCGTGATGTTTGCGGTGGATAGCACGGAATACCTTTACGAGAGAAGAATGTACAAAAAAGTGTGGCGCGAATTATAGCAGTTTTGACTGTGCTATTTTGCCTGAATATTAGGCAGTTGCGGATAATCGGTAAATTCGAATATGAGTTGTTTTGCATCACTTCTGATGGTCACCGGAGCACCGACCGGCATAGTGACTTTGTTGGGGCAATGACCAAACGGCAAACCGGTGATGACAGGAATTCCAATTTTGCTGCGAATATAGCTGAGCATACTGTTAAAGTCATAACCATTGTCATATTCGGTTGGACGGTAATTGCTGAAATGCCCCAGCACCAGGGCCTTTTGTCTGGCCAATATCCCGGCCAGATGCAATTGCAGGATCATCCGCTCAACCCGGTACGGATTTTCATTCACGTCTTCAATAAACAGGATGCCGCCGTCAATCTCAGGCATGAACTGGCTGCCCACCAGATGGGTCACCATGGCCAGGTTACCCCCCCAGAATATGCCTTCGACGGTTACGGTTGGATTGTTTTCAGGATTGCCATGGAAGCTGAATCTATCCCCGGTTAAACAATTCTCAAAATGCTGAAATGTAATCTCTTGCTCAATTTCAGAACCAAAATCGTCATACAGCATCGGGCCGGCGAAACTGATTTTGCCGGTCTTGGCCAGCAAGCCCAAATGAAACGGGGTAAAGTCGCTAAAGCCAACAAACAGTTTGCCGCTGTCTGCCATCCGCTCAAAATCAATTTGCTCCAGGATGCGCGACAATCCATATCCACCACGCAGTGCCATGACCACATCCACTTCAGGATCGCTGGCAGCATGGTTCAGCTGCGCCAGACGGATCGCTTCATCAGCGGAAAAGCGCAGATATTTCGATTGCGGATCGACCAGATTTTTTACTGCCCAACCGCGCGCTTCGAGACGCTCGATCGCGCGAATCACGTAATCTGGTTTTGGGGCATACGCACTCGGCGCAACGATGGCAATAGTTGGCATGTTAACCCGGTGATTTTTTTTGTAAGCGACGTTGGGCAAAGAATCCGCTGAGTAATTGACTGCATTCATCGGCCAGCACACCGCCGGCGACGCTCGTATGATGGTTCAACTGCGCTTGCGCAAACAGGTTCATCACCGAACCGGCGACACCCGTTTTAGGATCGGCTGCGCCGTAGACGACCCGTTCCAGCCGTGCGTGCATCATTGCCCCGGCACACATCGCACAGGGCTCGAGAGTCACATACATGGTGCAGCCAGGCAGTCGATAATTTTCAAGCGCAACCGCGGCACCACGCAATGCCTGCATCTCAGCGTGAGCACTGGGATCATGTAACTCGATCGGATGATTAAATCCACTTGCAACGACAATCCCATCCTTGACCAGTACGGCACCGACAGGCACTTCTCCTGCCAGGGATGCCAGATGCGCCTGCTGGAGTGCCAGGTGCATAAAATAGTCATCATTCGACAATTCAGCTGCGGACGCTGTCATCATTAATTTCTGCCCAACAGTTAGGCGTTTCGTACAGGGTGATTTTATGCAGCGCCAGCGAACGGCCATAACGGTTGTGATACACCACTTTGAGCATATCAAAAGCCAGTTGCGCCAGATTTTCGACAGTCGGCACGCGGTCAACGACCACAGTTTTATGACCAGGCAGGGTTTTCAAGAACTCAACTACGGGCACATCTTTTTCGTAGACCAAAAACGCGTGATCCCAGATGCTGACCAGATGTTCATGCGCCAATTCCTTGATATCGGAGAAGTCCATGATCATGCCGTTATCAGACACACCGTCCTGTTTGACGACCTCGCCAACCAGGGTGATCAGCAGTGTATAGCGATGTCCGTGCAGATTACGGCACTGGCTGTTGTGGTCTGGAATCCGGTGGCCCGCATCGAATTCTATTTTTCGGGTAATGGTGAGCATGAGTTTGGTCTGGTTTTAGTTTTAGGGAATATTTAATAATTTATGGGTCTGCAGGCTCAATTTCCAAATCGGATTACGTTTGCAAAAGTCTACTGCCTTACGAATATTGTCCGCTTGAAGCGGTCCATCCATGGCTTGCACAAAAAAATGTTTGAACTCCAGCTGCGCATACCTTTGCATGTCTTGCCCGAACTGGGGAATCACAACTTTCAGTTCATCGCCTTGCACTACAATCAGTTCGGCCCCCATCTTGGGACTGACGCAGACCCAGTCTACGCCTTCCGGTACCGCGATCGTCCCGTTGGTTTCGATGGCAATCTCAAAGCCGACGGCATGCATGGCCTTAATCAGCGCGGCATCGAGCTGCATCAGGGGTTCACCGCCGGTGAACACAACATATTTGCGTTCCGGGTAAGCGGCTGGCCACAAACTGTGAATCGTATTGGCCAATTCGTCGGCTTGTTTGAATTTACCGCCCAACTCGCCATCGGTTCCCACAAAATCGGTATCGCAAAACTGGCAAATTGCCTTTGCACGGTCTTCTTCCCGACCGGACCACAAATTGCAACCGGCAAAACGGCAAAAAACCGCCGGACGGCCAGCCTGATTACCCTCGCCCTGCAAGGTATAAAAGATCTCTTTAACGCTGTAAGTCACTGCGCTGCTCGCAATCAAAATTGAAAACGTCGATCCAGGATCGACGGGGAGCGGGGATGATTATTCCCACTCAATTGTTTCCGAGGCCTGAAAACCCTTATGGATACTAGCTTTGTTTGTGTTGACCATCTAACTTTACCGTCATATTTACCGTCAAAAAACAAGCGCTTTGACTGGCGCGGGAGATGCACTCAGTTTGCTCGGCGACTACTTTCCCACATCAATCGTCAACTATCGACGGGAGCTGGAAGGCATCGAAGCCACTGGATCTTACGTTATTCCTTCTAGGAACAAGTATAAAGCAACGACTTCTCGTTACCAACCGTTATATAGCGAGCGTGTTCCAATCTTTAAAATCCAACAGCGGGCAATAGTTTGCCGAGTAAACCGGTTGTTCAATAATTTCCGGCATCCTGGGTCAAAAGTAAGTCAAACGCGAACAATTCCCTACTTTGGTGCAGATTATGGCAAATTTCGCGATCGAATTTTCATTGTTATGTTTTACGCTCAATTCGTCTCCCACAAGGACACGAACTTGCCGCTCAGTGTCATTTACGGAGAACTTGGCGCTCATACCAGCGCTTCAACGATCCGGCGTTGCTTCAAAGAAGAAGCATTCAGGCAAGATGGCCGGAGCGATGTAGTCCACATCTTGGGCAGTCACGCCACAAGCGAAGTAGCTCTCGCGCCATTGCCGCACGACTGCCACGATCTGGTCGATTTCCCTGCGGGCCTCTTCGGCTGACAACCCGAAGCGACCTGACTGCGATAGCAAATTGTAGATACTGGCCGTGCGACCGTAATTGCCCACGGTCAGTGCGAGGTCGCGCCGCTCCAGGCTCACCACAGGTGCGGGCACCAAGTCGTAGGCGGGCGATAGGCGCCATCCCTTTGGGCGGCGCAGCAACGCATGGTTGCGCGGGTGATCATCGTTGTTGGTCACTGCGGCGTTGAAGACCATGCGCCGGAACAGTTCAGCGCAATCGGCTTCGGGCTTGTCGGACCAGCGACGCAGGTTGTCGGCCAGCAGCGGATAGGACCAGCGTTCACGGTTCAGATAGCTATCGTCGCAGTCGAGCACCGTGAGTCCACTGACCAGTCCAAAGCGCAGATAGCCCTTGTCCGTGTGTTCACGATCGAAGCGCTGCAGCATCAACACATCGCTGTCGCCGACCGCCTGCAGGCGTGCCTGCGTGACGTTCAGGCCGCAGCGGCGTGCGAGGTCGAGAGTGGCGTACTCGATGCGCTGCAAGTTGCAGCGATCATCTTTGGCGGGAAACTTGCCGAGCCACAGACACTGCGCGTCCTCGATGGTGGCTTTGGGTCGGGCACCGCCCATGCTGGTGCCGGGATCGAGCCGTTCCAGCAGGTGCGCCGGTACCGGCCTGCCTTCCTCGATAGCCTGCGCAGCAGCAACCAGTTCGGCGAGCTGATGGGTGCGGTTGTACTGCCGCTTGGGAGCGGGTGGTTCGGCCTTGAGGCCGAAGCTCAGATAGCCAGCGCCATCCTGCGGGCCATGCAGCAGATAGTCGATTTCATGTAGATCACGCGCAGCACGTTCGAGCTTGTGCTCGATGACCCGCCGTCCCCAAGCGTCTGGGCTCGCATCACGCAAAGCACCGGGGATACCCTTGAGTTGGGTGAACTCATGGACGGTTTTATCCAGCGGCAGGCGGTACGGGTCAAGTGCAACCGCTTCGGCACGCTGGAGATAACGATCGCCATAGCGAAAGCGCCCAATCTGCGTGCCGTCGGGCAAGGTCTGTACTTTCAGCAGCGCCGCCGGCACTGTGTTCAGGGTGCCGGGGAGCTGGACGTAGACGTAGGCTTCGCGCTCAGAAGTCATATTCGTTGCCGCTCTTGCGTGACTTGCCCACGCGGGTGGGACGACGGGAAGCTTCGAGCGCCTTGCCGTGAACATCGGTGTCGGGATCGGCCACAGCGTCCAGAGATTTTTCCAGGTCGAGCGCCCACAGCACGGTGAAACAGACGCCGATGGCTGTGCCGGGCTTGCCAAGTTCCAGGGCCGTGAGCGTATTGCGGTTGATCCCTGCTTTACTGGCAAGGTCCACCACTGACCAGCCGCGACGAATCCGCGCGACGCGGATGCGCTGGCCTAGCTGGGCGACACGCTCGGAAACATGCAACGGAATGGCGAAATTGCTCATGATTTTGGGCTTACATACACTTAACGACCATCATAATAGGCAAGTTATGGCTATCCTGCAAGGCTCATAAGGCCTATTTGATTAAAATAATAGGCACAAAGCCTATCAGCAGCTAAATAAGTAGGCAAGCAAGCTTCCGCGTCTATCGCCGCACCTGCGGCTTGCGGATGCCGCCTCGCGCGACCGTAGACTCCCGTTTACATCCGAGCCAACCTTGGCCGACTTTATCTCCCAAGCTTTAGGACTTGAAAAGTGTCAGGAGTTACCTCATACTTCTTCCAATCAGGAGATATCGCCATGCAGACCCTCGCCAAACAAGTCTTGGAACACGCTGCCGGAGCGCCGGAGGGCACGCCTTTGGTCGCCAAAGAACTGTTGCACCTAGGCAATCGTGCAGCCGTGGATCAAGTATTGTCCCGTCTGGTGCAGCGCGGCGCCCTATTGCGCGCCGGTCGCGGCATCTATGTCTTGCCCGTCGAAAGCCGCTTCGGCACCCGCGCACCGTCGGCCGTCAAGATGGTCGAAGGCTTGGCAAACCAGCGTGGGGAAACCATCGTGTCGTACGGTGCCGCCGCCGCCAACGCGCTAGGCCTGACTACGCAGGTGCCGATGCGAGCGGTCTATCTCACGTCCGGTCCCAGCCGCCGCTTGAAATTGGGCGCGCAGATGGTCGAGTTCCGACACGCACCAATGTGGCAACTGATCTTTCCTGGGCGGGCTGCTGGCGAGGTAGTGCGGGCACTGGCTTGGCTAGGCCCGGAAAAAGCAGGGGAAGCGATCCAGAAGCTGCGCGCCAAGCTGCCACCGTCCGAACTGAAAGAAGTCGCGTCGGCGCGGTCGCGACTGCCGACATGGATGGCCCAAGAGATCAGCACCCTGGTGACCCTTGGCTGAGTTCTTCCAGCTCTCCCGCCGCCAAATGCCTGGAGGCGCTCGACTTGGCAGCCAACACGTCGGGCCTCCCTGCCCATCTGCTGGAAAAAGACATTTGGGTGGTCTGGTCGCTGCGGCACCTCTTTGCCGCCCCCTATAGTGCTGCGGTGTTCGCGGCGACATGCCGCGCAAAACCATATCGGCACACATTTGACTGTGCAAGGTGTTCATGGCTGTTTCCTCCGCCAAAGCCAGGGACATCCCTCTACTTCAGCATATGAACCGGTGCACTATTTCCTAGCGCCAATCTCCGAACGGCCACCCGACGCGCAGCGGCGTAGTCCAACAGTCATAGGGATCCGAGGCGAAATTGCTGTTGATCGGAATCCACTTGATAACCCATCGCCCTGTAACCCCGCTGTCGCTTTTCCCACATTCTGTAGAGTTGCGGATGATCCAGCTCGACGTAGTCGTAAATCAAGATGTCGCTCTTGTTTGCATGGTCACGATGTAGACGGCCGGCGTATTGCTGCAGCGTCCCTGTCCATGAAATTGGCAGCGTCAGGATAAGCGTGTCCAACGGCGCATGATCGAAACCCTCACCGACCAGTTGGGCGCTGGCCAACAGTATGTGCGGGGCATCCTCCGGCAACTCCGCCAGGGCCTTGATGATCGCCTGACGTTCCTTTACCTTCATACGGCCGTGCAGCATGAAGCAAGGGTATTCGACATTCGCCAAATGCGCGTACAACAGGTCAAGGTGTTCTGTCCGCTTGGTCAGCAACAACACCTTCCGCCCGTTGTTCAATGCGTTGATCGCGTCGGTGACGATGCGTACGTTTCTATCGCTGTCCTCGGCCAGCAGTCGGATGATCTCTTGAATGCTGGCGTGCGGCGGAATGGACGGAGTCGGAAGATGTCGGATCCGAACCATTAGCTGATCCGGGACGTGTGCCGGGCGCTTGGCGATATGCCTGACAGGACCGGACTGCATGAAGATGATCGGGTGGTGTCCGTTACTGCGAACAGGGGTGGCGCTGAGCCCGAGGACGTAGCGTGAGCTGGCTTGCTTCAAGACCGCTTCGAAAGTTTCTGCGGTTAAATGATGTGCCTCGTCAATGATGACCTGTCCGTATTGGCTGAACAGTTCGGGAAGATCGTCTCGGCGCGCCAGGCTTTGAATGACCGCAATGTCAAGCATGCCGGTGGGTTTCTTTTTCCCGGCGCCGATCAGGCCAATTTTTTGCTCGTCCAGTCCGACGAAACTGCCAAGCCGCTCCTGCCATTGCCGCATCAGGTCGGCGCGGTGAACAATCACCAAGGTACTGACCTTTCTCTTGGCGATAACAGCCGCTGCGGTGACCGTCTTTCCAAATGCGGTGGGTGCGATCAGCATGCCGAAATCATGTTTTGTGACAGCGTCGAGCGCTTCCTGCTGATCCGGGCGCAGCACACCGTTGAACGTCGCGTTCATGCGTTGCCCCATCGAACGTGCGTCGTCCAGACGGAGCGCAATTTTATTTGCGGCAAGCAATGCCTCGACATCGCTCAGGCAACCTCGCGGCAACGACAAAAATTTTTCGTGGTTTTCTGCGCGGCTGATGATCCGGGGGGTATTCCATGTGGACCTGAGCGTGGCCTGAAGTTTGTAGAAGTCCGGATTTTGGAACGCCGCAATCCGGATTAGACGATTCATCAAGGGTTGCGGCAGGCCTGCTTTCTCGATGAACAATTGGGCGGCGATTGTCGCCTTTACCGCTTTTGGCATGATGCCGTTGAGTTTGACATCAGACTTGGCCGGTCGTACCCATGGGGCGTCAGCGTTCTCTTCCGGCACGTCGGCATAAGCGATGTCGAGCGGATGGCGGTCCCCGACCAGTTTGGACAACGCCGTTTCGATACGGCTTTGCGGAAGGGGCTTGATGTTTTCTAGGAACGCCCACTGGTCGGGGAGCTGCTGCAAGTTCGCGTCGACAAAGACGCTGCGTCCAAGGTCACGGGGTTCCTTTTGTAACGGCAAGGCGATCAGGTTGCCAAATCCGCCTTTCGGCATGGTGTCCTGATTCGGGAACAGACGGTCATATGATTTAAGGGCCAATTGACGAGTGCGGGCGCAGGTTGCGCTGATCAGCGCCGCACCCAAGCGCCGCACATCCCTTGCCGGCGTCGCGTTTGCAAAGAAAAGCCAAAGATGCGCTCCCGAGCCAGAGCGCGAGATTTCCAATGCAGCCGGGAGATCATTTTCAAGGCAGGTTTGCAGTACCGCACGGGCATCTTCGCGCCAATCCGCTTCATCAAAATCAATGGCGAGAAAATAGCATCGGTTATCGACCAGCAGTGGATACACGCCGGCGGTGATCTCGCCTCTGAGATGCTGGCGAATGATGGTGTCGGTGACGGGCGCATATAGGCTATGACTGCACTCACTACATTTTATGGTCGGCAATTTGCAAATGCCGGCTCGCCATTTGTTGGCGCAGAGGGGCGAATACCCAGACTTTCCCGTCGTCTTGCTTATCCAGCGAACTGGATAGATATCCTCCCTCCCGCGAAAGAGTCGTCGGAAGATCTTGACCTTCGCATTGGGTGACAACTCATTGGCATTGGGTTGCAGCGCGGAATCGCCAACGGGGCCAATGTCGGAATTTGATGGTTGCGGCACCGCGATGCCGTGCTGTGCAAGCAGGGCCTTCAGCGCATTATTCTCAGCACGTAACTGGATGAGTTCGGCTTCGGTCTTTGACATGCGCGGCTCGCTTTACGATGATGGATACAAACGAACCGCAGGCTAATTGAGGCCGGCGAGGGATCGTTTTCACTTGCCGCCTGACGGTAAAAAATCGCATCAACGAACAACGCCAAATTTCACCGGCAGATTTACCGTCAAAAAACGCCCTCTGTATCTTCAAAAATTCAGGCCGTCAAAATAAAATTTTTGTTATTTTTCAATAACTTATGCTTCTATTGATGTCGCATTTAGGATCATCTTCAATAAAACGTAAGCAATTGATTTATATAGATATTTCCATCACCCGTCACTCCCACTCAATTGTTTCCAAGGCCTGCAAACCCGCATGAATACAGGCGTTCTCTGTATGGGACATCTAATTTACCGTCATATTTACCGTCAAAAAACAAACGCTTTGACTGGCGCGGGAGATGCACTCGGTTTGTGCGGCGACTACTCTTCCACATCAATCATCAACTATCGAGGGGGTCTGGAAGCCCATCGAAGCCACTGCGTCCTACGTTTTTCCTCTCAAGGAACAAGTATAAAGCAACGATTTCTCATGACCAAACGCTATACATCGAGAGTGTTCCAAACCATGAAATCCAAGGTCAACGGCACGCCTGCACCAACAACTCACTCTTGGTGCGTCCCATGGCGACTTTCGCCATTGAATTTTTATCGTTACATTTTACGCTGAATTCGTTTCCCGTGGGGAGACAAGCTTGCCGCCAGATATCGTAAATGTTATATTTATTGCGCATTCCGTTTCTTTTAGAGGCGCAAATTGAGCACAAAATATCACTTGCAAACAAAGACGCTAGGCCCACGGGCAGCGCAACTCCTCATTGAGCTGAATGAACTGCGCCGGTCTACGTTCACTTTGGCGGATGTGGGTTCGATCACCGGCCTGTCGGCTGCGGCGGCCCGAAATCTCGTGCACAAGGCTAAACAGCGAGGCTTGGTGACGCGACTGAAGCCCGGTTTGTACAACCTCGTCCCCTTCGAACTCGGCCGGGCCACTGAGCACATCGACAGCCCGTACCTGATCGCGCGTGAACTCGCCGGTGCCGCGCCCTACTTCCTGTCGCACGGCACAGCGCTTGAACTGCACCGCATGGTGACGCAGCCGAACTTCACTGTGTACGTGTCATGTACGCGGCGCGTGCGTCCGCAGACGGTCGGCGGCTATGACTTTCGGTTTATCCACATCACTGAGGAACAAGAATTCGGGGTCATTAAGCACTGGATCGACAAGGAACGCTTCGTGATGATCAGCGACATGGAGCGCACGATCGTTGACGGGCTCCGACACCCGGCATTTGTCGGCGGCATTACCGAAGTCGCCAAGGGCTTGTGGATGAAGCGGGACGTACTGCAAGTCGAGCGGCTGGTGGATTACGCGCGACGCCTCGGCATCGGCGCCGTCGTGCGCCGCCTCGGCTATCTGCTGGAACACTATGGCCTGGCCGATGCGTCGACGCTGGAATCATTGCGCGGCATGCTGACAGCAACGTACCAGCGCCTTGATCCACTGCTCCCCACCGAGGGGGCATTTTTCTCACGTTGGCGGCTCCAGCTTAATGTGACTCCCGAAGAGCTCAATGCCGTGAGGCTGGGCTAATGATTCCAAAATACAACATTTCCCTGATTTCGAACAAGCGGTGAGCACTGGAAGGCGGCGCAATCCTTCGTCCGACTTTACCTTCCCGAGCTTTGGGACTTGAAAAGTGTCAGAAATAGCCTCATACTTCTTCCAGTCAGGAGATATCGCCATGCAGACCCTCGCCAAACAAATCTTGGAACACGCCACCGGAGCGCCGGAGGGTACGCCTTTGGTCGCCAAAGAACTATTGCACCTGGGTAGTCGCGCAGCCGTGGATCAAGTATTGTCCCGTTTGGTGCAGCGCGGCACCCTATTGCGCGCCGGTCGCGGCATCTATGTCCTGCCCGTCGAAAGCCGCTTCGGCACCCGCGCGCCGTCGGCCGTCAAGATGGTCGAAGGCTTGGCAAACCAGCGTGGGGAAACCATCGTGTCGCACGGTGCCGCCGCCGCCAACGCGCTGGGTTTGACCACGCAGGTCCCGATGCGAGCGGTCTATCTCACGTCCGGCCCCAGCCGCCGCCTGAAATTGGGCGCTCAGATGATTGAGTTCCGACACGCGCCAATTTGGCAACTGATTTTTCCTGGGCGAGCTGCGGGCGAGGTGGTGCGGGCACTGGCTTGGCTAGGCCCGGAAAAAGCTGGGGAAGCGATCCAGAAGCTGCGCGCCAAACTGCCACCGTCCGAACTAAAAGAAGTCGCTTCGGCGCGGTCGCGCCTGCCGACATGGATGGCCCAAGAAATCAGCGCCCTGGTGGCCTATGGCTGAATTCTTCCAGCTATCCACCGCCGAACGCCTGGAGGCGCTCGACCTCGCAGCGAACACATCGGGCCTGCTGCCCCATCTGCTGGAAAAAGACATCTGGGTAGTCTGGTCGCTGCGGCACCTCTTTGCCGGCCCTTACGCTGACCACTTGGTATTCAAGGGTGGCACGTCCTTGTCGAAGGCCTATGGCGTCATCCGGCGCTTCTCCGAAGACGTGGATCTGACTTACGACATCCGCGCCATCGCCGCCGATCTGGTGGGTGACGCGGATGCGCCACTGCCAACCAGCAAGAGCCAGGAGAAGAAATGGAGCAAGGAGATTCGTGCGCGTCTGTCGGACTGGGTCGGCGCCGAGATCGTGCCACGTCTCAAGCGCGATCTTGAACAAGATGACCTACCGGCAACCGTGCGGGCCGAGGACGACAAAGTGTTCATTGACTACGCGCCGCTGGCCACCGGCACCGGCTATGTCGCGCCTGCCGTCATGTTGGAGTTCGGTGCCCGCTCAACCGGTGAGCCCAGCGAAGCACGCGCTATCCGATGCGATGCGGCCGCATATTTGCAAGGGGTAGAGTTTCCCAGCGCGATACCACAGGTGATGCGCGCCGAGCGCACGTTTTGGGAGAAGGCCACCGCGATACACGTTTTCTGCGCGCAGGGCGAGTTTCGCGGTGGCGACCGCTTCGCGCGCCACTGGCACGACGTGACGAGACTGGATGCTGCCGGCTTCGCCGCCGCAGCCATCGCGGACAAAGCTCTTGCACGCGCCGTTGCCGACCACAAGAGCGTGTTCTTTGCAGAAAAGAACACGCACGGCGACGCCATCGATTATCACGCAGCGGTCGAAGGTGGGCTCCAGCTTGTACCGGATGACGGCGCGTTGGCCAAATTGGCTACCGACTATCAACACATGGTCGATGACGGCTTATTCCTCGATGACGCCGAGCCATTCGAAGCTTTGATGGCGCGATGCCAAGCGATCCAGCAGAGGGCCAATGCAAAACAACCACCACAATGAAATTCAATTGACATGAGATAAAAATCTCTGCCGGGCACTCTGCCTGGACGGAGAGCACCAAAGGGGATCGTATGGCTGGAGCAATCGATACGCAAAACAAGCGAGGCTCAATATGGCATCGTTGGGACCCTCACATCCATACACCTGGCACCGCTCTCAATAATCAATACACGGGGACAGATCCTTGGGAATCCTTTCTCGGTGCGATCGAAGCGTCGGACCCGCCCATCCGAGCATTGGGTATTACCGACTACTTCGGCATTGAACGCTACGAGCAGGTTGTCGAGCAACAACGCCAAGGGCGTCTCGCCAATGTCGGACTGATCTTTCCCAACGTCGAATTGCGACTGAGCATCGAGACCTCCAAGGCGTCTGCGGTCAACATTCACCTGCTCTTTTCTCCGGAAGATTCGGATCACGTCGAACAGATCAAGCGCTTCTTGCTCGAACTCGATTTCTCTTACCAAGGCGGGCCGTACCGCTGCCAGCGCAGCGACCTCATCCGCCTGGGGCGTGCCCACCAACCAAGTTTGACGGATGACGAAGCGGCACGCTCGGAGGGAGCAAACCAGTTCAAGGTTAAGCTCGATCAACTCACCGAGGCATGGGCAAAGAACAATTGGGTCAAGAAAAACGCGTTGATCGCCGTAGCTGGCGGCGAGAAGGATGGAACTTCCGGATTACGTGACGCATCCGCTTCGTTCGCCGCTTCACGCAAGCACGTTGAAGGTATCGCGAACATCGTCTTTAGTGCCACGCCGCAACAGATCAATTTCTGGCTCGGCAAAGGTAACGCATCCGTCGCTGAACTGGAAAGCCAGTACAACGGCCTCAAACCTTGCTTGCATGGTTCAGATGCGCATACAGCCTCGAAAGTTGGACAGCCAGATGCAAGTCGCTTCTGTTGGATCAAGGGCGATCTATCGTTCGAGTCTTTGCGCCAGGTTTGCATCGAGCCCGAGGAACGTGTTTCGATTGGCGGTATACCACCGCGCGGTGCCCTGGCGGGCCACACAATCAATACCGTGTCCGTCACCAACGCGCCTTGGATTTCTCAAGGCACCATTGAATTGAACGCGGGCCTGGTTGCCGTCATCGGCGCACGAGGGTCCGGCAAGACCGCGCTGGCCGACCTGATCGCTGCGGGCGGTCTGGCGCTCTCCCCACATCTCAACGAGCGGTCGTTCATTCTTCGCGCAAAGGACCACTTGGGCGACAGCGCGGCCGAGCTGCACTGGGCGTCCGGTGAAAAAACCGGCAATCGCCTCACCCAGGCCGACATGGAAGACCTGTTGGACACCCCTTATGTCCAGTACCTGTCGCAACAATTCGTCGATCAACTCTGCTCGGCGGAAGGCCTGGATGGTGCTTTGGTCAAAGAAATCGAGCGCGTGATCTTCAATGCCCACGCGCTCACCGACCGGCTCGGCACCGATTCATTCAAGGATTTGCTGGACATCCGTCTCGAAGGCTCGCGGCAGAAGCGTGAGCGGCAGCAACAGACCCTGACCAGGGCGTCCGCCGATCTCACTGAAGAGCGTGTCAAAAAGGACGGGCTCAAAGCGTTGGAGAAAGACCGCGACGAGAAAAAGCGTGCTATCGAGAAAGATAAGAACGACCGCAAATCGCTGATCGCCAAGGGCAACGAGGAACGCGCCGCGCGCCACGAACAGGTCTCACTCGCCGCCGATGAAAAGCGTCAGCAGGTCGAACACGCCAAACGGCGGAACCAGGCCTTGCTGCATTTGCAGACCGACGTGCTCGACTTCCGTTCTCGGCAAGCGCCGGCCATGCTGGCCGACTTGAAGGAAGAACGCGACGAGACTGGGTTAAACGCCACCGATTGGGAGGCGTTCAAGGTCGACTATGTCGGTGCGGTCGATTCGTTGTTGACGGAACGTATTAAGCAAGCCCAACTGCTGATCGAAACATTGCAGGGGCCAGCGAAGACCGATCCTCCGGTTTCACAGAGTCCTGATTCAACCATCGCGCTGATTCCGCAGGATGCCAATCTTTCCAACCAGACGCTATCGCTGCTGGAGCGGGAGTTGACGCGACTGCGAACCTTGGTCGGCGTCGATGCGCAGAATGCGAAACGATTCACCGCCCTGTCGGACAAAATCACGAAGGCCGATGGCGCTCTGACCAAGGTTCTTCAGCAGATCGAGCGCGTTCAAGGCGCCGACGAGCGTATCCGTACTCTGGTTGACGCGCGCCGCGTGGCCTACGCCGGAATCTTCGAGGCAATCCTCGAAGAGGAAGAAGAGCTGACGGCTTTGTATGCACCCATCAAGGAGCGTATCAACCAATCTGCCGGCTCA
Organism: Oxalobacteraceae bacterium GrIS 1.18; assembly: GCA_040544425.1. Classification (GTDB taxonomy): domain Bacteria; phylum Pseudomonadota; class Gammaproteobacteria; order Burkholderiales; family Burkholderiaceae_D; genus Solimicrobium. The sequence goes on from JBEONO010000012.1 coordinate 105,874, forward strand.
CTCTCGAAGCTGGCGTTTTCAGTGCAGCGCCTTGTTGATCTCGATCAGTGGGCTCTCGCGGGCGAAGCGCTGCTGGACTTACGCACCAACGGACCTTTCAAGGGACGCGGTGAGCTACTGCGATCCGCGCGCGATGGACTTCGACCTGCATGGGCCACTGGTAATGCGGCACAAGCCGCCACCGCGCTATTCGAATTCGTCAAGGCAAACGAAGCCGCGCTCAGGACCCACATGCCCGAGGGCACGGACTTTCGTGCTTGGGCGCGTAGCGTCTCAGACTGGCTGTACAGCACTGACCATATCACCGTGGGGTACGGTCTCCAATACGACGGTGCGAACATTGAACAGTTGTCACCCGGAACGCGCGGCATCGTGCTGTTGCTACTGTACCTCGCCATCGACGAGGAAGATGACCGACCGTTGATTATCGATCAACCCGAAGAGAACCTGGACCCCCAATCGATCTTCCAAGAACTGGTGTATCGCTTCCGGGACGCCAAGAAACGGCGTCAGATCATCATCGTGACGCACAACGCCAATCTGGTGGTGAACACCGATGCTGATCAGGTGATCGTCGCCACATGCGGGCCGCATCGGCCTGGCCAGTTGCCTCTCATCACCTATGAGAGTGGGAGCCTAGAGAACTCGCGTATTCGACAGCATGTTTGCGATATCTTGGAAGGTGGCGAACGCGCTTTCAAAGAACGCGCCAAACGACTGCGCGTCGGGATTTAGTCCACGGCGAGACACCGCTTCCGCTGTGCACAACACCTATTCCAAGCAGAAATCCCATGGCCGATTTGTCCTCTATAGAACGCCGCAAACTGGAACGGTTGCTCCGCATGAGCGGCGGCTACGTGCTCGATTTTTCGGACCGCACATTCAGCGAATTCTTCGAGGAACACACGCGCCGTGACATTGATGCCGCTGTCTACCGCGAGCGTGGCACCTCCAAAGCCAACCGTATGCGCGGATTCTGGGCGGTCGAAGGCAACCATCTGGTCGGCAAAGTGATCCAGGCGCTGATCTTGTACGGTCAGGCTGAGAACTGTTTGGGCGACGAGCCAGGATTGACCGAACTGACCGACGATTGCTGGAAAATCGCCAGCCGCATGATGCGCGACACACCCGTCGCCGAGCTGGATGCACTGACCGCCACGGTCGACGAACGCGACTTTGAAACGGTTGCTCAACATGTGCGCGAAGCCATCGAGAAAAACCAGCCCGAAACGGCGCTGGATCGGTTGCACACGTTCGTCATCAAATACGTGCGCACGCTGTGCGAACAGCGCGGTGTTGAAGTCAACCGCGACAAAGCTTTGCACAGCATTTTCGGCGAGTATGTGAAGCGCCTGCGCGAAGCTGGTCACCTTGAATCGTTGATGACCGAGCGCATCCTGAAGTCCAGCATTTCTGTGCTCGAAGCCTTCAGTGACGTTCGCAACAACAAGAGCCTGGCCCATGACAACCCGATCCTCAACTACGAGGAAAGCCTGCTCATCTTCAACCACGTTGCCAGTTCGATCCGCTTCATCAAATCAATCGAAGCCAGAACGAAACACGCGACTGCACCGATAACGATCATGGCACCCGACGACGATTTGCCGTTTTAATTTTTCCCTATCGATATTCGACAAAACAGCAATATTTATTGTGCAGTGAATTTTGTTGAGCGATGCCGGGCGTCCCGGCGTTGCCGCCGTCGGGCTCGCGGGCGTTGCCCCGCGCCTCGTGCCGAGTCACGGCCATTCGGCATTGATCCCTGACGCCTCCGGCCCTTTGGGCCTGCGCGCGCCGCTTGCCGTAAGGCGGTGGAGTGTGTGGGGGTGGTCTTGCTGTTCCCTTCAATGTACCACGCCGTTCTCGCCGTCAAGGGCTGCGCGTGCCCTGCACGCTGGCGTCCATGCTGCCGTCTGCGACCCCTGACTGCTTGCGCTGCGGCGTGTTCCTCCGGTTCCAGGCAATTCCGCCCGATTCGGACTGGAGCACGATCATGTCGCAACTTACTCATTCTCTCGATTCTTCCCTTCTCGTTCGCGATGTCACAGGCGACTACCGTCCAGCCAATGCCGACGAGGTGTTGCAGGCTGCGCAGCGTGTACTCGCAGGACAAATGCGCGACTGCGAAGTCCTGAACTCGCCGCAGGTGGTGCGCGACTTCCTGCGGGTGAAGCTGGGCGCGCTGGAGCACGAGGTGTTCGCCGTTATCCATCTGGATGCACAGAACCGTGTCATCGAATACGTCGAGATGTTTCGCGGCACGGTGAGCCAGACATCGGTGTATCCGCGCGAGGTGGTCAAGGAGTCCCTGGCCAGAAACAGCGCTGCGTTATTGCTGGTGCATAACCATCCGAGCGGTTCAACCCAACCGTCGCGCGCCGACGAGACGCTCACACAGGCGCTGAAGTCGGCACTGGCGCTGGTGGACGTGCGAGTGCTGGATCACCTGATCGTCGCCGGTGGCGACATCCTGAGTTTTGCCGAACGCGGGCTGTTGTAGCCCCAGGGGGCATTGCCCCCTTTTTGCTGCGTCCTTGACATCCAGTAAAGGCTGCGCGCTGCGCTTGCCTCCAGGGGTCGGCTGACGCCCACCCCGCCGCGCAGGCTTGGCGCCCCACAGGACCGCCGAACAGGCTGCGCCTGATCGGCCAGCACACAACGTCGATTGCGCACCACGCGCTTTGCCCACTTCCAGTCTGGCGTGCTTGCTGCACGCAGGGGCGCTCGCCGCGCGGCGTTGGTTTCAGCGCATCCCCTGGCCCATCGACCGCTGTTCGTCTTTCCCCAAGTTCATCGCTTTCTCCCGCGACCTTAGCCTGCGGTGCCTGGCCGTCAAGGCGCGCAGGGCCGAGTCCTCGCTGCGCTGTGGGCCGCACCAACCCTGCGCTTCTTCCTTGACGGCCAATCCCTCGCAGACCCGGTTTTTCGCGGGCGATGAACTCAGGAAAGACGGCGGCAAACAGGGACCGGCCCAGGTCTCTGCGCCGAACCAACCGAAGCCACAACGGGCTCCGAATCTTGGAATCCGGTCAGCTTTGAAACCACAGCAGCAATTTTTTTGGAGAAAGACCATGCAACTCGCAACCCGCTTCGCATCCCGCTCCCCCGTCCTGCGCGCCGATTACCCGTTATCGGATGACCAGATTCGCACCGTAGCCCCGTCCATTTTCGCCGAGGACAAGCACGCCAGCCGCTCCGACCGCTACGCCTACATCCCGACCGGCGCAGTGCTGTCCGAACTGCGCAAGGAAGGGTTTCAGCCCTTCATGGTGTGCCAGACCCGTGTGCGCGATGAAGGCAAGCGCGAGCACACCAAGCACATGGTGCGGCTGCGCCATGCCGACCAGATCAACGGCGCGGAAGCCAACGAAATCATTTTGCTGAACTCACACGATGGCACGAGCAGCTATCAAATGCTGGCGGGCATGTTCCGCTTTGTCTGCAAAAACGGATTGGTGTGCGGCGATACCGTGGCCGATCTGCGCATCCTGCACAAAGGCGATGTGGTCGGACTGTCAAACAGCGTGCAATACTTACCAGATTAGGGGTGGAAACAGCGTCCAAAAGTTTCCACCCTAGTGTGTCGAACAAAGGGAAACCTGCGGAGGATGTGGAGGAAAGGGGCGTAGCCAAGGGGAGTGCGCAAGAGATTCCCGCTGACCGGACTCAGTGCCGGGAAACAGCGTTGACGGGTCTTGAGCGCATACGGGTGGCCGCTAAGAAAGATAAGCGGATGAAATTCACCACATTGCTCCATCACATAACGACGTCGCTATTGGTTGAGAGTTTCTACGATCTGAAGCGAAATGCGGCGGCAGGTGTAGATGGTGTGATGTGGCGGGAATACGAGACGACGCTTTATACGCGAGTGCACGAACTGCATCGGGAAATACATTCCGGAGCCTATCGCGCACAAGCCTCGCGACGCGTAACGATTCTCAAAGCGGATGGCAAGTTGCGTCCACCCCCCTGGGAATCGCCACGCTGGAAGACAAGGTCGTGCAACAGGCGGTAGTAAAAGTCCTGAGCGCGATTTACGAAGAGGAGTTTCTCGGATTCTCATATGGGTTCCGACGTGTGGAAAAGGTCAGCACGATGCACTCGATGCGCTTTACGTCGGGATGGAAGGCCGAAAGGTGCGCTGGATACTGGATGCTGACATACAAGCGTTCTTTGACACCATCGACCACAAGTGGATGATGACGTTTCTGGCACACCGGATTGCAGATCAGAGAATATTAAGGCTGATCTACAAATGGCTCAAGGCGGGCGTGATCGAAGATGGGCGGAGAACTGCATCCGAAATAGGTACACCGCAAGGATCAGTGATTTCACCATTTCTCTCGAATATTTACCTTCACTATGTGCAGGATTTATGGGCACATCAGTGGCGGCAAAGACATGCCACAGGTCAGATCACTATAGTCCGATATGCCGATGATAGTGTGGTGGGGTTCGAGCAAAAACACGATGCCGAGCGGTACCTGGCAGCATTGCAGGAACGCATGGCAAAGTTCGGATTAGTGCTCCACCCGGATAAAACACGACTCATCGAATTCGGGCGATACGCAGAGAGAAATCGCATGGCACGTGGTGAAAGAAAGCCGGAAACTTTCGACTTTCTAGGATTCACTCACTGCTGTGGAAAGACCCGCAAGGGTTGGTTTAGTATCCTGCGTTTGACAGTGAAGAAGCAAATGCGTGCAACGCTTAAAGCAATCCGGGCGAAGTTAAGACGTAAAATGCATGAAGATATTCCTACCGTTGGAAAATGGTTGAGATCGGTAGTGCAAGGTTACTTCAACTACTTCGCGGTTCCCGGAAACGGAAATCGTATGTTCAGCTTTCGCGGAGAAATAGCGCGTACCTGGCGGCACATGCTAAAGAGGCGCAGCCAGCGAAGTTGCCTGACATGGGAGCGATTTAGTCGGTTGATAAGTCGTTATATTCCACCTTGCCGTACTATTCATCCCTATCCAAATGAACGGTTTCGCGTCAATACCTAAGGCAGGAGCCCAGTGCGTCAATTGCGCACGCTGGGATTGTGCGGGGGGTGGAAGGTAACTTCCATCCCTACCGTAACAGCGAAAAGCACCCTATTTGCTGACTTTAGCCGGCGTTTTCTTTTCAGATTTGGCTGCTTTCTTGAAGTCTTCGACGCTGGGCGCGTCCTTACTTCCTGGCTTGTTCATATGCTCTCCACTGCCATTTGTAATGCGCTCTTGCTTTGCTTGAATATTGGCGTAAAGGCCGGATTTTTTAACGGTCATGAGATGCTCCTGGCTTGAATCACGGGTGGCTGCGATCACAACCTGGATCCCGTCATACATTTAATGCCGCAAACCACATGCGCGTCTGTGCGCCACCACACTCACAGCCCACGCCGAACCAATCGCACAAACCACAGCGCGGCGGTGCCTCTTGCGGTGGGGCTAATGTTGCGGTAACTTGGCAAGCATGAAGCCCGACTCTTCCTTGCAATCTACCGACATGCCCGGGGGCTTGCTTCATACCAGCGACCAAATGCCTGGTTTTACCCGCACAAAGCGCGGTAACAGTTTTGTATACTGGCAGGCCAATGGCCAACAGCTACGCGACGTCAAACATATTGCACGAATCCAGAAACTGGCGATTCCGCCGGCCTACACCGCGGTCTGGATTTGCCCACAGCCGCAAGGCCATATTCAGGCCACGGGGCGTGATGCGCGAGGCCGCAAACAGTATCGCTACCACACCGACTGGCGACTGGCCAGAAGTGAAACCAAGTTTGACCGCCTGCCCGAATTCGGTACGGTGTTGCCAAGCATTCGGGCCAAAGTCAAACGCGACCTCGCAGCTCATACAGGCGCCGACGTTCAGCGCGGTACCGTTTTAGCCGCGATAACGCGCTTGCTCGACACAACCTTAGTGCAGGTGGGCAACGACGAATACGCCCGCAGCAACGGCTCTTTTGGCTTGACCACGCTGCGCAAACGCCATGTCGATATTCAAGGCAGCCAGTTGCGACTGCGCTTTCGCGGCAAGAGCGGCGTCCAGCACGACGTAACGCTTGCAGACCCGCGTATCGCACGCATCGCACGCCGTTGCCAGGCTTTGCCCGGGCAGGAGTTGTTCCACTATGTAGACGATAAAGGAGAGGTGCAAAACGTCGGCTCAACGGATGTCAACGCTTACCTGGAGGCGGCTTACAAAAGAAAATTTACCGCCAAAGACTTCCGCACCTGGCATGGCAGCGTTCTGGCTTTGGAGCTGTGGCGCAAGCTTTCAGACGCGGAGCAGCTACAGCCGAACGCTGCCCAGGCAAACCGGCTACTGGCTGAAGTGGCTCACCTGCTCGGAAACACGCTAGCGGTATGTCGAAAATCGTATGTGCATCCGCGAGTGTTAGCGTTACTTTCGGGCGAACCTGAAAGTCGTCAAACTTCAGCAGCCGCAACCAAGCGCAAGGCAGGGCTGACTGCGGGTGAACAAGATTTTTTAGCGTTGCTGGCGGGCAGCAATTAATTTGTACAAAGTCTCTGAGGTACTTTTCTACAACTCGATGCAGCGGTGCGAAACATGGATTCGTTCAGGGCGCACGCACGGAAGGTGACAACTGGATCACCGCTGGTTGCACGGCAATCCCTTCGAGCCCTAAGCCAAGTTGGTGGGCACCGGTTCTTCAGCCAGTGACGCCATATCGATGACATAGCGGAAGCGAACTTCACCTTGCTCGATGCGTGAGTAGGCCTCGTTCAGGTCCTGGATGCGCAGCATCTCGATGTCTGGACCGATGCCATGCCGGGCGCAGAAATCAATCACTTCTTGGGTCTCGGCAATGCTTCCGATCAGCGACCCTGAAACGCTTCGACGGTGAAAGGCGACTTGCTGATTGTTGACAGGCTCCATTACTTCCAGCGCACCTACCACCACCAGCGTGCAGTCGCGCTTTAGCAATGGCAGGTAGGGATTCAGGTCGTGGCGCTGCGGCACCGTGGACAACATAAAGTCGAAGCTCGACGCGTGGGCGTCCAAGGCCTTTGCATCACTCTCCAGTACGGCGTCGGCGCCAAGCTTGCGCGCCTCCGCAAGCTTGGCGTCGGTGCTGGTAAACATGACGACCTGCGCGCCCATGGCCAGTGCCAGCTTGACGGCCATGTCGCCCAGCCCGCCGAAGCCGATGATGCCGACTTTCTGGCCCGCTTGAACCTTCCAGTGCTTCATGGGTGAGTAGGTGGTGACGCCAGCGCACAGAATGGGCGCGGCGACCTCGGGCTTCAGCGCCGCAGGAATCCTGATCAGGAAGTCGTCCCTCACTACCAACACGTCGGAGTAGCCGCCGTAGGTGTTGTCGCGTCCGTAGGCGTTGAGCCCTCCAGGCGCCAGTTTGGCGGGCACCATGGGCCCGTTGTAGGTGGCCAGCCAACTGTTCGGACCTTCGCAGTAGTTCTGCAGTCCCAGCTTGCACGGCTTGCAATGACGGCAGCTGTCGATCATGCAACCCACGCCGACGATGTCGCCCACGGCGTGCGTCGTCACGCTAGCGCCGATCTTTGTCACGCGGCCAACCACTTCGTGACCCGGCACGCATGGGTATATGGTGTTCGACCACTCGTTCTTTGCCTGGTGGATGTCGGAGTGGCAGACGCCGCAGAACAGCACCTGAATCTGCACGTCGCGCTCGCGCGGCTCTTCCCGTTCAAAGGCGAAGGCGCGCAGGGGGCTGTGCGGGTTATGGGCGGCATAGCCACGGGCGGAGATCATGGGGAATCCTTTCAATAAATGCGTTGTGCTCAACTTGTTCCATATAGGCCGGGGGCCCGCTTCCGTGAGCTGAACGGGCCAGGCTGCAAACGGCGCGATAACACTGCGACATCACGGCTTGGGTCGACTGCTGCACGATCTCCTCTGTTGCCAATCAGGTGCGTAACGTGAGCCATGCCTGAGGTCGTGAGTCGTGAGGGTCATAACGAATTATGCTGGGGGTGCATTCGCTGGTCTGTTCGGTGGCGCACACACCAGTGAGGATGATACTTTCTTCGGTGCCCGCCAGACTCTCACCTCGATGCAGCTTTTTACAGAGGAAACCGCAGCGGGCCTCGCAAAGAGACGATTCCCAACAAGTATCGCCAGGCTTGAAACGAGTGACCTTCGAGACCATCGCCTCGACGTTCTCGGCGAAGTCTGTTCCCACCGCGCACGACCACCCCCATCCGGCTGCGGAGCTGCTAGCCCGAAGATGCGTGGGTGTCGCATTTCTGGGCCGTCAAAGCGGTCGTACTAAGGTGCTGCGCACCACACTTACGGTCCAAACCAAAAAGCTGCACGCCGCCGAACTGGCCAAGGCCACTAAGGGGAGCTGCTGTACGGGGATCAATAGGTGCATCGCAAGCGCCTCCAGAGGGGGCATGCAACGGCACGGCCCATGGCGCGATACTGGGTGAATGCGCCGCAGCGCTCGGTTCGTTGGCGCACAGACGCTTCGTATTTGCAGCAGTAAATTTGGCACTTGCCGCAAGTTATGCAAAGATCCCGTCGTGCAGGGTACCGCGCAACTGGGGCGCGGTACCCACCCAACTGAAGGAAGACTTTATGAATACCCTGATCGATATCGTCATTCCCGATGGCAATTTCAAAACGCTGGCCAAATCCCTCACAGCAGTCGGCCTCATTGACGCTTTCAAAGGTGCCGGTCGATTCACAGTTTTTGCCCCCACCGATAATGCGTTCGCCAAACTGCCGCCAGGCACCGTCGACGCCCTGCTAAAAGACAAGGCCAAGTTGAAGTCTGTGCTGACCTACCACGTGGTTTCGGGCAAGGTCATGTCGACCGACCTAAAGGCAGGCAACGTGAAGACAGTGCAAGGCAGCGAAGTGATGGCCAGCACCATGGATGGCGCGATGGTGAACGGCGCCAAGGTGGCCGCCGCCCACCGCGCTTTCACATGGACACAACAACGAGGTTAACCCATGAAAATCGCAAGCCAAAGCATTGTCGAACTCACTCACTGCGCCAAGCTGATAGACAACATCCAGATCGCTATACTGACCACCTTGGACGATGACGGCGCCGTGAGGGCTCTTTCAGGGGTCGATACTCGGTTTCACGTCGTTGAAATGCCTATCCGTCCAGACCTGATTTGCCCGGTCTGGCTTTCCTCCTTCCAATCACCCAATCACCCAATCACCCAATCACTGAAGAAAGAGTCACTATGAAAAAGCCTAATGAAAAACAAATTGCTGAAGGTCATCAACATCAGGTGGCAGCGTTGCGAACACCGACTGATTTGAAAGCTGCTGCAACCAAAGACATCGCTGCAGTAATGAACGGCATTCTGGCCGATATCTTTGCGCTGTATCTCAAAACCAAAAACTTTCACTGGCACATGTCAGGTCCGCACTTTCGCGACTACCACGTCATGCTCGATGAACAAGCTACGCAAATCTATGAAATGACCGATCCGATCGCCGAACGCATTCGCAAGGTTGGCGGTAACACTCTGCGCTCCATTGGACACATTGCAAGAACCCAACGAATTTTGGACAATGATGCAGAGTACGTTGAACCATCTGACATGTTGGGCGAACTGTGTGATGACAATAAAACACTGGTCTCACGGTTCCGGGAAGCGCATGGCGTATGCGAGGAGCACGATGACATTGCCACCACAAGCCTGATAGAGGTGTACATGGACGAGACAGAACGCCGTACTTGGTTTCTGTTTGAGGCCAGTCGTCCGCAAGACACGTCTGGGCATTAAATTTTCATGAATCTGCAAGTGGGAGAAATTTGATGTCCCTGCAAGTCGATGAGTGCTGGATGCGGGAAGCGCTCAAAGTTGCCACATCGCGTGGCAGTGATCCTGCCTCGACACCCATCGGCTGCGTGATCGTATACGATGGCCGGATCATTGGCACTGCGCACAACGAATGCCAGACCCTGCATGATGCGACCGCTCACGCAGAGATGGTGGCCTTTCGGCGAGCTGGACTGGAACTGGCCGCTGCCGACAATCTGGGAGGTCAATTGCATGGCGCAACGCTTTATTCGACCCTTCAGCCATGCGGCATGTGCACGATGGCATCAATCTGGTCAAAGGTCAACCGCATCGTTTTTGGGGCCGGTCGCGATGACGTCCACGAAAGCTATTTTGAGGTGCGCCATGTCAATACCCTCGACTTCATTGCCAAAGCCTACCGCAATGACTTGACGTTCACTGGCGGGGTACTTCGCGACGAATGCGCTCGGCTTTACTATCCTGCAGATACAGATCCACCCTCAGATGACCGGGGAAATTTGTAAACAAAAAAACCGGAAAAGCCACACCCCCAAGCCTTATGTCCGTCAAGCCTTTCGCAAATATCCGGAATGCGGCGTGTTTGCGCACTTCTTTTCCCTGGCGTGGTGTAACGACTGCGGGTGCGACTACTTCGTGGCCTATTCCTGCAAAGGCCGGGGTGTCTACCTCTCATGCAATATCCGGCGCATGGTGGAGACGGCCGCGCACCTGAAGGATCATGTTTCCCCTCGGCTTCCTGTGCGTCAGTGGGTGCTCTCGGTCTCGAAGCGGCTGCGCGACTTCATGCAGCGCGACGGGGCGGTGCCCAATATGGTGCTGCGCATCTTCCTAAGGATGATTGCGCAAGCACTGCAAAGCCATAGCCAAGGTGCGGCCTAGGTGGACAAAGCGGCGCTGCACATTGGCGCAGTCGCTTTCATCCACCGCTTTGGCTCCAGCCTGAACGGGCATGTACACTTCTATGTATACGCGGTCGATGGGGTGTTTGAGGAAGTGCCGGTGGAGGTGGCAGTGGAGGGTGAGTCCGATGCCCAATCCTCACACCGGGCATCGTTTTTCACCTGGCCAGTGCTATCGATGAGACCGCAGTGTCCCAGGTTCAGGCCGATTTGCGCCGACGCATGCGGCGTGCCTTCGCCGGCCGAGGCCTGCTGGAGAGTTGTGATGCAAAAGACATGCTGGCCTACCCGCACAGTGGCTTCTCGGTGGACATCGGTGTGTGCATCGAAGCACACGACCGGGCAGCGCTGGAGCGGCTGCTGCGCTACTGCGCCTGCCCACCCTTTGCTTGTGAACGCCTGCGCAAAGCAGGTGTCGCCTTGGTGTACCGCTGTGCCAAGTAGCGCAGCGAGCCTGGCTCGGACAAACGTGGCGCCAAGGTCGACGAGATCACGCTCACGTCAATGGAGCTGATAGCCCGTATTGCCGCCCTAGCGCCCCTGCCGCGCACGCCCGAACCTGCGCCACCCAAGCGCACACCGGCGCACTACCTGTGGGCGGTGTTGGTAGCCCGCATCTACGAAGTGCTCCCGCTGCTGTGCCTGATGTGCGGTGGGCAGGTGCGCCTGATCGCATTCATTACCGAGGGCACGCAGATCAAGAAGATCCTTGATCACATCGGGGGTGGACCCAGAACTTCCACATATATCCCTGGCGCGCGGGCCACCGTTGTGGGATGACTGTGGTGATGCGCAGATGGATGACGGGGCGCAACTCGAGCCAGCAGATTGGGATCTGGCGGCACACCTCGCTCCCGACTTTGAGATAGATCAGCGGATCAACTGGTGACCGGGCAAAACGGTGACTCAGACGCGCTGGCGGGTAGCGTTGCGTCCGCCATACCCGACGCAACGCTAATCTCTCTTGTGAAAAACGCATTTTGGCGGTGGATCGGCCAGGCACGGCCTCGCTGAGGGCGCGACGCGGATTTCTACCTGGGTTGAGGGCTCTTCCAAGGGGTAATACCTGGCCTCACGTGGTTGAAATGCCTATCCGTTGGGCATCAGCATCGCCGCGCCCACGCCTTGCAGCACGCGCGCGGCAATCAACCATGGGAGCCCGGGCTCCGCGGCGCATAAGCCCACGCCCATCAGCAACAAGTGCCGATGGCCGAAACGATCGCCGGCCTCACCGCCGAGCAACAGCAGCGCGCTCAAAGGCAGCAAATTGCCGCTGATCATCCACGATAGGCTGGCGCCGTCGGCCGCCAAAGACTGCGCAATCGCCGGCAATCCGACGATGACGATCGAGCCGTCGACGAAAGCGAGGCTGGACGCGAGCATGGTGGTGGCCAGCACGCCGCGCGGGTGCGACGCTGGAGCCGCAGGGGCTGTGATCGTGGCAGCGGCGAGCGCCTACCCACGGTTGCATGAAGCGAGCGCGGCTTCGCTCATCTATAGGCCTAGGTTTCCGGCAGCGCTCAGAATCAGGACGACCGGGCGGGCATCCGAGCCGGTCATCGCAGCGACTTCATTGGTAGCCGAGCTCCATCACATAGTTGCGCAGCAGCGCCTCTTCGTGGTTGCCGGCCGCCAGCATCGCCCGCAGCCCGTTGTGGGCGTTGAGGACACCCAGCGGGTGCCTGTCAGCGTCGAGAAGCAGCACATGGATGAGGCCGCGCGCGTGCATCATGGCCAGCACGTCGGAGAGCAGATCTTCATTCGTGCAGGCGGTGAAATTGGTCGTCATCACGGTAGCGGGCTTAATCGGGGGTTGTACATTCATGGCGACAGGGTCGCTTCGAGCTGCGCCTTGTTCATCGTGGAGCGCCCGTTCAGCCCGCGCTGGCGGGCCTCGTTGCGAAGTTGCAGCAAGGTTCGGCCGCCTGGCCCCTTGTGCGAGCGCAGCCCCCCACGTCGGCTGGACGACATGTCGTTGATCGATGAGGTATTGGCCTCCACGGACTCGCCGCCTTGTGCCTGCTCCTTGTTGACGACGCGCGCGGCAATCTCCTCGGCCAGTGGCTGAGGCTTGCTCTGGCCGAGCAGGCTCTCTTTGATGTGCACGTATAGCCGTTCGCGCTTGGCGCTCCAGACTTTCTGCGGCGTAACGGATCCTTCGCGGCCACAGGTGGATGCAGTGAAACGCAGTGCGCTGTGAGCGGTGTGCCGTGCTGCAAGGCGCTTGGACTTCAGTTTATCTTCAGCGCCGCGATGTTCCTGAATCCGTTGCGTTTACATGTGGTCAATCATCTCGGCGTTGAAGCGGTTCATATCTAGTCCGAGGAACCGCGCATAACCCACCAGTGCCGCTGGCGTGAGGTGATGGGTTTGCGCAAAAAGCAGGTGGTGCATGGGCCAGAACTGGCCCTGTGCCGCCGCCAGCTCTACGTTCGGATGGATCATCTCCACCAACGGTAAGTGCCGGAATATGAAACGTAGCCGATCGCGGTGGGTGTCGACAAGGTGCTGCATCAGCGGCTCGGCCTGGATGCAGGCAGAGCACTCGTAGTCGCCCTACTCCAGCAGTGTGAGCTTTGCATGCGCTTCGCCCAGCACATGGTCGGCCGCCGCCAGCGCGGCCTCGGGCATCTTGACGCTCGCGGCGCCGCTCATGCAGCCACCTCTTCAAGCGTTGCCTGCAAGCTGACCTCAGTCACGGACGCCAGGGCCTTGGACAGCGGACATTCGCGCTTGGCGGCCAGGGCGATCTCCTGGAACCTGGCTTCTTCAATCCCTGGCACGGCGGCCTTCAGCGTGAGTGCGATCCGGTCGATCACGAAGCCCTCACCCTCCTTTTTCAGGCGCACGCGAGCCTGCGTGTCGACCTTTTCGGTGGCAAAACCGGCCTTGTCACAGGCGAATGAAAATGCCATAGTGAAGCACGCTGCATGGGCGGCAGCCAATATTTCCTCCGGGTTCGTGCCCCGGCGGTCGTCCTCGAAACGGCTGGCAAAGCCATACGGGTAGCGTTCGAGGGCGCCGCTCTCGGTGCTGATCTGACCTTTGCCCTCTTTTCCCTGGCCTTCCCAATGAACGCTGGCGGTCTTCTCGGTCATGGTGGTACCTTTCAAAAAATTGCAGTGAGCTGAAGCGGACCTGTTGAATAGTTGCAGCGGCCCGGCCCGTATGTGGCTGCGTGCAAGACGAGTGTTCAGAGCTGATTGCATGATGGCTGTCCATGAAGACGGTGTCTGTTCGTCAACGCACAGAGCCGGTGGAATGACTGGAGTTCTTCGGCCGCAGGTGACGGGGCTTTCAGGCGGAGCCCTTTGGCTTGCCATCATCGCCTGGCCGCGTTGCTAAGATGGCCTTGTCGTTCTGCACATGCCCATCCACCAGTTTTATCACCCGGTCGCAACGGGCGGATAACCGTGGGTCGTGGGTGACGATCAAGAACGGAGGTGTCACTGCGGCTGATGTCGCGCATCAGCGTGAACACTTTGTTGGCGGACACGGTGTCCACGTTGCCCGTGGGTTCGTCCGTCAATAGCAGCGCGGGACGCATGAGCAGCGCACGGGTAAGCGCCAGGCGCTGCTGCTGACCGCCGGACAAATCATTGACCAAGTGATTGCGCCATTCTTTCGGGCTCACTTGGTCAATCAATCCTTCAGCCTGCACGCGCATTGCCGCATTGGGTCTGCCTTGCGCGGCCAGGAACGGCATTGCAATCAACCAGGTCAGCAGTGCCTGCAAACCGAACACCAACTACACGCTCTTCCATTTAAAGTTCGGCTCGTTGCGCTGGCGCATTTGTGCGTAGTGCTGCTCTTCGGGCTGCCCTCAACTGCGCCAGATAGTGGGCCTAAGGACTCGCTCTGTGGGCAAACGCACAGACCGGCCGTATTGGCAGCAGTAAATTTGTGCTTGCCGCAAATCCTGCAGACATCCCGTCGTGCAGGACGCCTCCAATCGAGGTGTGGCATCAAATCAACTTAACTGAAGGAAAAATCTTATGAATACCCTGATCGATGTTGCCATTGCCGACGGTCATTTCAAAACACTGGCCAAAGCCCTCACAGCAGCAGGACTCGTTGACACCCTCAAAGGTGATGGTCCTTTCACCGTTTTTGCGCCAACTGACGATGCATTCGCCAAGCTGCCTGCGGGCACCCTTGACGGCCTACTCAAGGACATCCCGAAATTGACCGCGATCCTCAAGTATCACGTAGTGGCCGGCAAGGTTGCTGCAGCCGACGTCGTCAAGCTCGACGGAAAGACGGCCAAGACCCTCAACGGCGGCGACCTCAAGGTCAGCACAACGGGCGGTGTCAAGTTGAATGGCGAGGTCAATGTGACAAAGACCGACGTCGCGGCCTCCAACGGGCTGATCCACGTCATCGACGCGGTGCTGCTGCCGTCGGCTTGATGCTCGCTCACCCAGTAATCCAACCCCTTAAAAGAAAGTCAGGATCAAAAATGAATGCGAAAAAATTGCTCATAGCTGCGGCCTTCACCGGCGCAGCCTTTGCCGCACAGGCCAAGGACATCGTGGACACCGCCGTGGATGCCGGCAACTTCAAGACGCTGGTCGTGGCGCTCAAGGCAGCCGATCTGGTGTCCACGCTCAAGGGCAAGGGACCCTTCACGGTCTTTGCACCCACCGACGAGGCCTTTGCCAAGATCCCGAAAGCCGACCTCGATGCGCTGCTCAAAGACAAGACCAAGTTGAAGGCCGTGCTCACCTACCACGTGGTTCTGGGTAAGGTCATGTCCACGGATCTGAAGGCCGGCAACGTGAAAACCATGCAAGGCAGCAACGTGAAGGTCAGCACCAAGGGCGGCGCGATGGTGGATAACGCCAAAGTGGTGGCAGCCGATGTCGCCGCCGACAATGGGGTGATCCACGCCATCGACACGGTGTTGATGCCCAAGTAAGCGCAGTGCGATGGGCAGCCTGCAACGCGCGCCCCATCGCGCCTTCACAAGCACACTACAATGAGGTTCACCCATGAAAATTGCAACCCAGAGCAATGCCGAACTCACTCACGTCGCGAAGCTGATCGAAAACATCCCGATCGCCATGCTGGCCACCTTGGACGACAACGGCGCCTTGGCCAGCCGCCCGATGACCGCGCTGGAAATGGATGCCCAAGGCGCGCTGTGGTTCTTCACCGATGTGCAATCCTCGAAAGTCGATCATCTGCGCGCTGTCAATCTCAGTTTCACGGACAGGGATGAAGGTGCCTATGTTTCGCTATCGGGCCACGGCGTAATCGATACCGACCGTGCGCGCATCCAGAGCTTGTGGACCTTGTTGGCCAAGCCGTGGTTTCCCGACGGCCCGGACTCAAGCAACCTAGCGCTGCTGAAGTTCATTCCCGATAGGGCTGAATACTGGGATGGGTCCAGCAGCAAGATGGTGCGCGCGTTCGGGATGATCGCCTCCGTCATTGCGGGCAAGCCCGTGGCGCTGGGCGAGCATGGATCGCTTACCGCCTTGTCGGCCTCCACACGGGCAGCAGCGCCACCGCCGCAATCATGAAAAGACAGCTTGCTGCTTACGCCGGCACCATGGTCGTGATGGTGGGGCTGGATTTGCTGTGGCTGGGCGTCGTCGCCAAGCCGATGTACCAGCAAGGTATCGGTCACTTAATGGCCGTCAAGCCCAACGTGCCGGTGGCCGTGCTGTTCTACGTATTGTTCGGGCTCGGGCTGGTGGTGTTTGCGGTGTTGCCCGCCGGCCCCGCCCCCGGTTGGGGCAAGACCGTGAGCATGGCGGCGTTGTTCGGCTTCTTTGCCTACGCCACCTATGACCTCACGAACCTGTCCACGCTCAAACAATGGCCCATTGGCTTGTCGCTGATAGACATGGCTTGGGGGGCGTGCGTTAGTGCGGCCGCAGCCGCCGGCGGCAAGGCGCTGATGGATTGGGCGGCGCCATTGTAATCGCCCATTAACGATCAAATGCGGTGCGTTTGGCAGCGTACAGGCGCTTCATCGCCTTGCTCGTATGGCCAATTTCTCAGCCATAACAAAAGGAATCGACATGCCCTATCAAAGCATCAACCCCAACGACGACAAGTTGCTCAAGATCTTTGAGCGCCTAACCCCAGCGCAGTTGGAGAATTCTCTTGCAGGCGCTCAGCACTGCTACTAGACCTAGAAGCACAGGAGTTACGCGGAACGCGCCGTTATTCTGAATAAAGCCGCTGCGCTGCTGCACGCGCATGTAGATGATTTCGCAAAACTCGAAACGCTGGAAATGGGCAAACGAATCAACGAGGCACGCGGTGAAGTTAAATTCAGCGGCGACATCTTGGCTTACTGCGCCCAGCACGCCGAGAGCTTTCTGGCGCCCCTCAAGTTGCACCCCAAACTGGGTGAAGCACACATGGAAAGCTCACCCTTGGGCGTGCTGTTCTGCGTCGAGCCGTGGAACTTCCCGTACAACCAACTGGCCCGCGTGGCTGGCGCGCAGTTGATGGCGGGCAACGTGCTTGTGGTCAAACATGCGGGTTGTGTGCCGCGATGTGCCATTGCGTTCGAAAAGTTGCTGCTAGACGCAGGCGCACCAATCGGCGCATACACCAATCTGCTGATCTCGCATGAGCAGTCCGAGCGTGTCATTGACGACCCGCGCATCAAGGGCGTGGCGTTGACCGGCGGTGTGGCTGCGGGGCGTTTGGTGGCAGCCCGCGCCGGACAGAACATGAAGAAGTCGGTCATGGAGCTCGGTGGCAGCGACGCTTTCATCGTGCTTGACGACGCTGACCTCGACAAGACGTTGCCCTGGGCCGTGTGGGGCCGCATGTACAACGCCGGCCAGACCTGCTGCGCGGCCAAACGCTTCATCGTCATGGAGTCAGTTGCCGACCGGTTTCTGGCGAAATTCAAGATCGCGATCGAGGCCTTGGAGCCAGGCGACCCGATGCTGGAGGCGACCACACTCGAACCCTTATCCACCGAGGCCGCGCTGGTGCAGTTGCTGACGCAGATGGATGCCGCCGTGAAAGGCGGCGCCAAGCTGTTGACGGGCGGCAAGCGCATAGATCGGCCTGGCTGGTTCATGCAGGCCACCATCCTCACCGACATCGCCCCAGGCAACCCCGCGTTCCGTGACGAGTTCTTCGGCCCGGTGGTGTCGTTCTTCCGCGTGAAGACCGAAGAAGAAGCGATAGCACTGGCCAACGATTCCGACTTCGGCCTGGCCGGATCGGTGTGGACGAAGGACGAAGCGCGCGGCCAGCGCGTGGCGAGCCAGATCGACACCGGAATGATGTTCGTCAACAACATCGACTGGGCCCATGCCGACCTGCCGTTTGGCGGCATCAAGAATTCGGGCTACGGGCGTGAACTGGGCAGCATGGGCATCCAGGAATTTGTTAACAAGAAGCTCGTTCGCAGCGGCGCCATCGCTGCGCCGGTCTGAGCGCGCTAACCAAGGAATTCTATGAATAAGCAAGCTACCCCATCTCAAACCAGTGAAGCGCCTGTCTGGTTCATCACCGGCTGGTCCACGAGCTTCGGCCTGGAACTCGCCAGGCAGGCCATCGAACGCGACTACCGCACGGTCGTGACTGCCCGCGACCTCGCCAAGCTGTAAGCGACCGGATCCTCGTGCTGAAGCGCGACGTGACGCAAGCGGATCAGATCGCCGCAGCCGTCAAAACGGCTGAAGCGCGCAGCATGTCGGCGCTGGGGCAGTACAACGCCACCAAGTTCGCGGTCTAGGGCCTGTCCGAGGCCTTGCGGCGCGAAGTGAAGTCGCTGGGCATTCAGGTGATGGTGGTCAACCCGAGCGGGTTCCGCACCGACTGGGTCGGGCGTTCGACCAACGAAATCAAGCACCCGATCGAGGACTAGCTGGCCACCGCCGGCAAGGTGCGGCTGGCAGTGCGGGCATCCTCGGGCAAACAGCCGGGCGACCCGGTGCGTGCCGTCAAGGCCATCGTCGAGGCCGTGGCTTCGGGCAAGCTGCCGCACCACCTGCTGCTGGGCAACGACGCCTTCGAGGGCGCGATGGCCAAAGTCGACGAACTGCGCCGGGACTTCATGGCGGGCGAGGGCGTCGACATGACGCGCAAGATGCATGCTGTCCAATTCGAGCAATTCGGCTAGCCGCTAGTGCTCAAGGAACTCGACATCCCCACAGTGCGGGCGAGATCTTGGTCAAGACCGAGGCCTGCGGCGTCTGCATACCGACCTGCACGCCGCCAGCGGCGATTGGCCACTGAAGCTGGCGCACAGTCAACATCGCTGGTATCGCATGCCTTGTTCGATGACCGTGAAGTGCAGGATTTTCTGGACGTGGATCATCTGGCGACCGCCCTCAACGCGGCGCGCCAATTACCTTGTCTAGTGATCCAGCCAGAGCGGGTAGAGTTGCGCGGCAATCGACATCTCAGCGCTTCTATGGCGCAAGCCTTTTTCGCTTGTCCGGTTGTTGTCGGGGCGGATGTTAGCCGCATCGTGTTTGCGACACCAGACTCGATCGCAACAGGCAAGACCAGGCGCAAAATGAACTGACATCGAGCGTGTAACGTCTGGCCTGCGAGCAGGAACTAGCGAGGATTGGCGCGCAGGGCAAACAAAGTCTGGTGCGCATGCTGGTCGCAATGCAGTGCGAGTGCCGCAGCGTGCAGGAAATGGCAACGGCCTTAAAGATCAGTGCGCGTTCATTGCACCGTCTGTTGGCGCGGGAAGGTGCATCGTATTTTTCAATCGCGGAAAACGTCAGGTTCGAGCGCGCCAAACGGTTGCTGCTCGCTGGACTTAGCACCCAGGAAGTGGCCGAACAATTGGCGTATTCCGACGAGCGCAGCTTCCGGCGTGCCTTTAAACGCTGGGCCTTATCGAGCCCCGCTTTATTTCGTCAATTACAAAAACCGGCCAGCTAGAACATCAGCAAAAAAAACTATGTTCATTCCGCGCTTGGATAGCTGCGATTGCGCAGTTCAATACGGCTGATGCAAGGGGCAATTGCTCGAAACTACAATAGGCGGATGTTGATCCTGTGTGCCTATGCCTGTGCCTGCTAAAGACTGAAAGCGGCCGCTCAGCGACGCCCACTCAACAGCAGGTGAAGGTCGACATTCTATATTGCGGTCGTTCGCAGACCTCAAATGATCAGTTCATTTTCAAGAACGGGATTCGTTCAAGGAGTGCACACGAATAATCGCGGCGGTTTGACATCGATCATCTCGGCATCGGAAATTTGCCCCATTAAGTTTGGAAATACCTTACTTCGAACGCTCTTAAATGAATTCAAATCTCGATGAATCATAACCAAAGGGGTCAGCCTCACATTCTTTTCCCAATCAAACCTAGAACTAAACCATGCTACGTCGCGCACGCATTAAGTTAGCGGATATTCCGCCGCATCTTGTACAAAGAGGCGTCAATCGAGAGGCCTGCTTTTTTCCGATGAAGATTACAGTCTACTGTCTTCCCGTATTTGTCGGCCATGACAGACAAACCTAGACTGATTGCAAACGGTCAAGTCGTCTCTATCTAAAATAGAGATAACCTCATTCGGTTAATTCACTACCAAGCGTCTAGTGTTCTACTCCACGTAGAACAAACCCAGCTTCTTTGATGCGGTATCAGGCCGCCTCGAATCTGCGGATTTCGAACAACGCCTCACTCAGGTTCATCTCGCCTGCTTCCATTAGCTTGCCAACAAGATGCTCGGTCAGCGGCTTGAACTTACCTAGTACGGCCTTGGTTTCACCGTATAGGCGCTCGCTCTGCGCTTCCATGATGCTGCGCGTTTCCTCGTCAACTTCGCGACGGCCGCTTTGGCTATCACGGTCGAGTACACCGAAGTTGAGACGGGTCTTGCGGTACATACTCATCTCGCCCACGGCGTGGTGCAGCAGTTCCGTTACGCGGGTGATGTCGTTGTGCGCTCCATTGGTAGTGCCTTGCTCGCCAAAGAACAGTTCCTCGTTAGCCATACCGCCCAGCAACACTCGAACCTCGTGTTCAATGTCACCCTTGGTCATAAGTAGGTTGGCACCCTGCTTGTGAAAGACGAAACCCAACGCATTGGTGCGCGCGTTGGCCTTGAGCGAAATCTTGATGGTCTTGATATCAGCCAGGAGCTGCTCCCAGTTACCGTTGGTAAGCTTGCGTTCGTGCTCGAAGTCCACCAGAAAGTGACCCCATTCATGCACAGCAATAATGCGGCGGTCACGCTCGCGTTCTTCGGTGGTATGGCTATTGACGTTGCCCACCAGTACGCGCTCGGCGGCCAACATCAAGGTATCGGCGCCGATCATCTCGCTAGCTTGCACGGCGCTGATGCCAGCCTGGTTGACGATGGTCTCCAAGTCGGCGGGACTGCGACCCTCGGTCACGGCCACCAAGTGGCGCAGGTCCAGATCGGGCAGTACCTTCTCAGCGCGCCGGGCCAGATAGTGGTCGATGATGGCCGTCCGTTCTTCCCGGTTGGGCATGCGAAAGTCTACCTTCATTTGAAAGCGACGTAGCATCGCCTCGTCCATCTGCATGGTTTCGCTGTTGAAGTTGCTGGCCACGATCCAGATGATTTCCGCGTCGTTCTTGCTGCGCACGCCATCGAGAACGGACAGAAGTGTGTTCGCCGTGTCATCGTCGAACTTGCGGCGCCCACCGCGTTTCATGAAAAGATCCTGCGCCTCATCTAGGAACACTATGCAGTGCTTGCGTCGCTTGGCCATGGCCATGATGCGGCTGAGCGTATTTGAACCACCGGCCACGAAGCCCGTTTCCAGATTGGCTGCTGAGTGGAACAGAATCGGAAGCTTCAGTTCTTTGGCCAGGTAGCTGGCCAGCTTGGTCTTGCCGGTACCGGCCGGCCCGCTGAACATCACGTTGAAAGGTTTGCTGATGCCGTACTCGGCATAGGCCGCACGGCGCTGATACTGATCCGTGATCTGTGCTACCTCGGCCTTGATGTCATCCATACCCACCAGGTCGTCAATTGAGCCGAGCACCTGTGTCGGCTCGACAAACTTGAGCGACTTGAACTGCCCTTTAAACTGAAAATATACGAAGGCCAGCAGGCCAATGGTCAGCGCGGCAGACAGCACGCCGCTGACGGCTGCCTTCCAGCCGTCTTTCTCGGACTGTGGACGGGCGTCAGCAAAGCGCAGATCCAGGCGCGCTATCAATTCCTGGTTGCTGTCGCTGAGCTCAGCGCGCGGAATAAAGGCGAGCTTGCCACCCCACGGCGCGGTGACGGCCTTGTCGGTAAATATCTTGGTCTCCATGTCGCTGGGATAATACGCATACTGTTTTGCCTGAGATTCGATCAGGATGATGCGCTCCGACACGTTCCACATCAATGGAGTGTAAATCACCGTGATGTGCTCAACTGGCTTCGTTTCCAGAAAGCTCAACATCGAGCCGATGCCGAACACCACGGGCAGTTTGTCGTTGAGCGTCCACATACCCTCGCCTGCTTTTCCGGCAACCGTCATCGCCTTGACCTGCTCGGCCACGGCGGCCTGTTTGTGCATGAGCGTGAATGAATAGATGGCGGTGGCCGGGATCAGAATAATGATGGCCAGCACCGTCAGCTTGACGAAAACCGACTGAATCACAAACCAGTCCTGCAGACGACTGGCGGCCTTCTCGACCGCGCGCCAGGGGCCAGTTGCCGTGGGCACCGTATCGTCGGATTTCGATAAATTTGACATGGTAATCTTTCGTAACTGGTGATAAGCGATGTTCCGAAACCGGAACACGCTATTGACGATCACGCTATGCCGAAACCTCTTTAGGCAGCAACTGGGGAGAAGAGTCTTTAAGAAACTTCAGCCAAGAGTTGGCGCTTGATACAGGCATCAAGGTTCCGGTTAACTTTCATGATCACAAGATAAAATGTCACGGCAGTTTTCCCTTCATAGATAGAAACCTTACTTTATGCATTGGCAAATGAAGTTCTGCCACAAGTTTTACACCGCAAGACACTTTGTTCGTATTATTTCGTTGTTGCCGATCAGGTGCTCTTTACTCTTCACGAACGCCGGAACGAAAACCCATGGAAGCCGCACCCAGTAGGCTTTACGGGGCGTGGTTTTCTGTGTTTCGTCCAGACACTAATTATCTAAACCCGAAAAACGATAAGACAGCAATGATGATGACTATTACGCCAACGATGTAGACGATTCTGTTCATGAGATTTCCCCTTTCGCGAGGATTGAATGAGTTAAAAGATCGAAGCGAGTGCCTGGAAAATTTGCAACACAAGCATGTTAATCGTACATCGTAAGGCTATGGCGCTCGGTGCGGCAGCACGCATAACGCCAGATAGTTCTATGCGCAGATCAACAATAATCTCGATGAATGGATCCCTCATCTCTCAACACATCACTATTGCCGCCTGCTGATTGCGGGTGGTGGAATTATGGCCGCCAATAAATATGTCTTCAAAGACATAATCAACGTTTGGTCATCATGTAACTTTTCAACCAGAAAAGCATCATCGAACGTGTGACACCGCACAGAAGTAATTTTTCGAGAGCTTACAATGAAAGCCGCTAGAGAACCTTTCGAGATCGCTCGAAAGGTGACATCAACAAAGGAGAACGATATGAGCTTAGGAATGATCTTTCTAATTATTTTGGTATTGGCGCTGGTAGGCGCCATTCCAGCGTGGTCGCACAGTAGCAGTTGGGGCTATGGACCCAGCGGCGGCATCGGCTTGGTACTGGTGATCGTGTTGATCTTATTCTTACTTGGCAAAATCTAGTCGAAAATTTTATCGGCTTATAACAGGAGCAATTAACAAGACTCCATATCTGTCCAAGCAATTTTCGTGCATTACTAATGTGAGCCGGATTAAATTTGAAATTGGTTTGGGGCTTCAGCCAAATTGACCCTTGATGTGATATATCCCTGAAATAAAGAGTTCTGCCCGGAAAATGTAACGAAGACGATCCCTTGTTTGCCTGATTCATCTGATGATTTTATGGCCAGCAGTCGATGATATTTGAAGCAATTTTTAGCAGCAGTGCTTTGTTTTTGTCATGGAATACTGCTGCTAAATTTTGCGCAAGACCTGCACACTACGAGTCGAAGGAGATATATTGAATTCAGAAATACTGCTTGCCCAACCGCGTGGATTTTGTGCAGGTGTTGAGCGCGCGATCGCAATAGTTGAGCGAGCGCTCACGAAGTTTGGCGCACCGATCTACGTACGTCACGAGATCGTACACAATGCCTATGTCGTCAATGAGTTGCGCAACAAAGGCGCAGTGTTTGTTAATGAATTGCATGACATACCGAACGGAAGCAACGTCATTTTTTCCGCGCACGGCGTCTCCAAAGCCGTACAAGATGAAGCGGATAGACGTGGCTTGAAAGTATTTGATGCAACCTGCCCTTTGGTGAGCAAGGTGCACATCGAGGTAGAAAAAATGCGTCGTGAAGGGCGTGAAATTATTATGATCGGGCACGAGGGACATCCAGAGGTCGAAGGCACCATGGGTCAGTCGAAACAAGGTATGTACCTGGTAGAGACGGTCCGTGATGTAGAAAAACCGCAAGTGACTAATCCAGGCATGCTGGCCTATGTGTCGCAAACCACTTTATCCATCGAAGATACGGTTGAAATCATTCGCGTACTAAAACATAAATATCCTAGCATTGCCGAACCGAAAAAAGGCGATATTTGCTACGCGACCACAAACCGGCAGGAGGCAGTGAAGTTCATGGCGCCGCAAGTAGATCTCGTCATCGTTATCGGCAGCCAGAATAGTTCGAACTCCAAGCGTCTGCGTGAAGTCGCGGAAAAAAATTGGGCGACCGCCTACATGGTAGACAGCGCTGAACAAATTGATCCAGCATGGATGGTCGGAAAAATACGCGTCGGCGTCACCGCTGGCGCTTCAGCACCGGAAATTCTGGTACAGCTTGTCATCGATCGATTGAAAGACTGCGGCGCGAAAAGCGTGCGAACTCTGGACGGTGTGGAAGAGCGCATTACTTTTCCATTACCAATGGAATTGAGCAGACGTCAGACCACCGAAAATTTAAGCCAACCCAATACCTGATTTACATTCAGCTTCATCAAATTACCTGCGAGATGTCGTCGAAATTACATCGGCTTGCATTTGTGTTGTATCGCCCCACATCATTTTGGAATAAGGCTTGAAATGGCAAAAAATAATATCCCGCGCCACGTAGGTTTCATTCAAGATGGAAATCGCCGCTGGGCCTCAGACCATAGCCTCTCGAAAGAAGCTGGCTATGCGCGCGGCATCGAACCAGGGTTGCTGCTGTTCGAGCAATGTAAGGAATACGGGATCGAGGAGACTTCGATCTATTGTTTTACCCAGGACAACACCAAGCGGCCTACTATTCAGAAACAGGCATTCAGCGAGGCCAGCGTTGCCTTTGCCTCCGAGATCGTCCGCCGTGGAGCGGCGCTGTTGGTGGTCGGCGATGAGACTTCGGCGCAATTCCCGGCATCGCTAACTGAATTCCGACAACGGCAGGGCGTTGGAATGAAGGTGAATTTACTCGTCAACTATGGCTGGGAATGGGACCTGGCCGGTCTTAAAAACGGTGGCCTGCGTTCAGATGACGTTACCCGTCTGGATTTGATTGTACGATGGGGCGGAGGATGCCGGTTGAGCGGCTTTCTCCCGGTGCAATCGGTTTATGCGGATTTCTATATCAGGGACGAATATTGGCCAGATTTTGATCCACAGCATTTTGAGCAAGCACTCGCCTGGTATAAAAAACAGGACCAGACACTCGGAGGATAGTAATTTCGTGGATGCCAGGTAATCGTTAATACATTCGCGGCCGAGTAAGCCAAGTGGTATTGCTTTATCAATGCTGTAGAGCCCAATTTTTCTCTATGAAATCGATTGGCAATCAGTTGTGATGAAAGGCCGCACAACAAAAATTGTATTGCTTCGTAAAATTACTGGTTTTTTCAAATGAAAACTGCGCATTTCCCACTTTTACTTGCGACGAGATATCAATATCCCGATCAATATACCGGTGCCAACAGCCATCGCAATAGATTGAAATGGCCTACCTTTGATAAGGTTGCTTGTCGCATCAATGCTCTGGCTCGCTCTTACGCGAGCGTCACCAATTTCATGATTAACAACATCCTTGGTTATAGCAATCTGCTCAAGCAGTTTCACTTTTTCGATATGTAAATCATCGCTTGACGGAATTTTTCAAGCTAGTTGTCGCCTAAAAGTAAATTTTTATGCCGCCAGTTTCAGTTCCTGATACACCTCCTTATGATTTAATTGTTCCTTTGTAGTT
>JBEONO010000013.1:0-127291 GCA_040544425.1 Oxalobacteraceae bacterium GrIS 1.18
GCGCTTTTTACTTTCACTCATTTGCTGTCATCCTTTTCAAGACAACAGCTTAAACTACCCTGCGGTTACTGTCTCAAATCCTGGGACCACTATACATCACCAAGGTTATTGCCGCGGCTCTGAAAGGCATTTCCTCTGCTAGCCATAGGTTAATACAAAATAAACTATTACACTCCACCTATCCGATGAAGCCAATTACAGATAAGCCTATGACCGTCCGCCTGCCGGTTGAATTGGCAGGTAAGCTCGAAAAGCCAATCCAAGCTACGGGCAGGAATAAAAGTACAATCACACCGTTGCTGCGCTCACGGAATACGTCGGAGCCGAGGTTTGGCAAATCCAGGATATCAAGCAGGGTATTGATGAGGCAAATCGGGGTGAATTCGTAAGCGACACTGAAGCGAATGCGTTCTTCTCGAAATATGGCGGTTAAGCGGACCAGAACGGCGTTGGCCAATCTAATCGCCATCGTCGGGTACATCGAAAAAGATAACGCCGAACGAGCAAAGTTGTTTGCTCTTGAAATCCAGACAAAGCCGAATAGTTTGGCCGAGCTCCCTGGGATGGGGCGACTTGGGCGTGTCATCGGCACGCGCGAACTGGTGATTCATCCCAACCACATCATTCTCTATCGGGTGCGTAGCGATGTAGTTGAGATATTACGTGCTCAGCATGCAGGCCGGCGATCGCCAAGGCACCTGTGATCGCTTCTTGGCACAACATTTCCCGTGACTGTGCGAATCAGAAAACTGTGCTTGCCTTTGGTGATTTCCTTCAAAATCCTGAAATAATAAATGTGCGAACTGAGTTCGAAAAAATTGAGGCTTTATTTTTTGGTCGATTTTCATATTCGACAATTTCAATCGACAGCTAAGGAATAAGATGTTGCGTATACGGACCCCTTTCTTGACCACACTCGCTCTGATCGCATTCGCCGGCAATTCACTTTTTTGCCGCCTCGCTTTAAAAACCACCTCCATTGATGCAACAAGTTTCACAACGATTCGGTTGATATCGGGCTCTCTTGTGCTCTGGTTGATCTTGCAGTTCAGGGGAGGACAAATCAAACAGGAGGGTAACTGGACGTCTGGAATGGCATTATTTGTCTACGCCGCAGGTTTTTCGTTTGCATATCGAAGCTTGCCAACCGCAACCGGTGCGCTTCTCTTGTTTGGCGCGGTGCAGGCGACAATGATCGGCTTCGGTATATGGGCAGGTGAACGCTTCCTGAAAGTTCAGTTTATGGGTCTTGTGATTGCATTTTCAGGAATTATTGTTCTGCTCTTGCCAGGTATTTCGGCGCCGCCATTACAAGGATCCCTATTGATGCTATGCGCTGGCACAGCATGGGGAGTGTACTCTTTGCGAGGAAAAGGTCAGGGTGATCCTGTTCGCGTCACTGCGGGAAATTTTCTGCGTGCGGCTCCGCTTTCAATTGTATTGAGTCTATTCATGTTCGACAGCGCTACGCTGGACAGGTCTGGATTTTGGTATGCGGTTTTGTCAGGGGCATTGGCGTCAGCAATCGGCTACTGCATTTGGTACACGGCATTACCATCGTTGAAAGCAACAAACGCAGCAACCGTGCAACTCAGTGTTCCGGTCATTGCCGCAGCAGGTGGGATTGTTTTTCTAGGTGAGACGATTACTGTGCGCTTATTTTTGGCCTCAATAGCGATTTTGGGTGGTATCGCCATGGTAGTTATGAAAAGACAGCCTGCGCAGAATTCAAAATGAATTCTGCGCAGGACACGACTAATGCTCAGTGAATGATTTACCCAGACAACCGTCTTAAATTAATTGATGTGATTTGGGTGGCGGATAAGTGGATCAAGTCATGCATTGATCTGTGCAGCTGCTCGCGATATCAACAAGATTTGCCATATATTTTAGGACGCGCTCCGCTATTTGGGTTTTGATGCGGCTTCTGGTTTGGTATTAAACAGAAACGGCCCAATTTCGTGTTCGAACCAATTGATAAAAGCACGCGCTTTAGCGCCAGGCAAGCGCCCACCCGGAAAAACCGCCCACAGATCAATGGATGGTAAAGTCCAGTCGGTGAGAACGGACAAGACAGTACCATTGCTCAACTCTGATCCGATCATCCACCTGGAAACAATCGCGAGACCCAAACCGGCAATCACCGCTTCCCTCACTCCTTCAGCAGCCGTGCATGCCAATCGACTACGAACTTGGACAGAACTTTCAGAGCTACCTTTTCGAAATCGCCATTCATCGCCACCGGCTGCCTGTGAATAAATGATAGCTTCATGTGCTAACAGGTCCGCCGGTGTTTTCGGTGTGCCGTGTAACGCGAGATAATCAGAACTGGCTACGATAAGCCTATCGCTTTGATGTATCTTGCGCGCAGTGAGGCTCGAGTCCTTTTGGTCGCCGAGTCGCAGCGCGACATCAATACGTTCCCCAAGCAAATCCACATTACGGTCATCCATGACCAGTTCCAATTGCAGTTTAGGGTGGGCTTTGAGAAAGCTCCCCAAATTCGGTGCAATGTGCAGGCGTGCAAAGGTTACTGGAGCACAGACTCTCAGCCGTCCCTCCAGACCCGCACCCAGACCTCTTGCAGCCAATTCAGCTTCGTCCACTTCATCGAGCAGTCGTCGCGCGCGTTCGTAGAATGCCTGACCCGCTTCGGTTGTTTGCAATTGCCGCGTTGAACGCACCAAAAGCCGCACGCCCAGCCGGGCTTCCAGTGCAGCTACAACCTTGGAAACGGCAGGCTGTCCAATATGCAAATCACGGGCTGCTGCTGAAAACGAGCCGGTTTCAACAGCAAGCACAAACGTTTCCATTTCCTGCAGTCGATTTATCGCCATTCCTCCATGGAATGAATGTTATCACCAAAAACTGTCTTCCGCATTAATTTGGAATGGATGAAACTCCTTCTACGCCAACAGAGGCGAATACCAATTACCGGAGAAATGCTATGACCAAGAACTCATTTAAGCTGCACAATGCTGCCACCGCTCCCACAGGTTCGGCAGATATTTTGAACAATGTACAAAAAGCCTGGGGATTCGTCCCTAATCTGCATCGCGCGCTGGCTGAAAGCCCCGCAGCACTGGAAGCGTACGCAACGCTGTGGACTATCGCTGAGAAAACGCGGTTTTCACCTATCGAGCGCAATGTCGCTTACTTAGCGATTATTTTCGAAAACGAGTGCCGCTACTGCATGGCTGGTCACACAAATTTATCAAAGATGGCCCACGTTGACGCTGATCACATTGCAGCGATTCGTGAAGGTCGTCCAGTCAGTGATCCCAAACTTGAAGCTTTACGTCACTTTGCCGCAGTGGTCACTCGCAAGCGTGGCGTGCTGGAAGATGCCGATGTCGCTGCGTTTAAGGCAGCTGGCTATGACAACGGCGCGATGCTTGATGTGTTGGTGCTGGCCGCGACCAAGCTCATTTCCAACTACACCAATCATCTCGTTGATACGCCGCTGGACTCGTTCATGGCGGGTGCCGAATGGATACCGTCTGGCCGTTAATCGACCTCATCCTGACAACGTTATCAAACAAATTGGCATCGTCGAACCCGAGGGTGCCAGGGCTTCCAAAACCTAAATTTATTCACAAATTTTTAAATAACTGAAAAAGGAAAATTATCATGAGAAAAACTTTATTAGCCGCCGCCATTTTAGGCGCAACATTGCTGACAAATCCTGCTTTCACCCAGGCAGCTCCCGTAGCAGCAAGCACGGCACAAACTATCCCGGCCTACTTCAATGCGTACCCACTTCATTCAGCCGCTCAAAGAGCGCATCGTGCACGAGGGAAGTAATGGCCTGTCGCTCGAAGGAGCTTCGGATGCAGATATGGTGAAATCGATGATCAAAGCACACTAGATATTTGCCCGTAAAACGCCACTACCCGTACAACTTAATTCGAAGGAGTATTTTTATGTCTCTCAAAGCTGAACTGGCCGCTTTCCGTGCTGACTTCATGACCAGGGTGCCACCGGAAATTCGCGACGCAATGATACGTGCAGATCAAGAACTGTCCATCTCAGGTGTTCAGGAAAAGGCGATCAAAGCAGGTCAACGTGCCCCCGACTTTATGCTGCCTGATGCTCATGGAAACAAGGTACGCCTTTCCACGTTGCTTGAACAGGGACCTGTGGTCCTGAGCTTCTATCGGGGTGGCTGGTGCCCATATTGCAATCTGGAGTTGCGCGCTTTGCAGAATGCTCTGCCGGAGTTCACCAGTCTTGGCGCAACGCTGGTAGCAGTATCGCCGCAATCACCTGATGAAAGCCTGTCGACATCGGAAAAGAATGAACTTGAATTCGCGGTATTGAGTGACACTGATTCGCGCACCGCGAAGGCATTTGGCATCGCTTTTGACTTGGCAGAGGAACTCCGTCCGATCTACACACGATTCGGACATGCGCTGCCGGATAAAAATGCTGTCGAAAGCTGGATCCTGCCAATTCCTGCCACTTTTGTTATAGATCAGGACGGTGTTGTCGCGCTGGCGTTTGTCGATGTCGATTACCGTAACCGCCTGGAGCCTGCTGAGATCGTTACGGTTCTTAAAAACCTTTCTGCCTGACCCGTCATTTATTAAGGAGTCCCGTTATGTTAGACCTTTATGCTTATGCAACGCCAAACAGCGTCAAAATTTCTGTCGCGCTCGAAGAACTTGGCCTCGAATATAACCTTCATGAAATTAATATTCGCAAGGGTGAGCAAAAACTCCCTGAGTTTCTCAGCAGGAATCCAAACGGTAAGGTGCCGGTACTGGTCGATCCTGATACGGCAGATAGCCCGCTGATTTTGACAGAGAGCGCTGCGATTCTTGTGTACCTTGCGGAAAAGACCGGGAAACTGTTGCCCGTTGGTGGTGTTGCACGAGCAAGGGTATTTGAGCAACTATTCTTTCATGCCTCCGGATTGGGGCCAGCCTTCGGTAACGCGGGATATTTTCAGAAGCTGGCGCCTGAGCCTGACCCGCACGCAATTGATCGCTTCAAAAACGAAGGTAAGCGTTTGTTGGTTTTGCTGGATCAAATCCTGGCGGATAACCAATTTGTAGCAGGTCAGTTTCTGACCATCGCGGATATCGCCCATTTTGGTTGGTTCTGGCGCCGTGAATTTGCCGGTTTTGATTTCGCTGACACACCTAATATCGAACGTTGGTACAAGTTGTTAGAGGCCAGACCGGCATTCCAGCGTGGCATTGCGCGTACCAGCGCTTTGGCTCAAGGATAATCGACATGAAAAAAACTATACTCGTTACAGGTGCGTCCAAAGGAATTGGACTGGCTGCCGCAAAGCTACTTGCGGCGCAAGGTTGGTTGGTGATTGGAATAGCGCGGCAGGCAATTGATTCATTTCCCGGCGAATTTATCATTGCAGATCTGGCTGACGCACAGGCTACGCAACAACTTGCCACAGCGCTGGCGGCCCGTGGAAATATCCTCGGCATCGTCAACAACGTTGGCATGGCCAGGCACGAAATTATTGGATCAGTCGATCCAGATGTATTTGCCTCAGTCATGGATTTAAATGTCCGCCCAGCTCTGCAGTTGACCCAGGCGCTCCTGCCAGGTATGCAGGTGGCAAAATTCGGTCGGATTATCAACATCACCAGCCTCGTTACCCGAGGTCTGGCGTTTCGAACCAGTTACGCTGCTGCGAAATCGGCGCTTGAAAGCGTCACTAAAACTATGGCGCTCGAACTTGCGACTTATGGAATTACCGCGAATGCGGTAGCTCCGGGCCCGACTGAGACAGAGTTATTCCGATCCAATAATGCGATAGGCAGTGAAGGTGAAGCACGATACATTGCCCAGGTTCCTCTGGGACGTCTTGGACGTCCGGAAGAAATCGCTGCGGCGATTAGTTTTCTGGCCTCGGATGCCGCAGCGTTTATCACCGGTCAAACGCTTCATGTAGATGGTGGCGCAAGTCTGGGAAGAAATGCTTGATGTGAGCAAGAAGAGAATTTTGTCTGGGAGCGTTTAATCCGTTGTCACCCAAATTCCAACTGCAATTTGATTTTACAAAATTGATCAGGGCACACAAACAACAAAACTACGGATTAGCTCACAGGAGAAAAATCGAACAGGGAACGTCAATTTGATTTTTACGAAAACCGGATAACTTCAGAACAGATTCCTCCCCTAGTATCAAACGAGGAGATATTTAATTTTGTTTTATATCAAGGGGGAATCGTGAATAAAAAAAATCAATTCGTGGCGGCCATGGTATTGGCACTACAGATGGGCCTGACTCTCGCAGCTGGCCCGCGCGACGCCGAGCGTCTGGGTCATGACCTGACACCGCTGGGTGGTCAGAAAGAAGCCAACACGGATGGCAGTATTCCTGCCTGGACCGGCGTGGAAGCACCGCTGTCAGGATGGGCGCCCGGCAAGAAACGGGTTGATTTCTGGGCCCACAAAAACGATAAGGCACTGTTCTCCATTGACGCGTCCAACATGGATAAATATGCCGACAAACTGACACCTGGTCAGGTCCAGCTGTTCAAGCAGATCAAGGGCTACCGGATGGATGTCTATCCCTCGCACCGCAGCTGTGATGCGCCTGGATTCGTCGCAGAAAATACCAAAAAAAATGTAGCGAGCGCCTCGCTGGCCCCGGAAGGCTGGTTCCTGAAAGATGCGTACATGCCAGGCATTCCGTTCCCGATGCCGACCAATGGCGTAGAGGCCATGCTGAACGGTAAGTTCCACTACCGTGGCATCGGTATCGACTACAAGCCGACCTTTACTGCCGTGTCACCGCGCAAAGGCAGTGCCGACTGGATCAAGGCTGCCGACAACGTGTTCTTTTATATGCCCTGGGCCAAGAAGGGCTCAACCTTGCTGAGCACGCTGCCGCCGGTCGAATGGTACCTGCATTACGATTACACGGAACCGGCAGCTCTGGCAGGTCAGGGGTTGAACATCACCATGCATCTCAACGAACCGGGAAGCGAGACGTTCTATTATTTCCCGGGACAGCGTCGTGTGCGACGCATGCCAAGCTATGCCTATGATTCGCCGCAGATCGGTTTTGAGAATCAGTACACGATGGATGAACCGTCGGTGTTCTTTGGCACGCTGGACCGGTTTGACTGGAAGCTGGTCGGCAAAAAAGAAATGTATGTCGCTTACGATTCGTTCGGTGCCTACAACTTCGACGGCAAATTCGAAGACTTTGCACAACGCGATTCAGTCAATCCGGCCAGTCGTCACTACGAACTGCACCGCGTCTGGGTAGTGGAAGCGACCGTCAAAAACGGCATGCGCCACTCGGCACCGAAACGCACTTATTACCTCGATGAAGATTCCTGGAATTATCTGGGCGCCGATGACTATGACGGTCAGGGAAAAATCTGGAAAGTACGCGAATCGTATTTGATCCCGCTGTATGAAACCGGATCCTGCGACGCGTCCGCCTTTGTTCAGTACAGCCTGGCTGATGGCCGTTATCTGGTCGATCTGCACGCTGCAGGCACCGGCCACGATATTCAGTACATGGTCGATGCAACCGGGCCCCGCTTTAATTCGAATTACTACACATCGGACAACCTGCGTGCCATGAGCGAACGCTGAAAACTGTACTGACCCAAGGGAGACACTGATGAAAAAAATATCAGCAAAAAAATTACTGACCGTACTGGCTATTTCTTTAAGCGGCACGCAGGTTCACGCCGTTCCGCTCGAATTTCCGATAGGTGATTTCAGCGTGACCGGCAGTTTTGATTCGACGATTACTGCCGGTACCGGCATCCGTCTGAAGAACCAGTCATGCGGCCTGATCTTGCGCGACACCAGCGGTTTGGCGCCGGGCGGCTCGCAACCAAAGGGCGCCGGCGCGCCGGCCGGTTGCAGCGAATACCTGTCCGGTCTGGGCGACCAGGGTGACCTGAACTACAACAAGGGCGATGCGTTCACCACCTATTTGAAGGGTACCAGCGAGCTGCTGCTGAAATTTCCGAACAGCGTGAAATTCATGGGCCGCGTGAGCTGGCTGAAAGATTTTACGGCTACCAATATCACCGGCTATACCAGCGTTGGCAATCCGCCCGGTGTGGAAGGCCTGACCGGTCCTGCGCATGATCAGCTGGCGTTCAAGGCACGGCTGCTCGATTTCTGGGTCAGCAAGGATCTGGATGTGGGTGACCAGAATATGCGCATCCGGGTTGGTAATCAGGTGATCAGCTGGGGCGAAAGTCTGTTTATCCCGGGCGGCGTGAATCAGACCAATGCTGTCGATTACATGCGTCTGTCGCAACCTGGCACACAACTCAAGGAAGTATTTCTGCCGGCCCCGATCATCAGTGTGGCCAGTGGACTGGGACATGGTCTGAATATGGAAGCCTATGTGCAGACCAACTGGAATTCCAGCTATTTCCCGCCGACCGGCAGTTACTGGTCCGTGGTTAATGGCCTCGGTGCCGGGTCCTACAATTACGGACTGGCCAATCAGAGCAAGTCAAACACGCAATATGGTGGCGCGCTGCGCTGGCAGCCGGACGGTACTCAGGTCAATCTGGGTATGTATGCGATGAGCTATACCGATAAATCGCCAAACCTGTCGTACAACGTGGATGGTACGCACCAGGCCGGATGGGTTTATCTGCAAGACCGGACAATGTTTGCTGTCAGCGGCAATGTGGCAGTCGGTGACTGGGCGTTCGGTACGGAACTGTCCTACCGCCCGAAAGATGCGGTGGCGCTCAATCCGGGTGCGGGATGCACCGGCAATAACGGCAACTGTTATATCGATGAGAAAAAACTGCAGTGGCACGTGACCGGCATTCTGAGCGTGACGCCGGGTGGCGCGTATGGCAAGGTTCTAGATCTGCTCGGTAACGCGCAGACCGCCACGCTGCTGGCCGAAGCCGTGATGATCAAATACCCGGGACTCGACCAGAACTACGGCGGCGTACCGGTCAGTGCCGGCGCGTGGAATGCCGGTCTGCTGAGCAATCCGAATGCGCCGCTGCAATCGGTCGGCAGTGCCACCTCGAGCGGCTTCAACTTTGATTTCAGCTGGGTCTATGACGGCACGCTGCTGTCCGGGTGGCAGGTGCAGCCCGAGTTCTATTACTTCCGCGCCGTGCAGGGACACACGCCCAATCTGCTGGCAACCTTCATGGAAGGTGCGCAGTCGGCAAACGTGATTGTGACCTTGACGCAAAATCCGGCGAACTGGGTCGTCGGTCTGAATTACGCCAAGTTCTGGGGCGGATCGAAAGTGTTTGATCAACCGCTGGCAGACCGCGATTTCTTCGGTGTGTACATCGCACGCAATTTTTAATCCGGCTTTGTAATGGGATGCTGCGGACCGCTGGTCCTGCGGAGTCACAAGTTTAAAATCCCTGGTCGTTCCCGCGCGGGTTTGGCGGGAACCCTGCGACTCGGCGTCCCCGTCGTTTAGCTGTTGATTCAACGGGCAAGTCGTTTTAATTAACACCGAAAACGCCACCAGGTTCCCGCCAGGTGCCGCGGGAACGACGGGGTAAAAATCGGCATTGAAAATTTTTGACACAGGAGGACTTAACGGTCCGCACTGGCCACCGCACTTTTAACCGCCCTTTTAACGATTCCTGATGGATTGTTCTCACTATGCTAAACAGTTTCAAAAACGGCGCAGTCGACCGCCAGCTGACACGCCTGCTGGCCGCTCTGGAAGAGAATTGCTTCCGCTATCGCACGCCCTTTTTGCTGTGGCTGGCGGCCTTTACACTGTTCATGGGTTATTTTGCGGTGCAACTGCGCATGGATGCCGGTTTTGAAAAGCAGATGCCGACCGGCCATGAATATGTCGAGACATTTCAAAAATATCGCAACGATGTGCTCGGTGCCAATCGCCTCAATTTCGCGGTGCGCGCCAGAAAGGGCACGATCTTTACCGACGCCGGGCTGCGTCGCCTGTATGACGTGACCCAGGCCGTGATCTTTTTGCCCGGCATCGACCGGCTCGGCGTGCAGTCCCTGTGGACCCCAAACAGCTATGTCAATGAAATCACGGAAGACGGCTTCCGCGCCGAACCGATCATTCCCGGTACGGTCACACCCGACCATCTGACCCCTGAGCTGATCGCGGCGATCCAGCGCTCAACCGGTCAGGGTGGATTTGTCGGCACACTGGTGTCGCGCGATCAGACCAGTGCCATGATTACAGCCGAACTGGCCGAAGTGGACAAAGATGGCAAGCACATCGATTACGTTGCCTATAACCGGATTCTGGAACAGCAGATTCGCCAAAAATTTGAAGATGCCGATTTCGAGATCGAGATCATCGGGTTTGCCAAACAGATCGGTGACATTGCCGACGGCGCCTCGTCGGTATTTGAATTCTGTGTCGTCGCGCTGATCCTGACCGCGCTCGCGGTGTACTGGTACTGCCATTCGCTGCGCTTTACGCTGTTGCCGATTGCCTGCTCGCTGACTTCACTGGTGTGGCAGTTCGGCGCGCTGAAATTACTCGGTTTCGGACTGGATCCGCTCGGGGTGCTGGTTCCGTTTCTGGTGTTTGCCATCGGCGTGTCGCACGGGATTCAGCAGATTAATTTCATCGTGCGCGAACTGTCCAACGGCAAAACCACCATGCAGGCCGCCCGTGCCAGTTTTTCAGGCTTGCTGATCCCTGGCGTGCTGGCGCTGGTGACCGCATTCGTCTCGTTTATCACGCTCATCCTGATCCCGATTCCGATGGTGCGCGAACTGGCCATTACCGCGTCGCTTGGCGTGTTCTTTAAAATCACCACCAACCTGGCGCTGCTGCCAATCGCTGCCTCGTATTTTCACTTTACACGCGAGTACGCAGAAAAAGCCATGCTCAAACGGGTCAGCCGGGCACGCTGGCTGCGGCTGCTGGCGCGTGTTGCAGAACCGCGCAATGCGCTCATCGTCATTGCTGTGACAGTCGTGGTGTTTGGTGTATCGATCTGGCAGAGCAACGGTCGGGTTATCGGTACGCTGCAACCGGGTGCGCCGGAACTGCGTCCGGAAGCGCGCTTTAACCGCGACGCCGTCAGTATCGCGAGCGGCTATGACACCGGGTTGGACTGGCTCACCGTGATTTTTGAAGCGCCGCCTGAATCCTGTCAGAACGTGGCGTTGGGGATTTATCAGGATCAGTTTGTGTGGGATGTGCAAAACACCGAAGGTGTGCTGTCGGCCGATGCGTATTCGGTGCAGCTGCGCAATTACAGCCAGGGCTATAACGAAGGCAATCCGAAAATGGGGCTCATTCCGATCGATCCGGACAATTACGCCGCGCTCAGTATGGAAATCGGGCGTATGCGCGGCTACATGCGCAAGGACTGCAGCATGACGGCCGTGCATTTCTTTTTGAAAGATCATAAAGCGGTCACGATCAACCGCGTGATTGCCAAAGTGAAGGCGTTCCGTACCGCCCACGTCATGCGTGGCGTAACCATCAGGCTCGCTTCCGGTAATGCCGGCGTGCTGGCGGCCGTCAACGATGAAGTCGAACGCAGCGAAGTACCGATGATGCTGTACGTGTATGGCGCCATCATTTTGCTGGTGGCGCTGGTGTACCGCGATTTCCGGGCAGTGCTGGCCTGCTGCCTGCCGCTGACCGTCGGCACGTTTATCGGCTACTGGTTTATGAAGGAACTCAATATCGGGCTCACCGTCGCGACCTTGCCGGTGATGGTGTTAGCCGTCGGTATCGGTGTCGACTATGCGTTCTATATTTACAACCGGCTGCAGATGCATCTGTCGCAGGGTGAAAACATCGTGCTGGCGCTGGAAAATTCCATTCTTGAAGTCGGTATGGCGACAATATTTACCGCGATTACGCTGGCCGTCGGTGTGGCAACCTGGTCGTTCTCGGAACTGAAATTCCAGGCCGATATGGGCAAGCTGCTGGCCTTTATGTTTATGGTGAATATGGTGATGGCCATGACGGCATTACCGGCGTTTGCGGTCTGGCTGGAACGACTGTTTCCACGCAAAGAACCGATACGCACTTCAAGTCTGTTTCATCATTAAGGGACGCATCATGAGAACGCAAGACCTGCTGGATTTTTGCTATCGGCCCATCATCCTCTGCACCGCACTGCTGCTCAGTGGCGCGGCGCTGGCACAGACCGCAGCTGCACCAGCGGCACTGACAGCGCAGCCAGCGATTCACACAGCGGCCTCTACGCTGGCGCCGCTGCTTGGCGCAGCACGTGCCGGCAAGCGTATCGTCGCCGTGGGAGATTACGGCATCATTCTGCTCTCGGATGATGAAGGCCAGCACTTCCGCCAGGCCGCGGCGGTACCGGTGTCATCGACACTGACCTCGGTCAGTTTCATTGATGCTGAAAATGGCTGGGCAGCCGGAAACTGGGGCGTGATTCTGCACAGCACGGATGGCGGAGAACACTGGCTGGTGCAGCGCACGGATACCATGGTGGACCGTCCACTGTTTTCGATTTATTTTATTGACGGCAGTGATGGCGTTGCCGTTGGTCTTTGGGGGCTGATGCTCACCACCCGTGACGGTGGCAAGAATTGGCTGGCCGATAATTTGCCGCCGCCGCCAGGTGGTGGCAAGGCCGACTGCAATTTATTCCGAATTTTTGCCTCAAGCAAAGGCAGCCTGTTTGTGACGGCAGAACGTGGGCTGGTTTTGCGCAGCGATGACCATGGCCATCACTGGCGATATGCCCAGACCGGCTACAAAGGTTCGTTCTGGACCGGTCTGAGCACCCGCAGCGGTACCTTGATCGTGGCTGGATTGCGTGGCACGGTTTACCGCAGCGCTGACGATGGGC
Source organism: Oxalobacteraceae bacterium GrIS 1.18 (assembly GCA_040544425.1). Taxonomy (GTDB): domain Bacteria; phylum Pseudomonadota; class Gammaproteobacteria; order Burkholderiales; family Burkholderiaceae_D; genus Solimicrobium. Next base: position 12,768 of record JBEONO010000013.1, read on the forward strand.
AAAGCTGGCAGCCGGTCAGCAGTGCCATCAAGAGTTCCGTGACCGATATGGTTGAAACCGACAGCGGCCTGGTCGCCGTCGGGCTCGATGGTCTGCGCCTCGACAGTCATGATGATGGCTTGAGCTTCACTGCGCAGCAGCGTGATGACCGCCTGCCACTGACCGCGGTCGTAGCAGGCAGCAGCCCAGGCGCGCTGGTGCTGTTTTCGCAAAAAGGAGTTGTTTCATCAGCGTTGCCCAAACCGCTGCGCTGACCGCAGCAAGCCAGTCCGGCGCGGCGCAGTGCATCGGATCGGTTACCGTATGTTTGATCAATTAAAAAAATCTGGAGATGAATTAAATGGACTTTATTACTCAAGGTGATCGCGTCACCGCCGAAACCCGGGCATTTTTTAACAAAGAACATCGCATGCTCATCAACGGGAAGTGGGTTGATGCCGTTGCAGGTGCGCGTCTGGAAGTACATGACCCGGCCGATGAAAAACGGATCGCCTCGGTGCCGGCCGGTGATCAGCAGGATATCGATCTGGCCGTCGCCGCCGCGCGCGCCGCTTTCGAAACCGGCGACTGGCACAATATGCGTCCGGCGCAGCGCGAACGGCTGCTGCTGAAACTGGCAGATCTGATCGAAGCCGATGCGCAGAATATCGCGGAGATCGAATCGATCGACAATGGCAAACCGGTGATGGTGGCGCGCTACGTTGACGTGGCACTGACCATCGATTTTTTCCGCTACATGGCCGGCTGGGCGACCAAACTCGAAGGCACCACTGCCGATCTGTCGGTGCCGTTTGTCCCCGATGGCAAGTTCATGGCGTTCACGCGCAAGGAGCCGGTAGGCGTGGTCGGTGCGATTGTGGCGTGGAATTTTCCCTTGCTGCTGGCCGCCTGGAAACTCGGTCCGGCGTTGGCAACTGGCTGCACGGTGGTACTCAAGCCTGCCGAGCAGACGCCAATGTCAGCCTTGCGGCTGGGTGAACTGATCGTGCAGGCCGGGTATCCGGCTGGTGTGGTGAATATTGTGACCGGCTATGGTCAGTCCGCCGGTGCCGCGCTGGCCGCACATACTGGCATTAACAAGGTGACCTTCACCGGCTCAACGGCGGTTGGCAAGATGGTCGGCAAAATGGCGCTCGATAACATGACGCGCATTTCACTGGAACTGGGCGGCAAGTCGCCGATGATTGTGCTCGACGACTATGATCCGGCCGCCGCCGCCGCCGGTGCTGCTCAGGGAATTTTCTTTAATGCCGGTCAGGTGTGCTGTGCCGGTTCACGCCTGTACGTGCACAAGAAAATATTTGACCGGGTAGTGAGCGACCTGTCGGATATTGCCTCGAAGATGAAAATCGGTCACGGGCTCGACACGACGAATGAACTGGGTCCGCTGGTGTCCCGATTGCAGATGGACCGGGTTCGTTCTTACATTGATTCCGGTATTGCCCAGGGTGCCAAGGTTGCTGCCGGTGGAGATCGTTCCGGCACCAGTGGCTACTTTGTGCAGCCTACGGTACTGGTGGATGTCAATCCGACGATGCGGGTGGTCGAGGAAGAGATTTTCGGACCGGTACTGGTAGCCATGCCTTATGACGATCTCGATGAGGTGGCGGCCTGGGCCAATGACACGGTGTATGGCCTCAGTGCCAGCATCTGGTCGAACAATCTGTCGCAGGTGCACCGCTTGATCCCGAAAATCAAAGCTGGCACGGTGTGGGTCAACTGTCACAGCATACTCGACAGCGCCATGCCGTTTGGTGGATATAAGCAGTCTGGGTTTGGGCGTGAAATGGGCAAGGCGTCGCTGGATCTGTATACCGAATCCAAGTCGGTCATTATGTCGATTTAGGGAAGAACAAAAATCACGTCGTTCCCGCGGCGGCAAGCTGTGGTCGTCAACCAAACGACACTGGGTTCCCGCCTGAAGCCGCGGGAACGACGTTGATTAAAGGGCTGTTGTCCTTCTGCGCTCACGCCCCTTGGCTTTTTTTAAGCCGATTCGTACCGCCGGATGTGCCTCTGATATTACCGCAATGGCTAATCCGTCATGGGGCAACCGCAGTCAATTTGCCGGTCGGTCAGGCAGTGTCAATATCATCCAGTGCCAGCAATTCCTTCATCATTTCCCGCATCTTGTATTTCTGAATCTTGCCGGTCACAGTGACCGGAAATTCACTCACAAACCGCACATAACGCGGGATCTTGTAATGCGCGATCTGCCCTCTGCAAAACGCATGCACCGCCTCCTGGTCCAGCGCGCTGCCAGACCGCAAAATAATCAGCGCGCATAACTCCTCACCATATTTCTGATCCGGCACACCAATCACCTGAACGTCCTGCACCTCAGGATGACGATACAAAAATTCCTCGATTTCACGCGGATAAACATTTTCACCTCCACGAATCACCATATCCTTGATACGTCCGACTATGTTCACATAGCCCTCTGCATCCATGGTGGCCAGATCACCGGTATGCATCCAGTGTTCGTCATCAATTGCCTCGCGGGTCTTTTCCACATCATTCCAGTAACCATGCATCACCGAATAACCGCGCGTACAAAGTTCACCGACTGCGCCGCGCGCAACCGTTGCCCCGGTTTCCGGATCGACCAGTTTAACTTCCAGATGCGGCTGCACCTGCCCTACCGTGGAGACACGCTTTTCCAGCGACGTCGTGGTGTGGCTCTGGCAGCTGACCGGACTGGTTTCGGTCATGCCGTAAGCGATCGTGACTTCGCTCATGTGCATGTCACGTACCACCCGCTTCATCACTTCAATCGGACAGGGCGAGCCGGCCATGATGCCGGTGCGCAGCGTCGACAAATCAAATTCCCCAAATCGCGGATGGTCGAGTTCAGCGATAAACATGGTCGGCACGCCGTGCAGCGCGGTACAGCGTTCGTTCTGTACCGTTTCCAGCACCAGCAGCGCATCGAAGGCATCGTTCGGATAGACGATGGTCGCGCCGTGTGTCAGGCAGGCCAGATTGCCCAGCACCATGCCGAAACAGTGATACAGCGGTACCGGAATGCACAACCGGTCCTGCTCAGTTAATTCCATCGCTTCGCCAACGAAAAAACCGTTATTCAGAATATTGCGATGCGTCAGCATGGCTCCCTTGGGGAAACCGGTAGTGCCGCTGGTGAACTGAATATTGATCGGGTCGTTGGCAGTCAGTGTTGCGGCAAGCGCCGGCAGACGCGCATCCTGCGGATCACCGCTGGCGATCAGATCAGCAAAGCGCAGCATGCCGGCAACCGGGTCGCTCCCCAACTGAATGACCATGCGCAGTTCCGGAAGTCGCGCCGCATGCAAGGCACCAGGGCTGCATTGGTCGAGCTCCGGCGCCAGCAGCCGGATCATGTCCAGATAATTGCTGGACTTGAATTCGACCATGCTGATGAGTGCCTTGCAGCCCACCTTATTGAGCACGTATTCGAGTTCCGAAACCCGGTAGGCTGGATTGATGTTGACTAGCAGGACGCCGATTTTTGCACTGGCAATCTGAGTCAGCAGCCACTGCGCATTGTTGTGCGACCAAATGCCGAGACGGTCGCCGTGCTGCAGTCCCAGCTCAAGCAGGGCGCTGGCCAGACGCATGGATTCGGTGTGCAGTTGCCGGTAGCTATAGCGGATTTGCTGATGACACGACACCAGCGCTTCATGATCTGGCAGACGCTGCACCATCGAATCAAAAAATTGGCCGATAGTCACTTCGATCAGCGGGGTGTCCATGCACCCGACGTCGTAGCTCAAATTCGCTGTCGTCATGCTGTCAGTCCTTGCAGTGTGCGGTGTGTTGGTTCAAGACAGAAAGCCGGAACGACGCACGGTTTCCGAGGGCAGTTCGCCGAACAGTTTGCGGTATTCGGTCGAAAACCGGCTGGGGTGCCAGAAGCCGAAACTCGCTGCAATATTGCCGATGTTGCAGGGGACTGAACCGGCGCGCAGCAACTGGCGTCGGACCTGGTTCAAACGCAGATATTTCAGATATAGAATCGGCGACAGACCGATGACTTCCTGAAAACAGTAATTCAACACGCGCTGCTCTACATACAGAGCACTGCACACGTCGATAATGCTGATGGTCTCATCGATGTGCGCACGCATGTACTCAATGGCCTTATTCACGGTTTTCAAACGCAGCAGCGCGCTGCGTGGCAGTGCCTGGTCGATGTGGTTGATGGCACTCAAGACCTGGACAAAATTGCCGATGAGCGCATCGCAAAAGGCCTTTTGCGATGCTGGCTGAGACAGATTGAGCAGACCGAGCTGCAGTTCCGAAGCAATATTACTGATATAGCGGCGCAGATTCTCCAGCACCGATGGTTCAATCGCGGCAAAACAGTTATGGATGGCGTTGTTGAGCGGATTACTGTCATTGCAGGCTGGCAGGTACTGACGCAGCAGATGTTCATCAAACACCAGTCCGGCCACAGTCAGATCAGGCGGCGTGCGGAAATCCAGTTCATGGTCTTCAGTGAGCACGATCATGGTCTGTTGATCGAATTTTTTTCCGGACAGCCAGCCCTCACCGTTGGCATCGAGCGCGATGGCCAGGATGACGGAATGTTCGGGAATGGTGCCGCGCTGATGCAATTGACGGTTATTCGATTCCACGATCAGCTCGACCGCAGGCAGAGTAATTGAATGCACCGAACCGGCATAGTTGCCGCAGCCCAGCTGTTGATATTCCTGATGCCAGCCCGACAGACTGCCGGCCTGCTCATCCACGTCGGACAGAAAACGTGACTGAATCACGGGCTCGACGTGCTGCTGAGCGGCACACAGTTGAATAGCGTCTGACATGATGAAATCGATTCTGTTCTAAGAAATGAAAACCCACTTTGTCGCAATGAAGCACGGGGTTGTTCACGGTCCGGTCAGAATGACCGGTGCAGAAGTGAACATCCGAGTTCTGTTTTGATGCTAACAGTTAATGTTGCATGCATGGTGATTTGTCCCCGCATTTGTTCTTATTTCCGGTCAATGTGTGGTCCCCTTGGGAACCGGCAGTGAATTTGCCGCTCTGACGCACCTTTATTGACGGGCCGGGATGGTTCCCCGGCATGCCCATCTTAGGAGAAGAGCCGACGGGCACGGTATCCACTTTTCGTAAAAACACCGAACACAACCCGCGCCGCCCTGCCGAGGCGTGTCTGTTTGATCACGCAATCCCCCCGCACGCGGCCGCAAATCACTTTGCACGGTTTCGGGAATTATTACGAAATCCGGATAACTGACCGCATCGCACATTCTTTATGATGAGTTTCGTAGCAGTCGAAACCGTCAGCTCTAAGGGCACTTCTTTTAAGGAAAACATATCATGCGAAAGGAACAGAATCCGATGCGAACCACGCTCAGTCGTACTCTCATTGCCCTTGCTGTCGCTACCGGATTAAATCTGTCAGCCGCAGCAGAGGAAGCCACGGAACATCTGACCACCAAACCGATGGTTGAACCGACAGCGTCGCGCGCTTTTCTCGCCGATCTGGCCATCAGCCATATTGCTGACGGTCGTTTGCATATTGTCGATGCGGCCAACGGCAGCTATCTGGGCGTGCTCACCACCGGTTATCTGGGACAGTTTATCGTCACGCCAGACCGCAAGCAGGTTTTGATCAGCGCTGGTTATTACTCGCGGCTGGACAAGGGCGAACGGGCTGATGTGCTGCAGATTTATGATCTGGGCAATCTGAAACTGCAGGGCGAAGTTATCCTGGCACCGAAACGCGCGCAGGCCCTGCCGTATCGCGGGCTGTTACAGACTTCATCGGACGGTCAGCGTGTGTATGTGCAGAACGCCACGCCGGCCACCTCGGTGACCGTGATAGATCTGGCGAGTCGTCAGATTCTCAGTGAAGTGCAGACACCGGGCTGCTGGTCGATTTTTCCGTCCGCCACCGATCATGCACGGTTTTCCACGCTGTGCGGCGACGGCACCATGCTGACCATTGCTCTGGATGACAAGGGCGCAACGCTGTCCCAGGTGCGCAGCAAAAAATTCTTTGATGCCGATATTGATCCGGTATTCATACACGGTGAAAAAGTCGGTAACAGTTACTACTTCATTTCCTTCAATGGCGTGCTGCATCAGCTCAATCTGGAGGGCGATACCCCGCTTGAGGTCGGTAGCTGGCCCCTGGCTGTCGCAGGCTGGCGTCCGGGTGGTTACGGGCCGCTGGCAATCAATCCCGGCAGTGGCCTGATTTACCTCGCCATGCATCCGAACGGTAAGGAAGGCAGTCATAAAGTCGGCGCAAAGGAAATCTGGGAATTCGATCTGACCAGCAAAAAACTGCTGCGCCGCGCTCATGCCAATCAGGAAGTCTCGCTCGCTGTCACACACAGTGGTGCTGCGCTGTTAGTCGGTGTCGATGCAGCCACTGCCGCACTGCATACCTATGACGGCGTCAGTCTGAAACTGAAAAAAACGATGAAGCCAGTCGGCGACATGCCGGTGCAAGTGGAGATGCAGTAATGGACGCCGGCCTGTTTTCCTTTCATCTGGACCCGGCGCTGACCCTCACGGCGGCCTGCACGGTGGCTGGCATCATGATAGCCAGCGCCATCCCCAAGCTGCGCGACCTGGCCAGTTTTGAAGAAGTGGTGGTGGAGTACCGGATTTTGCCGGAAGGTCTGGCGCGTCTGGTGGGGCGTGCCTTGCCGTGGCTTGAACTGCTGGCTGCTGTCGGTCTGGTTTATCCGATGACCTCGCTGCTGTCGGCCCAGGTGCTGGCGCTGTTGGTGGCGGGCTTTGGCTGTGCCATCGCAGTCAACCTGTTGCGCGGACGGACCCGGATCGATTGCGGCTGCGGTGTGACCGAAGGTAGTACTGAACTGAACTGGCTGATGCTGGGACGGAACGCGTTTTTGCTGATACTGCTGGCCATTTCTGCCGGCACGGGCACGGGTCGCGCTTTGATTCTGATGGATGCATGGATGGTGGTCACCGGTAGCGCGTCTCTCATCGGACTGTATATGACAGCGGATTATCTGCTGGCGAATTTACCTCGAATCAATCAATTAAGGAGTTAACTATGAACCAGGCAATGTGGGCATCTCAAGGCGTGTTATGGATAGTGGTGGCGATACTGGTGTTGGCGGTGCTGGCACTGGCGCGTCAGGTTGGCGTGCTGTATGAGCGGGTCGCGCCTATCGGTGCGTTGATTACCGATTCCGGTCCGCGCATCGGCGATGTATCGCCGAGTTTCAATCTTACCGATCTGATGAACCAGCCGCTGTCTATCGGTGGCCAATCCGCATCGAGCACGCTGGTATTTTTTCTGTCACCAACCTGCCCGGTGTGTAAAAAACTGTTGCCTATCCTGCGCCATATCCAGACTGTGGAACGCAGCTGGTTGCGCATCGTGCTGGCCAGTGATGGCGAATTTCCGGAACACATGGCGTTTTATCAGAAAGCGCAGCTTACTGAATTTCCGTATGTGCTGTCGAGCGAACTCGGCATGGCGTACCGCGTCAGCCGTTTGCCGTATGGCGTCCTGATCGATGAACAGGGACGCATCCGCAGCAAGGGGCTGGTCAATTCACGCGAACAGATAGAAAGCCTGTTCACCGCCAAGGAACTGGGTGTGGAATCGATCCAGCAGTATGTCAGACAGCAGGCCTGACGCCTTGCAGTAACCGGCCGATCCCCCTAACACAATCGCACATCAAGGAGCAGAACAATGAACTGGTTTGATAAATGGTCTGAAAAGGCAACCCGAAAAATGGCGCATTCCGTTTCGCGCCGCAGTATGTTGCTCGATGTCGGAAAAATTCTGGTCGGTACCGGCTTTTTACTGCCGATATTGCCGTTTGACCGTTCCGGAACCGCGCATGCGGCCGGGCATGATCACGATCATGGCGCTGCCAGTGATGATGTCACCAGCTGCGACTACTGGCGCTATTGCGCGCTGGACGGCTATCTGTGCAGCTGTTGCGGTGGTTCGGTGAATCAGTGCCCGCCAGGGACCGAAGCGTCCAAAGTCTCGTGGGTAGGCACCTGCCACAATCCCAAGGACGGTAAAGATTACCTGATCAGTTACAACGATTGCTGTGGCACCACTTCCTGTGGCCGCTGCCTGTGCAATACCAATGAACGTGAACGCCCTGGCTACCGGATGGGCGTGCATAACGATGTCAACTGGTGCATGGGAAATTCCGGCAGCACTATGTTTCACTGCACTACCGGCACCATCGTCGGACTTGCCGAATGAGCCTGCGCCAGAACTGTTTCTGGACAGGCATCCTGGCCGGCGCCCTCATGTCGGTTGCAGCGCTGGCCCAGGGTGCTGATGGCATGACCGTATTCACGGAAAATTGCGCAGCCTGTCATCAGGCTGATGCGAAGGGCACGCCTGGCGTTGCCCCGCCGCTGATCGGAACGCACTGGCAGCGGCTGCAGGACCCGCAGAAAAATTATATTTTGCAGGTACTCGCAGCCGGGCTGACCGGCAAGCTGACGATCGCAGATCAAACCTACAATGGCGCCATGCCGATGTTCCGGCATCTGGACCCGGAAGAGGTGGCAGCGGTTGCCAGTTATGTACTGTCACTCAATGCCGGTGCGGAGCTGAGCCCGGTCCTGAGCGCAAAGGACGTGCTGGCCGCGCGTTCCCAGGACCCTAAACAGTCAGAAGTGCGCGCACTGCGCAAAAGTTTGTTAAAGGAGTAAATCATGACCCTGCATGCCATCGTTGGTCGCGCACTGTTTGTCTTGCTGGTCACGCCCAGTCTGTTTGCCCAGGCAGGGGATGTCGGCCGCTCGCGCTTCACGCTGCATTGCTCAGGCTGTCATCAGCTTGATGGTTCCGGTGCAGCTGCCAGCGGCGTGCCGCGCATGAAAGGCGTGATCGGCAATTTTCTGCGTACGCCGGATGGTCGTAATTTTTTGGTGCAGGTGCCGGGTTCGTCGCAATCCTCACTCAATGATGCGCAGCTGGCTGAACAACTGAACTGGATTATCCGCACGATGGCCGAGCAGTCCATGCCGCCGGAATTTGTGCCGTATTCAGAAAGTGAAGTCCACGATTTGCGTACTCACCGCCCGGAAAATATTATCGCGCTGCGCAAGGTGATTACCGATAATCTCGCCGCACTGGGATTTTCCGTCACGCCCTGAACCAGCTCTCCGGGAATAACCATACAGACCGACTCCATCGGTCTTTTTTAGCAAGCATGTCATGAAAAATTCCGCACACGACAGATATCAAGACCTGCTCACCAGCGCCGCCGACGCAATGCAGCTCATCAAAGACGGTGATTACATCATCGTGCCTACCGGCGTGGGCGAGCCGCCTCATCTGCTGACGGCGTTATCCGAACAGCGCCGACGGTTTCGTGACGTCAAGGTGGCGCAGATACTGGCACTGCGCAAGTATGGCTACTTTGATCCAGCCACGGCCGACCATGTGCGTCATGTCGCTTTGTTTTACGGACCGGCGTCACGGCCCGGCGGACAGGCCGGCTGGATCGACTTCATCCCCAATTATTTCACTGAGATCCCGCACCTGATTGAACAGGGCAATATCGGTGCCGACGTCGTGCTGTCGATGGCTTCGGCTATGAATGAGCATGGTTATTTCGCGCTCAGTCTGGGCACGGATTACACCATGGCTGCCGTCGCGCGGGCGCGCAACATCGTGCTCGAAGTGAATCCACATGTACCGTTTACGCATGGTCAATGTCATCTGCATATTTCCCAGGTCAGCGCGATCATTGAAAGCAGCGAACCGATACTGGAAGTCGGTCTGCCGGTCATCGGACCGGTGCAGGCTGCCATCGGCAAATATGTGGCAGAAATGATTCCCAACGGCGCCACCCTGCAAATCGGTTACGGCGCCATTCCGGATGCCGTGGTGATTCAGCTGACCGAAAAACACGACCTGGGCGTGCACACCGAAATGATCGGCGACGGCATTATGGCGCTGGTAGAAAGTGGCGCGGTCACCAACCGGAAAAAAAATCTTCATTGCGGCAAAATGCTGGCCACGTTTGCGCTGGGCTCGCAAAAGCTATATCGCTTCATGCACCAGAATCCGCAACTGGAAATGCATCCGGTCAATTACACCAATGATCCGGTGATTGCCGGAACAAACGACAACCTGATGACGATCAACAGCAGTCTGCAAATCGATTTGCTCGGACAGTGTGGTTCGGAAAGCCTGGGGCATTTGCCGTTTTCCGGTACCGGCGGGCAAACCGATTTTGTGCGCGCAGCGAATCTGTCGCGTGGCGGAAAATCGTTTATCGTACTGCCGTCCACTGCCAAAAACGACACGATCTCTCGCATCGTCCCGGCGCTGGCCAGTGGCACGCATGTCTCCACCAGTAAAAATGATGTCAATTACGTTGTGACTGAATTCGGCGTGGCGCAGTTGCGCGGGAAATCAGACCGGCAACGCGCTGAAGAATTGATCGCGATTGCCCATCCGGATTTTCGCGCCGGCTTGCGCGCCTCACTGAGGCGAATGTAAACACTGGCAACCGGCCGCGTGCTGAAGGGCGCAATGCTGAGCGACAGTGCGGCAAACTCTGGGCCACGGTTACCCTGCGCCTGGCTCAATCCTGTTGTGCATCCTTTACGCCCCGAAATCCAATACTGCCAGATCTGTCTTTCGAAGGCGCCATAAGCAGGTATTTTCCATGTTCATTTAATTGATAGGCCTGAGGGAAATACCAGTTTGAATGTTGTGGCTGAAAATAGCTTCCGCCCCGAAGTACCGCTGAACGAGTATGTTCATCCGTGAACTCATTGGTCCACTGCCAGACATTGCCAATCATATCTTCAACGCCAAACGGGCTCGCCGCGCGTGGGTGTTGTCCCACTGGTTCGGGCGGATTAAGCTCGCGCCCCATTTCTGGTGCCGGGACCATGGTTGAATCCCAGGCATTACCCCAAGGGTACAGGCGGCCATCATTGCCTTGAGCTGCGTATTGCCATTCCCATTCATTGGGCAATCGTTTTTTTGCCCAATGGAGGTAGGCTCTGGCGTCCTCAATTGAAATCCAGGTGACGGGACGATTTTCGTCACCACTTTTCGGCCTGCCATTTACCCAATGTTTTAGAAAATTGTGAGTGTCTTTTGGGTGATAGTCGCTTGCATTGATGAAGTCATAAAATTTTGCATTTGTGACCGGATATTTATCGATATAAAAAGTTTTGATTGCCAACTTATGCAAGTGACCGCGCCTCGCAGAGGCTTCCCAGAGATATTGCACATCTAGTCCAGGTTTATTCTCTCCTTCAATTTCAATGCCGTGCACTTGAAAATCAAACTGACTTCCTGGTATTTTCAGCATGCCTTCCGGCGTGCTTTTGGCGCGCGTGGTCGATTCGATTGCGATCATTTTTTGGGGTAAGTCTGACCATTTACTGGAGTACGAGCTCAACGGCTTGGATGCCTGCCGCGCCAACCCTTTTAAGGTCGTACCCAAATTATTAATATCTGTATCGCGATCAAGCTGCATCACCGATCCATATCCATGTGGCTCCAAGGGGACGCTTAAGTCGGCGTAATCTTCATGAATCAATGGTTTGATTTCTTTTCCATTCCATAAATCAAAGTAGCGCTGACCAGGTGTATGGCGAACCTGCATAATGGTTTCGTTTATGCTCCAGTCGGTTCGGTTAATGATTGTCCAAATCTTTTTTCGGGGCAAAGGGAATTGACTGGAATAGACCCCGTAATGCATGGTCGGTACATGCGGTTGCCAGTCGGCACTGCTGAAATTTTCTGGAAAGGCGCGATAGATTGCCGAAATCCTTCTCATTATTTCGGCATCACGTTGAGTGAACTGATTCCACCACCCCCAAATATTTTCCCAACTTTCAATGCCGACCCCATTAAAAAAGGCATCCTGCATGATGTTGGTTCGATCGGTTGCCCATCGGTCGCAGACATGCACCATGTGTCGTGGCTCCAACCACTTCCATTTGCTCACCATTGGCACCAAGCTGGTTGACCAGTATCCCCAGCTAAGCTGGTTATATGCCAGCATCGTGTCATCCTCGAACGACAGTTCCGGCTCAAGTGCAACCGGATGGCCTGTCTCATCAGACGCTGTGCGATAAGAAGCCGGCAAGCCTGTCATGGTGTCACCGTTAATTCCATCTGCTCCAATCTCGGCCATGAGCAATGCAGTTGCCTGAGGGATGCCAGTCCCAGGGTCGCGAGTACCTGTATCCCATGGCAAGGTGGGAAAAAAAACTTTAACGCCGCGGGTATGAAATTCATTGATGAGTTGTCGTACACCAGGTAGTCCGCCCGGCAAATCTTTGACCATATCCCACTGGTTTCGGTTATCAACGCCGATATTGGGGTACACCGGCCATAACAAGACGCTGTCAACGCCACCGTAACGATCTTGAACGTCTTTCAGATAGCGATCAACGGTATATCGATTAGAAACGGGATCATATAAAAAACGATCCTCAATCATCACTTGTGGCTGCACAAAGTTACGCTGAGTCCAGAGCAATTCAGGACGGCGGTATTGTGAATCGTCATAGTGAATATTCGAAAGCTGCTGAGTCCGCCAGATTTTCATTTCGCGCAACCATTGATCGTGCTGACCTGCTACATTCCGTTTCCAGTTATTCAGTCGGGCAAGCCAATCCGGTTCACCAAGATCTTGCTGATCAGGCCCTGAAATTTGGGAGCCACGTACTTCAATAATCTTGCTTTCAGTCGCTTGGGTACTCATCGATACTGCAAATAACAGGGCGGTAAGGAGACGTGCCAAATTCAATCGTTCAGAATATTTCTGCATGGCTTGTATCGCTTTTAGTTAAAAGAATTGATGAATGAGTGTGTGCGTCTTTGTACTTCAGTGATCCGGGGGGCGGACAATTTCGTGGACTGATTTACCTTGTTAAACCTTGACTCTCCGGGTACTCGATCGGGCCGGGATAGCCGGGGGACATTCTAATCTGTTTTTTGCTGTAGCAGCGCATGCAGGCATTAAGTGCCCCGATGTATTGTGCAATTGTCGTCGTACGCCAATCCCGTGAATTGAACATATTTGGTCACCACAGGAAATCGATGTGAGTATGGTGCGCACATAGAAGACACACTGCACGCCTTGTAAGAACAAACACCCATGGCTGTCGAGGCTGTTTCCAGACAGCTTCCCGCAAGATGTTTTGATTCAATTCATTATTGACACCTTCGGTATTACTTACCGACCACCGCCCATTTGCCTCGGCGATGGCGATCGGCTTGTCGTCAGGGGGAACTTCCGGATGGCATAAATCGATTTCCGCAAGTGCCGCTCTCCAATATTGAAGCGGGACTTGCGCGGATAACTTCGTTACCTTGAATGAAGCCACGACCAAACCAGACTCGTGCTCATGCTCATGTTACTGATTGCAGGCACTCGCCGTTTGGGTAAACGACCCGTTACTGGAGAACTTGCCGCCCGCTCCCGTGAACACCGGCCCCATGAACCAAGAGAAGAATGCATTCTCCTGTGCGTGATAGGTAACACCGTTCGGCATCATGACGCCCGGCATATAGGTCCCGCTGAAGGGATCTCCGGTTTCCAGGTTATCCTGGCATCCGCTGCCAACCTGTCCGGTGTTACCCCAAGCAGGGACCAGATTAAAGCCACTCGGGTCATTGATCCATTCCAGTAATTCATGCGACAGCACCGAGATATCCGGCTCGAACAACACATTGTCATACACGGCAATGCCATAAGTCTGACCCGGATTGGCTGGACTGGCATAGTCAGCGCTGTGATATCCAAGATAGCAGCATTGACTTAGATCGCCAGGTGCACCTTCCGACATATAGGTGCGATACGTCACAAAAAACGCAAATTTATTTTTGCTGAGATTCAGATTCGCAATAATGTCATTCAGTTTCGCATCGATCAGATTGATATCCACCACCGCAACGGCCTTCGGATTATCTTCGGCCGCATTATTCGCGCCACAGTCGCCCGCGAAGGTAAATGCGGCAGCAGATCCGTTCACATCATCCACCAGGGAAATCGTCTGCTTGGGTGCAACAGTTGTAGTCAGATTGAGGTGAAACCCCGGTTTTGCAGAGACAAGTGCGCCGCCGGTCGCGTTCTGCCAAAACTGGGCGCGCTGAAAAGCATCAATGAAGGATGTGTTCCCCATATTCACACCGTTGATCATGTAATTGGGTACAGGACTAAAGAGCGGCGAGGCCAGTGTATTGCTCAGTGCGTCCGTCACATTGCCGCCCAGGCAGCCAGTATCCGGCGAAGTCGGATCAAACCTGCGAAAAACCACGCCAGCACTATTGGTCAATTCAATGCGCAATGGAATCAACACTACTTCCACGTTGGTGGCTCTGGCGACCAGACGTGGATCGGTGCCAACTATCGATCCGCTATACAAATTGCCGTCGCGCGGCGAAGTAAATGAATACTGAAAAATTTTGAGTGAAGGGTTGGCCGCCGACAGATTGTTTGCCGACGCCGCCTGCGACAGCTTTGCAGGCGCTGCAGCACTTTTCAGTAACTGCACCTTTGGATTTGGATTGATCACCCGCAGATTGTTTAAATCAATGGCAGGCAGGCTCTGCGCAAAGGCGCTCAGCATCGAACAGCAAAAAACACTTGCCGCTGCGATGGTCTTGAATATTGGTTTCATATGAAATTCCTTTTCTATTTTAAAAAATTGCATTGGGATCAGACGGCAATAACAAATGATTCGATGACTGGATCAAGGACCGCAGTAACGCAATTCGAATGAAATTTGTTGGCGGTTATTTTCAATGACAATTAATAAATATAACAATATGAAATCTACCTATTTAGTGTTGCAGCGAAATGTGACTGGAATGATGATTCGATGGAATATGTATCTCGTCAACGACACTGAACAAAATCAGTTTCGTCGCTAACTGGTGAAACTAAAAGGGAGTAATTTACCGCCTTTCAACAATACTGTTATATTCAATGGGAACGGTGGCGTTACTGCATTTCAACTTACAATGCTGCAAATACCAAACAAATATTAGGGGCGATATCAATGAATCCAATCAAGAGTCAAGATTCCCCCGTCAATCGGCATCAGGCAGATTTGGACAAAGTACAAGCGCCTCGCCCGAATTTATTAACCCGCTTTGCCAATCATAAATACGGCCACGCAGCTGTCAATTTCACAGCTGGCGTATTGGTCTTCGCGGGAGGCATGCTGTGCCTGACTGGCTGTGGTTTGCTGCCGGGCTTGATTTTGATCGGTGTCGGAATTACTGTGTCGATCGCCAACACTGCGCTTTCAGCCCACTACCTGGAACAGTCCGCCAGTCGTGCCGACCATCTGGAAATGTCGGCCGCGATGTTTGTCAGTGGTATTGGTTTTCCATTTACTCTTTCTACTGTCGCTCTGATCAATTTGTCGCTGGATTTCTCACACTGGCTTTTAAGCGATCCAGCCATCGACATGCGTCACCCCCCTGACAGCCTGATTTCAATTATTTTTGAAACCGACGACCGGAAATATGCAACGGCTAGAGGGCCGGACGGCGGATTTTTGGCTTAGCCGCAGACTGGCGTGTCCCGCGCAGGCGACGCTTGCAATTGCAATGTACCCAAATTGGTTGCACAACCGTGGCTGGCAATGACCCTGCTCAGTTCAATTGGACCGCATCGCATTGGTGAGCCAGCGGCTGCGTGCACAACCGGCAATAAAGATCACCTTATCCCCATTCCATGATATAAAAGCGCCGGGCCCCATTAACTTGCGCGGAAATGCCATGAATAATTTGCCGGAAGATGTTGAGAAATGCGTCGAAATTTTTGTGGACTCAGCCCGGCAGGCCTTCGGCGCAGACCTGGTCTCGGTCGTGCTGTTTGGTTCCGCCGCCACCGGTGAGCTGCGCGCCACTTCAGATGTCAATCTCCTCCTGGTCACCACACGATTCGAACAGCGTTGCGCCGACATGATCCGCGACCCGCTGCGTCTGGCCCATGCGGCAGTCCAGCTGAATGTGATGTTCCTGCTGGAGGACGAAGTCGCCGACGCGGTTGAAGCATTCGCCGTCAAATTTGCCGATATCGTGACGCGCCATCGTGTGCTGATCGGCCCAGATCCGTTTATCAATCTCAGCGTATCGCGTCAGGCCAGGTTGCGCCGCCTCGACCAGGTCCTGCTGAATCTGCAGTTGCGACTGCGCGAACGTTATGTGTCGCTGAGCTTGCGCGAAGAACAGCTCGCCCATTTTATTGCGGACGCTGCGCCGCCACTGCGCTCCAGCGCCGCATCGATCCTGCAACTGGAAGGTCACGGCGAATTGGCCGGCAAACTGGCGCTCGAACAAATCGTCGCCGAATCATCCCACCCAGACTTTCAATCCATTTTGCACAATGTGTCAGAAGCGCGGGAACAAGGCCACCTTGCGCAGGGCACAGCGCCTGCAACGGCGATGAATCTGATGCAGCTAACGCGCTATTTGCGCGAACGCGCCGCGCGGATTCAGTGAGTCGATGATGAATCCATTTAATCTGAACGGCCCCGGATTTCTTTGGTTCTATTTCATGCTCGGTGTCGCACTGCTGGGCAGTATGCGCTGGTGGCTGGGTCGCGACACCGCCGAGCGCATGCCACTCGGCCCAGACATTACCAGCGACCCGTATCGTCTCGCTTTCCTGCGCGGCGGAGCCAATGAAGCGATCAAAGTCGCAACCATCTCACTGATCGACCGCGGCCTGTTACGCGTCAATTACGATGTTCTCAGCGCACCCAATCCAGATGGCGTGACCCTCGTCAAACGACCGATCGAAAAGGAACTGCTGCGCCTCTATGCCACGCCCCAAAAAATTCAACGCATCCCAAACGACAGGCTGCGTGTAATTTGTGCAGACTACGAGCTCGAACTGCAACAGCACGGCCTGCTGCCGGACGCCAATGAAAAGCAGCAGCGCGCTGTCGTCGCCTTGCTGGTGACCGGGACTCTGTTGGCCCTGTCAATAATCAGACTGATGATCGCGTTCGCGCATGGCAGACACAATGTCATATTCCTGATTTTACTGACGATAGCGTTCTGCATAACCGGCTCGGCATTGTCCAGAAAACGCCTCACCGCACGTGGCGCTACATTACTGGCGGACCTGCGAGTTCTGTTTGATCGCTTGAAGAAACGCGCCTCCCTGGTCCGGACCGGAGGGCAAACCAACGAACTGGCTTTGCTCGCGGCGGTATTTGGCGTGCAGTCGCTGGACCTGACCGACCTTCCCGATGTCCGCCAACTCTACCCAAAAAATAATGGCAGCAGTGGTGACAGCAGCGGATGCGGCAGCAGCGACGGTGGTGGCGGAGGATGTGGTGGCGGTTGCGGCGGAGGCTGTGGTGGATAGCCGCCCCGACCGCGTTGGCATCGGCTGGCGCGACAGTCTGGCAGCGGGCATCGTCGCCAATCGCGACAGCATCGACATCGTTGAAATCATCGCTGAAGACTACTATGGCGCATCCAGGGCCAAGCTCAGTGCGCTGAACCGACTGGCCGAATATTTTCCGGTCAGCGTGCACGGCGTCGCGATGGGGCTGGCATCGACGATACCCGTCTCACCTGACCGGGTTAAAAAAATGGCCAGGCTGGTCGCATCGTTGCGCCCGGATTCATGGTCGGAACATCTGGCCTTTGTGCGCGCTGGCGGCGTGGAAATCGGTCACCTCGCCGCGCCCCCACGCAGCCCTGCCAGTGTTCAGGGCGCGATCAGCAATATCAAGCGTGCGCAGCAGACTGTCGGCTGCGCACCCATGCTGGAAAACATCGCCACCCTGATAGACCCACCGGCCAGTACCATGGATGAAGCACAATGGGTAAGCGACATCATCCGCGCCACCGATGCAGGCTTGCTGCTGGACCTGCACAATCTGTATGCCAATGCCTGCAATTTCGGCACAGACCCAGTCGCGCTGCTGCTGCGGTTTCCGCTGGAGCGAGTCAGGCTGATTCATATCAGCGGCGGCAAGTGGATCACCCACCCTGCAGACCCGCTCCGAAAACGCCTGCTGGACGATCACCTGCACGATGTCCCATCGGCAGTGCACGACTTGCTTGCCATCGTTGCACAACGCGTTCCTCAGCCGCTGACGGTAGTGCTGGAGCGCGACGGACATTTCCCCCAATTTGATCATCTGTTAGCCGAGTTGAATCTGGCGCGCGAAGCCTTGCAACGTGGACGGCGTTTGTCGAACACTATGAGAGATGTCGCATGAGCTCGCCGAAACTGGAAGAATTTTTGGCGCAGCTGTATACGGATGTGCATTTGCGTGAAAGGTTTTTGCAGGATCAGGTTGGTACTGCATCAAGCGCGGCATTGACGGCTGATGAAGTAAGCGCTCTGTGCCAGATCGATCTGGCAGGGTTGCAGATGGCTGCGGCCAGCTATGCCAACAAGCGGGAAAGTCGTCGCCGTCGGTCATGGTGGCAGATGCTCATGAATGTTAACTGGCGCGGTCGTTAATATTCTGTCTTAGAACTGTTCAGCAACTGGTCGTGCTTCCAACTTACTCCAATAGGTATCGGAGTAAGACTCTGATTGCAGCCGCTGATTAGTTGCAGCAAGTAATCCAGCAACGCGCAAGTTCGCAAGTTTTCTCGGAAACCAAATCAGGTGAATTCCGATTGTGGGAATCCATTTGTTGAAATTTAAATCGTAGTCCGTTCGGACTATATCGTTCAAAAGCGATCATTCAACCGAATTCGAAATTAATTTCTAAAAAGAATGAAATACCCTATTTAGGGTATAGCTAAATTGGTAACCACTCTATATGCTCTATAAATCCAAGGGAAGCGGCAATCGGTCCAAAGTAACTGCTGGTTATGGGACAACCGTCAACAGATCTAAATTGGATAACTCGCAATTGCGGTCTAGGGAAGTTTTTAAAACTATTTAAAAAAGCATTGGAATGAAATGCGTATATTTGGCGATATCCCTGGGGTAAGTTCTGGGGACGAGTTCAGCAATCGTGCTGAATTGGCGAAAGCTGGCGTTCATCTGCCGAACGTTAAAGGGATTAGTGGTTCGCGAAACGAAGGGGCAGATTCAATTGTCTTATCTGGCGGTTATGAAGATGACGAAGATTTTGGTGATGTCATTATTTATACCGGTGCTGGCGGTCAAGCTAGCAATAAACAAGTTAGTGACCAAAAGTTAGACGGCGTTAACTTGGCGCTGGCAAAGAATAAAATTGAACGTTTGCCAGTAAGAGTGACCCGAGGGTTCTCACACAAACATGAATTAAGCCCAGCGGCCGGCTATAGATATGCCGGCCTTTATTACGTTGATAGCTATTGGTGCGAAAAGGGAAAATCGGGGTTTCTTGTTTGGCGTTACAGATTGGTTTCATTTGCAAAGAATGATGCGGACGTTTTGGTCGTCGATAGCCAAGCGGAATACACGCTACCCAATAGAACGAAATCAACGGTGAATAGAATTGTTCGAGATTATCAAAGAGCCTTAAATGTAAAAAAGTGGCATGACTATCAGTGCCAAATCTGCGGCTTGGCAATTAAAACAAGTGCGGGCTGGTATGCTGAAGCAGCGCATATTCAGCCATTGGGCGAACCGCATAATGGTCCTGATGATGAAAGTAATATGCTTTGTTTATGCCCAAATCATCACGTGATGTTTGATAACGGTGTTTTCACAATTTCCAGTGTCCTAGAAGTTGTTGGTATTGAAGGGAAATTTAGATTGCATTCTAAACATCACATCAACAAGCAATTTTTCGAATATCACGCAAAGCATTTTTTCGGAAGTGGTCCGCGATAATATTTTTTACAGGGCTATGTTTTAGGGTAATTTTATTGGTGCTTACCTCGGAGTGAAACGCGAAGAGCGATCTTGGATTTCTAACTCAAAGGGTAGTTATGTATGAAAGTAATTGCATTTTCAAATATCGTCAATCACCCGTCTTAAGCTTTCGCCATATTGTTCCGAATGTGACCGCACGAGTGGCATGACTCTTTCAGCACCCTTTAACATCACAGATTTACCTTTTTTAGGAAACGCTTTAATCGCATCTTCGATATCTCCAGGATATTTGTCCTCCAATGCGCAAATGACGGTAGCAGCCTGCAAAATATCCTTATCACTTTTCGCTGATTGATTAACGCGCGACAGCGCAGAAAATAATTTGTGAACAGCAAAGTGGGCAGGGTCGGGAGTGAAAACCGGTACCGCATAATTTTTACTGAGAATCACCGATTCCAGTCGCCCATCAACAAGGTAGTCGAGATGCGGAACTGATTGGGCATATGCGTCCAGCTCGGGAATCAACTTCGGCGCGCCGACATCTGATCCATTTACAAGCAGATCCACCATAAGTTTTTCCTTGCCCGGAAGTTTGTAAGTCTCAGACTTGTCTTTGGGTCTGAGGCCGCCCCGTGCTTTGATGAATGGAAGGCCGGAAGTTTGCAGTATTTCAAGCAGACTCATCGCTGGTGCAGTCGCCAGACTCAGCGGTTTCGATCGGACCGCATCAATGTCTTCCGTCAAGTAGCTCGGTGCGCGTACGCCAAGCCGATTGAGAATCGCGCCGTAGGCGTGGCTTCCAATCAATGTCAGTCCGCCCGTAAACAGCCGATGGTTATGCAAAGCAGCCAATGTGGCTCCAGCCTTGTCCTCGATCACTGCAAATCCGAGTTTGCGCAGCTCGCGCACATTTCGGACGACCATTTCTGCGCTGCTTATTTTGTCCAAAGCGTCTTTGTGTGCCGAGTCGCCGTCGGGTGTTCCAGATGGTCCACCGACATATTTTTCTGCCGGATTTCCACTTGCGTCGTAAAAGCGATGGTAAAAGAAAATGTCGCCCCCCCTCTGGCGCGCTTCAATGCGACCAGGCGTTCCAATGTGGATGAGATCCTGGGTTTGAGCCCACTGGGACAGGTTTTCGTATTCCGTATGATACGTTGCCTGAAAAGGTGAATAGAGTTGAGCCATCGGTACCCCGCAAGACCTTGCCACATAAAGTTAATAAATATGTGGCAAGGATACGCTAAGTGGGCGATCTTGCCACATAAAACTTTAAAATATGTGGCAAGACAGCTGCGCTCTTGATTTTGGAAATGCTTGCTGTCTATTCCGGTCTAATCCGGTGTTTATTCAGGTTTCTGAGCCAATTATTCCGGTCTATTCCGGTTGACAATCCGGTCTGAGCAGGTCTACAGTCAGCAAAATGAACACGGACACCATACAAATCACGCCTGAGTTGCTTGGGCTGTTGAGCGAAATTGATGAATTCAAGGGAGCGTGGCGGGCATTGGGGACGCTGGCGCCGGAGCGGCTCAAGGCGCTGCGTCATGTCGCGACGATTGAAAGCGTTGGTTCCTCAACACGAATTGAAGGTAGCAAGCTCACTGACCGCGAAGTCGAAGCGCTGCTGTCAAACCTGGAAATCAAGAAATTCGATTCGCGCGATGAGCAGGAAGTCGCTGGTTACGCCGAGACGATGGAAATGGTTTTCCACAGCTTTGAAGACATTCCCATCACCGAAAATCATCTGAAGCAACTGCATCGCGATTTGCTTCGTTACAGTCAAAAAGATGAGCGTCACCGCGGCGAATACAAGAAATTGTCGAACAATGTCGTTGCCTTCGACGCTGAGGGAAAAATGGTCGGCGTGGTGTTTGAAACGGCGACGCCATTTGATACCCCGCGCCGAATGGGCGAGCTGCTGGCGTGGTTGAAGGAGGCGCGCGAGTTGCGCCGTCTTCATCCGCTTCTTGTCGTAGCCATTTTTACGGTAACTTTTTTAGCGATTCATCCCTTTCAGGATGGGAATGGGCGACTGAGCCGCATTCTGACCACGCTGCTGCTTTTGCAGGCCGGCTATGCCTACGTGCCATACAGCTCACTGGAAAGCATTATCGAACACAGCAAAGATGGCTATTATCTGGCGCTGCGCCAGACTCAACAATCTCTGCAGAGCGACACGCCGGACTGGCAACCATGGCTGATGTTTTTTATGCGCGCCTTGCAGCAGCAGAAACGGCGCCTTGCAACCAAAGTGGAGCGCGAAAAATCGGCACTCGCAACACTGCCCGAACTGGCAGTCAATATCCTTGACTACGTTCGGGATCATGGACGGGTGACTACGCGCGATATGGTTCGCGAATTTGGGGCAAGTCCGAATACGCTAAAAACCACGTTTGGCAGCCTGGTCAAAAAAGGTCTGCTGGTGCGCCATGGTGGTGGCCGTTCAATTTGGTACGGTTTGCCCTGAATGCAGGCGAGACCTCTCACATTCAAAAGCTCCAAGTGATTTATTTCCGATTTTTCCTGAATTGGAATCTGCCTGATAAATACAGTCTAAAAACTGTATTAATTTTTTACAGTCTTTAATCTGTAAAAAATATATACAGTCTATGTATTGTATTGATAAAATACAGGCCGTAAACTGTAGCCATAAAGGATCGTATTTATCCAGCTTCCTGTCCGGAGACCACCATGGATTACCCAATCAAAACACTGAGCCAGTTACGCCCAATCCTGCAGGGGTGCCGGAAAAAGGCCAACCTTACGCAGACAGATGTGGCAGAGCTGCTCGGCATCACCCAGCAGAGCTATGCGCAGATTGAAGCCAATCCGGCTTCAACCAGTGTCGAGCGTCTGTATAAAATTATGCGATTGCTCAATGTTGAACTGGTGCTGAATTATCTGTCCAGTGAACCAACCGCGGTGAATACAAGGCCAACTCAACAGTCGGCTGCAAAAAAGTCTGCTAAACAGGCTGCTAAACCGGCCGCTACCAGGGCACCTGCAAAAACAAACCAGGCTCCGCAAAAAATCACCCCGCCGTCTGGCAAAAAAGTAGCGTGGTAAGCCATGGGAAGACGATCACGTACCCAAAAGCTGGTGATATGGCTTAACGGCACGCCCGTTGGAGAATGGAGCTACGCGCCCGGACGGACTACGTTCGCCTATTTCGACGAATGGCTTGCCGATCCACAAGGCCGACCCATATCGCTCTCATTACCATTCAGACCAAACAATGAGGCTTACCGCGGGGATCTGGTTCTCAACTATTTTGACAATCTGCTGCCTGACAGTGCTCTGATACGTCGTCGTATTGCGCAGCGCTTTCAGGCCGACGACGTTGATCCCTTCAACCTGCTTGCCGCGGTTGGGCGTGACTGCGTGGGAGCCATTCAGTTGTTACCGCCTGACGAAGCACCAGCCAATTTGTTTGCAATAACCGGCAAGCCACTGAATGACCAGACCATTGCCCAAATAATCCGTAATACTGCAGGCCCGACACTTCCGGGGCTGGGTGTTGCACATGATGACTTGCGACTTTCCATCGCAGGGGCTCAGGAGAAAACTGCACTCTTGCGGCACAAGAATAAGTGGCTGTTGCCCACGGCCAGTACGCCAACCACGCATATTCTGAAGTTGCCAATCGGACTGGTCGGGAACATGCAGGCCGATATGCGTACTTCTGTCGAAAATGAATGGCTTTGTTCGAAAATTATGGGAGCGTACGGCTTGCCGGTCGCGCAATGCGACATCGGCATTTTTGGAGATCAGAAGGTATTGATTGTTGAACGGTTTGACCGAAAATTTTCTGATGACAAAAGCTGGATCGCGCGGCTTCCTCAGGAGGATTTTTGTCAGGCTACCGGTACCTCATCCCTGTATCGTTATCAGGCTGATGGAGGGCCCGGTGTCATCAGGATTATGGAGATTCTGTCCGGGTCAGAACTGGCCAGTCTGGATCGTCGGAACTTTTTTAAAATTCAGATTCTGTTCTGGTTGCTTGCAGCCACCGATGGGCATGCCAAGAATTTCAGTATTTTTCATCTGCCCGGCAGTCAGTATCGTGCTATGCCTTTGTATGACATCCTGTCAGCGCATCCGGTTTTGGGTGCGGGTAAAAATCAAATTGCCCCGCAAAAAGCCAAATTGGCCATGGCGGTGCGAGCAACAGAAAATTACTACCGTATCGTGCAAATTCAACGCCGTCATTGGGGTGAAATGGCGCGGCAGGCTGGCCTCGGTGAGCGAGTTGCTGAAACCTTGATCGAAGAAATACTGGCGAAAACAGATGAAATAGTCGTCGCCATGCATCAGATGCTGCCGCCGCAGTTTCCAATGGATCTGGCAGAATCGATATTGAGCGGTTTGCAGCGCCAATGCAAAAAACTCCAGATGCAGAAACGGTAAACCATCGAGCCGACCCGGCCGATAAGTTTTTGCCGGATCGATTAGAATCCGTCATCACCACATAACCCGGGCCAGCAATCAAGCGATGCTGCCTGGGTGAACTTATCGAAAGAACACATCATGGCCAGGCAAAAACCCCTAGAGAAACGGCGCAACATCGGCATTATTGCCCACATCGATGCCGGTAAGACAACCACCACCGAGCGCATCCTGTATTACACCGGCAAGCAGCACAAGATCGTGGAAGTGCACGACGCCAAGGATGGCAAGGGCGGCACCACCACGGATTATCTCGAGCAGGAAAAAGCGCGCGGGATCACGATTCAGTCAGCGGCGGTTTCGACCTCATGGAAGGGTTACGACATCAATCTGATCGATACGCCAGGCCACGTCGATTTCACCATTGAAGTCAACCGCTCGCTGCGTGTCCTCGATGGTGCAGTAGTGGTGTTCGACGGCGTGGCCGGGGTTGAGCCGCAAACCGAAACCAACTGGCGTCTGGCCAATCAGTACAACGTGCCGCGGATTTGCTACATCAACAAAATGGACCGCATGGGCGCCAACTTCAAACATTGCGTGGACGGTATCCGCGAGCGGCTGTCGGTCGCGCCTTTGTTATGCCAGGTACCGATCGGCTCGCACGACCAGTTCCGCGGCATGGTCGATCTGATTGAAGGGCAGGCCTATCTGTGGAATTCGGATGATCCGGATGACAAGGATGCGACCTGGGAAGTGGTGGCGCTGGATCAGATTGCGGCGCGCGCCAACGTGACCGCGCTGGGCGACATCCAGTGGCTGGCACAATTGCCGAAGCTGCGTCAGGAAACTTTGGAGCTGGCCCTGTCGGTTGACGAGGAAGCTTTCATGGCACTGCTGGAAGGCGGTGAACCGGATCTGGCCAAGGTCAAGCAATGTATCCGCCAGGGCTGCATTTCCGGTGCTTTCACGCCGGTATTCTGCGGATCGTCGTTCAAGAACAAGGGCGTCAAGCAACTGCTCGATGCGGTTATCGATTATCTGCCCTATCCGGGTGAAAACGGCGGTATCCACATTGTTGACGAAGACGGCAAGGCCCTGGGTGAACGGGCGATTTCCGATGATGAACCGGCCGCCGCGCTGGCGTTCAAAGTCATCAATGATCAGTTCGGTGCGCTGACTTTCGCACGTGTTTATTCCGGCGTGATCCGCAAGGGTGACACGCTGCTCAATTCGACACGCGGCAAGAAAGAACGCATCGGCCGGATTGTTGAGGTGCAGGCCGATTCAACCAAGGATATTGACGAAGCGCGCGCCGGTGACATCGTCGCCTTCGTGTCGCTCAAGGATACCGAGACCGGCGACACGCTGTGCGCCCAGGACAACCCGGTGCTGCTGGAGCGGATGCGCTTTCCCGATCCGGTAATTTCAGTGTCGGTGGAGCCGAAGACCAAGGGCGACGTCGACAAACTTTCCACGGCACTGTACAAGATGGCCAAAGCCGATCCCTCGCTGCGTCTCGAAGTCGATCCGGAAACCGAACAGACCGTGTTGCGCGGCA
The DNA here is from genome assembly GCA_040544425.1 of Oxalobacteraceae bacterium GrIS 1.18. Lineage (GTDB taxonomy): Bacteria > Pseudomonadota > Gammaproteobacteria > Burkholderiales > Burkholderiaceae_D > Solimicrobium. The sequence goes on from JBEONO010000013.1 coordinate 38,457, forward strand.
TGGGTGAATTGCATCTTGAGGTGACCATCGATCGCATGCGCACCGAGCTGGGTGTAGAAGCCATCATGGGCAAACCGAAGGTCTCGTATCGTGAAGCGTTTGGCGAAAAGGTCACGCACATTTACACGCATAAAAAACAGACCGGTGGATCGGGTCAGTTCGCGGAAGTCAAAATGGAATTTGAACCGCTGGAGCCGGGTGCCGGGAAAAGCTTTGTTGATGGGGTCGTCGGTGGACGGGTGCCGAAAGAATTTATTCCTGCGGTTGAATTTGGCGCCATGACACAAAGTCTTGCTGGGGCGGTGGCCGGTTATGAATGTGTGGATTTCAAGGCCACGCTGGTCGACGGAAAATATCATGATGTCGATTCGAGTGCACTGGCGTTTGAAATCGCGGCGCGTTCATGCTTCCGTGAGGCGCACAAGTTGAGCAAACCGAAGTTGCTTGAGCCGATCATGAAACTGGAAGTGGTGGTGGAGGCCGATTATCTGGGCACGGTGATCGGCGACGTCAATCGCAGACGCGGTGACATCATCGAGCAGGGTCAGAAAGGGACGCAGGCAACTGTCGTCGCGCAGGCTCCGCTGGGCGAGATGTTCGGCTACATCAATTTCCTCCGGTCTGCCACTTCGGGACGCGGCACCTTCAGTATGGAGTTCTCGCATTATGCGGAAGTCCCGGGTGGTATGGTTGCCAAATTGCTGGCTGGCGAAGATGCCAAGAAAACGCCGAAAGTTTGATTTCAAGTTCGCAGTTTTTCGAATAATTCTCCCATCTGAGAATGTAAAGAATTGAAAGATCTCGTAAAATAGCGCATCCGAAAAAATATTTTGCGGACATTAGGCTCTTGGTATAAAATCCGGTCACCACTTATCCCTCGCGATGTCATTAAATTGGCTCTCGCTTGGGACGAAAGAGCCGCTCTAATGGGCGGCTTTTTCACATCTTGGCGTTTAAAACAGTGCAAGACATAGAAAATATTTCCAGAACGACAGCGGTCTATATTGATGGTTACAACCTTTATTACGGACGGTTGCGAGGGACCTCGCTGAAATGGTTAGATGTCATGAGGCTATTTCAGAATTTGTTGACGCAACGAGATCAAAATGAAAGCGTCGAGCGAATTACGATCTTTACCGCACATACGTTGGCAACTTTCGCCTCGCATGGGCAAAAATCCGCAGCAGCACAAGCCACCTATCATCGTGCGCTAAAAATACTATATCCGGACAAATTAGAGATCGTATATGGAAAGCATTCATTTGATAAAAATGGTGCTTTATTGCCCTTGTATGACGAAAGCATGCCATACGATCGAAACAAACGAGTGCGGGTCTGGAAACTGGAGGAAAAGAAAACCGATGTCAACCTGGCTTTAGGTATGTATCGGGATGCAGTGCGAGGTCTGTATGATCGGATTATTCTCGTATCCAATGACAGTGACGTGGAGCCCGCGTTACAACTGATTCGCCAGGATTTTCCGCATATTATGATTGGTGTTGTCATGCCAATTCATCCACCTGAATCGGCCACCGGACACCGAAGTGTCAGTGGGTCACTTGTAAGAGTAGCTGATTGGGTCGAGAAATTTCTAACTGATGACCAACTGGTCGGCGCTCAGCTTCCACCCAAAATACCAACCAGGAAAAAGCCAATTTTAAAGCCTGAACATTGGTCGAAATAACTTCAATATTCGAAACTTTTTTTTGAGCATGGTAGGCTGGGTAACAAACCAGGCATCAACCGTCGCAATGCTGGGTTTGTTACCCATCCTGCCGTGCCAAGTCGCTTCCCCAACGGTCAACTAACGATCAACCTATAATAGTCGGATTACTTTTTCTGAGGAGTCGCATCATGAATGCCTTTGTCCTGGATATCAATGGCGAGAAGCACAAGGTGACGCTGGCGCCGGATACGCCGTTGCTGTGGGCCCTGCGCGATACGATTGGCCTCGTCGGCACCAAGTACGGCTGCGGTATCGGCGTGTGCGGGGCCTGTACCGTGCAGATCGATGGCGTGCCAAGCCGTGCCTGCCTGACTCCGGTCTCTGCGGTCGGCGCGCAAAAAGTGACTACCATTGAAGGGCTCGATCCCCATGTCACCCATCCCTTGCAACAGGCCTGGCAGGAACTCGATGTGCCGCAATGCGGGTATTGCCAGGCTGGTCAGCTGATGACCGCGTCGGCGCTGTTGAAATCCAATCCGCATCCAACCGACGCCGAGATCGATACCGCGATGGCCGGTAATCTGTGCCGTTGCGGAACCTATGTTCGCATCCGTGCCGGTATCCACCGCGCCGCTGAAATCGGTCAGGCCAATGAGAAAAAATCGGGGGTGAAACATGGATAACATCAGTCTTGACTCGCCGTCGCGTCGGCAATTTCTGCGTCAGTCAATCGCAACCGGCACTGGCCTGGTATTGGGAATCTATGGCAGCGGTGCTGTCGCGCAAATTGCCAAAGCTGCGGCAGCGACCGCGGATTTTCAGCCAAGTGCGTTCATCCGCATTGCACCTGATGGTCGCGTAACAATCATTTCGAAGCAGCCGGAAATCGGTCAGGGCATCAAGACTTCGCTGCCGATGGTGATTGCCGAAGAACTGGAAGTGAACTGGAAAGATGTTCAAGTTATTCAGGGTGATCTCAACGCCGCATATGGCAGTCAGAGTGCCGGTGGTTCGACCTCGACGCCCAACAACTACAATGAATTTCATCGGCTCGGTGCCACTGCGCGCACCATGTTGATCCAGGCGGCAGCGCAAACCTGGGGTGTGCCGGTTGCCGAATGCCGCGCAGCCGACAGCGCCGTGCTGCATGATAAAAGCCAGCGCCGTCTCGGCTATGGCGCGTTGGTTGCCACTGCCGCCGCGCTGCCATTGCCAGATCCGAAACTTGTGATACTCAAGAGTGCGAGCGAGTACAAAATTTTGGGCACCCGGATCGGTGGTGTTGACAATGCTGCGGTTGTCAGCGGTAAACCCCTGTTCGGCATCGATATCAAACTGCCGGGCATGTTGTACACCAACTTCGCCAAATGCCCGACCCTGGGCGGCAAGGCAGTCAGTGCCAATCTCGCTGCAATCAAAGCGCTGCCTGGTGTGCATGACGCATTCATTATCGATGGTGTGGCAAACAACCCGCGCGGCTTGATGTCGGGTGTGGCGATTGTCGCCGATTCCACCTGGTCAGCCTTCAGTGCCCGGAAAAAACTGAAGGTGGTGTGGAATGAAGGCGCGGGCGCAGCAGACAGCTGGGAGAAGTTCAGCGCCACCGCGCAAGCGCTATCCATGCAACCGGGTACAACCGTCTTGCGTAATGATGGCGATGTTGGCGCGGCGTTCGGCAAGGCCGCAAAAACTGTCGAGTCGGCTTACACCTATCCGTTTATTTCGCACGCCAGTTTCGAACCGCAAAACTGCACCGCCTGGTTCAAGCCCGCAGACGGCTCGCTGGAATTATGGGCGCCGACCCAAAATCCCGGAGCCGGACAGGATCTGGTCGCCACCACCCTGAATCTGCCCAAGGAAAAAATCACCCTGCATATCACGCGCAGCGGTGGCGGTTTTGGGCGACGGTTGAGCGCTGACTACATCGTCGAAGCGGCAGCAATCGCGCAGCGCGTCAAGGCGCCGGTCAAACTGACCTGGACCCGTGAAGACGATATGCAGCACGATCATTTCCGCGCCGGTGGTTTCCATTTTCTGCGCGCAGCACTCGATGCCAACGGACGGGTCTCGGCATGGCATAACCATTTCGTGACCTTTGCCAATCGCATCCAGAAAGATGGCCAAAGCATCCTGCAGCCCGGCAGTGGCGCATCCCTGAGCGGTGACGAATTTCCCGGCCGCTGGGTGGATAACTGCCTGCTGGAACAGACCGCGCTCGAATGCAGCATTTCAATGGGTCCGTGGCGGGCACCGGGCAGCAATGTCTTTGCCTGGGTATTCCAGAGTTTTATTGACGAACTGGCCCATGCGGCCGGGCGCGATCCGCTGGCATTCCGGCTTGAACTGCTCGGCGAAAAAGAGATCATCCCCGGCACCGGTGAGCGCGGCACTCCCTATAACGTCGGGCGCATGAAGCATGTGCTGCAGACGGTTGCCGAAAAATCCGGCTGGGGCAAGCGCAAATTCGCGCGTGGGCAGGGGCAGGGCATCGCCTGCCATTTCAGTCATCGCGGTTATATTGCGCAGGTGGCAGAGGTGACGGTGTCGAAGAGCGGCGAACTGAAAGTGGATCGGGTGGTGGTGGTCTCGGATATTGGCGCGCAGATTGTCAATCCGAGCGGCGCGGAAAATCAGGTGCAGGGATCGGTCATTGATGGTCTCAGTACCTTGATGTATCCCGAGCTGAATATCGAACACGGCGCTATCGTGCAAAGCAATTTCAATGAATATCCGATTTTGCGTATGCCGCAGACGCCGACCAGTATCGAAGTACATTTTTTGAAAACTGATTTTCCGGTAACCGGACTGGGCGAACCGGCCCTGCCACCGCTGGCACCGGCCGTCTGCAATGCCATCTTCGCGGCGACCGGCAAGCGTGTCAAACAGTTGCCGTTGAGCCGGACTGATTTGAGCTGGTCGTAAAGGGGTAGGGCTGGAAACCGGATGCGCGAGCAATCCAATGAATGCACGATCTTTTCAATGAATTGATTTTCAGGAGGTAAATCATGAACGCACACCGACTGTTTAACACTGACTTTCCAATCATCCAGGCACCGATGGCGGGCGTTCAGGGCAGTGCCATGGCGATAGCCGTCTCGAACGCCGGTGGACTGGGTTCGCTGCCCTGTGCACTGCTAAGTCCGGAAGCAATCCGCGCTGAACTTTCGGCCATTCGCGCCGCTACCGACAAGCCTTACAACGTCAATTTTTTTTGTCATGCCATGCCAGCCCCTGATGAGCTCCAGGAAAAAATCTGGCGTGCGGCACTGGCAAAATATTACAAAGAATGGCAAATCGAAACAGAGAAACCGAAATCTTCAGGGGGACGTAATCCCTTCACCCTTGAAACGGCTGAACTGCTCGCCGATTTCAAGCCTCCGGTGCTGAGTTTTCACTTCGGCCTGCCCAGCGCAGATTTGGTCGCCATGGTGAAAGGCTGGGGATCAACAATCATCTCCTCCGCAACGACCGTTGAAGAAGCGGTCTGGCTCGAAGCCAATGGTGCTGATGTCATCATCGCGCAGGGCCTGGAAGCAGGCGGGCACCGGGGACACTTTTTGAGTCACGATCTGACGGTTCAAAGCGGAACCTTTGCACTGCTGCCGTAGATCGTTGCAAAGGTAAACGTTCCGGTCATCGCTGCAGGCGGTATCGCAGGCGCGGTTGAAGTCAGGGCGGCGATGCAGCTTGGCGCGTCGGCAGTGCAGGTTGGCACGTCTTATCTGTTATGTGATGAGGCGCTGACTGGTCCGGTTTATCGAGCCGCGCTGAAGAGCGACAGGGCGCACCATACCGCGCTCACCAATCTGTTCACCGGCAGACCGGCCAGAGGCATTGTGAATCGCATTATGAGCGAGCTTGGTCCAATCAGCGATGCTGCACCAACCTTCCCCTATGCGACCGCTGCCCTTGGGCCATTGCGGGCCAGGGCGGAAAGTGCCGGGGACGACAGCTTTACCTCGATGTGGAGCGGACAAAATGCAAGCGGTTGTAAAGAAATCTCAGCCGCTGATCTGACACGACTGTTGATTGCAGGACTGGTCTAGGAGCCTGCGCGGCAGAAGCGAGTCGGCTGCAATGGGTGGAGAAAAGTCCCACTTTCGTCCCGTTTTTCCGGCTGTAGCTGGGCTACAGTCCTCAAAATCGGAACAAAATTGGGCTCTTTTCCCACCCATTTCGCTTCGACTCCTTCTGCCGCGCAGGCTCCTAGGGTAGCGCAATACCGTGGTTCGACCTTCTTCGGCAATCTTGTGCAATGGCTGTTAAAGCACTGGCGGCACCTGACGGGCGTGTCAAACAGCTGCCATTGAGCCGGACTGATTTGAACTGGTCGTAAATGGGTGTGGCTGGAAGCGGGGTTGCGTGACGATGATCTTTGCTCAGGCAATCAACGCTGCCAGTTTATTTGCGAAACCTTGCCTGATTTTGATTTGCTTTGCACTTCTCGCTAAATTGATCTGCTGAGTCGCTTTCGCCACCTCCAAAATACCCGGAGTTAGCTGGTAAGAACCGCGTGATAACAGCCAGTTCAGTACTTCAGATAAATGGTAGATCGCCGAGGTTCCTGAATGCACTGGCATTGGAAAATTGCTGTGGTTGATTGAAAGCTTGCGGATGTTTTGACGAGTCACTTGCATCAGATCTGCGACATCAGTGAGGCCAACCAAATCAGGCCCGGCTTCTATCAGTGTTGCAGTGGGAACGGCGCGCTTCACATCAGCCATAGCGCTTAACAACGCAACCTCTGCGCTCTTTGCTTCACGGTTAAAGTCCAACGCGATTCGACCTGGAACACCAATCCCGATCAGCGCATCTGTACATCCAGATTCTCCAAGACGCTCAACAATCGCTTCCTGGTCTGTATCATCGCTATCAAGCTTGTACATTAATTTAAATTGAAATTCCATATCAGTCCTCATCGGTCTTGTGATTTCTTTGATCTTCATGCGTTGTGCAGTTGTCGACTACACGGTAAATCTGTTTCGAGAAATTGCCTGGATTTTTCGGAGTGCTCCAGATCGAAGTGATGCAATACACGCCACAGCGGCATTCTTAGTCTTTATAAGGACAATAGATTCGTCCCCACGCATGGCTTCCACCAACTTCTACTCGCCAACCATTCTCTTCCGCGTATTTCAATGCTGCTTCTACTTCTTTCTTTGGATGTGTTGCCCGCACCATTTTTGTCTCATCGTAAAGTTTTCTGAATTGGTTGTCAAGCGACAACCAGATATGCGTTAATGTGCATGGTTAAAAATGCTTTAATTTTACAATAGGGGGAGTCAGTCTACGTAACCTCTTGGTCATATTTTTCAGCCTATGATTGGCCTGGCAGCTGGCCCAATTTCAGCAAGATTGCTGGCTGCTCCAGGCCAGACCGTATTGCCCGCATCAGTAATGGCAAGGCCGATTTTACGCAGTGAGTCAAGCTTTGGTGAGTCGTGGGCGTGAGGGATGAATTTTCTTACGGTATCAACACTTCCAGCGTCTAATTTTAAATTTGGGAAAAACGATCCCGATACAAACCGGCGATCAAATCCGAATTGGTAACGATGCCGACCAGACGCCGTTCATGATTGATCACCGGAATATGCCGATGTCGGTTCGCCGAAATTAAACCAAACAGTTCCGAGATTGGCATGGCATCGCCAACGGTGAGCACGGCTTTGGTCATGATCTGCCCGACCACTTCCGGTTTTTCGGAATGGGACCGGCCAACTTTCTGCAAAAAGCTGCGCAGTTTGTTTTCATATCCATGGAAAGAATCCAGGTCGGCGTGTTCGATGAAATTGACCAGCGTCAGGATGCCGATCACGCGGCGTGCCGGATCAATCACCGGCAGGGCTTTGATGTGATGCTGATGCAGCATCGCCCAGGCCTGCGGCAGTTCGGTACCGAACTCAACCGAGACCACTTCTTTCGACATGATGTCGGCGCAGGTGATTTCACCGAAGCGGCGCCGATAGGCCTGCATTTCGGTCTGACGCAATAAGGATTCCAGATCATCGCGACTGACATCGAGTACCTGATTGTAGTTGGCCAGCACATAGTCCAGATCTGCGGAGCTGAATCCAAGCCGGTCTCCGGGCTGCTGGTCCGCCGTCTTGCTGTGGTCGATCACAATATGCGGATACGGATGGCGGGTCAGATTGTTGAACAGCAGCGCAACACCGAGCAGCAGCAGCGAGTTGATGGCGATCGGTGCCCATAAAAATTGATAGCCCAGTGCATGAATCAGCGGGCCACCCAAGACTGCGGTCAGCGCTACCGCGCCACTGGGCGGATGCAGGCAGCGCAGGGCCAGCATGGCGCCGATTGAGGTGGCTACCGCCAGTGCTGCGGCCCAGATCGGGTCGCTGATCCAGAGCGCGCAGGTTACACCAAGTGTTGCTGAAACCAGATTGCCACCGATTATCGACCAGGGCTGCGCCAGGGGACTGGAAGGCAGAGCGAACAGCAAGACCGCGGAAGCACCCATTGGCGCGATTAACAAGGGCAGGGAGGCATCGGCACCTACTGCCCAGCGCGTAACCAGGCCGGTCAATAAAATTCCCAGCAAGGCACCGCAGCAGGCGCGCAGCCGTTCCAGCTGACTGACCGGATTGGGTCGCGGTATAAATCCAAACAGCCAACTCTGAATTGAATTCAATGCTCAGCCTTCTTCGGCGATCCGGCGCAATGCCTGCTCAAACACCTCAGGCATCTGGCCGCCGGAAATCAGATGTTTTTCATTGATGATGAAGGCGGGTACCGAGTTGATACCGGCCTGCTGCCAGTACTGTTCAGCGGCGCGCACTTGATCGCCATAAATGTCGCTGTTCACTACCTCACGCGCCGCTTTTTCATCGAGGCCAGCTTTGACCGCCAGTGCCACCAGCACTTCCGGATCCGCGGTATTGAGGCCTGCGCCGTGATATGCCTCCAGCAAGGCGTGCTTGAGTTTGCGCTGCGCATCCGGCGCGGTCTGCAGACCGGCCCAGTGCAACAGGCGGTGCGCGTGAAAGGTATTCCATACCCGATTGGCGGAACCAAACTGAAAGCCGACATCGGCACCGCGCTGATGCAGATTTTGCCGATTCACAGCGAGCTGTTCTTTACTCATGCCGTATTTCTTGAGCAGATATTCACTGCTGTCAACTCCGGCGAAATCCATGGTCGGATTTAACTCGAATGGCTGAAAATGCAATTGCACCGGAATCTCGCCGCCAATATTTTCCAGCGCGCGTTCCAGCGAATTCAGGCCGACTGCGCACCATGGGCAGGCCACGTCGGAGACGATATCGATACGCATAGTAGTCCTTTAATTAATAGTTACGCTTGAGCGCTGGTCGCGCAGTGTAATTGAAAACTGGCGGAAGACAGTAAGAGTCGAACTTACGAGGGAATGATTGACATCCCCTGACGGGTTTGAAGCCCGCCCGTACCACCGGATACGTGTGCCTTCCATTTTTATTGCAGATCCTCGCTCTGCCAGCGGCTGTCGCTGCGCAGCACGTGCACGTCACGCAGGCGCCGAGTATAGCCGACGCGATCGAAGAATTCCAGAAATTGAATCGCCCGCTTGCGGCCCATTCCAGTGGCATCGCGGAACGCCGCTGCGCTCAACTGGCGCTGGCCATTGTTTGGCAGCGGCGCGCTGGCAATCGATTCAATCAACTGGGCCAGCTCGGCGATGCGTTGAGGGTGGCAGTACAGGTCGCGCACAATCAGATAGGCCTTGCCGCGCAGCGCCAGCTTGCGCATCAACTCGCGCACGGATTCTTCGCTGCGCTGATGTTCGCGCGCCAGATCGCGTACCCATGGCGGATCAAACTGCGCGGTGTGCAGGGAGGCCAGCACTGCGGCGGCAAGAGTCTGCTCTTCGGGGAGCAACTCAACGCTATGCTCAGGCAGTCGCAACCATGGTCCTTGTGCAATGATCGAGGCGGCCTCTGTGTGAGTGTCGATCAGACTGCGCCACAAGGCGTCATTGATTTCCGGCGCGACCATGCGTTTCAATCGCGCATTCTGGGGGCCGATTTCATTCGGAAATTTTTCATGAAAATCCCGTAATGTGTCGATCAGCCGTACGCCGAGTTCATCGAAGGTGGTTTTTCTGATGATGATCGCATCATCACCACGCAAGGGAATTTCCAGCATGTCCGCACCAGGCCGCAATTGGTCCGGAGCCAGTTGTGTCAACCTGGTCAGCATGGAACGGTGCATGCCAAACGGACTTTGCGCAATCAATACGTCAGGTGCAGCACCATCCAGATATTCGCTGAGCGCATCGAGCCATGCCCGGCGCTCTGCAGTGCGACGTTTTCTTGGCGGGCCGAACGGATCGAGCACGCGTCCTCCGCCTATCGTGTGCGATGCCTGCGCATTGCGCAGCACAAAGCGGTCACCCGGAACGGCATGCACCGGCTGCCCGAACACCAGTTGCGCGCGGGTGTTCTGTCCGGGAGCGATGGTCTCGCCATCGAGCATCAACACATGCGCCACACGATGCGCTGCGCCGAGATGCACATGCACCGGCGACCACGGCTTCAAGGTCAGTCCGGCATTGCCGAGCAACTGTAAATCGACATCAATGCGCTCCGAACAGTCGGCCATGGCCTCTGCCACCGCCCAGTCGCCCCGCGCAACCTGATCTTTTTCAATCCCTGCCACATTCATCGACAGGCGCTGACCGGCATAACCGATCTCAACCGGCCGGTTCTGCGCGTGGATACTGCGCACCCTGAGCGTCACTCCGGATGGGGCAAGCGTCAAGGTGTCGCCGATCTTGACCGATCCGGCCGAGGCGGTACCGGCAATGAATAATCCTTTACCGCTCAGATTGAAAACGCGGTCAATCGCCAGACGAAATAGCTGGCGATATTCTCTTTGGGTTTGCGACTGCGCCACAGTCATTAAATGAGCTTTGAGTTCCTGCACGCCGGGGTCCAGCTCGATATGAGCCAGCGTGGTAAAAATTTGCGCGCCCGCCAGCGCTGTTGTCGCCAGCAGATTCTGTATCTCGGCTTTCACCGCAGCGATGCGCGCCGCTTCAACCCGGTCAGTCTTGGTCAGCGCCACCACGCCGCGCCGTATGCCAAGCAGTTCGAGGATGGTCAGATGCTCGCGGGTTTGTGGCATGACACCATCATCGGCCGCAATCACCAGCAGCGCATAATCGATGCCGCTGGCGCCGGCTGCCATGGTGTGGATCAGTTTTTCGTGACCGGGCACGTCGATCAGTCCCAGCATCTCGCCATTCGGCAGGGGCGTGTAGGCATAGCCGAGTTCAATCGAGATGCCGCGCTCTTTTTCTTCTTTCAGGCGGTCGGTATCGACGCCGGTCAGCGCGCGGCTGAGGGTGGTCTTGCCGTGGTCGATGTGGCCGGCCGTGCCGATAATCATGGTTTCAATAGACTGAGTTGCGAGATGAACTGCTGCTGATCACCGTCCAGGCAACGCAGATCCAGACAAAACGCGTCGTTGCTGATGCGTCCCAATACCGGGCGCGGCAGGGCGCGGAATGCCTGTTCCAGTCGGCCCAGCGGATTGCTTTGTTTGTGGACAGGATTGGCGCGGATCATCAAGCCGAAACTGGGTAACTGGTCGACCGGCAAGGCCCCGCTGCCGACCTGGCTCATCATCTCTGCGCCCGCCACCAGATAAGCCTCACCCAGCGCCTGTTGCAGCACGGGTGCGAGTGTTTCGGCCTGCTGCTGCATCTCTGCTCTTGGCCGGGTCAGCAGCCGGAAGGTGGTCAGGCGCTGTGGCAGCAGTTCCGGGGAACGATACAGGGCCAGCACCGGTTCCAGTGCTGCCAGAATCAGTTTGCTGACGCGCAGTGCCCGTTTCAGGGGATTGCGTTTGATCTGGGCAATCAGGTCGGCGCGGCCGACAATGATCCCGGCCTGCGGACCACCCAATAATTTGTCGGCACTGAAGGTCACCAGATCGGCACCGGCATTGATGGCGTCGCGCACGGTTGGCTCGCGCACCATGCCGAACTGTGTCAGATCGACCAGCGTGCCGCTGCCCAGATCGACGGCGGTCGGGATCTGGCGTTCGCGTCCCAGTGCAACAATTTCTTCCAGCTCGACGCTCTTGGTGAAGCCGCTAATCACGTAATTACTGCAATGGACCTTCATCAGCAAGGCCGTATCGGCATTGATGGCATTGCTGTAGTCGGCAAGGTGGGTGCGGTTGGTTGCGCCGGTTTCGCGCAGGCGGGCACCGGCGCGTTGCATGATGTCGGGAATTCTGAATGAGCCGCCGATTTCAACCAGCTCACCGCGCGAGACGATGACTTCCTTGCCCATCGCGATGGTGTTTAACAGCAGCAGCACTGCCGCAGCATTGTTGTTGACCACGGTGGCGGCCTCGGCACCGGTCAGTTCGCAAATCAGCTCTTCGACCAGATCATCACGATCGCCGCGACCGCCTTTGCCCAGATCGAATTCCAGATTCACCGGCGCCGTCATTGCTGCAATGACTGACTGCACCGCGCAGTCCGGCAGCAGGGCGCGTCCCAGATTGGTGTGCAGGACGGTTCCGGTCAGATTGAAAATTTGTTTGAGATGGGGACGATCCTGTTCCTCAATGCGCCGTGCCACCATATTGATTAGCTCGGGGATGGCCGGGATGGCAGCAAGACTGAGTACATTTTTGTCCAGCGCGGTCTTGCGCAAATCACTGAGCAGCGACTGCACGGCCTGCACGATGCGGCTGCGCCCATATTGTTCGATCAGCGGCGCGGCTTCCAGCAATACCTTGTCTACCGACGGCAAATGCACCGCACGTTTGATCGCTGGTATGTCAGGAAGCGCCGGGTTCATGCTGTTTCACCAAACCATAAAAACGGATTGATACTGCCGCGCGTATAACCTGCTTCGCTGACCAGTATGTCCAGCGTCAGGCTGGCGAGGTCATCGGCAAACGGTTCTGCATCGTAGTCATGTTCCTGGTTGAAGATTTTTGTGTAGTGGTGACAGTCATCGCAGGTTTCAGCGCGGGCATATTTGCGTGGGTCGTTGGCCTTGTTGTCGCTCACGGCAGTCGTTTGATTTTCATCGACGTGGTCCAGGCCCTGATAGGCAATCTTGCCGTTCTGCTCGCAACTGGCGCATTTGACGCGCACCATATGCCACTGGCTGGCACACAGCCCGCAAGTCAGATAGCGGTAGCCCTGCGACTGTCCGCCGATGCGAATCACGCTGGCGACCGGATGCGAGCCGCATACCGGACACAGGGTGAACGTTTCGAGTATCGGTACCTGCTGTTGATTCAGCTGACTGGCGCGGCAGGTCCAGACTATCTGCAATGCGGCGGCAATGAATGGTGCCTGGGCCGGATTGACTTCATCCTGACGCTGGGCAAGAACAGCATCGGCCTGCGCTTCCAGCTCATCTTCATTCATGGCCCGCAGGCCGGTAAAAACCGCGGTCAATTCGGCGCGCTGGCCGTTATCCAGTTTGTCGATCAGCGTGCGCAGCACTTCGCGCCAGATCGCTGGGCGTGTTGGTTGTGCTGCCAGCGGCGGCATCATGTGTGCGAGTGTCAGATCGAGCGACTTTTGGTCGGGCATGGCCAGATCAGCTGCGCTCAACGTTTTGGCGATCTCGGCCTGTGCCAGAACAACATCACGCATCAAGGTCAGGTAGCCGCTTAAGGCGGGATTGACCGGAATGCCGGTGACCTTGCCTTGCGCCAGATGCAGCAGGCGTGCGGCGCGCTGCGTAAAAACTGTATCGGATGCCGGTAGCAGCAGGCGCGGCAGCGCGGTGTGGTCCAGTGACTCGATTTCGCCACGTTCAATAATTCGTTGTACCAAGATGATTCCAGTAAGTGTAGCGATGCAGGGCGTCAATGCCTGGGGGGACTTTATTTTAGTCTAGTTTAAAAACGACGGTCTGCAGGTGGTTTTAGCTTTGATCAAATAATCCGGCAATTTTTCTGCCGGATTATTTATTTGGCATGTCTATTTTTCTTTGGAGGTTTTCAGGATTTGTTCAAACCAGAGACGATGATGTTTGCGTGCCCAGCCCGGCGTGACTGTGCCGCGCACCATCGCACCAACCGATCCCTTAATCCAGATCGCGGCATAAATGTGCACGATGATGCTGATAATCAGAATAATCGCGCACAGAGAATGCAATAACGAGGCGAAGCGGATGATCCCGATCGGAAATATCCAGGAAAAATAGGCGCGCCAGATCACCAGGCCAGACAGCATTAACCCGATCATGCAGCCGATCAGTGTAAAAAACAGCAACTTCTGTCCGCCGTTGTAGCGACCGATTGCGGGTAATTTTTCTTCCCGATTGTGGACCACATCGTCAATCTGTCTGATCCATTGCCAGTCAACCGGCTCCATCAGATTGTGGTGCCAGAACCGGTGCACCAGAATCGCAAACAGAGCAAACATCAACAGACCAATAAACGGATGCAGAATGCGCGTCCATTGCCCGCCACCCAGCACATTGCTGAGCCAGAACAGCGCGGGATGGAACAGCGCCAGGCCCGAAATGGCCAGCAGAATAAAACTGATGGCAGTCGCCCAGTGCAGACTGCGATCATTCGGGCTGTAGCGGACGATGGTCGCTTTTTCGTTATTCGTGCTCATGTTGTACCTCCCCTGTCTTCATCTCATCAAGCGCCTCGCGTTCTTCTGCGTCGCTGACTTCGTTCGGACCAATCCGGGTGTAGTGGAAGAAACCGACCAGTGCCGCTGCTGCCATACCGGCGACCGCCAGCGGTTTGGCCAGACCTTTCCAGATCCCGATCATCGGACTGATGCGCGGCTTGTTCGGCAGGCCGTGATACAGCGAAGGCTGGTCGGCGTGATGCAGGACATACATCACATGGGTGCCGCCCACACCGGCCGGATCGTACAGACCGGCCTTGTCGAAACCGCGTGACTTCAGATCGATAATCCGTTCCTCGGCATGCTGTTTCATGTCTTCCTTGGTGCCGAATACAATCGCACCGGTCGGGCAGGATTTGACGCAGGCCGGTTCCTGGCCGACTGCGACGCGATCCGAACACATCGTGCACTTGTAAGCACGATTGTCTTTCTTCGAGATGCGCGGCACATCGAACGGACAACCGCTCACGCAGTAGCCGCAACCGATGCAGTTCTCTTCCTGAAAATCGACAATGCCGTTGGTGTATTGCACGATCGCGCCCGGGGCCGGACAGGCCTTCAGACAGCCCGGATCTTCACAGTGCATACAGCCGTCCTTGCGGATCAGCCATTCCAGATTGCCGGTCGGATTTTCGTATTCGGAAAAGCGCATCACGGTCCAGGAATTCTCGGTCAGATCACGCGGATTGTCGTAGGTGCCATGGTTTTCACCGACTTCGTCACGCAGATCATTCCACTCCATGCAGGCCGACTGACAGGCTTTACAGCCAATACACTTGGAGACATCGATCAGCTTGGCCACCGTGCCCGTGATGGGCTCACGGGCCTGTGGTGGCGTCACTGTCGTGGCTGACATGCGTTTAATATCTAGAGATTGCAGTGCCATATATTTTCCTAAGCCTTCTCAACTTTGACCAGAAACGACTTGAATTCCGGTGTCTGGGTATTCGCGTCGCCTACTTCAGGGGTCAATGTGTTCACAAAATAGCCCGGTTTGGCCAGTCCCGCAAAACCAAAATGCTGAGGCAAGCCGACGGTCTGCACCGCTTTGCCTTCGATCATCAGGGCTTTGATACGTTTGGTCACGACCGCTTTGGCAATGATATGACCACGTTTTGAACTCACCTTCACGCGCTCGCCGGCTTTTACACCCACCTCTTTGGCCAGGTCCTCACCAATCTCGACAAACTGCTCCGGCTGAATAATGGCGTTGATCCGGACCTGTTTAGTCCAGTAGTTGAAATGCTCGGTGAGCCGATAACTGGTGGCCACGTGAGGAAATTCTTCATGGGTGCCCAATTGCGCGCGGTCACCGGCAAACAGGCGTGCTGCCGGATTGCTGGTTGCAAGCGGGTTCTTCGGATGCAGCGGGTTGTAGCCGAGAGGGTTTTCAAATGGTTCATAGTGTTCCGGGAATGGGCCCTCTGCCAGGCCTTTGCCGGCGAAGAAACAGGCTACGCCTTCCGGATTCATGATGAACGGCCCCATGCCATTTTCTGGTGGTTCATCCGCTTTGAAGTCAGGAATATCCGCACCGGTCCAGCTGGTGCCGTTCCAGGCAATCAGCTTGCGGGTCGGATCTGCCGGTTTGCCGTTGAGATCACATGATGCACGGTTATACAGGATGCGACGATTTGCTGGCCAGGCCCAGGCCCAGTTCAGCGTTTGTCCAATACCGGTAGGATCGGCATTGTCACGGCGTGCCATATTGTTACCGGTTTGCGGCCAGGCACCACAGAAGATCCAGCAGCCACTGGTGGTGGTGCCGTCATCGCGCAGTTGGGCGAAACCGGCCAGTTGCTCGCCTTTTTTCGCCAGCACCTTGGTGGCATCTTTAGGATCGGTGACATCGGCCAGAGCACGACCGTTAAATTCCTTAGCCAGTTCTTCCGGCGTCGGACTGTGAGGCCGTGCATAATTCCAGGCCAGATTAACGATAGGATCAGGGAATTTTCCGCCCTCGGTTTTGTATTTCGAGCGAATTCGCAGGAACAGTGCCGACATGATATCGATATCGCTGCGCGCCTCACCCGGTGCTTCCGCACCTTTCCAATGCCACTGCAAGACCCGTGAAGAGCTCACCAGTGATCCGGCTTCTTCCGCGAAGCAGTTTGTAGGCAGACGAAATACTTCAGTCTGAATTTTCGACGGGTCGACGTCATTGAATTCGCCATGATTTTTCCAGAATTCAGCCGTGTCAACTGCCAGCGGATCCATCACTACCAGGAATTTCAGCTTGGATAAACCTTCAGAGACCTTTTTGCTGTTCGGCGCTGACGCCAGGATATTGAAGCCCTGGGTGATGTAGCCGTTCATTTTCCCATTGTGCATCAGCTCAATGGCCTGCATCAGATCGTAAGGCTTGTCGAGCTTGGGCAGGTAATCATAGCCCCAGTTATTTTCAGCCGTCGCGGCGTCGCCCCACCAGGATTTCATAAAGCTGACATGGAAGGCACGGTAGTTCTTCCAGTAGCTCAGCTGGTTTGGACGCAGTGGCTTTTTGGTCCGCGCGCCAATATAGGCTTCGAAGTCCTGTTCGGCTTCAAATGGCAAGGTCATATAACCCGGCAACAGATTGGACATCAGTCCCAGATCGGTCAGTCCCTGAATATTGGAGTGACCGCGCAGAGCATTCATTCCACCGCCAGAGATACCGATATTACCGAGCAATAATTGCAGCATGGCGCCGGCACGGATGGTTTGTGCTCCGGTACTGTGGTGAGTCCAGCCCAGCGCGTACAGAATAGTCGCTGCGCGGCCCGGCACGGCAGTGGACGCCAGTGTCTCAGCGATATGATGGAATTTGTCAGCAGGTACCCCGCAGACCCGCGTAACCAGTTCGGGCGTATAGCGAGAATAGTGTTTTTTCATCAGCTGATAGACACAGCGCGGATCGGTCATGGTTGGGTCGACCTTGGCGTAACCATCGCTTCCCAACTCATAGCTCCACGATGATTTATCAGCATACTTGCCTGATTTTTCATCGTAACCAGAATATAGGCCGTCGTTCAACGCAAAGTCTTCATGCACGATAAACGGCATGTCAGTGTAATTTTTGACATACTCGTGCTGAATCTTGTCGTTGGTCATGAGGTAGTTCATGATCGCACCCAGGAACACGATATCGGTCCCGGTGCGCGTTGCCACATAATAGTCGGCCACTGAGGCGGTACGCGTAAAACGCGGATCAACCACCAGCAACTTGGCTTTGTTGTGTGCCTTCGCTTCAGTAACCCATTTAAATCCGCAAGGATGTGCTTCGGCAGCATTGCCGCCCATGACCAGAATCACATCGGCATTTTTGATGTCGACCCAATGATTCGTCATCGCTCCACGGCCAAACGTCGGGGCAAGACCTGCCACCGTCGGACCATGTCATACACGCGCCTGATTATCAAAGGCCAACATTCCCATGCTGCGCACGGTTTTGTGGGTCAGATAAGCGGTTTCATTGCTGGATGCTGAAGCTGCCAGCATACCGGTAGTCAACCAGCGATTAACGACCTTGCCATCTTCAGTTTTTTCAACGAAGTTGGCATCACGATCTTCTTTCATCAGCTTGGCAATCCGGTCCAGCGCGCTGTCCCAGGAAATTTTCTGCCATTCGTTACTGCCTGGCGCGCGGTATTCCGGTACAAGCAGGCGGTTCGGGCTGTGAATGAAATCGATCAGGCCGGCACCTTTTGGACACAGGGTGCCCCGGTTCACCGGATGATCCGCATCACCCTCAATGTGGATGATGCTCGAAATGGCATTTTTCGCACCGTCACCAAGTCCGTACATCAGGATGCCGCAACCGACTGAGCAATACGGACAGGTATTGCGTGTTTCGGTAGTGCGTGACAGTTTGTATTGTCGAACTTCTGCAAGTGCTGCTGACGGCATGAAGCCGAGCAGAGCCAGGCTTGAGCCTGCAACCGTGGATCCGGTTATCTTGAGAAACTGCCGACGTGAGAGTTGCGTCATAGCTAGCCTCGTTCATGTAATTTATTGTCGATTCGTCAAAATAAACTTCGACCCCGATTTTTGAGCGGTCTGAAATCTTAACATAGGAAGTGGGGCGTCGCTGAGCTGTGCAGTGATGATTGCGGGTCAGATCACCGTCACGCTCGCCTGTGTGAGCTTTATGCTATTGTCTTGCCCAGCCAAACTACAACTGATCCGTTGCAATGCCGGGATTTAATCCCAGCCTGCACAACAAAGGTATATGAATATTCACAACGATTTTTCACAACGTGTGGCACTCCAATCCAATGATCTGCCCTGGGTTGATTCGCCGGTTCCAGGCATCAAACGGCGCATGCTGGAGCGCGATGGCGGTGAAGTGGCCCGGGCAACTTCGATTGTCAGCTACGCCGCCGATTCCCGTTTCAGTCTGCATCAGCATGAACTGGGCGAGGAGATTTTTGTGCTGGACGGTGAGTTTGAAGATCAATCCGGGGTCTATCCGGCTGGCACCTACATCAAGAATCCGCCCGGCTCATCGCATGCTCCGGGGTCGCGTCCGGGTTGTACATTGTTCGTCAAACTGCGCCATATGCAGCCGGATGATCAGCAGCGCGTCGTCATCAATACCAGGCAGGCCAGCTGGTTTGCGGGTATGGTTCCCGGTCTGTCGGTGCTGCCCCTGTCCGAATTTGGGGCCGAGCATACCGCACTGGTACGCTGGCAACCTGGCACGCAATTCAAGCCCCACCGGCATTATCAGGGTGAGGAGATTTTTGTGATCGAAGGCGTGTTTGAAGATGAATTTGGTCGGTATCCTGCCGGAAGCTGGTTGCGCAGCCCGCACCTGAGCGCGCATCAGCCGTTCAGCACGGAAGGCTGCCTGATTTTGGTCAAGACGGGCCACCTTCCTGAGAATGGCAGCTCTATTCGAACTCTGAAATCCAGGTTTTGATCGACACCGGATTCGATAAATCGCACACCCTCGCCAATTCAGAAATTTCCTCCATGCCGTGACGTTGCGCGATCTGGTCTATCGCCTTCAAATCGTCGACGGAGATGTCACCGCGCAGGAGCAGCTGGCAAATGTGGTCGCTGTCGGTTAGCAGATCGAGTCCCACTTCCCCAAAAGTCAGAAAAAAATCGCTGCCGAACTTTTCCAGCACATCGACCTTGTCACCTTGCCCGTTAAGAACTGTGCAAATTCGGAACAGAATACTGTACGTCAGGTTTCTGAGGTAATCCGAGTCGATCACCCGGCGCTCAAATTTGTCTTTAAAAAAAGCTCTCTCGGTTGCAAAGTCCGGTCCATCTGGCGGTCTGGACGCCAGAATGGTATCTGGCACCACTTCCTCAAACGACGGCTCCATATATTGGCAGATCAGCCCGGCGCCGATCACGTCCGGCAGGCCCAGTTCCCGCAGGGCATTCAGGGCGATTCCCCGGCTTTCTTCATCGCCCGAAGTCCTCACTCTGTCTCTTACCGCAATGGTCCTGTCAGGCTGATTCACAGGGATAACGAGGCCTATTTTTCTTAACTCGGCCACGAGTGCTTTTCCGCGCAGTCCGTCTTCCAGGGACATGAAAGTCGAGGGGAAAAAATCTGGCCAGCACTCCTCGACGATCATGCAAAGTTCGGTTTGATACCCATGATAAAAGGCTTGCGCAAAAATCTGTGCGGTCGTCTCATGGTCCTCTCCTGCACGCAGTACCTGCCGGACTGCCTGCAGTACGTCGCGCGAGTTGCAATACACGGTTTCACCGCGATCATTTTTAAAAACGGCATCAGCTGCTTCGGCCTTTTTGATGGCCGCAGCCCTAACCTTGGGGTTGGCGCCGAAAAAACCTTCCTGCACAAAACTGAGAGAGCGGCATGCCAATGTTTTGGGGTCGAAAGTTTGTTCGGCTGTACTTTCGGTCGAATGAATCGTTTCGCTGTCGGCCGAACTTGCTGTGGATATTGACTGGGTGTTACCAGGTTTTGGCGCTATGCTGAGCATCATGTGTCCTTGTGGTGTGGTGAGCCTGGGGCGGCGGTGGATGTCTGGTCTGGGCCGACCGAAAAAATGTTCTGCGATGCAAAGATTGATCCGGTTGTTGCAGTCCAGCGGGAAGCGGGCAAGATGGTAGATGCAACAGACTTTGGCGCACATTGCGGATTCCCCCAGTTTTAATGTGCAATAAATTGCCCAGCGCCGTTACAACTTTACAAGGCGCGCTGTCATATTAACCAACAGCAAAACCCGGCGTTGCGATGTTCGATTTTGTTTGGCGCTCAAGGGAACCAGCCTGTTGTTCAATCCAGGCGCTTTTATTTTTCTATGCATTCGCACAATCTCATACGTTTTATTACCCATTTAATTATTCGCGGGGCTAACGCACTCTGTGACCTTTCCGGATCGAGATTTACCGGAAAAATCGTAACTGCAACAGAGAAACAGAATGTAGATTGATTCCGATAAAACCTGCTTTTTCAGGCATGGTGCTTTAATTTTTAATTTCAATTATGGAGTTTACAAAATGGATGACGTTCTCAATGTCCTCAGCACTTCCAATGTTTCAACAACACACCTGTGTGACGCGTTTCCTTCAATTCGACTGATCCGCAGTCTCAACCCCATCACTCAAAAACGATTTCACGGCGCTGCGCACACCGTCAAAGCGATGGGGGATATTGTTCCGGTTTGGATGGGAATCGAATCGGCACTGACAGGTTCGGTTTTGGTGATCGATGGTGGCGATTCCACCGACGCAGTAATGGGTGAATTCCTGACGCGATGCGCGATCAGCAATGGGGTATCCGCCGTTGTGCTGTTCGGGTTTTCTCGTGATACGGATGCAATCAAAGAATTGGGCTTGCCATTTTTTTCGATGGGACAAAGTCCCAGAGCCGGCACCAAATGCAAGCTTGGGGAATTGGGGTGCACGCTACAAATAGATGACTTTACGATCTCGGAAGGCGAGTATGTGATCGGCGACGCCGACGGCATTGTGGTGCTATCTGCTGCGGAACTTAAAAAATACTTGCCAGCAGCAATCGAAATAATGGAAAAAGAAAATTCAGGTCTCAATAAAATGAGAAATGAGGGTGCGTCAATCAATCAAATTTTTAATTTCAGTGAGCACTACGATAATCTCCTGTCCAACGTAAAAAGTGAACTGACGCTACGCGACGAATAGCTTTTTGCGGTTTGTCCGCTGCCAGGGCTGCACAAAGTGCTCACCGCATTCCTGGCAGCGGAAAAAATCCGAAGTCATACAGGCAACAAATTATGCTGCGCATGGCGAATTTCTCTGGTCCTGCTGCATCATCAATGTTCCCCCCTTGGTTTAAAACTCAGTTCATAGTCCGCTTGGCTTATCCAAGTGTGTAGTTGTGCGAAAAACACAAAATACCCAGTTCAGGGTATTGCCGAATGACAAACTGTTGTGTACGCTTGGCACGCGTGCAACGCTTGATATCACTCAGCTGATTTTCCTGCGGTACTCCTGTGATTGTCCGTTTCGGCAGCAGAGCCGATGCCTCTAAACTGCGCTCATCGATTTCTCCGTGCCCTGCGACAACCATAAAAATCCCAGGGTGAACTTCGACTGTGTGGCATCACATCTCAGGAACGCTATGGTCTTCAATTCGATTACCTTTCTGGTTTTCTTTGTTCTGGTTCTGGCCCTGCACTCAATGCCGTTTGGCTGGACGGTAAAAAAAGTCAATTTGCTGCTGGTCAGTTATCTGTTTTACGCTGCGTGGAATCCCCCCTTTATTTTGCTGCTCTGGATTTCGACCGTGGTCGACTGGTATGCCGCCAAGGCCCTGGTCAAGGCGGAAAAGCTTAATGCACGGCGGGCCTGGATGTTGCTGTCCGTGGTCGCCAATCTGGGCATGCTGTCCTATTTCAAGTACGGCAATTTCGTGCTTGAAAACTTCAGTGCGATGATGGCGGGGTTGGGCGTTCCTTTCCATGCCCCGCATTTTGATATCATCCTGCCGGTCGGGATTTCCTTCTATACCTTCGCCACCATGTCGTACACGCTGGACATCTATTTGCGACGTGCCAAACCGGCAGAAAATTTCCTCGATTACGCGCTGTTCGTGACCTTCTTTCCGCATCTGGTGGCCGGGCCGATCATGCGCCCAACCGAACTGGTGCCGCAATTTTCCCAACCGCGCCGCGCCACGCCGGACATGCTGCGGTTCGGCCTGGTACTGGTGACGCTGGGCATGTTCCAGAAGATCGTTCTGGCCGATACCTTTCTGGCTCCGGCGGCCGAAGCCGTGTATGACAGCAGCAAGCTGGCCGGTGCGCTCGACGCCTGGGTGGCCACGCTGGCATTCAGCGGACAGATTTTTTGTGACTTTGCCGGATATTCAACAACCGCGATTGGCGTGGCGATGTGTCTCGGGTTTGCCATGCCGGACAACTTCCGCTTTCCCTATGCGGCTGTCGGGTTTACCGATTTCTGGCGACGCTGGCACATTACCCTGTCGGCCTGGTTGCGCGACTACGTCTATATTCCGCTCGGCGGCAACCGGCACGGCGAAGCACATACTTATTTCGCGCTGATGCTGACCATGCTGCTGGGCGGACTCTGGCACGGCGCCAGCTGGACTTTTGTTGCATGGGGTGGCCTGCATGGCCTGTATCTGATCATCGAACGCAAACTGCGCAGCAGCTTCAGGCAGGTTCAGCTGACCGGATTCATGATGTTGCTGCTGGGGCTGTTCACCTATGCGCTGGTGAATATCACCTGGGTATTCTTCCGCGCCAAAACGTTTGGTGCGGCGGGCCAGATTCTCGGCGGTATGTTCGGTTTCAACGGCGCGGCAAGTCCGATTTTATCGACCATGCGGCTGGTCACGGTCCTGTGCATCATCAGCGCTATCTTGCTGGCGCACTGGACCCTGCGCAATCGCAGTGTTGAAAATCTGGCTGTCAGAACGCCGCCGCTGCTGTTGTCGGCTGTCATTGGGTTGATGTTGTTTGCCATCGTTATCGCACAGGGGGAAGGCAATGCCTTTATCTACTTCCAGTTCTGAATTCGAACAGAACCTCGCCGACCAGTCTTCAACCGACCGGCCCGGATTTGTCTCTCAAACCGCGTCGGATCGCCCTGGTGTGGCACAACCGGTAGCGCAGCGCCATATCCCCAAACAACCATGGGGGAGAATCTGGCTGCTCGCGCTGGCCTTGTTTGGTATCGCGTTGGCCGGATGGGAGCTGCATTGGCGTGCCTACGGTGCAGCACCGAGCTATGCGAACAGCAACAGTTCCTGGGCGGAGCAACGCCGTCGCATTGACAGCGGAGAAGGCAATCATCTGGTGTTGGTCGGGTCTTCGCGCACCCTGTTTGATATTCAGCTGCCGGTCTGGGAAAAACTTGGCGGAGAACGGCCGATACAACTCGCGCTGGAAGGCACCAGCGGCATTGTTCTGATGGAAGATCTGGCCGACGATCCGAACTTTACCGGACGCCTTGTGGTCGGCGTGGCTCCCGACCTGTTCTTCACCGGTTTCGCCTACCGTGCCGATGCGATAAAGGATTTTCATCGGGTTGGACCATCTGCTCGTGTCGGACAATGGCTGTCGCAGCACTTGATTGAGCCGTATTTTGCGTTCTACGATCCTGACTTTGCGCTTGGCACCATCGTCAAACGTCAGGACTGGCCGAACCGGCCCGGTGTGCCGGACCGTCTGGCCGTACGCAAATTATCGGTGTCCGAAGCCGACCGCAATACGCATATGTGGAGCAAGGTCGAAAACGATCTGGCCTACCGCGATCTGGCCCGCCATATCTGGTCGCAACGTCTGAACGGTCCACCGCCGCCGCCCTTGGCGACGCCGGAAAAAGCGCGCCAGGTGATTGCCAAACAAATCGATCGTGCCGTCTCTGCCGTGACCAGGTTGCGCGCTCGCGGCGTGCAGGTCGTCTTTTTGCGCCTGCCCAGCACCGCCGATTTTTATGCCTTCGAAAACCACGCCTTTCCGCGTGCCGCGACCTGGGACGTACTGCTGCAGCGCACGCATTCGAGCGGCATTCATTTTGAAGACTATCCGCAACTGCAGGGCTACAACCTGCCCGAGTGGTCGCATGTCGCCGCAGCGGATGCTTTGACACTGACTGCCGAACTGGTACCGCTGGTTAATGGTCTGTTTATGCCAGCATCTGCAGATGGCACCCGACTTGGCGCCAATTAGTTTGTACTTCGCTTTTTCCTGTCCTAGAGTGATTTACGGTCATCGTAAAAAATGTCACTTGGGACGGGTCTGTTATGAATATGCTCAGAATGTTGAAGCTGTCACGTCGGCTGGCAGTGTTAATTGCCATATTTTCAGCAGGATTCATCGTCTACGGCGTCTGGTCATTCAAGGTCTTGAATGACCTGAAGGTCACCGGCCCGGTTTATCAAAAAATCATTGCGGGCAAAGATCTGGTCGGTGACGTACTGCCGCCTCCCGAATACATTCTCGAGTCCTACCTGGTTAGCTTCCAGCTGTTCTCGGCCACCGAGAAAGCCGGGCAGGATAAATTAATCGAGCATTTCAAGGTCTTGAAATCCGATTACGACAAGCGTCATGAGTACTGGAGCAAGGCAGGTCTGGATCCTGATATTGCCGAGGCGCTCCTGAAAGCATCGAACGAACCGGCATTGGCCTTTTACAATACCGCCTTCAACGAGTTCATTCCCGCAGTCCAAAAGCAGGACAAAGAGGCAATGAACACTGCCATGGCCAAGATGAAGAACAGCTATGAAACCCATCTGGTGGCTATCAATCATCTGGTTGACCTGACCAACAAACGATCTGACGAAATCGAGCAACAAGCCACCAGCGTAGTCGCTTCGTCAACCGTTCTGTTGCTGGTGATTCTGGTGATTTCACTCGGACTGGGCATTGGCGGTTCCGTGTTGATCACCCGAAGCATCATTGGCCCGATCAAGGAAGCGATCCATGTGGCCGAGGTTGTGGCGTCCCGTGATCTGACCGGCACAATCGAAACCAGATTTACCGACGAACCCGGACAGCTGTTGCAGGCCCTGCAAAAAATGAGTGACAGCCTGTCTGAAACGGTCGGACTGGTGCGCCACAGTACCAACACGATTGAGGATGCCGCAAAAGAAATCGCACAGGGGAATATGGACCTGTCATCCAGAACCGAAGCGCAGGCCAGTTCGCTGGAAGAAACTGCGGCGTCGATGGAAGAACTGACCTCGACGGTCAAGCACAATTCTGATAACGCGCTGCAGGCCAATACGCTGGCGAAAAACGCATCGCAGGTTGCGGTCAAGGGCGGTGCGGTGGTCTCCGAGGTGATCGAGACAATGGGTGCCATCAACGACTCGTCCAAAAAAATTGTCGACATCATCAGCGTGATTGACGGTATCGCCTTTCAAACCAATATTCTGGCGTTGAATGCTGCCGTGGAAGCGGCACGGGCGGGCGAGCAGGGGCGCGGCTTTGCGGTGGTTGCTTCCGAGGTGCGGACACTGGCGCAACGGTCTGCGGCGGCGGCGAAAGAAATCAAGGAATTGATCGGCAATTCCGTGACCAGTGTCGAAGCTGGAAGCAAACTGGTCAATCAGGCCGGTTCGACCATGACCGAGGTGGTAGAGAGCATTCGCCTGGTGACCGATATCATGTCTGAAATTACCGCCGCCAGTCAGGAGCAATCGCGGGGGATCAATCAGATTAATCAGGCGGTGGTCGAAATGGATAACGTCACCCAGCAAAACTCCGCGCTGGTGGAACAGGCTGCCGCTGCGGCTGGCTCATTGCAACAACAGACCGTTCATCTCGGGGAAGTCGTCAAAACGTTTAAATTAAATGACGCACAGGTGATCAGCCTGGCCACCTCCCGGTCAGGTGAAAGTGCTGAAAGACCGGTCAGGGAAGCGGTGCCGCAGAAACTGGCCGACCGTCGTTTGAAAGCTGTTGCAGTATCAAAAACGGCATTGGCAGGCCAGGGCGCATCCGGCGAGTCAGAAGACTGGGATGAATTCTGACTCGTCGGAAAATTCGTAATGCAATGTCGAACCGAACCTTTCATCTTGATTGACTACATGTCCAGGCCTGCCTTGGTCAGCTCTTCTTCCCGGACGCTCAGCAGATCAAGAATGGTCTCTTTCACCTTGGCAGGCAACAGCTGGTGGTTCTCGATCAGTGTCTTTTCCTGTCTGATGAATTCAAGCGTCATGTGAGCTTTGGATTCTTGATACAAGGCCTGAACGCCGATGTACCAGTCCGCGAATTTGGGAGAATTCTTCACTATTTTTGTACCCTCTTGAGTTACCTCCCAGGTGATATCGGAAATTTGACTCAAAGTGCCCAGCACTATCTGCCGCACCATGTCAAACAGTGCCGGATCGAATGGACCGGATTTTAAAAGTATCGACAACGCGCCAGTCTTGAGCGTGGCCGACAGTGGCTGAAACACTACATTGCCCAACTCGGTGCGCATCCTGGGCAGATCCAGAGTAATTAAATCGCTGCACGAATATTCGAAAAACTTGAGCTTTTCACCGTCAGTCAGTTCATCCAAAGTCAGAATGCCGACGATGTCGCCACTGGCTGCCAGGCACCCGGCGTCGACGCAGGCCCGCAGCTTGGGGTCAGCTTGAATATCAGCCAATACTTCGCTCAAAATGCGTCGCGATTCCGATCGTTGAGGCGCTGCCGTATATGTGCCAATCAAGGCGGCAATGATCATGCCGACCTTAACCGGTGATGCACCGGCCAGAAAAATTTTGGGCAGCACGATCGCCGCGCTGGTCCAGGAATTGGGCTGAGAAATCATTGCCGCGATTTTTTCCGGAGCTATCGTTGCGTGTGTGCCGAGGATTCGCGCGAGCAGCGCGTCCCGGTTTGCTGCGCTTATGCCTATGCCACCCAGCGCTAGGCTGAGGTATTCAATCATTGAACCCATCTTCGCAGCGCTGCTGGTTGCGTGTGCGCCGAGGATCTGGCTGAGTAGCGCGTCGCGGTTTGCTGCCGTCATGGTTGGCCCCCCCAGTGCACGGCCCAGACCGTGAAGCATTATGTCGATATGTCGAATGTGGCCAGTTGTGTATGCGCCGAAGATTTGCGCGAGCAGCGCGTCGCGATTTTCTGCTGTCATCGCGTTCCCACCCAGCGCTTCGCCCAGCCAGGCTATCGCCCGTTCCGCCTTCATAACGCTGTCAGTTGCGTGTACCCTGAGAATCTCTGTGAGGATTGCGTCGCGGTTTGCTGCCGTCATGGCTGGTCCACCCAGCGCAATGCCCAGGCCGCCAAGCATCGTGATTATGTTCCGGGTGCTGTCATTTGCCTGTGCTCTGAGGATCTGCGTGAGGATTGCATCGCGGTTTGCCTCTGTCATGGCTGGCCCACCCAGTGCATGACCCAGCGCACTAGTCATAGCTTGCATCTGCCGGGCAGTGCAGCTTGTGTGCGCGCCGAGGATCTGCGGGAGGAGCGCATCGCGGTTTGCTGGCGACATCGCTTGCCCATTCAATGCACAGCTTAGCCCGTAAATCATTGAGCCCATTTTTGGAGCGGAACAGACTACGTGCATTTCAAGGATCAGCGTGAGCAGCGCATCGAGGCGGGCTGCTTTCATGGCTGACCCACCCAGTGCACAACCCAGCCCAGCAATCATCGCGGCCATCTGTGAATCGCTGCACATTCCGTGTGAGCAGATCATCAGGCCGATCAGCGCTTCGTTGTTGGCTGCTGTCATGTTATGCGAACCCAATGCATGGCCTAGCCCGTTAATCATCTCGATAAACTGCAAATCGCGGCAAGTTTCCTGTGCGTTGAGAATCTCGCAGAGTAGCGCGTCGCGGCTGGCTTCTGTCATGGCTGACCCACCCAGTGCGAAACCTAATCCGCTAACCATCGATCCCATCTGGTGAGCGCAGCAAGTTGCGTGCGCGCTGAGTATCGACTTGAGCAGTGCGTCGCGATTTACTGTTGCCATTACTTTTCCGCCCAGTGCCTGGCCCAGCCCGGAAATCATGATGCCCAACTCCGCATCGCTGCAGGTTGCGTATGCACCGAGGATGTGGCTGATTAATGTGTCCCGGCTTGCTGTTTCCATGGTTGGCCCACCCAGCGCGTCGCCAAACCCGTGAATCATCGCGCCCATTTTGTCAATGCTGCAAGTTGCGTGCACGCCCAGGATCTGGGTGAGCAAGGTATCCCGGTTTGCTTCTGTCATGGCTGGCCCACCCAGCGCGTTGCCTAGCCCGTTTATCATCGCACCCATCGCCTCAACGCTGCAAGTTTGGTGCGCGCCGAGAATCTGCGTGAGCAGCGCATCGCGGTCAGTTGCTGTCATGGATCGCCCCCCAAGATCCCGGGCTGATTCGCTGATCACCTTACCCATTTGTGCGCCATCAAGTTCGGCGTGATCGCGCAGCATGGCTGCGACGCGCTCCCTGGGGCTTGTTTTAATTGGCGCCACTTCTGATGTCAGATCTGGTGAACGCGATGAAGAGCTCGATGATGACGAGCTGGATGATGCGCTGCGCTGATGTGGCTGCGTCTGGAATCGCTTGGGTATCGCCGGTTCCGGATTCTGGTCGGTAGTTTTTCGCTTGTGTTTGCCAGAAACCTGTAAAACACGGACCGTTTCCTGACCTGGCAGGACCGGTCCTGTACTTGTTTGCGTTGATACAGTCAGGGGATTGCTTGCGATGCCAGTTGCACGAGATGCAGGTGAAATGACTGGTTGCATGGTATTACTCCTGTTTTGCGAATAATCGGAGGCCGTGTCAAACAACAGCGGACCGATTTAATTAATAGGGCTACGAATTGGCGGTGATTCACTCAGCCAACGTCGTTGGTGGTCTAACCCAGACCTGCCTTGGTCAGTTCTTCTTCCCGGATGCGCAACAAATCAAGAATGGATTCCTTCACCGCTGCCGGCAACAGGGGTTGTTTTCCGATCAGGGCCTTTTCTTTCCGGATGAAGTCAAGCGTCATGTTATCTTTGGATTCCTGGTAGAAGTCCTTGACGCCGGCGTACCAGGCATAGAATTCAGGGGGGACCTCCACTAACTCTGCACCGTCTTGAGTTATCTTCCAGTTGATATCGGGAATTTGACTTAAAGCGCCCAGCACTGTCTGCCGCACCAAGTCAAACAGTGCCGGATCGAATGGACCGGATTTTAAAAGTGTCGACAACGCGCCAGTCTTGAGCGTGGCCGACAGTGGCTGAAACATTAGCTTTCCCAACTCGCTGCGCAGTCTGGGTAGGTCCATATTAATCACCTTGCTGCACGAGTATTCGAAGAACTTGAGCTTTTGACCTTCATCCAGTTCGTCCAACGTCAGAATGTCGAGGATGTCGCCACTGGCTGCCAGGCACCCGGCGTCGACGCAGGCCCGCAGCTTGGGGTCAGCTTGAATATCAGCCAATACTTCGCTCAAAATGCGTCGTAATTCCGGTTGGTGAGGCGCTGCCGTATACTTGCCAAGCAATGCGGCGAGGATCATGCCAGTCTTGATCGGTGTTGCACCTGCACGAGCAATTTTGGGTAGTACGGCAGACGTTGCAGTAGAGCTCCAGTAATTGAGCCTGGCGATCATTAATGCGATTTTTTCCGAGTCTATCGTTGTGTGAGCACCGAGGATCTGGGTGAGCAGCGCATCCCTGCTTGTTGCTGTTATGCCTCGCCCACCGATTGCACTGACCAGCCCGTCAAACTCTGCGCCGATCTTTTCAACGCTGCAGCTTGCGTGAGCCCCGAGGATCTGCATGAGCAGCGCGTCGCGGTTTGCTGCTGTCATGTTCACCCCACCCAGTGCAGTGCCCAGTGCGCTGATCGTCCAGGTCACCTGTAGTGTGCTGCAGCTTGCTTGTGCAGCGAGGATTTGCGCAAGCAGCGCATCCCGGTTTTCCGTTGTCATGGCTCGCCCACCCAATGCACGGCCCAGCCCGCCAATCATCGCGCCCATTTTCTGAGAGTCGCAAGTTGCGTGTGCGCCGAGGATCTGGGTGAGCAGCGCGTCCCGGTTTGTTGCTGTCATGGCTGGCCCACCCAATGCATGGCTCAGTCCGTCAAATATTGCGCCGAGCTGCTGGCAACTTGCGTGGGCACCGAGGATCTGTGCGACCAGCGCGTCGCGGTTTGCTGGCGCCATGATCGGACGACCCAGTGCACGACCAAACGCGCCGATCATCGCGCCCATTGTCTGCGCGTCGCAAGTTGCGTGCACGCCGAGAATCTGAGCGAGCATGGCGTGGCGATTTTCTGCTGTGATGACCGGCCCACCCAATACATCGCCTAGCCAGCCAATCATCACTCCCATCTGCTGACCGCTGCAGCTTGCGTGCGCGCCGAGGATCTGGCCAAGCAGCGCGTCGCGGTTTGCCGCTGTTATGGCTGGCCCACCCAGCGCACGACCCAGCGCAGCAATCATGCTGCCGATCTTCTGCGCGTCGCAGCTTGCGTGCGCGCCGAGAATCTGCGTGAGCAGCGCATCGCGGTCAGTTGCTGTCATGAATCGCCCCCCGAGATCCCGGGCTGATTCGCTGATCACCTTACCCATTTGTGCGCCATCAAGTTCGGCGTGATCGCGCAGCATGGCTGCGACGCGCTCCAAGGGACTTGTTTTAATCGGCGCCACTTCTGACGTGAGATCTGCTGTACGCAAAGAAGAGCTCGATGATGACGAGCTCGATGATGCGCTGCGCTGACCTGGCTGGATCTGGAGTCGCTTGGGTATCGCCGGTTCCGGATTCTGGTCGGTGGTTTTTCGCTTGTGTTTGCCAGAAACCTGTAAAACACGAACCGTTTCCTGACCCGGCAGGACCGGACCTGTGCCCGGTTGCGTTGCTGCTGGCAGGGAATTGTTGACGACGCCAAATGGGCGGGACGCAGGTGAATTGAGTGCTTGCATGGTATTACTCCTGTGGTCAATTGATAAGAAGACGAATTGGCTGGCGTTGCTGATGGTTTAATCCAGACCTGCCTTGGTCAGTTCTTCTTCCCGGACCCTCAACAGATCAAGAATGGATTTTTTCACCTGTGCAGGCAACAGACGGTGGTTTCTGATCAGTTCCTTTTCCTGCCTGATAAAATCAAGCGGCATGTGATAACTGGATTCTTGATACAAGGCCTGAACGTCGATGTACCAGTCCGCGAATCCGGAAGAACTCTTCAGGACCTCTGCGCCCTCTTCGGTGATCTGCCAGCTGATATCTGGAATTTGGCTCAACGCACCAAGCATTTGTTTCCGCACCATGCCAAACAGTGCCGGATCAAATGGGCCTGATTTTAAAAGTGTCGACAATGTGGCGTTTTTAAGCGCGTCCGATAGTGGAAGAAACACTGTTTTTCCCAGCTCGGCGCGCAAGCTGGGCAGATCCAGAGTGATTAATTCGTTGCACGAATAACGGATGAATTGGAGTTTCTCACTATCAGTCAGTTCATCCAAAGTGAGAATGCCGGCGATGTCGCCGCTGGCAGCCAGACACCCGGCTTCGACGCAGGCCCGCAGCCTGGGTTCAGCTTGGATAGCCGTCAATCCTTCGTTCAGAATGCGTCGCGATTCAGGTCTTTGCTGCGCGCTGGTATATTTACCCATCAATGCGGCAATGATCATGCCGGTCTTCATCGGAGTTGCACCTGCAAGATAAATTTTGGGCAGCACCTCTGACGCTCCGGCCCAGAAAATTTGATGACTGATCATTGCTGCAATTTTTTCCGGCGCTATCGTTGCATGTGCACTGAGGATCTGCACCACCAGCGCAACGCGGTTTTCAGTGGTCATGCATAGCCCACCCAGTGGGCCCAGCCCGTCAATCATTGCGCACATGTTCTGTGCACTGCAAGTTGCATGCGCGCCGAGTATCTGCGCGACCAGCGCGGCGCGGCCTTGCGCTGTTATTTCTGTCGGACCCAGTGCAAGGCCCAGCCCGCAAAACATCTCGCTGATCTGCTGGGCATTGCAAGTTGCGGATGCACCAATGATCTGTGTGAGCAGCGCGTCGCGGTTTGCTGCGGTCAAGGCTGGCCCACCCAGTGCAAGACTCAGTCCGGCAACCATCCCGGCCATCGTTTGCGCGCTGCAAATTGCGTGCGCACCGAAGACCTGCGTGAACAGCACATCGCGGTTTGCTGCCGTCATGGCTGGCCCACCCAATGCAGTGCCCAGCCCTCCAATCGCCGTACACATTTTCACTGAGCTGCAAGTTGTATGCGCGCCGATGATCTGCGTGAGCAGCGCATCCCTGTTTATTGCTGTCATGGCTGGCCCACCCAATGCATTGCCCAGTCCGTAAATCATCGTGCCTATCGTCTCATTGTCGCGGCTTGCATGTGCGCCAAGGATCTGTGTGAGTAGCGCATCACGGTTTGCTGCTGTCATGATTGGCCCACCCAGAACCTGGCCCAGCCCGTCAATCATCCCCTCCGTCTTCTGAGTGTCGCAAGTTGCATGTGCGCTGAGGATCTGGGTGAATAGCGCGTCGCGGTTTGCTGCTGTCATGGCTGACCCACCCAGTACGCCGCCCAGCCCATAAATCATCGAGCCCATCTGGTGAGCTGTGCAGCTTGCGTGTGCGCCGAGGATCTGCGTGAGTAACGCATCGCGGTCAGTTTCGGTCATCGCCTGCCCTGCAAGTTCCTGGGCTGATTGTCTGATTATCCTGCCCATTTGTAGCGCACTAAATCTGGCAGGATTGCGCAGCATATCTGCGACACGTTCCATTGGATTTTTTTTAATCGGCGTCACTTCTGAGGTGAGGTCTGGTGAGCGCGAAGCAGCGGTCGCTGATGAGCTCGACGATGAACTGGACCGGTGTGGCTGCGTCTGGAGTCGCTTGGGTGCCATGTCGGGTTCTGGACTGCGGTCGGTGGTTTTTCGCTTGTGTTTGCCAGAAACCTGTAAAACACTCACCGTTTCCTGACCCGGCAGGACTGGTCCTGTGACCGGCTCTGTTGTTGCTGGCAGGGGATTGTTGACGACGCCAGTTGGGCGTGATGCAGGTGAATTGAGTGCTTGCATGGTATTACTCCTGTGGTCAATTGATAAGAAGATGAATTGGCTGGCGTTGCTGATGGTTTAATCCAGACCTGCCTTGGTCAGTTCTTCTTCCCGGACCCTCAACAGATCAAGAACGGATTTTTTCACCTGTGCAGGCAACAGACGGTGGTTTCTGATCAGTTCCTTTTCCCGCCTGATAAAATCA
Organism: Oxalobacteraceae bacterium GrIS 1.18; assembly: GCA_040544425.1. Classification (GTDB taxonomy): domain Bacteria; phylum Pseudomonadota; class Gammaproteobacteria; order Burkholderiales; family Burkholderiaceae_D; genus Solimicrobium. The sequence continues at coordinate 71,858 of JBEONO010000013.1, forward strand.
AGCGTCATGTGATAACTGGATTCTTGATACAAGGCCTGAACGTCGATGTACCAGTCCGCGAATCCGGGGGAGCTCTTCAGGACCTCTGCGCCCTCTTGGGTGATCTGCCAGCTGATATCTGGAATTTGGCTCAACGCACCAAGCATTTGTTTCCGCACCATGTCAAACAGTGCCGGATCGAATGGACCTGATTTTAAAAGTGTCGACAATGTGGCGTTTTTAAGCGCGTCCGATATTGGAAGAAACACTGTTTTTCCCAGCTTGGCGCGCAAGCTGGGCAGATCCAGAGTGATTAATTCGCTGCACGAATAACGGATGAATTGGAGTTTGTCACTATCAGTCAGTTCATCCAAAGTCAGAATGCCGGCGATGTCGCCGCTGGCGGCCAGGAATCCGGCTTCGACGCAGGCCTCCAGCCTGGGTTCAGCTTGGATAGCCGTCAATCCTTCGTTCAGAACGTGTCGGGATTCAGGTCTTTGCGATGCGTCGGTATATTTACCCATCAATGCGGCAATGATCATGCCGGTCTTCATCGGAGTTGCACCTGCAAGATAAATTTTGGGCAGCACCTCTAACTCTCCGGCCCAAAAAATTTGCCGACTGATCATTGCTGCAATTTTTTCCGGCGCTATCGTTGCATGTGCGCTGAGGATCCGCACCACCAGCGCAACGCGGTTTTCAGTGGTCACCTTTCGCCCACCCAGTGAGTCCAGCCCTTTAATCATTGCGCACATGTTCTGTGCGCTGCGCGTTGCATGCGCACCGAGTATTTTTTCGACTAGCGCGTCGCGGCCTTGCGCTGTTATTTCTGACGGATCCAGTGCAAGGCCCAGCCCGCTAAACATCGCGCTGATCTGCTGGGCGTTGCAATGTGCGGATGCGCCAACGATCTGTGTGAGCAGCGCGTCGCGGTTTGCAGCTGTCATGCCTGGCCCACCCAGTGCGGTGCCCAGCCCGGCAACCATCCCGGCCATCGTTTGCGCGCTGCAAATTGCGTGCGCACCGAAGACCTGCGTGAACAGCACATCGCGGTTTGCTGCCGTCATGGCTGGCCCACCCAATGCAGTGCCCAGCCCTCCAATCGCCGTACGCATTTTCACTGGGCTGCAAGTTGTATGCGCGCCGATGATCTGCGTGAGCAGCGCATCCCTGTTTATTGCTGTCATGGCTGGTCCACCCAGTTCATGGCCCAGCCCTTCAATCATCCAGCCAATCTGGTGAGCTGTACAGGTTGCGTGTGCGCCGAGGATCTGCGTGAGTAACGCATCGCGGTCGGTTTCGGTCATCGCCCGCCCAGCAAGTTCCCGGGCTGATTGTCTGATTTCCCTGCCCATTTGTTGCTGACTAAACCTGGCAGGATTGCGCAGCATATCTGCGACACGTTGCATTGGATTTTTTTTAATCGGCGTCACTTCTGAGGTGAGGTCTGGTGAGCGCGAAGCAGCGGTCGCGGGTGAGCTCGACGATGAACTGGACCGGTGTGGCTGCGTCTGAAGTCGCTTGGGTGTCGTGTCGGGTTCCGGACTGCGGTCGGTGGTTTTTCGCTTGTGTTTGCCAGAGGCCTGTAAAACGCGGACCGTTTCCTGATCTGGCAGGACTGGCCCTGCACCCGGTTGCGCTGGCCCTGGCGTCTGACTGCCTGCGACGCCGGTTGGACGAGATGCCAATGGACTGACTGCTTGCATGATATGACTCCAGTGTCGATGAAGGTCGGCGAGTGTGTCAAAACTCGCGAACCGACTCAATGCGGGGAAATACCAATTTCTTGCATCCTTATTTCAGTCGGGTTCAGGGCGAAGGAACCGGACGTTTCCTTGCGGCAGAATGATTAGTGCTGAACCGAAAACGGATTTTTGGCAGCACTTTGCAGCGACTGTCCATATTCACTGGCGGTGGCGATAAACCCTTGCGCGATGGTGCTGACCGGCGCGCCGCGGCGCCAGATCACACCGATGTCGAGATTCGCAATCTCCTCCACCAGCGGGATGCAAACAAGCTGCGTCCCCTCCAGCGACCAGGCGCGAAACAGCACCTGCGGCAACACACAGACGCCATAGCCGGTCGCCACCAGACTGCGCACCGCTTCAATCGAACGGGTGCGGGTGATGCTGCGCGGACGGATGCCGATGTTATTCCATAGGTTGCCCGAGCCGCGTTCCAGCTCCTCATTCACCAGCACCACCACCGACTCGTTTTTGATATCAGCAAACGAGACCGTGGTTTGGTCCGACAGGGTGTGCCGCGCCGAGACCCACAAACGCCAGGGTGAGCGCACCAGAATCGAGCTGTGGAAGGTGTCCTTGTTTTCCAGTGCCGAGGTGGCAGTCAGCGCCACATCCAGCTCACCGTTGATCAGCTGATGTTCAATAAAATGGCCGGCATCTTCGACCACGCGGGTGAGCACTTTCGGGAAGGTGCGCCGGTAACGTTCCAAGAGGCCCGGCAGGTAATACCCGGTAAGCGGACTGATCGAGCCGATGGTCAGCTCGCCGGAAACGGCATCGGGGCGGGTCGCCAGAGCCTCTTCCGCCGCCGAAATGGACGTCAGGATGCGCTGGGTATGACGCCAGAATTCGTGCCCGGCGTGGGTCAGGGTCATGCCGCGCGCATGTCGTCTGAATAACAACACACCCAGATGGGTTTCCAGTCTCTGGATCGATTCGGTAATGGCCGCCTGGGACACGTTCAGGTTCTGCATCGCGACCGAAATCGCCCCGGTTTCCGCCACAGCGTTGAAATATTGCAACGATTTTAAGGTGAGAGACATATCTTGCGGTATTTTGTTAACGGCAACCCGGAAGGGAAGTTAAGGTATCGGTAAACCCGATGGAAAGTATAACTGTATTGGTATTTTCAATACAAGCGACTTTACGTATATTGCAATAACAACCAATGGAGAACTCTATGAATTTTCTTCCTGTGAGAGCCACGACGGTCTTATTCGGCATGATCCTGGCCTCGGTTTACCTGAGCGATATCAGCTATGCCGATGCCATCCCCAAAGGGGAAGGGCAGCTCGACATCGTGGCCTGGCCTGGCTATATCGAACGCGGCGAAACCGACAAGGCTTACAACTGGGTGTCGCAGTTCGAAAAGGAAACCGGCTGCATGGTCAATGTCAAAACCGCCGCAACTTCCGATGAAATGGTTTCCCTGATGACCCAGGCTGTGTATGACCTGGTCACGGCATCCGGCGACGCCTCGCTGCGCATGGTTGCGTCCGGCAAGGTGCAGCCGGTCGATACCGGCAAGATCAAGGCCTGGGCCACGCTCGACCCGAGACTGAAAAATGCCCCGTGGTATGTGGTGGGCGACAAGGTTTATGGTGTGCCGTATCAATGGGGCCCGAATGTGCTGATGTACAACACCGATGTGTTTAAAAAAGCCCCCGATTCCTGGTCGGTTGTTTTTGAACCACAAAATTTCCCGGATGGTAAACCCAACAAAGGCCGGATTCAGGCTTATGAAGGCGCGATCTATATTGCCGATGCCGCCCTGTATCTGAAAGCGAAACGTCCTGAGCTGGGCATCAAGGATCCGTATGAGCTGAACCAGGCCCAGTACGCTGCCGTGCTGGAACTGCTGCGCAAACAAAAGCCGCTGATCCACCGCTACTGGCACGATTACAACGTGCAGATGTCGGACTTCAAGAGCGAAGGGGTGGTCGCTTCGAGTTCCTGGCCGGTGCAGGTCAATCTTTTGAAAGGCGAGGGCAAGCACATTGCCTCGGCCATGCCCAAGGAAGGCATGACCGGCTGGTCCGACACCACCATGATGCATGCCAAGGCCAAACATCCGGTCTGCTCTTACGCCTGGATGAACTGGTCGTTGAATGACAAGGTGCAGGCCCCGGTGGCTGAATGGTTCGGATCCAACCCGGTCACCACCACGGCCTGCAAGGCGGCGACACCGGCCGGCGGCAAGCCCTGCCTGAGCAATGGTTACGATCAGTTCGACAAAATCATGTTCTGGAAAACGCCGCAGGCCAAATGCAGCGCAGCAGGAGGGGAGTGCGTGCCCTACAGCCGCTGGACCGCCGACTATATTGCCATCATGGGCGGGCGCTGATGATTCAAACCGTCGTGGTTTGGGAAAATAAATAATTCGGACCAAAGCATTTGTGCCAGACATTTTTAACAACAGATAACAAGACCAACTTCAACCATGCCAGCAACCATAGAACTGCAATCCGTTACCCGCCGCTATGGTGAAGTCGTCGCCGTTGACAAGGTATCTGTAACGATCGAGCCGGGCGAATTTTTTTCCATGCTGGGACCGTCCGGTTCCGGAAAAACAAGCTGCCTGCGCCTGATCGCCGGATTCGAACAGCCCGACAGCGGTGCGGTGATCCTGAACGGCCTCGACATGACCCGCACGGCGCCGTATGACCGGGATGTCAATACCGTATTCCAGGATTACGCGCTGTTTCCGCATTTGACCGTGCAGAAAAATGTCGAATACGGATTGCGCATGCGTGGCATCGGTGACAGCGAACGCTTCACTCGCGCCCGTGAAGCACTTGAACAGGTAGCGCTGGACGGCTTTCATGACCGCAAACCGGCGCAGTTGTCGGGCGGTCAGCGTCAGCGCGTGGCACTGGCGCGCGCGCTGGTCAATCGTCCGTCAGTGCTGCTGCTGGATGAACCGCTCGGCGCCCTCGATCTGCGGCTGCGCGAGCAAATGCAGATCGAACTGAAAAAGCTGCATAAACAGCTGGGCATCACCTTTGTGTATGTAACCCATGATCAGGGTGAAGCGATGTCCATGTCGGACCGGATCGCAGTTTTTGCCAAAGGAAAAATCGAGCAGATCGACACACCGCGCATGCTGTATCAGAAACCGGCAACTTCGTTTGTCGCCGACTTCGTCGGTGGTGCCAATGTGCTGCGCGGTGAGCTGGCCAGATCCTGTGGTTCCAGTCATCCGTTTGCCGCCATCCGTGGTGAACAGATCCGGATCAGTCCCGCTGCATCTGGTCCGGCCTCCGATCAGGTGCAGGTCAGCGGCATGCTGGTTGACATTCAGTTTCACGGTGCGGTCAACCATTATGAAGTCGATGTGCAGGGGCAGCTGATTACCGCAGTGGTCGCCAATCGCGATGAACCCGAAAGTCACGGCGTGCAGGCCGGACAGACCGTATCACTCAGCTGGCCGCGTCATCAGATGATTTCTCTGGAAAGCTGACCATGATGACCGCTGCCCAGCCTGCCTATCGAACAGATATCCTCTCTGCCCTGTCGCGGCAACTCAATCGTCACGCCAATGTCAGTCTCTGGCTGCTGCTCGGACCGCCGCTGTTGTGGTTCGCGGTGTTCTATATTCTGCCGCTGGCGGCCCTGCTGATGCAAAGCCTGTACACGTTTGATGAATTTTCCATGTCGGTCAGTCCGACGTTCACGCTCGACAATTTTAAAATGGTGTTCACCGAAGCGGCGCACATTGACATCCTGCTGCGCACCTTCTGCACCGCGCTGGCCGTCACCATTGCCTGCGCGGTAATCGGTTATCCAATTTCTTACTACATGGCCCGTTACGCCAGCGGCCGCACCAAGGGCATCATGTACGTGGCCGTGATGATCCCGATGTGGGCCAGTTATATCGTCAAGGCCTATGCCTGGACCGTGATTCTGGCCAAAGAAGGCATCGCGCAATGGTTTATTTCGAGTGTCGGTCTGTCCGGCGCGCTGGATCTGCTGCTGACCGTGCCGGGTATCGGCGGCAGTACGCTGGCCACCTCGCATCTGGGGCGCTTTCTGGTCTTCACCTATATGTGGCTGCCGTTCATGATCCTGCCGATTCAGGCCTCGGTGGAGCGCATCTCGGTCAATCTGATCAACGCCTCGGCCGATCTCGGTGCCACACCCGGCCAGACGTTTCGCAATGTCATTCTGCCGCTGTCCCTGCCGGGCGTTGCGGCCGGTTCGATCTTTACTTTCTGCCTGACTTTCGGTGACTACATCATCCCGACTCTGGTCGGACCGTCCGGCGATTTTCTGGGTACTGCGGTCTATAAATACCAGGGCGCGATCGGCAATGTTCCGCTGGCTGCAGCCCTGACCGTGATCCCGGTGATTGTGGTCGGTGCCTGGTTGTGGCTGGCAAAAAAACTGGGAGCATTCGATGCGCTTTGATCGTAACGGCAAACCATCCGCACCACTGCTGCTCAAAATCATCGTGGCCGGTGGCTTTGTCTTCATGCTGTTTCCGATTCTGGTGATTGCCATGTATGCCTTCAATGACGAGAGCAGCGCGTTCAGTTTTCCGCTCAAGGGCTTCACCCTGAAATGGTTTGCCAAGGCATTGGAACGCAGCGACATGCTGGACGCGGCGCTGCTGTCACTCGAAGTCGCGGCGCTGGCATCGCTGTTTGCCATCGTGCTCGGCACGCTGGCGGCGCTGGCAGTCTACCGGCGTGAGTTTGCCGGCCGCGACACGGTGCATCTGATGTTCAATCTGCCGATCGCGCTGCCCGGCATCATTACCGGCATTGCGCTGCTCTCTTCGCTGCGCCTGATGGATCTGGAGCCCGGGTTGCTGACCATCGTGATTGGTCACATCACGTTTTGCGTGGTCATGGTTTACAACAACGTCGTGTCGCGCCTGCGCCGCATGCCGGCCAGCCTGATCGAATGTTCGATGGATCTGGGTGCGAACAGTTTTCAGACTTTCCGCTACATCGTCCTGCCGGGCATGGCAACGGCGATACTGGCTGGCGGGATTCTGGCGTTCTCGCTCAGTTTCGACGAAATCATCGTCACCACGTTTACTGCCGGTGCGCAGCGCACTTTGCCAATCTGGTTGCTGAACCAGTTGACCAAGCCGCGTGACATGCCGGTCACCAATGTAGTTGGTTTGCTTGTCACGCTGATGACAACGATCCCCATCATCTTCGCCTACCGGCTGACGATGGGGACAGAGGGTGCTGAGGGTGCTGTGAAGTAAGCGAAACGGAATAAGTGCAATGCAGCTACCCCTGCTTTTAGGTTCTAACTTTTAATGATGAATCAAACTATGACCATGAAAAAACAAACACTCAGAACCGAACTGTTCATTGATGGACAATTTGTCGCGGGCGACGAGGCCGCCGAGCAGATCATCAATCCTGCTACCGAGGAACTGATCTGCGAAGTGCCCCAGGCATCGTACGCCCAGATCGACCGTGCCGTGGAAGTGGCCAATCACGCTTTCGTGAGCTGGAGTAAAACACCGCCACGCGAACGCGCGCGCATGCTGCTGAAAGTGGCCGACCTGATTGAACATCACGGCAAGGAAATTGCGCTGATTGAATCGACCAATACCGGCAAACCTTACCAGGCGATGCTCAACGATGAAATCCCGGCGATTGCCGATGTATTCCGCTTCTTTGCCGGTGCTGCCAGAACCCTGAGCGGCATGGCCGCGGGCGAATATCTGCCCGGTCATACCAGCATGATCCGCCGCGACCCGATCGGCGTGGTCGCTTCAATCGCACCGTGGAACTATCCGCTGCTGATGGCCGCCTGGAAGATCTGCCCGGCGATTGCCGCCGGCAATACCATCGTCCTGAAACCGTCCGAACAGACCCCGCTGTCAACCCTGAAGCTGGCCGAACTGATGGCCGAGATTTTCCCGCCGGGCGTGATCAATATTGTGTGCGGTCGCGGTGAGCCGGTCGGTGCGCCGCTGATCAATCATCCGCTGGTGCGCATGATCTCGATTACCGGCGATGTCTCGACCGGACAGAAAGTGCTGGATGCCGCATCGAAAGGCATCAAGCGCACGCATCTGGAATTGGGCGGCAAGGCACCGGTGATTATTTTTGATGATGCCGATCTGCAGGCTGCGGTCGAAGGCATTCGCACCTTCGGGTTTTATAACGCCGGTCAGGATTGCACGGCGGCCTGCCGTGTCTATGCGCAGAAAAAGATTTACGACAAGTTCGTGGCGGAATTCAGCGCCGCAGTCGCAACGATTCGCGTCGGTGAGCAGCATGATCAGGGCGTTGAAATGGGCCCCTGCATTTCCGAGCGTCAGCGTGGCCGGGTCGCCGCGTTTGTGCAGCGCGCCGAGGAAAACAAACATATCGAAATCGTCACCGGCGGCAAGGTTGCCAAACGGCGTGGGTTCTTCTACGAACCGACCGTGGTGGCGCATGCCAGACAGTCCGATGAAATCGTGCGCAAGGAAGTGTTTGGTCCGGTTGTCACGGTCACGCCGTTCAGCGATATCGACGACGCGATTGCGCTGGCCAATGATTCCGATTTCGGTCTGGCGTCCTCAGTCTGGTCGCAGGATGTCAGCAAGGCGATGCGGGTGGCTGCCGAACTGCAATACGGCACCACCTGGGTCAATACCCATTTCATGCTGACCTCGGAAATGCCGCATGGCGGATTCAAGAAATCCGGCTACGGCAAGGATCAGTCCATTTACGCGCTGGAAGAATATACCTGCGTGCGCCACGTCATGATCAAGTTATAGGAACTGCACAATGTCTGAAAAATCGTCCATGAGTCAGACGACAACCGCCGAACAGGACGCCGCGCAACTGGCGGCGCTGGGTTACACGGCGACCTTCGAGCGCTCCATGAGCTTGTGGGAAAACTTTTCCCTCGGCTTTACCTATCTGTCGCCGGTGGTCGGCGTGTATTCGGTGTTTGCGCTGGCCATCATGGCGGGCGGGCCGCCGATGTTCTGGACCTATCTGCTGGTCGGCGCCGGGCAGTTGACGGTGTGTCTGGTGTTTGGCGAAGTGGTGTCGCAGTACCCGATATCGGGCGGGCTGTATCCGTGGGCACGCCGCCTGGTCGGTGTGCGCTGGGCCTGGATGGCGGGGTGGATTTATATGTGGGCGCTGTGGACCACGATTGCTGCCGTCTCAATGGGTGGGGCACCGTTTGTGGCGCAACTGCTGGGCTACGAGTTGAGTCCGGTGACCAATGTGGTGATCGCCGTGACCGCTGTCATCAATACCACCATCCTGAATCTGATGGGGACGCGATTGCTGGCGCGGGTGGCGATGTTCGGCTTTATCTGCGAAATTGTCGGCGCGATCTGTGTCGGCATCTACCTGCTGTTTTTTGCCCGTCTGCAGAGCGTCGACATTCTGTTCAACACCTATCAGTTTGGCCATGGCCTCGGCTACGTACCGGCCTTGCTGGCTGCCTCGGTGGGCGCGACCTTCTGTTACTACGGGTTTGAAGCCTGTGGTGACGTGGCCGAAGAAACCCCGAATCCGAGCCGGGCGATTCCGCGCGCCATGTACATGACCATTTTCATCGGCGGTGCCGCGGCGATGCTGGTTTGTCTGGCGCTGTTGCTGGCCATTCCCGATCTGCAGGCGGCCATGTCCGGCAAAGATGCCGACCCGGTTACCACGGTGTTGAAGACTGCGCTCGGTGAGGTGGGATTTCGGGTGGTGATTGCGATCGTGCTGGTGTCGTTTTTTTCCTGCCTCTTGAGCCTGCAGGCTGCCGCCAGCCGCTTGCTGCATGCCTATGCGCGTGACGGCATGATCGTCGGCAGTGGCTGGCTGAAACGCATTTCAGGGCGCACCCATGTGCCGTCGAATGCCTTGCTGGTAGCCGGTGTGATTCCCTGCGCGATTATCGTGCTGGGTCTGTTTATGGAGCAGGCTGCCAAAACCATTATCGTATTTGGCTCGATGGGCATTTATGTCTGCTTCCAGATGATCGTGCTGGGCGCGCTGTATGCACGCAAAAACGGCTGGGTGCCGCAGGGCGCGTTCCGGCTCGGCAAGTGGGCTTTGCCGGTGAATATCATCGCGATGTTTTTTGGGATCGGCGCGATCATCAATCTGGGCTGGCCGCGCTCACCGACCGATCCCTGGTATCTGAATTATGGGATGGTGTTAACCCTGTCCATCGTTATTGGCATGGGATTGATTTACATGTTGGTCGCCCGTCCGGTGGCCAACAGCGAAGCTGCAACAGATGAAAGTGGGCTGCAAAAAAGCAGGTGAGGGCGTTGGTTACAAATACTTGAGCAAAAAAAGTTTCAACCTTGGATCAGAAAATTTATAAATCAATCGGGAGAAAATATGAAATCAAGCAAGCGGACTGGAACAAATCTTACCGGGCTGGCGCTATTGCCTTTGGCAATAATGCTGGCCTATTCCTCGGCGTATGCCGAACCTTTTGAAACCGATGCATGGAAGGGTGCCTGGGACACCCAGTTCACGCTGGCGACCGGGATCAGGACCGGCGATCCCAGCGGTAACCTGACTCAGATCGGTAACAAAAATGAATGGGGTGGTGGTGACTATGGCGATCTGAACTATAAAAAAGGCCAGCTGTTTTCCGGCCAGTTCAAGATTACCAGTGAACTGTTGGCGACCAACAAGGCAACCGGTATCGATATGATGGCGCGTGGTACCGGCTTCTATGATGCGCTGGCGGAAAAAACCAAATACACCGAAATGTCGCAGGGCGCTAAAAACCAGATGGTGTCCAATTTCCAGTTGCTCGATTTATGGGCTGGCCACAAGTTCACGGTGGGCGACAATCAGTGGCGCTTCCGGATCGGTAATCAGGTCATCAACTGGGGTGAAAGCACTTTCCTGTTTGGCGGCATCAATGCCACGGCAGCGATCGATTATCAGAAATCGCTGATCCCCGGCACCCAGATCAAGGAATACATTTTGCCAGCGCCGATGATGACGGTGGCCGGTCAACTGGGCAACGGGTGGAACGGCGAAGCATATTACCAATTCCGTCAAGTGACCAACCGCTATCCGGCAATTGGCAGCTACTGGTCCACCGCCAACTACTTTGGCAAGGGTACCAAAGATGCGCTGTCGTTTGATCCGACCAACTTCAATGGCTTCGGACAGAGCGCCGCCCAGTATGCGCAGCAATATCTGGGTGCCGGATCGCGGGTTTCTGCGTCGCAGCTGGAACTGGCCAACCAGCAACTGTTGGCTGGCATGAATGGCACGGTGGCGGATCTGGCCCTGCCCGACAAGAAAGCCAGCAACGCCGGACAGTTTGGTTTTGCGCTGCACCACTTCCCGGAAGGTTCCGGCGTTGATCTTGGCCTGTACTATCTGCATTACACCGACAAGTCGCCGGTGTTCCAGTACCTGAACGATCCAACTGTTTCTGGCGGCGGTGATATTCAGGCCAAATATCTGACCAACCGACAACTGTTCGGCGTGAGCACCAACTTCCAGTTGGGTAACTGGGCGATCGGTTCGGAACTGTCGTATCGTCCCAAGGATGCCGTCGCGCTGGTTGGCTGTTTCACCAATCCGGGACCGCTGGACGCCAACACCAATCCCAATCCGCTGTTCAGTGCAGTGCCGGGCTCATTGCAATGTCCGCTGTATAAGGACATGAAGAAATGGGAATGGCATGTGACGGCACAATCGACACTCACGCCCAGTGACAATCCACTGATCATGGCCGATATCCTGAAAGCCCAAAGCGCAACGTTGACGGCAGAAGCGGTGGCGACCTACTACCCCGGCGTGAAATCAACAATGTCACAGAACGTGGGCGGCACGACGGTCTACCAGGGTGTGGCCTCGGCTGGCCTAACCTTCCTCGATAATACCGGCATCGTTCAGCCTATCGGTACCGCAATGTCGACCGGCGCGATTGTCGACTTTAACTGGACCTACGACGGCACGATTGCAGCAGGCTGGCAGTTCACGCCGGGCATTACTTACTATCACGCCATTTCCGGTGACACGCCCAATCCGGCAGGGACGTATCTGGCTGGCGCGCAGTCGGTCAATCTGTACTTCCTGATGAACCAGAATCCGACAACCTGGCAGGCCGGTATCAACTTCACCGCCTTCTCAGGCGGCAAGGTGGTTGGCGCACAACCGTACAAAGATCGCAACCTGATCGGTGCGTTTATCACTTATAACTATTAATCATTCAATTTAAGCGAAAGAGGAATTGACCATGAAAAAGCTGAATCACAATTTGACCTGCCTGGCATCTGCCGCAGTATTGCTCGGTTCCCTGGTTTCGGTATGCGCCCATGCTGCGCCACCGGCCGCGGACGAAATCGCCAAACTCGGTACGTCGTTGACGCCGGTCGGTGCTGATCCGAGCGGTAATGCCGACGGAACGATTCCGAAATGGAGTGGCGCCACCAACAAGCCGGTCGGCAACTGGAAATATGGCATGAACCGGATTGAGTCGTGGGATCACAAGGATGAAAAAACCCTGTTCACGATTACTGCCGCCAACATGGACAAGTACAAAGATCGCCTGACGCCGGGTCAGATCGCCATGATGACGGAGAACAAGGGCTACGAGATGCGTGTGTACCCCAGCCATCGCGAATGTTCCTACCCGGACTTTGTCATCGACAATACCAAGAAAGGCGCAGGCAAATCCAAGATCGCCGCCAACGGCTGGGCGCTGGCAGAAGCTGACCTGCCGGGCGTGCCATTCCCGCTGGCCAAGACCGGGATCGAAGCGATCTGGAATTACATCATGCGCTATCAGGGCGTCGGAATCTGGTGGCCGGATGCCTACACCACGGTATCCCCGAAACCGGGCACCACCGCTGGCATCATCACGCGTTGGGATCAGATGACGTATTTCCCGTGGGGTAAAAAAGGCACGAATTCGCCAGCCAGCGTGAACGGAATTCAGCAGGGCTTTTATTACGGCTTTACCGAACCGGTGGCACTGGCCGGTCAGAAACTGATCCAGACCTACTACTTCGAAAAAGACGTGGAATCGTTCTACTACTTCACCGGCCAGCGTCGTGTGCGCCGTCTGCCATCGTATGCCTATGATGCACCGCTGATCGGTTTTGAAAATCAGTATCCGAATGACGGACTGTTCATGTACTACGGCAATCCGGATCGCTTCAACTGGAAGATCGTCGGCAAGAAAGAAATCTACATTCCGTATGATGCGTTCCCGTCAGTCGATCTGCGTCACAAGGCGGTCGGTATGGCACCGTTTGTCGACAACGATGTGCGCCGCTACGAATTGCACCGGGTCTGGGTGGTTGAAGGCGATCTGAAAAAAGATGCCCGTCACAGTGTGTCCAAAAAAGTGTTCTATCTGGATGAAGACACCTGGTTGGCCGCCGCCGGTGAAGACTACGATGCCAACGGCAAACTCTGGCGTCACAAGGAAGCGGGCATCATGCCGGCTTGGGAAATCAATGCCTGTGAAAACGCCACGCTGGATTATTACCATGATCTGTCCAATGGTCGTTATCTGACTGACGCGAATGTACTCGGTGGCGGCAAGGATACCAAGTTCCTGTCCGATCCAAGTGAAGACAAACGCTTCAATATGAACTTCTATACACCTGAAAATCTGCGCTCCATCAGCGAGCGTTAATTTGAAGGTTTCTGTGCTGTAGTCAAAAAAATCCTGCCACGGTTGCGCTTTTGGAACGGTGGCAGGATTCAACGGATTTGAAAATGAATTTTAAAAAATTAGAAGAATTTTTATTCACGCATCGTCTGATGGTACTGATCGCTGCTGCGCTGTTGACGGTGGTGATGGCGCTATTCGCGGTGCGGCTGCACATGGATGCCGGTTTTGAAAAGCAGATGCCGACCAACCACGAATACGTCAAAACATTTCTCGAATACCGCGACCAGCTGTTCGGCGCCAATCGCCTCACGGTGGTAGTGCGGGTGCGCGACCCCAAAGGCACCATCTGGACCAGGGACGGACTTGAGCGGCTCTACAAAGTGACCCAGGCCGTCACCTTCCTGCCCAATATCGACCGGCTCGGCGTGCAGTCGCTGTGGACCCCGAACAGTTTTGTGAATCAGATTACCGAAGAAGGCTTTACCGCCCAGCCGGTGATTCCCGGTACCATCACCATCGATTCGCTGGACCAGGCGACGATTGACAAAATCCGCGCCGCAACATCCGAGGGCGGGTTTATCGGCACACTGGTGTCGCACGACGAAACCAGTGCCATGATCACCGCCGAAATCGGCGAGGCTGACAAGCAGGGCAACAAGCTGGACTACATCGCCTATAACAAGCTGCTGAATGAAAAAATTCGCGGCGTGTTTGAAGACAACAAATATGAAATCCAGATCATCGGTTTCGCCAAACAGATCGGTGATATTTCGGAAGGCGCGTCATCCGTGCTGGTGTTCTGCGTGATCGCACTGCTGCTCACCGCCCTGGCCGTGTACTGGTATTGCCGCTCGGTGAAGCTGACCATGTTGCCGATTGCCTGTTCGCTGACTTCGCTGGTCTGGCAGTTCGGCACCCTGAATCTGATGGGCTACGGACTGGATCCGCTGGCGGTGCTGGTGCCGTTTTTAGTGTTTGCGATCGGCGTGTCGCACGGCGTGCAGCAGATCAATTTCATCGTGCGCGAAATCGCCCACGGTCATAAAACCTACGAGGCGGCGCGCCTCAGTTTTGGTGGTCTGTTTGTGCCCGGTGTGCTGGCACTGGTCACCGCCATGGTGTCGTTCATTACCCTGCTGCTGATTCCGATCCCGATGGTCAAAGAGTTGGCGGTGATTTCATCGATCGGCGTGACCTATAAAATTCTCACCAATCTGGTGTTGTTACCAGTCGCGGCATCGTATTTTCATTTCAGTAATGAGTTCGCCGTCAGTTCAATGTTAAAGCGCGAACAGCGTTCCGGCTGGCTGCGCGGTCTCTCGCACATCGCCGAGCCGCGTAACGCCGCCATCGTGCTGAGCATTGCCGCGATTATTTTTGGCGTGGCGGTCTGGCAGAGTCGCGACCGGGTCGTGGGCACCGTGCAGCCGGGTGCGCCTGAGCTGCGTGAAGACGCCCGCTTCAATCGCGATGCCGCGTCCATCGCCGCCTCGTATGATATGGGTCTGGACTGGCTGACGGTAGTGTTTCAGTCGCCGCCGAATTCGTGCAGCTCGGTCAATATCGCCAAATATCAGGATGATTTTGTGGCCTCGGTCGAGCATATTGATGGCGTCAAGGCGATCAAGAGTTTTGCCGGGGAACTGCGCTCCTACAATCAGGGCTATAACGAAGGCAGCCCGAAAATGAATGTGGTGCCGCTCGATCCGTCCAACTACGCCGCGCTGGCCACGGAAATTGCCCGCGGTCGCGGCTTTGTCAGCACCGATTGCAGCATGTCGGCCGTGCATATTTATCTGGCCGATCACAAGGCAGTCACCATCAATCGTCTGGTCAAAGCGGTCAAGGCGTTCCGTAGCGAGAGCCCGATGGAAGGCGTCAAAATCCGTCTGGCTTCCGGCAATGCCGGGGTGCTGGCGGCCACCAATGAAGAGGTCGAGCGCAGCGAATTGCCGATGATGTTGAACGTCTATCTGGCGATTGCCTTGCTGGTGCTGCTGGCCTATCGCGATCTGCGCGCCGTGATTATCTGCTGCCTGCCGCTGACCCTGTCGACCTTTATCGGCTACTGGTTCATGAAGGAATCCAATATCGGCCTGACCGTCGCAACGCTGCCGGTGATGGTGCTGGCAGTCGGCATCGGTGTGGATTACGCGTTCTATATTTATAACCGGCTGCAGATGCATCTGGTCGAAGGCGAGAGTATGCGGGTAGCGCTGGAGCATGCGATTCTGGAAGTCGGCATGGCGACCATCTTCACCGCCATTACGCTGGCGATCGGTGTGGCAACCTGGTCGTTCTCGGAACTGAAGTTCCAGGCCGATATGGGAAAACTGCTGGCATTCATGTTTGTGGTGAACCTGATTATGGCGATGACGGCATTACCGGCGATTGCGGTGCTGCTCGACAAAGTGTGGCCGCGCAAAACACCGGTGCGCGGCTCAGCCTTATTCAAACATTGAAACCCTGAACAGAATCTCAAGGAACAACATGATTTTTTTAATGAAAAAAACCTATCAGGCGACTGTGCTGGCGATCTCGGTTGCCGTGGCAAGTGGCAGCGTGATGGCGCAAGAGGTAAAGTTGGGCACAGTACCGGCGCCGAAGCAGACAGCGGCAGTCAAGCTGGCCAATCCGGCGCCGGATGGCCTGATACTGGGCGCGATCCGGATCGGTCAACGCGTCGTGACGGTAGGTGATCGCGGCGTGATTCTGTTGTCCGACGATCAGGGCAAAACCTGGCACCAGGCGCAGGAAGTCCCGACCCGCGCCACGCTGACCGCGGTATTTGCCGTCGATGAAAAAAACCTGTGGGCCGTCGGCCACTGGGGCGTGATTCTGCACAGCGTCGATGGCGGCGAACACTGGCTGCTCAATCACAGCGATCTGGAACATGACCAGCCGATGTTTACCGTGTGGTTTGCCGACGCGCAGCACGGCGTGGTGGCGGGATTGTTTTCGCTGCTGATGGTCACCGATGATGGCGGCCAGACCTGGAGCAATATCAAATTGCCGGTTGCCAGCGACAAGGTGAAATCGGACCTGAATCTGTTCCGTCTGTTTTCCGGAAAAAATGACGCTCAGTCCAGCGAAGTCTGGATCGCTGCCGAGCAGGGCATGGTTTATCACAGCACAGACCGTGGCCACAGCTGGGACGTGGTTGCCACCGGCAATAAGGGAACTCTGTGGAGCGGCATCCTGTTAAGTGACGGCGCGCTGCTGGTTGGCGGACTGGAAGGAAAAATGCTGAAAAGTAGCGATCATGGCAAAACCTGGAAGCAGATAAGCAGTGACCTGAAAAGTTCGGTGACCGAACTGCTGCAACTGCCTGACGGCACTGTCTTTGCGCTGGCACTGGATGGCGTTTCTGCCGAAAGCAAAGATGGCGGCGAACACTTTACGCTGCGCACTGCGCTTGATTCAAGATCATTTACTGCAGCCGTGGTCAGTGACCAGGGCAAACTGATTTTATTTACTGATCATGGCATGGTGAAAAATTAATCGGGTGTCCCGACAATCAGGTTACCTCGCCGCTTTTATCGTCTTTGCGCGGATGCTAACGTTGAGTGTGGAACGCACCGCAGAAAATATGGCAGCCAAACTATCCATATTGGGATTGCCGCTCGGTGACAACATGCGATGCAGGCTCTTGCTCGGTTTGTGAGTCAGTTCGGATAATTGCTCGAAACCCACTGTAGCATTCACCAGATCACGCAGGATGAGGCGGGCGATTTCTGGCTCACCATTTAGAAACGAACTTACAGCCTCATCCAGCAGCGCTTTTGCAAATTCAGGTTCTCGTTCAACGCGCTCGATTACGGTAATTTTGAAATCTCTGGTCAGTGCCATTGCAGCGTCCTTCCTGATTGTTTTGCCCAGCTTCTGCTGCGGCCTTCTTTCTACATTTATACTCGGCATGCAATGCGATGGCTTGATCACTATCCTGTTTTTTTCTGCGTTTTGTTCCGCCGCCAAACAAAACGATAAATGTGTCGCCGTCTTTGGCGAGATAGATTCGATAACCGGGTCCGCAATTTCATGAGCGGTTGACTTCCTCAAATTGCCCGCCACCCCGTTAGTCCGGTTCACGCCGTGAGTCGATCAATTCCGGTTTTGAATACCATTTGCATGTTTAGCCCGGTGACCGTTTTGTGTCGATTGAGGCATTCAGCCGCTATAACCAGCTTCCCTTTGCCCGCGCAAAGCGAGTACGAAAACGGTATCAAGTTCGACGATATATCTGTACAGAGCCACATACCCCCTGGCTCGTCGACCAATAACCAGCTCCCTTTTGTCGCCGGAAACGGGCCTTCCAATGAAAGGATTGGATTCCAGGACCGAAATCGCCTGGATACTTTCATCAATCCTCGCCGGAATATCTTCAACGTCATGCACGGCGAGATGATCAAAAATCAGATTAAAGTCATCACCGACTTCAGGAGCCAATTCAATTCTTGACATGGTTAACGGGCCAATTTTTTCGCCGATGGACGAGTGCTCTTGTTACCTTCAATGCGCTCTTCGAGATAATGACGCATTTGATTCCATGAAATGGTCTTGCCAGTCGAGACAATCTTTGCATACCTTGCGTCAGCCAGATCATGGAAGTCGTTGCGCAGCTGTTCCTGATTGATTTTCTCGGCAATCGCTTCAAGGATAAAACTGTGTGCGGTCGTGCCTGCACGTTCTGCGGCTTCCGCAACACGCGATTTCAGTTCGTCGGATAAACGGATCGTTGTAGTGGACATCATTTCCTCCTGCTTCAATGTAGCACAATTGTACTACAAGATTTGACGTCGATTTCCCAGAGATTTACTCTGAGGTGAAATGACCGCGAAAATGTCATGTGAAATACCGGTGGATAGATTCTGCGACTGTCTCTTGAGCGCAGCAGGCTGGACAGAAATCTCAGCATTGCCGCGGTTGATGTCGGTATTTTTTCCCAGCCTGCCGCGCTAGAAAATCAGTATCGACCAACATCAGGATTCACCACGCAGAAGTGCCGTCAAATCGTCAGTGCGCCATTTAATATCAGCATTGCCGCGCACTGATTCAAACCTGTCCTTTTTGCGTTTGGTTGTAACTTTCGCACGTTGCAATACCACGTCGCCATCTTGATTGACTGCGAAGTCCACTTTTGCACCGGGCGTCAGACCTAAGGCATCGCGAATTTTTTTAGGGATCGTCAGCTGTCCTTTTGCGGTAATTTTCGTCAACATAAAACCTCCAAAGTATTACTTAATTTTTCATGGAAATACTCGCAAGGATACATCTCAACTTGCAATTGAGTGGGGGCTGTTTATAAGAAAATTTCATGAAATTTCGATGCGCGAATGTGTTCGGACCTCGATCAATTTGTCAGCCGGGCTGGCTGGGAGGATATACCAGTAGTGCGACGGTTGATGCTGGCACTTCTTCCCAGCCTGCCCGGCTTCCCAAGTTGCACAAAAATTCATCTGAAGATGGTGAGGTAGAATTTTTGTATATGACGGCAGTGTGCCCTCTGCCGCCAGTCGATGTTCTACAAAGCAGGCATTCGTTGATAGGGTTGTCGCGCCTTGCAGGGTTCAGTGTTCAAAGCAAACTTGAAAACGCAAAGACAGAAAAACTGACTTACTTGATCAATCTATCCAGTCGTTGAAAAATTATAATTGCTAGTCGAGCGATAGTATCAGCAGCTAAGCAAAATTCTTGGTGTGAGTCCCACGCAAAATTCCTTGAAGCTCGGAAATACGGAATGATATCTTCTGGTGAAAATCGAAGAACCGAGTTCAATTGGAGGGTCTTCAACGACAATTTTGATCCTCGGTAAGCCAAACCAAACATTGGCGATAGTTGACCAATTTCGAGATTGGCAAAACAGTCATCGAATAGAAAAAATTCCCACTTTTGGTTGGTAGTAACTCTCTTAAACACTATATAAGTTTTGCTACTACTATCAATCTTAAAATCGCATACATCAAATGACAGACAATAGCGCTCTCTTAGCAACTTAAATCGTTCTTTATTCTTCAATGCAGGAAACTCGTCGATGACTTGCATTCCGTGATCAGCAATCGCTGATTTTTTTATTGATCTGGATTTTTCGAAATTACTTTTTGTTTGAGGGCTTGGTCCAGATTCGATATATTTCTTTAATGTCGGCTCAAATTGAGGAGTCACAATTTCCCTCTGAGATTCGATCCTGCCATGCAATAGATCGTTTCTCAAGGAATCGATGAATTTAGATCTAAATGCTGTGTATGGAGAATATACGCCACGCAAAACGTCAGTTTGACCTCCAACGCCAGCTAGTTTTTCTTTTGCCCATTCGCCCCAATATTTGTGAAGTCGGCTCAGGTCTTCTTTGCTTGCGCAGGAATCTTCAATGATTCGCCTGAAAAACGATGATTCCTCTCCGTAACCGGCCGCATTTAATTCATCATTAATCTCCTTCCATTGAGCACCCAGCACATAAATTTGTTCGGACAATGTCCGCAAATCGTCGTTGGGTATGATGAAGTCTTGCAAATTGGATCCTTTGTGTTTATCGACACCGATGTAATTTTGAATTTCGCGTAAAGCGCCGGACTAACCTGAATTTTGTAGTTACATCTGATTGGCTCGTTTGTGCCGACTACTGCCTCAATGGCTTTACTGTTCGTAGTACACCTTTACCACTTCGCAAGTTTTCTTATCAATTATCACTACCGGACCGCCTCCACCAATCATCAGCCCGGCAGATGCGTAATAGAACTTCCAATTCTTGCCATCATCTTCGATTGCCGGTTTCCTGTCAGTTTTATCAAACCGTGGATTTTTCTCAACTATAAAATTCTCAGCCTTTTTGATCGCGCACGATTTAGATACGTCCACGCTTTCTTCCTTGGAAGAGGGAGGATCAGCCGCAAGAGCAAAATCAAAGAAAAGGCATGCAAAAAGTGGCAGGAACAATTTTTTCATTCTTGATTTTCGATGTTGTCTAATAAAATTGTTTTTCCGATTCTAGGCTGCAGCGAATCTGACCGGTTTGTGCGATTTGGCTTGTCATCCTAGAAATTACCAATCATGCCCTTCTCCAAGGCTGCTGTGCGAGTCGACATTATGTGTAGCATCAGAATCTGCCCCCCACCCCGACGTATCGACGTCAGAGTCATTGTCTGATCCAGATTTCCGTCCATCTTTGATTAATATTATTAGGCCTAGCAAACCGCACAAAATAGAAATTGCCAGCCAAGTATTCGCTACGTACTTGTGCAATCCAGCAAAACCAAGTGCTTGAAATATCAACACCATGCCAATTGTTGCTCTAGTATGCAAAGTTATCCTCGATAATCATATTGGTTTCGTCTGTGATCGGCGGCTTCACGTCCTGAGTCATTCAATCCCAGCATTTTGGTGGGGCAGTCCAATGGCAACTTTGTGTCGATTCCGAGCTATTGTTCATACATCCTGACTGCCTCCTGTCCTGCGCATTTCGGGCATACATGTTGCGAATCGATTTCTATTTTCTTGCATCAAGTTTGGGTTGTCCGATAGCGAAGGATGCTTTTTGAATGAGGCCATCAACGACCTCGTAAATACAAAGCATTTCAACCGTTCCAAGGCCATCTTGAAAATTACGAGTAATGATTTCCAAGTCAACAACGATGTTATTCATAACTGTCCGGCTAACCAATTTCGCATGAAGATCCGGCTCCAAAAAACGAGAAGTTATGCGAGAGCGCATTTCTGCATGCCCTTGAGCAAGTCGCTCCCCGTGCAAGGAATACTGTTCAGCGTCATGTGCATACGTTCCCAACCAGCCTTCAACATCTTTGGAATTATAGGCATTGAGCTGTCGCTGTATAACATCAGCGGGCATTTCGATAGACATGAATTAATACTCCGCTTATTTCTCATAAATTGGCTTACCTACTCAACGGCCGGAACGTGCCGCAACGCGTCTGTCACATCAGATCTGGTTACCTACACCTATTTCCGTTTAATTCCATCGCGCAATATTACGCCGAAAAAAAGAATAAAAAACAGAACTATGCAGGCTGGCAGTCCTATAACAAGTAACGATGTAATGATTTTGAACGCGAATGTATTCGCCATTATGAGCTCGTCAGGCGGTTGCATTTGTGCTCGCACCACGAAACAAAAACATAAAAGCACTGTAATGGATGCCCATACGAAAATTATTCTTCGAAAATTTTTCATAATTTTGATAACTTAAAGTCAATCCATCGTTGGTCAACTGAACAACACCTATCCACAAATATTTTCATGTCTCAATAACAGATTGCTCATCAATACGATCGACTGGTTTGTGCCGTCTGCCGGCAAACGATAAAATTAATCACAGTTTAAGAGGTCAGTAGCTTGTGAACGTTGGAAAAATCGTCCGCGGTCTTAATTTTGATTTCGATTTTATCCAAAGATTTAAGCCGGTCCATTCGATGCTCCCACTCGACATCTGACAAAGCCTGGGCGCGCTGGCGTCCGATGGCATCTAAAGCGAACTGCCGAACATTTTGATCACAAACCGCTCTAAGCTTTAAATCTGCAAAAGCGAGGCCAATTGCCGCTTCATCACGAAGATCATCGTCGACTTCATCAATATCCTTATATCCCCACCGCTTCACTAGAGTTTCAAGAAATTGCATTGGCTTTACGTCCTTATTTTTCTTTAGCCAACTGCGATAGTCCCCCAATAAATCGGCCCCTGTATCATTACCGTTCGGTGAAAATTCGTTTGAACATTCCCAAAAAAATGGATCATCCAATATTTCGCGGGACTTCGGATGGAAGTCTTCCCAATCTATTCCAAGCTTTTCCCAAGGTGACATGGCGTCCCGTTTTGCTTTGTCGGCTGCTCTTAATTCAGCAACAAGATCTTGGAGCGCAGATTCAGACTCGGGAACGCCGTCCTTAGAAGCTTCACAATGATCTATGAATGCACCAAAGTCAAAATCATCGCCATTCTTCAAACGCTTTTTTATAAGTTGGAGCGCTTGAACTACTTCGTCAACACCTTGCCGAAACATTGATAACGAAACAATCGGAGAGCCAAACCAATCTTTCCCATCCAGAATATCGCTTGCGACCTCGATTGCTATCTTCTTACTGGTCCTTCTATATGTGATTTTAGGAAGGGTGGAACGGTAGTTAGTATGTTTCTCCTTGAGTAATTCCAAGCTATTTTGAACCGGTCCGGAGTCAGGAAAGTGGAGCGTAACAAGGATCTCATCAATTGCACTTCCAAAATTATCGCGTCCACCCAAAAGGAAACGTCCAATTTGCGAAAATGTCGTGTGACCACCGTAGCGGCTGTAGGATTTGGACATCACATAGAAGTCCATAAATTAGTCCCCTTCATATGTTCATAATTGGAATCTGACTGATCTGTCCGGTTCGTGCCGACGTTTTACAATTTACTCTTTTCGGTTTGATACAGTTGATTCCACCAAACTACCATTTCGATATGCTGCTGATGTGAAATCCAGTTCAAATTTGATGGATCGTCTACATCGCCGCCAAATATCAATGGTTTCACATACCATGTAATTTTGTTGCTGAATCTGTTGTCCGCTTCTACATTAGCGGTCGTTGGAAAAAAGTATTCTTCAACCTCGTCCAAATTGATCGGAACCGTCGGCACAGTCCAATGTCGGTTTTCAGGTCCCTTAAGAATGAAGTGATCCCACCCAGAAATTCCAACAATTTTATAGCCTAGAATAATCTCGTCCAGTTTGTATTCTCGATTCCGTTCAACGGCTTCTTCTTCGGATTACAAAATCAAATACTCATCCCCTGACCATCCTTCAAGCATTTGTCTTCCTGTCTTGAATTGGAAAAATCATCAATGTCCGCTTGGTGCCGCAACGAGACTGTCGACCTTCAACGGGCAATAACCGTCTTGTTCCGGTATCCGTTCGATACAGCGCCAAAACGCGGCCAGTCAATTTTCGGCCTAACGCCTCACCCAATCAGAATATTCACTTGCCTTATGTAGTGAAATCCCATTTTTTTGTCCAAAGTACAATGAACATGCAGTGTCAGAAATTTCTATTTCTGGTCTGGTTGCAGGACCAGTCAGAACCACTTTGACTGAACAGTTTTCTGATCCCTGAGTCAACGGAACTTTGTTTGCCAAGGTGCCTACGAAAGCTGACAAATTGCTTTGCGTCTCGTCGTCCCAAGAATTCATTATTAATTTGAAATCCGGTTGCGTGATTTCCGACCAAGCCCCAATTGCATAATTATCGGCTGTCCCGGCTATCGGCAATGGAATGATGCATCGAACAAAAAACCGGTTTGAATCCAAAACGCAGATGTCGTCGTTCAACCAGCATCTTTCAGCAATTTCCAGCTCACTCAATTGTGCTATATCGTCTGGCCGACTAAATGAAAGTTCGATGTTGTCAGCTGGAACAAGTTTTCCACAGCATCCGCAAACTACCAGTTCTTCTGATGTTTCCATGTACTCTTTCAATTGGCTCCATCGTTCACATTGCACCCCGAATCGCTCGATCAGGTAGCTTATAGAAATATTACGTGGTTGCCTATACCCTATTTAGAGCATTCTGGAATTAATCTTGAAAGAATTGGCAACCGCGACCAATGTCAAACTAGTACCGCAAACGGTCGTATGCAGCCGTTGCCAATTTGCGCTGGCGGCCGCCTTACTGCTCATTTTCACGTGAGGTTTGACTCTTAACAGCACTGTAAATGCAATACTGGTCATTGCCCTCGATTGTAACGTCGCCCCAATAGAATATGCACCCAAAGCAGCAGGGGCAGGCCGCAGCCGACCAGCCAGTGCAGCACCGACCAGATCGGGCGGTTCTCTTCGCTGGCCAGATAGTACAGACCATAGCCGGTGATCGTCAGCCATGACAGCAGGCTGAGCATGAACCAGCCGCTCCAGCGATTTTTACGTGCCTGATGCGCACGGCGCATATGTTGGAGCAGCAGGCTGCCGATCATAAAACTGAACGGGACGATCAGCGCACCATGCAATTGCATGGACCAATGTTCGAGCGGCGAAATGCTGACGCCAAATTCATTCGTGCCCTGCATAAAAAAATGCGCGACCAGCCACAGCAGGCCGCTCAACGTCAGCATGAAGACCAGGCCATATAACAAAAAACGGTGCCATTTTTCAAGCCGGAAACTGGCTGGCCTGGCTCGTTTGAGCGTGGGATGGTGCAAATTGTGTTTGAGTGTTTTCATTGTTTGCTTCAGTTTCGGATAATAAAGGCTGTTCAATACTCTGGCCTCAAAATCGTCGTTCCCGCGGCTTTTGGCGGGAACCCCGTGTCGTAAGCGTTGGTCTGCAAAAAACTACGCCAGGTTCCCGCCAAAAGCCGCGGGAACGACGACGGTACAAAGGGTTAAATATTTAAATTAATTTTTATCCGTATCTCACGTTTGTTATCCGATCAGAGCCTGTGCTGAATAAAACTGAAAGCAAGGATGATCGGGATTGCCGCTGGCGGCAAGAACTTTCGTCAGTGCGTCTGCATGGATGCATTCCTCGGCCAGTACCGAGAAGCTCGAACTGCTGACAATCGGCTCGCCGCTGAGAGCGTTGACCAGCGCGCTCACGCGTTCATCGTTGTGGCTCTTTTCTGAAAAATAGCTGCCCGAGGTGGCCAGCGCCATATTGTTCAGATTCAGTTTTTTGGCGCTGCGTTGCGGATGGGTCGGGTCGCGCAGGCTGATTGGTGTGGGCTCGTCACCGATGACGCGCAGGTCACCACCGGCATTGACCAGGGCGCGCTGCACACCGCAGTTCTTCAAGTTCAGGATCGCCTGATCAACCGCATAACCTTTCGCGATACCGCCCAGATCAATGCGCGCGTCGCTCAGTTTTTCTACCTGGTCTGGCGCCACCAGCCGATAAGCCTGGCGGGAAGGCTGCCAGAGCGGTAACGCCATCGCGCCCTGTGCAGGTAAATAATCCCATTCGATCAATCGGTTCGCCACGGCGATATTGAATAATCCCGACGATCGTTGATACAGGTCCTCGGCAACCTGCAGAACATAAAACGTGTGCGGGTCGACCTTGATGACAGTCTGGGGCAAGGCCCGGTTAAACCGGCCCACGTCACTGTCCGCATCATGAAAACTCATCAGTTGATGGACCTGACGGACTGCGTCGAAGCCGCTCTGGTAAGCAGCCAGTAAATCGCGCCACGGCAGATCATCCTGAATCGACATCTCGACCCGGGTTCCTAACCATGGCTGGGCGCGGCTTTTCATTTGTTTAAATAAATCTGCAGAACCGCGGCAATCCGCCGCACGCCATCGGTCACGTGGGTGCAGGACATGGTCGCGCCGCTGATGTTGGCAATGCCCTCGCCGACATTCAATTCTTTCGACGGCAGTTTGCCGACAAACTGCTTGCGCCACGCCGTATTTCTGATTTCAAAGCCGTGACTCTCACGATAGGTCAGGATTTCAATTTGCCGGATGGCGGCGTCCGGCTGAAAACCGACCGCATAGGAAATCAGTTCGAATTTGCCCACTACATCATCAAACACCAGATAGCCGAGTACCTGATCGTCCTTGTACGCCGTAAAGATATGCCAGGCAACCGACCTAACCGGCAGACCGGCAAGTTTTTCGACGCGGTGTATCTGCTCCAGCGACAGCGTGACCGACTGCGACTTGAAACTGGTCGCGTCCGGAAACACCACCTGTTGCGCCTGCTCCTGGGTTAAATATTGAGTCGCGAAGGCGCTGGTGGCCACCAGTGATCCGATTACCACCGAGGCGAACTGGGTGATGGAGAGGTAGCGCATCAGAACGCATAGCCCAGGCCGAGGTTCAGGCGGTCACGACTGCTGTCGTTTTTGAAATTCTGGTAATCCGCTTTCAGCACCACGCCTTCGCCGATCATAAAATTCGCGCCCACAGTCGTGACATCCTGATCCGGTTTGG
Source organism: Oxalobacteraceae bacterium GrIS 1.18 (assembly GCA_040544425.1). Classification (GTDB taxonomy): domain Bacteria; phylum Pseudomonadota; class Gammaproteobacteria; order Burkholderiales; family Burkholderiaceae_D; genus Solimicrobium. The sequence continues at coordinate 98,062 of JBEONO010000013.1, forward strand.
CGGCGAACTGGGTATAGCTGCTGGCCGTATTGAAACGCTCGTAGCGGATGAATGGCGCCAGACTGTATTCAGGTGACTTCCACAGCTTATACGCCGCCTGCACGTAGCCACCAAAAAACGCAGACGGAACCGGCGTCGTCTGGCCGACAAACGTTTGATTCAGGGCGTCGATGTTATTGATGCTGCCGCGTGAATACAAAGCAGTCAGATCCCATTTGCCGGGGGTGTAGCGGGCATGCATATCCCAGATCGTCACGCGGGCATCGTTGGCAGCAAATCCGGGCGTGCCCTGTCCGGCTTTACCACTGAATACCGAACCGCCAATCAGAAGACCGGTATATCCGCGCCAGTTGACTGCCGAGTGAACGGCGAGTGAACCGGATTTGGCGAATTGCCCCTCCTGATGAATACTGCCCAGCGGTGATTCAAGTCCGTCAGTTGATGTTGCATCCCATTTGGATAAATCAAATCCCGTGGTAATCCCGGCGTCAACAGTAAAGCCGCTGTCGCTGTGAGCCGTCAGTCCCAGGCCGGCCTCGCGCCAGGTCGAGGGAATAATCGCCGTTTCAACGAAATTGCGATACACACCGTAGAAAGCGGTTGGCTCATGCGCGGTATTTAACAGCCCGACCGGCATCAGAAACAGCCCGGCCTTGGCCGACAGATAAGGGCTTAACTCATGTTCGACGTAGAGCTGTTCGACTTCGGACTCACCGCGGTCGGTGGCGGAGGTGACTGCATGTTCCCATTCAAACTCCGCCACCATTTTGGTTTGCTCATCAAACCGGTGGGTCAGTCCAATCACGGCGCGCGCCACATCGGTCTGAGCGGCGCTGCTGTTATTTTTAGGTTTGCTGTAATAAATTTCACCGTAACTGCTGACCACGGTGGCGGGCCCTGAACTGGCTGGTGCGGCGACCGCGGCGGATGGCGGTTCGGCATTTTTAGTCTGGATCTGCGCATCCAGCGCGACCTGTTTCTGCTCAACTTCATCAGTCTTTTTGTGCGTGGCCAGCAGTTCAGCCTTGATTGCCTCGATTTCCGCAGAAAGCTGGTCGATCCGTTTTAACAGCGCCGCTTCGTCTGCCATGGCTGGCTTGTTGATCAGCATGGCAGCGAGGGCGACGGCAATGAGTTTGACGAGCGGGAGTTTGTTCATACGTTCTTTCGGAAAATGGGCAGGCGGCGTTTGGATTTGGTAAATGCGGTCGCAAATGAGAATGATTCGCATTATAATATGTAATTAAAGTTTTTGGCAAGCAAATCAAGTCAAGAAGCCGGAGGGGCCAGATAATTTATTTGGAGGTATGCGAATTTGACAACTCAATTCTAAGAGTCATTAGAATTTGTCGCGTCGCAGGAAGGGATGAAGTTTGAACTTATTGGTTAAACGGATCTAATTGGAATTAAGTTCGCAGCCTCCGGCTGATTCGAGTACACGCATTTCAATGTGTAGGCCCGCGGCGCTTACCATGTTCACCAGCGCATCAAGGCCGAATAAATTAATTTTGCCCCTCATTAAGTCAGAAACACGTGGCTGAGTAACACCGAAAAGTTTGGCGGCGTCGGCCTGGCTAATTTCAGTCCGGTTGAGGTGATTTTTTAGTATCGTCATCAAGGCAGAGCGCAGCTTCATATTTTCTGCTTCTTCCGGGGTATCTTCAATGGCGTCCCAGACACTGGTAAATCGTTGCTTACTCATTGTTCTAACTCCTTCAATAAATCACGGTACCGTTTTCCTGCCAATTCCAAATCTGACCTGCCTGTTTTCTCAGTCTTCTTTTGAAAACAGTGCAGCACATAAACCGCGTCGGCAAATTTAGCTATGTAGAGAACCCGAAATGCTCCGGAAATATCGCGAATTCGGATCTCTTTCACTCCTGGTCCAACTGTGTTCATAGGCTTCCAGTCATCCGGTTCTTGTCCGTTTTGTACTTGATCCAACTGGTGGCCAGCCTCTCGTCTGGCAGCGAGCGGAAAGGTGCGAAGATCATCCAGAGAACTTCCTCGAAACTCAACGGGCTTGGGATTAGTCATGCCGCCACTATACAAAATATTGTATGTTAGTGCAAGCCGATGATCTCAACAACAAATTCCGCTTGCTCTTATTTTGCGCCGTGAATAAATTCCAGCAACTTGCCGCGCAACCAGACATTGGCCTGATCCCGGTCCGCGCTGCGGTGCCAGTACAGATGCGACTCCATGGCCGGGAGGGCAAACGGCAGCGCCAGTTGCAGCGCGTCATAATCCTGCACCAGTCCCAGGGGTGCGGTCAGTGCCAGGTCGGTGCGCATCGCGATGCGCGGGGCCATCATGTAGTGCTGCACCCGCATCTGAATCTTGCGCGTCTTGCCCAGTTTGGCCAGCGCCGCATCCACATGCCCGAGACCCTCGCGGCGGCTCGAAATGTGGATATGTTCCAGCGCCAGATAGCTCTCCAGAGTCAGTGGCTGACCGGCCAGCGGGTGTCCCTTGCGTAACATGCACACGTAGCGTTCGCTCATCAAGGGGCTGTGACAGAGCTGCGGGTCATTGATCAGCGGCACATCAATCGCCAGATCGAGCGCTCCGGCTGCCAGTTCACGCGGCACATCGCGACGGCTGCTGAAGTAACTCTCGATGCGGATGCCAGGGGCCTGCTGCTGCAATATCTCACCCAGCGCTGGCAGGATCAGGGTTTCGGCCAGATCGTTCATGCTGACCCGAAATACCTTTTGCGCGTTTTGCGGCGAAAACAGGTCGGCTTCCTGCAGGCTCGCGGTGAGCAATTGCAGCGCCTCACCGACGCGCCCGATAATGTTTTCTGCCACGGGGGTTGGCACCATCCCTTGCGGGGTGCTGACAAACAGCTGGTCATTCAAGGTCTTGCGCATGCGCTGTAGGGCGTTGCTCACCGCCGGCTGGGAAATATTGAGCACTTCCGCAGCCCGGGTGAGATTGCGTTTGGCATAGATCGTCTCGAAAACCACAAACAGATTGAGATCAACTTGATTTAATCGCATAACAGCTCCGGCTTTGGGGGTAAAGTCATCACGGCTGATTATAGCAACGTATAAATATAATAAATTTTAAAAATACTGATTCCCTTGTTATTCTTCACACTTTCCCTATAAAGGTGGCGTATGGCTGAGTTCTATCTGGTCCGGCACGGTCAGGCTTCGTTTGGCACGGATGACTATGATCGACTGTCTCCTCTGGGCCAACAGCAATCCCTGTGGCTGGGGCAGTACTTTGCCGAACGTGGCATCAGTTTTGACCGGGTGATTACCGGCACTCAGCTGCGCCATCGCCAGACCGCCGAGCAGATTTGTGCCGGTCTGGGCACCAGTCCCGTGTTTCAGGAACATGCCGGGCTCAATGAATACGATTTTCAGGCGCTCTACCAGGCGCTGGGTGAAGAGCATGCCGCGATCCGGCAGCTGGCCTCAGGCGACAAGCGCGATTTCTATAAAGGCCTGAAACAGGTCCTGCAACTCTGGTCGCTCGATCAGTTGCCGGGCAACGTGCCGGAAAGCTGGGAAGAATTTTCCATTCGTGTGAATGAGGCCTGTCAGTTTATTCAGCGCAGCGGCGCACAGCGGATTCTGGTGGTCAGCTCGGGCGGGCCGATCGGCATGCTCAGCCGCCAGGTATTGGGGGCACCGGCCAGCACGGCCATTGAACTCAATCTGCAGATCAGGAACAGCAGCTTTTCGCAATACTTCTTTAATGACGAGTCGGTCAAGCTGGCCAGCTTCAACAATATCCCGCACCTGGATCAGCAAGGGCGTCTGGATGCAATCAGCTACGGCTAAACAATACGGGAATTTTTACCATGACATCTGATGTGAACAGTCTTGATCCGGTCAGGCTCGCGGCCTATCTGGAGCAAAACATAGCCGGTTTTCAGGGGCCTTTGAGCGCTGAAAAATTTGCCGGTGGTCAGTCCAATCCGACCTATCTGTTAAAAGCGCGAAGTGGCAATTATGTTTTGCGCCGTCAGCCGTTCGGCACCTTGCTCAAAGGCGCGCATGCCGTGGACCGCGAATTCCGCGTGCTGGAGGCGCTGCGCAATACCGCCGTGCCGGTGGCGCACGCTTACCATCTGTGTGAAGACCCGGCAGTCATTGGCAGCCTGTTCTATGTCATGAGCTACGAGCCAGGCAAGATTTACTGGAACCCGGCGCTGCCCGAGCTGGCCCGCGAACAACGCGCACCGCTGTACAGCGAAATCATTCGCGTGCTGGCGAAGCTGCATGATGTGGATGTCAATGCGGTCGGATTGGGTGATTACAGTCGCCCCGGGAATTATTTCGAACGCCAGGTCGGCATGTGGACCAAGCAATATCGTGCGGCCGAAACCGGGACCATCGACGCCATGGAGACTCTGATTGTCTGGCTGCAGGCCAATCTCCCGGCGGATGATGGCCGCTTAAGTCTGGTGCATGGCGACTATCGTCTCGATAATTTAATTTTCCATCCGCTGGAACCCAAGGTGTTGGCGGTGCTGGACTGGGAGTTGTCGGCGCTTGGTAATCCGCTGGCCGATCTGGCCTATCTGTGCATGTGTTTGCGTTTGCCCTCAGTCGGGCAAATCTCCGGGCTGGCTGACAAAAATCGCGCCGAGCTGGGCATCCCGGAGGAGGCCGAGCTGGTCGCACAATATTGTGCGCTTCGCGGGATTGGCCCGATTGAAAACTGGCCGTTCTATCTGGCCTTCAGTTTTTTCCGGCTCGCTGCAATTTTGCAAGGTGTGCTCAAACGCTCACTGGACGGCAACGCGTCCAACAAAGAAGCCGAACAGGTGGGCCGCATGGCCGGGCATCTGGCGCAGCTGGCGGTCGACCTGTTTCAAACAAAACCCTAAAAAGAGACGCATCATGCAATCCAATCATTTTCAAAATAAAGTCGTCATGATTACTGGCGCGGCCAGCGGATTTGGCAGGCTGCTGGCAGAACAACTGACTGAACTTGGCGCACGCCTGATCCTGGGTGACCGCAATGAAGCCGGATTGACGGCAGTTGCCGCAGCCCTGCGCGAAAAAGGTGGCGACGTGCTGGCCCTGCGCTGTGATGTCAGTCGGGAAGTGGAGGTGAAAGCCATGATTGATGAAGGCGTGAAAAAGTTTGGGCGCCTCGACATTGGTGTCAATAATGCCGGCATGTCGTCACCGATGAAGTCGCTTCTCGACACGGAAGAGGCCGACCTGGATATCAATTTCGCGGTGAATGCCAAGGGCGTGTTCTTTGGCATGAAGCACCAGATCCGGCAGATGCTGGTGCAGGGTGGCGGGACGGTACTGAATGTCAGCTCGATGGCCGGTCTGGGTGGCGCACCCAAGCTCGCTGCGTATTGCGCGTCCAAACATGCTGTGATCGGCCTGACCAAAACTGCCGCGATTGAATTCGGCCGCAAGAACATTCGCGTCAATGCAATCTGTCCTTTTTATACGATGACACCGATGGTGACAGAGGGGATTGCCCCGGCTGAATCAGAATTCTTGCAGGCGCTCGCCGCCGGTTCGCCGATGAAGCGGCTGGGGCAACCGGCTGAGATCGTCAGCGTCATGTTGATGCTGCTGTCTCCGGAAAACAGTTATATGAATGGGCAGGCCATTGCAGTTGACGGTGGGTTATCTGCCAGTTAGTAATGCCGTTTTAATTTACCCCGTCGTTCCCGCCCAAGGCCGCGGGAACGACGGGTTTTAATGAGTGCGTTACGATTTCTGACACTGTAGTGCTTGTCACTCAACTTGAACATAACAGAAAGGTCCATCATGGATTTTGGCTACACACCGAAGGTAGAAGAGTTGCGCAAACGCGTGCGAAATTTTATGGATCAAACTATTTTGCCGCGCGTGCGCCAATACAATGAAGAAGTCCATGCCGGGATCTTTCCGGTGACGTTTATGGAAGATCTGAAAGCAATGGCCAGGGCGGAAGGATTATGGAATCTGTTCCTGCCGCATCTGGAAGAGGGCGAGCCGGGCACCGGCTTATGCAATATCGAATATGCACCGCTGGCCGAAATCATGGGACGCATCGGCTGGGCATCGGAAGTCTTTAACTGCAATGCGCCCGATACCGGGAATATGGAACTGCTGCACATGTTTGCCACGCCGGCGCAACGCGAGCAATGGTTGCAGCCCTTGCTGAACGGTGAAATTCGTTCGGCCTTCGCCATGACCGAACCGGATGTCGCTTCGTCTGACGCCACCAATATCACCACGCTGATTCAGCGCGACGGCGATGAGTATGTGATCAATGGCCGCAAATGGTTTATCACCAATGCCGCGCATCCGAACTGTAAAATTTTCATTGTGATGGGCAAAACCAACCCGGATGCTGACACCCATCATCAGCAAAGCATGATTCTGGTACCGCGCGATACACCCGGCGTTGAGATCGTGCGCAATATCGACATCATGAATCATCACTCTCCCGAAGGACATTGCGAGATCGTGTTCCGCAATGTGCGGGTACCGGCCAGCAATCTGCTGGGCGCAGAGGGCAGTGGCTTTGAACTGGCGCAGGCCCGTCTCGGGCCGGGCCGGATTCATCATTGCATGCGCTCGATCGGTGCTGCGGAACTGGCTCTGGAACTGATGATCGAACGCGCTCAGGAACGTCAGACCTTTGGCAAATATCTGCATCAGCATGGCACCGTGGCCGAGTGGATCGCACGTTCGCGTATCGAAATCGATCAGGCACGCCTGCTGGTTTTGAAAACTGCGTGGATGATTGACAACGTGGGCGCCAAAGAGGCGCGCAAGGAAATTGCCATGATCAAGGCCCTGGTGCCGACGCTGCACACGACCGTGTGCGACCGCGCCATGCAGACCTTTGGAGCGATGGGCTTAAGTCCCGACACCCCGCTGGCCGATCACTGGACCTGGGGACGGGCCCTGCGTTATGCAGACGGACCGGACGAAGTACATCTGCAATCGATCGCGAGCATGGAAATCAAGAAAAGCAAGAAAACACTGGGTGCCACGGCCGCCTACCTGACTCCGCCACGACGCTGATGTGTGAAGTGAACAAGCCTCATTTTTCCGCACGAACTTTTTGAATCTCGGTTTTGCTGACCCGTTCCGCCGGTGCTGCTGTTGCCGCTGATTTGGACACACTGCGTTCATGCAACGCCTTGCCCAATTCCGAGGGGCAGTCGATGGTCGGTGTGGTACCCAGGTTGACCGTGGCCAGCGCTGCAGCAGGCGGCGCCAGTACTGCCAGCGCCACCGCGGCACCCACTCTGAGTGCTATCGGAGTTTTATAAGGACCAATGTCAGGATGTTCGAACGTACCTTTGGCATACAGCGGCGTGCGCAATGAAAAAATCCGCAGCGATTTGGTATTGGGACGCAGATCCAGATTCAGCGCTTCACGCGCCATGTCGATGTCGCCGGTGATATTGATGGTGGCGTCGTCGGTATCCACAACAAAGCGTCGCACATTGGCCACACCATTCTTGACCGCGAAATCACTCACCAGACAATTCAGCTGGACCTGTTTGTCGCCAAACAACTTCACGAACAAAACGTTCGCCAGATTTAATCCGGCCTCTTCCAGAATATAGCGACTGACCGAACCCTGATTCACCGTGGCGACAAATTCACCGTTCGAGGTGCCCAGCAAGTCGGCGATGGAATTGCCGTGCCCGGTCAGGGCGGCATCTCCGTTAATCTCGCCAAAACTGGCGTTCATCGATTGCAGTTTGGGGAACAGTTCACGCAGCTTCACATTGCGCACGGCAGCTTTTATTTGCGCATCGATGTTTGGCGTGCGTCCGTCCAGCACGATATTCGAGGTAACGTCGCCACCGGCGATACCGAAATAGAGCGGCGTCAGACTGATCACGCTGTCGTTTAAATGAATATCCGCAATGATGTTCTCCAGCGGGATATCGTGGGTGCGGATCAGATGTTTGCCGGTGAACTTGACGTCGGCATCCAGCGCACTCCATTCGCTGGTGTGGAATTGTCCGGTCGGCAGCGCCTTGTTGGGATCCTGGGGTGGCGGGTCGTTGTTCAGCGCTTTATGTACCTTGCTGTCGATGCCGATAATCGGTCCGAGATCATCCAGCCGCAACTGGTTTGAGGTGATGGTCCCGCGCAGGATCGGGCGCGGCAGATGGCTGAAATAGTGCAGGGTGCCGGCCAGTTCGCTGGCGCCGACCGTACCGACAAAATTTTGATAGGTCCAGTCCCAGTTGTTGTGTGCCTTCTGCCCAACCAAATTGCCGCGCGTCTGGTAGGCAGCAGTTTCTGGCAGCAGCACACCGGTCAGCGGATAAAGATCGGCCAGACTGGCACCGGCCAGCGCCAGTTCAATATTGATGCCGGACGGCGCACGCGGGTCGGTGATCACGCCATTCACCTCAATTTTGTTGGCACCGATCTGCAGATTCGCTGAAACCGGAAACACGGTACTTTTGTCTTCCAGCGTCAGGATTGAACCCAACTGGCCCTGGCCCGTCACCGGGGCATGGTTATAGCTGCCGCCGAGCACAAATTGCAGATCGAATCGTTGCGCGGTTTTGCCGGGTTGGTCGGCAGCCGAAGTGGAAGTCGAAGTGGAAGTCGAAGCGGCGGGCACCGAGTTCAGCTCGGCGTGCATGTCGAGTTTGATATGGGGATCAATAAAATGCATCGTCCCGTCCGCCACGTTCAGGTGCCGGATCTGCACTGCCCAGCTTGACGGTCCATTGTCGGGCATGGTCCAGCTGTTGCTTCGGTCCGCGCGTCGTTCCAGCGCGATCAACGGTGTGTCCATGCTCAGATCGGTGATCATCACCTGTCTGCCCAGCAGGGCGAGCGGTTTTAGCGTGAGCACCACCTTGTGCACCGTGGCCATGTCGCGGCCGACCTGGGCCCATGAGGGATTGCTGAGCACGACATCGTCGGCGCTGATTTGCAACAAGGGCAGGGTGCTGATGGCCTGCATCCAGCCTGCGCCGGGCTGCGCGCCGGATATCAGGTGTACCTGCAGATCACCACGCACGGCGAAGTCACGCCCGGTACTCTCCGAGGCATTTCGGTTCAGGTAGGGTTTGGCGCGGTTCCAGTCGAACGTCAGTGCCAGAGCCAGCGCAATGAGCAGCAGTGAGATGATGAGCGCTGTGAACCAGAGCAAAATTTTAAATAGGCGGACGGGCATGATATTTTCAGAGTGATGAACTACGCCACTGTATACGGATAGTAGGCCCGGCAGTCTGTGCGCTTGCAAACATAGCGCAAGCCTGAATCTATCCGTTCATCGCAAAACGTCTGCAATGTTCCAGATACGCCTGCTCATGACTTCCTGCCAACTCGACCACACTGGTCCACAGCCAGGTCGGTGCGTCCAGAGTTTTGGTGTGACTGTTCAGCAGTTCGCGTCGCCAGGCAGAGCGCTTGGCAGCATCCATCTGATGCGCGTGGGCCTTGCCGACCACCCGACCCAGAAACCGCGCTGCCAGCATCGCTTCATTGCTGCCAAACTGCTTGATCTCAAGTTTCAGATCACGTGGCGATAATTCGCGCAGGAACACCGAGCGATCCAGAATTTTTGATGCGACCATGCGCTTGCCAAGACCAGGCGCCAGTTGCCGCGCGCCCTCGACCACCCGCAGTCCATTATCCATGGGCATGACGGCATCCTTATGATGTGGCGCGGAGGCCTGTATTGCCTCCTTGATGTCGATCAGATACATGTCGCCGTTTTTTGCACCTTTCTCATCGAATTTGATCAGAGCCGCGTAACGCAACAGGCCGAGCGAACTGCAGCCTTTCATCCAATACGCCGCATCGATGATTTCGATCGGCAGATCGGCCCCATCCGGACGCAAGGATGTTTTCAATTCCTTGATTTCATCGGTCAGGAACAGTTCGGAGATGGCTTTTTCTTCGCTGTCCTTCAGCGGCCAAAAACGTTTACCCAAAGGGATTTTGGCACTGACGCCACCGATGCGCTCGTTGGCCAGCTGCTTCCAGGAACGTGCCAGCGCCTGTTTCATGGAAATCGTCACTGCCGCCGGTTTTTCGCTATCCTTCAGGCGCTTTCCGTTTCTGGCAAACGCTTGCTCATAGCCGACCATTAACTGTTCGATCATCTGTGCCGTGGTCACGCCGGGTAAATTTGAGTCGCGCGCCGACATCGCCAGCGACAGGCCGAGCCGGATCAGGTCATGGCTGGGATTGCCGATCACGGTTTGATCAAGATCACGGATTTCAATCGCAACCTCGCCGTCTGAATTGGCTACCGGTCCAAGATTGCCGATATGGCAGTCGCCGCAGATCCAGATCGCCGGGCCTTCCGGCACGACGATGGTGTGCGAGGAATCCAGCCACTCGTAAAATTTGATGGTGCTGCCACGGACAAAGACCTGGGTTGATCTGGCCATCTTGAGATTGCGTGCCGCTTTAAGTGCTGCGGATCTGTTGGGTACGCTGACCCAGGATTCTGTTTTTTTCATTATTGGTGAGTTCGTCGATTTGCAGGATTGTTCGGATGGCGCGATATGGCACTGCGGCCCAGTATAGAGCGCGCGTGGCCTGGTCTCTGTACGGTGCCGCACATGCTTGAATAGTTGACCTGATCCAGATAGTATGGCGCCGGACGATCGTCGTCGTTCCCGCGGGTGCAGGAGGGAACCCAGCGTCGTATTGCTGTGTTTGGCAATTAAACGTCGCTAGGTTCCCTCCTGCACCCGCGGGAATGACGGTAATTCTGCATTGTAAAGAACGATCAAAAAATTTAACCCGAAAGTTGACCATGCCAGCGCAAATCGAACCCTTCCACGCCATGTCCATCAGCCGTCTGGCTCATCAGCTCAAATCCGAGGGCCGTTCGATCATTCACATGGAATTCGGCCAACCGTCAACCGGCGCGCCACAGGCTGCGATCGCGCGTGCTCATGAGGTGCTCGACACCGACGGGATGGGATATTTTGACAGCGTGCCGTTGAAGGTCCGGCTGGCACAACACTACAAGGACAGTTACAAGGTCACCGTCACACCGGATCAATTCATTCTGACCTGCGGCGCCTCGCCCGCACTGGTGCTGGCCTTGAGCGCAACCTTCGCTCCGCGCGATCGTGTCGCACTGGCCCGGCCCGGCTATGTCGCCTATCGCAATGTGTTGAAAGCGCTGGATCTGGAACCGGTTGAAATTGCCTGCGGACCGGAAACCCGGTTTCAGCTGACTGCCCAACATATCGCTGAACTGGATCCGGCACCGGCCGGTGTGATTATCGCCAGTCCTGCCAATCCAACCGGCACGATTATCGGCGATGCCGAACTGGAAGCGATTGCCAGGGTCTGCCGCGAGCGTGGCATACAGATTATTTCGGATGAGATCTATCACGGCCTGTCTTACGTCGGGCCGGCCCGTTCCATCCTGGAGTTTGAACCCGGCGCGCTGGTGATCAACAGTTTCTCAAAATTTTTCAGCATGGTGGGCTGGCGCCTGGGCTGGCTGCTGGTGCCACCATCGCGCGCCGCACGGGTCGCGGCCTACGCCGGCAATATGTATCTGACTCCGCCAACCTTAAGTCAGCACGCCGCACTGGTGGCACTCGACAGCCAGGATGAATTGAGAGAGCACGTCAAGATGTACGCCGAAAATCGCCGTCTGCTGCTTGAAGCGCTGCCTGCGCTTGGCCTGACTGCGATTGCACCACCGGACGGGGCGTTTTACATTTACGCCAGCATCCGCCATCTGACTGACGACAGCCTGAAATTTTGCGAAACGCTGCTACGCGAAACCGGTGTTGCCACGGCGCCGGGCATTGATTTTGATCCGGTCGACGGACGCCACTTCTTCCGGATCAGCTTTGCCGTGTCTACCGCCCAGACGCTGGAGGCCATCGAACGCCTCAAGCCCTGGTTTGCCGGTCAGGGCAAGCAGGAATAGGGTCATCGCAGCGCTGTGTATGCCAGCGCACAGAACTCTGTTTCATAAAGCGCGATCATGAGCCTTCCAAAACCAAATAACGAAGGAACAAATCATGAAAAATAAATTAGCCACCGCATGTTTTATCTCTGCCAGTTTGTTGATGTCAGTTGCAGCAATCGCTCAGGAAGGTGATTCAGATCGTACTCACCCACTGACGTTTATCAAGGATTCAGTGATCACGACCAAAGTCAAAGCCAAATTGGCCGATGACAAGATGAGCAGCCTGGCGCATGTCAAGGTTGATACTGATGCGCACGGCGCAGTAGTGTTAAGCGGCACAGTAAGAAGCCGTGAACAGCAGGAACGTGCTGTCATGCTTGCAAAAGGTACTGAAGGTGTGACATCGGTACAAGATCGCACTACCATCAAAAAAGATGACTAAGTAATTGCCGTCAGGCCGGGCCGCAGCGTCACGCTGCGGCTTGTTGCAGTTTGTTATTCGTTGTTAGTCTCAATTACGTCCCGTCCTTTAGTTTCCGTGCAGAAAACCAGCGCAACGCTGATCCCTGCCCAAATCCCCCAAATGCTTAAAGTTATCTGACCAACAGTGCGTCTCCAGTGCATTGCCGGTTGATGTTCCGTATCCGGATTTCGTCGATGGGTTTGTTCTTTGTCATGTCAATCCGCAAATCACAGGTTCATAATTGCCGGACGCATTTCCTGTGCAAACACGGAAGGAGACCAAGTTGAAACCTACCGATATCGCCAATCCGGCCTATTTCCACAAAGTCGTTGATTGCCAATGGGCCTGCCCGGCCCACACCCCCGTTCCAGAATATATCCGCCTGATCGGCCAGGGTCGTTACAGTGACGCCTACATGGTGAACTGGGTCTCGAATGTCTTTCCCGGCATTCTGGGCCGAACCTGCGATCGTCCGTGCGAACCGGCCTGCCGCCGCGGACGCGTCGAAGAAAATAATCGTGACAGGCCGGAACCGGTGGCGATCTGCCGCCTGAAGCGCGTCGCCGCCGATTTTAAAGATGAGGTCAGACACCGCATGCCGCAGCTCGCGCCGAAGAACGGCAAGCGCATTGCCTGTGTCGGTGCCGGTCCGGCTTCATTGACGGTTGCGCGTGATCTGGCTCCACTCGGTTATGAGGTCACCATCTTTGATGGCGAAGCCAAGGCCGGTGGTTTTATCCGCAGCCAGATTCCACGCTTCCGCCTGCCGGAAGAAATCATCGATGAAGAAACCGGCTACATCCTCGATCTGGGCGTGCAGTTCAAAAGCGGTCAGTGGATCAGGTCGATGCGTGCCTTATTGCAGCAGGGTTTTGATGCGGTGTTTGTCGGCTGCGGTGCGCCGCGCGGGCGCGATCTGAGTATCCCGGGCCGCAAGGAAGCCAGACAATATATTCATGTCGGGATCGACTGGTTGGCCTCGGTGTCCTTCGGCCATATCAGCAAAGTGGGGCAACGCGTGCTGGTGCTGGGCGGTGGAAATACCGCCATGGATTGCTGCAGATCGGCGCGTCGCCTTGGCAGTGACGATGTCAAAGTCGTGGTGCGCAGCGGCTTTGAGGAAATGAAAGCCTCGCCGTGGGAAAAGGAAGACGCGCTGCATGAAGGGATTCCGATTTTGAACTACCACGTGCCGGTCTCGTTCGAGCAGGTGAACGGCAAGTTAACCGGGATGCGCTTTGAGATTGTGGAAGCGGTCTACGATGAAAAAGGCAGACGTCAGCTGACCCCCACCGGACAACCGAATGTACTGATCGAATGCGATGAAGTATTGATTGCGGTCGGTCAGGAAAACGCCTTCCCATGGATCGAGCCCGATCTGGGGATTTTGTTTGATCAGTGGGGTTTGCCGGTGTTATCGAAAAATACCTTTCAGTCTTCATTGAAACAGGTATTTTTTGGCGGCGATGCCGCGTTTGGTCCGAAAAACATTATCACCGCCGTGGCACAGGGGCACGACGCCGCCATTTCCATCGACCGGTATTTGCATGGTGAAGATGTACAGGTCAGACCCGCTCCGATGACCAATCTGATGTCGACCAAAATGGGGATACACGAATGGAGCTATCACAATGACGTGTCGGCCGATGTGCGCTTCAAGGTGCCGTGGGCCAAAGCCGAGATGGCCCTGGCCAGCATCCGGGTTGAAGTCGAGCTGGGCTTTGATGCTGCCACCGCCTTCAAGGAAGCCAGTCGTTGCCTTAACTGCGATGTGCAGACGGTGTTCAATCGTCAGACCTGCATCGAATGTGACGCCTGTACCGATATCTGTCCGATGGATTGCATCACCTTCACCGCAAATGGCGACGAGGCCGATTTGCGTTCGCGTTTGAATGCACCGGCCAGACATCTGACGCAGGACCTGTATGTGTCCGGTCCGTTGAAAACCGGACGGGTCATGGTCAAGGATGAAGACGTGTGTCTGCATTGCGGCCTGTGCGCCGAGCGTTGTCCGGTAGGGGCCTGGGATATGCAGAAATTTCTGCTGACGACGACCCCGGCGGGACCTGCCTGTCGCGATAAAAAAACAGCAATGGAGGTGGCATGAAACAGATTGAATCAGTCAACGATTTCGTGATCAAGTTTGCCAATGTGAACGGGTCAGGATCGGCCTCGGCCAACGAATTATTTGCCAAGGCGATTTTGCGCATGGGCGTGCCGGTCAGCCCGCGCAATATTTTCCCCAGCAATATTTAGGGCTTGCCCACCTGGTATGAAGCGCGGGTCAGTGCCAAAGGCTATCTGGGACGGCGTGGCGGGGTCGACATGATGGTGGCAATGAACCCGCAAACCTGGGATGCTGATGTGGCGGAAATTGAAAGTGGCGGCTATCTGTTTTATGACAGTACCCGACCGATACCGGCATCACTGTTTCGCAAAGATATCAACGTCATCGGCATGCCGCTCACTGAAATCAGCAATGCAGCTTACACCGATCCGCGCCAGCGTCAGCTGTTCAAAAATATTATTTATGTCGGTGCCCTGTCGGTCTTGCTGGATGTGGATGCTGAGGTATTTGAAGCGCTGTTTGCCGAGCAGTACAAGGGCAAGGAAGCCTTGTTGCAGCCGAATGTGCGTGCCCTGCATCTGGGCCGCGATTATGTGAAACAGCATTTGCAGGCACCGTTGGGAATCCGGGTGCAGCGTGCCGACAAGGTGGGGGATCAGATTTTTACCGATGGGAACAGCGCCCTGGCGCTCGGCCTGGTGTACGGCGGCGCGACAGTGGCGGCCTGGTATCCGATTACCCCCTCGTCTTCGGTGCCGGAAGCGTTTCAAAAATACTGCGATAAATTCCGCGTGGAATCCGACTCCGGCAAGAACCGGTTTGCAATCATTCAGGCCGAAGATGAACTGGCTTCAATCGGCATGGTATTGGGTGCCTCGTGGAATGGAGCGCGGGCATTTACCGCCACTTCCGGTCCGGGAATTTCGCTGATGACTGAATTTATTGGACTGGCTTATTTTGCCGAGATACCGGCGACGATCGTCAACGTGCAGCGTGGTGGTCCGTCCACCGGCATGCCGACCCGTACCCAGCAATCGGACCTCTTGGCCTGCGCCTATGCCTCGCACGGCGATACCAAACATGTGTTGTTGTTTCCCGAAGATCCGCATGAATGTTTCGAGCATGCGGCCACGGCGCTGGATCTGGCTGACCGTCTGCAAACGCCAATCTTTCTGATGACCGATCTGGATATCGGCATGAATCAGCGTCTGTGCCGTCCATTGGAATGGGACGATGCGCGCCGCTATGACCGGGGCAAGGTCATGAGTGCCGAAGAACTGGAAGCAGGAAAAGACTTCGGGCGTTACAAGGATGTGGACGGTGACGGTATTGCCTGGCGCACCTTGCCAGGCACCCATCCGAGCCTGGGCAGCTTTTTCACGCGCGGCACCACCCGCGATGCCTACGCGCGCTATTCGGAACGTGGCCCGGACTACATCTACAACATGGAACGACTGCTCAAGAAGTTCAAAACCGCCGCTGATCTGGTACCGCAACCGGTGCTGCGCCGGGCCGAACGAGCGACGCGCAATGGGGTTTTGTATTTCGGCTCCACCAGCCCGGCCATGACTGAAGCACTTGATGTGCTGCATGAACAGGGCACCGATCTGGATGCCATCCGGCTCAGGGCATTTCCCTTCCCGGATTCGGTCAGTCAGTTTATTGAAGAGCACGACAAGGTATTCATCGTCGAACAAAATCGCGATGCGCAAATGCATGCCTTGCTGGTCAACGAGCTCAATCTCGATTCGGCCTGTCTGGTCAAGGTGCTGCATTACGACGGCACGCCGATCACGGCCCGGTTTATCGTCGATGCGATCAATGAAAACCTGAACCCGATGAAAAAAGCCAGTAGCGCGCAGATGGAGGCAGCATGACTTATCTTGCCAAACCGAAACTGCATCACCCCAGCCTGACCAAAAATAAAGTTGGCTATACCCGGCGCGACTATGAAGGACGCATCTCCACCCTGTGCGCCGGTTGTGGACACGATTCGATTTCAGCGGCGATTATCGAGGCCTGCTGGGAACTGGATATCGAGCCGCACCGGGTTGCCAAACTGTCCGGCATCGGCTGCAGTTCAAAAACGCCGGATTATTTTCTGGGCGCCTCGCACGGCTTCAATACCGTGCACGGGCGCATGCCATCGGTGCTGACCGGCGCGAATCTGGCGAACCGCGATTTGCTGTATCTGGGGGTTTCCGGTGACGGCGACTCGGCATCAATCGGCCTGGGACAGTTTGCCCACGCGATGCGGCGCGGCGTACGCATGGCGTATATCGTTGAAAACAATGGCGTGTATGGCTTGACCAAAGGCCAGTTTTCGGCCACCGCCGATCGCGATTCCAAAAGCAAAAAGGGTGTGGTCAATCGCGATAACCCGGTGGATCTGGTCGGGCTGGCCCTGCAGCTTGGCGCGACCTATGTCGGGCGCAGTTTTTCCGGCGACAAGGCACAACTGGTGCCCCTGATCAAAGGCGCCCTCGATCATGGCGGCGCAGCGTTGATCGATATTATCAGCCCTTGCGTGACCTTCAATAATCACAGTGGCAGCACCAAGAGTTATGACTACGTGCGCCAGCACAACGAGGCGGTCAGCCGGATTGATTTCATGACCATGCACGATGACATTGCGGTGGACTATCCGGCTGGCGAAGTGATCGAAGTGCCGCAGCATGATGGCAGCGTGCTGCGTCTGCGCAAGCTGCATGCCGATTATGATCCGACCGACCGTTATGCAGCGCTCAGTTATATGAATGCGCACCACGCACGCGGCGAGATCGTGACCGGGCTGTTGTACCTCGATCCGATCGCGACTGATTTGCACATTTCACTCAATACCAGCGATACACCTTTGAACAGCCTCAAAGAAGCCGAGCTTTGTCCTGGCTCGAAGGCGCTGGAAAAAATCAATGCGAGCTGGCGCTAGCTCAGTTTTATGAGGGGATGCACCATGAATGAGGAACGCACAGTTTTTCAATCCATGCCGCAGCGCCATGTGGTCAGCCTGCCGCCTCATGCCAGTGTCTGGGAGGCGGCCTGCGTGATGACCAGAGCCAATTGCGGCAGCGTGCTGATTATCAATGCAAACGGGACGATGCTGGGGATTTTGACGGAACGCGATCTGATGACCCGTGTGTTGGCCAAGGCCCTGAATCCGCAGACCACCAAAGTCTCTGAGGTGATGACCAGTGATCCGCAGTGCGTCGGGCCGGATTACAAGGTCGCCGATGCCGTGCTGATCATGATTGAACGTGGATTCCGACATCTGCCGATTGTCACTGACGAGGGCAAAATTCTCGGCGTGTTCTCGGTGCGCGATGCCTTGCCGCGGGAAATTGGCAATGCCGTGAGCATGGCGGAATTTAATGATCAGGTGAATGATGCATTGGGGTGAGTGCCCGTCATTCCCTGCGGATTTAAGTGACTTTATCCACATTTTTAAAACGCGTCATTCCCGCGGCCTTAGGCTGAAAATCCTTTAGACGCCAAGGAAACTTCCCGTGCGCGGGAAGTTCGTTCCGCAGGCGCACTGCATGCAGTGCGAAACCCCTGCTACACCGGGAATCTAGCGTCGTTCTGGTTGAAGACCTGAGCGATACGACACTGGGTTCCCGCCTGAGGCCGCGGGAACGACATAGGTAAATTGAGCGACAGGGGGCTAATTCTCCTGCGCCAGTTTGTAAGCACGTATCATGTCCGCCGCTTTTTCCGCAATCATGATGGTCGGTGCATTGGTATTGCCGGTGATTAGCAAAGGCATCACCGATGCATCAACCACGCGCAGACTTTCTATCCCAATCACTTTCAATGTCGGATCAACGACTGCCATCCGGTCGCTGGCCGGTCCCATCTTGCAGGTGCCCACCGGATGATATTCAGTGTCGGAATTGCGGCGCAAATAGTCTTCCACCTTGGACGGATTATCGCGCTCCAGTTCATACAACATCTTGCCGCGATACGGTGCCAGTGCGTCCGACTGCATGACATCGTAGGCCTGCTGGGTGGCCTTGACCAGTACCGGTAAATCACGCGGGTCGGACAGATAGGCCGGGTCGATCAGCGGCGCATCTTTCGGGTCGGCAGAATGCAGTCGGACCGTGCCGCGGCTCTTGGGGCGCATCAGGGTCACATGCAGGGTATAGCCGTGTCCCAGATGCTGGCGGCGCGTATGGTCATCAACAATCGCCACGCACAAGGCCAGCTGAATATCGGGATGATCGCGATTACCATCGGTGGAAATGAAGGCCTGGGTTTCTGCGACATTGCTGGTAATCCAGCCGGTGCGTTTCTTGCGCCATTCGGCGATGGCTTTGAATATCGTCCAGCCGCCTGGCAGCGAGACGCCAAAGGTCGCGTCCTTAGCCGGCGTGCGATAGATCAGGGTGGCCGACAGATGATCCTGCAGATTCTGCCCGACGCCGGGCGCATCCAATATCACCTCGATCCCCTGTTCGCGCAAATGTTCGGCCGGACCTATTCCCGACAGCATCAATATCTGTGGTGAGCCAAAGGCACCGGCACTGAGAATCACTTCACGGGCAGCTGCGACCACATTCAGCTTGCCTTGCTGCCGATATTCCACGCCGACCGCGCGCTTGTCCTTGATCACAACTTTACTGATGAGGGCTTCGGTAATCACCGTCAGGTTCGGGCGTGGCAGGTTCGGAGTGAGATACGCCTTGGCTGCGCTGCAGCGTTCGCCGTTCACCTGGGTCACCTGGGCTGGCGACACACCGAATTGCTGACTGCCGTTGTAATCCGGATTCAATGGAATACCGTTGGCCTGACAGGCGCGTTGAAATACACCATTCAATTTGCTCGGGCTGCGCAGGTAAGCCACATTCAAGGGACCACCGACACCGCGGTATTCGGTCGCACCGAAGCATTCGTTATTTTCAGATTTCTTAAAATACGGCAGCACATCGGCAAAGCTCCAGCCGGTATTGCCCAACGCGGCCCAGCCGTCATAGTCGCGCGGATTGCCGCGTGTGTAGACCATTGCGTTGACCGAGGACGAACCGCCCAGCGTTTTGCCGCGCGGCTGAAAACCGCGCCGCTTGTTTTTGAATCCCTGTTGCGGAATGGTTTGGTAATTCCAGTTAAACAGGCCCAGCGAGGCGCTGGCCGCGAATCCGATTGGGGCCTGAATAAACACGGAGTTGTCGGCCGGTCCGGCTTCCAGCAGACATACCGATACCGATGGATCTTCGGACAGACGGGCGGCCAATACTGACCCGGCGGAACCTCCGCCAACGATGATGTAATCGTACATAAGTGGTTTACCTTTTTGTTGTGGTGGAATCAGACGCTTGCAGTTCGAAGTCATCGCGCAGCCGCACGGCACAGCCGGGACAGGCGTAATCTTCGGGCAGTGATTTCCACAGCGTGCCGGGCTTCAAGCCTTCGTGTGGATTGCCAAGCTCTTCATCATACACAAAGTGGCATTCGGGGCATTGGTAAACGCTCATTGTGCTGTCTCCAGCGTTGCTGCTGCGAGACGGTAGCGACGCATCAGGCCCGCGCGTTTTCCGGGTTGGAAATTAATCATGGAGGGATTGCCGCCCACGCAGGCGACCACGCGATGATCCATGACGCGAAACCACAGTGGCGGAATATACGCCAGCAAAAACATGCCCAGATAACCATTGGGTAATTCGGGCAAATTTTTGAAATGACGCAGTGACTGGTACCGGCGGGTCGGGTGGGCGTGGTGATCAGAATGACGCTGCAGATGAAACAGCGCCCAGTTGGAGAACACGTGATTGCTGTTCCACGAGTGATGCGGCTGACAGACTTCGTAGCGCCCTGGAGCGCGCTCCAGGCGCAACAGGCCATAGTGCTCGACGTAGTTGGCCGAGGTCAGCTGAAAGTTGGCCCAGAACGAGATCACCAGCAGCAGCGGCAGCGCTGCAATACCCAGCCAGATCAGCAGAGTCGTCCACAGCACCAGAGTAATCAGGGCCGGTTGCAAAATTTCATTATGCAGCGACCAGACCGCTTGTTCGCAACGCTGCAGGCGATCGACTTCAATCTTCCAGGCACGCATCAGCGCGCCCGGCATTTCGCGCAGCACGAAGGCGTAGATCGATTCACCCATGCGCGACGAAGCCGGATCGCTCGGCGTGGCCACGTCGCGATGATGGCCGCGATTGTGCTCGATAAAGAAATGGCCGTATCCGGTCGGTGCCAGCACCAGCTTGGCCAGCCAGCGCTCCAGCGGAGTATTTTTATGACCCAGCTCATGACCCAGATTGATCCCCAGGCCACCGCCCATCCCGGCCGAGAGAATCAAGGGCAGTTCCGCGTACCAGGGCAAATGATGCGTCGCCAAAAACCACACTGAGCCGATAAAGGTGGTCCAGAGGATCGGCAAAGTGGCATAGGTGATGTAACGATAATAGCGATCCGCTTCCAGTGCAGGAACTGCTTCTTCCGGCGGATTGCTGCGGTCTTCACCGAGCACGAAATCGAGCAGCGGGATCATCAGATAGACAAAGATCACCGGCACCCAGGCCAGATACAGATTGCCGCTGAAGGTAATTAACAGCGGGCCCGAGCCGATGATGGCCGGTACCAGAATCGATAACCACCAGGCGTAACGCTTGCGGTCGTGGTAGCGCTCGGCTGCGACCGGCACAGTTGATGTGTTCAAAATATGTCTCCCCATTGTTTTTTTAATGTAAGTACCTCTCCACAGTAATTTTGACCGGTTGGAAGCTGCGTCTTTGCCCGCCTGGCGTTGTTGCTCGTCCTTGCTTAGATAACTAAGCGGCGTCCTCGCGCCTAGCCAGACGAACAAATCCACAACTTCGAACCGGTCAAAATTAATGTGAAGAGGTGCTAGTTTCTCTTTGACAGTACTTCGTGACAAGCTCTAATATGGACAGCACATCGTCTTTTACTGCCATGCATGAATAATGTCACGCCTACGCTGGATACGCCAGCGGTGAACCCTACCTACTTGCGTCTGTTGTGCCACACGCTGCGCAATCAGGGTGTCGACCCCGAGCCGATTCTGCTGGAGGCTGGCCTTGGTCCGCTGCAGGCCTTGCTGACGCGCGAGACCCCCGTTACCCATCGTGCGGTGAATCATTTGATTCATGCTGCACTGCGGATCAGCGGTGACCCGGCGCTGGGTTTGCACCTCGGCATGGCGGTGCAGATTTCGGCGCATGGCGCGATGGGTTACGCGCTGGTTGCAAGCAGCACGCTGCGTCAGGCTCTGGAAGTCATGGTCCGTTACGCGCCATTGCGCCATGCAGCAATTCGCTTCCGTTTACGTGAAACCGGGCAGGGTGCGGCGTTTGAATTGATTGAGCGGATTGATCTTGAGAGCGGCCATGAATTTGTCACGACATTGATTTTCGGTGCTGTGGTTATTTTGCTGCAATCGGTGGTCGGCAATGAGTTAAATCAGGTCAGCGTTGATTTGCCGTTTCCGGAACCAGCCTGGCGTTCCGAAATTGCCACCATGTTCCGCGGTCAACTTCGCTTTGACAGTCGTCAGCTCACCTTTTATTTGAGTCATGCCTTATTGGACTACCCCTGCATCACCGCCGATCCGGCCGCCTTTGCCCAGGCGACGATGGAATGCGAACGACAGATGGCCGCGTTGCAGGGCCCGGTCGACGCCTTTGCGCAGCGGGTGCGCGAGCTGCTGGTAGGTCGTGAGAGTGATTACCCAACCATTCCCGAGGCGGCGCAGTTTTTCAGCATGTCGGCCCGAACGCTGATGCGCAAACTGGATAGTGAAGGAACCAGTTTTCAGGCCTTGCTGGATGAAGCACGTGCTGCGCGGGCGCGCCAGTATCTGCTGTTGACCAACCTGACCGTGGAAGAGATTGCACACCGTCTGGGTTATCAGAACACCTCGAATTTCAGCAAGACATTCCGGCGCTGGTTCAATGCCACGCCAAGCGAATTTCGCGCCGCCGGGCGCTGATCAGTCACCGACTACTTCGATCATGTCAAAATCAACTTTTGCGTAGCCGCAGTCGGGGCAGCTCCAGCTGTCCGGAATCTCACTCCACCGCGTGCCGGGGGCAAAGCCTTCTGCAGGCAAACCGAGGGCCTCATGGTATTCGAAACCGCACAGCATGCATTTCCAGCTTGTAGTTGGATTGTCCAAAATAACTTTCTCCCGATGTCTTGATTTGTTCGATGTCGCAGTGTCGCTTCGGGTGAGGTGGAACGCCAGCATCTTAAGTGCCAATCGTTAGTCAATTTCTGACATCGCGTTATTTTCAGCAAAGTTGCGCCGATCGGGCTGCATAATCTCCGCAATAAAAGCAGGGAAAAGCTTGACCATGCGGAGATTAATCAACATAATCTCCGCATGAAAAGCGGAAATTACACTTACATCTGGCAACGCAAAGACTGGCCCGACTGGCAATTTGATATGCAGGCCCTGGCACCCGCCTTGGCCGACGTCCACCGCGCGCAGGGCCGCACGCATGGCCGGATGGAAAACCTGGGATTTGATCTGCGCGATCAGGCTACGCTGCAAATACTGACTGAAGATGTGGTCAAGACCAGTGAAATCGAAGGTGAGAAATTAAGCGTCGCCTCGGTCCGATCGTCAATCGCCCACCGATTGGGCATAGATATTGGCGCCCTGACTCCTTCGGACAGAAATGTGGACGGCATCGTGCAGGTGGTGTTGGACGCGACCAATAATTATGCGCAGCGATTGACGCAGCAACGGTTGCAGGCGTGGCATGCGGAGCTGTTCCCGACCGGGTTTAGTGGCCTGGTCAAAATTCGCGTTGGTTGCTGGCGTGATGATGCGCGCGGGCCAATGCAGCTTGTGTCCGGAGCGATCGGTCGGCAAAAAATTCATTTCGAAGCACCTCCGGCAAACCGGTTGAATAAAGAAATCAAAGAGTTCCTGAACTGGTTCAATGCCAAACCTGTCATGGATCCAGTTCTGAAAGCGGGCCTGGCTCACCTGTGGTTTGTGACGCTCCATCCCTTTGATGACGGTAACGGTCGAATTGCACGCGCGATTGGTGACAAGGCGCTGGCCATGGCGGAGCATTCACCGCAACGTTGTTACAGCCTGTCTGCGCAGATTCAGCGTGAACGCAAGGATTACTACCGGCTGCTGGAAAATACGCAAAGAGGCGACATGGATGTCACCGAGTGGCTGAACTGGTATCTGGGCTGCCTGCATCGATCTATCAATGGCGCAGAATCGACTATCGCTACCGTGCTGGCCAAAGCCAATTTCTGGAAAAAGTGGGCGGGGTCGAGTTTGAATGAACGGCAAATCAACATCATCAACCGAATGCTCGACGGGTTTGAAGGAAAACTGACGAGCAGCAAATGGGCCGTTCTGACGAAGTGTTCACCGGATTCTGCATTGCGTGATGCGAATGATTTGGTCAGGCGCGGATTAATGCGCAAATCTGAATCCGGAGGCAGAAGTACCAGCTACGAATTGATTTTGGACTAGTCGCCGCACCAATGTTTGTACAAACGCTTTCAATTAGATCAATGCCTGAGTTCACGCTCTAATTTTCCGTCGTATTTGATTGCCAGATTTGGCACAGCCGTCATGTTGACGTCATACGCCATCGTTAGTATGTGACGTCTTTATTGATGTTGTCGTAAGGAAATTATTGGTTCGGCAATCCTTACCGCAATTATTCATGCACGGCGATGTTTGAAGCCGGAGAAATGCCAGTACAATCCGGACACGCATGAAATCGGTGCGCGTGTTTAATCCCTGATATGGAATTTTTAACAGTTCCGCGAGGCTTGGTCCATGTACCTGAATAGCAAAAATTTTGAAGAGCCGTCGGCGCAGGATCTGTCCAGGGAACTGGACCGGATTATTGCGAACGCGGCGATCAAAATGTTGTTTCAGCCTATATTCAGCGCCGACAGCGGCAGCGTCATAGGTTGGGAAGCACTGTGCCGTGGACCGGCCGATTCGTCGCTGCATCTGCCCCTGCAACTGTTTGATGTCGCTGCAGCCAATGGCCGTTTGATTGGATTGGAATGTCTGGCACTGAAGCTGGCATTGGGGCGTTTCAAACACCTGAATTTACCGGGACAACTGTTCCTGAATGTCACGGTCGATTCACTGATTCATTCGAATCAATACCACGACTACATCTCTGAAGAATTGGTTGAGGTGGGCATACCTTCGAGCCGCATCGTGATTGAATTAACCGAATCGCGACCGGTCAACGATCCTGACGCGCTCGAGCGCGCGATTGCCGGATTGCGCTCGCTGGGCTTCATCATGGCGATTGACGATCTGGGCGAGGGCTTTGCCAGTCTCAAACGCTGGGTCAAGATGCGCCCCAATTTCGTCAAGATTGACCGCCATTTTATCGATGGATTGCACGGCGATCCGGTCAAGCAGTTATTTATCCGCTCGATCGTTGAAGTCGCCAAGGGCATCGGCTGTGCAGTGATCGGCGAAGGCGTTGAAGATGAAGCCGATTTGCAGTCCCTGCGGCATCAGGGCGTCGATATGGTGCAGGGTTATTTGATGGCGCATCCACTGCAAAATCCGCACACGGAAATTAAACCGGCGATCGCCAAGCTGCTCAACGACACCCGCGTTTCGATTTCAGCGTCCAAGAAAGAACAGGCCTTGTGGGGCAGTGCAACCTGCGCCCGCAATCTGGCCGCGCAGTTAACGACGGTGACATCGGCGACCACCTGCAACAGTGCGATCAAGATGTTCGGTGCCGATTCCCAGTTGAATGCACTGCCGGTTCTCGATCACGAACGACGGGTCATCGGCGTGTTGCGCTCGAACGATGTATTGCGGCGCGGCTCGGAAATTTTCTTTAACGAAGTGTATGGCAAGCGCTCATGCAGCGTGATCATGGACATGCATCCGCTGGTCTTCGATGTCTCGGCGACGCTGCGCACCATGTCTGAGGTGGTTGCCAATCTGAATGACCGGCATCTGGTCGATGGCTATATCGTGACTGAAGATGGCCACTATTTCGGTTCCGGAAAAATGACCGATCTGCTCAAGGCCGTTTCGGATGTCCAGATTATCACCGCACGCTATGCCAATCCACTGACTCTGCTGCCGGGCAATGTGCCGATCGATGAACATATCAAGGAGTGCCTGACCAGCCAGAAAAATTTTGCTGCTGCCTACTTCGATCTGGATTATTTCAAAGCCTTCAATGATGTGTATGGCTACCGCACTGGCGACAATGTGATTCAGCTGGCGGCTCGACTGTTGTCTGATGAAACCGATACCGCGCTGG
Source organism: Oxalobacteraceae bacterium GrIS 1.18 (assembly GCA_040544425.1). GTDB lineage: Bacteria > Pseudomonadota > Gammaproteobacteria > Burkholderiales > Burkholderiaceae_D > Solimicrobium. The sequence goes on from JBEONO010000013.1 coordinate 123,689, forward strand.
ATTTTGTAGGTCATATCGGCGGCGATGATTTTGTGGTGGTGTTCAGGTCGGAAGATTGGGAAGCCAAGGTCAAAAAGATTTTGCTCGAATTTGATCGCGTGGTGAAAAATCTTTTCAAGGATGAACACCTGACTGCCGGTGGCTTTGTTACTCAGAACCGTCAAGGGGTGGATGTGTTCCATCCTCTGGTGAGTCTGTCTGCCGGCATTGTGGTGGTTGAGCCCGGCGCAGTCGAAACCTCTTTCGAGCTGTCGCAGCAATTGGCAGAGACCAAAAAAATGGCGAAGAAAATGACTGGCAGCAGTTATTTTGTTGACCGCCGGAGTAGCCGCAAACAAGTCACTGAAATTGAAGACGACGAAAAAATCTTCAGTTAATACTGCAAATGGCCACAGTTGACGTCCGTATGGGTATAGCATATGACGCAACATCCCATTTCGACTTCGTGAAAGCGGTTCGTTTCTGCGTTAGGTTGGAATACGACTTAAAGGGCGAGCAATGCAGGCGCGAATCGAATCCGAACTCTTACCCAGCGCAAAAGACACCGTATTGGATAACGAGCCTGTCAAGATGATCGTGGCAAAAAATGCCGATTGCAGGTATGTCGCGCTCAAGCCGGAATACGTGCTTTGCCAGGGTATGAAGCTCGACTATGTGCTCCTGCAACAAGGGTTTTCAATTCTGCTCAAGGCTGTGCACGAGAACGGTGAGTATTTTTGGAAGGTCCAGTAATTGAGCTGGCCAGCGAAAGCAAAGCGATATTCAGTTGAACAATCGCAGACCGTTAAACCAGGCAAGGTGAGTCCGCCGGGATTGATGAGCCAGTGCCAGAAACGTATCGTCATTCAATGTCGTATCGAATAATGTCCACGCGTCGACAGGCAAAGCTAAATCGGCGGATGCACAGAATTTCGGTGGCTCACAGCTCAGATCAATATTTATTTTTTCCAGCCCTGCTGTGATGCCGGTTCCCAGTGCTTTGAAAAAAGCCTCTTTCAGGGTCCAAAGCCGATAAAACAGGCGTTCTTGCTCATGCTGATTGGCGTTCCGGATTTGTTGGTATTCATCCGGATGAAAGAACTGCGCCGCAATGCTCAAAACGTCAATGTCTTGTCTGGTTTCGATGTCGACGCCAATTTCACCATCAAAGCTGACTGCGACGCACACCAGGTTTTCCGCATGCGATACATTGAAATGCGGGCGCGCTCCCAAATTGCATAAACGAGGTTTGCCATGCGCATTGCAGTTGAACTGCAATCTGTCTGGCGCTGTGCCCGTGCAATGTGACAGACACAGACGCAGAAATATTTTGCTTAAAATATGCCTCTCTTGCAGATGGCGGAATTTGAATTGGCGGGCGTGTTCCAATTCCAGAGGCGAAATCATTGAAATCAGATTGGCACAGTTGGCATAGTCCAGTTCTGACAAGTCCAGGTGCCACAGTTGGATGCCGTGACTTGTCTGTGCCGGTTGATCGATAGCTAAGCAATCCAAAAAAGTTAACCTTGTTCTATTCGGACCGGACCGTACAGTGCGAACGGCTTTTTATTGAGATACGCCCAGTACCGGTCTCCATATGACCAATGCCAGTATTCCGCCGGATAATTGACGAAACCAACTTTTTCCAGGGCCCGGCTCATCATCGAGCGATGCATTTGTGCGATGCCCGAAATGGTTGATGAATCGGTTCTTGACAGAGAGCCATCCAGATCTGTCATCCAGTCTGCAGCGGGAATTCCCATATCAACCAGATTGCCGCGCCTGTCGATCAAATACACATCAATCGCGCCACCTGTGCTGTGCGGTGGTGTATTCAGTGTTCCATCTGGATTGATTAAAGGGCAGACCAACTTGGTGGTTTCATGAAACAGGCGTATTTTGTCCCACTCAGGATGGAGTCGATTTAAGGATTGATAGCGTTTGCAAAACAGAAGGTTCTGTAATTCCAGGCTGCGATAGCCTTCATACAGGCAAAGCCTGAGATGGTTCGGTAACAGGCGTTGCGCCGCTACCAATTTTCGGTACACCGTTTTTCTCAGCTTGGTGTAAAAAGGATTGTCAGGAATTTCGGGAGATTCACCGAAGGCAAGCACATCCTGATCGCGCAGATTGATCATGGTTTCGCCGCATTCCTGTATCGGAATGGCGACAACCTGGGGATCAACGACTGAAAGTATTTTGTCAGACAGATGAATGCGATCCATTGGCGCTCCTTGGTAAATTACGGGGAGCTCATTCTATTGGTCTTCTTCGCCCATCCCAATCGGTAAGGCTACGTAGAGGTGACGGCTTTTTGGTGCGCTCACCTCGCTGGGACCCGGGATGACACTTGGAAGCTATTTACTGCTCCGGTTTTCCGACGACGCATACTGCGCAAGCCGTCTGCGTATTTCATCTGAGGATGGCGGCGGTTTTTTTTCAGCTTGTCGTTCGTGCATATAGTGACGTACTTGTTCTTTGGTTGGCATGATTGCCTCCAATTTCATAGAGCTAACAGGTTAATGATAAGTCCCAAATTCCATTTCCATCGCCGGAATATTCAGCGAAACGCCATGCAATTTGCTGTTTCATCCGTCATGACTGGATCAAGACCCTTCAGTGGTATTAACGCTTTCAAAGCGTATCGGATTACATCCAGGTAAATTGATTTGCTTTGCAGTCGGCCTGACCGTCAAAACGGAAAGATGATTATTTCGCACCGACCCGACTTGCGCATCCTGAAGTTCCCGTAAGCGTATTTACTTATTGTTGATGCATCGACATTTTGAGAAGATCTGCGCCTTGGTTTTTTTAAGTAATTCGGGCTGAGGATTGCTCAGCTTGACAGGAATTGATGTGTGCGAGGGCAGTCATGCCTCGTGAAACTCAAAGGCAAAAGGCGATTCGGACGGGGGTTCGACTCCCCCCACCTCCACCAAATGGTGACAGGCGTGGCTTGCGGCATTTGGTGGGGGTGACCTGGTTTCGACGGGTCGATTAGTAACCGGAGATACATCACGTCAGGCGTCTGACGCAAATAGCGCAAAACCTATAAACGTAAATAAAATCGTTTATGTCGGCGGAATGCGTAAAGCATCCAATGACGACTGCTTTAAAATCGCGGCCTGACGGCCGTTGTTTTTAGCCGAGTATCCGGTCCCTTCGCAAGAAGGCTTGGGAACAGAAAGACCGGACTGTCACCGTCGTTTGCAGCGTGTGTGAGCCGCCGATTTTGGGGAGTGTGGTAGTTCCCTGAAATCGGCAACCTTCCAAGTCCAAACACATTCCTCCAATTCAATAATGAAATCCCACCTGCAGGTTGCGAATTTCATCTTTCCTGAAATTCTCATCAGTCGGGCCGAACTCTAAGTGTCAGCTAATTTTCACTTTTTACACTGCGTGCTCTCAGTTAAATTTTGAAAGGAAATATCATGACAATCATACTGGACCCTAACCGCATTGGTCACAATTTTGATCCACTCCCACTTACTAATGAAGAGTACGTTGGCAGTTACAGTTGGTCGGTTGGCGGAGTTTTTCAAGCTAGTTGTCGCCTAAAAGTAAATTTTTATGCCGCCAGTTTCAGTTCCTGATACACCTCCTTATGATTTAATTGTTCCTTTG
>JBEONO010000014.1:0-126141 GCA_040544425.1 Oxalobacteraceae bacterium GrIS 1.18
CGGTCTCAACCAAAGTAGATGGACCTAGGACGCTTTGTACATCTTCCAATGTCCCCACGTTGAGATTGAATTTGGAGAAAGACGTAAACTGTCTTACGTCTTCTTGAGATGTTGCATAAACTGGAAACAGCAACGAAATCAAAATAACAGAAATTTTCCAAACGGCTTTGCGGTTCAATTTATTAAGCAGCATTTGTTATTTAGAATATAAAAGATATTTTTAAGTCGGGTACGAGTGTCGGCTTCACTCCCTGAGTCACTCACTTCTCGTCTTTTGATTCCATACTTGCTTAGGCCGTCCAGAGGCTGCTATGTGCCGGGTGCTGACAAGTCGATTGGACAACTTAGCTATTTTTTTATAATTCGAAAAAGCGAGACAAAATTTGGGCCGCCCTTCAGGAGAATCCGATCATATTCCCAATCTGCCTTCGGATTTGCGGCTATCTCTAGAGTTCCAGCAAATTCACGGGCCCCAGCGTCAGTGTGTTCTTGAATTTCCGTGACGGAAACGTCACCATTTTTATTCACCGTTCCATCGATCAGAAAGCGATAATAGTATTTCTCGTCATCATATTTTAGTTCTGTTGAAATCCTACCATCTTTAATTTTAACTTCGGCCTTCCCTTGCAAAATCTGCCACCCAACATGATTCGGAGTGTAGTCTGGTGATACTCGTATCCACTGCCACTCGTCAGCAAAAGAAGGATTAACCATGGCACCGATCCCGAGAAAAATTCCCAGTAAATACGTCGTACATCTATCGGTAAAAGAAAGCTTCTGATTCTTCATGATCACCGCTTCAAAAAATATTTTTATGATTAATTCAGTGGCGCGACAACCTGAGCGGTTTGTGGCGCGTTCGGTGCTAGGTTTTTACACACTCTCTGCCGTATCCGGTAAGTCAGTTAAGATTTTCTCACGTTCATTATCCTGACACCAAGTTCTCCTAATCGAACCGTTACCACTGCTTGTTCACCGGCCCTAGTTATCATGGCTTTGCCGTGAACGCAACTCACGACTTGCCGGTCAATGTTTGGTTCGACAAAAACAATTGCATTCTTGCAGCCACGAATCGTTCCAGGTGAAAGTACCGTCACAACGTAGACTTGCTCATTTTTGGACAGGAAGTATACGATGTCACTTAATGCTATCCACGCGATAGAACCTGCAACAACCCCGCATACTAAAAATAATCCCGAACAACGCAAGATAGACTGCATTGGGTCGCCAGTTAACAATCTACTTGCACCAACCCCTCGTCGCACTTGATAAATCATAACCGGGAGGCTTACGAATGCCGCCAATACACCTACTATGGCAGGAATATCCATCAACTCCGCTTTTAGATAGCAGCTTGTGGTCATTATGGTAAAAATCAAAAACATCGGAAATAATATGGCCATCACCACGAGGGCCAAAAACATTTCTTTATTAATTTTTTCTAGGTTGATAGCTGAGTTAGGAATCATTTTAATTTTGAGGCCATAGGAATTCGTTCCAAATTCTGTTTCGACTGTCCGCTATTTTCTAACTACACATTCCTTTACCATTGACAGCTTCGTGCCGACTACCGCCTTTTTGAAAATACCCTTTCCAAGAAAAAGCGGTCATTCAAGCGGATGTTCGCCAAATCGCTTCCATAGCTTGGGATATTTTTTCGCCAGCGCGGCTGGTCTATCGTCGAATTCGACTCCGATTGGTTTTTGCCCGATGTACATCATGGGAGCAGCTCCTGGCATCGTATTCGATTTATTACCAGTTTTTTGCGCCCAAACTTTTCTTGCAATATAGGCGAACTGCTCAAATTCAAGAACATCACCTGGCTTTGTTTCTACCAAATCTGCGATTGTGTCAGGATCTGCTAATACATGTTCAAAAAAGGTTTTACCTTTAGAAATGATCCAACAACGGAAATATTCGAAACTGTCATCTGATGCACCACCATGTATCACGTAGTCTGCGCCCCATAAATTCCACGCATAGGATCTCCGCATCTCGTAATCGAAAGTTCTTTCATACTTGCCTACGTCTTCCACTGACAGTTTTGATAGTGCCAGTTGAAGCGAAATCAATTGCTGTTCTGGATTGCCTTCATTTGCAATTGTCGAATTAATGACTTTCCAAAATAAGTCTTCATCGATTCCTTTTGTTTGATTCGTTGTTGACTGTGCCAAGGCAAATGAATGTAGGGTTAATAAACAAAATAAACTAAGGAAATTTTTCAGACTTAGAAATTTCATTCTCATATTTCCCAATTTGATTTTAATACTCATTAAATAGCTAATCTGTGATGCGCGATCCATATTAAATTAGGCAGATATCTCACCGTCCCCTATGTGCCGGGACTTGCCCTTCAAATTCAACATCATACATACTGCTGGGTGCCCTCTGCTGCCGTTCGAGGTTATACATAGCGGCCAGTCAATTTATAGTTTTAGCGTGTAGTTGTGCGCAACAATTAATTAGTCAGCCATATTTCGATGGGTGAAGTCCGGAAATATATCTTCAGAATTAGTTAGAATTGATCGAGTTGATATTCCCGAACGAATTAGCCATTCAGCCACAAATGAGCCGGCCCCGTCAGAAAACTCCCCACGCAATGTGCAATTTTCATCATTTCTACAATACACAGCAAGATAATTGAATCCTTTTATATTGGCCGGTCGATTTCCCCAAGCGTCGTACATGTCTTCACTATTTAATTGATAAATCTTTTGATTGACGGTGAGCGTTATGCTCTCTATAAAAGTTTTAGGTAAATTGCCATCGATCCCAAATGGAACATGCCCATTAATTTTGCAAACGTAGCTAAATTTTTCTTGCATGCACCTTTCAACGACAAATTTTTTATCGTCGAATCCTTTTTCTACGATTTCAATATCTATCCCTTTTTCCAAAGTGAATTTCTTGACTTCAATGGTTTGGGAATGGGAGAGTGGTAAATTGAAGCAAATGAAAACATAGAGGGAAATTACAGAAGTATTCAGAATTTTTTTCAAAATAGTTCCTATTTCAAATCAAACTGGTGAAAAGTTTAGATAGCCAACTAAACGACTGGATTGTGCCGTCAGTTGTCCCACGTTTTGACATAGTCTCTGCCGTTTGTTTTCAGATGCCGACACACCGCCAACGGCAGCTTCAAATTTCACACCGGACACACGTTTTGACACAAGTTCTGCCGATTTCGGGCATGCGTTAAATAAATGAAGCCTGTTTAGTTACTCTTTCAGTGCAATGGCATTTCCCAAGAATTCAATTGCCACGGTCCATTCTGTAGGTCGTGCACGCACTGCAGTGTTGTCGCAAATTCTGCCTGACCTTCTTTATTACCCCCCCAGAATTGTCGCCCCAGCAAATAATTATCCGATAAATCATGCCACGAATTGTAGGTGCGCTGGAGACGGTCAGCTGCCATCATGATATGCGACCATGCTTCTTCCTCGCTGATATAGTTGGCCAAGTATCCCTGTCTGCTCAGATTCACCACGCGGACTAAATCAAACGCCAAGAGGCTTTTCTGTTTTAGTTGGACATAATGTTGTTTGACAAAAGTATTGCGCTCAATATTGAACAGGTCATTGAATGCAAACAGGGATAGCGCCTTCTTATACTCACTATTATTCAATGCTTCGTTCATTTGACCCAAACGCTCAAATTCAGCCCGATGTCCGAAACGCTCCAGGTGCCTTATCTCGCTCAGAAGTTCGTCACGATTATGTATTCCCCACCACCTCTCCAGGCCAGGCTTTACCAGCTCTGCATTGGTGGTTGTCGTTGCCCAACCGCCCAGCATATCGGGGTGCATCCGGCTTTGAGCGCCTAATATCATTCCGACTGCCAGTCCCCACGAATGTGGGGTGCCAAAGTCGACCGTTGCGTTTTCGGACCCTGCTTTTTTAACTGTCACTGCAACATAGGGCGTGGCAACGCTGTTGTAGACAATGGACTGCCTTGGCACTGACTGTGGACACTCAACGACACTGAACCACCGAATATGAAAAATACCGGGATGAATTTGCATGCAAATCAATTCACCGACAGCGTGGCTGTAATACATATTCCATCCGACTCTAACATCGTTCTCCCCAGAATATTTTCCCCATGATGGAACGGTAAAATATCCAGCGGCTCCTTTGCCATGTGTTTCGTGCCTTCCCAAAATGGTCAGGGATTGTTCACCTGGTTGCGCATGGTCCAGCAACTGATTACTTGCGACTACCGCGCCGTACCCATATAGCGCTGCAATTACAAGCGCCGCCAGGAACAGCTTTAGCGTTTTGGAAAACCATTGTGTCGCGACTCCAATAAAAAACAGCAAAGGCAGAGAAAAAATTAACGACCAAAAAATTCCATCCGACCAGTCCAGCAAGTTTGAAACAGTTAGCGCCCGCAGCAATAGACCTAGCGCTGGCGCCATCAACAAAGAGGTCAGGTTGCTTGTTGAATATTTTCGTTCAACACTGATCAAACTAATCAATCCCCTGCTTTGCCAACAAACCAAAATGGCAAACCACGGCATCGCCAGACAGATCCATATTGGTAACATGTTCGGGTAGGGATAGATCATCGACCAATAGAGGATTACAGCTGCAAGGACGTTGAGAACGAACACGCTTTTTTTAGTTCTCTTTGCCGCCAGCAATCGTTCTTCCGGCGTATCACCATAGTCTGGGTTTTCTGAGATTTGCTGTTCAAGTTGCTTCAGTTGAAGCAGATCGGGGTTCGTTAGTCCGGCAAACCACGCATTGAATTGTGCATCGGGCTTGCATTGCATTGTGCACTTCATGACTTGGTTGCCGACGTTGCTGGAAGTAATTTCAAGTACGGCACCATTTTGAACGCGTGGCATGCGCCAGCTTCCAATCTGTCTGCGCTGGATTGTCCATTTTTTGATCAATCCCTGATATTCGATGCGGTCAGGATGGAGCGTGATTTTGAACTTGAACGTGCTTAGGACCAAGGGCACAAAAATTACGGGCACCATCGAAAAAATCAATATAAGTGGAATTGGATTGCCGTTGCGCGGATTGGTTGAATTTAACGATATGAGAATAATAATCGGCAGAATTATGCCAAGAAGTGATCCTGTTATTGCAGCGGCTACTTTGTTTCCGGTCGATGCCGTATAGGTCTGAGGGTAGTCGGCTGAATTGAATTTACCCTCAAAGTCACTCTCAGAATAGTTAGCCACTATATTTCCAATATTATGTTTGGTAATGTGCTTCTATCTTACGAAAGGGAAGCGTTTGCGTAATTAAGACTTTTCCTTGCTTAATTTACCGGTAAAGTCAGCAATGCCTTTGGCCATGGAAACAAATTCACTTGGCATCATAATAATCGTAGTCGTGTTTTGTTCGGCTCCAACTTCGGTGATCATTTGCATACGGCGTAATTCCAATCCAGCTGGGTTTTCCATAATCAGTCCAGCAGCTTCTCTCAGTTTTACCGCCGCTTCCAATTCTGCCTCAGCCTTGATTATCCTTGCACGTTTCTCACGAAGTGCTTCCGCTTCTTGAGCCATTGCTCTCTGCATCGATTCAGGGATTTCGACATTTCGCATTTCCACTCTGGTTACTTTGACACCCCAGGGTTCGGTTGCGCCATCAATTACCTTCCTCATATCGGTACCAAGTCGCTCTTGCTCTTTTAAAACATCATCGAGAGTATGCCTGCCAATAACATTGCGTAATGAAGTCAGAGCTACTTGCACAACGGCGCGACTTACATCCACAACCTCAACAACGGATTTCACCGGATCGGTAATTGAATACCAAATAACAACTGTCACTTTCACAGGCACATTATCTTTTGTGATTGTCTCCTGTTGATCAACTGATGTCGTTATGGTGCGGATATCGACGGTTCGTTGCCATTCGATCGCTGGAATTATCCAGTAGAGTCCAGGACCACGTATTCCCTGTAATTTTCCCAGTCGGAAAACGACAGCGCGTTGGTATTGATTGGCAATGCGGAAGCCGCCGATGAAAAAAACGACAGCGAGTATGAGAATCAGAACAGCAATTTCACTCATGGATTTCTTCCTGGTAAATTATATTTGCGCCACAGACTAATTCAATTGTTCGGACCTGCGAGTGGCTCATTTGTGCCGTTAACAAGCAAATCACACATTCACCATAATAGGTCTCTTCGAATTTACGACCGTTCAGTCAAGCTGCATCCCGGCGCACCATGTAAGCTCTAAGTCTTGCTCTCCAACCGCGGGTTGCGATCGACCACTCTTAACAAGGGATTGCCATTAGTGAATTTGGCGTTGTCCCTCACATTTTTAGGTAAGCGTGCCAGACGTTCCGACAGCGGATCAAGGTAGCGCGCCATTGCTGCGGCGTTTGACCGGCGGATTGGATCGGACTGCAGTTCCGCTTCCATGGCAAAAGCCCATCCTGACCACGGTAATTTCTTTTCCACCTTAGCCAACCAATCGAGTGCCTCGGTCCGGTATTTGTCGTCTTTGGTTTCAAAAAATAACCATTCCATCATTTCGGCATAGCTGTAGTCCGGCAGGTATCCCATAGCCAGAGTGTTGGTTACGAACAGTCTGGCCATATGGGCCGACGCGATCGAACCGTCGACGTCATGTTTGAATCCCTGCAGTACCGATTTGGTCAGGTAGTAATCAAATTGGCGATCATCCTCACGGAACAAGGTCAGAAGATTGTCGATGTAAGCAGTGTTATTAATTTTGGCGGCCGCAAACGCCCAATAAGGATCGAGGTAGGTAACCAATGGACAGGTCATGTCATACAACTGCCCTGCTTCTGCCATAACCTTTTCTGCGCCGGCATAGTTTTTCGCCTGAATTTCCCTGTATGCGAGCACGAAATAGTGGCGCTCAGATTTAATGAATTTGCCATACTTGCCAGGCGTCGCCCAGTCAGTGGCAATTTGGGCGCCACATGACATAGTCGGGAACCCAAACAGTACGGTGGCATGCCCGGCGTCAGATTGTCGCCTCGCTGTATGCGGCGTATCAATCGCGGCAGAGACCGGCACCTCGATTTGATCCAGGGTATCGACGACCGCCATACTTGGTTTGCGGTCGAACGTGGCAGCAGTCATCAGGAACTTCCCGGGATTGATATCATCCTGTTGCATCGCGTTTCCGACTGCTAACTTCTTTGCCCATTTCAGTATGGTTGCCTCCGAAGTGCCGGATATCCGGAAGCCGGTGTTTGCGCCACCCCATAGACTTGAAGTCTGGCCAGCGCTGATCAGGCCCTCACCAATTGCCCATGCTTCCTTCGCGTGACCGGTCGCGTACAGCATCGACAGATATTCAAAATAAGCGGTGTTGCTGCCATAGCGCTGCACGCGCTCATGCAGGGTTGCCATGGCATCGCCAAGATCGCCGCGCATCAGGGCAAGCCGTTCGTGAGCAACCATCCCATAGTCTGCCCCAGTATCGAGTCGATCTGCTATCTGATAAAGCGCTGAGGCCTGCTCAAAGTAACCGGCATGGTAGAAACGCATTGCCACCTGCGCGACATTGTTGGTGGTGCCCACGGCGTTGTCGCCAATGTCGCTCTTAAAGCCCGGGTAACTCATGAATGTCGTAAAGGCGTCTTCGATCTTTCCCTGATTAAAAAGCTTGGTCCCCAAGTCAAAATAGAATTTCCACGAGTTTGGATTATCCGCAATAGCTTTTTTCAGCAACGCGTCGGTATCGACAGATCCAGGCTTCTTCTTGCTCAATTCGATCATGGTTGACGACAAATCAGGAGAGCCATGAAACCTGCCTTTGAGAGTCTGCAAGAATTTGGCAAGTTTGTCCTCGTCGCGATCCGAATACGAATTGACCTGATTGGTCACCGGCCCGAAATCCCTGCTGCTGTTTTCCACTGCCCCCTGCACAGCCGACGTCAGCGCCGCTGAAGATTCAGCAATCCCATAACTCACATAATCCGGATGAAACGGCAGATCAGTGTAGTACAAGTCGTTTGCCGGTCCATAATCCGTGCGATTCATGTATTGCAGCTGGGTGCCTGAAGCGCTTGCCACCTGAGACTGGCCCTGCTCCCAATACATGGCGTTCATTGCATCGTCATAGGCCGATTTAAGAAGGTTACTGGCAACGTCGGTGCCCGGGTTTTTACCCGCCATCTGCAGTTCGGCCGCCGAACGATCCAGCGCAAACCTGGGGTGATCCTTGTAGACTGGGGCGAGTTCATCCAATCGCCGCATTGCGTTTTTTGGCAGCCCTTGTACACGCGTTGAGAATTCAACCTGGCGAAACAGATTGTCGGTACCAATTGCGACTATCAGATCAAGATAATCAAAGTTGCGCGCCTTGACTTTGTCTGGGTCGATCGAGGAGGTCAAATTTTCCTGCCAATATTTTCGGCTGTGTTCAAACAGAGCCATGTCGACGTCAGATCCCAAATTGACATTGGCCGATCCGACTACCGGCAAATCATAAGCCAGCAGGGCTTTGATCACTGCATTGTTCTGAACCATCCAATGGTCATGATCGGCAAATTTTCGCTCCATGAAGAACGACCAAAACTTACCCGGGAGTTTGAATGACTGAATCAGTTCACCGGCTTTCTGTTTGTTGACCAACCTGTAGGCGCCACCGATATCAATCAGATCCAGCCCTGGCAACAACCTGGCCTGGTCGTTCGGCATGTCGTGCACCAGCTTTTCCAGCTCGGGATAATTGCCGTTCAACGTTTCCATCAGTGCTTTTTCTTCGGCAGTCTGCGGATTAGCCAGGAGCGTCAAAGCCAAGGGCCGATAACCCAACTGAAACAAGGCGCGCGCTTTCAGCAGTCGATAAGATGGGCAGCTGTCCGATACGTTTAATACAGCCAGATAGGCTTTCTCGGCAAATCTTCGTCTGCTGCGTTCATCAAAGTTGGGCGTGAGCGCCGAATAGACTTCGTAGGACCGCGCAAGTTGGGCGGGAGTGCTGGCACTTAGCAACATCGCTTTGGGTGACTCCGGCATCGAAGCAAAGTCGATATTGCAGCTGCCGGAATCGGGATGCTGCGCCGGGGGAGCATAACCGAGTTCCCTGACCAAATCGCCCAAGGCAGTTTCAGCAACCACGAGTGGCGGGTTTTGACTGGAAAAGGCCAGCATTTCCTTGCCATGAATTGCAGCCTTGGTTTGCGCATCCAACTCGGTGTCGGCCGCCTTGTCCTGAACCGTCAAGGTGATCGCCATGCGTTGATTCTGATCATGGCCAGCATAGGTCCAAATGATGCGGCCAACGTTCAAGTGTTGCGCCAGGTCATAGACAGCTGCTGACTTAAATCGTCGATCGCCATCTCCCAACGCTCTGGCCACCAGATAGGGGTCCGGGATTCTTAGACTGGTGCCCGACTTGATCAAATCGGTCAGGCGGGCAGTCAATAACGAGCGCGTTGCCTGATCAAAGGCACGATCCTGTACCTGAAACGGCACGATCAAAACATCATATTTTTCTTTTTCCAGCAGTTTGGTATAGAACGACTTCTCGCTGGTCTGCCACGAAGATACCGGTCTTGGGTAGGTCGATTTCAGTGCGAACCAACCGTCAAACACACCATCACCATGCGGGCGCGGCCCGATCTCGATCGCCTGATGTTGCAGGTGAAGCTTCTCAATCTTTTCCAGTTGCAGCGCAGGGTTGGCAGCGGGTATTGGAGCTGTGCGGCGATAGTCTGTTGGAATCGGCAAATGGCTCTTTGCCGCATACAGTGCAATTGCCACACATAACATCAACAACAAACCATGCAGCCGAGTGATTTTCATCTTCATTTTGACTTTTTTAAGATACCCGTTAAGAGAATGCACTGTTTTTCTGATTGTTTGGAACGTATTCTGAAAGCATTGAGCGGGGTATCGAACGTCGCGCTACAACTTGGGGACAAACCAGAAATACACGGCCCGCTGAAGCATAAACGTCTTCGATCTGAAAAACAATGCCCTAAATAAGGCATTATGAGAAACGGCTAAAAAATTTGGCTCACCGTCCGACCGGCCGGAATGCATTCCCGGCTTCGAACGTTGATGTGCCGGGATTGAATCTCAGCCTGCCGGGCTGAACTTGCACTGCGCCGTCAGCATAACAACGACAGTCGGTTCATTGCGTTTGGAGCTTCGCGGCAAACTCGGATCCAGGCTTGGTTGGGGCAATATTGTTTGGATATGCATACGCCCGCTTCGTGACCCTTGCTGCCTTTCGACGTTATACAAGGTGGTCATTCAGAGCATTGACAAAGATTTAAAGAATCGCTTCCAATCCCTTACGATCAAGCAGATTCAATAATTTAAGCGATGGTCCACTCGGATGTTTATCGCCAACTTCCCATTTTCGAATCGTAGACAAGCTGGTATTCAAGACCGCTGCCAATACCGCCTGGCTTAATTGGAGATGATCACGTAAAGCACGAATTTCTTCGCCACTGTATTCGGGTATGGGTTCAAGGCATAGCAAATCAAAATTTCGCATTTTGCGTTTGTCAATAAATCCAAGTTTATGTAAATCGCTGGCTGTTGCATGCACAGCATCGAGAATTTTGCTTTTAGATTTAAGTTTAGTTGTCATTGCAAATCTCCGTAAGAGCGCCATTCTGAATGGCCTCATCAAGTTGTTTGACCGTTATTGCCAACAACTCTTTTGCCAATTCCTGCAAGGCCTCCAATTCATTTTCTGTAATGTTGGCTCGATCATTTTTCTCAAAACCAAATACAAAGAACCACTTACTTCCCTTATTTGTAGCAATTAATGTTCTTGCACCGCCACTTTTTCCCCGCCCGGAAACGGCAATTCGTTTTTTCACAATTCCACCGCCAAGGTCAGCATCGATTAGTCCTTGCAGCATTTCATTGACGGCTTGGCATAATGCACCATCGGATAATTCCGTTTTGCGCATCCATCGATTAAAGTGGCGGGTTTTAAACACTCGATTCATGAACTTACTATGCCACCTAGTGGCATAGTAAGTCAAGTTTACTTATTGGGCTTTCAGGAAATTCGAAAGACGGTTGAATCAATTGGCGATTATTGAATCTGGCGTTGTAACGCGCTATTCGATACACCTTGGGGACAAACCAGAAATACACGGCCCGCTGAAGCATCAACGTCTCAACTCTGAAAAACAATGCCCTAAATAAGGCATTAAAAAAAAGGGGGTGGGGAAACGGCTAAAAAATTTGGCTCACCGTCCGACCGGCCGGAATGCAATCCCAGCTTCGAACGTTGATGTGCCGGGATTGAATCTCAGCCTGCCGGGCTGAACTTGCACTGCGCTGTCAGCATAACAACGGCAGTCGGTTCATTGCGTTTGGAGCTTCGCGGCAAACTCAGATCCAGGCTTGGTTGGGGCAGTATTATTTGGATATGCATATGCCCGCTTCGTGCCCGGATGAGACAGATGGTATTGCCGGAAGTGGACATTCAATTTACCCCTTGTCGTTCCCGCGGGTTTAGGCGGGAACCTAGGAGCCTGCGCGGCAGAAGGAGTCGAAGCGAAATGGGTGGGAAAAGAGCCCAATTTTGTTCCGATTTTGAGGACTGTAGCCCAGCTACAGCCGGAAAAACGGGACGAAAGTGGGACTTTTCTCCACCCATTGCAGCCGACTCGCTTCTGCCGCGCAGGCTCCTAGTGTCGTACTCACTCAACGGATAACATCACGACACTGGATTCCCGCCTAAACCCGCGGGAATGACGGAGAGTGACGACCGTCGGGAATGTGCCGACAACGAGCAGATACTGACGTGCGATCACCATTTCCTGTCTCGCGCATTGCGGGCAGACACCGCAGGTAAACAATAAATTTGAAATTTTAAAAATAGTAATTTTTTCCTTAGTGCGGCTTTGGTCGGGCATCCCCCGCAAACACCTGTCTTCCAACAGCGAGAGCGCGCCTTGGACGGCCAGAGGATGTTTTCGGAGCCGGGCATTCAATTGTCACAGGCTGGCTGAGACAATTTGTCCGGCTGGTTGAAATCGCTTTCAGGTACTATGCTTCACATTCCCTGCATGGCAGTCGCTGGCGTTTTTTCTTCTCGTGTCTGCATTCGGTAATTCCCACTGACAGATACCGCGGGGATAGTTTGAACAAATATGAAACAGCGTTTTTCGCCAGCGCTTCTTACGCTGAATAGTGTCAATCAACAGTCTGGAAATACTCAATATGATCGATTGGATTCCTGTAGTCCTGGTTACGTTCAAGATTCTCGTACTCGGCACGGGCATGTTCTTCGCCATCAAGTGGCATTACGATCAAGGGAAGAACGGCAAGAAAATGGACCGGCGCGCGGTGCTGCGCGCGAGCGGCAAGGTGGCCGCAATTTTCGTGCTGGCACTGCTGGGCCTGATGCTCGTCACCTTCGTCCTTGCCAGGATGCTCGGCTTGGATCTGACTTTCCCATGATGGCAAAAAATAGTCGCTGACGTTTATGCCGGCTGATCTCCAATATTGGCAAATATCCTGACGCCATTTTCAATCTATTGCGCATACCTGATGAAGATTAGCTGAAACTTAGCGCGCAGCTAAATTTGCTCAATCTGTCTCATTTTCTGTCAGCCAAATATTTGACATCAAACTGTCATCTGGCGACGCTACATTACCGCATCGGTAAGCCACCATACCCTTAAGCATCAACCGGATCGCATTTCAGATCCGGTGTTTTGCACATGTTCTTGTGCCTGCCTGCCAATGAAATTGCATGGACCGGCAAGTAATTCTGATCAACCCTTAATCTGTATCTAAAAAGGACTTTTCAATGAAATCCCCCCGCTTTGCGCAGACTGTTATTGCGTTCTCCATCGCCCAGGTATTTACTCTGGGATTTTCACAAATGGCCATCGCCGACGTGCCAGCCAACCAGCCGGCCGTGGCAGAGAATTCTGCTGATTCTGCTGGATCGGCAGCAGGCAGCACAGGCACTGAATCAGCCGTTGAACAGATCGTCATTCAGGCGCAACGCTCTTCCAATGCCCTGGCACGTGCCGCGCAAAAAGAAGCGCCTAATCTGATCAACCTGATGACTGCAGAAGACATGAAAAAACTTCCTGACGTGAGCGTCGGTGAAGCATTGCGCCGCATCCCGGGCATATCACTGGAAACTGATACTGGCGAAGGCCGTTATATCAATATTCGCGGCATCGACTCCGATCTGAACAGCACAACCTTTGCCGGCATGCGTTTGCCCGCATCGAACAATGCGTCACCGCAGGTTGGTGGCCGTGCAGTGGCGATGGACGCCATTCCAAATGGTCTGGTCGGCGCGTTGACGGTAACCAAGTCCAATCTGCCAGAACAGGACGCCGAAGCAATTGGCGGCACAATTGAAATCACCCCAAAAACAGCGCCGTCAAACGGCAGACCATTTTTGGAAGGTCATATCGGCAGCGGTTATGAACCACTGCGTGGCACGCCTGTCACCGATCTGACTGTCTCCGGTGGTGGACGTTTTGGTAGTGGCAACCAGACTGATTCAACCGTCAGTGCTTATCGCGACCGTCCGTTTTCGGTGGTCGCCACAGCGGCATATTATGAAGACAAACGCGGCGTCAACGACGTTGAACCAGCTTTCATCGATGGTGGTGCGTTTCCATCCCCTTCCCAGGCACTGGGCGGCTGGGATCAGCGCTGGTACCAATACCACCGCCAGCGTCACGGACTGGGACTGGATCTGGGCTACCAGGCTGATGCGGACAACAGCTATTACATCCGCGGTTTTGACGCCGGTTATACCGAAACAGTGCACCGTCAGCGCCTGACCGTAACTCCTGATGGTAACCAGGGCTTGTCAACCGACCCGGTTCTCCCGGTCAATACGGTGCAGTCTGGCGGCAGCTTTACCGATACGCTCGGTATCAGCGGCTTTGACAAAACGCTGCGTGATGAAAAGGAAAAAATTGACAATTCCGTTTTCATGATCGGCGGTAAAAACAGGTTTGGCAGCAATGTGCTGGATTATCGGATCGGTTACACACGCGGCAGTTTCAAAAAATTGTACGATTACAATTCCGATTTCAACTTCACACCGTCCAGCAACGCTACCGTGACTTATAACTTCAATGGCACAGGTCATACGCCTTTGTTTACGGTCGCCAACGCAAACTATCTGGATCCGAGCAACTACAGTCTGGCGGGTTTCAAAAATTCGACCGAGACCATCAACGATGATGAAAAGTCGGCTGCGATCAATTTCAAATTCGCGACCAACTGGCTGGGTGGCGACGATGAATCGATGAAAGTTGGTGCCTCGCTGCGCAATCGCAGCCGCACGCTCGATAATCCGCAATACTCACTGCCTAAAGCCCTCTTCGGATTGCCGCTGACCAGCGCCATTTCCGGTAACGATATCTCGTTCTATCATGGCCAATATCTGAATCTGCCGCAGATCAATACTGGTCAGTTGCAGGGACAGTATGGCGCCGACATGGTGACCAGCGGCAAAGATGCTGCCAATACCTTGCGCTCCCAGGCTCGGGATAAAGAAGACGTTGATGCGATGTATGGCCAATACGAATGGGAACGTGGCGATCTGAGCGTGCTGGGCGGCGTTCGCGTCGAGCGCACTGCAGGAACCTATGATGGTATTACCGTCAACGTTGACAGTCACGGCGCATTGGTCAGTTCGGCGCCTGCCGATGGCAGCAAAACCTACAACAACGTTTTCCCATCTTTGCAGGCGCGTTTGAAACAGGATGCGGATACACAAATCCGTGCGGCCTATTCGACAGCGATTGCGCGTCCCGGATTTCCACAACTGAATCCTTCGTTGCTGATTGATACTGGTGCCAACGCGGTTACGTTGGGCAATCCCGATCTGAAACCGATTACATCAAACGCCTTCGATCTGTCGTACGAACATTATCTGCCTGACGCGGGCATTATTTCGTTCGGCCTGTTTGACAAGGAATTGAAAAACTACATCATCGCCAACCAGACTTCGCTGATATATCCGAATAATGGTCTGTTCGCTGGCCTGGTGGGTGCGGTTCACGTTCAGACCTATAGCAATGCCGACAAGTCTCACGTACGCGGTCTTGAGTTTAACTATGAGCAGCGCTTCAAAAATCTGCCGGGTGTGTGGGGTGGGCTGGGCGCAGGTGTCAACTATACCTACGCAAATTCAAGCTTCCAGATTCGTCCGGGCGAATCAGCCCTGTTGCCATCGACGTCAAAAAATACTGGCAATATCACGGTGTTCTACGAGCGTGACGGCATCAATGTGCGCTTGGGTGGTTATTACGTCTCACACGATTTGTGGGCGGTAGGTGGCAGCAAGGATACCGACGTGTATAACGATGGTCGCTTCACGATGGATCTGGGCAGTTCTTACGCTATCAACTCCAACTGGGGTGTATATGCAAACCTCAAGAATCTGACCAATACACCGCTGACTTTCTATGAAGGCTACAGCAATCGCGTGATTCAGCGCGAGTACTACGGTGTTACTGTTCAGGCAGGAGTGAACTTCAGCTTCTGATGACAAGACGCCCGGACCGGAACCTGTCGGTTCTCATCCGGGCGTTTTTTTATTGCGTCATTCCCCCAAACGAAATTTTACGCACAGCCAGTAATGATTTATTGATGGCAGTTTCGCGTCGCTAAGCAGATCCTAAGTATGTCCGACTACACTCGCGTTGATTCGCTCTGCAAATAGATCTTGAGCGTCTTGTCAGGCTATCTCAAACAATCCTCTTCCTTAAGGAACACCTTCATGAAACTCAAGCTGAAATTCTCGCTGCTGATATTGGCACTGTCTGGCTCGGCATTCGCTGCAGCGCCAGATTACAAACTGATTGATACCATCAAAATCGGCGGCGCGGCGAAATGGGATTACGTCTACCTGGACAGCGAGGCGCATCGACTGTATGTCACGCACGGCGATCAGACTGACGTGGTTGATACGACCAGCAATAAAGTCGTTGGCACCATTGCAGATACCGTTGGTTCGCATGGCGTGGCGATTGCAAAGGAGTTGGGCATTGGCTTTGTCAGCACTGGTGCCAACGACAGTGTTGCGGTGTTTGATCTGGCCAGCCTGAAAATTACTTCTTCAATTAAAGTCGGTTCCAAGCCGGATGCCATCATTTATTCCCAGGCCAGTCATAAAGTTGTCGCGTTCAACGGACACTCAAATAATGCCAGCATTATCGATGTCAAAACCATGAAGGTCGTTGCTACCGTTGCACTGCCGGGCAACCCGGAATTTTCTGTACTGGGTGCCGACGGTAATGTTTATTTCAATCTGGAAGATGCCGCAAAAATTACTTCGATTGATTTGACTGCCAACAAATTAAAGCACGTCTATGCGTTGAAACCGTGCGAAGAACCTACCGGACTGGCCATTGATGGCGCTCAGAATTTATTTTCGGTTTGTAAAAATAATCTGATGATGATCACCAGCACCACCGGCAAGAATATCGCCAAAATAAAAATTGGTGGCGGCCCGGATGGTGTCGCGTATCTGGATGGTTACGCATTCAGCGCCAATGGTGCTGACGGCAATATGACTGTGGTAGGATTGGTCGATGGTAAATTTCAGGCAGTGGCGACAATACCAACACAAATTGGCGCACGGACGATCGCGGCGGACCCTCTGACACATACCCTGTATTTGCCGACCGCTGATGTTCAGCCTGCAGATGGCAAACAAAAGCGGCAATTCATCGCAGATACCTTCCGCGTGCTGGTGTTTCAAAAACAATAAATGATGTCACTGCGTCAGTGCAGGGTCGCCAGGTGACACCTGGCGGCCGAAATGCCAGGGAAGAATTATGTCTGTGTCAGTTCGAATTTTCTTGATGGTTCTTGTCTGCATGGCGACTGTTGACGCAGGCGCTGGCGAACCTGATGCAGATCAAAACAGCGCCATACTCGAGCGGGTGGTGTTGTTGATGCGTCATGGCGTGCGTCCCCCCACCAAATCGGCTGCTGCGATGGCATCACAATCCGACACGGCCTGGCCGGATGAACAGGTCTGGGCTGCGGCACCGGGAGAACTGACTCCTCACGGTGCCCTTGCAATCCGTCGTCTGGGCACCGACCTCCGCAATCATTATGTCCATGCAGGATTTTTACCTGCAATGGGTTCCATCGCAGCGCAATCATTAATCTGGGCCGACGCTGCTGATCAGCGCACCCGGGAAACGGCAAAAATGCTGGCGTTGGGAATGCGTGTGGCGGATAGCCAGGCCGCTGACGTTGGCTGGTCCAAAGAGATGGTCGATCCTCTGTTTGATGGTCTGCACAGCAATGTCTGCAAACTTGACCCTGACCTGGCAGTTCAGGCTGCCGCGCAACAGGCAGCGCTTGAAACACCGGAGACAAGCGCTGCAATGGCTAAAATGCAGGCCGTGCTGGCGCCAGATGCCTGTCAGCGCGGACCTGGCATGTGTCTGGCCGGCCCAAATAAAATTACGGCTACTGACCGGGACATAAAAATCTCTGGTCCTTTGTCAATCGCTGCCACAGCGTCCGAGATATTTTTGCTGGAATATGAAAACGGTTTGCCTATGGACCAGGTCGGCTTTGGTCGTGTCAGCACCGATGACATTGCCCGGCTGTTGTCCATCCATGAACTGAGCGCCAGAATAACCCGGCGCAATTCTTATGTTGCAGCCCGCCGTGCGTATGCACTGACCCGGTTTATTCTGGCCGCGATCGCCGAACCGACAGTGACTGTGACAACACCGGCAATCAATCCGGAACAGCGCCTGATCGTGCTGACCGGACACGATACCAATTTATCGAATCTGGCCGGAGTATTCGGGCTGGACTGGCACCTCGCGGGGCAACCCGACACGACGGCGCCGGGCACCACGATTGCGTTCGAGCGCTGGCGTGAGAACAGCACAGGCAAACCGATTCTGAAAGTGCGTTTGTTTTATCAGGACATGGAACAGGTCCGCAACCTGTCTGATACGCCAGCCCGAACCATGACCATTGAACCGGCTGCATGCGATGCCGGCAAAGCCTGTGATTTGACCAAATTTTTATCGACGGTCAAAGCCAGCCTTCCAACTGACTGTGCTTTTTAACTCATGAAAATCCTGCTGGTCGAAGACGATCCGATGATAGGCGAAGCGCTGTTGTATTCGCTGAACAAGCTGCACTATTCCGTCGATTGGGTCAAGGATGGTTTCAGTGCACTGTTATCAGCCAAAACCCAGCATTACGATGTGGTCCTGCTGGACCTGGGTTTGCCGAAAATGGATGGCATCGACGTACTGCGTGGCCTGCGGCAATCTGGCAATGCGACACCGATTGTGGTTGTGTCGGCGCGTGATGCCGTTGCCATGCGGATCGCCGCGCTCGACCTCGGTGCTGACGATTATGTGCTCAAACCATTCGAAATCGACGAACTGTCGGCCAGAATCCGGGCGGTGGTGCGGCGTAAAAGTGGCCATGCCAATTCGGTTCTGGAAAACGGCAACCTCAGTCTTGATCTCACCACCCGGGAAGCCATGATGGATGGCAAGGTGATCCGTCTGTCAGCGCGGGAGTATGCGCTTTTGGAAGCATTGCTGATCCGGCCCGGCGCGATCCTGTCCCGGCAGGAACTGGAAGAGCGGATTTACCAGTCAGACCGGGAGGTCGAAAGCAATGCGATTGAATTTCTGATCCATGGATTGCGTAAAAAAATCGGCGCGCAGACTATCAAGAATGTCAGGGGGCTGGGATGGATGGTTACCAAAAAGTGCTGAATTCACTCCAGTTCAAACTGGCGCTGGCGCTGTCAGTGACGATGCTGATTGCCGCGCTCTCAATTGGCGCAATTGGTTACGCTTCAACCATGCATGACGTCAACCAGCTGCAGGACGATCACCTGCGCAATATCGCGGCCATTGTGGATACGAATCGGATCACCATCAATCAGACAGAAGCATGGAATTCAGTCGAGCTGGAAGACCCCGATTCGCTGGTTGTCATACAGCTCACGCGTGGCACTGGCAAAGCAGAAACCCCGGAGGGCAGCGCGCCGCATCTGTTTGCGGATAATTTAAAAGACGGCTTCCAGACCATACTCGCTCAACATGAGAAATGGCGGGTGTATGTCAAAGCGTTGCCGACTGGCGAACATCTGGTGGTTGGTCAAAAAACTGAAGTCAGAGATGAAATTGCGTGGCACGCCGGCAAAGAAACCCTGCTACGCATTCTGGCAACCATTCCCTTATTGGTCCTGCTGCTTGCGCTGATGCTGCGCTGGATGCTCTCACCTCTGACCAGGCTGGCTTCCGAGTTGAATTCAAGGTCGGCCGAAGATACCAGTGCGATCCCGGATGACGGACTGCCTTCGGAACTGCTGCCGTTTATATCGTCCACCAATACGGTCTTGAAGCGCATCGCTCTGGTGCTTGATCAGCAGCGGCGATTTGTCGCCGACGCGGCGCATGAATTGCGTTCACCGTTGACGGCCCTGACCTTGCAGGCCAGGAACCTGTCGTCACAAACCATGCCCGTCGAGGCAAAACTGAAAATGGCCGATTTCGAGCGCGGTTTAAAGCGCGCCAATGATCTGGTCGATCAGCTGCTGACCATGGCGCGCTTGCAGTTGGCTGGACCGCCGAAAGCCAGGGAAGTGACTTTGCAGAAGGTAGTACGCTGCGTATTTGAAGAACTGATGCCTTATGCTGACTCAAAAAAAATTGTGCTGGAATTTCATCAGAGTCTGAATGTCTCTGCCGTGCATACCGCGGCAACCGAGATGGATTGGATTACCCTGTTGCGCAATCTGGTTGATAATGCCATCCGCTACAGTGCACCTGAAGGCCGGGTCGATGTGGCAATCGATTCGGATGAATCACTGATTAACATCAAGGTACGCGACAGCGGACCGGGCATTGCTGAAGACGAACGTGAGCGGGTCTTCGATTCGTTTTACCGCATTCTGGGTACCGAACAATCCGGTTCAGGTCTGGGCTTGTCGATTGTAAAAAGTCTGGTGACCACTCTGAATGGCGAGATCACGCTGGCATTTTCCGATCCTGAGTCCAGGCGCGGGACGCTGGTGTCCATCAAAATTCCACAACGCAGACCATGAGTTCGTGCCTGTTGCCTAAGCCATTGAACAGAAATTTTTCTTGAGGTGAAAAAATGAAATTACGCGCATTGCTGTCAACCGGATTTTTCCTTGCTGCCTGCTGTTCACTGTCCGCACAGGCTGACGATCGGCCGCACAACGTGATCCTGTTTGTGCCGGATGGCTTGCGCGCACAAATGGTGCGGTCCGATACGGCGCCAGGCATGGCGGCCTTGCGGGATGCCGGCGTGACCTTTGCCAACAGTCATTCGATTTTTCCGACAGTCACTACTGCCAACGCATCGGCATTTGCCACCGGCCATTACCTCGGTGACAGCGGCGATTTTGCAAATACAATTTATACCGCTGTGCCGATTGAACACGCCAAAAATTCAGTGACGCCGTTTTTGGAAAACGACGGTGTCCTGGGCGATATGGATGCGCATTTCAACGGTGATTACCTCAATGAAGAAACCTTGTTGAAAGCAGCCAGAAATGCCGGATTCAACACGGCAGCCATTGGCAAGCTGGGGCCGGTCCTGATGTTCGATCACACCGAACGCAGTGGCGCGCTATCGGTGATTGTCGATGATGCGAGCGGCAGCCCGGCCGGGATACCGATGCAGCAGTGGGTATTGGATGGGTTGACTGCAGCAGGCCTGCCGACCACACCGCCCGACCGGAATGGCAATGACAAGTCCGGCAATGCCAGCACGCCAGGCACTCTGGTTGCCAATGTCAAACAGCAGCAATGGTACGCGGACCTGATGAGCAAGGTGATACTGAGCAAATTTAAAGCTGATCAAAAACCATTTGTGGCCGTGTTCTGGTCGCGTGATCCGGACGGCACCCAGCATGGCCAGGGCGACAGCCTGAATCAACTGGTGCCCGGCATAAACGGCCCGACTTCGCTCGATGCGATAAAAAATGCCGACAACAATTTGCAACAGATTCGCCAGGCACTTGCCGAGCTCGGGCTGGAGCAAAATACCGACATTATTATTTCGGCCGATCACGGGTTTTCAACCATCTCGAAACAAACCAAAACCAGCCCCTCGGCCAAAGAACATTATGAAAACGTGCCGGATGCGTTTTTGCCACCCGGATTTCTGGCCAAGGATCTGGCACACAGCCTTGGTCTGGCTTTGTGGGATCCCGACCACAATAACGAATTGGTGAAAAACAACCAGCACAGTTCGCATGGCAATGGCGTGTTGGGCAAAACCCCTGAGCAGCCCTTGGTAGTCGTGACGGCGAACGGCGGTGCCGACCTGATTTATCTGCCTGCAAAATTAAAGAATAAGGATGCACATCGTCTCGCATCCGATATCATCCGCGCGCTGCTCAAGCAGGACTATGTCAGCGGCATTTTTGTCAACAGCCGCTTCGGGAAGTTTCCCGGCACGCTGTCCCTGAAAGACATCAATATCGAAGGCTCGGCCGTCACGCCCGCACCGGCCATCATCGTTAACTTCAAGTCGTTTGCCACCGGTTGTGATCAGCCTACAAGCTGTGCGGCTGAAGTGGCCAACAGTAACTTGCAGCAGGGCCAGGGCATGCACGGCAGTTTCAGTCGCGCCGATACCTTCAACTTTATCGCGGCCTGCGGTCCGGATTTCAAGAAACAGTTTGTTGATGCGGCACCGGTCAGCAATGCTGACATTGGCAAAACCCTGGCAGCCATATTGAAGCTGGACGTGCCGAATCGGGGCAAGCTGGCAGGCAGGGTATTAACCGAGGCAATGACGGACGGCACCATGCCCGATTTTGTCCGGAAAAAACTGGTGTCGGCGCCGGCCACCGGCGGCTTGCGCACGGTCCTGAATTATCAGCAGGTCGGCGACACAAAATATTTTGATGCTGCCGGTTTTCCGGGGCGCACAGTCGGACTGGAATTTTAAAACAGCCTGTCATCGCTGATACACGCAGCGTTGCGATTCAATTATTCACGGTCAGGCTTCACCGGTTCTCCGGTTCAGGGCGGCAGAGATGCCACATAGGCCGCCAGCACCAGAATGTCATCCGAGGACAGCCGGTCGACTACGGGCAACATCGGCCCTGTCGTCGTGCTGTTCCGTGCCCCATGTTGAATGTCAAGCAGTTGACGGGCAATATAGCTCGGTGAGCGGCCGGCAATTCTGGGGACCGGGCCAAGCCCTTTCAGACCGGATCCGTGACAGGTCTCACAGGCCATGGTTTTTTCCGGGGCATGGCCACTTGCTAAAAACTGGCCTTTGCTGATGCTGCCGACCGGCACGAAGGCGGTGAAGCGAGACCGGCTGTCACGGTTCTCAAATTGTTGTAAGTCGTTAGGAATCTCAAGAATCCGATCGCCCAGCAGTTCCTGCTCGCCGGTCTTCAAATCCGCGAAAAACGATCCGGCCATATAGCTTTTTGGCACCATGACTGCTTCTACTACCTCGATGGAGGCCCTTGGTCTGATCGAGGAAAAATAAGCGGCGGCGATATTTATTTCCGAATCAGTTGCCGATTCTGCGACGGTTCTCATCAATTTGTTCGGACCAACATCCGGCGACACCACCGATTTTCTCGCGCCACTTTTGAAATCCGCTACCTGCTTAATGATGTAGTCAACGGGAAGACCGGCAAGGCTGGCATTTTCCGGGCCGCCCGGACCATCGGCACGATGACAAACCCCGCAGGCATAGACGTCGGGCTTTCTGCCGTGTTCAACGATGGAAGGCAGCGCAGGGTGATCGTCCGGGTGCCAGTCGGGCGCAAGAAAGGGGTCACGGGTATCTTTGCGCAGATAGCTGCGAGTGCTGTCAGGAACATGCATCGCTGTTCCGGGATCAGACGAAGTCTTGGGTTCCACGGCAGTCCTGGGGTTCACCCATGGATAGGCCCATCTGATCAGTGGGTCCGACACTGCCTGTGCCGCTGCGTTAAATGGTATTGCCAATGCAAACAGGGCAAACAACGCAGCGGTGAAATTATTCATGATCAGACCTCACTGGTTGGACAGGAAACTACTTCAGCAGGCAATCCTGCAGAAACAAGGAGGTCGCATAGTTTTGAAAATCTGTGTTTTCCTTCTTCTTGAAACCATGGCCTTCATCGTTGGCTTTCAGATACCACACGACCGTTCCCTGTTTTTTCAGCGCGTCGACAATCTGATCACTTTCGCTGACCGGCACACGCGGATCATTTTTCCCTGCGATGACGAACATCGGCTTGCTGATTTTTTCGATGTTATTCATCGGCGCAATTTTTTCCAAAAATTCGCGCATCTTTGGATCGCGTTCATCGCCATACTCGACCCGACGCAAATCACGCCGGTAGGCTTCGGTGTGCTCCAAAAATGTCACCAGGTTGGACATGCCGACAATATCGACCGAACAGTTCAACCGCTCTGGGTAAAACGCGGAGATGGCCAGGGTCATGTGTCCGCCATAGCTTCCGCCCATCACGGCGACATGGTGTGGATCCAGATCGGGTTGCTGAGCGATCCAGTCAAACAGTGCGTCAATGTCTTTGTAACTGTCTTGCCGCAAAAAGCCATTGTCCAATTTTGTGTAGGTTTTGCCGTAGCCGGTCGAGCCGCGAATATTTGGCCGGATGACCGCAATACCCAGTTCGTTGACCAGATAACTTGACAGGCTGCTAATCACGGGTCTGGACTGCCCCTCCGGTCCGCCATGAATGGAGATCAATACCGGGCGTTTGCCGGTAAATTTTGCCGGTGGCGAAATTTCAATTCCAGAAATTTCAAGCCCGTCAAATGATTTCCAGTGAATCACTTTATCGTCTGGCAGATCGGCCAGATTGACGGCGGATTCACTTTTGGTCCATCTGGTGATTTTCCCGCTCGTGACGTTGAACGAATACACGTCCCTGAGTGCAGAACTCGATCCGTTATCAAACGCCAGATCGCGACTGTTATTGTGCCAGCGCAGGTTAGAAATGACGCCCTTCTGCAAGCCGGCCACGGTATCGGCTTTGCCGCTTGCGGTATCGAGCAGATGGAGTTTGCTGATGCCGTCTTCATTCGACAAATAGGCAATTTTTTTGCCATCGGCTGATAACGAGAAACTCTCCACATTCCAATTTATTTTGGCACTGAGCACCCGGGTTTTTTTGGTGGCCAGCTCTACATAAGCCAGTCGTGCATATTCCGAATTATTGTCGGTTAAAAAATAAAGACCTTTCCCGTCCCTGCTGAATTGAGGGTGGTCACAGGCAATTTGCTGACCTGCCACACGCTCGAACAATTCCTTTTTTTCACCGCTGGCAGCATCAATCAACCATACGTACGATTCGTTGACGGAGACAGCATCAATCATGGCGATTTGCTTTCCATCGACTGACCAGTCTGAAACACTCCAACCGCCTCCCTTCAGTTGGGCCAGCAAATGGTTTGTTTCAGGATGCGCCGGATCCATCAGCCATACATCATTGTCTGCGCCGGTTCTGCGTGTTGATGTGTAGGCGATCTGGTCGCCGCGCGTCGACCAGACCAGAGCACTGTTTCTGGATTTACCGTCGGTCAGCAAAGTGCTTTCCGAGGTTTTTAAATCAAACCGGTATAACTGATTCCATTCTCCACCACCCACATCTTTTTGAAAAACGACATAGTCTCCACCATGGGGATGAAACCAGGCATTCGAGACCGGCTCCTTGAAAAAAGTCAGTTGTTGCCGCGCAGCGCCCGGGGCAGACACCAGATGAATTTGATTGGTATTGCCAAACCGGGTACTGATCAACATCTCTTTACGGCTTGGATGCCAGTCTGAAAAAGTGGCGGAACGCAGTTCTGTGTAGCGTTCCATTTTTTGAGTCAGCGCCTCTGGTATGGGTGGAATGCCATCCACAACCAGATTGCTGTTCGGTTTGACGACATTATCATCGGCCACAGCAGAATTGGCCAATGTGAAAAACAGAGCGCCAAGGGCGACAATCAGCGCAGGTGAAGCAATTCGTTTTACAGGTTTCAATGCATCAGTCATTTGACTTTCCCTCATCAGAAATGCGGTTTCAGGTTTGAAAAATACCAAATCTCACAGGTAACTGAGCCACCAATCCGAGCGTCGCGCCTTAACCCCGGCCAATCGGACGGTCCGGCGGCAGGCCATACGGCATCGAGCAGGTTATGCAACAGCACAATCATGGCGAACAATATACGACCGTCCAGCTCGGCCATGCCAAACGGCGAGAATGTCCATGCACTTGAAATGACGGTCATTTCCAAAAAAATTATCCAGAAGCCGCGTTTGCCCAGAAAAGCTGCCATCGCCCCGGGATCTTTGCGCTTGGTCATCAGACCGGCACTCACGCCAGCGAGAAACACAAATACCGGTGCACAAAAATGGGGGATCCAACGGGTGAAATATGACAGCGGACTGACGTTTGGATCAGCCATGATGTCCGCGCCTGCGCTGTGCATCACGAAATCGCGGACATGATAAAGAGCCAGCACAACGATTGCCAAGCCGCGCAGCATATCGATCAATGTCAACCGATAGCCGCGCTGATTTGTCTCAGCGCTTGTTAATGAATCTGTTGACATCAAGCCTCCGGATTTGAATGCTGCGATTTGTTAGACAGATAGTCCTGTGACCTGATCAAATTCAATAATTGCATTCTGGTCCAAACGGCACGACCCGCTGAAGCATAAACGTGTTCCAGCCCAAAAACAATGCCCTGAATTGGTATTTTTTTGGCATCGGTTGAAACCTCTGACAAATCAGGCGGGCAGCCAAACCGTGTCACAAGCTGGTTCACTGTGAGCCAACAGCTTGTTTCGGTGTTGATATTTCGGCACAACTTTTCCGCTCCCCGGCCAGTCTCCCCAATTATGGGATAATGCGCGCCTTTCACCCACCTGACGCAAACTCTCCATGAATATCGATACCTGGTGGCTGTTTGCCACCGCCACTTTTTTTATTTCCGCCGCACCGGGTCCGAACATGCTGCTGATCCTGAGCCAAAGCGTGCGCTTCAATATTCATTCTGCGGTGTGGGGTGCGCTGGGTTGTCTGACAGCTTTATTAATCATGCAGACTGCCTCAGCGGCCGGACTGGGTGTGCTGCTGCGTGGCGCGCCCGCGGTATTTGATGTGCTGCGCTGGGGTGGCGCAATTTATCTGACCTATCTGGGAATCCGGATTTTTTTCGCGCCGGTCAGTGCACAGCCGGACCTGGATGAAACGGTCGCCGTGGCGCAACCCGCTGCGCTGAGCTTGTTCAAGACCGGTTTCATGACGGCCGCCAGCAATCCGAAAGCCTTGCTGTTTGCGGCGGCATTTTTTCCGCAATTTCTGAATCCGGCGCTGCCACAATTGCCGCAATTCGGGATCTTGCTGGGAACGTTTGTGGTGATTGAAACCAGCTGGTATCTGGTCTATGCGATCGGTGGGCAGAAGCTGGCCGTGTATCTGAAACGTCCCAGCGTTCTGAAGGTTTTCAACCGGGTGACCGGCACGGCATTCGTGGCGTTTGCCGCCATCATGGCCAGCATGAAAGCCTGAGCAGCCGGGCTTATTCCGCGCTGAACTCCGCTGCCGCCTTGGCCGCACCCAGCGCTGCAGCATGGCTAGCAAACGGCGTGTCATACCCGGCGACGCTGCCATCTTCATCGACAAAATACAGCCACCAGCCGTCGGCCTGTTCACGGATGGCCGTATGGCCCGGCGCGCAATAAGTTTCCACAGCCTGGTCGGCCGACAGGGTTGAAATACTGATGCCGCGATGGATGATGGCTTTGGGCGTCATGGCGATGGTGTCAAATGGTGAGCGGGAAGTGTATCAGCTTCTGCCAAAGACTGAGAATTAAAACCACGGACTTTTTCTGAGTTCACGGATCATTCATTGCGCAACCAGGGCTGTTCAAAACAGGTTCACTTTGGGGGCAACTGGATCGTGACCAGCACCGAAGAATCTTCAAGTGCCTTGAGGGCGTGAACCTCGCCACCAGCCAGACAGATCAGATTCCCTGCGCCCATTTTCTGTGTCTTTCCCGCAGCGCTAAATTCGATACTGCCCTCAATACATTGAACGCTGATTGCTCCCCTGACGTGGTGTGCCGGGGTTGCCCTGTCCTTCAATAGCGTCATTCGAATCACTTCGAGACAATCCGACTTGTAGAGTGCTTTGGTAGACGAGTTCTTGATATCGTCGCCATAAGCTCGAACGTCAATTAATTCGCCCAACTGTGCATGATGAAGTGCCATACGTGTTCTCCAAAAAACATTAAGTGTAAACCGGTGAATCCAGAACAATTTTTTTCACAAAGCTTACTCAGTACAAAATTTCTTGCGCAGCTTGTTCAGCTCGGTCTCGTTGTCCTTGCCGCCGACAACCAGATGCGCGGCGTTGGTGGATTTTTTGGTCTTGACGGTTCCAGCCGGTCCGTCGGGTGTATCGAATTCGTGCCAGGTCAGCAGCCAGTCCGGCAGATCGTGTTTGGCGGTTTTTTCAAATTTCAAAGTCAGGTAGCCGTTGCTGCGGGCTCTGGTCCAGTGCTCGCAATGACCGCTGGCGCAGCCCGGGGTTGGGGAATATTCGCAGGAAAACGGGACATCGGAAAACAGGCGCAGCGACTCGTCCAGTCTGGCTGTGTCGTCACGCAGCTCGACGAAATCTGCCAGATAGAAATCCGCCCCGCCCCGGATATACACCGTGAAGTAATACTGCACGATGGCGATCGCCTGGCGACCAGGAGCAATCGGATACAGCGCCGGATAAATCGAGACACCGCCATCGATGAAATCGTCAACCTGCGCTGGTTTGAGGGTGGAGGAAAAATAATGCGCCGCATTCCACATCTGCTCAACATGATAGTGACCATCACCCAGATCGCGTACTCGGGCCAACTGTCGGCGCGACGCCGAGATGACATACAGATTGACATCGTGGTCCTGCTCAGTGCTGTACAGAGCCAGTTTTTCACCGTGCGGCTGTTGTTCGCATTCAAAGCCCTTGAGCACGCAAACCACATCTTTTAATTGTTGCTCGACTGCGGCGGATATTTTCCGCTCGTGCATTGCGGTACCGCGGTCTCCGCTCGCCACCGATGCGCCTGTCGCTGCTGCCAAGGCCAGGAAAACAATGAATCGATTGAACATCATTCTTCCTTCCTCGAATTCTCTTGCCTCGCCAGCAGCAGCCCTCTTCAGGGAACAATCGGTAACAGCACCCTGCTTGCGTTTGCGCCGCCAAAATAAACGCTCTCGGTCACTGCTTTATAGTCAGCGGCTTTCGCGTAAAAAATATTGTCGACATAGGTTTGCGGATTGCGGTCGTACAGCGGGAACAGACTTGACTGCACCTGAATCATGATTTTATGACCGGGCAAAAACACATGATCGACATTCGGCAGTCCGAATTTATACTCTTCAACCTTGCCTGCGACCAGCGCTTGCGGCCTGTCGAATCCATGCACATAGCGGCCACGGAAAATTTCGATGCCGATCGGCAGTTCGTAGCCTGCCATGCCAGGCTTGGAACCCTGACCGGCTTCTTCCGGCGAGACATTCGGATAGACATCAATCAGCTTGACTACCCAGTCGCTGTCGGTACCGGACGTTGCAGCAAATAATTCAACCTCCGGTGCGCCCATGATGTGGACCGGTTTCTCGAGCTCAGCGGTTTTGTAGACCAGCACATCCGGGCGATCCGAAACGAAGCGCTGATCACGCACCAGCCAGGTTTTCCAGCTCTGGCCATCGGCGAAATTGACCGGACGCGGTGAGAATGGCACTGGCTTGGTCGGATCGGACACATAGTCATTGTGTCCGGCCGAGCTGGTCGGCTGAAACGACGCGCTGAAATTGGCGCCGAGATACAGCGGTGTGGCGGTGCCCATCGGCCAGGTCGGTGAGGTATCCCAGCGGTTGCTGCCGGTCGCGTAAGTCAGTACTCGCGGGGTATGCGGATCAGGCGCGCCTTTGAGGTAATGATCAAAGAAGGGCTTCAGATAATTGACGCGGAACTCCAGCGCGGTATCGCCATTGAAGGTCAGTGCGCCCAGGTCATAGCCATAATGATTGGCACCAGAATGGCGCCATGGGCCAATCACCAGTGTCAGCAGATCATTGTTTTTATCCTTGGGGTGCAGCGCCTTGTACACGGCAGGTGCGCCGTAAGAATCTTCCTGATCCCACTGGCCCACGACCAGCATGGTTGGCACCGTCAGCGGACGGGCTGCCAGCCATTTGTCTACTGCCTGCAGGGACCAGTATTCGGTGTAGGCCGGGTTCTGCAAAATCTTTTGCATGTTCGGGAACAGGTCGATGCCCCATTGATGCGCGTAATCGGCGACCGATCCGCTTTCCAGATAACGCGTGTAATCATCGCCAACACCATAACCGACCTGCGCACCGGCATTGGCTTTGTCGGTACTTTGTTCGACGATGAAGTCCATGGTCGGGATACGAAATGCGCCGTTGTGGAAATCGTCATCGCCGATCCAGGTATCGACCATCGGGCTTTGCGGTACTGCAGCTTTCAGCGCCGGATGGGGATTGATCAGCGTGTTGAGCGTCGTGAAGCCGAGATAGCTGCTGCCAATGGTGCCGACCTTGCCGTTACTCTCCGGGACGTGTTTGACCAACCAGTCTATCGTATCGTAAGCGTCGGTCGCCTCGTCGACGCCGGTCTTGTTGAGCGGTCCGACGATCGGCCGGGTCATCACAAAATCACCTTTCGAATTGTGGGTGCCGCGAATATCCTGATACACCCAGATGTAGTTGTCGGTGACGAATTCGGCATCCATCGCGGGCAGTATTTCGGTGATCGACTGGCTTCTGGTACGGGCGGTGGAAGCTTTGGCGTCATAGGGCGTGCGCGACAACAGAATCGGCCCGTTCTTCACGGTTTTTTTCATGACGATGACGGTGTACAGCTTGGTGCCGTCGCGCATCGGGATCATCTCAACGCGCTTGATGTAATCGGCGTTGGGGCGGACATGATCATAGCTGGCTACGTCGTCCGGCACCATGACCTCCAATTTTCCGCTGCCTTGCTGAGCAAAGGCCAAACTGGTGAATGCTGCGAGCGCAACAGGCAGTAATCTGGCTGTGTGATGTTTTAAGGATTTGTTCATTGTCTGATTCGCTGTAATTGTTTTATCGGGACCCGATGGGTCGATCTTCATTCTGCCGGTTGCTTATTTCTTGACCGCGGCCACCGAATAATGCACTTCAACCAGCTTCCAGACCCCGCCGCGTTTGAAGAAAACGTCGGTCTCATAATAGCCTTCATCAACCGGCGGTTTGCCCACATAGCGCATGCGCGCCGTGGCGCGGTAACTTGCCAC
Source organism: Oxalobacteraceae bacterium GrIS 1.18 (assembly GCA_040544425.1). Taxonomy (GTDB): domain Bacteria; phylum Pseudomonadota; class Gammaproteobacteria; order Burkholderiales; family Burkholderiaceae_D; genus Solimicrobium. The sequence continues at coordinate 30,267 of JBEONO010000014.1, forward strand.
CGCTGCATCTTCGCCGGGAGATACCGTTATTTGCAGGTCGGTATATTTAAAAGACTGCACGATATTGCCAGCCTTGACCGAGGCGGTCCATTCCTTGCGATAGTCAGCCAGGGTGATCGGGCCGTCCGGGAACAGTCCGCGGAAATCATCGGCGTAATAGGAAAAATATTTCGGCAAATCGTTGGCGGCATAGGCCGCGTTGAACTCGGCCTCCAGCTTCTGGATCTCGTCGGCGGGCGTGGCGGCCATTGCTGGCGTAACCAGACTGTTCATCACGACGAACATGATTGATGCGTATTGAATTTTCATCTTGGGTCTCCTTGGCGGATGTCGGCTTGCATCCGAAGACAAGGACATTAAATTAAAAAAATTAAAATAGCAATTTATTGTTTTGTGGCGGGTTTGAGGGGGGGGCCGGGGTAGGCTGGGTTATATAACCCAGCCTGCGTCATCAATTGGAGATAACCGTGTGGACGCTGGTGGTTACCGTCGTGGTTACACGGGGCCCTGAATTGGATGCAGGACGAGTGAAACTGTTGGTGGGTCGATTACCGCCCGGCACAGCCTGCACGTTGTATTCAATTTCATTGCTGTCTTTTTCAGAGATTTTTTTGCTGAAGTTACTTTTTAAAAACGCCCAGGTATCGTGTTCAACTGACTCGCAATGATAGTCTTCGGCAATTTGTTCCTGAGCAGCACTGACGACGTCTGCCTGGCGTTCCCTGCCGGAACGATAGCGGTTATTTTGTTGAGGATGCTGATGATCCATCTGATAATTAATCAGCGGATTGGCACAGTACTGTTTGAAATTGGTTTCCAGCAGCGAGTACACACGGCCGCAGTGCAGCTTGCGGGTATTCAGGCGATTGCAGGTATCGGCGATCTCCAATTGACGTCCCGCACCAGACACTGCCGGATCCACCTTGTCTTCAGCTTTAGCGCTTGGGCAGGGTTGATCTGTGTAAGTAGCTGAGCCGTCTGGCGCCACACACTTGTGAATCCCGGCATGGGCGCACCAGGAAAAACCAGACAGTAGAAAAAAAGTTATCGCCAACCATGCGCTGCGATTATTTATTATCAATTGATCACCTCAGGAATAAGAATCTGTAGCGCAGGGTAACAGTTCGGGGGTGATCAGTAAATGCTCTAAACAGGGCATTTTGGCAGGCCGGGTTATATAACCCGGCCTGCCGCACCTGGCCCGACTTCGCGGCGCATCAGAATCCTGGCGGACGCTCCTGTGCCACGGCGAAGTGCCGCTCCAGCGCCAGTCCAACCCGGGCGATGGTGCCTTCATCGAACAGACGACCGATCAGCGTCACGCCATGCGGCACGCGCCTTGGCGGTGAAAACTTCGGCAGGGGATGAGCCGGATCCGGGGCCCAGTCGCTGCGCGCTTCCGAGACCATTACTGATCCGGTGCGCAGGGTCAGCGACGGATGGCCGGTGTTGTTGGAAATGACCAGCATCTCGTCACGCAGCGATGGCACCAGCAGCAGATCAACTTCCGAACACAGGCGTGCCATTTCCACGGCGACTTTGCGCCGCATGCGGTCGGCCTGCACCATGTCAACCGCCGACAGAAAACGTGCACTGCGGAATATATTCGGCCAGGCATCAGGCACCTGCTCGTGGAGCTGGTCGAGGCGGTGATCCAATGTGAGCTCTTCAAAGGCCGCCGCGCCTTCCGCAAACAGGATCACGTTCAGTGAATCGTAGGACCAGTCCGGCAAGGTTACCGGAGTCGGGATCATGCCCAGCTTCTTGATTGCTTCCAGCGCAGCGCGGTCAACGTCAGTGGCCGGCTCTTCGCTCATCCAGGCCGGTATGTAACCCACTTTCAGACCGCGCACTGAAGCGTTGGCATCAAATTCCAGCCTGGCTGGTGTGCTGGCGATATCGCCGGAATCCGGACCGGAGATGGCGTGCAGGACCAGCATCGCGTCTTCGACTGAACGGGTCATCGGGCCGAGTTTGTCGAGTGACCAGCACAGGGTCATGGCACCGGTACGCGGCACACGCCCGAAGGTCGGACGCAAGCCGGTCACGCCGCAGCGCATGCTGGGACTGACGATGCTGCCGCCGGTTTCGCTGCCGACCGAAAATGCCACCAGTCCGGCGGCCGTGGCCGAGCCGGGACCGGCGCTCGATCCAGATGCGCCCTCTTCGATCAGCCATGGGTTCATGGTCTGTCCGCCAAACCAGATGTCGTTAAGCGCCAGTGCTCCCAGACTCAATTTGCCGACCAGCACGGCACCGGCCTCGGTCAGGCGTTTGACGACTGCCGAATCCGCAGCCGGCACGCGGTTACGGAATGGTTCTGCGCCATAGGTGGTGGCAATCCCGGCGGTGTCGAGCAGATCTTTGACGCCGTAGGGGATGCCATGCAAGGGTCCCCGATATTTACCGGCAGCGATTTCTTTATCGGCCTGGCGCGCCTGCGCGATCGCATGGTCGGCCGTCACGGTGATCACGCAGCGCAGCGTCGGATTGAAGCGGGCAATCCGTTTCAGATAAATATTGGTCAGCCGTTCGGAACTGAGTTGTTTGCTCTGAATCCAGTGTGACAATCTGGTCACCGGCGCAAAGGCAATATCGTCATCCTTTGCGGGCAATGCCGTGCCGTCGAATTTGCTGCGTACAAATTGATCGCGCGCCGGGCCAGCCTTGCTGCCGGGCAGAACCGGGTTCCATAAAGTTGCTGGCACATCCGTTGCCGTCAAGGCGGTTTTGCGCGGACCGGTGCGTCTTTCCAGCATCCCCGCCATCAGGCTGCGCCAGCTGCCGCTGGCCATCTGGCGCTCGGGTTCGGACAGCTGGATCTGCATCAGTTTCTCGGCTTCGGCAAACGTGGCCGGTGCAACTTCGGGGCCTACGGCCGGAGCATTACCGAACACCGGCGGCGCACCGGCTGGTGCTGCCTCCGGATTGACCTGGGCGTTGATCTGGCTGGCACTGGCAACGGCCAGCAATCCAAGTGGACCTTTGATCAGAAACTGACGGCGCTGAATCATTTTTATTTACCTCGATGGTTGTTGAACACAGTGAATCGGACATACCTTGCAACAGCTAATTCTTGACCTTACGCCAGAGTGGCCGAACTTTGAGGAATACGTTGTACAGCAGATCGAGAATGCGAATCACAGGTCGGTTGGAGAGGAACGGCGTCAGCCAGGCCAGCGCCGGTAAATGTGCCCACAGCTCGACAAACGCTGCTGCACCCTGAACCAGTTCGCCTTGTGCATTACGCACGTGCATGCGCGCCAGGGCGGCATTGCGATCCAGCGTGGCACCCAACTCCGGTTCCGGGCACTGGCTGGCATCCACCCAGGCGATATTCTGCGCGCCCTGCCATTTCTGATAAGTCGCAATCTCCCGGCTACAGATCGGGCAGGCGCCATCGAAGTAAACCGTACAGTTTTTTTGTGGTGCAGTGAGGTCGGGATCCATAATCAAGGTCAGAAGCGAATCTGGCAGGGAATGCCAAAAAATCGATCCCGTATTATGACAGCAAGCCGGGCTTGGGCAAGCCCGGAGTCGCCTGGATTACAACAGGCCGGCCACGACCTGATCAGCCAGGGCGTTGGCTTGCTGCCAGACGTCTTCAATCCTTGACCGGCTGCCCCAGTCACCACTGCTGGCCAGTCCCAGAGCACGGTCATGGTAAGGCGGGTCGCGCTCCTGATCGTCGTGGGCTTTATCCAGCAGCGCATAGCGCCAGCGGTGCAGCGAGAAGTAATCCGGCGTGTCCAGATCAACTGGCAACACCAGGCTTAACTGCTGGCGCAGAAAGCGCTCAACCTCCTGCAGGTCGTCGTCCACATGCTGCTCGGCCCAGGCATTGCTGGTATTGACCACGATGCTGGTCAGCTCGTGGTTGCGTCCCGGCTTCATGGAACTGATGGCAATCCACTCAATCGGGCTGTTATTGACCTTCGCCGCCGTCCACGATTTGTCCCACTTATTTTTCAATCCGAACATCATGGTGAAGCAGGCCAGCATCTTCGAGTCGCGCAATTTTGAAGCTGGCGGCAGAAACTGATCGAACAATCGCACGGTCTGCACCGGCGGTGCCGTTGAGATCACCAGATCAAAGTCGCCAAGGCTCCCACCTTTCATATCAAGCAGCTGCCAGCCAGTTGCGGTTTTCTCGCCCAGCGGTGCCACCTCGCAGTTCAGGTTGACCTGAATATTTTCCGCCATGGTTTTGCAAAGACTGCTCATGCCCGGGCAGGCCACGTAATGAGGTTCAAACCAGAGCCGGTCGGTCTGCTTGCGCTCCGGATCGAAGGTGACCGCCTTGCCGGTCCAGTCCTGGATCAGGCCGGTGGCGATATGGGGCGCCAGGAAGGCGCGAAACGCTTTGCTGCGCGCCGTCATGAATTGCGTGCCGTGATCGAAGTCGAAGGGATCAGCATGCCGGGTCGCCATGCGTCCGCCGACACCGCGTGCTTTTTCAAACACGGTGACATTGGCATGCTCGTTCAGGCGATTGGCAAGGGTCAGTCCCGCCATGCCGGCGCCAATGATTGCGATATTTTTTTTCATGAGATGTGTGCCAGGTTGATCGGCGATGGGGAATGAAGCTTTGAATATTAACACCGACAACGTTCTTGGGCAGAACCAAAGTCCAACAACAATAGTCCGTTTGGCGACCCAAAAATAGTCCGAACAGCTCATGAGCACGGTTAGAGTTTTGACATTGGTTCAGTATGCTTCGCTGTCTTCGCTTGCTTCGCCTCTGCCTTTCCAACAGTGCCGACCCATGCGACCAGATGAAGTCTGACAGTGGTCGGCAAGGTCTGATTCGCGCTTTTTTTGAATAGATCCCGATCGCGCGGCACCAGCAATCCAATTGACACTCAACCTGAATACCAACCAAACCTGAAGGGGAAGACACATGGAATACTCGACGATGACGAAGCAGCTCAAGCTGGGCTTCGCAATGGCAACTGCCGCAATCTGCCTGCCGTTTGCAGCCCAGGCGCAGACCACACCAATCACCAATGTAGTGGTGATATTCCAGGAGAATGTCTCCTTCGATCACTATTTCGGTACTTACCCGAATGCGCAGAACAATCCAGGCGAGACACCATTTACTGCCTATCCTGGCACACCGACAGTCAATGGACTGACGCCAGCCCTGTTACTGAATAACCCGAACAAAAATGCCGCCGGTACTGCCCAGGTTAACCCGCAACGTCTGTCCCCGGCACAAGCCTTTACCTGCAGCCAGAATCACAACTACGGCCCGGAACAGGCTGCACTGGATAACGGTCTGATGGACAAATTCCCGCAGTTCACCGGAAGAACCACCAGCGCCGGTTGCGCACCGGATGGCTCAACCGTGCTTGACTACTACGATGGCAATACCGTCACGGCATTGTGGAACTACGCACAGAACTACGCCATGAGCGACAATTTTTTTGATACGACTTTTGGTCCGTCAACACCGGGCGCAATCAATCTGATCGCCGGTCAGACTTTCGGTGGCACCACCCATTTCGGTTCGGGTTCCACGAACTCCTACCCAAATACAGTCAGCACCCTGGTGACCGATATCGGTGACTTTGATGCTTACTTGGATGACTGCGGCGCCGACAAGGGCGGTACCGTCAAGACCACGACCACGCTTGAGATGAACAGCGATGCCAGCGCCAGTACCGGTAACAAAAATATCGGCGATCTGCTCAACGCTGCCGGTGTGACCTGGGGCTGGTTCCAGGGCGGTTTTGATCCAACAGTAGCAGCCAACGGCACAGCGCCAGCAGTCTGCGGTGCCGCACGCGTCCTGCATAAATATCCAAGTGTCAATCCATCGGTGGTGGTACCGAATCCGGTTGCTCCGTTCCTGACCGGATCCGATATTCATACCAACGGTGCCGACTACGTGTCGCATCACCAACCATTCCAGTTCTATGCATCGACACGCAATCCGCATCATCTGCCCCCAACTTCGCCGGCAATGATCGGCCGCACTGATCAGGCAAATCACCAATACGACACCACCAAATTTTTCACAGCGCTTGCCAATGGCAATCTGCCTGCCGTGTCGTTTATCAAAGCACCGTATGCCTACAATGGTCACCCTGGAAATTCAGATCCGATTACTGAACAGTACTGGATTACTCAGGTCATCAATCAGATCCAGCAGTCGCCGCAATGGGCCAATACTGCGATCATCGTGACTTATGATGATTCAGATGGCTGGTACGACCATGTTACCGGACCGATCGTGAGCCCGTCGAATGTGACCATCGCCGGTCAAACAGCAGTCTATGACAATCTGGCCGGTGCAGGCAGCTGCGGTACACCAGCAGCGGGTGCCAATCCGGCACGTTGCGGCCATGGTCCCCGTTTGCCACTGGTTGTCGTTTCGCCGTATGCCAATCCTAACTATGTTGACCATACCTTGACCAACCAGACTTCGATCATCAATTTCATCGAATCGAACTGGAATCTCGGTTACATCGACGGCCCAACCCGCCCTGCCAATGGTCAGGCTTCATTCGACCGTGATTCAGGAAGTTTGTCTGGTCTGTTCAATTTCAATAACACACCGAACACCAACCCATTATTGTTGACATGTGCCGGCGCAATTGCCACAACACCGTCACAAGCGTGCCAGCTGGATGCCACTCCGTAATTGAGAGCTGGCAATCAAACAAATTTTGAGAGGATTTACCATGAAACATCCAGTTCGGAAATTAGTGCCAGCCGCGGCGATTTGCTTGAGCCTGATCGCTGGCGGCGCTGCGGCGCAAAATGTCGAGTTGCAGCAGACCGGTTTTCTGCATAGCGGCAGTTACATCGACAATTTTTATATCGGCGGTTATGCCGGCAACACCTACACCTCGGGTGCATTAACCGGAAATCTTCAATACGGCCCAGGCCCGAATGAGGGATTTACCTTCTCGTCCAATGCAACCACGCAATCGATAGGCACCAGCTTTGGCAAGTTTGAAAACCTGCCGAGCGGCGACCCGGATCACAATACTCAGATCCTGTCGTTCTCCGGTCTGGGGCTGGGCACGACCACTGACACCATCAATTTTATCGGTGGTTTCAGTAACGTGACCTTCAACTACGCACTGGGTGCCAACAACGCAGCCTTTGCGCAAACAGCCAAGGTCTGGTCTGGCTTAAATGGAACCGGCACGGTCGTGGGAACAATCGCGCTGACCGCCAGCGCCAATCCGATCGCCTGCGCAACGCGTCTGGACGCTTATTGCAGCTGGTCGGCAGCAAGCGGTTCCGGCTTTAGCGACATCGGCCAGTCGATCACGTTTGGCGTGGCCAACACGGCCGCTTCTCAGAATCTGGAACTGGATGCGATCACGGTTTCGCCAGTACCAGAGCCATCACAGTCGGGAATGATGCTGGCTGGTCTGGCCCTGCTGGGATTGTTTGGATTTGTTCGTCGTCGCGGTAACTAACAGCAGCAAGGTGACTTGTCCTGGATTCTGCCCGTAAGGGCAGTTCCAGTCAGTCTGATTTACTTGCGTTCTACCCAGGCCTTGACACCCGGATGTTCCGACACCGATTGGTGGATACGTTTCAATTTAGGGCAGGCATCAAACACCGTTGTCGGCACGTGGTCCAGCATGCCAGAGACGAACCAGCGCACGATCATGTACAGCTTCAGGTCAAGCACATGAATCTTGTCGCCAGCGACAAACGGACCATCGCCCAGCAGTTTTTCAACGTTCTGACCCCAGACCGGCAGAAAATTTCGCCCCAGCTCTTCACGCTCACTGAGTTTTTGCGCTTCATCCTTGATGCGCAGAATCGGACCGACATGGTGGCGCAGGTCTTCCACATAGCTCATCAGCGCTTCATGAAACGCGGCTTCATAATTATCGGCCGGATGGAGTCCGGACTGACGACCGATGTAAACCAGAATCGCATTTGAATCGGCAATCGGCGCTTTTCCGGGCAATTCCAGATACGGCAGCGCGCCAAACGGTGCATGCGCTTTTTGTGCGGGCCAGTCAGCACCGGCGATGCGCACGTCATCAAACTCGATACCGGCCAGATGCAGGGCGATGCGGCACTCTTCGCCGCGGCTGCTGGGGAAATCAAAATAAAACAGGCGGGGTTTGGACATAATGGACTTCCTTCAATAAAGGTTAGCAATTAAAAACAGCTTCGCGACACGGAAACGTTTTCGGCGGCACGCGGATGCTACTCCAAATTATTACTTCGTGTGCCTGGCAGTCCCGTGGGGTTTCGACAAGCACCATCCAAGAACTTGATTCGGACGGGTTTGATAACACGGGTAGCTGATTCGACCAGCCACGACAACGCCACTAGGTTCCCGCCTAAGGCCGCGGGAACGACGGGGTCGCCGAGACGGGGTCGCCGAGACGGGGTCGCCGAGACGCGGTCGCCGAGACAGGATAGGAGTTGTCGTTCCCGCGGCCTTAGGCGGGAACCTAGTGGCGTACCAATCCACGCAAACCACCAAGTTATTAAATAGCTCTTAAAGATAGTCCGAACGGCTCATATAATCAACCAGCCGCCATGGAATGAATTTGAAAATCGGATGCGACAATCAACTCAGGCTTTTTTGTATTCGATCTTAAAGGTGGTAACCATGTGGCGTTCGCGTGTTTCAATTGTGCTTGCAATGCTGGTGCTTGGAGTTATCCAGACCGGCTGGCACGCAGCTGCCCACGCCCAGGCCAGAATCATCCCCGCCAAAATTTCGCCAGATGTCAGAACGGCACTGCTGACCGGCCAGTCTCAGGAAGTGATCATCGAGTTTGACGACTCGGCCATTCAGACCAATGCATCGACGATGCGGCGCAAGGCCGGGCAGCAGCATGAAACCGCGCCGGTGATGAATTTCAAAAAAGCCGAATACCAGAAATTGAAAGCGGCGACTGTCGCGTCGATGTCGACGAACAGCGTTGATACGCTGATTGAATACAGCCATCTGCCAATGACATTCATGCGCGTGAAATCCGTGGCGGCGCTGGATGCTTTGCTGGCCGACCCGCGGGTCAGGCAAGTCCATAAAAATGGGCTGAAATATCCGGTACTCGATTCAGTCAGCAGCAATTTTGTGAATCAGCCAGCTGCTGCCGCGCGCGGCTTTACCGGTGCCGGTGGCTCGGTCGCGATCATTGATACCGGGGCGAATTACACCTTGAGTGATTTTGGCGGATGCACCGCACCGGGGGTACCGAGCGCCTGCAAGGTATCGTACTACCACAACTACGCCGGGGGCAGCAGCCTGGACGCCAACGGGCATGGCAGCAATGTGGCCGGGATTGTGGCGGGCGTCGCGCCGGATACCAAAATTCGCGCACTGAACGTGTTTGGTTCCAACAGCGGCGCCTCGGATGCGCTGATTATTCAAGCCATCAACGACACCATCGCCGCCAAAGCCACCGTCAATATTCTGGCGATCAACCTGAGTCTGGGAGACAGCGTCAATCACGGCAGCGGTTTCGGCGCCGATTGCACGAGCAGCAGTTTTTATACGCCGATCTTCAATGCGCTGCAGGCCAATATTCAGGTTGTGGTCGCCTCCGGCAATAATGGTTTCAGCAGTGGCGTCAGTTCACCGGCCTGCACCCCCGGCGCACTTGCCGTGGGTGCCGTGTATGACATGAGTTTTGGATCGGTTCAGTATTCGATTTGTACCGATACCTTACCGAATGCCAATCAGATCACCTGCTTCACCAATTTGCCGCCGCTCACCGGCAGCAATACCTTCAACAACTCCTACAAATTTGTCACGGCCCCCGGTGTGAATATCACGGCCGGTGGCGTCGCCGACAGCGGCACGTCGCAAGCGACCCCGTTTGCCACTGCCGCCGTGGCGATCCACAACGCAGCCATCGTGCCGCTGAGCGCTGCCCAGATTACCCGTGGCGATCAGATCGGCAACTTTATGTCGGTGCCCTGCGGCCCGTCGATTCCCGTAGCGCGCACCGGCTATTCGACGCTGGTCACGCGCGTCGATGTCTCGGCCTGCCTGCTGGATCCCAACGACAGTTTTGCCAGCGCCACCAGCTTCGGCACACTGGCTTCGAACGCCACGGCCAATGGTGACAACGTGTTCGCTACCAAAGAAGCAGGCGAGCCGAATCACGCTGGCAATGCCGGTGGCCATTCGGTCTGGTTTACGTTCACCGCAGCCCAGACGGCTCCCATTGAAATCGATACCCACCTGAGTGGATTTCCCACCGTGCTGGCGGTGTATACCGGCAGCAGTGTCGGCGCGCTGACCCAGGTGGCGGCCAACGTGACCGATGGCAGCGCGGGCAGTAGCAGCGGGTTGACCTTTCCGGCCGTTGCCGGTACCAGCTACCAGGTTGCCGTGGACGGTTATAACGGCGCGCGCGGCAATTGGGATTTGAACATCAATATCCTGGCCTCGAATCTGTCCGTCACGCTCGTAGCGAACGCGGTGCCGAACAATCCTGAAGCGATTCAATATGTGGCGACCGTCATCAACCCGGGACCATCCACGGCCACCAACGTCAAGATCAACGTGCAGCTGCCTGCCGGGGTGACGCTTGATCCCAACAATACTGGCGGCTGCTCGGCGGGCAGTGGCAATGTGGTGACCTGCACGCTCGGCACGATCAATGCACCGGCCGGCACGGCCAGCGTGAGCTTCAATGGCATTGGCTCGACAACCGGGATCTATACCGCCACTGCGTCGGTGAGCTCGGACTATGTCGATCCGGGCGGAACCAGCTCGGCCAGCGCGTCGGGCTCGATTACCGGGGTAGCGGCCAATATTCCGACAATTCCGGAATGGGGCATGATTCTGTTGGGCTGTCTGCTGATGGGCCTGACGTTGCTGCGTCGGCAGGCGACACCAAGTCACTGACACAGATCACTGCTACGCGGGGTAGAATGAGCGTCAATTTGTTGACAATCTACCCTTTTCATGAAAACACCCAAACGCATCCAGCCCCTAGTTGAAGAAGGTTTAGTTGACGAAGTTCTACGTCAATTAATGAGTGGCAAAGAAGCGACCGTGTATGTCGTGCGCTGCGGCGAAGAGATTCGTTGCGCCAAAGTTTACAAAGAATCAAACCAAAGAAGTTTTCATCAGGCCGTCGCCTATCAGGAAGGACGCCGGGTCAAGAACAGCCGTCAGGCGCGCGCCATGGAAAAAGGTACGCGCTATGGCAAGAAGATGGCTGAAGAAGTCTGGCAGAACGCCGAGGTTGATGCCTTGTACCGGCTGGCCGCCGCAGGTGTGCGCGTCCCCAGACCGTATATCTGCTTTGAGGGTGTGCTGTTGATGGATCTGGTCACCGCTGCCGACGGCAATGCAGCGCCGCGCCTGAACGATGTTGAACTCGATCACGCGCTGGCGCTCGACTATCATGCCAAATTATTGCGCGAAGTGATCCTGATGCTCAACGCCGGGGTGATTCACGGCGATCTGTCTGAATACAATATTCTGGTCGACGAACAGGGCCCGGTCATCATTGACCTGCCGCAGGCAATTGACGCCTCCAGCAGCAGCGTGGCAGCCGGCATGCTGGAGCGTGACGTGACCAATCTCGCCAATTTTTTTGGTACCGCTGCGCCGGAACTGATTGGCAGCCAGTATGGCAAGGAGATCTGGGCGTTATATGAGGCTGGCACGTTGACGCCGGATTCACCGCTGACCGGCAAAGTGGCGCTGCCCACCACAGTCGTGGACGTGGCGGCGGTGATCAATGAAATTGAAATTGCGCGCCTTGAGGAAGAGGATCGGGTGCGCAGGATTGCGGAAACGCAGGGGTAAATTTGACTTGATTATTGTTGCAGGCACGCCTTGCTTCAGGAATTTTTTGAAGAACTTTTATCGAAATCCAATCATGCCAACATCAACCAACCAGCAAATCTCATTGGTCAACCCGGCCACGCGCGAACTGGCAATAAAAATGCGGTCTGCATACGAACCGGATGACGCCCACTAACTGCCAGGCAGATTCAACAAATTAAGAGAGCCGCGCCAAAAAAACAAAGCCGATCAGTGCGGACCAGTTTGGTCGAATCAAACCAGGTTTAAGGGGCAAGATTCCTTACCACAAAACCTTTGACGATACGCACCTGTGCTCAGGACGTGTATCACGTCCTGAGCAATAACGAACAAAACTTTGTGCTGCTCGATGTGCGCGGACCTGATCAGTTCCGCGCACGCCATATTCCAGCGACAGTCAATCTGCCGCACGAAAAAATTGTCGCAACCAAGATGGCGGATTAGATTGAAATGGGACGTTCTGCCGGACAATGAGCGAGCGAAAAATTTTTACAGGAGCTTCGGTGCTGCGCCCGACGTTGGCTGGGAAAACTGGATCAAAATTTTGGCGTGATCAAAATCACACGGCGTTCTGGCTGCAACGCGCTCAACCTTGACGGTTGAGGTTCTGCATTACTGCCATTCGCAAAGGACTTACGCGCGTAAAAATTTCCTCTAAACCTACCGCGCTGTCCCACGTTTTGACGCAAGCTCTGCCGATTGTGATCAGATACCGACATTCAGTCAACGACCACTCAAAACTCCACTCTAGCCAGGCACTTCCGGATGCGCACCTCAGTCCAAACGTCCGAACAAGCTCAAACCGATTGCGCCAAAAAGCCGGTGCTCTGTTCAGATTCTGGTATCGTAAGCGCATTTTTCAGACAGTCCGTCAAGAAAATCAGCGTCTTCAGAAAGCACGAGTCACCATGAAAATTTTACAGGCAGCAGTTGCGTCGCATGATATGAGCCGGATTCAGGCCTTGCTGAGCAACTGGAATCCGCCAGCCATTGCAGCGGCGATCAGGGATCTGACCAGCGTTGAGCAGGCGGTGGTGATCCGGGTTCTGCCGCGCAAGACCGCTGCGGCAACCTTCCAGTTTCTGGAACTGCCGCAACAGGAACGGCTGCTCAAGGCAATGGCACAAAAAGAAGTCGCCCTGATTTTGAATGACATGGCGCCGGACGACCGCACCTCGCTGCTGGAAGAATCGCCCGCAGCTGTCACCAAGCAGTTGTTGAATCTGCTGTCACCGGAGGAACAGCGGATTGCCCTGTCATTGTTGGGTTATCCGAAGGGCAGCGTCGGGCGTTTGATGACGCCCTGCTTCCTGTCCATCAAACGTGAATGGACCGTCGCCGAGGTGCTGGAACATATCCGCCAGCATGGCGAGGACAGCGACACGCTCAACGTTCTGTACGTCATCGACGATAACGGCGTGCTGATCGACGATATCCGGGTCCGGGAATTTCTGCTGGCTCCTGCGGAGAAACTGGTTTCCGAGATCATGGACAACCGCTACGTGTCTTTGACTGCCACCGATTCCGAACAGACTGCCATCAATTTGTTTCTGCAGGAAGACCGCAAGGCCCTGCCGGTCACCGATGCGGCCGGGGCTTTGCTGGGTATTGTCACCATTGATGACGTGCTGAAAATCGCCGAGGCCAAGGCCACCAAAGAAATTCAAAAGATTGGTGGCTCCGAAGCACTCGACGAACCGTATATGGCGATTTCATTCTGGCGCATGGTAAAGAAACGCGCCGGCTGGCTGGTGGTGCTGTTTCTGGGGGAAATGCTGACAGCCACTGCGATGGGATTTTTTGAGGGTGAGATCGAAAAGGCCGTGGTGCTGGCGCTGTTCGTTCCACTGATTATTTCCAGCGGCGGCAATTCCGGTTCGCAGGCCACCACCCTGGTGATCCGTGCTCTGGCGCTGGGCGAAGTCAAACTGATCGACTGGTGGCGCGTGATGCGGCGCGAAGTGGCTGCCGGTCTGGCACTCGGTTCAATACTTGGCGCCATCGGTTTTTTCCGGATCGCGGCCTGGTCGCATTTTTCTACCATTTATGGCCCGCACTGGTTTCTGGTGGCACTGACAGTCGGCGTGTCATTAATCGGCATAGTCATGTGGGGCACACTGGCCGGTTCGATGCTGCCGTTCATTCTGCGTCGGGTTGGACTGGACCCGGCCACCTCATCAGCACCATTTGTGGCCACTCTGGTCGATGTCACCGGACTGGTAATTTATTTCAGCGTCGGGTATCTGTTCCTGAAGGGGACGCTGCTTTGATGTGACATTTACCGAAGATCTGCGTTTGTTTAAGCTGCTTCAATCCTGAGTGGCCGGTCAGGCCTATGTCAGATTCAGCAACTTCCTGGCGTCTTTTAACAGTAACAAGAGTTGTTGGTCACGAACCGGTGAACCGATAAACCCAAAACGGGTATAGAACTTTGACGCTTCATCATCGACAGGGTGGGTGAGGATCGCTCTGACGCCGGCCTGATCTGCAATGACCAGGGATCGTCGAATTGCATCCTGCAACATACCCCTGCCAATACCTTTCCCCTGGTCGTCGGCAGAAACCGCAAGACGCGCAAGTATTACGACCGGGATCGGGTATTGTCCCATTCCTTTGCTGATACGGTCGGGGACTTCAGCAGTATCAACCTGGCCGATTGTCAGGCTGAAGTACCCAGCCACACGCATTCCGTCCGCGACGACAAAAGTCTTGGCAGAGCCACTTCCCTGCGCCTGCCTGGCGTGGCGCAGCAACCAGTCATTGAGCGATGGTTTCCCGCAATTGAATACCTCGATTTGGTGTTGGATATTGAGAGGTTCGGGCCTGGTTAGACTCACTTGGCATCATCCCAGGGCGCTGCTCGAGAAAACAAATCGCGCAAACCTTTGTTGTCTTGTGCAGGATGTTCCAGTAAATCCATCAGAGCCTGATATTGATTCCCTGAAACCATGAATAATCTTTGGTCCAACAGTGTTTGCTCCGCAGCACTGCAGGCACTGTCCAGAATAAAATCGGTTAACGATTTACGCGCCACGTCTGCAGCCCTGCGCAGTATCGTTTCCTGCTCTGGTGTGGCGCGCAATCCGAAGCGAGCTGATTTTAAACCTGGTGCAATCATGGCACTCTCTCATCTGTTAGTTCAATTGACGCGATGTTAGCACAATAGACGTACAAAAACCAAATTTTTTTAGAATTGTTATGAAACAAGACCGTTCTTGAATTCCTTCATTGATCCGGTTTCATGCGCTCCAGTGCCTCGGCTACCAACTTTTCGTTGGTTGCGCAAACGATTTGAAACTCGGCACTGATGCGCTGATCAGTGGCGGCGGCTTCCCAGAATTGACGCGCGGCTTGCGCGGCGATGAACCATGACTGCAATTCGGAAGGCACTGGCAATGCAGGGATAAATGCTTTCTGTTGAATTTCAACTGCACTCACTGGCGCATAGAGCATCGGCAGCATATCGTAGGCCGGTGCCAATTCCAGCATGCCTTTATTTGACGACGGCCGAAAGGACAGATTGCCTTCGTGCATATCCGAATTGGCGATCAATTTCCCGAAATGCCAAAGTATCGCGATATGCTGCGCGCTGGTTTCAGAAATTAATTTTGCTTTCAACAGCCGTTGCGCGGCAGCGACCCACGAGGCACCGGCAATACCAAACATCGCGGCTTCCAGCGCGGCCCAGCTGCATAAGGCCGAGCGACCAAACTCGCCATGCCGGTCAAAGCGCTGCACTTCCAGGAAGGTGCGATCGGTTTGCAGTAGCGTACTTTGCGCTGCACGACAGGGCAGCAAGGCGCTGATCGTCTCGAGCGCCAGATGTTCGCACACCAGTAAATCGGACCAGCGCCGCACCGCTGTGGTCTGATCGTTGCCGGAGAATTTCACCAGGACATGGACCGGCTGCCCGAAGCGCGTACGGCAAGTCGTGAATTTTGGGTTTTCACCACCGGCCGAGGAGATTGGAGCACCATGGGCCATGGCCTCAACCGCGCCTTGTGCATACGCTGTCAACACCTCACTCTCGCCGACAGGCTGGCAGCCTTGCTGCCTGTGCTGCATGAATCGGCGGTAGGCTGCTTCACCCAAAATCAGATTGCCCGGGCTATCCGATCCGACAATCGACAGCACCGCAATTACGTCGTCCTCGCTCCAGCGCGTTGGATCGTCCGGAACCTGAAAGATTGACGCGTTGGATCGGGCAAAGTGACGCCCTAGAAATCCCTGGGGTCGCAGATCAGCCAGCGGATACGGCAGTCCTGCATACCAGCCATCTTTCCAGTCGGGTTGAACCGGCCAGTCAAAGGATGGCTCGGCTTTGAACAGGCAACCGCCAGGATAAATCGGATCTAATGTGCCAATCTGGGTGCCGCGCCCCTGCTGATCGATCTGGTACACCGGCAAACTTTCCAGCTTGCCTCGGATAGCACGGCGCGCTGCGTAGGAACTGCTGCGCGCCGCGCCGCCCATCACAATCTGGTCGCCCAGCCCTCTGAGCATCCGCATCATGGTCGCCCGGCTCAGGGACGGACGGTCAATTTTCAAACGCGCCAACAGGTCCGCACCGCGTATTACGCGCGACCGACGTAGCAATTGAAGTAAATCCGGGGAGGTCACAATAAATCACTTGTCAAACGATAGATGAAACGATATTAATAATTTTTTCTTTTTAAATCAATTAATTAATTATTTCCATTAATCTTAATTTGAAACGATTATCAATGATCTAAAGAGACGTAGGCTGGGGAAAAATCCCCAGCCTGCGCACTTGGCTATTCAACTATTTGTGGTTGCTTATACAGCTGTCGCTGGAACGACCAGATTCGTCCGATGTCCCGTTAATACCGGCCTGGAACCGGAAGGTTCAAACAAATTAGTCACGAATTCATCCTACAATGCAGCTTGAATTATTATTTCGCAACCGGGATTCACAGACCAATACCGCGAACTTTACATGGATAGCCGATGCAATTACCCCAATTTTTGTTGTTCAATTTTCTACTATCCTGTTGCGCACTGGTCAGCGTGCAAGGCAGCGCCAGCGAACATTATCTGATTGATCCCCAGCATACGCTGAACACGTTTGAATATAAACATTGGGGCGCCGCGGCGCAGCGTGGCAAATTTGCTAAAAGTAGCGGCTTTATTGACCTGGATATGGCCGGCCGGTCCGGCACGATCAATATCGTCATTGATGCCGACTCCATCGATACCGGTTCCAGCCTGTTCGACAAGGTCATGCGCTCGGCAACCTTCTTTGACACCAAACACTTCGACAAAATTGTCTTCAGTTCCACCCGGCTGATTTTTGACGATGAGCGTCTGGCGCAGGTTGAAGGCAATCTGACCATCAAAGACCGCTCCAGACCGGTGGTGATCGACATCACCGAATTCAGTTGCCGCTTTTTGGAGCTGTATAAAAAGAAGGGCTGCAATGCCAACGGCTACACCAGGATCCTGCGCAGCGATTTCAATGTCGACAGCTATCGGCCGTTTGTCAGTGACGCTGTGACTCTGTACTTCAGCGTCGAAGGATTTCAGGACGAGTAATGTTGGTTTTGTGTCCAGACCCGGACTGGGTTCGATCAACAGTCGTTCGGTTTCAGCTCAACTTCAGCTCAATTACTGACACGCCCGCCACGAATTCGCCGACAATTGCAGCTCCCCATCAAAATCCACCGCCATGATCCTGCGTTATTTCAATCGTCTCAGCACTGAACATCGCAGCCAAAGCGCTGACCGGCATCTGGGCTATTCGCTGGCATTCGTGGCGGGCGCTGTCAATGCCGGCGGGTTTCTGGCGATTGGCCAATATACCTCGCACATGACCGGCATAGTCTCGAGCATGGCCGATCGTCTGGCCCTGGGCAATATTACCCTGGCGCTGTCGGCTTTGTCGGCCTGGGTCGCTTTTGTGCTGGGTGCGGCGACCACGGCGGTATTGATCAATTTTGCGCGCCGCCGTCACCTGCGCAGTCAATATGCGCTGAGTCTGTTTCTGGAAGCGCTGTTGCTGCTGCTGTTTGGCATAACCGGCGGCTACCTCAACCATCTGCACGAATTCCTCGACCCGGTAACGGTGCTGCTGCTGTGCTTCATCATGGGCCTGCAGAATGCCATCATCACCAAGGTTTCGAATGCGGTGATCCGCACCACGCACGTCACCGGCCTGTCGACCGATCTGGGGATTGAACTGGGCAAACTGATTTATATCAACCGCGCGCATGATCCCGAGCTTGCCGTGCATGCCAATCGCGAGAAATTACGGCTGCACGCTTTATTGATCTTTTATTTTTTTACCGGCGGCGTGACCGGTGCAATCGGCTTCAAGCACATCGGCTACTCAACCACGATATTTTTGGCAGCCGCGCTGGCCTTGCTGGCCAGCGGGCCCATCATCTCGGACATTCGCTATCAATTGAAAAAGTTGAAAACACCCTGATTTTTTTGCCAATTGCTGCAATGTATAATGCACCCTTCATTTCGGACCCTTCAGAAAGTCTTGCCCATGAGCACCCTGCCGCCCTGCCCCCAATGTAATTCCGAATTCACTTACGAAGACGAGGGGCAATATGTCTGTCCCGAATGCGCGCATGAATGGAAGGCGAGCGTTGCGCCCGACGCTGAACAGAAAAAGGTGTATCGCGATTCAGCAGGCAATGTTTTGGAAGATGGTGATACGGTGACGGTCATCAAGGATTTAAAACTGAAAGGCTCGGGTGGCACGATCAAGATGGGTACCAAGGTCAAGAATATCCGTCTGGTCGACAGCGATCACGACATCGACTGTAAAATCGATGGCTTCGGCGCGATGAGTTTAAAAACCGAGTTTGTCAAAAAAGTCTGAGCGTCTTCTGCTGTTTTTCCGTCACCGACCTGATGATTCTGGAGCCACTTTGTCGATAGATGCAATCCTCGAGAAAATCGCCAATTCTCCCCTCACACCGGACACCACCTGTCTGCGCGAATTGGTCGATGCCATCCGACCGAAACGCGCTACGCAGATTGACCTGGCCACTGACCGTTTGCGCGCCCTGTGTCATCTGCTGGAGAAGCGACCTGAGTATGCGACGGCGTTGCGCCAGTATCTGGTCGAGGTAGTATCTTCGCGCAAGATCCTGCATCTGTTTACCGACACGGGCATTACCTTGTCAACCGGTTTCTGGAACGCCGCCTGGCAAAGGCTGGCCTTTAAAATCTTGCCGCCGCTGGCCAATGACGAGTACCTGCGCGATGTGTTCGGCACGATCTTTAACCGGGTCGATGATTACGTCTGGATTGACGGCATCGATGAAGCGATCTGGCTGGAATTGATTCAAACCCTGAACTTCCAGCTGCGCGGCACCAAAATCAAACCCGATGGGGTATTGAATGAGCTGCTGTCGGCCTTGCAGGTGCTGTCGTATCGCATCAGCGCGATTGGTCTCGAGTCTGAGCTGGTGCGCAACTATCCGTCGATAGAGCGCTACGAGTCGCCGTTTCTGCAGCAGAACAATGAGATCAACGATTACATCAAGGAGTACCGCGACTGGATGCTCGATCACAGCTTGCCGCACCGCGACAGCCAGCATATCGAGGTCCTGTTGGCGCAATGCGAAGAGGTCGTGCTGAAAATTCGCCGTACCGCCTCGGCGCAGGGCGTGTCGGTCAGCCTGACGCGGTTGCTGTTGAGCGTGACACAAAGCATCGCGCGCCTGCGCACCTTGCTGTCGCTGATCGAAGCACCGGGCAAAGAAGAAGCATTGACGGCGAGTTTGGGCTTGTTCAAAAAACTGGTGTACGCCGACAATCGCAAATACAGCATCGCCGATTTGATCGGCTCGAATACCGATCTGTTGACGATCCAGGTCACCGAACACGCCGGTCGCAGCGGGGAACATTATGTCGCCAACAACCGGCGCGAATGGTTTGAGATGCTGCGCTCGGCCAGTGGTGCGGGATTTATTGTCGGCTTCATGGGGATGATTAAAATCCTGTTCAGTAAATTGCTGCTGGCCCCGTTTGGCTTTGCCTTCCTGTTCAGTCTGAATTATTCGCTTGGATTTATGCTGGTGCATATTCTGCATTTCACTATCGCGACCAAACAACCGGCGATGACCGCAGCGCTGATTGCCAGGTCTCTGGACAGCAACAAACAGAATCTGGATGATCTGTGTGAATTGATCGTGCAGGTCCTGCGCACCCAATTCATCGCCATCATCGGCAATGTGTCGATCGCCATGCCGACCGCATACGCGATTGCCTGGGCCTGGTTTGGTATCACGGGGCACCATTTTGTCGATCCGAACAAGGCGCAACATCTGCTGGCAGACATTGATCCGTTTACCCCCCTGCCTTTATTTCATGCCGCGATTGCCGGTGTGTGCCTGTTTTTGTCGGGTTTGATTTCGGGTTACTACGACAACAAGGCCAGCTACGGAAAAATCCCCGAGCGACTGCTGCAGCTGACATCGATGAACCGGCTGTTCGGTGCCGAGCGCTGGAAGCGCATGACTGTTTACATCGGCAACAATCTCGGCGCATTGGCGGGAAATTTTTTCTTCGGGATCATGCTCGGCAGTATTGGACAGATTGGCGTGTTTTTGGGATTGGCGATTGATATTCGCCACATTACTTTTTCCAGCGCCAATTTTGCCTTCGCACTGGTCGGATTGAATCATCAGCTCAGCTGGCAGGTCTGGGCGATCTCCCTGTTTGGCATCGCTGCGATCGGCTTCATGAATCTGGCGGTGAGTTTTTCACTGGCGCTGTTTGTCGCGATGCGCTCGCGCAATGTCAGCTTCAAGCAAAGCCGGGCCCTGCTGTCCTTGCTGTGGAAACGGTTTGCCAAACGTGGACGGGATTTCTTTTTCCCGCCGAAAGAAGTGCTGTGACGAAGTTGATTTACCTTGTTTTAGATCAATCTGCAAAAGCCTTGCTGCTGTAATTTCACCATTCATTACAAAATTTTGTGCTTTAAATTCGGGCATTGTTCCCATCGTCTTACTTAACTTTTATGGAGCGTTTCATGACTCAACGTTTAAGCTCAATCGCAGTGGCCGTATGTATTGCCTGCACCTTCCCGGTCGCGGCGCTGGCGCAAACTGCCACGCCAAACAGCAAAGACTTTCCCATTCACGTCAAGCTGGTGGATACCAGAATTACCGCAAAGATCGTGGAACTGGATTTGCCAAATCGAATGGCTACATTCAGAACGCCAGACAATGATTTCGTGACCGTGCGCGTGCCGCGCAAAGTGCACAATTTTGACAATGTAAAAGTCGGCGATGAGTTGGTGGTGCATTACACCATTGCGGCTGCGGCGCGCATCAACCCTGCCACCAAGGATGGCATCCGCGAACTGGTTGAATCATCCAGTGATTCAACGGCAAAGCGCGGTGGCATGCCGGGTATGAAATCTGAAAACAATGTGCAGGTACTGGCCAACATTCAGTCCTTCGATGTCAAAGCCAGAACCGTCACCATCCAGGGCGCGACGCGTACTGTGAAAATTACTGTGCCCGATGATCTGGATATGAGCAAGCTGCAGGTGGGTGATCAGGTGCAGGCGGAGTTTTCTGATGCGGTGGCGATTGATATTGAACGACCGCCAGTGCTGAAGAAGTAACGGTTGACGTGCTGCCCCGTCCTGGCACTGTCGTTCCCGCTGGTGTAGGCGGGAACCTAGTGTCGTTACGCACTTATTTCGAACCAAACGACACTAGGTTCCCGCCTGAGGCCGCGGGAATGACGGGGTCGCCTAGACGGGGTCGCCTAGACGGGGTCGCCTAGACGGGGTCGCCGGGACTGAACTGACTAATTCGGAGTGGTCACATTTGACGACGCTGCATTGGTATCTTCCGGCGGTTTGGCCACATACTTCTTGACGTCACTTTCATCGATATACTCAAACACCTTCACGACTTTTGCCACGCCAGGAATGCCGCGTGCCGCGTCGGCACCCGTAGTACCCTCGCGCTGCGAGACTCGTCCCATCAGATACACGACACCGTTTTCAGTCACAACCTTGAATGAACTGGAGTAGATATCGGCCGTGCCGATCAGGGCGCTTCTCACCCTGGTTGAAATATACGCGTCGTTTGAACGCTCGCTGAAGGTGGTTTGAAACAGTGATACCGTGATTTCATTGACCACTGAAATGACATTATCAACCGACTTAATCTGAGTTTCCACTTTGGCCTTGGTGGCTTCATCCTTGACCTGGCCGGTCAGCAGTACTTTACGGTTATAGCTGTCCACATTGACATGCACGGCGTCACCAAACACGTTGGAAATGAGATTGGCGCCTTTCAGTTCAATCGAGGTATCTTCGGTTTGCGATCCCAAAGTGCGACGATCCGACATCGATACCGCTGTGCCAACCGCACCGCCAACCAGTACCGCGACGCAACCAGACAGACCTGCAAGAACACCTGCCACCAACACAACGCGTGCCAATCTGCGCACAACCAAACCGGAATTACTCATGCATTTCTCCCCCAAATAAAGCAATATCAATCCCATCGCAAATGCAATGGATTGTCACTAAATGTACTTCCTGAATGCGCGCAGTACGTTCGTGCGGCACACAGATATTCGCGTCGCCCTCACCCAGCAGAGTGGCAATCACGCCGCCGTTTTTACCGGTCAGCGCAACGATATGCATCTCACGTTCGATCGCCGCTTCCACCGCCTGCACCACGTTGGCGGAATTTCCCGAGGTCGAGATCGCCAGCAGCACATCGCCGGCCTGACCAAAGGCCTGCACCTGTTTGGAAAAAATTTCAGCGTAGCTGTAATCGTTGCCCACTGCGGTCAGGATCGAGGTATCGGTGGTGAGTGCCAGTGCTGGCAGGGGCAGTCGTTCACGTTCAAATCGTCCTACCAGTTCGGCGGCGAAATGCTGGCAGTCGGCGGCAGATCCGCCGTTGCCGCAGGCCAGAATCTTGTTGCCGTTTGATAGCGCAGTGAACATGATGTCAATCGCATGCGCGATCGGCCCGGCCAATTGCTCGGCGGCCTGCATTTTGAGTTCGGCACTTTCACGGAAGTGCGCAAGAATTTGTTGATTGGTCATAGTATGGACAGTAGTAAGGGTGGGGCGATCTGATGATGGGGCGATTATAGACTAACGTGACAAAAAACTTGTTACCCTTCAATTACATTTTTCAACCATTCTATTTTGCCATCATCAATCGCGATCACGTCAAAACGGCAGGGTGGAGATGTCTGAAAGCGTTGCAGGTAGACTTGGGCGGTCATCACCAGATTGCGCTTTTTGCCTTCCGTGACCGATTCAGCAGCGCCGCCAAATCGTCCTTTTGCACGACTGCGCACTTCCACGAAAATCAGGGTGCCGTGTTCCAGCATGATCAAATCGATTTCACCAAACGGGCGCCGAAAATTGCTTTCGACATGAATCAGACCCTTGGTCAGTAAAAAATTTAATGCCCGTTTTTCGGCTTCCTTACCCAGCAATTGCGCATTCTCGGGTGTCTTGTTCCACCATCGCATTGGAATATCCTGTCGTTGAGATGCTGGTAATGTAACCGATTTCGGTGTGAAATCAGCAAACTGATCCGACAAGTTTGCTGTCACGTGGCGACCTGTCGTCCCGCGTGCTTTGACTGCGATAAAAATGCAGGAAGCTTCACCAACCGGATTACATGACAGCGGTCTTCGCTGAACGATCCTTGAGGGTGCGGTTGCAGGAGTCATCGATTAATGGTCGCTTTGTGCCCATCAGTTTTGTCCGTGCCGGTGGAAGCGGTTTGGGCACAGGCGCGGCTTTCTGAATTTTCGGCGCCGCGCTGTCACTGCCCTCCTGCATGATCTGGACATTGGCCACGCCCATCCAACCCCATAACCAGATGCTGCTGGCGTGAACGTGCGGACTCCATGCCGCGATCGCGACCAGCAGCAGCATGCTCGTGAATTGTGACAGTGCGACCGACTGCCGGTCATGCCAGATATTTGTTTGAACTGACTTGCGCATAATCTTCCCCCACCCGGTGATTGACTGCACCCGGATGAGCGCAATCTTTACCAAAATTAAGCCATTGATTTTTATAGATTTGTTTTTTTGAATCTGCCCGAACTGTGCGGTACTTTGGTACAAAGCGATACACATGCTTCAGGTAACGGGATAAGACCTTGATTGTCCAGGAAAGTTCCGCGTCGCTAATATCGCGACACTTTATTTGTCGCGTAATGGCTTGCGCGACAAATAAAAATTGATAACAATAATGCATTTCGTACAACGCATCGATTAGCCATGCCAAAACTTGCTCAGCAAGCCGAATTCGACGCCCTGGTTGATTTAATTTCGACCTATCCGATGGGAATCACGGTTGACGCACTGATACAACTGGACGGTATTGCCCTGCAGGGTCGCTCCCTGCAACGGCGACTGGCCATGTTAGTCGACGAGCGTCGTCTGATCAGGCTGGGTGCGTCACGCTCGACACGGTATATCGCGCTTGACCAAGGCCACAGTTCCCGATTCGCTTCGTTCGAAGTGGCGCAGAATCCGGCCAGATATTCTCTTACGCAATCCAAAGCCGGTGAAGAGATCAGAGCCTGCGTCACCAAACCGCGCATGCAACGCAAGCCCGTTGGCTACCAGATAGAATTCCTCGAACAGTATTACCCCAATCAAACTTTCTACCTTCCGCAAGACCTGCTTGATCAACTGCAGCAGATCGGGCGCTCACCTGCTGAGCAAACGCCGGCCGGCACGTTCGCGCGCGACATTCTGAATCGATTGCTGACTGACCTGTCCTGGGCCTCTTCAAAACTTGAGGGCAATACGTATAGCCAACTGGATACTGAGCGACTGATCGAATTTGGCCAGGCTGCGGAAGGCAAGGACACATCAGAAACTCAGATGATCCTGAATCATAAAATCGCGATTGAGTACCTGGTGCGCGATCCGGAACTTGCCTGTCTGCGCCCTGAAACCGTCATTGCCCTGCACTCGTTTTTGTCTGACGGATTGATGAAGGACCCATTGGCTTGCGGACGCATCCGCAAGTGCCAGGTAGGAATTGGCGGCAGCGTCTACAGACCGCTTGGATTTCAGCAACAGCTCGAAGAATTGTTCGGCATTGTGATTCGCATGGCAGCGGAAATACACAATCCGTTTGAGCAGGCTTTTTTCCTGATGGTCCACATTCCCTATCTCCAACCGTTTCAAGACGTCAATAAACGAGTTTCCCGTCTGGCTGCGAATATTCCATTTATTCGCCACAATTTATGTCCGCTGTCCTTTATCGACGTTACTCAGCAGGATTATGTCGATGCAATGTTGGGGGTGTACGAACTGAATCGAATTGAATTGCTGCGCGATGTATTTGTGTCGGCATATGAACGCTCGTGTCAACAATACCTCGCCGTAACGCGCGATCTTGTGCCGCCGGACGTGTTTCGCATGCGTTATCGGAGAGAATTAAGCACGGTTATCGCTGGCTTGATCCACGACGACCAAGCAGCCGCCGAAAATACGATACGCGGCAGGACGCCGTCAACAGTGGCAATGCCCGACATTGATCATTTTGTCAGCCTGGTACTGACTGAATTCAAATCGATACACCCGGGTAACGCCATTCGTTTCGGGGTCAGCCCGCTGGAATTTTCCGCCTGGCAGGCCAGACATCAATAACCAGCGGCGAGCCCGGTATTGCGACGCGGATCGTTGGCGCCGTAATATTTATTGTTGCCAACCGGTGTGCCGTTTAAAGTCGGCGCACCGACCAGAATCGCTTCGATATGATTGGCCGGGCGCGACGGTTTGAAGTGATGTCCCATGCCAACCAGAATTGCCTGGGTATCCGGGCTTAATCCAAATGGTTCGACAAAGGTCAGATCGGGCATCCATTGCATGTGAAAACGGGTGGCGTCGACCGCTTCCTGAATATCCATTCCGTAATCAATCACGTTGATCATGGTATGAAACACGGTGGTCGGAATGCGGCTGCCACCCGGTGTTCCCAGCACCATCAATAATTTTCCGTCACGCAGGACCATGGTCGGGGTCATCGAACTCAGTGGGCGCTTGCCGGGCGCAATCGCATTGGCTTCACCCTGCACCAGTTGATACATGTTCGCTTCGCCGATTTTGGAAGTGAAGTCATCCATTTCGTCGTTCAGCAACACGCCGGTTGAGGCGGCTGTGACTTCGGCACCGAACCAGTTATTCAAGGTGTAAGTGACGGAGACCGCGTTACCGTCTTTGTCTACGATGGAATAATGCGTGGTGTTGCTGCCTTCATGGGCCACCGTGCCGGGATGCAGTTCACTGGACACGGCAGCCTTGTCCATATTGATGCTGTTGCGCACCGTTGTGGCATAGGCTTTGTCGATCAGATGCTCGACCGGATTTTTCACGAAATCCGGATCACCCAGATAATTGTTGCGGTCGAGGTAGGCACGGCGCATGGCTTCGATCTGTACGTGAACCGCCTTGGCCGAGCGGAATCCCCAATCCTTCAAGGGATAGCCTTCCAGGATATTGAGCATCTCGCAAATCACCACCCCGCCTGAGCTCGGTGGCGGCGCAGAAATAATTTGCAGACCGCGATAATTGCACTCGATCGGTTTTAATTCACGCGCGGTATATTGATCAAGATCGGCCTGGGTGATGATGCCTTTGCCGCGCCTGCTCGATTCCACGATCGCGCGTCCAACCACGCCCTTGTAAAACCCGTCAGCACCGCGCGCGCTGATTGCGCTCAAGGTATTGGCCAGATCTTTCTGAATCAGCTTTTGCCCAGGTTGATAAGGCTCGCCATGATTCAGAAATATCGCCGCACTTGCTGCATCCTGTTTGAAACCCTCGGTGGCAGTCTCGAGCATATCGACATCGCCCTGCTGCAATACATAACCTTGCCGGGCCAGTTGAATTGCCGGTGCGATCAGCTCAGCGCGTTTCACGGTGCCGTATTTTTTAAGAGCCAGTTCCATACCGGCCACGGTGCCCGGGACCGCGACGGCCAGATGTCCGCGCTGACTCAAACCGGGAATGATATTGCCCTGCGCATCCAGATACATATTGGCCGTTGCCGCCAGTGGCGCTTTCTCACGAAAATCGACGAAGGTCTTGCGACCGTCTGCCAGCGTAATTGTCATGAACCCGCCGCCACCCAGATTGCCTGCTGCCGGATACACCACGGCCAGCGCATAGGCCACCGCCACCGCAGCATCCACGGCATTGCCGCCTTTTTTCAACACATCGACACCGACCTCCGTGGCCAGGCGCTGGGCCGTGACGACCATGCCATGTTCAGCAGCGACCGGCGCTACCGAGGCGGCGTAGCTGCTGGAAACAGCGGTAAAAACTGAAGAAAAAACTAACAGGCTGACTTGCCGGGCGAGGGAAGTATTCATTGATGTACTGCTTTCAAAAGTTGGGGGCGGTCGCGTGATCAGACACGTTCCATTTCGTCGGGATCGAGCGCAATGATGTGGGTCTGCGGTTGGCCGATTTCGTCATGCCACTCTTTGGAGACCCAGGGTTGTCCGTATTCGTCGATACCATAGATTTTAAAAAACTGGCCGATCATCGAAACCAGAATGGCCTGATCCTGTTCGGAGAAATTATCCAGAAAATCCTGGCTCAGTTTGACAATGCGCACGATGTCGCCGACTGCGACCGGTTTGCCGTTTTTATCGATTAATTTGGGGTCTTGCACGGTGTCATGCCTTATGGTGGGTCAACGAAACCGTATCTTACCGGAAAGCGCCGCAGCCATTCAAAATTCATCAAACATCAGCTGGATTTGATCGGACACGTCTTCCGCGTCGCTTTGACTGATACCGAGATAATTGCACACTGCCGCGCCGCCGAGCGCCCAATCCGGCACCTGTTGCTGACCGCGATAGCGGGCAATCCCAAAGTCAACCAGCAGGGACAGAGCAATCAGGTTGCGCACAATATTGCCGACATTGGGGTCCTTCAAGACATCGTAGGTATGGTGCAGCAAAATTGCATCGACCACTTCACCCGGCAAACCCCAGGTGCGTGCCAGCAGTGAGCCGACGGCAGCGTGGTTGGCCTGAAAATGGTGGTCTTCAATGCCTGTGATGAGGCCCGGCTGCGCTTTCATGGCTGCATCGACAACCGTATTGTAGTGCGGGTATTTGATGATCAATAACGGGACGCCGATATTGCAGAACAGACCAAAGGTATGGGCAATATCGCTACGGCACAGATTCATTTTTTTCGCGTAATGACTCATTGCCTGCGCACGTTTGGTTGAGCTGTCCCAAAATTCGGTCAATGATACGCCTTCGATCTGGATTGCAGCGCGCGCGAGAATGCCGGTCAACAGCAAATTGCACTGCTCCATCCCCAATCGCATGACCGCCTGTTCGACCGATTTTGCCTTCAGTTTAAAGCCGACAAACGAAGAATTTGCCAGCTTCAGCAGTGCTCCGGCCATGGCGACATCCTGCCCGATGATGCGCGACAGGGCTTGCGGTGACGGATCATCGCTGGTCAATTCCTGTTGTACGGCAGACAGCAGACTGGGACGGGGTGGGATACGGATCGTGCCAAGCATTTTTTCAATCGACTGCCCGGTCAATCCGGCATGGGCAACAGCTGCCTGGTTTTTAGTCATGGGAACTTATTCATTGGGCATAATCATTTGGCATGTTGAATCGGTCAACCGC
Source organism: Oxalobacteraceae bacterium GrIS 1.18 (assembly GCA_040544425.1). Lineage (GTDB taxonomy): Bacteria > Pseudomonadota > Gammaproteobacteria > Burkholderiales > Burkholderiaceae_D > Solimicrobium. The sequence continues at coordinate 58,699 of JBEONO010000014.1, forward strand.
CGGGCTCCACCCAGTATAGGTAATTTACCGCGAAATTCCAGCAACGGAATGTCAAAAAACTATAGCACGTGCGAATTGAGTATTTGATACGCCATCCAGCCCGCGACCAGCGTATAAAACAGGCGCGGCAACCATTCCGCCATCCGCACCTGAAACTGCGCCACCGCTTCGGACTCACCGTCGGCAAAGCGCAGCAGCATTTCCGGCAGAGAACCACTGCTTTCGCCGGTGTGCGCAAAACTTTGCACCGGATATTTGCCCTGATACTGCAAATCGGTCACTGCATCGGCAAACGACCTGCCTTTTTCCATCATCACCTTGACGCGTTTGAAGTCATCACGGATCACGCAAATATTCACGGTGTCGACCGCCTTCGGCAGAGCGTCAAACATCGGGATGCCGGCCTCCAGCATCAGGGCCAGATTTTCGTAAAAATCACGCACATTTTTTCTCACCACCATCGGCCCGAACAAGGGCACATGAGTGAGCCATCTGGACAAGCTGACCTGAATCGGGGTCGGGCGATCAGTCATCGCGGTGATGCGCTGTTTGACAAACCGATATACGAATACCAAGCCGCCCAGTACCAGGAAGGGACGCAGGATTGACAGCAGATACCCGCCGCCGGTGATCGTCCCTGCCACCAGCGCGGGCAGGGGTTGCACGGCCAATGCGATGAACAAGGTCAGCATCGGCATGGTCATGCGGGATCGGATCAGGGAAGCCTGCCGCGCCTTGTGCTCGTAGCGGGAAGCCAACCGTTTATAAGTGACTTCCGGACTGCCCGCGTTGCAGGCGGCGCGAATGATATTGGTTTCGAGATCAGAAAATAATCCCGATTTCTGTCCAGCAGTCGGAATGTCTGTGCCTTTGCTTAACAGGCGGCGCAATACATTGACGCGTTCCTGCAATCTGGCAGGCAGTTTCAACAGGGCGAAGGCTTTGTCGGGCGGCAGGCCGGAACGCTCCATCACCGCCAGATGCGAAAACAGCTCTGCTCTGATCTGGTCGGGGATGGGCGGATATGCCATCGTCAGCCTTGCACGCCGTATTTGGCGCGGTAGGCCTGCACGGCCAATCGGTACTGCCCAAGCTGGCTGGCCTGGTCACTTGACAAATACTCGAACAAATCGGCCAGACTGGCGATGCAAATCACCGGCATGTGGTAGGTATTGGTGATTTCCTGCACCGCCGAATGCGGCGTCAGTGCATCGTCTTTGCCGGAGCGTTCCATCCGGTCCAGTGCGATCAAAACGGCTGCGGGCGTGGCACCGGCTGCGCGGATCATGTCCACCGATTCGCGCACCGAGGTACCTGCCGAAATGACGTCATCAACGATCACCACTCTGCCAGCCAGCTTGGCACCGACGATCATGCCGCCTTCGCCGTGGTCTTTGATTTCTTTACGGTTGTAAGCGAACGGCACGTTGCGCCCCATCGCTGCCAGCGCCACGGCGGTAGAAGAGGCCAGTGTGATGCCTTTATAAGCCGGGCCGAACAACATATCAAACTGCACGCCCGAATCCAGCAAGGTCTGCGCATAGAACTGGGCCAGCTTACCCAGATTGGCACCTTCATTAAATAAACCGGCATTAAAAAAATACGGGGATTTGCGTGCGGCTTTGGTAGTAAATTCGCCAAACGACAGCACGCCGGCCTGGACTGAAAACGCAATAAATTCTTGGCGGAGATTTTTCATGGAAAGGATGAGGTCGGATAAGGAAGTGCGGCTATTATAATGCCTTGCGTCGCCCCCAATGACGCCGACTTTTCTTCCTCTTGACAAAAGCTTATGACAAAAATTATTGCAGCAAATTTAAACGGCATCCGCTCTGCGGCCAAAAAAGGGTTTTTCGAATGGATGCTGGCCGAATCGGCCGACTTTGTCTGCGTGCAGGAACTGAAGGCACAGGAGGCGGATATGCAGCCTGAATTTCTCAACCCCGAGGGCTATCACGGTTACTTCCATTACGCGGAAAAAAAAGGCTATTCCGGGGTCGGCGTCTACAGCAAGAAAAAGCCGAGCAAGGTGGTGATCGGTTTCGGCAATGGCGAGTTCGACGCTGAGGGGCGCTACGTGCGCTGCGATTTCGGCAAGCTGTCAATCATTTCGCTGTACTGTCCGTCCGGGTCGTCGAGTGAAGAACGCCAGCAGGCCAAATTCAGATTCATGGCCGCGTTCATGCCGCATCTGATTGAACTGAAAAACAGCGGTCAGGAAATCGTGATCTGTGGTGACTGGAACATCGCGCACAAGGAAATCGATCTGAAAAACTGGAAGGGCAATCTGAAAAATTCCGGCTTCCTGCCGGAAGAGCGTGCCTGGTTATCGGACATTTTTGACAAGGTTGGTTTTGTTGACGCGTTCCGGCAGGTTGAGCCCGCCGCAGAACAGTACACCTGGTGGAGTAATCGCGGCCAGGCCTGGGCCAAGAATGTCGGGTGGCGGATCGATTATCAGATCACCACGCCCGGCATGGCAGCCAAGGCGAAAAAAGTGGCGATCTACAAGGACCAGCGCTTTTCGGATCACGCCCCGTTGACGATTGAATACGCTTAAGCAGATGGAGAGTTGCGTGTAAATCCGACTGTTTTTTAAACCCAAGCCTGTCTATATTGCCGTCGCCCCTGCCAGGGGCGTTAACGTTATCGACATTTAATGAAAGGCTTGATCATGATTGGCTCATTTTCGTCCAGCAGTGCTTACAGTTCATCTTCATCCAGCAGCGTTCACGATTCAGCTTCACTTCTTATGGTAAATCCTTCATGGGCAAGACCCGTGCTCGAACAGTACAGAGACAGTCGCTTGGGACTTAAATCAAAGGAATCTGCCGAACAAAATTTATCAGATCCGACAGTCAGGGAACGCATCAAAGACGTCTTCAGCAAATTTGGTGCTTGTGATCGTATCGGCGACTGGAGCCTGCGCGAGTCGTTACTCGACTATGTTGCGAAATCCGGGACCGAAAAACAACTCAACACCATATTTGCCGAAATGAGAGAGGCCGGCCAGCCAGCTTTTTTCCCCGATAAACCAATGCCAAATGGCGTGGATTTTACGATTGTCAGCCGCGACGGAACTCAGCTCACCTGGATAACCCACACCGTCTACCATAAAGTCGATTCGGGAAAATTTGTACTCGACTCGTCTGCAAAGGACAATAAATACAACCAAAGCTAGACAATGTGAAACCGCGGCAGAGAGTATCGACGCCAGCCATGGCTCACTTTCTGCTGCTCTTGTCCTTGCCCTCAGCGGCAACGCTGGCTGCAACCGGCCCCTCCAGCATCGGTTTGACTTCTTCCATCTTGTTTGCACGCATATAGTCGTTCATGGCTTTCCAGCCTGCGAACACCGAAGCGCGATCTGATTCAGGATTCAATTTGTAGCAGTTTTCCAGCACCCTGCCCGCATGACCGCCAAGGACCAGCGTTTTCGGATCATGCCGCGCTGACGATTGAATATGCTTAAGTGGCTTGGGAAATGCGTATAAATCCGACTGTTTTTTGAGCCCAAGCTTGTCTATATTGCCGTCGCCCCTGCCAGGGGCGTTAACTTTATCGACATTTAATGAAAGGCTTGATCATGATTGGCTCATTTTCCTCCAGCAGTGCTTACAGTTCATCTTCATCAGCTTCAACTTCCGCCTTGAGTGCTTTTTCAGCTGGAATAGCATACTATAAAGAATCAGATCGTTATCTGGTAGATCGATTACATGAGCCTACTGAGACGAATTTATCAGATCCGAGAATCAGGAAACTCGTCAAAAAAATTTTCTCTCACATTGACGGTGATGGCATCGGCGACCAGAGCGCACGAGCACTGTTTCTTGCCGAGGTTTCAGAATACGGGACCGAAAAACAACTCAACACCATATTTGCCGAAATGAGAGAGGCCGGTCAGCCAGCTTTTTTCCCCGTTAAAACACCAAGTGGCGTCGATTTTACGATTGTTAGCCGCGACGGAACTCGGCTAACCTGGGTAACCCACACCCACACCGACTACAATCTAAACGATTCGGGAAAATTTGTACTCGATTCTTCTGAAAAGGAAAATAAATACAGCCAAAGCTAGACAATGTGAAAACGCAGCAGAGAGTATCGACGCCAGCCATGGCTCACTTTCTGCTGCTCTTGTCCTTGCCCTCAGCGGCAGCGCTGGCTGCAACCGGCCCGTCCAGCATCGGTTTGACTTCTTCCATCTTGTTTGCACGCATATAGTCGTTCATGGCTTTCCAGCCTGCGAACACCGAAGCGCGATCTGATTCAGGATTCAATTTGTAGCAGTTTTCCAGCACCCTGCCCGCATGACCGCCGAGGACCAGCGTTTTTCGGATCATGCCGCGCTGACGATTGAATATGCTTAAGTGGTTTGGGAATTGCGTATAAATCCGACTGTTTTTTGAGCGCAAGCCTACCTATATTGCCGTCGCCCCTGCCAGGGGCGTTAACTTTATCGACATTTAATGAAAGGCTTGATCATGATTGGCTCATTTTCCTCCAGCAGTGCTTACAGTTCATCTTCATTCGGCAGCACCTATAGTTCATCCTCATCGAGCAGCGCCCACGATTCTTTATCGGTAGAAGCAATGGCCGAAGTGTTCAGAAAGTATGAGGCATTAAAGAAACTGGCTAAACCTACCGAACAAAATTTGTCAGATCCGGAATTCAGGCCACATATCAAAGACCTATTCTGCAGGATTGACGGTGATCGTATCGGCGACTGGAGCGTGCGCGAGTCGTTACTCGACTATGTTGCGAAATCCGGGACCGAAAAACAACTCAACACCATATTTGCCGAAATGAGAGAGGCCGGCCAGCCAGCTTTTTTCCCCGATAAACCAATACCAAATGGCGTGGATTTTACGATTGTCAGCCGCGACGGAGCTCAGCTCACCTGGGTAACCCACACCGACTACCATCTAGACGATTCGGGAAAATTTGTACGCGATTCTTCTGAAAAGGACAATAAATCCAACCTGCCCCAGTCGGACTACAGAAGGCGATTTTCAAACAAAACGTTGAAACTCCCACCCCGATCACTATATACTCCGACATATCGGAACATTTAAATTTTTAAAGGGGTGGGCAATGATCACAGTTTCTGCTGACAGTGAATTGGCAGCGCCAGCTGAAGTCGCTTTTATTGCCGACATTTCAGATCGCGAAGTACATCGTATTATTGACGAACGCATCTTGCCAGACACGCTTTACGAGCAAATCAACGGTCGCCGTTTTTTAAGACTGGCCTGTGCTTTTGCCCATTTTTACTTTGATACCGATAAGGATCTCTCCAAATCCCTGCGCAAAAGTGTCATTGAGCAAATTACCAAAAAAGTGTTATTACGATCAGATCGCGATCAGTTGCTGTCCTTGACAAGTCCCATCGTACAAGGAGACTGGACAGTCAAATTTTCCTTTGGAACACTGGAACTGAATGACTTCGTGCTTCAAACCCAACGACGTGCCCGACTCGTTGACAGAGCCAACAATTTAATCGTCGTTGACGAGGAAATCATGGGGGGCGAACCGGTCTTTAAAGGAACGCGTATACCGGTTCACAACATCGCAGCGAGTTTAAAACTTGGCATCGCAAACGACCAGATCCTGGGAGCTTTCCCTGACCTGAGCAAAGAAATGGTCAGTGTGGCTGAGGTATATGCCAAAGTGTATCCAAGGCGAGGCCGTCCCCACAAGATCAGCGACAAGTACCCTAGCTGGGTCAAACTTGCCAACAGAAAGATCGCTGCTCCCATTAAAAAATAATGAAATTCCTGTTCGACGAATGCTTATCACCGACCTTGGTTCGACTTGCCCTGAATGCCGGTCATCTGGGCACTACCTGTGTCAGGGATCGCGGCTGGCAAGGGTTAAAGGACTGGCAATTGATGCAAATAGTCATTGCCGAAGATTTCACGCTCATTACTCATAATGCAAAAGACTTCAGAGGCAAAGCAAACAACTCTGGCAAGGGACTGCATGCGCGCCAAAGCCTGCACGCTGGCCTGGTGTGCCTGAATTCTTTTGAACCACTGGATCTGAATCGTCAGGAGAAATTGCTGCGTATTGCTTTCGATGAATTGGCGCAGTTGTCCGATTTAGTGAACCAGGCACTGGAAATTACTGAGAACGACGATGGCTCCATCGATATAGACCGATACGAAATTGCTTCGCTCAAGTGAAACCAGAGCCAAGCCGCTCATAAAAACTACCGCTCACTTTTCTTACTGCTGCTCTTGTCCTTGCTCTCAGCGGCAGCGCTGGCTGCAACCGGCCCGTCCAGCATCGGTTTGACTTCTTCCATCTTGTTTTCACGCATATAGTCGTTCATGTCTTTCCAGCCCGCGAACACCGAGGCGCGATCTGATTCAGGATTCAATTTGTAGCAGTCTTCCAGCGCCCTGCCCGCCTGACGACAGGCGCTGCCGGTGGCGCGGGCGTTGCCTTCCTTGATCGACAGATCGCGCTCGGCGTCCTTGTTCCCGTCGCCTTTATCGCAACCACTGATCAACAGGCAGCACAGCAGCAAAAACGCCATGCCAGAAAAACAGTCATTCCTTTTGAATATCATTTTGTCTCATTCAATGTAGCTTGATTCTTGGATTCTTGACCCGGTTGATCGTCTCTGCCCACGTCGTCAGCCACGTGTGGAACCAACCGTTTACGGCAACCTGATGATGTTTATGAAGGGACCAGTACATAAATTTCGCAATCGTCCCTTCAATGAATACCGAACCACTGGCCAGCGAGCCCATCAAATTGCCTACCGTGCTGTAGTTGCCCAGTGAGACGAGCGAACCATAATCTTTGTATTCGAAGTCCAGCAGTGGCTTGTCATTGATCCGCCGTATTAGCGATTTAGCCAGCAATTCAGCCTGTTGATGCGCTGCCTGGGCACGCGGTGGCACATTCGGTTTGCCTTCGCCCTGCGCGCATGCTGAGCAATCCCCTATAGAAAAAATAGCAGGGTCACGACTGGTTTGCAAGGTTGGCGTGACCACTAATTGATTAATGCGGTTGGTTTCGAGGCCATCGATGTCTTTTAAGAACTCCGGGGCCTTGATGCCGGCGGCCCACACCACGATGCCGCTCGGGATAAATGTGCCGCTCGCCATGCGCACACCTTCTTTGGAAACTTCGACCACTTTTTCATTGCAGTTGATCTGCACATCAATGCTCCGCAACTCACGTTCGACCGCTGTCGAGACCCGCTCCGGCAGCGATGACAGCAAACGCCTGGCCGCATCGACGATGACAATTTTCAGTTCTTTTTCGGGATGAAAATTGACCAATCCATAACTCGACAGGATTTTGGTGGTCATGTGCAGTTCGGCCGCCAGCTCAACGCCGGTCGCGCCGCCACCGATAATGGTCACGGTAAAGCGGCCCTCGCCGGGGTTGGGCGCCTTGGTCTGGGCGCGTATGCATTGATTGATCAGGCGATGATGGAAGCGCTCGGCCGTCTCCGGGGTGTCGAGCATGATGCAATGTTCGCGCGCACCGAGCGTGCCGAAATCGTTGGTCTGACTGCCCAGCGCAATGACCAGCGTGTCGTACTTCAGAATCGATCTTGGCAGCAGCTCTTCACCGTCCTCGTCAATCAGTGGAGCCAGATAAATTTGTTTATCGGCGCGATTCAGACCGTCCATGCGTCCGCGCCGGAAATCAAAATGATGGCTGCGTGCCAGGGCAAAATATTCGCGCTTGTCGGCGTGACTGTCCATCGTACCGGCAGCGACCTGATGCAGCAACGGTTTCCATAAATGGGTCGGTGCCGCATCGACCAAAGTGATCACCGCTTTTTTGGCCTTGCCCACCGTCTTGCCAAGTCGCACCGCCAATTCCAGACCGCCTGCGCCACCGCCCACGATCACAATGTGAGGTAAATCCGTTGTCGCCTGAGTTTGCATAGGTGCCTTGAAAATAAGTGGGAAATTATTTCAGTCACGTCCGGAGAAATTCCTTGATGGTGTTTGCTGCGGCGCTGCTCTCCATGATTTTGTAGTGATCAAAATCAAATTCAGCGACGCCAAGGTCAGGCGCAATCTTCTGCATCAGGTCGCGTTCACTGGCCGGTACAATAAAACCACCCCCTACCGGTTTCTGGCAGCGGACCAACAGAGTTGGCATGGTCAGGTTCTTCCACTGCGCCTGAAAATCGATCTTCATCAGGTCATGCAAATCTTCCAGACAGGCCGCTTTATCCGAGGTTGGTTTGTAGCCTTGCTGATACGGACCCAGTTCGTAGCTGTAGAAGTGATCCCAGAACGGGCTCCAGGGAACAATGCCGCCAGCCAGACGAATCGCGTCAAGATAATCGGCAGGCCGATCAACCACCACATCGAGACGATTCAATCCAAGACTGATTTTTTCAACCGGGCTGGCATCCATTTTTCCGGCATGGTCGATCAGCACCAGTCGGCGTACGCGTTGCGGTGCCAGGTTGGCTGCCACGATGCCGATCAGCGCACCCATCGACCAGCCGACAATATCAAACTGATCCGCACCGAGCAGCGTGGCGATCTCCAGCACGTCACGGGCATGCGCCTGCATGCCGTAACTGCCGGGCGCGGTGATGTCGCTGCGACCACGGCCGCGCAAATCAAGCGCTACCAATTGCAGATCCTGGCCGGCAAGCTGGTCCACAAGGTAATCAAAGCTGTGCAGATGCGCGGACAGTCCGTGGATCAACAGCACCAGCGGTGCCTGTTGTGAACCAACCCGACGCGCCGTAACGCGGCCTGAACGCAGTGCCAGGTCAAACAGTTCAGTACTCATCTTCCTTCTCCTCTCAAGGTTAAATTAATCCCGATTTCCATTCCAGGGCGCTACTTTTAACAGCAATAACATGCCCGGTATCGTCAATAAAAAACACAGGATAAAAAAAGCAAACCAGCCGGTCTGTTCGACGATGATGCCGGTGATCGAATTCAGAAAGGTACGCGGCACCGCGGCCAGGCTGGTGAACAGGGCGAACTGGGTTGCCGTGTAGCGCGGGTCAGTAGTGGTGGCGATATACGCGGTAAATGCCGCCGTACCCAATCCGACTGCGAAAAAATCGGCGGCCATCACCGCACCCAACATCCAGACACTCAAACCCATTTTAGCCAGAATGGCAAACCCCAAAATAGCGATTGCCTGCGCTGCGCCGAAAATCCACAAGCCGCGATTGATGCCGATTTTCATCAGCCAGATTCCACCCAAAAGGCCGCCCGCCAGACCGGCCCACAGTCCGGTGGTTTTGGCGACCACACCGATTTGCGTACGGGTAAATCCGAGCTCCATAAAAAATGGTGTTTGCAAAGCGACGGCCATCGAGTCACCCAGCTTGTAGAAAAAAATAAACCCCAAAATGATCAGCGCACTGGTCAATCCTTTTCGGGTGACAAATTCTTTAAACGGCAGCACCACGGCTTCGCGAATATTTTTCGGACCGTCGCCATACAGCGTGGGTTCCTTGACAAGCAAGGTGGTGATGATGCCGGGCAGCATGAACAGTGCGGTGATGGAAAATACGGCGCTCCAGCTGACATGGTCTGACAGAATCAAAGACAGCGAGCCCGGCACCAGCGCCGACAATTTGTAGGTATTGACCGAGATGGCAAAGCCGAGTGCCTGCTGTTTCACATCCAGAATTTCGCGCTGGAAGGCGTTCAGAACAATATCCTGACTGGCCGAAACAAAGCACATCAGGCCGCTTAACCAGATGATCAGGGTGAAATCCGTTTTGGGTGAGAGTTGACCGAGTGCGGCAATGACCAGCAACAGCAACACCTGAGTGACCAGCATCCAGCCGCGCCGCCGTCCCAGATACGGGAAAGAAAATCGGTCCATGATGGGCGACCAGATAAATTTCCAGGTGTAGGGAAATCCGACCAGGGCAAACAGGCTGATCGATTTGAGATCAATCTGCTCGGCCTTGAGCCAGGCAGAAATCAAACTGATCAGGATGAACAGCGGCAGGCCGGAGGAAAAACCCAGCGACACGCAGATCAGCATATTGCGATTGAAATACTGGTGCCAGCCGGTCGGGGTGTCGCTAAGTGGAGGTGTTGGATTGATCATGGATTGACGACGGGTAGATTCCGATGAGTTACAGGATTGCCGCTCACGATTTTCTGCGCAAGCGAAATACGGCCAGACTGCCGCGCCAGGTAGGCAGCCATCGCACCGGCTGGCCGTCCTGCAGCGCCACACACTCTAACACTTCCAACCCGACCGAATTGGCCAGCTCGGCAAAATCACCGATCGTCGCGCAACGCAAATTCGGCGTGTCATACCATTCGTAAGGCAGCGACTTGGAGACCGGCATGCGGCCGCGCAACAAGGCGAGCCGATGCGGCCAGTAGGCGAAATTGGGAAACGATACGATCGCCTCGCGTCCGACTCGCGCAATATCAGTCAGCAGCCCTTCCACATTTTTCATCATCTGCAGCGAAGACAGGCACAGCACCGTGTCAAACGCGTGTTCACCGAACAGGTCCAGGCCCAGTTCCATATCCTGCTGGATCACCTGCACACCGCGTTTGGTGCAGGCCAGCACCAGCTCATCAGAGATTTCAATGCCGTAACCCTGACACGATTTATCGGTTTGCAGATAGTCCAGCATTACGCCGTCGCCACAGCCGACGTCCAGAATCTGGGTGTTGGGTGCGATCCAATCGGCGATAAAGGCCAGGTCAGGGCGCAGTTGATTTAACTCGGTAAAATTCATGCGCGCGCTCCGTGTTGGATTTCTTTGGCGCGGATTCGGTCAAAATACGCGCGGACCAGATTCATATAGCGTGGATCGTCGAGCAAAAACGCGTCGTGTCCGTGCGGCGCATCGATTTCTGCATAGGTGACCTTGCGTCGGTTAGCCAGCAAAGAATGAACAATTTCGCGGCTGCGCTCTGGAGAAAAGCGCCAGTCGGTGCTGAACGAAATCACCAGAAATTGCGCCTCGGTCATGGCCAGTGCCTTGCTTAAATCACCACCGTATTTGCGCGCCGGATCGAAATAATCCAGCGCCTTGGTAATCAGCAAATAAGTATTGGCGTCGAAATAGGTGGAGAATTTGTCACCCTGATAGCGCAGGTAAGATTCGATTTCAAAATCGACGCCGTAGCCAAACTGGTAGTCATCGCTTTTCAGATCGCGGCCAAATTTTTCAGCCATGTCGTCGTTCGATAAATACGTAATATGCCCGACCATCCGCGCCACCCGCAAGCCGCTTTTCGGCACGACGTGGTGCGCATAAAAATCGCCGCCATGAAAATCCGGATCGGAAACAATCGCCTGACGCGCCACATCGTTGAACGCAATATTTTGCGCGGACAGCTTGGGCGTGGAAGCAATCACCACGCAGTGACGCAAGCGCTCCGGGTACAGCATGCTCCAGGACAGTGCCTGCATGCCGCCGAGCGATCCGCCCATTACTGCGGCAAACTGTTGAATGCCAAGTACGTCAGCCAGTCGCGCCTGGGCGTTGACCCAGTCTTCAACGGTCACGACCGGAAAATCGGCACCATATGGTTTGCCGGTGGCGGGGTTGGTATGCATCGGTCCGGTTGAGCCAAAACATGATCCGAGGTTATTGACGCCAATTACAAAAAAATGATTGGTATCGAGCGGTTTGCCGGGGCCGATCATGTTGTCCCACCAACCCACATTGTTCGCGTCATCGGCAGCGATACCGGCTACATGATGCGAGGCGTTCAGGGCATGGCAAATCAGTACGGCATTGGATTTGTCGGCATTGAGCTGGCCGTAGGTTTCAAACATTAAAGTGTAATCGGCGATGCTGGCGCCACTTTGCAGGGGCAAGGGCGCGCTAAATTGATGCGTTTGTGCTGTGACGGTTCCTACGGATGGCATGATGTTCCCATATTCCTATTTTCTTGAGACGGCGCATTTCGGAAAAATAAGGCGGGAAAACTGCAGGCTCGGGGATGAAAGTACTAGCCGCCGCTTTAGCCGAATTTATCACGCGCCCGCAAGCTGATCTCAAATCGGCGCAGGGCGTAAGCATACCCAAGTAAGCTGGCAGCGTCAAATTCGGCTTTTTGGCAAATGGGTGAAAACCGCCACATTTATGTAAACCCCAATTTCGGTAGCCTGCCAATTCCGTAAAACTACGTCCCGTCGCGCATTTGGCGCATTTCACTTCAGGAGCTATTTTTATGCATGGCGCAAAACCTTTTTTTCCAAAAAGTTTTACAACCTGGGCCCCATCGAGCAAGCTGACCCAGCCTTTGTTGAATCCCAGCAGGCAGGAGAACATTCGCCGATCAGCAACAACGGTGATTGACTTGACCTCCAATTTTTTTGGGGGTCGAAGTTTTGGCGCAAGTTTTCACGAACCGCTCGAGCTGCAAGGCGTCCGGGGAATGGATGGCGAAGGGTTAGGCGGCGCTCCATTTGAACGCAGCGATACCGATTATTTCGCCGCGCCGCAGCTAGATCTGACCGCTGCGCAGACCGAATCTGACTGGGAGCACGACAACGCTTATCTGCTAAGCAAATTGCCTGAACCGGACTTTGACAATCCAGCAGGAAAATACGCCCATGTTCACTATCGATTGGATGTCGACAAAAATTTTTTACTTCGCATCAAGCCAGATCTCAAAAAATATCCGACCAACCAGGGCTATCCACCCGAGATCAATCCGGAAGACTATGAAGCGACTTCATTGCAACGGCACGGTATCAGCACCAGGGTCTTGGTCAGTCGCAGCTATGTCCGGTTCGTTCAATACCTCGCCAGGCATGGTGCCAGCGTCAGCATTGCGTCAACCGGGGGATGGGAAAATGAAGGCGGCGCAACGCTTGGGTCTTATCTGAATAAAAAGGGCGTTACTCTGACTGATTTTTTTAACCGGAAAACCTATGCGGAAAAATATAAAGAAAAATACTGTGTCAAAGAACCTCGAGGATGCTGCCAAAAACTGTATAACGGGCTCGTTGAATTCCGCGCCAACCGCATCGGTCTCAACCTGAAGAACGCGACCCATGGGCCGCTGGACAGCGAGGGGCGCATCAACGTGATTGGTGACGATCAATTTCAGCAAATGATGGGCACTGATTACTCTGTCAATGCCCGACTGCTGAAAATGGGAACGCATCTTTCCGATGATGTCCGAAATATTCATTTTTTCTGAAGAGCGTTGAGAGACATCATGAAAAATAATTTCGATGCAGCGCTGTCCGATTTAGGGTTTCCCCCGTTTGGCGAACACAATGGCTTAGCCTTTGATCTGGAGCGCAACAATAAAACGGTGATCGCTGTGCAGCTGTTTCGCGACCAGCAAAAGGACAGCTTGCGGATTTCTGCCTTCACTTCCAACATCGTGCCATTTTCGATCTCGCGCCAGTTTCTCGGCCAACTTGCCCGCGCTGCGCTGGAACCTTTTCGCGATGGCATTGGCGTCGGCATGCACGCAGACAGCGAGCAGCTGTGCGTGTATTACAACCTGCCAGTGACCGATTACATCGCTGGCAGCAGCACCGTGGTGCTGGAAAAAATCATCGAACAGGTTGAACTCTGGGACGACCTGTTGCCGCATGCGGCCGGGTAAGCGGTTCGCAATTGCGCGATCTGGGCTTGCTATTTTTTTCGGTCGACGATGACATAGTGTTTTTTCATCGGCTCCAACACTTCAAACACGCCTTTGAATCCCGCCGGGATCACCAGCGCATCGCCCGGCCCGGCTTCGGACGCATTGCCCGCTTCATCGATCACGCGGCAGCGACCTTCGGTGACATAAAAAAATTCATCTTCACGTTCTCCAAACACGATCTTCCAGCTACCGACTTCGCTGCCCCAGACGCCTGAGTACACTTCACCACTGTCGTTGGTGAAATGGTTCCAGGTGGTGCGCAGCGGATTGCCTTGCTGGACGCGCTCCGGGTTGGGATGGTCGGTCTCGGCTGGCGTGGTCTGTTGTTTAAATAAGATCACTTTGCTCATTTTGTCTCTCCGGGTAAATTTTGGTGTCCGCTTTTGAATACTGCAGTCGGCATGATACACATTGTTAGCACAAGCATAATTCCACAGCTGATTGCCATTGAGCATTTTAAACATCGGTGATACTCTCATATTCACCTATTTAACGATGTTCATTTGCGGATTTATGAAACCAAAAAACCGGCCCATGATGGGACAACTGAGCGATATGGATATTCGCCTGTTACGTATTTTTAAAAGTGTGGTCGATTGTGGGGGCATGGCGGCGTCGGAGCTGGAGCTCAATATCGGTACTTCCAGCATCAGCCGTCATATCAAGGATCTGGAGATTCGGCTTGGTTTGACCTTGTGCCGGCGCGGGCGCGGCGGGTTTTCGATGACCGCGGAAGGGGAACAGATTTATCAGGAAACCTTGCGCCTCTTGAGCTCAACCGACCAGTTCCGCAGTTCAGTCGATGACATCCACCGCCGCATGGGCGGCCAGTTGAATGTCGCGGTGCATGACAAAACCGCAAGCAATCCGAATGCCAGGATTTACCAGGCCATCGCGCTGTTTTCCGAACGTGCGCCTGAAGTGTCGCTGAATATGCATGTGGCCTGCAGTAATCCGATCGAACGCGGGGTGCTCGACGGGCAATTCCAGGTCGGTATCATCCCCGATCACCGCAGTTCCGACAGTCTCACTTATGCCAGTCTGTTTGAAGAGACCATGCTGATGTACTGCGGCAAAGAGCATCCCCTGTTCAATGAAGCGCAGGACAATCTGGGCTGGGACGATATCTCCTCGCATCACTTCGCCTGCCTGGGTTACCACTCGCACAATATGGAAATCAGCAATCAGATGCGCCTGTCGCGCAAGGCGACCGGGTTTGATCAGGAATCGATTGCGACCCTGATCCTGTCGGGTAAATATTTGGGTTTTTTGCCGGATCACTACGCCCAGGATTTTGTGGCGCGCAATCAGATGAAGGTGGTCAAGCCGGGGCAGTTTAATTACAAATGCAATTTCGTCGGCATGTTGCGACGTTCACCACAGCCGTCGCGGGTCAGTCAGGCGTTTTGGGATTGCCTGCTTGAAGCACATGGGAAATCTGCCGCCAATTGATGCTTTTCACACCGTCGTTCCATCAGGAACGACGGCATAGTCGCCACTAGTGCGATGCCGCTACAACACCCGGCGCAAGCTGGTATGCAATCGCTCCATTAAATACGGTGAACTGCACCGGAATCTCGGCCACCCGGTCTTTCGCAGTGGTCATCGGATTTCTCGCCAACCCCACCAGATCAGCCAGCTTGCCGACTTCGATCGACCCGGTAGTCTGATCCTGCTTCATCGCCCGGGCCGCATTAATCGTGTACGCCGCCAGCATGGTATCCAGATCGACCGCTTCATCGGCATTCAATACCTTGCCAAAATACTTGGAGGCCGGATTAGGGTTTTTGCGCGTCGTTCCAATCTGCATGCCGGCCAACGGGGCATTGGGCATTGGATCGCCCGGCGCGGCATCAACCGGCCAGTCACTGCAGCCGACTATCGTCACACCGGCTTTTTTCAGACTTGCAGCCGGATACATGTGCAGATAGCGTTGAGCATCGATAAACGGCTTGGTGCCCTCTTCCGAATATTCTTCCGGCACGGCCCAGAACAACTGCATATCGGCGTAGATATTGAGCGGCGCAAAACGCGGATAGTCGACCGGATCGACAATCTGCAAATGGGTGATCTGATGGCGATTATCGTTGCTGCCATTAATTTTTTGTGCGATCTCAAATGCATTCAGCGCAGCGTGCGTGGTGTAGTCGCCAATCGAGTGCACGTGGATCGTGAAGCCGTCCTTGTCGAGGCGCGTGACATAACTGTTCAGTACATCTTCTTTGAAATAGCGACCGCCATAGTTGGTGGTCGGATTGCCGTTCGTATCCAGATACGGTTGCATCATCGCGGCGGTCTGGGCCGGGAATTCGATCACGCCATCCGAAAAAATCTTGACTGCATCGGCGCGTACCAAAGGATGCCCTTCAAAGTGGGCACGAATTGCTGCTAGACGTTTGTACTCATCTTCGTCATTGACGACGGAGGACTTCAGGGTTGCGCGCACCCGCATCCCCAACCTGTTTGATTTTTCCAGCGCCTCGTAGACTTCCATTTCTTCCGGTCCGGCCCAGGCGTCCTGCACTGAGGTAATGCCTTTGGAGCGGATCAGATCGAAGGCTTTGATCGCCATCGCCGTGCGTTGTTGCAGCGGCAGCTTGGGCATGACGTTACGCGGATACTCTTGCGCTGCATCTTTCAGAAAGCCGGTGGCATGACCCTTCGCATCGCGTTCGATCTGGCCGCCTTCCGGATCTGCTGTGGTATCGGTAATTTTGGATAACTTCAAGGCGACGTTATTCAACCAGGCCGTGTGACCGTCGATCCCGACCAGAATAACCGGCCGCCTGTTACTGATCTTGTCCAGGTCAGCAGCGGTCGCGACAAAATTGGTGGGGTTGACGTTGACTACTTCAATCCATTTGGTGGGCGCAGCACCAACTTCTTTCGGCAGACATTCCTTGATGACCTTGGCGGTAATGGCGGCGATTGGCTGGGCCAGATCATCGGCACTGCATTTGCCCATATCAAGCGCACCGCTCACCGGATGCAAATGCGCGTCGATAAATCCCGGCATCAATGTCTTGCCATTCAGCCGAATGATTTTGGTGCCCTTGCCGATCAGGGGCTCAACGTCGGCATTGCTGCCCACTGCCACAATCTGATTGCCGCGCACCGCCACCGCATGCGCGATACTGCGCGTGGCGTCCATGGTGATGACATTCCCGTCGATGAAAACCAGACTTGCCGGTTCAGAGGCCGCTGCCCACTGCCCCGCTGCCGCCATCGCACAAGTTACGACCACTGCCGGAAAATTCCAATTCATCAAGCGTCTCCTGATTATATTGATTAAGCCTGCGGTGCCAGGAAGCGACGCTCCCAGGCGCTGATTTCGTTGAGAAAATTCTGATATTCCAGAGCTTTGCTGGATACAAAACCCTGCACAAATTTATCGCCCAGCAGGCGGCGGCAGGTGGTGCTGCCAGACATCTGCTCGAACGCTGCCTGATAACCGCGTGCCAGATCATGACCATGATCGTAACCGTTGCCCACCAGTGGTTCGCTTGGGGTCAACTTCTGTTCAATCCCGACCAGACCGGCCGCCAGCGACGCGGCAATCACCAGATACGGATTGGCATCGGCCCCGGCGATCCGGTTTTCAACCCGGCGCGCTGCCGGTCCGCTGATCGGTATGCGCAGTCCCGCGGTGCGATTGTCCAGACCCCATTGCAGATTCACCGGCGCCTGGCTGCCTTCAACGAAGCGGCGATAGGAATTGATGAACGGCGCGTAGATCAGCATCATGTCCGGGATATAGGCCTGCAGTCCGGCGATGTAATGTCGGAAGCGCGCGCTCTCGGTGCCATCCGGGTTGCTGAAAATATTGTGGCCTTCGGCATCGACAATGCTTTGATGCAGATGCATGGAACTGCCCGGCGCACCGGAAATCGGTTTGGCCATGAACACCGCGTTCATGCCATGCTTGATCGCGATTTCCTTGGCGGCGTATTTGAACAGAATCGCCTGATCGGCCACCGCGACCGGGTCACCGTGCATCAAATTGATTTCGTACTGTGAGCTTCCGGATTCATGAATCCAGGTATCGCTGACCACACCCAGCATGTCCAGGGCGTTGCGGAATTCATCCCAGAATGGGGCCAACTCATTGAGCATGTTCAGGCTGTAGGCCGACTGGCCACACTCGGCGCGACCACCGCGTGCGGCAGGTGCGACCAGAGGCTGAGCCGGATCGACATTCGGCGCGGTCAGATAGAATTCGATTTCCGGCGCAACGACCGGTTGCAGACCTGCGGCGGCATATCGCTCAAGAATATTCTTCAACACACCACGTGGCGCGAACTCGCAATTTTTACCGTTCAGCTGCACCAGATCGTGGATCACCATCGCGCGCGGTACGGTTGACCATGGCACCAGACGCAGCGTCGAATAATCCGGCACCATGCGCACATCAGGGTCAGCATCGGCAAACACCGGGTCATACGAATATTCGCCGGTGATCGCCTGCATCGAAATCGCTTCGGCGATGCGCAATTCAGCCTGGGCAGCAAAGCTGTGCGCCGGCATCAACTTGCCGCGCGGGTAGCCGGAAATATCGGCGAACAGGCATTCGACCTGAGTGATGCCATGCTGATCGAAAAATGCTTTCAGTGCCTCGGCACCCGGATAGGCTTTGGTAAACGGCGCAAACTTGCTTGTACTCACGTGGATCTCCCTGACGTCACTGGAACCGCCTGCACCAATCGGGCTGGCGGGCGTGACGCTGTATTGTTAACTAAAAAGTTATCTTAACGAAAGATTCTATGGCTGGGGGGTAATCCCGAAAATGTTTTATTCGGAATGTTCAGTTGCAGGGGAGCGAAAGTGAGCGTATCGACCCTCACAGTCCGAGTTTTTGATTGCGCAGGACGCACAGCAAATCGGCTGCAATATGGGCTGCGGCCAGAGCGGTGATTTCGCTTTGGTCGAACGGGGGAGAGACTTCCACCACATCCATGCCGATCAGATTGACCGGCCCCATGCCGCGCACAATGTGCAAAGCCTGTGCCGAACTGAGCCCGCCGGGTACCGGAGTGCCGGTGCCGGGCGCAAAAGCAGGATCAAGACAGTCAATATCAAAGGTCAGATACGTCGGCCGTTTCCCGACGATGGACAGGATTTTTTCCAGCGTCGCCTGGGCACCGTGATTGTGCACCCATGCCGCGTCGATAATGTTCATGCCCATGAAATCATCGTTCCAGGTGCGGATACCAACCTGCACCGAGGTGGCCGGATCAATCAAACCCTCTTTGATCGCTTTGTAAAACATGGTGCCGTGGTTGAGCGAAGCCGGTTCGTCGTCGGCCCAGGTATCGCAATGTGCATCGAAGTGAATCAGTGACAGCGGTGCGCCGAATTTTTCTGCATGGGCTTTGAGCAGCGGGTAGGTCACGAAATGATCGCCGCCAAAGGTCAGCATTTTTGCGCCACTGGCCAGAATGGTTCTGGCGTGCTCGGTGATCGCCGGCGCGATGGTTAACGGGTTGTGCGCATCGAACCAGCAGTCGCCGTAATCGATGACGGCCAGATCCTCGAAGGGATCGAAACCCCAGGGATAAGGATGCAGCTCGGCCAGTTGAACGCTGGCAGCGCGCACTGCTGCGGGTCCCTGTCGCGCACCCGAGCGGAAGGTGGTGGCCAGATCGAGCGGCACACCGGAGATGACGACGTCAGCACCAGTCAAATCGCGCGTGTATTTTCGGCGCATGAAGCTCAGTACACCGGCATAGGTATTTTCTGTGCTGGTACCATACAGAGATTGTCTTCTGATTGCGCCGTCGCCTTTGATGGTTTCTGTCATGTTTTCGCCGTTATATTTTGTTGATTAATTTTTTTTACGTGGCACGTTTCATTCCGTCGTTCCCGCGGCACCAGGCGGGAACCCAGCGTCGTAAAGCTCCGGACTCCAATCAAACGACACCAGGTTCCCGCCTGGTGCCGCGGGAACGACACCGCATTTTTGGATTAAGCCTGTTTGCCAGCACTTTTTTTATTTTTGAATTCCCGGCACGCGTCGCCAAACGCGCCGAACAATTTCATCGATTCCGGATTCTCGGTGATCCGCCATTCAGGATGCCATTGCATCGCCAGGGTAAAGCCCGGCGCGGTGGCCACGCTGTATGCTTCAATCAGACCGTCTTCCGCCATGGCCTCTACCCGCAAACCGGGTGCCAGTTGATCAATGCCCTGACCATGCACTGAATTGACCACCATCCTGGTGACGCCGGGCAGAATTTTTGCAATACGGCCGTCAGGCATGATGCTGATGCTGTGCGCCGGACCATATTGAATATCCAGCGAGGCGGTTTTGTCTTCGCGGTGATCCATATACCCTTCCACATCATGCACCGCCTGATGCAGGCTGCCACCGAGCGCGACATTCACTTCCTGGGTGCCGCGGCAAACCGCAAGCAAGGGAATGCCGCGTTGCAGTGCCATTCTGATAAACGGCAAGGTAGTCGCGTCGCGCGCCGGATCTAACGGTAAGGAAGTATCCAGCACGGTCTGGCCGAAATAGTCGGGATGGACATTCGACGGGGAACCGGTCAGCAAGACACCATCGGCAAACTCCAGCACCGTTTCCCAGTTTAATTCTTCAGCCAGGGCGGGCAAAATCATCGGCACACAGCCAGCGCCGCGCACGACCGCTTCCAGATATTTCTGTTGCACGATGTGATACGGATGAGCACCGAGTTGCCGGGTGCAGGCGGGGATCAGAACGATAGGTTGTGCCATGATGGAAACGATAATGAAAGTGTTATAGGCGACCCCGACCGGGCGTCCCCGACCAGGCGTCCCCAACTGGGCGTCCCCGTCATTCCCGCGATTTCAGGCGGGAATCCAGTGTCGTATAGCTCTGGATTACAAGCAAACGACGCCAGGTTCCCGCCTGAAACCGCGGGAACGACGTGGTCGAGTTTTCAAAATTAAAACTGATTACAGGATTTCTCTTAACTGGTAATACCACATGCCCAACACCTGCGCCGCGGTGCGCATGAACTGGCCACTCGGAAAATTATGATGTTTGATCTTGCCAAATGCATCAAACCGTTCCGACTGACCCGCGATCGCTTCCGCAACCACTTTCCCGGCCAGGCCGGTCAGGATTAGACCATGTCCTGAAAAACCTTGCAGGTAATAGATGTTTTTTTCCACGCGCCCGAAATCCGGCGCGCGGTTCATTGAAATATCGACAAACCCACCCCAGGCATACGGCACGGCCAGATCAGACAATTGCGGGAATACCGCCAGCATCCGCGCGCGCATGCTGCCAACCAGATTGATTGGCGTGGCGGTGCTGTAACTCACGCGACCGCCGAACAACATGCGGTTGTCGCCAGTCGGACGATAATAGTCGAGCACAAAATTGGTGTCGCAGGCCGCAGCACGATTTTTAATCAACGCATCACAGCGAGCCTTCTCCATCGGTTCGGTCGCGACAATGTAGGTGCCGACCGACATGATGCGCTTGTCCAGTTCTGGCGCCACGGCATCCCCGTATTCATTGAGATACACGTTACCGGCCAGCACCACGAATTTGCAGCGCACGCTGCCGCTGGCAGTTTTGACGACCGGTGCGTCACCGCGGTCGATACGAATCACCGGCGAGTTCTCGAAAATCTTTACACCCGCCGCGCGCGCTGCATCGGCAATCCCCAGCGTATATTTCAAAGGATGGGCATGACCGGAATTGGCGTCGTAAGCACCGCCCTTATAACGGCTGGTCTGGATCCAGTTGCCGATCTCATTCTTGCCTATGCTTTGCACCGAATAGTGGTAGCGCTGTTGCAGGCTGTTGGCCCACTCATCGAGCTCGCGGGCTTTTTTGTCGGACACCGCGACAGACAGATAACCCTGGGTGAATTCACACTCGATGTTATGTTTTTTGATCCGGTCGCGCATCAGTTGCATCGCTTCGACCGTCATCTGCCACAGGCGCTGTCCTTCTTCCAGCGGCAATTGCTGTTCGATCGCTTCGTCGCTGGAAAAGCCGACCAGTGCCTGACCGCCATTGCGACCGGAAGCGCCCCACCCGACCACCTGCGCTTCCAGCAGCGCGACCGAATAGCCGCGCTCTGCCAGTTCCAGCGCCGAACATAAACCGGAAAGCCCGCCGCCGACCACGCAGACGTCAGCAACGATATCCATATCCAAAGCAGGCGACGGTTGTTTGCGTTCGACACTGGCTTCGTAAAAGGAATCTTTGGTCAGCTGGGTTTCTTTATGTTTATGTTTCATGAGCGTGCTTTGGTCAAGGTTGAATCAAAAAAATCAGGCTAAATTTATCCAGGTGGTTTTCAGCTCGGTGTATTTTTCCAGCGCATGCAGGGATTTGTCGCGACCGTTACCGGACTGTTTATACCCGCCAAATGGCACCGTCATGTCGTCGCCATCATACTGATTAACGTGCACGGTACCAACGCGCAAGGCACGTGCTGCCCGGTGCGCCTTGCGGATATCGGAAGTCCAGACTGCGCCCTGCAAACCGTAAGGTGTGTTGTTCGCTTCCTTGATCGCTTCATCCAGATCGGTAAAGGTGAACACGGACAGCACCGGTCCAAAAATTTCTTCACGGGCGATTTTCATCGAGCCGTTCACATTCGCAAACAGGGTCGGCTCGACATAGTAGCCGCCGGACTCAACGCGCACCTGATTCCCGCCAGCCAGTAATTTCGCGCCTTCGGCTTTGCCGGAATCGATAAATCCCATCACGGAATTCAATTGAATCGTGTCGACAATCGCACCCATGATGGTGGCCGGATCGAGCGGATCACCCGGCGCAAAGGACGGCATCATCGCCAGCGCTTTTTCGATGAACCTGTCCTTGATCGAGGCTTCGATAAACAGACGTGACGGCGCATTGCAGCTTTCGCCCTGATTGAAATAAATCGATCCGATTGCCGCTTCAACTGCCTCATCCAGATTTGGACAGTCAGCGCACACGATATTGGGTGACTTGCCGCCGAGCTCAGTCCAGACCCGTTTCAGATTCGACTGACCGGAATATTCCATCATCTTCTTGCCGATCCGGGTCGAGCCGGTAAAGCCGATGCAGTCGACGTCTTCATGCAAGGCCAGCGCGCTGCCCGCTTCGTGACCAAAGCCAGGTACGACGTTGAACACACCGGCGGGAATGCCTGCTTCAAGGGCGATCTCGGCCATGCGCAATGCGGTCAGCGGCGATTTTTCTGACGGTTTTAAAATCACGCTGTTGCCGGTGGCCAGCGCCGGGCCGATTTTCCACGACGCCATGATCATCGGATAATTCCACGGCACGATGGCACCCACCACACCCACCGGTTCGCGGGTGATCAGGGCCAGGGTATCGTCATTGGTCGGGGCGATTTCGTCATACACCTTGTCGATTGCTTCGGCATACCACTGGATGCAGCGCGCCGTGGCAGGCACATCCACCGACAGGCTGTATTTGATGGGCTTGCCCATGTCCAGCGTTTCCAGCAGGGCCAGTTCGTCGCCATTGCTGCGCAACAGTTCGGCAAATTTCAACAGGATTTTTTTACGGTCGGCCGGCGACTTGCCTGCCCAGCGCCGGTCGTCAAAGGCAGCGCGTGCGGCGATCACCGCAGCATTGACATCGGCCGTATCACAGCGCGCCACCTGGGTCAGCTTGCGGCCATTGACCGGGGAGATGTCGTCAAAAGTTGCGCCGGAAATTGCGTTGACGCGTTCGCCGTTAATGAATGCGCGGCCGTCGATTTTGATCGAAGTGGCGCGGTCATGCCATAGTCTTGTGCTCATGTGTAGCTCCTGATTTGAATAAAGTAGCAGGCCTGGATTTCATCCTGGCCCACGCATTAATGTTTAAACGCGGCGGAAATTTCCTTTTGGCGCAGACGCTCTTTGCGCGCCATATGCAGACTCAATAACACTACCGCAATCGAGACTACCGCAATCGTCAACGCCGCCACCGTGTTGACCCGCGGATCCAGGCCCAGACGCGCCCGCGAAAAAATCACAATCGGCATGGTTGAATAACCCGGGCCAGTCAGAAACGCTGACACCACCACATCATCCAGCGACAGGGTGAAGGTCAGCAACCATGCCGAGACCAGTGCCTGAGAAATATTGGGCAAGGTCACCAGACCAAATACCTGATACGGCTTGCAACCCAGATCCATGGCCGCTTCCGACAGTGAGACACTCATCTCTTTCAAACGCGATTCAATCACCACCGCAGAATACGCCACCCCCAACACGGTATGTCCAAACACCAGGGTGAGCAAACCGCGTGGCGGAAATCCAATGGCATTGTCCATGCCGACCAGCATCAGCAGCAGCGACAAACCAATAATTACTTCCGGCATCACCAGCGGCGCACTCGCCATACCCTTGAACAGGGCGCGGCCGGTAAACTTGCGGTAATTGGTCAGCACGTAAGCGATAAAAGTTCCCAATATCACCGAGCAGCTGGCGGCCAGCGTGGCGACCTTTAAAGACAGCAGAAATCCGGCAATAATTTCATCATCACCGGTCAGGGCCTGATACCAGTGCAGGGTAAATCCGCGCCAGATCATGTCCTGGCTGGAGGAGTTAAACGAATACACGATCAGAACCAGGATCGGGATGTACAGAAACAGATATCCCAAACCCAACCAGGCGCGGCCAAACCAGCGATATGCGTTCATCGTTTTTGCTCATCCTCTGACTGATATTTGTTCAGAATTCCCATTGGAATCAGAACCCCCAAAATCACCACCACGGTGACGGTCGAGGCCATGGGCCAGTCGACATTGCTGAAGAATTCGTCCCACATCACGTGACCGATCATGATTGTCGATGGTCCGCCGAGCAGATCCGGAATCACGAATTCACCGACGCAGGGAATAAACACCAGCATCGAACCGGCAATAATGCCCGATTTGGACAGCGGCACCGTGACGCGCCAGAACGTGCTCCAGGGTGTCGAGCCAAGATCGGCGGCCGCTTCGATGAAGCGCACATCCATTTTCGACAGATTGGTGAACAGGGGCAAAATCATGAACGGCAGATAGGAATACACCATGCCGATCATCAAGGAGAATTCGGTATTCATCATATGAATCGGCGCATCAATCGCACCGATCGACATCAGAACATTATTGATCACGCCGTTGTTGGCCAGCATGCCCTTCCAGGCATAAATCCGCAGCAGGAAGGAAGTCCAGAATGGCAGCATCACCAGCATCATCAGCACAGACCGCTTTGCCTGATCGGCTCGGGCCATGAAGTAAGCGAACGGGTAGCCGATGAACAGGCACACCAGTGTCGTCAGCGCCGCATACTTGATCGAATTCAGATAGGCGATGATATACAGATCATCCATCGCCAGATACAGATAGTTGGTCAGCTTGACTTTGAATGTCAGAACACCGTCGATATAACTGACCAGTGTGCCGAACGGGCCACTGGCATCCATCTCACCGAAACTGATTTTCAGAACCAGCAGGAACGGCAGCAGCGCGCACAGAATCAGCCAGAAATAGGGAATACCGATGACGACGGTTTTTCCGGACAGCCAGGCGGGTTGGGAGAATTTTTTCATCATTTCTCCATTAATGGGTCAACACCACCATGGCATCATCTTCCCAAAAGGCGTAAAGCTGGTCGCCCCATTTCGGATGGAAGGCACCATGCCGCGCGGTGTTGCTGATGGTCGCCTTGACGACCATGCCGCTGGCCAGTTTCAGGTGGTACACGGTGTAGCTGCCCAGATACGCCAGCTCGATGACTTCGCCGTGCACATAGTTATGTTCCTGCTCCGGCTTCGTGGCACTGACCGCAATTTTTTCCGGACGGATTGCGATCGAGACCGACATCCCTTTGGTGCCGGTAATACCGTGACCGACGTAGTGCGAGCATTCCGGAGTTTTAACGATCACGTGATCGGGCTCGTCGACATCAACCGTACCGTTGAACATATTCACGCTGCCGATAAAGTCCGCCACGAAACGGCAGCTCGGTGTTTCATACACATCATTCGGTTTGCCGATCTGCAGAATTTCACCAGCGCTCATGACCGCAATACGCGAGGCCATGGTCATCGCTTCTTCCTGATCATGGGTCACCATCACGCAGGTCACGCCGACCTGTTCGACGATGTTGACCAGTTCCAGCTGGGTGCGCTCGCGCAGTTTTTTATCGAGTGCCGCCAGCGGTTCGTCGAGCAGCAGTAACTGCGGCCGCTTGGCCAGACTGCGCGCCAGCGCCACGCGTTGCTGTTGACCGCCGGAGAGTTGATACGGCTTGCGTTTGCCAAAAGAGTCCAGCTGCACCAGCGCGAGCATCTTGTCGACACGGTCAGCGATTTCATCTTTGGCCACGCCCTCACGACGCAGACCGAAGGCGATATTGTCCCAGACGGTCAGATGCGGAAACAATGCATACGACTGGAACATCATGTTGATCGGGCGGTGATACGGCGCGACGCCAACAATGCTTTTGCCATCCAATACAATTTGACCGGAAGTCGGGGTTTCAAATCCGGCCAGCATGCGCAGCAAGGTCGACTTGCCGCAGCCCGAGCTGCCCAGCAGGGCAAATATCTCACCCTTGTTGATCGTCACCGAGACATTGTTGACAACGCGGTTGTCACCAAAATCCTTGACCAGATTATTGATCAGCAAGAATGGCTTGCCTTGCGAGCTCGAAGCCGGCGTGTCAGAAGATTTGATAGTTTCGACCAATGCCATGAAGTAGTCCTGTTATAAGTTGCGCCGGATTTCAGTAACCGGTTTTCAATCGGGTAAATGTGCGTGCTTCCACTCTGCGTATCAGGGTCGTGGTCAGGCGCGGTGGCGTCATGCGCGCCTTGTCCGCGTCGGACAGAAATACGGTTTTGTTTTGCGCCACATCCGCACGTACAAACGGCATGCTCTTGCTATTCGGGTTGGCATAAAACACTTTGTTGGTCAGACTGGCATGCACTTCGGGACGCATGATGTAGTTCATGAAAATGTGTGCATTGTTCGGATGCGGCGCGTCGGTTGGAATCGCCATCGAGTCAAAGAACAGCACGGCTGAAGTGCTTGGAATCAGAACCTCGATGTCATTGCCATTTTTTGCTTCAATGGCGCGCATGCGAGCGATATTGATATCGCCGGAATAACCGATGACTGCGCACAGGGCGCCATTGGCCAGATCATTGATATAGCTTGAAGAACTGAAGATACGGATATACGGCCGAACCTTCATCAGCATGTCGCCCGCCTGCCGGTAGTCATCAGGATTGAGCGTGTAGGGATCCTTGCCGATATACAGCAGCGCTGCGGGCATTACTTCATTGCCGGAATCCATGAACGAGATGCCGCACTTGGCCAGCTTCGCCGCATACCTGGGATCGAACATCAGGTCCCAGGCATTCTTTGGCATGGGCAGATCACCGAGAGCCGCCTTGACCTGTTTGGTATTGATGCCGACTGTGGTGTAACCCCATAACCAGTTGACCAGATGCTCATTGTTGGGATCGAGCTTGGAGAGCGCGTTCTGCACTACCGGATCCATATTCACCAGATTGGGCAATTTACTTTTGTCGAGCTTTTGAAACAGGCCGGCCTGGATCTGCAAACCGGCGAAACTGTCAGTCGGAACCACGATGTCATAACCGGTCCGGCGCGCCAGCAGCTTGGCGTACAGCACTTCGTTGGTATCAAACAGGTCGTAGTGGACTTTGATCCCGGTCTCTTTTTCGAAGTTCGCGATGGTGTCGTCACCAATGTAGTCAGACCAGTTATAGATATTGAGGACTTTTTCTTCCTCATGCGGCCCAGGCTGCGCCTGTTGCCTGCAGCCCGCCAGACCGAGCAGCGCAATAAGTGACGCGCCCGCTGCGGCATAACCGAGGCTGGCAAAGCGACGTCTGGCTTTCTGAATCAGGCGGCCTGATAACTGTTGATCGTTCAAACTTTGTCTCCGTTCGAATCAAAATTGAAGATAATGGCTTCACCTTGCGAGTGTCTTCCTTTTTGCTTCCCCATTGCCCTGTGTCGCTGGTTGTAGACACAGCAACCACAAGGTAACCTTAAAATCATCCGCTTGCTTATAATTTATCCACTGCCGCAGCGAAAGTGCGGCATATTTGTTGGCTGAATTGATTGTGGGACGATTCTAAGCGCAGCGATTAGTCCCATGAATGACTATATTAGAATGTTCAGTTGTCGAAATCTGAAACCAACTTTAGCCCATGACAAGCCTAGGATTTTACCCCATGAACGCACCAATATTAAGCACTCAACGCTTGCGACTTGAGCCATTTGACGATACCCATCTGGACGGGCTTTACCGCCTGAACAGCGATCCTGAGGTGATGCGTTATATAACAGGCATGCCGCAGTCGCGCGAAGAAACCCAAGCCATGATCGAACGAGTGAAGCGCGCTTGGGCCGACTGGGGATGTTCATGGTGGTGCTTTATTGAGATTGAAACCAATGAAATCATTGGTGCCGGGTGTATTCAGTACCTGGGCCGTGATCCTGCCAATCCGCATGAAATCGGCTGGCGACTGAGAAAAGACAAGTGGCATCAGGGGTTTGCGTCTGAAGCGGCGCGCTGTATGGCGGCGTTTGCGTTTGAGACATTGCAGGCACAGGAATTGATTGCCGTGTGCCATCCAGAGAACGCTGCTTCAGAGCTGGTTATGAAAAAACTTGGTATGACTTATCGGGGTATTGAGCGTTGGTATGATTTGGATTTGCCTGCCTACCATATGGCCAAAGAGCATTTTTGAAGCCCAACTTCGACTCTGACATTTGAGTAATTTTTTCAGCTCAGAGATGAATAAAGTTCAAGATCCATTCGACGATGTCCCTGGTTTCGATTTGGGACTGGATTCCTTTCCTCGGAGGATAGACGGACGATTGGACCCAGAAAGCCTCGGGCCTACAAACTCCTGACCTATATATTTTTCTCTTGCGCCCCGTAATGAAGGGAGTATTGCACCGACGTATTTCTCCGGCGATTCATTCAACGAATTTTTCCACGGCATCAGCAGGAAGTTTGTCAAGTTATTGCGCAACTCCTTTGGACATTTAATAATGTCCAAAAATACAGTGATGTTTGCCTTCCGCGCCTGATCAGTGAGCGGGTCATATATATTTTTCTTGAACTGTTTTCTCCACAAATCATTAAAGTAGTCAAAATTCTTTTTTTGACTGGCTGTAATATTAAAGCTTGGCTTGCCGAACAGAACAGCGCGGAAACGTTCGAACATCCCTGAATCATTACCTGGTTGCTTGAGTTGCTTGAGTTGCTTTTTTTGGATCCCAATTGTTTTGGCTACGGCCTGCTCAATTCTTGCTTGTTGACTTGCCTCGCTTTTTCCGTTTTTGTTGCTTGTCGTAGTTGTTCTAGCTTTAAGCCACTTCTCCAGAATTTCTATATCTTTGTCAGATACTGGTTCTTTTTTTGTAAAAAATCTCAAAATCACATCTACTTCCTCGCTTCCAAGCCCTTTCGGTGGGTAAGGCTGTTTTAAGCTTTCACAGAAGTTTTTAACAATTGGCATTTCCTGTCGTGTGCCTTTGTACAGCGGATTAAAGTGGCGCACTATTTGAATAATAATGGCATTGAGCCTCTTCACGTCCTGCTCGCGACTGGCTACTGGCTGGCCGGTTCCAACGGATTTAACGTTTGGTTGAGAACTTGACACCTGCGTCTGGCTACCCGATGAAGTTGAGGGCTTCAGTGTTCCACTGTGCTTGCCAGGACTCTGGATTGTGGCTGGGCTACTTAGCCCAAGAAATGGCATGAATCCGGGTACCATTGACGTTTTTTGACCTGCTGAATTCTTATCCGGTTGGAGCCAGCCTTCAGCTTCAATTTTGGGGTCTGGTCGTAAGTTTTTAACCTTGGGCGGGCTAGTTATTGAACCGGGAACAGCGGGAACACTCATACTCGTTAAATTGGGTTTAACCTGGCCTGACGCACTGACAGGTGAAGATGGCGCAGGATTTTTAATTTGCTGTTTGAGCCTGCCAACAACATCCGACGGAATTGGCAGTTTATACCTTAAGTTATTTTTAATTGAACTTTGCCCCGCTTCGTCAAAAATATTCAAAGACTCGCTCAGGAGAAAGTCGCGTTCAATTTCTTCTTTTTGCTGGTCAGTTGCATTGCTATATTTCGGATCAAATTTGGTCAATAATGTTGTCACAAACGCTTGGCCTTCTGCGAATGAATCTTGCGAATGTGAGGTCGTTGGCTGCTTTGTACCGGCGCCTTCAGCAGTCTTGCGCCCATCAGTAACCGTTTGCGTCCAATTGTGCTGGGCGCTATAGAGCGCGCTTCTTGCAGGCAGCGGCAAGATTGCCGTTTGCAACCTTGCACACATCTCCCAATCTTGGTTTTCTATGCATTCCTTTACGAATTCAAGCACATTCGTATCTTCCAAATTAAGGCCATTCAGATCAATTTTGCCGAGTCGAAAATCTGGCTTAAATCCTGATATATCGAGTTTGTCAGCATCTACTTTATTGTGCAGTTCAATATACTTATAACGCATCAGCACAGCCTGCCCGTTAGCACCTCGCTCGATTAAAGTTTTAGCCGCTTCAAAGTCGATCTTGACATTTCCCAGGTTGAGTCCAGCTGCACTCACGTGCTCTGGTATCGTTACGCCACTCAGGTTTGCGAGGACAGGAGCACAAATATGTTCAAGATTTTTTTGACTCACAGAAGTGCCTCGCAAATTAATATCGCGTAACGCCATACCTTCCAAATTAAACTGTGACAGGTCAATTGTCTGAGCACTCAGCATCCTCATTGACTCCAAATGCTCTTTAAACATGACCTTTTTAAGCTTGGTGAACCTCCCTCCGGACAGAATCGAGCCTACTTCAGCTGAAGTCGGAAACCATTTTTTGCGCGATTCTACTGTTCCAATCTGCAGACGGTTGCCGGATTTCCACAAATACAAATTGGCCGAATTGTCTTTGCCCATTACATGCAGGTTAATCCCATCCTTACTTGTCAAGTCAGCTTCCGAGGCCGCCAAGATAGCAAGACGGACACTTTGCAGCACTTTTTCCGTAGATCCCAACAGTGAAGCTTCTTCCAAGGCATCAGCCAGCTCCTGTGGTGATATTGACTCAGGCTTTGGCGCGGTGGGTTTATCCACCTGCAATCCAGTTTTTGGGAAATCGGCTGGGGACGAAGCCCGTACGGTCGGAACCTGCAAGGAGCTGGACATCACAGCTTCGCTGCCTTTGGATACGGTTGCCGGCACTTCAGTAGCTTGTGGCGAAGTCAGCACTGTTGATTGCTGCGCGGGCCGGTTCGCGGGTAACAATTGATGCCTGAGATAAGCCTCCAGTTGATAGCCTGGCGGCGCCTGGAATTTATAGGCAGTTAAAAATTCTTCGCGCAGCCACGGTTGGAGCGTTTCGGTAAATGCATCCGCAATATCATCGGCTCCAGCTATTCCAGCGCCATCGTCCGTCCCAAATCGGGGATCAAAGTTTTTCAACGTTACACGAATCAATTCAGATCCGTGCAGACTTCTTGGCACCTGGGTTGAATTCAGAGTAGCAGCCTGTCTGACTTCGGTCGCCAAAGGTTGCGATGAAAAGCTTATTTGCTGCGCACTTGATGTCTGTTCGACCGGAGGAAAATTAACGCTCGCTGCCGGTGTAAAACTGTGACTGCTTTGACTCGCAGTGTGGCGCGGCAAACTGGGTTGCGGCGGTTTATTGTGGGAATTCGCTGTTGTCGAAACCGGAATTTCTGGTTCTGGAGAAGTCGGACCAGATACGTCCGGGCTTTGCTGGACGGTCCGGAAATGAGCAAAAATATGCGACAGGTCAGAGTGTGTGTACTGGTCCTCTGTGGCGTCGTTCGGCACGATTTCGGGAATGCCCACCGTTGAAACCAATTCTGCCATTGAGAATGAATAATCGGATTCCATCTTATTCATCAGGAAAGAAACCAATTTCCCCCTGAGAGTTTGGGGACATTGAATCCGATCGGCAAATTCTGTTGCGATATGTTCGCTCCATCCGTTATGTTCACTAAAATCTTGAATTGGAAAACCGAATTCGCTACAGATCAGCAGACTTAAAAAGTTATATTTGTCATCTCTTAATGCGCCCAAGCGCTCCCCATCATTTGCGAATTTTGATTTGGGCAAAAAGATTATCCCTCGATCGGCATCAAGATAGGCGCTTAGATCATTCGCAATATGCGCCTTTCCGGACCGATGAAAATCATCAAGTTGATGTGCGAATCGATACCGATTTTCAGGACCATTCGGACCTTCAGCAATTCGCCGTCTCATTTGGGACAACGGTGTTTGATCGCTATGATTCTCAAGGAGCTCAATATTCACACCGCGCAAATTGACCTGTTTTAAATTAATTTCAGTCAAATCAAATCCACGAATATCGATGTGTTTTCTGTTTCCAAACTGTCTTTCTGTGTCTAAATAGCGTTGAAATACTTCCGTCGGTTCTGCTCCGGCCGCAATCAATTTATGCGCCAGTTCTTTGCCAACAGATGCTTTTTCCAGCTGCAACTCGTATCGCATTCCTTGTTCCAGTTGGTCTTCCGAGGTAATCGCTCCAACATTGTTTAAGTCTGTTCCACCATGCTCCAGGAAGGCCTGCACTTCGGCGATCGTCAAATCGGTATCGTCAACAAAGTGCACACCGGATAATTTGTTACTGACATTGTCTAATCGTGTATTGTCCAGATCCAGAGAATTCTGCACGTCGGCATTCGTCAAATCAGCGTCGGCAAAAGGCCCAACATCAGGTAATTTGCGACCGCCATTAATAATGAGAGGCAAAGCTTTTTTGTCGATAATCGCACCGCGGAAATCAATCTTTGATAAATCCATATTGCTTAAATCAAATCGGCTTAAATCTGCGAACACTTCATCATGTTCTGCCTTCGCCAGGAATGCTTTCAAAAATGCCGTCTTCAATTCTGCAAAATTTTTGAATTTGAGCTCTGTTTTCTTTGGGTTGCTGTAGATCATTTCTGACGCACTGCGTCCAAGATCCTCTACAATCGACAACTTACTGGTCCCATTGGCACGGTCATTTTCTTCGACAACCAAAAATTTTTCCCCGTCCACTGTAAATTCGATGGCGTTATAGTCGTAGTTTTTGTTCAAAAAGCCATCTTGTGATGTTTCTATTTCCAACATCCTTTCAAAAATCTGTTTCGCCTCATTGTCGAAAGTATTTCCAATTGCCACGGCATCGACATACGTATGTTGACCGGTAAAAAAATCCCATAATTTTGCGAAGAATGTACTCCATGGGTAAGCACTGGCAGAAATATTTTTGCCTTGTCGAACATCTTCAAATGCACGGGCAGCTAACGCGGTTGTGATTGCTGTTGATTGCATGATTCCGTTAATTGAGGTTGAGACCCTTTATTTTCTTTGATGCGCTGCTCCAAAACTATCAGAGGTAACCCGGACAGGTGATGCCAGTCGAAATTGACTGATCGTGAATTATCGGGACCGATTTGGCAATTTGGCGCTCAGGGTAACTGCATAAAATCTGTATCGCCTCCATCACTCATCTCCCAAGCCCTTCGGTGCCGATTTAGCGGGGAACCATGTAGCAATCCAAACAAATAAATTGGCCCTTTGAGGTCAACCTGGATTATGGTTCACAATAGCGGCTATTTTGGCCAATCTGCCGGAATCGGCTCCACATGCAATTTAAATGAAAACATTAATTTTTTAACTATCACTGGACCAAGCATGAACACGACTGAAACAACAGCGCCTCAAGCCAAGGATTACATCCTGACCCTATCCTGCCCCGACAAACGCGGCATCGTCCATGCCGTTTCCGGTTTCCTGGCCGAGCGCGGCTGCAATATTCTGGAGAGCGCGCAATTCGGCGATACCCTGACCGGCAATTTTTTCATGCGCGTTCATTTCAGCGATGAGGAACATCAGGCCGACGGCTTGCAGAGCGCTTTCCAAACTCTGGGGCAGCAGTACCAGATGGACTGGAAAATTCAGGATGCTGCGAAACAGCCGCGCGTGCTGGTGCTGGTGTCCAAAATCGGGCATTGCCTGAATGACTTGTTGTACCGCAAATCCAGCGGACTGCTGCACGCCGATATCCGCGCGGTAATCTCCAACCATCGCGATTTCGAAGAGCTGACCAAGGCGCATCAAATACCGTTTCACTATTTACCGGTTACCAAGGACAACAAGGAGCAACAGGAACAGCGTTTGATGGAAATCGTTGAGCAGGAAAAAATTGATCTGGTGGTGCTGGCGCGTTATATGCAGGTACTTTCGCCGGCGTTGTGCCGCAGGCTGCGCGGCAAGATCATCAATATTCATCACTCGTTTTTGCCCAGCTTTAAAGGGGCGCGGCCGTATGCACAGGCACATGCGCGTGGCGTGAAACTGATCGGCGCTACCGCGCACTTTGTGACCGACGATCTGGATGAAGGTCCGATTATTGAACAGGATACCGTGCGCGTGCGCCATTCGCTGTCCGCCGAACAATTTACGGCGATGGGGCGCGATGTGGAGTGCGTCGTGCTGGCCCGCGCAGTTGACTGGTTTGTGCGCAACCGGATTTTGCTCAATGGCGATAAAACCATCGTGTTTCAATAGAACCATTTGATCCCCGGCGCGACCGGTGGGCTGGATTTGCAGGCCAGTCCATCGGCGAGTCGTCACAATTCCGGATCAAGCCCTCATCAGGTCACTTCATCGCACAAATCTGCGGGTTTGTCGCATCGCTTTTTCAACGTTGTTCGGTTTGGTCTATGCTTTCCTGGCTGGACGCACTGGAGTCTGCAATTCTGATATGGCTGCTCCTGCTGCCGTCGGCACCACCGGCTTTTCCCTGGCCAATCTCCGTCAAATTATTCACAGCATATGAAAGGCATATCATGAACAACCTGATCAAGTTATCAATCATCGGTGCACTTGGCATTTTCTCGTCGGTACAGGCGAGTGAAATCGATCGTGTTACCGTCACGGCAGATAAAGCCGAATCGTCCTTGCAGCAACATTATCCAATGGCGGAAAGTGATTTTTATCCGTTTCTGAAAACTTATGAGCTGTCCAACGGGATGACGCTGACTTTATCGAATTTGGGCTCGCTCCTGGTCGCTCAGCTCAATGGCGGTCCGAAGGAACATATCGTTGCGACATCGCGGCACAGTTTTATTTCTAAAACTTCCGGCCTGCAACTGCAAATCAGACTGGAGGACGATCGGGTCAGCGGTGAGGTGTATCTCCCCATGACCACCGCCGTCAGTTCAGCGCATTATCGGGTCGCCACTTTCCGCTAGTTTTTTAGTTTGGGTCCGATGACAATAAGTTGCATTCTGATTTAAGGCTTTTTGAGTGTCTCGCTGGGTAAAAAATATCGTCAACCTTCTTAAGGTTACACACTTCGCCGTCAGTGCGATAAAAAATTGGCATAGCCAAATACAGGCTTATTAAGTAAGCTTCTGCCTTCCGATAGCGACTTCGTATCCGGAGTCGCTGACCAACAATCCTGCCGGGTGCGATCCCATGAAAAAACAATTGCTGTTTACTGCCCTGCTTGCCTTCGCTGGCCTGAGCCTTGCCGCCGCTCCAGCCTCCGATCCCTATTTATGGCTGGAAGATATCGACAGCGCCAGATCATTGCAATGGGTCAGCCAACAAAACGAGCTGACCAAGAACCGGCTGGCGCACCTGCCGACCTATGCGGGGCTCTATCATGACGCTCTTGCAATACTCACCTCGGCATCGCGGCTCCCGCAGCTTGAACAACATGGCGCGTACTTTTATAACCTGTGGCAAGACCCGGAACATCCGCGCGGGTTGTTCAGGCGCACCACGTTGGCTGAATTGGGCAAACCGGCAACGCAATGGGAATTGCTGCTTGATATCGATGCCCTGTCCAAGACCGAAGGCAAGGCCTGGGCATTTGGTGGTGCCAATTTTCTGGCGCCGGATAATCAGCGTTGTCTGATTTCGCTGGCACCCGGTGGCGGTGACGCTGCCGAGATCAGGGAATTCGACGTGGATTCAAAACGGTTTGTTGCAGGCGGATTTGAGCTGCCAATCGCGAAATCGGACGCCAGCTGGCGCGATGCCGACAGCCTTTACGTGGCAACCGATTTCGGCCCCGCTTCACTGAGCAAATCCGGCTATCCACGGCTCGTCAAAATCTGGAAACGCGGCACTGTACTGGCGACAGCCAGCGCCCTGTACGAAGCGGGTGACAATTCCATGGCCGCCGCGACACAGGTGCTGCAGATGGCAGATGGCCGACAAATCGACATCCTGGCGGACAAGCTGACGTTCTGGACCAGCAAGGTCAGCCAGATTGTCGATGGCAAGTTGCAGGCACTGGCAATACCGGCGACGGCCAATA
Source organism: Oxalobacteraceae bacterium GrIS 1.18 (assembly GCA_040544425.1). Taxonomy (GTDB): domain Bacteria; phylum Pseudomonadota; class Gammaproteobacteria; order Burkholderiales; family Burkholderiaceae_D; genus Solimicrobium. The sequence goes on from JBEONO010000014.1 coordinate 94,637, forward strand.
TCAGCGGCGGCTATCAGGGACGATTGGTGCTCTGGCTCAAAGAAGACTGGACGGTGCATGATCAGGTATATCCATCGGGTGCGGTGGTACTGCTCGATCCGGCCAGGCCGGTTGAAGAAGCCGGATCAATCGAACTGGTGGTCGCGCCGGATGCGCACTCAAACGTGATCGCCGTCGTGGTAACGCAGACTGGCCTGCTGGTGTCGACACTGGACGATGTGCGTGGCCGATTGACTCGCTACACGCTGCATGCGACAGGCTGGGAACATGCCGCGATACCATTTCCGGACAACGGGGCGCTGACGGTGGAAACGGTGAACGAGGCAAGCGGGGATGCGATGGTGCAGTTCCAGACCTTCCTGACGCCACCCGCTTTGTACTATGTCGCGGCCGAGGGCAATGCGGTAACCCTGCTCAAGCAACAGGATGCCAGCTTTGACGGCAGCAATTTTGCCGTCACCCAGCATTGGACCAAATCGCTGGATGGTACTTTGATTCCCTATTTTGTGGTGGCCGCGAAAAACGTCAAACTGGATGGCAAAAATCCGGTCTGGATGTTTTCTTACGGTGGCTTCGAGAACGCGCTGACGCCCAGCTATTCCGGATCGTATGAAGATCTGCACGGTGCCTACGGCAAACTCTGGCTGGAACGCGGCGGTGTCTTTGTGCTCGCCAATATTCGCGGAGGTGGTGAATTTGGTCCGGCCTGGCATACCTCGGCGCTGAAGGAAAATCACATCAAGGCGTTTGAAGATTTTGAGGCAATAGCCGCCGACCTGTCCGCCACCAAACTTTCCTCGCCAGCCCATATCGGGATTGAGGGGCGCAGCAACGGCGGGCTGCTGGTTTCCGCAACCATGCTGCGTCACCCTGAATTGTATGGTGCGGTAGTCTGCGGCAATCCGCTGATCGATATGCAGCGCTACAGCAAGCTGCTGGCTGGGGCGAGCTGGATCGGCGAATATGGCGACCCGGATGTGCCGCAAGAATGGAACTACATCAGCAAATATTCTCCTTACCAAAATCTCAAACCCGGTATGAAACTACCACCGGTGATGTTTTATTCAACGACCCGCGATGATCGGGTGCATCCGGCGCATGCCAGAAAAATGGCTGCGAAGATGAAAGCCATGCATTACAAGGTGGAGTATTTTGAAAATGTCGAAGGCGGTCATCACGGGCCGGTGGTGACTGAGCAATTGGCTACCCGGATTGCGCGCACTTATGCATTTCTTTGGCAGAATTTAAAATAGATTTGGAGTTTGGAGTTAGGAGTGCCGGTGTGACGTGCTCGTTCAAATGTGCTTATCCAAATTTATTCCTGGTGCTGGTCTGAGAACGGCCCAACCAGGCCAGGCTGAAATGGAAACTGAATCCTCTCATAAAGTATCGCCAGCGGAAGTTTTGGCCCCGTCTAAGGCATTTCTATTACCGGGTCGAGAATAGCCAATAAGGTCTTAATTGTCGGGGTACCATTTGCCGGCAACACAAAATAAAAACTCTCACTCGGGATTCCTGCGCGATCTGCAACTGACGCCATCACCTTGGCTTCAGCGATGCGCCTCAATGCCGCAAGCAACGCGTCTTCCATGGCTGCTGCGAGATATGAAGCGGCAAAAGTGGATCGTTACGTAACAGCTCTGCTCACGCATCATGTGACCTTGATGTTTTAGTCATGATCCGGTTCTCCTCTTCCAATCTTTCAGGTTTGCCAACGCTGTATCAATGTCAGTCTGCTGCTTGCATTTGTCGCGGCCTATGAGCAGCGGCACCAAATTGTCCCTTACCCAGCATTAATAAACCCCGATATCCAGGACCGTGATCAATGCGCAATTCTCACAATCCGCCACCAATTTGCTTGCAATCACCAAAATTTCCGGCCGCCAGACGTTGCAATCGGGTCAATATTCTGGCTCTAGCTTGGCGACTTGACACGAATTGATCCCGGCGACAGATTTTCGTTCAACAAAAATTGGTACTTGGATAAATTTGGCGGCAGGCAAATCGATGCCATCTTGAGCCAGGTCAACGAGACGATTTCAACAGGCAGTAGCATGGAATCCCCGGCGTGACACGCTTATTTCAATTTCCAGCCAGAGTCTCCCATGAACCTCGCTCTCAGTTTATTAAAAGCCCTCAAACAACACGGTGCCCGCGAAATATTCGGCATTCCTGGCGACTTTGCCTTGAGCTTTTTTCAGCAGATTGAAGAATCAAAAATCCTGCCGTTGTTCACGCTCAGCCATGAGCCTGCGGTCGGATTTGCTGCCGACGCTTCGGCGCGCCTGCATTCCGCGCTGGGTGTGGCGGCTGTGACCTACGGCGCTGGCGCATTGAATATGGTCAATGCGGTCGCCTCGTCGTTTGCCGAAAAAGTCCCGCTGGTGGTGATCTCCGGCGCGCCCGGTGTGGGCGAATGGGGTTGCGGCCTGCTGCTGCATCATCAAACCAAAACCATTGATTCGCAGATGGCGATATTCAAGGAAATCACCTGCGATCAAATCGTCTTGAATGATGTGGCAACCGCGCCCGAACAGATTGCGCGCGTCCTGCATCGCTGCCTGACCGAATCGCGGCCGGTGTACATTGAGCTGCCACGCGATATGGTATTGAAACCCTGCGGACCGGTGCATCCGCAGCAAGCTGCGGCGCTCGATCACGCTGCCATTGACGCCTGCGTCACGGAGATGTTGGACAAGCTCGGCAGCGCCAGTTCACCGGTGATGATGGTCGGCGTTGAAATCAAACGCTTCAATATTGAACACAAGGTTGCCAGGCTGGCCAGGCTGCTCAACATTCCGGTGGTGACCAGTTTTATGGGACGCGGGCTGCTGGCCAATGCCGATGTGCCGTTGCTGGGTACTTATCTCGGGATGGCCGGCACCAGCGATATCACGCAGCTGGTTGAGCATTCCGATGCGCTGCTGCTGTTGGGCGTCATTATTTCCGACACCAATTTTGGCGTGTCCGAGAAAAAAATCGATATGCGCAAAAGCATTCTGGCGCGGGATCATTCGGTCACGATGGGCTACCACAGCTATCAACGGATTCCGCTGGAAGCCCTGGTTGACGGCTTGCTGGCCAAGGCCGGTGCATTGCATAAAGATCTCAGTCGACAAGTCCAACCTGCTCCGTACCCGCGCGAGTTGAGCGACGATGATCTGACGATTGCGCCCATCGATATCGCCAAGGCTGTCAATGATTTGCTGTTCTACAAAGGCAACATGCCAATCGCCTGCGATATCGGCGACTGCCTGTTTACCGCGCTCGATATTGCCAACACTGATCTGGTCGCGCCCGGCTACTATGCCACCATGGGTTACGGCGTACCGGCCGGATTGGGGCTGCAGGCTGGCAGCACCAAGCGGGTGATTATTTTGGTGGGCGACGGCGCGTTCCAGATGACTGGCTGGGAACTGGGGAACTGTCAGCGTTATGGCTGGGATCCGATTGTGATCGTGTTTAATAATCGCAGCTGGGAAATGCTCAGAACCTTCCAGCCCGAATCCGACTTTAATAATTTAAGTGACTGGCATTTTGCCGATCTGGCCAAACCGCTGGGCGGTGACGGGTACCGGGTACAAACCCGCTCCGATCTGCATGCGGCGCTGAACCAGGCTTACCATACGCGCGGCAAGTTCCAGCTGATTGAAGCGATGCTTCCGCGCGGCGTGTTGTCGCAGACTTTGACGCGCTACGTGCACAGCATCAAACAGCACCATCTTCGCGCCCGGTGATGTCTTTAATCGTTGCCGCCCAAGTGACGAGCTGATCGTTATCATCGGACACCTGGAACAGGCTGACGATGACCGGAAACTGCTTACCGTCCTTGCGCACCATGGTCAGCTCAGCTTCCAAGTCGCTTGCGGCGCGGTTAATTATTTTTTCCAAATCCGCATGCTGGACGCAAAATGGAAAAGGCCGCGTCAAGCCAACCAGCTCCTTGCGGCCAAATCCAGTCATCAGACAAAACGCCGGATTGACTTCCGCAATGGCCCCAAATCTGTCCAGCGTGATAAACCCGTCCTGCATCGCATTGATCAGCGATTTGCTGAAGTTGAGCGCGCGGGTCAGGGACGCTTCTACTCGCAGGCGCAGTTCAATTTCGGTACTCAGACGAAACGACAATTGCGCCAGATCGTTGTTCATATTGATCAGCGCAGCAGTCAGAATCTGCCTGGCGTTCTGCTGCTCGTCATGCGACTGAATTTTTGCCTCTGCAACAGCTTTGCCTGACTGCACCGCCAGACAGATCCCAGCCATCTGTTTGTCAGTTTCCAAAATATGAAACACCAGCCAGTTAGTCAGAAAGGCAACGATCTTTTTGTAGCTGTCGATTTCCGAATTGGCCGCCACCTCGGATTTGGCTTTCTGCAAAAACGACAGGAAATGATCGTGCGTTTGTTGATGGCTGGCTTCGAGCGCATCGCCAGGCAAATATTGATGCCAGATTTCCTGTTCGGTTTTGAAATGGTAGACCGCATAGTCGTTCAATTCACGGAACACGTTTTCCAGCTGAATCGACTGATTGCTGAATGCCACGCCGCTGGCAAGCCGATTGATCAGCGCCACCAGCTTTTGATGTTGTTCATCAATGACCGCGATGCCAACCTGAAAATGATCATTCCAGGGGAATATGTCAAATTGGGTTTGCATGATGTGTCCACATGATCGGGTTTTGCAATGATGGTTCGGCTACGCTGTACGCAAGCCGATTCATTTTATCGACAATTCTTGGCGTAACCTGCAAATTCACTTCACTATTTGATCAACATCAATAAGGCCCGATTCAAGTAGAATCCGCAGGTGCGCGCAAAGCCTGGTGCCTGACTTCTACTTTTTTAAGGGGCTGTACATGAATAAAAATGATAAAGACAGCGGCATGTCGCGCCGCGATGTTCTGCAAAGTCTGGCGCTGGCAATCTCGGCTCCGGGATTGCTGGTATCAGGTTCCAGCTCGGCTCAAACGGCTGACACTGCTGCGCCGGGCAGCATCATCGCGGGCGAAGTACAGAATACCCCGGACTACTACCCCCCCATCAAAACCGGTCTGCGCGGCACCCATGTCGGCGCGTATGAAGCCGCGCACATGCTGCGCGACGGCGAACAGCCAATACCGATTGAAGAGACTGGGCTGCATTACGATCTGGTGGTGGTCGGTGGCGGGATCAGCGGTTTGTCTGCAGCGTGGATGTTTCGACAACAAAGACCGGACGCGCGAATCCTGATTCTGGATAACCACGATGACTTCGGCGGCCATGCCAAACGGAATGAATTTCACATCAATGGCGAACTGCATTTGATGAATGGCGGCACGCTCAGCATTCAAAGCCCGCGTCCTTACAGCCCGGTTGCGGATGGCTTGCTCAAGTCAGTCGGCATCAATGCCCAGGATTTGAATACCCGGATCCAGAAAAAGAGTTTTTATCCGGAGCACGGACTGCAGCACGGGTACTACTTGGATCAGGCCGGCTTTGGGCGTGATGCCGTGATCCGCCAAACCAGCGGCGCACCGTGGAAATCGATTCTGGCGCATGCCCCGCTCAGTCCGGCAGCGCGCAAGGATATTGCCCGCATTGAAGAATCCCATACCGATTATTTGCCGGGTCTGAATTCGGCGCAGAAAAAGGAAAAACTCAGCGCGATATCGTATCTGGATTATTTGACGACCATCGTCAAGGCCGACCCGGATGCGGTCCGGTTCTATCAACAGCGCACCCATGGAGAATTCTGCATCGGGATCGATGCGGTCTCGGCGCTGGATTGCTGGGGACTCGGACTGCCCGGCTTTCAGGGCCTGGCGCTGACGCATGGCGCCATCCCGCGCATGGGGCCGACCTGTGCCGGGTTTGCCGATACCGGCGGTTCAGTTGACGTGCATTTACCGGACGGTGGCGCAACCGTTGCCCGTTCTCTGGTGCGCGCGCTGATCCCCGCTGCAGTTCCTGGTCATGGCGTTGCTGATCTGATTACCGCGCAGGTTGACTATCCCAAACTGGACCGGCCAGAAGCAGACGTTCAGATCCGGCTCAATTCCATCGTGGTTGCAGCGAGCAATACTGACGGCAAAGTGCGCGTGGAATATTTGAACGGCAGGCACGGTTACGCAGTGACCGGTTCGCAGTGTGTGTTGGCGTGCTGGAATATGGTGATTCCGTATTTGTGTCCGGAACTGCCGGAGCCACAAAAGGCGGCCTTGAAGTCACTGGTCAAAGCGCCATTGGTGTATGCCAGCGTCGCCATTAAAAACTGGAAGGCATTCAAGAAATTGGGTGTCGCGCATATTCATTCCCCACACGCTTACTTTGCTGATGTATGGCTGAATGAATGGCTCACTGTCGGCAAGTACCACACGCCGCGCTCACCGGATCAGCCCATCGTCGTGCACATGGTGCACACCCCTTGTGAACCGGGCCAGAACGGCACCGACCAGTTGCGTCTCGGCCGTGCGAAATTGTTGGGCACCTCGCTGGAAATGTTTGAAGCACAGATCCGGCAACAACTCGACGGCATGTTGGGTCAGGCGGGATTTCATTCCAGCGACGATATCATTGCGATTACCGTCAATCGTTGGCCGCATGGTTATGCCTACGAATACGATCCCTTGATGGGACCGCCAAGCGCACCGGGCGCCGAGCCATACGTGATCGGGCGGCAGAGGTTTGGGCAGATTGCGATTGCCAATTCCGACTCGGGCGGATTGGCGTATATGGATTCAGCGATCGATCAGGCGCACCGTGCGGTGCAGGAGTTATTGGGCAGTTAGATAAAGACGCTGGTGGGCACGTGAAACCGCTTTGCCAACGCTTTGATCTGGCGCAGATTCAATTCGCGTTTGCCGCGCAGCACTTCGGACACCACGCCCTGTGTCCCGACTTCTGGCAGATCGGACTGCGACAGATCATGTTGTTGCATCAAAAAGCGCAGCATCGCGATTGGCGAAACCGGCGGCGCTGGGTTGTGTCTGGTTTCGTAATCTTCAATAAAATTACCGAGGCTGCGGGCCAGATCGGCCAGGGGCGATTTTTCATTGGCAGCGCCAGCGTCGAGTAGCTGATTCAACACCGCGACGGCTTGACCATATTCTTTGGCTGTGCGTATCGCTTTCAATGGCACCATTGCCACCAAGGCCTGAAAGCGTGCGGTAATTTCCTTGATTACCTTAAGATCCATTACGGCTTCCATTTGTCATACTCCTTGTGGGTAAAAACGTGTCGGACATATAGCGTCTGCTGGTTGAAATGAATCGCAGTCACAATCCGAAATTTATTTCCTCCGATATCAAACACGTAGTACATGCCAACTTTATCGGTCGCATTAAACGTGTCCTTCAAGTCTGCAAAATTGGCAAATGGTCTGGATTCGACAAGCTTGCGCCATGCCTGCAATGGTTCAACGGCGATTGGGTGAAAGGAGGCGAAATCAGTCAGGGCTTTATTTGAAATTACTCGCATTCGCGCAGTATATCTCAAAATGAGATATGGTCAAACGTTTTTTTAACCGCGTCCGACCGTGGGGAATTTAATTCAGCAGCGCTTCTCGCAATGACTCGATCTGTTCGGTCGCATCATCAATAATTTCGCGCAATGATTCATCACCGATCGTAAAGTCGACCAGACTGTCGGCATCGTGGATAGCCACATCAGAGCGCGCCTGCAGCGGCGACAGGGTGGTTGCCAGAGCATTGGCCAGAATTAATACGTCGCCGAGCGTGACCGGCGGTTGTCCGCCCACGCCCTGCCAGACCTGTTCAATTGCCACGCAGATTGGTTCAGGAATTTCCAGCGCTTTGAGCACGCCACGGCCAATAATTTTTTCGCCATATTCGGCCCAATCTTCCAGTTCGCCATCCAGCAGGCCCGGATATTCTTCGGCACGCGACAACAGATAAAAGCCACCCACTTCGTGCACGATACCGGCAAACAGGGCGGTATCCGGGTCGACTTTGGTGATCCGACGTGCGATCACCTGCGCCAGCGCGGCGACGCAGGCAGTGTGTTCCCACAGTTCGGCCGACTTCTTCTTCAACGCCGGATTGCTGATTTTTTCATTCATCTGCCGCACGATCAGCGAGGCCGCCAGTGAGCGCAGCGCGCCAAACCCGAGCCGCATGACGGCAGTAGTGACGTTGGTGATTTTCGTGCCCGAGCGATTGTATGCCGCCGAATTGGCAATCGCCACGGCGCGTGCCGAGAACAAGGGGTCAGCCAGCACCAGTTTGGTCGCCGTTGCCAGATGGGCATCCGGGTCGTCCAGCATCTGTTTGACTTTAAGGGTGGCGTTAATATGGGTCGAGAACGAAATCTCACCCCGGCTGGCCTGGGCTGCGATACTGCGAAAGGCTTCAAGTCTGTCCATGACACGTCTCCAGTGGTTACCCGCATTGGGCGTTCTGTTATCCAAAAGAGCACAATCAAGACGACCCGACACTCTTATTCATAACAAATGCAACAGGATATTTTTGTATTTCTGTTGCGCAACAATATCTGTATTTATAGGCTCTTGTGACGGTGATGTCAAACCCGCCCGAAGTCCAGCTCGCCGACGCTGGCTCGCGAGAATATATAGTTTATTTCAAGTTTTACACAGCAGTTGGTACAAAACCTTGGGCTGACAACCTGTTGTCGCGGCCTGCTGCGACAGAACAATTGCTATTTTCATCCTTTTGCACTACTGTCCAGCATCGCCCCTGAACCAACCAAAGTGCACTTTGATAAATTTGAGTATGAAGCGTGGTAAATATTACTGGATCAGCCTGATTTTGACCGCAGTTCTGGTCATGATTGCGATCAGCGTCTTTGCACAGGAGCGGCCCTTACTAATTACGACCGAATCCGGGGTTCCGCTCAGCATGTCCAGCGACGGCGGCAAAACGATTTATGGCGCATCTGCCGACAAGGTCCATGAGATGCTGCGCCGCGCCCATATTCCGTACCAGATGGAATTGACCAGCTGGAACCGGGCGATTGAATTGGCACGTGCCGACGCCAATACCTGTGTGTTCTCAGCAGCCCGCACTGCCGACCGCGAACCGAAGTTCAAATGGATCGGACCGCTGGCCAGAGGCACCTGGGTGATCGTCGGCAAGTCGGATAAACTGGGCAAAATCACCCAACTGGCGCAAATCAAATCGGCCGATATCGGGGTCTACACTGGCGACGCGGTCGGTGAATATCTGAGCCAGCAAAATTACCATACCGTCACCTCGTACCATGATGAAGCAACCATCAAAAATCTGATGATTGACCGCATCGATTATTGGGCCACAGACGCCAACGCAGCAATCGTGTTCATTCATGCAAACAAGCTTGATGACAAATTGAGTGTCTTGTTTAAATTTGCGGATTCGGCCTACTATCTGGCATGCAATCCGAAAATCAACCAAGACCAGTTTGACCGGATGACAGCCCAGTTCAACGCCATGAAGGCCGACGGCACGAATGCCAAAATCGACGAGCTGTATCCCCAATAACACCGACAGGCTTTGCCTGACTCAGATCAATTAATCAATCTGTCGGTAGTTTCTGCGCGCCGCACATCATCCAATCAACGTTTCCAACAGCTGCCAATTCCGGGACTTCCTGGCTGGCCATGTCGCGTAGGCGTTTACCTTGATGGGAGAGTCGGCAATTCACCTTGTTCCGGGTAAATGCGAGACTGGCCAGGCCGTCGCAGATTAATTGACTTTGCTGACGGACTCAATTTTTTCAATAGCGATTACCTCATTAACGGATACCTGTCATGCTTCCAATTTCAACAACCTCATCTTCTTCGTACCTCTATACCAGTTCCTCCGGCAGCTCCTGCAGCAGTTCCGGCAGTTCCAGTTCCGGCAGTTACAGTTCCGGCGTGCATCAATCTCAGGAACTGCCACCGGCAGGCCAAGGCCGATTCAGTCAACAAGTCGCAGACCTGATTTCAGGGACGTTGCAGGACTACAGCAAAACCGATAGTGACATCGCCCAGTTGCTCAGTGGCTCGCTGGATCACCAGGCCGAGCTCAACGATGTGCTGAGCCAATCCCCAAATTTGCGCAGCCGCATTAACGAAAGTGTCCAAGCCTTGCTGCATAAATTAAACATTCACGTGGAAACAAAGCCAGACGGGCACGTCATTCTTGAAGATACCGCTGCGCTTGATACACAGGAAAACAGCCGTGGATCTGTCCTGGTTTCGCATACAGAAGGCGAACCCCGCGTAATTGGCAGCGGAACCATCGAAGTCGGCGTTGGTGGCAGGGTAAAAGCAATGCACAGAGGTACCACAGTCTACGTTGGACCTCACGGGTATGCGGAGATTTCGAAGGCCGCCACGGCAACCGTGGACCGCGACGGCACTGCGCTTGTTCTGGCTGGCGGCTATGCGACATTGACAGAAGGCGCAATGGGCTTTGTTGAGAAGGGTGGCGCTGTACTTGCTCTGCCGCGCTCGGAAGTAAGGATATACAGCGGGGGCAGTGCCGATATACATGGTGGACAGGGCAGAATGTCCGAACCAGGCTCGGCCACCGTGTCCGAAGGTGGAGGGATCGTTGCCAGCAATGGGGTCGTCGATGTCTTTGCCGGGGGTTTTGCGGAGGCCAGCGACAAGGCGAAGATAAATATAAGTAATAAGGGCAGCGGCTATGTCAGCCATGGTGCAAGCGCGCAGGTAAAAGCCGGTGGACAGGTTATTGTCGGCAAAATGGGTACTGCAACGATCAAACAGGGAGGTCAGGCAACGGTTAAAGCGGATGGACAGGTCATTGCAGACCAAGACACGTTCATCAAACTGGATGTTGGAGCGCGCATCAAGGTTGCAGATCCTGACATGGTGGTCAATTGTGGCGCAAACATGATCCCGGCAAAGGAGCTGCAAAATTTCGCCACCAGTGGCGAGGATTATATTCAGGTGACAGAACAAGACTGTCGGCAGTCTGAATCAGCGGGCCCGGTTGGTGCATCAGGGTCGGGCCGCCGCCTGGCGCCTGCGCTGCCGAAAGCCCCGCCTCGGATTTCACCACGGGTTCGGGAGATCCTGGTCCGGGACGGCACAGTCAAGGCTGAACAGAGAATTGACGAGGCCGACGAGCAGGCAGTCAGTCTGCCCCGCAGCCGGGCATTCTCTCAGTGGCAGACCTAGTGAAAAGTTTGAAAAGCTGATTGATGTCCCCAGCTCAGCGCCCCATCTTTCCCGCGCGCTTTTGGGGTAACACCAGTGCTGTTACCCCAATGGCGTTTTCGGTGTTAATTAACACGACTTCCACGTTGAATCAACAGCTTTACGACACGGGGTTCCCGACTACCCCTCGGGAACGAGGGCGCCAAGCCGGGGTAAATTTGTGACACGGTAGTACCTGTCCTGCTGCGCCTTCTTTCCTGTTCAAATTCTGTACTATTCACTATTTCGCTGGCGAATGCGCTTGCGTGCACTAATGAAATGGACGCCTCTGCGGGCGCGCAGGCTCTTAGTACATTCCGACAATTCGTAGAATCCCGACTGACTGCGCTCAGCTCCAGCGTTAACAATGGTCGCCGACCTGCCCGGCAGGAATCGGCCAGCGGCGAGATTTCAATCGCTTCTTGTTTGTGACGGCTTCAGTCACACCGGGTAGCCAATCCAACCCACCATCAACAAGCTAACCCAGGAGGCTCTTCCTATGATGCCCATTTCCGCCAGATTTCAATGGTCGCCGATGCAGAAAAAAATCGATGAACAATTAATTCAAAGTCCGGTCAATTTACCTGCCGATGTCCTGCATATCGTGACGGACTACGCCAGAGACGATGCCCATGAATATGCAAAAAACCCCTTAGTTGCCAATGAAAAAGGCGAGTTCGACCGGGATCATGTTGAAAACCGGGTTATTGCACTGGGCATACAACAGATCCTAAGCTCACCCGACCGATTTACCTCCGCAGACCGAAGAGCCATTTTTGAAACGCTGCAGGACAAGAGTGAAAAGTATCGATGGTTTTTCAGCAATCTGCTCTTCAGAATGAGCTTTCACCATACCCTCGATGTAAGCCACACCGATTTGAGTCATCTCGATCTTACCGGCATGAATTTTGGCCGCCTGGTGGCAACTGGCGCGAACTTTACCGGTTCCAATCTGACCGGATCGTTTATGCAACGCGCCATTTTGAATCACGCCATTCTGACCGGCACCATAATGTGCAGGATCAATATGGAATACGCCGATTTGACCCACGCACATCTGGAAGATACCGTGTTTGCGTACACCAAGCTGGCTGAAGTTGACACGACCAACGCGCGCTTCATTCGCGTTAAGTTCATCGAGGCCGCCGTCCGGGCGATGATTGCGCCAAGAGCGCTAACCAGAATCGCCCGCGAGCTTGAGCAGGCAGAACCCTATGACGACCCGCTGGGGCTGCCGAAGATTTCGGCCAGCGGTGAGTTTTCTCACCAACCGACTGCGAACACGGTGAGCATTAATGCCTCACTGCTGCCTCGCAAATAGCCCAGCGTATTAGTCCAATCTTCCCTTGCGTAGTTGTCAGCGTAGTTGTCAACGTAGTTGTCAACGTAGTTATCAATTGCGGCTCTACGCAGCTCAGTGCGGAGTCCCTGATGTTTTTTCACCGCTAAGCGCATTAACCTGCGCCGTAATTTGCAGCGCACGCTCTGTTCTGGTGGGCTTGCTACCTGATGCTGGCGTGGTGCCCCGGCTACCTGAACTGCTGCTCACGGAGCTTGACGATGAGCTTGACGATGAGCTGCTGCCTGACTGCGCGCTGGATGGCGCGCCCCGCACAGCCGCTTTCCCCTTGGCTATCACTGGATCGTTGATTTTCCGCTTGGGTAAATTCGATGCGGTAAAGGCGGAAGGAGACTCAAAGCCCGGCCCATACATGGTCCGACTTCTGGGAATATCGGACATACCACCATAATTCTTGTCCACTGTGGGATGCATTGACATTGCGCTGGGTTTAGGCACGCTGGGTTTAGTTCTGACGGGTGCAGGCATGAGCGGTATCGCGGTCTCACGCTCGGGAAGTCTGGTTAAGGTCGGCGAAAAATGCACCTGCTTAGGCGGCCTTGCAGGTCCGGCGCCACTATCCTGTGCTGACTTTAAAATCGACTTTGCCGGGTATGAGGCGCGGGCTCCATAGTCTGAATCGTCGACCAGAATATAATCGACCCTACTTTCCCGGAAGTTCTTCAAGTCCTTCATCGTGATCTTACGTTGCCCGCATGTCACTTCCATATCCGGATCAGATGATTTGATGCGGGCACCCGGCTCTAAAGAAACCCTTGCACCCGGCTCTGCCTCAAGGCTTCCGCCATCTTTTGCAAGCCCCGAACCACCTGCCCGCACCAGAGCAACTCCGCCGCGGCCAACGTGCACTTTGCCACCGCTATCTGCTGTGGCGCTGGCGCCAAAATTGACGGTAGCCTGGCCGCGGTAGCCTGCGACGATCCTGGTATGGTTTCCAGTCGCCTCGACCAACCCGCCATTTTTTACCGAGACAACACCACATCCTGCCCGGAGATATCCTCCATCAACCTCAGCGCGACCGTCTTCATCCATTACCCCTTCTGCACCTTGATGCAAGGTAGCAATACCGCCCTTTAACAGCGTGACTTTGGCACCGCCATGGGCAAGGGCCATGCCGCCGAACTGGACAGTCCCTTCTGCACCATCGTGCAAGTCAAGCCGCCCCCCGTCTTCGGCAGTCGCCGTGCCGCCAAGGTAGACCTTGGCAGTGGCACCTTGTGTAACGTTTGCTGATCCGAGGTATCCAACCGTGGCCTGCGCATTCTGGCCCGACACGAGCAAGTGGCCGTGATTGTAGACACTGCCCGTGCTCTTGCCGAATATCTTGCCGGTTGCCCCATTGCTGACATCCAGGTGACCGCCGTCAGATGAGAGTCCTTTTTTGCCTCGGCCTGAAATTTCACCAGGGCCGGACGCAAAGAGTTCACCGCCTTTGTGTGCAAGCTTGAGTGACCCGTCGACGTCGTGATCGACGGTGATCCCGCCGGTGCCGAGAATGGCCACTACCGCCTGATCAATCCGCTCTGCAAATCCCCGTTCAGACTGCAGCAGAGTATTGAGCTCGGCCTGCGCGCTGATATTGGCAGTCAGAATGATCGCAATGGTTTTGGGCGTGGTACTGGAATTGCGAAAGGCACTGCGGAACGCATTGACGACGTCCGGATTGAAAAGGCCTTTTTCAGCAAGCGCCTGCTGATGCAAAAGCTGTGTATTCAAATCTGAGTTGGATGCGCTTGAACTGCTTGAACTGCTTGAACTGCTTGAACTGCTTGAAGAAGAACTGGGCGGTCCCTGATAAACAGTCGTTGGAGAGAGTGGTGTAGTCATAACAGGTAATGTTGAAATAGTGTTGGTGAATTGGACAAATCGCGGCCGACCGCCGTGCAACGCCAGACCGGAGCGGTTTGTGATTGAACACAGCATCTTGTTGAAATCAATTTTTCTGTGATCGCGGGGCCAGTCTCGCATCTTCCCGAAGCGAGGTAAATTGTCGAGTTCCCCATCAAGGTAAACGCCTATCGATCGATCAGGGATCATGAGGAGCTCAGAGAAAGACGAGTTCAAAAACTCGTCGATTCAGTTGTGACCGGCAGCGTTGTTGCGATGACTTCAGATCAGACCCAGGTCCTTGCCTTTCACCCCGGCAAACACATAGTCCAGCTGTGTCGGTGACAGACCGTACAGGCGCGTGAATAATCCAGCAAGCGTTTTGCGATATTCATTCAAAACCGGAAAATCGCGGTTTTCGAGCAGGGTTCTTTGTTCAACGGCGATCTGCTCCCCCACCACTTTTCCGCCACGCACGGCGCCGCCCAACACCCAATACACCGTGCCATGGCCATGGTCGGTGCCGCGATTGCCATTTTCACGGAAGGTCCGACCGAACTCGCTGACCACAACCACCACGGTGTTATCCCAGGCGGCCCCCATTTCGCTGGCAAATGCCACCAGACCATCACCCAGTTCTTTGAACTTGGTCGCCAGATTGCCATTGGCATTACCCTGATTGACATGAGTGTCCCAGCCGCCGACATCGACAAAGCCGAGCGCATACTGTTGCCGCATCAACTTGCCGATACGGCGCGCTTCGAGGCCAAATCCCTTGGTGCTGATCGCACTGCGATTCCCATCGGTCATTTCCCTGTACCGGTCTTCGGTCTGCATTTCGGCCATTTGTTGGTTGACCTGGTCGCGAGTCGTAAAACCTTCGTCGACCTGTTTTTCCAGAGCGTGACCCTGATACATGCTGGCAATGAGTTTGGTCTGGCGGTCGTCAATCGCCGGTTTGCCGACATTCTTGACGCCCGCATTGGCAATCTGCATGCTGCCCTGCATGATCAGCGGCAGCTGGGCCGTGAATGCCATGGTCGGAAAACTGTTGCTGTCCTTGTTCAGCACGGTGGCAAGACGATTCAAAAACCCGCTGCTTAAATCACGGTGACCCTGCAACGGCTGTCCGAGTTCTATGCTGTCCTGCGTTTCAAAATGGCTGCGGCTTAAATCATCGGTGCCCGAAAACGGGATAAACACCGCCTGACCCTTGCTGTACAGAGGATAAATATTTTCGCGCAAGGCCGGATGCAAACCCCAGTCGCTGTTCAAGCTGATGGCCGAATTCTGATCCGCCCCGCTGCGATTGAGCCCAATATTGGGACGCACTTCACCGTAGAACAAACTGGACATCGGCACCAATAAACTGGCCGCATCATAGCCGCCGCGTAAAAATACAAACAGAAAGCGCGGCTGCACTGTGTTGGCTGCGGCGAATACCTGGCTACCCAATACGGGCAGTGAGCTCGCTGCCATGGCTTGAAGAAATTGTCGGCGGTTCATTTTTACTTTCCTGGTTTATCTGACCATCATTTCTGGTGAAGCCAGTAACAGCGTGTTCCATTCCTGCGGACTGGCGGCCTGGTCCAGACTCTTCAAGGTATTCTGACTGAGCATCGCCTGCAGATAGGTGAAGTACAGCGCGTTGCTCAATTTCGGAAAGCCCGGCAGGTCGGTACCATTCTCGGTTCTGAACAAGCCTGCGCTGCCGGTGCCGATCGCTTTGGCGATTTCAAAGCGAGTGGTCATCTGCCCGGGACTGTCCCAGGCGCTGGCGGTAAGCGGATAGCCGTCGGGGGTCAGATGACCGTAGCGCGGCTGACCCAGACGGTTCAGCCAGTTGATCACCGGCAGCGTATTCAGAATCGGTTTGTCGTCATAGGCCAGACGCAGTGCGGAAAACACATAGTGCTGGGGATCCTTGAATTGCTGGCCGAGAGACTGGGTAAATTCAGGCGCGGCGAACAGGGTGCCAAGTACCGCTTTGATATCGCCATCGCTGGATGAGTAGGTGGCTGCCATGCTCCGGATTAATTCTTCGCTTGGCTTTTCGCCGACGAAAAACAGCGCCAGCTTTTTGCTGATGAAATGCGCGGTAGCCGGATTTCTGGCCAGCAGGTCGATCGCTTCATTCAATTCACCCAGCCCACGACCACGGATGGTGTGACCCAAAAATTGTTTATCACCATAGTCATGGCGACGGGGATTAAATTCGAAGGCGCCGAGCCGCACAAATTGATCCTGCAGCTTGCCCAGTTTCGGGGCGCCCTCGCGTTTGAAATTGAACCCGACTCCGGTCAGAATCCGCGCCAGTTCCTGAACATCTTTCTGGGTATAGCCGCCATCGACACCCATGCTGTGCAATTCCATGATTTCACGCGCATAGTTTTCGTTCGGATGATTGATCGCGTTTTGCTCATTATCGAGATAGCGCAACATGGCGGGATGGCGCGAGGTCGCAATCAGCAGTTCGCGGAAGTGACCCAGGACATGGGGACGGATCGCCTGCTCTTCATAGTCGCCCAGCATGGCGCGAATATTGGCTTTGCCATGAAATACATTGAAATGGTTGAACCAGAACCAGCACAGTTGCTCCTGCAATTGCTGCGGTGAATACAGCGCACGCAAAATTGCGCGGCTTTGTGCTTCTTTGTCCAGACGGTTCAATTCGAGCTGATAATTCTTTTTGGCGTCTTCGGCGCCATCTTTATTGTCGGCTGCCTGCTTCAACTGTTCCAGTTCCGCAGCAATCTCCAGCATGCTCTTCTGGCTGATCGTCAGTCCGGCGATCTGGTCTTTGATTACTTGCGGCATGTCGGGAATATTGCTCATCGGTGCCAGCTGCAGTTGCTGCTGCAGGTATTTGTCTGCGCCGAGTTGATGAACCTGCATCGCGCTGCCGGTATTGATGCCCCAACTGAGGCGCTGAACCAGTAATTCGGGCATCGCCTTGTTCGGGCTGGATTTGGGGTTGGGGTTGGCCGAATTGGCCACCGAGGCCGATGGTGCACTCGAGCACGACATGAGACACAACAACAGGCCACAGCCCAGGCCGCCCATCGCCAGCCGGTTTCGCGTCAGCGGAAATAATTCCATGAATTTGTTCTCACTTTAACAATGTGGCGCGCCAGGAGTAGTACTCTGTTTAACGGCGGCCCACCGGGCCCGGTTGACATTCCTTTTTTGCATCGGTGCCGACCACCGTTTCACTTTCACTAATTGTCATGTGAGCCTGCATTAATCACGCTTTATGCAGGTAATAAACCTCACTAGAATCAGCCCAATAATAATATTCAAACTCACTCTCAAACTCGCGGAGCACAGCATGAATCAAACTGATCAACAACATTTACAGTCACCTCGTATGGATGCGGCGTGGCTGGATGCGCACTGGATGCCCTACACCGGCAACCGGGACTTTAAGGCCAATCCGCGCATGATGGTCGGCGCCAAGGGAAATTATTATTTCGACGTAAACGGTAAAAAAATATTGGATGGCATGTCCGGCCTGTGGTGCTGTGGTCTTGGTCATGGCCGCAGCGAAATTACCGAAGCAGTGACGCGCCAGATGGCTGCCCTCGACTATTCCCCGGCTTTTCAGTTCGGACATCCGCTGTCATTTGAGCTGGCGAACCGGATCAAGGAAATCACCCCGGCCGGTCTGGATCATGTGTTCTTCACCGGTTCCGGCTCAGAGTCCGCCGATACCTCGCTGAAGATGGCACGCGCTTACTGGCGCGCCAAAGGACAGGCCAGCAAGACTTTGCTGGTCGGTCGCGAAAAGGGTTATCACGGCGTGAATTTCGGCGGTATCTCAGTCGGTGGGATTGTCGCCAACCGCAAGGTGTTCGGTCAGGGGATCAGTGCTGATCATCTGCCGCATACCATGCTGGCCAAGAATGCGTTTACCCGCGGCGAGCCTGAACAAGGTGTTGAGCTGGCCAATGAGTTATTGAACATCATTACCCTGCACGACGCGTCAAATATCGCCGCCGTGATCGTTGAACCGTTTTCCGGATCGGCCGGTGTGATCGTGCCGCCGAAAGGTTATCTGAAACGCCTGCGTGAAATTTGCGACCAGCACAATATTCTGCTGATCTTTGATGAAGTCATCAGCGCCTTCGGTCGGGTCGGTGCTTACACTGCAGCTGAAAAATTTGACGTGACGCCCGACATTCTGAACTTCGCCAAGCAGGTGACCAACGGCTGCCAGCCTCTGGGTGGCGTGATCGTGAAAAAAGAGATCTACGATACCTTCATGCAATTGGGCGGACCGGACTATATGCTGGAATTTCCTCACGGGTATACCTACTCGGCGCATCCGGTAGCATGTGCGGTCGGCATCGCAACCTTGAAGTTGCTGGAGCAGGAGCAGGTGCTCGATCGCGTCAACAGTCTGACTTCGTACTTTGAAAATGCGGTGCACAGTTTAAAAGGTGCCAGGCACCTGACCGATATTCGTAACTGTGGCCTCGCAGCAGGCTTCACGTTTGCGCCGGTGCCGGGCGAGCCTGCCAAACGTCCGTACCAGATCGCCATGCAATGCCTGGAAAAGGGATTTTATGTGCGCTATGGCGGTGACACCATCCAGATCGCGCCACCATTTACGATTGAAAAATCGGAGATCGACAGTCTGGTCAATGCACTCGGTGAATCCATCAACGCCACTGCCTGATTTTTGAATAGAACAAGATTAAAGGAATCATCATGTCATCCTCCAATAAAGTCGGTCATCTGATTGACGGCGCAATCGTCTTCACCGGTACGCGCTTGCAAGCCGTTTACAATCCGGCGACCGGCGAAGCCACCAAGCAGGTATTGCTGGCAGATCAGGCCACCATGGACGCGGCGATTGCTTCAGCCGAAGCGGCCTTTCCGGCCTGGCGCAATACCCCCGCGCTGAAACGCGCCCAGGTAATGGGTCGCCTGAAAGTGCTGCTGGAACAGAACGCCGACAAGATCTGCCAGCTGATCACCGATGAGCACGGCAAGGTATTGAATGATGCCCAGGGTGAACTGCAACGCGGGATTGAAAACGTCGAATACGCCAGCTATGCCCCGGAATTATTGAAAGGTGAACACAGCAAGAACGTCGGTCCAGCTATCGACAGCTGGAGTGAGTTTCAACCCTTGGGTATCGCGGCGGGGATTACCCCGTTTAACTTTCCGGCCATGGTGCCGTTATGGATGTGGCCGATGGCGGTTGCCTGCGGCAATTGCTTTATTTTGAAGCCGTCCGAACGCGATCCGTCGTCGACCTTATTGATTGCGCAACTGGCGCTGCAGGCCGGCTTGCCGAAAGGTGTGCTGAACGTTGTGAACGGTGACAAGGTGGCGGTTGACGCCTTGCTGACTGATCCGCGCGTGCAGGCCATCAGCTTCGTGGGCTCGACACCGATTGCCGAATATATCTACAAAACCGGTTGCGAACACGGCAAGCGGGTGCAGGCTTTGGGCGGCGCGAAAAATCATGCGGTCGTCATGCCGGACGCCGACATCGCCAATGCTGTCTCTGCACTGATGGGTGCGGCGTTTGGTTCCTGCGGTGAGCGCTGCATGGCGATCCCGCTGGTGGTTGCCGTGGGTGACGATACGGCTGATGCATTGATTGCCGGTCTCAAAACGGAAATCGCGAAAATGAAAGTTGGACCAGGCACCGATATCAGCAATGATATGGGGCCGTTGGTGACCAAAGCGCATTTTGACAAGGTCTCCGAATATGTCGCGATCGGTGTTGCCGAGGGTGCCGATCTGGTGGTCGATGGCCGTGGCATCAAGGTTGCCGGACATGAGCAAGGTTACTTCCTTGGCGCCTGCCTGTTCGATAAAGTCAAGCCGGGCATGCGCACCTATCAGGAAGAAATCTTTGGTCCGGTTTTAGGTGTGGTGCGGGTTGCCAGTCTCAAGGAAGCGATGGATCTGATCAATGCCCACGAGTATGGCAACGGCACCTGCATCTTCACGCGTGACGGTGAGGCCGCACGTTTTTTCAGCGACCACATTCTGGTCGGGATGGTCGGCATCAACGTCGCCCTGCCGGTGCCGGTTGCCTACCATTCGTTCGGCGGCTGGAAGCGTTCTTTGTTTGGCGACCTGCACGCGTATGGCCCTGACGCGGTCCGTTTTTATACCAAGCGCAAAACGATTACCCAACGCTGGCCGAGTGCCGGTGTCAGAGAGGGGACGATATTCAGTTTCCCGACTCATAAATAAGGTTCAACTTTTTAAGGTGGTGTTATTCACACAGTCATCATAGCTACGTATGATGGCTGTTTTTTTATCTACGGAGATATTCATCATGCCTGTAATCCGCCGCGCCGAACAACAAGATGCCGGGCAGCTTGCCAGATTGCAGGAGCAAACCTTCCGCGCCACCTTCGAGGCGACCAACACGCCGGAAGATATGGCCTTGCATTGTTCCACTCACTACAGCACCGCGCTGCAGGAGCAGGAAATTCTGAATCCGGAAATCATTACGCTGGTCTGTGCAGCACAGGCAAATCTGATTGGATTTGCTCAACTGCGCTGGGGCAGCTGGACGACCGAAACGCAGACAAAACGATGCCTGGAAATTCAGCGTCTTTACGTGGACGAGGCCTGGCACGGGAGAGGCATCGCGCAGCAAATCATGCAGGAATGCCTGGCGTTCAGTGTGGCGCAGGGTGCCGAGCAAGTCTGGCTGGGGGTATGGGAAAACAATCCACGCGCGATCCGGTTCTACCAAAAATTTGATTTTGTTGAAGCCGGTGAGCATATCTTTATGGTTGGCACTGATGCGCAACGAGATATTATTTTCGTCAAATGCCCAATTTAGAGCATTGCTTTTTCAATTTGGCGCCGATACACTTCCTGCCTCTTGCAAGTCAACTCTCGTTTCTATTTGAAAAACCAGCAAAGGATATCTCGGATGCGCATCAAAAATATGACGGTTTCGCTCTTAACCCTGCTGCTTGCAGCTGGTATACCTCACAGCGCAATGGCAGACAGTGACGCGTCGGTCAAGCACTATACGATCAAGCAGAGCGCGCCCATGGTCGGTACGAATCTTAAAAAAGACATCGTCAAAGCCGGGACCATCCCGCTGAACAAACCTTATGACGAGCTGACCGCCGAGCAACAACAAACTCTGCGTGATGCTTATGACAATATGCCGAAAACTGATGAGCCGCCATTTCCAGAGAAAGGCCTGTATCCGATCTATAAAGCGATCGCCAGCGCGCATGAAAACCTGTCGCTGGCCTACAAGGGCGCTTTAAATATTAATGTGCTGGTCGACAGCGAGGGGAATCCGCAATCGGTGGAAGTCATGGATACACCGAATGAGGACATTTCGAAGGCTGCGGTCGCTGCCGCAATGCGCCAGAAATACAAGGCGGCGGTCTGCGGCGGTCAGCATTGCACGATGAAGCTTCCTGTCCATGCCGATCTGATCGGCCCGGATGAAACCAATTTATCAGGCTTCAACACGCCCGGACTGAATGGCCGGATACAGTCGCCAGGCCAAAAAAATTAATTATTGCGTCGGGTTTCGATACCTCGTCAAGGCTGCACGTACCCGATAAATGGTACGTGCATTTTTTTTGACCGAAGCCTATGATGGCAGCACTTTCGCAGGGAAAATTATATGAATTCTGTCATTGCAATCATTGTTGCGCTGGTCGCCGTGGAGCACCTGTATTTTTTGGTACTTGAAATGTTCTTGTGGACCAAGCCCAAGGGGCGCAAGACATTTGGCCTGTCGGAACAGTTTGCACAGGACAGCCGTGCACTGGCGGCCAATCAGGGTTTATACAATGGATTTTTGGCGGCGGGATTGGTGTGGAGTCTGATCCACTCGGATCCGGTGTTCGCATTGCAGCTGAAACTGTTTTTCCTGGGCTGCGTCGTGATTGCTGCGATCTTTGGCGGCGCCACGGTGAACCGGTCGATTCTGTTCATTCAGGGCATACCGGCTTTGATCGCTCTGATTTTGATCGCAGCCAATGCCTGACGGTTATTCTTCCACGTTCAACACCAAGGTCTCTTTGATCTCTTCCATCACAACATAACTCTTTGATTGCGCGGCACCGGGCAGTTGCAGCAGGATGTCGCCGAGCAGTTTGCGGTACTCAGTCATTTCCTGAATCCGGGCTTTGATGATGTAATCAAAATCACCCGACACGAGATGGCATTCCAGTACTTCGGGAATACGCAAGACTTCACGACGGAATTGGTCAAACATTTCGCCGGATTTGTTGGACAGCGTAATCTGCACAAACATCAATAATGATGCACCCAGGGCGGCCGGATTCACTCTGGCGTAATAGCCGCTGATGACTCCGTCGCGCTCCATGCGCTTGACCCGTTCTATGCAGGGCGTGATCGACAGACCGACCTGCTCACCGAGTTCTTTCATCGATAGTCGGCCGTCTTTTTGCAGGACGGCCAGTATCCGGCGGTCCAGCTTGTCCAGGATACGTACTGCATTCTTGTGGATACGCATAATAATAAACTGAAAAAATTCTGTTTTTTGTCAACTAAAACTAGCTTCTTGGCACTAATATAGCGGAAATTAGTTATGTTTAGGGAGAAAGTATGCGTGTGGTCATTATGGGTAGCGGCGTGATCGGTGTTACCAGTGCTTATTATCTGGCCCTGGCCGGTCATGATGTAACGGTGCTGGACCGGCAAAGTGGCCCGGCACTGGAGACCAGTTTCGGTAATGCCGGTCAGATTTCACCTGGCTATGCCGCACCTTGGGCGTCACCTGGCATACCGCTAAAGGCATTGAAATGGATGATTCAGGAACACGCACCGCTGTCGATTTCTCCCGACGGCACCTTGTTTCAACTGCGCTGGATGTGGAATATGCTGCTCAACTGCAGCGTCGCACGTTACAACGTCAACAAGCAGCGCATGGTGCATCTGGCCGAATACAGCCGCGACTGCTTTAAAGAATTGCGGGCCGCGACCAACATTCAATATCAGGGCCGCCAGCAGGGTACCTTGCAATTGTTTCGCGACGACGAGCAATATCAGTCTGCGCAAAAAGATATCGCCGTTTTGCAGCGGGCCGGTGTGCCGTACGAGCTGCTCAGCGCCGGGCAATTGGCCGACGTCGAACCTGGCCTGGCCGCGGTTCAGCACAAACTCAAAGGTGGTCTGCGGTTGCCCAATGACGAGACCGGCGACTGCCAATTATTCACAACCACCCTGGCAGGCATGGCTGAAAAACTGGGCGTGAAATTTCGCTATGGGGTCAGTATCGATGCCCTGCACATGAAGGGACAGCAGGTCGCCGGTGTGCAATGCGGTACCGAGACCGTGACGGCGGATGCTTATGTGGTGGCGCTGGGTTCTTATTCAACGAATTTCCTGCGCGGCATTCTTGATATTCCGGTGTATCCGGTCAAAGGCTATTCGATTACCGTACCGATTATCGATGCCGCCAAGGCGCCGGTGTCAACGATTCTGGATGAAACCTACAAGATTGCGATTACCCGCTTTGATGATCGGATCCGGGTAGGCGGCATGGCTGAACTGGTGGGATTTAATACCAATCTGAAAGCCAAACGCCAGAAGACACTGGAAATGGTTTTAAATGATTTGTTCCCCGGCGCTGGCGACCTTCAGCACGACAGTTTCTGGACAGGGCTGCGCCCGATGACACCCGACGGTACCCCGCTGGTGGGTGCCACCTCGGTGCCGAATCTGTTTTTAAATACCGGCCACGGCACACTGGGTTGGACCATGTCATGCGGCTCGGGCCATGTTTTGGCTGACATCATTTCAGGCAAGTCACCGGCGATTGACGTCGCCGAATTGAACATGTCGCGCTACGCTTAACTCCCCCCGGTTTTATTCGACCCTGACGCGGATGCTGCCCAGTCCGGCAATGCCCGCGTCAATCACATCGCCAGGCACGACGGCACCGACCCCTTCGGGCGTGCCGGTCATAATGAGATCGCCCGGTTTCAATTCAAAATAGCGCGATAAGTGGCTGATAATTTCAGGCACCGACCAGCTCATCTGATCGATATTGCTGCGCTGCCGGTCGGCCTGATTCACCTGCAAAAATATTTCTGCCTTACTGATCAATCCGACCTGGCTGACCGGGTACAAGGCACCCATCGGTGCCGACAGATCAAACGCTTTGCTGATCTCCCAGGGTTTGCCCTGGTCTTTCATTTGTCCCTGCAAATCACGTCGCGTCATGTCCAGACCCACGGCATAACCCCAGACGTACTCATTGGCCTGAGCCACCGCAATATCACGTCCGGCCTTGCCGATCGCTACCACCAGTTCCACTTCATGGTGAAAATTGCTGGTCATGCCGGGATAAGGCAGCGCCACTGCAGAACCCTCGGGCACGGGCAATACGGCATCCGCCGGTTTGCAAAAGAAAAACGGCACGTCGCGGGTCGGATCGGAACCCATTTCGCGGGCATGCGCGGCGTAATTGCGCCCGACACAGTAAACGCGACGAACTGCGAACTGATCTGCACTGTTTGCCAGCGGCAGGGCGGGAACCGCTTCAGGTGAAAATATATAGGACATGATTAGCTTTCTTTGAGTGCGCGACGATAGCTGATTGCTTCGGCGATGTGGGTGCGTTGTATTTGATCAGCCTGTTCCAGATCGGCGATGCTGCGCGCCACCTTCAGCACCCGGTGATACGATCTGGCCGACCAGTTCAAACGATTCATGGCATTGTGCAGCAATTCCTTCCCGGCCGCATCAGGCGCGCAATAGCGGTCCACCTCGGTACTGGTCAGGCTGTTGTTGGCCTTGTCCTGACGATCCAGCTGAATGGCATAGGCGCGCTCGACTCTGGCCCGGATCACGGCGCTGGGCTCACCGTCGGCCTGCTTGATTAAATCTTCGTGCGGCAGCGAGCCGACCTGGATTTGCATATCGATCCGATCGAGCAGCGGGCCGGAAATTTTGCCCTGATAGCGATTGATGGCGTCCGGGCTGCAATGACATTTGCCGTTGGCGTGACCAAGATAGCCGCAGGGACAGGGATTCATGGCGGCGATCAATTGAAAGCGTGCCGGAAAATCGGCCTGGCGCGCGGCCCGTGAAATGGTGATGCGACCCGATTCCAAAGGCTCGCGCAATACTTCCAACACACGCCGGTCAAATTCCGGCAGTTCATCTAAAAATAAAACCCCGCAATGGGCCAGAGAAATTTCACCGGGCCGCGGTGTTCCACCGCCCCCAACCAGCGCGACCCCAGACGAGGTGTGGTGCGGATTGCGAAACGGCCGGACTTTCCACTGCGCCAGTGAAAAGCCGCGATTCAGCGATTGAACCGCCGCCGCTTCCAGTGCTTCAGCATCGCTCATCGCAGGCAATATGCCGCCAAAGCGACTGGCCAGCATCGACTTGCCGGTCCCGGGCGGGCCGATCAGGATCACGCTGTGTGCGCCGCAGGCTGCAATTTCAAGTGCGCGTTTGGCCAGCAACTGTCCTTTGACGTCAGCAAAATCGGCATGGCTGGGACAGGGTAATTGTGCAGCGGCGCTGTGTCTGGAGAGTCTGCATTCGGGGCTCAATCCGGTGAAATGTGCGGCGACCTGCAGCAGCGAATCGGCCGGATAAATTTTCGCATCCTGAACCAAGGCCGCTTCATCCGCATTCGCGCGCGGCAAGATGAAAGAGGGGACAGTACCGGCGGCACTTTTAGACATCGCGAAGGTCATGGCCAGCGCACCGCGGATTGGGCGCAGCTCGCCGGATAGCGACAGCTCACCGGCAAATTCATATTGATCAAGCGTGTCGCCGGGTATCTGGTTGGATGCTGCCAAGATCCCCAGCGCGATTGGCAAATCGAAGCGACCTGATTCTTTTGGCAGATCGGCCGGTGCCAGATTAACCGTGATGCGCCGGTTCGGGAATTCGAAGCGCGCATTTTGCAAAGCGGCGCGCACCCGGTCCTTGGCTTCTTTGACTTCGGTTTCCGGCAACCCAACAATGGTGAAACTGGGCAGGCCGTTGGCCAGATGGACTTCCACCGTGACGCACGGCGCGTCCATTCCCGACAAGGCGCGACTATTTAATACTGCTAGGCTCATTACCAGTCCTGAAAAACCTGCACGATCCCTGTTTGATTATCTTTCTTGTTCAGAACAGGCATCATATCAATAATTACGTAACGCACCAGTGGCAATTGCGGTGCCGATTCAAAACTTGCCTGGAACTTTTTGGCTGAAGACCTGACCAACACATCAAGGTGAGCAGAGAAAATCACGATTGAATTTTATAGCTTTGTTTCATGCGACTCAGGACAGGTGGATCAGCGAAATCCGATCATTCCACAACCTTTGGAGTTACTCATGGATTCAATAAAATCTCTACCCAGTACCCGCAGAACCGACAGCCTGAGCAAAGTTGAAACAGCCCACACTGATCACAAACCAGAAAAAACTGCCACGCCTTTAATCTTTGAAGGCCAGGCCTGCAAAAACCCCGGGGTCTTAAAAATAATTCTCGACGATCTGGCCAGCAAAGCAAGCAGCGACGAGCTTATCGCGACGCATCTGCACAATGCCCATGTCGGAACCTATATGAACTATCTGGCAGCGCGCATCAACAATTTCGGGGAAGTGTTCAATGAAAATGTTCAACGCATACTCCACGATAAGGGCATGCATTTTGTCAAAATTGTCGGGAACACTGTGCAGTTTGAAACGAACAATCCGACTTTCCAGTTAATTTTTAAAGACGGCATTTGCACCAACCCCGAACTGCTGAAAACGATACGCACGGACCTGACCAGCAAAATGGCCACTGACGATTTGATCGCCAAACATATCAGCAACGCCTATACCGGCGGTTATATGGAATATCTCAATGCGCGTATCAAAAACATTGGCGATGCAATCAATCGCAATGTTGAGCGTCAGCTGCACGACCAAGGTATTCACGTTATCAAACTTGAGGATGGCTCTATCGCACTTGGTGGATACGGCGTTATGCCCGATCGTTTCATGATGATCAGAGAATCACTGCCAGGTCTTGGCGATGAAGTTGTGGGTCTGATCAGCGGCTATGACGGCGTGCTGATGGTTGATAAAAGTGAGGCGTATATGTGCCGGGTATTAATTGAAGGCACGCCAGCTGAGAAAAGTCTGGTCTTTGCCGCGGCTTCGGAAGCATGCGATATTGCCCGATTAGACGCCATCATCGCCAAACAGGTTATTCCTTTTCTGAGGCAGACTCAGGGCAATGCCTGGCGGTTGAATCTGTGCGGGGTTGATTTTACTGGCCTGCAAATTTTGGGCCTGCACATGCCAAGGGTGGATTTAAGCGGCGCCATTTTCAAAGGCGCAATGGTGGGCGCGATGGACTTTACTCAAGCTAAATGTTGGAACACGGATTTCTCTGGCGCGGACCTGAGTTATGCAAAGTTTGGCGGCGGTCCGCCAGTAAAAAAAGACAGCAGATTGTCTGGTGCCGTGTTCAATGGCGCGAAGCTGTGCGGTGCCAACCTGGTCGATCAGGACCTGACCGCTGGCCTGCATGACGCGGATGTCACCGGGGCGAATTTAAGAGGAGCACGCGTTTCCCACAACACGCGGGTGATTGTGCATGGAATCAGGGTGAGTGCAAAAATTATGCGGAATTGGTATCCCGAAAAACCCATCAAGTTGGAAGGGCTCGAAGTTCGCTATTTGCTCGAACCTCTACACCACAACTTCGACAGTGGACCGAGTACAGAAAGACCGGAAGAAACTTTTGAACGGGGTACCCATACACGAAGCTGAAATCACATTTGAAATTGAAGCCTGCGCTTTACTGCCTGGCCTCCAGCTCAGTCACACGCTTTTCCAGCGCTTCGAGCTTTTCGCGGGTCTTGGCCAGGATCTGGGATTGAATATCGAATTCTTCGCGGGTGACCAGATCGAGTTTGGCAAAACCTTGGGTCATCAGCGATTTAACATTTTTTTCCAGATCTTTGGCTGGGGAATTTTCCAGCGCTTCATTAATTTTGGCCTGCAGATCAGTGAATATATTGTTCATGAACGATTCCTAAGTGAGATTAAATGAGCTGGCAAATCTTAACGCATTGTGAATTTTCTGGTAATGAGTAAATTGTGGCAGCACAGACTTGGTGCGTTTTATTCTGTGTCAGCCATCTATTTGACCCGCTTTGGTGCGTATTGCCGAATTTAGTTCCAATCCGGTCTGGCACAAGAATTGCTGGTAAAGAGCCTGGCGCAAACAACACAACCTTGAGGCAATTATGAAACTGATCACTGCAATTATTAAGCCTTTTAAGCTCGACGAGGTCCGTGAAGCCTTGTCTGCAATTGGTGTCCAGGGCATTACGGTCACGGAAGTCAAGGGTTTTGGCCGTCAAAAAGGACACACTGAACTATACCGCGGCGCGGAATACGTAGTCGATTTCCTGCCGAAAACCAAGATTGAAGCGGCGGTTGACGACAGCATCGTGGACCGGGTCATCGAGGCGATCGAAACCTCGGCGCGCACCGGAAAAATCGGTGACGGGAAAATTTTTGTCTATGCACTCGAACAGGTAGTTCGGATTAGAACCGGTGAAACCGGCAACGACGCCCTATAAGGACCAATAATGAAAACACTTTTTACCCAACTTCTGCTTGTACTCGCCTGCCTTTCTTTGTTCGGCAATGCCTGTGCTGAAGACCAGGTGACCCCACCGGCCGCAGTGGCTGCTACCGCCGCTGTTGCCACACCCATTGCCACACCTGCTGCCACACCCGCAGCCGCTACAGCACCTGCCGCTGCGCCCGCGCCAGTCCCCAATAAAGGCGACACTGCCTGGATGCTGGTTGCAACCCTGTTGGTGATCTTGATGACGATACCGGGTCTGGCGCTGTTTTACGGCGGCCTGGTGCGCTCCAAAAATATGCTGTCGATTTTGATGCAGGTGTTTATGATCTTCGCCGTCATTATCGTGCTGTGGTGCGTCTATGGTTATTCACTGGCCTTCACGGAAGGAAATGCATTTATTGGTTCGTTGAGCGGCCCTGGTGGTCGAGCCTTTTTGAATAACATTTTTGATCCGGCCACTGGCACTTTCGCCACGGCGGCGACTTTCAGCAAAGGTGTTGTGATTCCCGAGTTTGTGTATGTCGCATTTCAGGCGACCTTTGCGGCAATCACCTGCGGTTTGATTATCGGTGCCTTTGCCGAGCGTGCGAAATTTGCGGCTGTCTTGTTATTCGTCGTATTGTGGTTCACCTTCTCGTATCTGCCGATCGCGCACATGGTCTGGTTCTGGCCAGGTCCGGATGGCATTAAAGATGCAGCTACCCTGGCCAGTGAAACTGCCAAAGGTGGTTGGTTGTGGCAAAAAGGTGCGCTTGATTTTGCGGGCGGTACCGTGGTGCATATCAATGCCGCCGTTGCTGGTTTGGTTGGCGCGGTCATGATCGGCAAACGGGTCGGTTACGGTAAGGAATCGATGGCCCCCCACTCATTGACGATGACGATGATCGGTTCTTCCTTGTTGTGGGTCGGCTGGTTTGGTTTTAATGCCGGTTCTGCCCTGGAAGCTGGTGACGTTGCTGCATTAGCGTTCGTCAACACATTGCTGGCGACAGCGGCGGCGGCAGTATCCTGGGTTGGCGGTGAATGGATGGTCAAAGGAAAGCCGTCGATGCTGGGCGGCGCTTCAGGAGCGGTGGCTGGACTGGTTGCCATCACCCCGGCTTGCGGATTTGTCGGACCGATGGGTGCGTTGGCAATCGGCTTGCTGGCAGGTGTAATTTGCCTGTGGGGCGTGAATGGCTTGAAACGGTTGTTGGGCGCGGATGATTCTCTGGACGTGTTTGGCGTACACGGTGTGGGCGGTATTCTGGGCGCGTTGTTGACCGGCGTATTTGCGTCACCTAATTTGGGCGGGCAGGGAATTATGGACTACGTGGCCAATAAAATGTCGGCCGATCCGTACAGCATCAGCGCGCAATTGCTGATCCAGGGTGAAGCGGTGCTCACCACGGTTGTCTGGTCTGCCGTTGTCTCAGTGATTGCTTACAAGCTGGTGGATATAGTCATTGGATTGCGTGTTCCCGAAGACGAGGAACGCGAAGGTCTGGATATCACCAGCCATGGCGAATCTGCCTATCATGGCTGACGTGTAAATTGAAACGCGCTTGATGAATTAAGCGCGTTGTACTGTGTTTGTTGTGTGATGAGTTTGGGGCGCTTCGAGAGAAGCGCCCTTTTTTTATGGTGACCGGGGCTACCTCTTTAAATGTGCCCGGGCATATCCAGGAGTAAACCCAGACCATTTACGTCAATTGATGAAAATCCCGGCTAGGCATTGATGCAACCGGCCAGGAGAATTAACGCTCCGTTTTCCCGAATTGGAAAGGCTTGCGTTAATCATGACTGATCTCACATCTCCCAACACCACCGACCAACACGAAGATGAATGGGTCGATTTTAGTTGGGGTATAGGTGGTGGTGCCCAGGTAGCAGTGCAAATGACACCGGTCGCAAATCGCAGCAAGGTGTGCATGCGAGTACCGCCGGTAAAGTTGATCCCAATTGTATTTTTACCCGGAATTATGGGTAGTAACCTTCGTATGAGGCGCAGTCGTCAGGAGCTATTAAAAAAAGAAAATAATATTGCCTGGCGACCGGATGCAGTTGGTTTATTTGAACCTCATGACAGCCCGGCGAAAGAGCGCCAACTGCGCCTCGATCCGGATTCGACCGAAGTTGATTACTACGAATTGACGAACGCCAATGGCAGGTTCGACGCCACCGGCGACCTGACCGAAACGTCGGACAAGCGGCACCACAATGTGCCCGACAGGCTGGAAGACATTGGCTTGTTACGCAGCGATCCTGGTGGCGAAAAAATACACTTTTCTGCTGCCCAAAAAGCCCGCGCGCGCGGCTGGAGCGAAGTCATGTTTGGCTCCTATGGCGGGATTCTCAAAATACTGGAGGGCCAGCTCAACTACATTCTCGAAATGGGCGATGGCAAGCGCGTCCCGAAGCAAAGTTGGGTTGCCGGTAATCACTGGTATTCCTGGCACCATGCAGGCGAAGTCGTGAACCGCGATCCCCACAAAATGGGCTGTGATGACGCCGCGCCGGTGACCGAAAACGAGCTCATTAAAGTGGGCGACTGTTGGTATCCGGTGCACGCCATGGGCTACAACTGGTTAAAAAGCAATGGCGAATGTGCCAAAGAAAT
>JBEONO010000015.1:0-109968 GCA_040544425.1 Oxalobacteraceae bacterium GrIS 1.18
CAGAAAATGTCTCGGCTTTAAAACGCCTCACGAAGTATTTATGAAACAGTTACAATCGCATCAACATGTGGTTGCACTTCGAAATTGAATCCGCCGATTAATAACGATACTGGTTGGTTTTGTAAGGACCTTCTTTTGCCACGCCGATATAGGCCGCCTGCTGGTCAGTCAAAGTGCTCAGCTGTGCGTTGAGCGTTTTGAGTTGCAGTCGCGCGACTTTTTCATCCAGATGTTTTGGCAGGGTGTAGACGCCGACCGGATACTTTGCGGTGTTGGCGAACAGTTCAATCTGTGCAATCGTTTGATTGGCAAATGAAGAGCTCATCACATACGACGGATGACCAGTACCGCAACCGAGGTTGACCAGGCGACCTTTGGCTAACAGAATGATGCGTTTGCCGTCCGGGAAAACGACGTGATCAACTTGCGGCTTGATATTGTCCCACTCGTATTTCTCCAGACCGGCGACATCGATTTCATTGTCGAAGTGGCCGATATTGCAGACGATCGCCTGGTTCTTCATCGCGCGCATGTGATCATGTGTGATGACGTGGTAATTGCCGGTAGCGGTAACGAAGATGTCGGCCAGTGGTGCGGCGTAATCCATGGTCACAACCCGGTAACCTTCCATCGCGGCCTGCAGTGCGCAGATCGGATCGACTTCGGTCACCCAGACTTGTGCCGATAAGGCACGCATTGCCTGGGCACTGCCCTTGCCGACGTCACCGTAACCGGCGATCACCGCGATCTTACCGGCGATCATCACGTCAGTCGCACGTTTGATACCATCCACCAGAGATTCACGACAGCCGTACAGATTGTCAAACTTGGATTTGGTCACGGAGTCATTCACGTTAATGGCCGGGAATGCCAGTTTGCCTTCCTGATGCATTTGATACAGACGATGCACACCCGTCGTGGTTTCTTCGGTCACGCCTTTGATTTCTTTCAGGCGTTTTGAGTACCAATGTTTGTCTATGGCCAGGTGTTTTTTGATCGCATTGAACAGGCAGATTTCTTCTTCGGAAGTTGGATGATTCAATACTGAAGCATCTTCCTGGGCGCGACTGCCGAGATGCAGCAGCAGCGTGGCGTCTCCGCCATCATCCAGAATCATGTTTGCCTGATGGTCTGGCCATTCGAAGATGCGGTGGGTGAAATCCCAGTATTCGTCGAGGTTCTCACCCTTGAATGCAAACACTGGGTGACCGGCGTCGGCAATTGCAGCGGCGGCCTGATCCTGCGTCGAGTAGATATTGCATGAGGCCCAGCGTACTTCTGCGCCCAAGGCAGCCAGGGTTTCAATCAGCACAGCGGTTTGAATCGTCATGTGCAGCGAACCGGCAATCCGGGCACCACGCAGCGGCTGGCTGGCGGCGAACTCTTCGCGAATTGCCATCAAGCCCGGCATTTCTGTTTCAGCGATGTTGATTTCTTTGCGACCCCAGTCCGCCAGAGTGATATCGGCAACATGGTAGTCAGGTTTGGATTTATTGATGGCGTTCATCACGCCCTCCTTTCAGTTGAAAAAAGTAACGTGAGCGCGGTTGCGGTGGTATTCCCAAGCCTGGCGAAACATTCGATGTTATTAGCATCTGACCAACTTGTTTCGTCGCAACGCTCCTTGGGAGACCGAAGTATATAACACCTCATGACAAATACCAGGCCATTTTTTCAAATATAGCGGGTCAGTCAGTGCGATGATAGTTCCACAACAAAAGCGCCTGGCCTGTTGTGCGGGCTTGCAAAAAATCGGTTTTGCTGCACATTTCAGGGAGTAGAATCTAGCAACAAAAACTATAACCAGTCCTTAAAATCAGATGCGAGAGACCATCATGAATCAGGATTTAGATCGTCAATATGTCCGGCATCCTTCCGATGTCCCGATTGCGTGGAGCCTGGATGAGATTGCCGTTGCGGGCAGCGAGTATTTAAAAAATGTTTCTGAGGGTGGCTTGGCCTTTCTCTCCACCTCGCAGGTTAATCTGGGGGCGGTGCTCAATATTCAGATTCCAGCCATTGATCCGCAGGTGTCGCTCAAAGCCGTGGTGGTCTGGTGTGCGCCACAAGAAGAAAATCTGTTTGAAGTCGGGGTGCGGTTCATCGATGAGAACAACCATTTCCGCATGCGTATGGTGGAGCAGATTTGCCACATTGAGCACTTCAAAAAAGAAATTCTGGAAACCGAAGGCCGGGTCATTTCCGGCGAAGAAGCGGCGCTGGAATGGATCAGCCGCTATGCCAAGGATTTTCCTCACTAGCGACTTGGCCGAACCACCTATAATACGGTTTTAATTTTTACTCCTCTCATTCATGTCCATCCGTCTTATCGCAGGGCTGGGTAACCCCGGGCCCGAATATCAGCTTACCCGCCACAATGCCGGCTTTTGGCTGGTCGACAAGCTCGCCAACAGCCTGCCGCATTGTTCGCTGCAACGCGACACCAGGTTGAACGCCCTGATGGCGAAAACAGCGATTGCCGGTAATGACGCCTGGTTGCTGGAACCCCAAACTTACATGAATCGATCTGGCGCTTCGGTCGGTGCGCTGGCGCGTTTTTATAAAATCGCGCCCGATGAAATCTTGGTGGTGCATGACGAACTGGATATTGATCCCGGCGTCGCCAAACTGAAAAAAGGCGGTTCGTCCGGTGGACATAATGGCTTGAAAAACATTACCGCGGCGCTTGGTACGCAGGACTACTGGCGCATGCGGATCGGGATCGGGCATCCACGTGATTTGAGTTCGAATCAACCGGTGGTCGATTTTGTTTTACATCGCCCACGAAAAGAAGAACAGGTCTTGATCGATGAGTCGATCGAGAAATGCCTGCAGATTATTCCACTGCTGGTAGCCGGAAAATTTGAAGCCGCCACCATGCAGTTGCACACCAAGTCCGCTTAGTGAGTTCCGGTTCCGCGATCATTTTACGGGCCGGACCGCTGGCGCTCGATCACATTCGTCAACATGGTTTGCAGGCGATGGATATTGCTGCAATCCCGGCTGCCGCTGGTGGCCCCAAAGGTCTGGCCTTGCAGGCTCTGGACCAGTGGCTGTTCGGGGAATGGCTCTCTGACGCGCCGCGCAAACGCACTTTAATCGGTTCATCAATCGGGGCCTGGCGCATGGCAGCAGCGAGCATGCCCAATCCGGCGCAAGGATTTGCGCGCCTCGGTAAATTGTATTGTCAGCAGTCCTATCCGCCCAATCCGGGCAGCACCTATGTCACCGAAGTCATCGAAGAACTGCTCAACCATTTTATTGACGGACAGGAGCAGGAGATTGTCACCCAGCCGGTCAATCGTCTCCACATTCTGGCCAGCAAAGGGCGCGGTTTGTTGAAGGCACCGCAGCACAGTTTCAGCACCAAGGCCGGATTTATCGCCGCCACGCTGTCGAATATCGGCGCACGTTCACAGCTGGCCCGGCACATGGAACGAGTCGTGATCAGCGACCTGCGTGACGAACTTTCCTGGCTGAGAACCAGCTTCGACGCTTTTCCCACCGAATTTGCCGCGCTGACCGGTAGCAATCTGAAAGCAGCCCTGCTGGCCTCGGGAACACTGCCTCTGATCATGGATCCGGTTCGGCACATACCGGGGGCACCGCAGGGGACGTATTGGGATGGCGGATTAATCGACTACCATCTGGCCTTGCCCTACTCGCGTCTGACATCAATTCAACCGAATGATCTGGTGCTCTATCCGCACTTCACCGACCACATCATTCCCGGCTGGCTGGACAAGGCATTTGCCTGGCGACGCGCCAGCAAAGGAAAAAACAGGCACTGGTTGGATAACGTGTTACTGATCGCGCCGTCAGAAGAATTCGTCCGCTCGCTGCCGCGTCAAAAGCTGCCGGATCGCAAAGACTTCACTTTTCATGGCAGCAATCACCAGTTGCGTATTCAGGAATGGCAACACGCAATCGGTGCCAGCGAAAAATTGCGTGATGCCTTTGCCGATTTTGTGAACAAGCCGGCTATGCAATCAGTTCAGGCTTTTTGAGATGATATGGCAGTTGCGGTTGGCGGCCGCCGCTTTTCGGTAAAACTCAAATGCCTCCAGCGTTTGTTCAATGTGATAGAAGTTCTTGGCAACCTTGATTTGATCAGCTTCAATTCTCTTGACGCCATAGGACTGGGTGCAGTACAGCGGCGTGACCAGCGCCATTTGCTTGGGCAGTATTTTGATCCCCAGTTGACTGGCTGACTTTTGTATGACCGGCAGATTGTAATAACTGGTCACCAGATAGGCGCGTGGCAGCTTACATTCTTCAATTACCTGCAGACCATGACCGCTTTGGTGCAGCAACTCAAAATCGGAAAACAGGCAGACGCGCTGCCGTTGTTCCGGATTGAGCGAGCGAACGAAATCAATCACGGCCTGTCCCTGCGTTTCATGACGTATCGCCATCTCAGGATTAACCATCAGCAAAGGCTGCAAACGCACATCCCAGGAATCATGAATCAATTGCTCGTCGTCCAGAATGATGATGGTATCGTCGTAGCTGACATTGATCTCATCGACCAGCCAGTCCGGTTTGTCTGCCCGGGGAAACACCAGCTCAAAACAGGTTCCATGCTTAAGGCGCGAACTCAGGTTCAGCTGCGCCCCGTTTGCATCGACCATATCCCACACCTGCATCATGCCCAAACCATGTCCGCTTTTTTTCCCCTTCGTAAAACTGGTTCGCCTCAGTATCTTTTGCACCGTGGCGCGCGACATCCCTTTACCGTTATCCTTGATTTGCACAAGTACCGATCCGTCGCGCAATTCCAGATTGATGTTGACAGTCGCTGCCGGAATATCCTTCAGTGCATCAACTGCATTGGCGACAAGATTCGACATCGCACGGCCAAACTGACTGGACTGCACGTTGATAAAAGCGAATTGTGCTCTGGGCGCAATATCGACGGCGAATCGAACTGGCCGATCCTGATACTGAAATTTTCTTTCGCTGACCAGCTTAAGCAGAAAATCCGAACACAGGATCAACTGCTGCTCCTCGCCTTTGCTGGCAGGCAGGTTGCCCGTGCTGTAGTTGTTCAAGATGTTGTTGGTAATATCGCTGATCGAGGCAAACGCGTTTTTCAAAATCAGCCGCTTCGGTTCAGTCAACGCTTCCGATGAGTCGACAATCACAGACAAGGCGGCGAGCGGCGACTGGATATCGTGTGCCATTTTTTGGGCAAGCTGGGTAGAGATCTGTTGCTCGGACAGGGCGCCTGGCAGCGACTGTTCCGATCTGCTCTGCGCGCTCTGCTCGACCGGGATCATGGTGCCAACCACGCCAAATACGGATCCTTGCGCATTGATTAGCGGCGATTTGCTGTTGATGAACCGCATGCTGGCACCAGTCGCCTGATTTCCGATTTCCTCTTCACAGTTGTGTAACTGTTTGCCGATGATTGCCTGATTGAGGTGGTTGAGCATGCGCTGCCCGGATGGCCCGGGAAAACAGGCGCTCACTGTTTTACCGGGCAGGTCGGCAGCAGACTGCGCCCCGATGGCATCGGCAAATGCCTGATTCGCACCCAGAATCGTGGCGGCGGGGTCGGTCCAGTAGACTGGAAACTGCAGATACGGGGCAAGCTGCTCCAGGTGAAAAAAGATTGCGGCAGACATTTTCATTCGTGACGACTCCATTAATTTGACGACAAATTGACCAACATAGCGACTGAACAGAACCACTGTTACTTATTAAATAATTTAGTTTGACAATTATGTCGGCCTTACAACTCGTTGTAAATTGTTTTCACTGCTGATCCTTGTCAGGGCAGATCAATCACCAGACAGCAAATAAATAAGCGCCGGGCTTGAATCGGAACGTGGACAAAACTGGGGTAAAATTGGCGGTCGATTTTTAGCCGACTTTTATTAGAAGCCAGTTGCATCCAACCACACACCCCTCATGCTCACATTTCAACAAATTATTCTGACCCTGCAGGACTACTGGAATGCCCAGGGTTGCGCTTTATTGCAACCGCTGGATCTGGAAGTAGGTGCCGGGACATCGCACCCCGCCACATTTTTACGTGCGATTGGTCCGGAACCGTGGCGTGCCGCCTATGTTCAACCGTCACGCCGTCCCAAGGACGGACGCTACGGCGAAAACCCGAATCGGCTGCAACACTACTATCAATATCAGGTCGTGTTAAAACCGGCCCCGGAAAATATTCTGGATCTGTATCTCGGCTCGCTCGCTGCTGTAGGCTTGAACCTGCAGCAGAACGATGTGCGGTTTGTGGAAGACGACTGGGAAAATCCTACGCTGGGTGCCTGGGGTCTGGGTTGGGAAGTGTGGTTGAACGGCATGGAAGTAACCCAGTTCACTTACTTCCAGCAGGTCGGCGGACTGGATTGCAAGCCGGTGCTGGGCGAAATCACCTACGGCATTGAACGGCTGGCGATGTATCTGCAAGGTGTCGACAACGTCTACGACCTGGTCTGGACTGAATGGGAAGAACACGGCGTCAAACAAAAGCTGACTTACGGCGATGTTTACCATCAAAATGAAGTCGAGCAGTCGACCTACAACTTTGAGCATTCCAACACCGAGTTCCTGTTTGCCCTGTTCGGCAATTATGAAGCCGAGGCCAAGCGCCTGATGGAAGTGCCGCTCGCCCTGCCCGCCTACGAGATGGTGTTAAAAGCGGCGCACACCTTTAATCTGCTGGACGCGCGCGGTGCGATCTCGGTGACCGAACGGGCCGCCTATA
The DNA here is from genome assembly GCA_040544425.1 of Oxalobacteraceae bacterium GrIS 1.18. Classification (GTDB taxonomy): domain Bacteria; phylum Pseudomonadota; class Gammaproteobacteria; order Burkholderiales; family Burkholderiaceae_D; genus Solimicrobium. The sequence continues at coordinate 6,722 of JBEONO010000015.1, forward strand.
TGGGGCGGATCCGCAATTTGTCGCGCAGTGTTGCCAGCGCCTATTTCCATTCACGTGAAGCGCTGGGTTTTCCGATGCTGAACAAAGAAACTCATCTCCAGACCACACCATGAATCAACCATTACTCGTCGAGCTGTTTACAGAAGAATTACCTCCCAAAGCACTTTCAAAACTGGGCGACGCGTTCGCCGCCGGTATTGTCGAAAGTTTGAAAAAGAACGATTTTCTCGAACCAGGTTCAGTTGCCACCAGCTTTGCAACGCCGCGTCGCCTGGCCGTCCTGATCACCGAGGTGCGCGCCACATCACCCGATCAGCAATGCCGGGAAAAAGTCTTGCCGGTCAGCGTCGCGCTGGATGCCAGTGGCAATGCCTCGGCACCGCTGCTGAAAAAATTGGCCGCAATGGGATTTGGCGATGTGTCAGTCAGTCAGTTGGAACGTGCGCAGGATGGCAAGGCCGAGAGTTTTTTTTACAGCTTCTCCAAACCCGGGCTGGTGTTAAGTCAGGCATTGCAGACGGCGATCGAAGAATCGGTCGCAAAAATGCCGGTCCCGAAACTGATGACCTATCAACGTGCCGACGGCACATCGGTGCAGTTTGCCCGCCCCGTGCACAGGCTCGTGGCATTGCATGGCGAACAGATCGTGAACCTCAGCTTCATGGGATTGCAGGCGAACCGGATCACACAGGGGCACCGCTTCCTGTCGCAAGGCGAGATCAATTTAAAACACGCCAATGACTATGCGGCGCAACTGCACCAGCAGGGCAAAGTTATCGCCAGCTTCGCAGAGCGCAAACAGAACATTCGCAGTGCGTTACTGGCCCAGGCTGGTTCCGACCTGGTCTTGATGCCGGACAGTTTGCTCGATGAAGTGACCGCGCTGGTTGAATGGCCGGTGGTGTACAGCTGCCACTTCGAGGAAATTTATTTGAACGTGCCGCAGGAATGTCTGATTTTGACCATGCAGACCAATCAAAAATATTTTGCCCTGACCGATCCGGCCGGCAAACTGCGCCCAAGGTTTTTGATTGTCTCGAACATCGCCACCGACACGCCGGAGCACATCATTCGCGGCAATGAGACCGTAGTGCGCCCTCGCCTGTCGGACGCCAAATTCTTTTTCGAACAAGACCAGAAAAAAACCCTCGCCGTGCGCGCGCTTGGTTTAAGCAATGTGGTCTATCACAACAAACTCGGCAGCCAGGCACAGCGGGTTGAGCGGGTGCAGAAGCTGGCTGGCTATATTGCCACCCAGCTTGAAGCCGATGTCAGTTTGGCGCAGCGTGCGGCGCAGTTGGCCAAAGGCGATCTGCTGACTGACATGGTCGGTGAATTCCCGGAACTGCAGGGCATCATGGGCAGTTACTATGCGCGTATCGATGGCGAACACGAACAGGTTGCGCTGGCGATGACGGAACATTATCAGCCACGCTTTGCTGGCGATGCATTGCCCTCCTCCGTGACCGGGACCATTTTGGCGCTGGCCGATAAATGCGAAACCCTGGTCGGTATCTGGGGCATTGGATTACAACCGACCGGCGATCGCGACCCGTTCGCGCTGCGCCGCCACGCTTTAGGTGTGCTGCGTATTTTGATCGAAAAACAATTGCCGCTCACCCTGTCAGGCTTATTGCACAATGCAGCCGCGCTGTTTGCGGACAATCCGGCATTTACCGATCCTGGTCAGCCATTGACCCAATTTATCTATGATCGTTTGCGCGGTGTGTTAAAAGAACGTGGCTTCAGCCCGGCCGAGGTCGAGGCAGTGGTTGCGCCCGAACCGGACTTCCTTGCCAATATCATGCAACGACTGACGGCGGTCCAGAGTTTTGCTGCCTTGCCGGAATCGGCAGCGCTGGCCGCGGCCAACAAGCGTATCACCAATATTTTGAAAAAGACCGAGCAGGCGCTGCGTCCGGTTGATACCGTGCTGTTACGCGAAGACGCTGAACGGGCATTGTTTGAAGCGACCCAGCGCGTTTCGTCCAAGGTCCAGGCGGCATTTGTGGCAGGCGATTTTGATCAGGCATTGCAGATCCTGGCTACCATCCGCCCGGAAGTCGATGCATTTTTTAACGATGTGATGGTGATGGTGGACGACACCGAATTGCGCGCCAACCGGATAGCCCTTTTGGCGATGTTGCATGGCATTTTGAATCAGGTTGCCGACATCTCCAAATTGGCTGCCTAAAACTTTGATAACCGCAAGGACTGCATGAGCCATACCAAACTCATTATTCTGGATCGCGATGGCGTGATCAATCATGACTCCGCTGCATTTATCAAGTCGCCTGAAGAATGGATACCCATTGACGGTTCGATGGAAGCCATCGCCAGACTGAATCAGGCCGGTTATGTGGTGGTGGTGGCAACCAATCAATCAGGCATTTCCAGAAAATTGTTTGATATGGAAATATTGAACGCGATTCACCAAAAAATGCACACCGCCGCCCAGCACGTCGGTGCGACGATCGATGCGGTATTTTTTTGCCCGCATGCTGCTGATTTTAATTGCGACTGCCGCAAGCCGAAACCGGGTATGATCCGTGAGATCGCCAGTCGCTATGATGTCGATTTAAAAGGCGTGCCGGTGGTGGGTGATTCGCTGCGCGACCTGCAGGCCGGGTTCGTTCTCGGTTGCATTCCACATCTGGTGCTGACTGGCAAAGGTCAAGGCACGGTCAATGCAGGCGGTTTGCCACCCGGTTCGACCGTACACAGAAATCTGTCAGCCATGGTTGATCATTTATTGAAAACTCAGACCGCCTGATTGAAAAAATAATTTGGGGAAGCAATGCAATCTGTTTTGTTCTTACGCTCGTTACTGTTTGCCGTTTTAGTCACGCTGCTGACTATCGTCTGGGCCTTTGTTTGTATGCTGGTCGCACCACTGCCGTACAACAAACGCTATTGGGTCACGGCGCGCTGGAATGTCACGGTGATCTGGTTAGCCAAAGTATTGTGCGGCATACGCTATCGCGTGATTGGCGTTGAGAACTTACCGGACGAACCGGTGATCCTGCTCTCCAAACACCAATCGGCCTGGGAAACGATTTTTTATTTGATGTACATGCCAAGACCCCTGGTGTTCGTGTTCAAGAAAGAACTGCACTACATTCCGTTTTTCGGCTGGGGCCTGGCCTTGCTGCGCATGATTCCGATTGATCGCAGCAAAGGCAAGGACGCTTTCGGTCAGGTCGTCGTGCAGGGAAAAAAACGGTTGGCCAATGGTCAGTGGATCATCATGTTCCCCGAAGGGACACGGATTCCGGTTGGTCAAAAAGGTTTTTACAAAGGCGGCGGAGCGCGTTTGGCGATTGAGACCAAAGCGACGGTGGTGCCACTTGCCGTGAACTCCGGCGATTGCTGGCCGAAGAATTCCTTCGTCAAAAAGCCCGGCCTCATTACCGTGTCGATTGGCAAACCAATTTCCGTCGAGGGCAAAGATGCAATCCAGGTGATGCAGGAAGTGGAAGCCTGGGTCGAGTCTGAAATGCGGGTCATCTCTCCGCAACATTACCAAGGATAGCGTGCATGGCAGGAAGTAAATCATCACCGTTTTCTCAGCTGTCGGCATTGGCGAAATACGTGCAATACGATTTATTTGACTCTTTGGCCGGCACGTTGATCGACCTGGCTCCGCAAACCGCATTACCCAAGGTCCTGGCCGAACATCCGCATGGCGTGCAGCTCGGACAGCATTACGTACCCTATCAATTACAGCGCTCGAAACGGCGCAGTATCGGATTTCAAATCACCCAGACTGGATTGCAGATTACTGCGCCGCGCTGGGTCAGTCTGGCTGAAATCAATTCCGCCATCGTCAGCAAACAGCGCTGGATTTTAAAAAATCTGCAAGAACAGCGCGAGCGTCCGCCCGCCGAAGTGAATACCCCGACTGTCTGGACCAGTGGTGCGCAACTGCCGTTTCTGGGACACGCTGCCATCCTGAAAGTCGAGTATGGTGCGCCGACCCGGTTTGATCTGGAAACGGGCTTGATCACGCTCAACCTGCCTGCTGATTCGACGCCCGCTCTGTGCAAAAAACACTTGCTGGCCTGGCTGATGAGTCAGGCGCGCAAAAATTTCAGCGAGCGCCTGCCCTACTATGCCGGACTGCTGGGCGTGACCTATCATTCGTTTTCCCTGTCCAGCGCCAACACCCGCTGGGGTTCCTGCAATGCACACGGCAAGATCCGCCTGAACTGGCGTCTGATTCACTTTTCACCGCGCTTGATCGATTATGTGATCGCGCATGAACTGGCACATCTGCTGGAAATGAACCACAGCCCACGCTTCTGGGCCAAGGTTGAGCAGGTGTTTCCTGACTACGTGACTGCCCGCGAAGAATTGAATCAGTTGGGCTTGAAGGCTTTGCCGCAGTTTTAAAATTCGCTGACATGTGGTTTCATACCTGAACTAGCGTCAGGCTCCCGGACCGGTCTGAAAAAGTCGCACGATCTCGGGCTTGGGTGTTGGCTGGCCATTCCAATGCGCACCGGGTTGTAAGGCAAACCGCTGCACCCGACCGACCGGCAAAGGAATCCGCGTCGCACCCTTAACCAGCGCGGCACTGATTTCATCCGGATCGTCACCCACCGTCACTTCCACCGTCGCCATGTCGTCGTCACCCGGCATATAGGCATTGTCTTCCAGTTGCCGGCCCGGGAACAGTTGATCGAAGGCGGCACGCACTTCATGCAGATCGGCTTCACGACCGGCGCGGTAGCGTAAATTAAATTCCAGCCACAGATATTGGCGTTGGCCTGATCTGTCGTTAAACCAAAATTTGGCAGTCTCGGGAATGCCGCGCATCACATTGGCAACTTTGTAGAGCGACAGTTCCCACGCGCCGATGGTTTCAAATTCGCCACTGCCCTGATAGCTGTCGAGTTCGATCAGGCGCGACACATTGCCAGCCAACGCGTGACGCCAGGGGAACTTCACACTGATGTAGCGCATATACCAGCTGGGGTCGGCGCGCCAACCGTTCTTGATCAGTTCTATCGTTTCCGGTTTGAAGTCCCAAGCGGCCAACTCTTTCCAGCGGTCTTCGTTGAGCGTGAATGTACCAACCGGCAAACGAGCGTTATAACTCTTCACATCCATGCCAGGGATCACTTCAGCCCGGTAGGTCTGCAATTCAACTTGATGGGTGTAGCCGCTTGCCCACAGCATGATGTTGCCTTGCGGGGCGATGCCAAACCGTAACTCGAAGAAGCGCGGCTTAACCACACCATAGTTCACATCTTTGTCGATAATTTTGGGCTGCTCAAAAAACAGATTGTAAATCCGGTCGATTGGCAGTTCCGCGTCCAGACGATAGAACCGGTCTTCCTGGTAATCGTAATAGCTAAGGTGGACGGTCTTGGGTAAGCGCGATCCTTTCGGGTTGGTACCTCCCATGTCGCTACTGCCCATGCCCCAATTGGCACCAAATCCGGAAAAAAACCGGGCTACCTCTTCGCCCTGCGCGTCTTTAAGCCAGTTGTCGGCCCATAAGGTTTCCAGTCGAGAATTAGCGATCGGATCAATGTCGATACTGTAAGTACAAAATCTAATAGTCCATTTCATGACTGCAGTTTCAGGTTTTTAGTGAGCATACATAAATATTCCTTTTAAAGAGTCGGTGGCATAAATTGAGGAAATGGTCGTAATACCGAGACTGGTGATGGTTGCGCGTTTGAGCCAAACACGGCGTGCAGGATTGGGAGGGTTAGCCAGCTTCATGATGTCGCTCCCATGTCAGCAAATCGCGATAACGCGGCTCCATGCCGAATTTGGCATGATTCGCCGACAGGTGCAGGTAAGCACGGCGAAATTCCCTGGCGCGCTCCAAACCCAGTTGAGTGTTCAGTTCCCAATCGATGCGGGTTGGTTTTCCGGCGTGAAATGCATTGTCCTGCACCAGTTGACGCAAGCTGGTTTGTAGCGCAGCAATGGCAGGCTCCCTGGCGAGCATATCCAGTCTGGATTGGTATGTAGTCACGGTAAATTTCTCTGCCATATCGACCATTAAGGACAGCGCGACTTTGTAATAATCTCCGGTGACAGTGCGCTGATGGAAATATGGCTGCCAAGGTGTGGCCTTCATGTCAGCAGCGCGATAGAAGCCTTGTTGATAGACAAAGGCTTGCGGTCCGTAAAGCTCTCCGGTGCCCTTGACAGAATCGGCAACGACTGCCGGTGCCAAATGTCGCTGTTCGATCTCCCCTTGATTGACATCGCAGAGATATCCGCCGCCCACGTCCGAATGCGCTCCCGGCATCCCCAACTCAAACCCCATTGGTTTGTAATGATTGTCGTAGACAACGGTAGCGTTACGCGCACTGGCAATGGTGGTATCAGAAAAATTGGATCGATATTCATCCAGCGCCACCAGATGAAAGACATGTCTGGCCGATTCGTCGGTAAATCGCAGCCCCAAATCGTTGACATCGTTACGGTGGTTGATGCCTTCTGCGGAGACAGTATCGAACAACCCGACGAAATTTACGACGACTTGAACGTGACTCCACTGGTCCGTAAAATGTTTCGCGATCTCGTGTTCGTCGCGCAGCAGATGCACAAAATGTCGTGCAGTAGCGGCACCCCGGCTAAAACCGAAAATATTTAATTCCAGCAGCGCTGGCGGTCCGGCTTTTCCGCGAGACGCTTTTACTGAATCCATTAAAGGTCCAAATGCCGACTGCGCCCGTGCCCTAATACCTGTTTCTCCTTCCCCCAAGGCATATCCCTTCATGCTGTCTTTCTCGTATTTGGTTGTTCCCATGCCTTCGATATACACCCCAATATCGGTTCCAGTAATGACCAGCCCAATCGCCTTCCACATGCGCGCCACATTCGACAAGGCATTTGCGTAACTGGTGCCTTCGCCTCCGTATTCTTTACGGGTTGCCTCGTCCGCTTTTTCAACGTTGTAGTAATTATTGAGAGTGCCATCAAAATACAGATTGGCTGGCACTTTATCGACTGTGACGATATGTTGAGTGTCGTCACCGAGAGTCGACATCGTTTTATTGTTGTAGAGTCCTTGTTCCATCGTAGTCCTTTCGCTTGTTTTAAATCGGGCATTAACGCCGTTCAGGTTTGAGGTGTAAGTCTTCCGTCTGATTGCCGGTCCCGGTCCGAACAGCAAGCCCTTTTGAGTCGGTCCTGCCGCTCACGATTTCCCCACTTGGTGTTTGAATGGCATAAGCAAAATTGCTCACCGGCCTGCCGTTTTGCTCGCGCAGCACAAACATTTCGTTGTAGGGAGTGATCTCAGTCGCGCTGTGCGCTGGCATACACTTCGGTTCCCGTATCCGATGCGCCGCCGCATGGACGATATGATCACCATTGGTTCCTTGCTCAATCCCGGCGGTAGTCCAACGCGTATAACTGCCACCACCATTGACCACAACTGCTTTACTCGCGTTGACAGTGATGGTTTCTGCAGTGCCAGACATGTTCAATTTCGCCACGACATTGATGCTTTGTTGCAGCGCTTTGATGTCGATGTCGCCAGCAGCGGCAACGAGTTTCAATCCGGCTTTACAGGCAAATAAACGAATCGCATCGCGCACACTGGCCAAGACACTGTTGCCACTGGACAGACTGATGTGCTGTTCAGCCGTGATGGCGTGATGCTGAGCACTGTGCTGTTGGGTGCTGCCAGCGGTGGTACTGGCAATTCCAGCCGGACTGGCCACGACTACATGAGGCGCTGTCAATTCAGGGAACTGGCCGCTTTTGAGGTTGGCATTTCCATTGCCCGCGATTTCATTGTTTTGTCGTTGCAGGTCTCTGGCAACTTGGGCTTGATCGCTTTGTTCTTGCGCGCCTGCCTGTTGTGCCGCATTCGCCAGTGTGTCGTGTTGCTGATGGGCCTTGCTGAATCGCTGCGCCGTTTCATCCAGACTGGTGATGTGACTCTCCGCTCGCACTCTGGCTTCGGTGCTGACGAGCAAACCGTTTTTGGCATGCAGGGCACCATGGCCGTCTGTGCGGAGTTCAAAGCCCTGACCACGCAAATCTGTGCGGCCCTGATTGTCTTCGATCCGGGTAATCATTCCTAAACTGAGCTGACTGTGATCGTGGTCACTTTTGAGTTGCACCTGTATGGCGTCTTTGCTGTCATCCAGAATGAGGTGATTGCTGCGACCCGAACTGGCGTTGCCACCGCCCTCGTCGTTTAATTCCCGGCTGCGCAGGCCCGTTAAGGCTTGCTGGGCGGGGAGCTGCCACGGCGGCATGTTCATTTGATTGTGCAGGCTGCCGCAGCAGATCGGTTGGTCAGGATCGCCACCCAGAAATTTGATGAAGACTTCCTGTCCTGTGCGTGGAATGGCTTGTTGGCCCTGCTGATTACCGGCCCAGGGCAAGGCCACTCTGACCCAGCAACTGCTGTTCTGATTTCCCTTGCCGTAGCGGTCCCAGGGAAACTGGACTTTGATGCGGCCGTATTGATCAGTGTAGAGATTGTTGGCGGCGGTATTTTTGTCGGGGCCGGTCACCATGGCGACTTCCGGGCCGAGACTGCGCGGTTTGGCTTGGGTGAGGTCGGGGCGTAATACGGCATTGATGGGTTGCGCCGTAAAATCGGTCTGGACTTTCCACACACCGCGTTCAATCTGTGACTCTGTGCGCGAACGAGCCTGTGACTCTTCGCCGACGTTCTCCAATAGAAAATCGGTCGTCAGTACGAGATAAGTCACATTGGCGGCGCGATGGGGATGCTCGCTCAGGGTAAAGCTGGTCGCGGCTGGCAAACCCCGCAAATAGGCACTGCCCCTGGCACGCTGACCATGTTGACGTTGCTCCTGCAGGCGCAGTCGGGCCAATTGTCTGCCTTGTTCGTTGGTCTGGTTGGCCTGGCCGTCGCACCCGGCATTGGGCTGGCTGTAGTTCGTGCCGCGATCGGCATCGCGCCAGTAATACAGTTCCTGCCGGTTCTGTCCGGTTGGGCGGGGATCGCTGTAGCTGGCATCCATCGTGGCGCGGGATCGGGTGTAGTCGTAGTCGCGACTGGCAACGGTGCCGACTGTCAGCTTATGTTCGGGACTGAAGGCATGAATATAGTCACAATCGATCTTGTAACCGGGTGGGTAGCAGGGGATGGTGGCACAGGCTGGGCTGGCTTCGGGAAAGGCGCCGTTGTAGTCCGATAAAATCAGGCGGTGTACCCCCTTGCTATGCTCGAAGTGATAGTTGATCCCCCACTCCTGCATCAGCCTTGTGACAAACGCATAATCGGTTTCGTTGTACTGCACGCTGTAGTCGCGCTGCGGGTAGGTTTCGATCAGGCGTTTGTCCACCACGAACGGATAGTCTGATAACACCGCCAGAATGGTTTGTACGGCAGTCTGGTTCTGAAAGACTTTACAGTCGGCTGTGAGCGTCGCCAGATGCAGCCAGGGACGTAAAGTGAATTCAACTACCGTATGGCGGTTGTCTGTGGTGATAAAGCGCGCTGCGGTTACCAGCGCTGAGATTTCTCTGGTTCCGGCACCGAGATTGCGATGACTGCCCGAGCCCGAGCCTTCGAGTTCAATGAGGCAGGTGATCTCCTTGCCGATCACGCTGTCGAGATCAAGATTGGCGGCAGCGCGGTCTGAAGTTTGTAGCGTGAGGCGATAATCAAACAACTGATTGATGCCTTCGGTTCCGCGCAGTCTGGTTGGGGTGAAAGTAGCGTCAAGCCCGGACAGCGCGGGGCCGTCTATGCTCAAAGCACGGGGGTGGGTAAATAGTCCATTCATTCGTCAGCTCCATGGCGGCAATACCGCAGTCAGTAAATGGATGACGATAAATGCAGCGTTGGCTGATTGGTATTCGGTTAGACACGTAGCTGTGGTTTCACTTCTCTACCAGGAGAGACGCAGTAAAGCATTGCCCATTCAAAAAATTTCTGTAATTTTGAATGGGAATGCCTGCCACAGGACCACGATGAGGAGGGGAACGGACTAGGCTTTGAGTAAATTTGCCAGCGCGACAAACTGTTCGAGGCCAATTGCCTCGGGGCGCAGTTGCGGGTCGATCCCCGCTTCAACCAGCTGCGCTTCGGTGAACAGGCCGGCCACACAATTACGAATCACCTTGCGACGCTGCGAGAAGGCCTTCGTGACAGTGATCTGCAGATTTTTTAAATCACAGGCCAGGGGCTGCGCTTTCGGTATCATGCGCACAATCGCTGACTCGACTTTGGGTGGTGGATCAAAAGCGGTTGGCGGCACGATAAACATCAGGTCCATGTGATAACGCCATTGCAGCATCACCGACAAACGACCAAATGCTTTGCTGCCTGGCCCGGCCACCATCCGTTCAACGACTTCTTTTTGCAGCATGAAATGCTGGTCTTCGACATAGGGGGCGATATCAGCGAGATGAAACAACAGCGGGCTGGAAATGTTGTAGGGCAGATTGCCGACTATGCGTAATTTCCGGCCTTCGGCAACCGGGATCTGGCGGAAATCAAATTTCAGGGCATCGGCAGAATGCACCTCCAACCTGGCCGGGTCAAAGTCTTTTTTCAAGCGCGTCACCAAATCCCGATCCAGCTCGACCACATGCAGGTGAGATACGCCCTGCAACAGCAAACGCGTCATCGCTGCCAGACCAGGCCCGATTTCAACCATGCTGTCATTGGGTTGCGGATTGATGGTGCTGATAATCCGGTTGAGCACACCGTCGTCGGTGAGAAAATTTTGGCCGAAGCGCTTGCGTGCAATGTGTTTCATGGTTTTCCGTTAGACATGGCCAGCGCCATCTGTATTGCTTCGAGCATGCTGCCGATATCGGCGTGGCCAACTCCGTGCACTGCAATATCCAATGCAGTGCCGTGGTCGACCGAAGTTCTGATGATCGGCAGTCCCAGGGTGATGTTCACCCCCATGCCGAAACTGGCATGCTTTAATACCGGCAGACCCTGATCGTGATACATCGCCAGCACGCAATCGGCCAGCTCCAGATATTTATCCTGAAACAGGGTATCGGCCGGGAAGGGCCCGCGCGCATCGATTTGATTGGCTTGCGCGGCATGAATCGCCGGGGTGATCACGTCGATTTCTTCCCGACCCAGATAGCCGTTTTCTCCGGCGTGCGGGTTTAGGCCTGCCACCAGGATGACCGGGCTGACGATACCAAACCGGCTGTGCAGATCATGGTGCAGGATGCTGATGACTTCAGTGAGTTCATGAAAATTGATGGCATCAGCCACCTCGCGCAGCGGCAAATGGGTCGTGGCCAGCGCGACGCGCAAGGGTCGATCCGATGTCGTGGTTTTTGAACAGGCCAGCATCATGACGACTTTGACGGTATTGGTTTTTTCGGCCAGATATTCGGTATGGCCTGAGAATGGAATACCGGCATCATTGATCGCCGATTTTTGCAGCGGCGCTGTGACGATGGCGGCAAACAAACCTTGCTGGGCACCGGCAATGGCCAAGTCCAGGGTGGCCAGTACGGCCAGGCTGTTACGCGGATCGCATTTTCCCGCAAACACCGGACAGGCCAGCGGAGTGTGCAGCACCAGCATCGCAGCCTCCGGTGTGATCGCCAGCATATCGAGACTGTCAATTTGCTGCAGCAGCATTGCGGGGTCAAGTTGGTAGGCCAGGTGCTGCAGGAAATGGATGTCGCCGATCAGGACCGGACGACAGACATCACGCATCTGCCAGGCTGCGCGCAAGGAAATTTCAGGCCCGATGCCAGCTGGTTCACCAACGGTAATTGCCAGCAGCGGCTTGTCCATGGTCAGCTTATTTATCGTCAGTGCGAACTTCCACGTACGCACGATCACGCAATTGTCTTACCCAGTCCAGACTCGCTTCATCCAGTTTGCGCGCACGAATCACCTGACGTGCCAGCTGGCGCTGACGCTCAGAGGACACCTCATCGTTCTTGCGCTCGAGTACCTGAATAATGTGCAGGCCGTTGGCTGATTCGATCGGATCACTGACTTCACCATCTTTCAAGGAATTGATTGCGCTGTCAAATTCCGGTACGTCACCGGCATACAGCCAGCCCAGATCACCGCCTTTGGCTGCGGAGGAATCATTGGAAAATTGTTTGGCGAGTTCTTCAAACGTGGCGCCTTTATTGTCAATACGTTGTTTGAATTCAGCCAGTTTGTGGGTCGCCTGATCTTTGGTGACGGCCGGTGTGATCTTGATCAGGATATGACGGACATGGGCCTGCGGAATGCCGCCCGCATTTTGCTCAACCGTGCGTCGGCCCGTCAGTTTCAAAATATGAAAACCGTTGGCACTTTTGATCAGTCCGGTAGATTGACCTTCTTTTAAATTGGCGATGGCGTCGATAAATATTTGCGGATAACGATCTTGTTCGCGCCAGCCCAATGAGCCGCCCTTCAACCCTTCGGCTGAGTCCGAATAGGTGGCAGCCAGTTTGCTGAAATCGCCGCCGGATTTAACCTGCTGCAGAACTGTATCGGCACGGGCGCGCAGCTTGCTCAGCATTTCGGGTGTGGCCGTTTCCGGAATGCGAATCAGAATGTGTGACAACTCGACTTCGATATTTTTTTGTTTGTCAGCTTTCTGCGCCGCCAGGTAATTGTCCACTTCAGATTCGGAAACCTGTACCTTGCCGTCGACTTCACGCTCACGTATGCGTTGCAGCAGAATATCGTCACGCACCCCTTCCCGGAAGGTCGCGTAAGAACCACCTTCTTTTTCAACCTGATTGCGGAAGTTTTGCAGATTCATTTTATTTTGTTCGGCCATGCGCAACATGGCGCGATCGAGCATGACATCGTCAACCCGCATGCCGTTATCGTGCGCCAACTGCAGTTGAGCTCTCTCGACAATCATGCGTTCGATGACCTGCTTTTGCAATTCAGACGGGGATGGCAGCGCTACTCCCTGTTGCTTCAGGCGCTGCACCACCATATTGGTGCGGTCGGCCAGCTCCTGCTTGGTAATGACTTCGTCATTGACGACAACGGCAATCCCGTTTACCGCCACGGAAGGCAACTGGTCTGTAGGGGTAGTTAGAGTAGCACTGAGTTTTTCCTGGCCAAACGCGGCAGTTTGAACCAAGGCACTGAGTGCGACTATCAAGAGAATGCGTTTCATAATCTAAGCTTAGGTAAAGAGGAGTAAATCAATATTAAAAGGTGAGACATCATAGCAAAACTGGGGGGCAGCAGTTTAAAAATTACTTTGCTGATAACTTTGATGCGTGGTTGGCTGATTGACCGGCTGATACCCAGAGATATTACGCTTCAATACTTCCAGCGGATTGGAACCGATCTTCGACAGGCCATTCAGCTCAAGTTGAAAAAACAGCGACGTGGTTGAACTCGACGTCACGCCTGCAACCGTGGATGGAACCAGATAGCGCTGCGCAACGAAACGGAAGATCCAGCAGTCCTGTTTGTATTCGAATCCCGCCAAACCGTCCAAAACCCGATGATCTTGCAAAGAAAAATTGGACCTTCCGACCGCGTACCAGCGTGGCGCAATTGGCCATTGCACCGAAACATCGACCTGCTTCGTCCCTTCTGGGTTAACTTGACTTACGTTTTGGAATCGATATTCAGCATTCAATACTTGCATTGGTGCCGGCTGCCATTTAAAACCGTAAGTCAACTGCTCTGTGCCTTGATTACTTTGACTAAACTGCCAGCCGGCGTTGAGCGTCAGCGTGTCTGTTACGTTTGCAGTAGCAACGAATATAAGATCTGAACGACTCGGCAGAGTAGCCAACAGCTCCGGATTGTACTGACCATTTGCATTTACAGACTGAAAGTATGGCGCATCTACCACTTTCGGCTGTTGAAAACTGATGCGTTGAGCCATTGCAAAGCGCATTCTTTCCTGGCCATCCATTTCGATCGCACGCGTTACCAATGCGGCAGTCAGTTGATTAGCGTCCCCAACCCTGTCCTGGCCAGAAAACCTGTTTTCGTTAAAAATCTGCGCAAAATTTACGTCAGCGATAACTGTATCAAATAACGGCAAGCCAGCCTGCTCGCGATACGGTGTTCGCACATAAAACAGGCGCGGTTCAAGAGTTTGGGTCATCTGACGCCCGAACAGTTCCGCGTCGCGCTCAAAAAACAGTCCACTGTCGAGCGAAAAGGTTGGCACGGACAGGGCAGGATCTGACTTAAACGGCGAATAGGTAATGGTAGGCACATCGCCCGGTCCGATTTGGAAATTGCTTATATAGTTCTGACCGTTCGTCACCAGTCTGTAGTCACTTAAATGGTACGTCAACTTCGGAGTCACAAAATAATATGTTCCAGTTATTGGGTAGGCTATTTGCGCATGGCCTACAAACCTTTCACCGTAAAGCGCCGCTGGATTTGAGTTTGCAAAGTTGGTGTACTCGGAATAGATTGACCAATCAAAGCCATGATCATCGATTTTGGTCGCAGCTGCAGTGACCTTCGGTAAAATTTCATACGGTTTGACAATGTCATTATTTGCATCCTGCAAAACCTGATAATTAACCAGTCCCAAGCCAAAAGCCCAAATTGGCGTGGGCGTGTAGGTCAGAACAAGGCTCTGTGGCAATAAGTGCTGGGAGCTTTGTGTAATTGAATGGGAATAATCAACGGCGTACTGACTGTCGGATGCGCGATTGTAATTTAAGGCCATATTCAAACCTGGCATTAAAGTTTCATTGTGGATAGTGCTGATTGAGTACCGGGTCTTGCCGTTGTCGTCTCTATCAGAAGGAGTTATTTCGGCATGGGTCACCCCACTGTAGGCGCTGTCCAAATATCGAAACTCGCCCCCTAACTGCTCTCCTCTTTTCGCGATATATTTTGGAAATATTGTTGCATCACGGTTTGGCGCTATATCAAAATAGTATGGCACCACAATCTCGGGGCCACCCACAGTAGTCGAATAGAATTCAGGCGGCAACAGGCCTGAGCGACGTGCATCCGAGATCGGAAATGACATCCAGGGTGCCGCCAAAATCGGCACCTTCTGAAAGTACACCACACCATCGTACGCAGTACCTTCATCGCGACCGGTATCGAGATCGAGGCGTGACGAGGTCATGTACCAGTCGGGATTGCTGCCTTCACAGGTCGTGTACATCCCGTTTTCAATTTCAGAACGATCGTTATCGATAAAATTCATGCGCCGGGCAAACCCTTGTGCCTTATTTTTTTCGAGTTTGTAAACCGGATTGATCAGGAAGCCTTCTCCGGTATCCATCTGCATTTCCAGCGTGTCGCCACTGTAGCAATCGCGATCACGAAACATCTGCACATTGCGATTGGCCATCACCAGATCTTCGACACCATGATATTCAGCCGTGTCGGAATCGATCGTCGAGGTTCCGCGCACAATTTCAACCTGGCCGTCAAAATTCAAAACCCGTGAGGGCCGACCGGTCATCTGTTCGGCACGTATCGTCGTTTCATCTTTATTGGAGGGGCGCTTCACGCCGGTTGCCACTTCGTCGAATGCGCTGCTGACCTGACGCACCGCATTGGATGTCACTGCACCGACATTCCAGAAGACTTGACTGCCATCGCCCGGTTGCAGATCGACCGAAGAGATCATCAGCGCAGTGCCGGAAATCGCAATTTTTTCAGCGGTATAACTGCGCACCTCGGGAATGCCCGGCAGGATCGGCACGGTCTTTTGCAACGTGAGATTGGCGTTTTGTGTCAACGCATAGTAATAAGCTGCCAGCAGATTTGCCGGGTCATTCGAATCCAGCGTCATCAAGTTATAGCCGAGGACTGAACTGTTTGCTTTTGTCGCGGCGATGATCGTTGCAACCGCAGCCGATCCCGCTGGTGACAACTCGGCGGCGTAAAGGTTGGCGGTGACGGATGAAGTGAAGGCAGTCAAAACAGCCATACTCATTTTAGTAAGCAAGGACGGCGACAAATGAGATAATAGGGAACGGCGAAAATGAAGCATGTCTACGCTAGGCTGTCTTTGTAAAAAAAGTCCCCTATTATAGGGGAACTCGGCGATTTTCCTTGCATCTTCAACATAATTACATAAATAGCACCATGACCCCCTCAGAAAATACTTCGTCAGCTCCAGCAAACGCGCCCGTTTCTGATACCAGATTGTCACTTTTACTCAGTTGGATCGACAGCTTATCAGCATTCAATTTGGAAAAATCAAGCTTGCGACCGGCTTCGGCCGACGCCAGTTTCCGGCGCTACTTCCGCATCGATGGCGGACCCGGACAAACTTTCATCCTGATGGATGCACCGCCACCACAGGAAGATGTTCGTCCATTCATTCAGATTGCCCAGCTGCTGGCTGACACCGGCGTTACCGTGCCTGCCGTGTTGGCCAGCCAGGTTGAACAAGGCTTTTTACTCTTGAGTGATCTCGGCACCGTAATGTATTCGCAGCTGCTCAATCAGGACACGGCGCAAAAACTCTACATGGATGCCATCAACAGTCTGGTGCAGATTCAGTCGTTCAGTCAGCCCGATGTTTTGCCTGAATACGACCGGGCCATGTTGCAAAGGGAATTGCAGCTTTTTCCTGAGTGGTATATCGGTCAACATCTGAAGGCCACATTGACGGATGCACAACAAGCCAGCCTGGATAAAGTATTCGAACAGATACTGGCCAACACGATGGCGCAACCCCAGGTGTATGTACATCGCGATTACCACTCGCGCAATTTGATGGTGATAAAGGAAGGTAATCCCGGCATTATCGATTTTCAGGGTGCGATGTACGGGCCCATCACTTACGATATCGTGTCGCTGTTGCGCGATGCCTACATCGAGTGGGATGAAGAACAGGTGCTGGATTGGGCGATTCGTTACTGGGAACGCGCCCGCCACGCCGGTCTGCCGATCAGCACCGATATCGACAGCTTTTATCGCGACTTTGAATTTATGGGGCTGCAACGTCATCTGAAAATTCTCGGTATTTTCTGTCGTCTGGCATATCGTGATAACAAGCCCGATTACCTCGCCGACCTGCCGCTGGTGCTGTCTTACGTGCGCAAGACAGCACAACGATATAACACCTTGATTCCCCTGTTGCGCCTGTTGGATGAGCTGGAAGACAAGGCGCCACAAATAGGTTACACGTTTTAATGAAGGCCATTTTATTAGCTGCGGGCCGCGGCGTGCGCATGATGCCGCTCACCGAGAACTGTCCCAAACCACTGTTAAAAGTACGTGGCCGGCCACTGATCGTCTGGCATATCCTCAATCTGGTTAAGGCTGGCATCACCGAACTGGTCATCAATCACGCCTATTTGGGCAGGATGATTGAAGATGCGCTTGGCGACGGCGCGCAGTTTGGTGCCCATATCGTTTATTCTCCGGAAAAAGAAGCACTGGAAACGGCAGGCGGTATTGCCAACGCTCTGCCTCTGCTGGGTGACCAGCCATTCATTGCGGTCGCGGCCGACATTTACTGCCCGCATTTCGATTTTGCCGAATGCAAAAATACCCTGGAAGATAACGATATGTGGGGCAATCCGCATCCGGTGCACAAACGCGATATCGCCTGGCTGTACATGGTAAAAAATCCGCCGCATCATCCGGCAGGCGACTTTGCCGTCAACCTGCTGGGGCTGTCCAATCACGGCGAGCCGCGCTATACCTTCTCGGGCATCGGCGTGTATCGACCCGAGATGTTCGCGCAGATTACGCCAGGCGAAACGGCCAAGCTGGTCACTTTATTTCATCACTATGCCGACCGGGGTCAACTCGGCGGTGAAGTCATATCATGCGCATGGACGGATGTCGGCACACCGGAGCGGTTTGCCGAACTCAACCGGCCCATGCACAGGTCTGGAGGAGAACAAGCATGAAACCCTATGAAGATCGGCGCAACGCACTGCTGGCGCATATGCAGGAACTGGGAGGCGGGGTAGCGATTGTGGCGACCTCAAAAGAAATGACGCGCAACAGCGACTGTTTTTTCCCGTTTCGACACGACAGCTATTTTTACTATCTGACCGGCTTCAACGAGCCGGAAGCGGTCCTCGTTTTGATTGCGGGTGACATCAATCGGAGCATTTTGTTTTGTCGCGAAAAAAATCTGGAGCGTGAAATCTGGGATGGGTTCAGTTACGGACCGGACGCAGCGCAACAGCATTTCGGATTTGACGCGGCGTTTCCAATCGACAGCCTGGATCTGGAGCTGCCCAATTTACTGGCCGATGCGCCGAGAATTTTTCACACCCAGGCTCATCACCATCACCTCGATGAACATCTGCAACGCGCCATCAAGACCGTGCGCGGCAAGGCCAGGAGCGGGGTACTGGCACCGCAGATCACGATCGACCTGCACAGCATCTTGAATGAGATGCGCCTGTTTAAAGATCCGAGCGAAATCGCCCTGATGCAAAACGCAGCGCGCATTTCTTCGGTGGCGCACCGGCGTGCGATGCAGATTACCTGTCCGGGCATGTTCGAATATGAACTCGAAGCGGAAATGCTGCATGAATTTCGCCGTCAGGGAGCGCAGTCACCGGCCTATGGTTCCATCGTAGCCGCGGGCGCCAACGCCTGTGTTTTACATTACAGCGCGAACAACGCGAAAATCAAGGATGGTGATTTAATTCTGATCGACGCCGGCTGCGAATTCGACAGTTACGCCTCGGATATCACGCGCACCTTCCCCGCCAATGGAAAATTCAGTACCGCGCAAAGAACCCTGTATGAACTGGTGCTGGCAGCACAGACAGCGGCACTGCAGCACGCCAGAATTGGTGCGCGCTATCAGGACGGGCACAATGCGGCAGTCAGAGTTCTGACCGAGGGCATGCTCGAGACCGGCCTGTTAAGCAAGGATAAAGTCGGCACCCTGGACGACGCCATCACCAGTCTTGCCTATCGCCAGTTCTACATGCATGGCACCGGCCACTGGATCGGCATGGACGTGCATGATGTGGGCAATTATCGCGAGACTGTCAGCATGGCTGGCGCGGAAGAAAAACCTTACCGACAATTACAGGCCGGTATGACATTAACCGTCGAGCCGGGCATTTATGTGCGGCCGGCCGCTGGTATACCTGAGCAGTACTGGCATATCGGTATCCGGATCGAGGACGATATCGTGATCACTGAACAGGGTCCATTAAATTTGAGCAAAGACACGCCGAAGACCATCAAGGAAATTGAATCGGTGATGAAGGAAAATTAAGTTTGGCAGATCAAAAAAAATCCCAAATATTCATTTGGGATTTTTTTCATTCACCGCCGTTGCTTCAGTGCCCCGAAGCTCCGGTTGCGCCAATCCCGGTTTCTGAGCGAACCCGCTGCGCTTCGTAGCCAGCACGATCGATTGCAGCCCGTGGACTCTTATCCAGCACAGAGAAAATCCAGATACTGAGAAACGCCGCCGTCATGGAAAATAATGCCGGCGAGGTGTACGGGAAAATCGCTTCTTTGTTATGCAGCACATCGACCCAGACCGATTTGGAAATGACGGTCAGTCCGAAAGCGGTCAGCAAGCCGATAAACCCACCGACGGTTGCGCCACGTGTGGTGCAATCTTTCCACAACACCGACATGAACAGCACCGGAAAATTCGCCGACGCGGCAATCGCAAAGGCCAGTGACACCATGAATGCGATGTTTTGCGTCTCGAACAAAATACCCAGTATCACTGCAATGATTCCGAGAACGACAGTCGTGATTTTCGATACGCGCAACTCTTCGGCGCTGGTCGCCTGGCCAAATCTGAATACGGTTGAATACAGATCGTGCGAGACCGCCGAAGCACCCGACAGCGTCAAGCCGGAGACAACTGCCAGAATGGTCGCGAACGCCACTGCTGATATGAATCCCAGGAATACATTTCCGCCGACCGCCTTGGCCAGATGCACCGCCGACATATTATTCCCGCCGAACAGTTTGCCTGGAGGCCCGAATTCAGGATTGGTACTGACCAAAACAATCGCGCCGAAACCAATAATAAATGTCAGGATGTAGAAATAACCGATCCAGGTGGTTGCCCAAAATACCGATTTGCGTGCTTCCTTGGCACTTGGCACAGTAAAGAAACGCATCAGGATGTGCGGCAATCCGGCGGTACCAAACATGAGCGCCATACCGAACGAAATGGCCGAAATCGGGTCTTTCACAAAATTGCCTGGTCCCATGATCGAGAAGCCTTTGGCAGCTGCCAGCACATCCGGACTGACGCCTTTCTTGATCGCATCCTCCGTCAGTTTCGGATCATGCATGGCCAGACTGGTTTTAATTTCGACTGCCTTGGCAAACAACGCTTCCGGGCTGAAGTTAAATTGAGCCAGCACCATAAATGCCATAAACGAGGCACCGGCGAGCAACAATCCGGCTTTGATGATTTGCACCCAGGTCGTTGCAGTCATCCCACCAAATAATACATAGGTAATCATCAGGGCACCTACGATCACCACGGCGATCCAGTAATCCAGTCCGAATAACAGTTTAATCAGCGAACCGGCACCAACCATTTGCGCGATCAGGTAAAACAGCACGACCACCAATGTGCCGGATGCTGAAAACACCCGAATTGGTTTTTGCTTGAAGCGATAAGCGGCAACGTCAGCGAAAGTGAAGCGACCCAGATTGCGCAGACGTTCCGCCATCAGGAAAGTGATCACCGGCCAGCCGACCAGAAAGCCGACTGAATAGATCAGCCCGTCATAACCATTGGCATACACGGCAGCCGAAATACCAAGGAACGAGGCTGCCGACATATAGTCACCGGCAATCGCCAGACCGTTTTGAAAACCGGTAATGCCGCCGCCGGCAGTATAGAAATCAGACGCCGACTTGGTGCGACCGGCCGCCCATTTTGTGATGAACAAGGTAAATACGACAAACCCGGCAAACATGGAAATGGCGACCCAGTTGGTCGGTTGTTTTTCGGTTTGCCCCAGGTCGATCCCAGCCGCCCAGACCATGGCAGGGAGCAGCCAGGCAGATAACAGTGTCAGCCCGGCTAAAAGTGTCGCTTTCTTATTGAGCGTTCTCATCATTGCACCTCTTTTTTGATTTGAGCCGTCAGGTCATCGAACTGGCTATTGGCGCGGCGCACATAAATGCCGGTAATGAGTACGGTAAATACAATGACGAACAAGCCAACCGGGATACCGATGGTCGTTACGCCGTCACCCAATCTGGTGCTCAGCAATTCCTTGTCAAATGCAATTAATAGAATAAAGCCGTAATACACCACCATCATCATGAGGGTGAATAACCAACCATAGGCGGTGCGTGCTTTGAGAAGTTTTTGGTAGTTCGGATTTGCCAGAATCCGTTTGACGAGCTGGTCTTCCATTGGTTTGTCTCCTTGATGTTTTTTATAAAACCAATTTACTACGCGAATCAATTTCTGAATGGATGATTTCTGTTTATATTACGGGAATATTACGTCAAGAAGTAATAAATTTTGCGGGTCATTCCACTGCATTTGATCCAGAATAAAGGATTTTGGATTGGTAATAATTAACCAACTATCTGACCCGCGCCGGCCTGAACACATTGGCATCGGCGTAAAATTCATCGTCCTGAATTGGCCACCATCCCGGTACGCCGAGAATCGGCAGCGGAGAAAATGCGTTGGGCAGTAATTGATGTGACGTCAGCTGTGCGGCGATCTGGCGATCCAGAATGATCCGCTGTTCTGTCCAGGGTGAGGCATGAAATTCTGGTTCGACCCAGCAAATCAAGGTATGCGCGGTGATCGACTTATAGGGGTTGGCCAATTTTTCCATAATCGCATGACCGAACAAAACCACTTTGGTCAGCGCCTGAAATTGCTGACGCTCTTCAATGAAAACGCGCTGCCACTGATGCGCGCGCAAGGCTGCTGCCAATGCATGACCAGACGGCGTGTCGGAGACTGCCAGCAAGGCGGCGTTTTCATCAAACAGGGTTGCGGCATCACGGGACGGCCCGCGCGATTTGCCGATCCCCAGACTGGCAATTTGCGCGGCCTGCAAGGCATTCAATTGCGCTTTGACGGATGGATAAGTGATCCATACCAGGGCATTAAAAAAATCATGTAGATTGTCGCGCGTCGGTACCTGTCCGGTCGCGCTGATGAAAGCTTCGTAGGATTCGCCTGGTGGAAGCGCCTGTTGTTCGACAAACCGGATCGGCAGCTGGCGGTGATTAGAAAGACTGATTGCACTGGCCTGCCGGTTCAATTCATGTCGCCAGTCATCAGCTCGTGCGATCTGTTGGCCGATGGTTCGCAGCTCGGCCAGCCATGGTGCAGACCAGTCAACTCCCTGATCGATGCACCCATCTGCCGCACTGCTCAAACCATTTTCCACTGCAAGGTTTCACCGGCGTTGAGCGGGACTATTGTGGAATCAGCCAGGGCCAGTTCCTGTGGCAAATCCCAGCTGCTGCGTTCCAGAGTTATTTTGGCAGTATTGACCGGCAACTGATAAAACGCCGGGCCGAACAGACTGGCAAAACCTTCCAGTTTATCGAGCGCACCAACCTGGTCAAACGCCTGCGTATACAGTTCCATGGCATGCAGGGCGGTATAGCATCCGGCACATCCACAGGCATTTTCTTTGACGCCTTTGGCATGCGGCGCGGAATCGGTGCCCAGAAAAAACCGCGGATTTCCCGAGGTAGCGGCCTGCACTAAGGCCAGACGATGCGATTCGCGCTTCAACACCGGCAGACAATAGTAGTGCGGACGGATGCCGCCTTTGAAAATCTCGTTGCGGTTGTAGAGCAGATGATGGGCGGTGATGGTCGCGCCAATCGGGCCGCTGGCCGTGCGTACATAATCGGCAGCCTGGCTGGTCGTGATATGTTCAAACACTACCTTGAGTTCGGGCATGTCAGTACGCAAAGGTTGTAAGACCTGTTCGATAAATACCGCTTCACGATCAAACAAATCGATCTCTGGATCAGTGACTTCACCATGCACCAGAAACGGCATGCCGCATTCCTGCATGACTTCCAGAGTCGGATAACAGGCGCGCAAATTGGTGACGCCCGCGTCCGAATTGGTGGTGGCACCGGCCGGATACAACTTCACTGCATGAATCAGTCCGCTGTCTTTGGCGCGACGAATTTCGTCCGGGCTGGTGTTATTGGTCAGGTATAAGGTCATCAACGGTTCAAACTGCATCCCGGCTGGCAGCGCGGCGAGGATGCGTTCGCGATAGGCCAGTGCCTGTGCGGTGGTCGTGACCGGCGGCTTCAGGTTGGGCATGACAATCGCCCGGGCAAACTGTTTTGCGGTATGCGGCAGTACACTGGCTAACACGGCACCGTCGCGCAAGTGCAGATGCCAGTCATCAGGGCGGGTAATTGTCAGGGAATTGGTGGTAGCAGACATGGCGGGGCGCAGGGTAGTGAAGAATAGGCGTTATTCTAACTGAATTCATTGGCTGCCCCGGGCCCGACTGGCCAATATCAGGCAAACTGCGGCGCTTCCGGCTCGGGATCTGACCACACTTCCTGCTCGGTTTGTGATTGCTGGCGCTGCCACATTTGCGCATATACCCCGCCCTGCTCCAATAATGCGCCATGCGTGCCGCTTTCCACGATCCGACCATGCTCCATCACCAGAATTTGCGCGGCATCGACGATGGTCGAGAGTCGATGGGCAATCACCAGACTGGTTCTGCCTTTGGCGATTTCCTTCAACTGTTGCTGGATCGCCTGTTCCGATTTCGAATCGAGTGCCGAAGTCGCTTCATCGAAAATCAGGATCGCCGGATTTTTTAAGACGGTACGCGCAATTGCAACGCGCTGCTTCTCTCCACCGGACAATTTCAAGCCACGCTCGCCGACCATGGTGGCATAGCCATTTGGCAAACTTTGAATGAAGTCGTGGATATAGGCTGCCTTGGCCGCGGCCACGATTTCTTCATGGGTCGCACCGCTTTTCCCGTAGGCGATATTGTATTCAATCGTATCGTTGAACAGCACGGTATCCTGCGGCACGATGCCGATCGATGTGCGCAACGATGCCTGGGTAATCGCCCTGATTTCTTGTCCGGCTATCGTAATGCTGCCGCTCTGGATATCGTAAAAGCGAAACAGCAGGCGCGCCAGCGTGGACTTGCCGGATCCGCTTGCGCCAACCACCGCCGTAGTCGCACCGGCGGGCATGACGAATGACACCTTGTGCAAAATCTGGCGGTTACTCTCGTAACTGAACTCGACCTGGTTAAACCGGATTTCTGGTCCTGCCTGGTTAACCAGCTGCAGCACATGGGCATTGTCGGCATCGGCGATTTCCTTGTTTTCATCCAGCAGTGCGAACAGTTTTTCCATATCGGCCAGACTCTGTTTGATTTCGCGGTACAACACACCCAGGAAGTTCAGCGGCACATACAACTGCAGCATGAAACTGTTGACCAGGACCAGGTCACCCAAAGTCATCTGTCCGGCGATGACCCCAACAGTGGCGCGCCACAGAATCAGACTGACAGCAATCGCGATAATCGAAGATTGTCCAATATTTAACAGCGACAGCGAGGTTTGCGATTTGACCGCCGCAGTTTCATATTGCTGCAAGCCCAGGTCGTAGCGGGTCGCTTCCATTTCTTCATTGCTGAAGTATTTGACTGTTTCATAATTGATGATGGAATCGATCGCCTTGGTATTGGCTTTGGAATCCAGTTCATTCATGGTGCGTCTGAAATGGGTACGCCACTCGGTGACCGAAATCGTGAACACTATATATAGAGTCAAGGCGCAGAAAGTGATCGCGGAAAACCAGATATCGTAGTGCAGGACCAGATAGCCCAGCACCATAGTGATTTCCAGCAGGGTCGGAAAGATGCTGAACAGGGCAAACGAGACCAGCGACGCGACGGCCCGGGTACCGCGTTCGATATCACGGGTCATGCCGCCGGTCTGTCGATTCAGATGGAAGCGCAATGACAGGCCGTGGATGTGGCGGAATACTTTCAGGGCGATGGTTCGCACCGCTCGTTGCGTGACGCGGGCAAACACGAATTCGCGCATCTCAGTAAAAAATGTGGTCGACAGGCGCAGCAAACCATACACCACCAGGATAGAAACCGGTAACACCAGCGTGGCATTGGTCGAGCCTGGCGTTAAGGTGTCGATCAATCTTTTCAGGACAACCGGCACGGCAACCAGGCTCGATTTGGCAGCAATCAGACAGAACAGGGCAATCCCAACTCTTACTTTATAGGCCCACAGATACGGCAGGAGTGTCTTGATGGTTGCCCAATCATTACGTTTTATTGTATCGCCCGCAGGAGCTGGGCCTGGAGCGGAAGAGCTGGAAGATGAGTGGCGCATGATTTGGTCTATAATTTCGGTTTTGCGATTGTACTCCGTACCGGGAACTCAGAACTATGAACAGCTCAAGCGAGACCGCACTGCCAGCCCGTATGCCGCAATTGCGCGTCATGCCAATGCCATCCGATGCCAATATCCACGGTGACGTTTTTGGTGGATGGATTATGGCGCAGGTCGATATCGCCGGCGCGATTCCCGCCGCGCGTCGCAGTAACGGACGCGTTGCGACCATTGCGGTCAATTCATTCCTGTTTAAACACCCGGTGTTTGTCGGCGACTTGCTGTCTTTTTATGCCGATGTCGTCAAAGTGGGTCGCACGTCAATAACGATTTACGTGGAAGTGTATGCGGAACGAAACCGCCTTGAAGCGGATACCGTCAAGGTCACCGAAGCCACATTGACTTATGTGGCGACCGATGACGACAGAAAACCGCGGGTGATTCCGCCTCTGGAAGCTATTTAAATCAACGCGAATCCGGCCATGACCGCCAGATAGGACAGCATTTTACTGGCGACCTGCAGCAACAGGAATAACACCATCGGGGAAATATCTAGACCGCCCAGCAGTGGAATCAGCTGGCGTATCGGCTTCAATAAGGGCGCGTTCAACGCCTGTACAAACGGTGCCAATGGCGCCTGTGGGTTCACCCAACTGAAAATTACTTCCAGAATCAGCAAGGCGGTCCAGCCATAAATGATCCATTGCAGCACGCTAAACAGGGCAATCAGAAACAGCGCGGCGAACACCGTGTCGGTGACCAGCCACATTTTGATTACGGTGGCGACCAGTGCAATCAGATAGGCACCAATCAGGCTCGCCCAGTCGAATCCAGCGACACCGGGAATGATGCGACGCAGGGGTTTAACCAGCCAGTCACTGAGTTGAAAGGTGAATTGCGCGACCTGCGGTGGCGGGCGTACCCGGACAATCTGTATCCAAAATCGTAACAACAGGACCCCGGCCAGCAACCCTGCAACCGTATCCAGCACTAAACTAAACAAGTTATATAACAAGATTCATTCCCCTAATATTGAGCCCGGCACAACCGCCATGACCAACTCAGTTGATCAGCGAAGCCGACAGTATACATATTTGGCGCAATATCGCGACTACCGTTTTCCAAGCTTGCACTGCCCATAAAAAAACCTGCTATGCAGTCTGACTACATAGCAGGTCATGATTCCTGACACAAATCAGGCAACAACAACTTGACGCTTATTGAGGGCGTGGTGTCGCAGTTGGGAAAGGCCAGGCAGCTGTTGGAGCAATTACACTGTTAGCTTCTTTCGGTGCAGCCGGTTTTACGGCTGGCTTAGCCGCCGCTTTTTTTGCGACTGGCTTTTTCGCGGCTGCTGGTTTGGCTGCTACTGGTTTTGCTGCTGCCGGTTTTTTAACTGCGGCTGCGACTTTTTTAGCGACTGGCTTTTTAGCTGCTACTTTTTTCGCTGCTGGCTTGGCTGCTGGCTTAGCTGCGACTTTTTTAGCGACTGGCTTTTTGGCTGCTACTTTTTTAGCTGCTGGCTTGGCTGCTACTTTTTTAGCTGCTGGTTTGGCTGCTACTTTTTTAGCGACTGGCTTTTTAGCTGCTACTTTTTTCGCTGCCGGCTTGGCCGCTACTTTTTTAGCTACTGGCTTTTTGGCTGCTACTTTTTTCGCTGCTGCTGGTTTTTTAACTGCGGCTGCTACTTTTTTAGCTGCTGGTTTCGCTGCTACTTTTTTAGCTACTGGCTTTTTAGCTACTACTTTTTTCGCTGCTGGCTTGGCTGCTACTTTTTTAGCGGCAGGTTTCGCTGCTGGTTTGGCCACTACTTTTTTAGCTACTGGCTTTTTAGCTGCTACTTTTTTGACTGCTGCTGGCTTAGCTGCTACTTTTTTAGCGGCAGGTTTCGCTGCTGCTTTCTTGGCTGCCGGTTTAGCGGCTGCTTTTTTTGCGGGTTTAGATGCTGTAGACATTTTTTGTCCTTTACTAAAAGTTAGAAAGTATCACATACAAGTTTAAAACCCGTTTTAGCCATCGCACGAAGCAATGATTAAAGCGGATTATTCATCGGCGCAAAACTTTAATGCATATACGCTAATGAATTCGGCATCTGCCAAACTGTTATCTTTTTATTGATTCTTCAGTTTGACACTTAATCTTTTCCAAAGGAGCCTGCTCGTTCCGATCACCAGCAGTACATATATATATGTACATCTTCTGGAGCATCCCCTTTAGAATCGCCCTGTTTCAAGCTTCGTGAAGCAGGGAAGTATTTTTAAAACAAATCGAATGAACACAGCAAAAAGCCGCTTGCTCCTGAATAGATTCGCTATTCAGGCAGGGCGGCTAGTTTTGATAATCGTGTGTTCATTGTTGTTTATGATGGCCTCGCTTGTTTGTTCAGGTTCTTTATTATTTTAGTTTTGACTGACTTTCAAACTTTTTAAATCTGCTTTTTTCAAAAAAATTTATCCGGAAAATTCTTCAAAAATTCAGCAGCGCATTTTAAATCTGTTTTTTACACTTACCAAAATACGCTGCATTTCCCGAATAGTAAAACTTTTTTTAAAAAAAGTGATCTTTTTTTTTCAAAAAAATGAAAAATTTTTTGGTGAAGTGATTTTTTATTTTCTACTTCACCGATTTTTAACGCACTTTTTTAACTCAACTTATTCCCAATTCAAAGCGCCACCAGTTTGATATTCGATGACCCGCGTCTCAAAAAAATTACGCTCTTTTTTCAGGTCGATCATCTCGCTCATCCAAGGGAAAGGGTTCTCTTCGTTCGGAAATAATGCTTCCAATCCGATCTGCTGCGCGCGACGATTTGCGATGAATCTGAGATAGCCTTTGAACATCGGCGCATTCAGTCCAAGCACACCACGCGGCATCGTATCTTCGGCATAGCGATACTCCAACTCGACTGCATGTAAAAACAACGTTTTTATCTCGTCGCGGAATTCCGGTGTCCACAAATGTGGGTTCTCCATCTTGATCGTGTTGATCAAATCGATTCCAAAATTGCAGTGCATCGATTCGTCGCGCAGGATGTATTGGTACTGCTCGGCTGCACCCATCATCTTGTTCTGACGACCCAGTGCCAGGATCTGGGTGAAGCCAACATAGAAGAACAATCCTTCCATCAGGCAGGCAAACACGATCAGCGACTTGAGCAAGGTCTGATCATTTTCGGGCGTGCCGGTTTTGAATTCCGGGTTGGTCAGCGCGTCGATAAACGGAATCAGGAATTCGTCCTTGTCGCGGATCGACGCCACTTCGTGGTACGCGTTAAAGATTTCGGCCTCGTCCAGACCGAGCGACTCAACGATATATTGATAAGCATGGGTGTGAATGGCTTCTTCAAAAGCCTGACGCAACAGGTACTGGCGGCACTCCGGTGCCGTGATGTGGCGGTAGGTGCCGAGCACGATGTTATTGGCGGCCAGTGAATCGGCGGTCACGAAGAAACCCAGATTGCGGGTGACCAGGCGGCGCTCGTCCGGGGTCAAACCGTTAGGGTTCTTCCACAGTTCAATATCGCGCTGCATGTTGATCTCTTGCGGCATCCAGTGATTGGCGCAGCCGGCCAGATACTTGTCCCAGGCCCATTTGTACTTGAATGGCACCAGCTGGTTGACGTCGGTGGCGCCATTGATAATCCGCTTGTCGGCAGCATTGACGCGGCGGGCAATCTGTTCGGCCGCGACCGGCACTTCATTTTTACTTGGTGCCGAGACAGGCACGAACACCTGCTCATAAGCCTGTTCCTGAACACGCAACGACGGTTGGGTTTGCAGAGTTTGCAAGGCCGGTGTCGCCAGACTGGCTTTGGCTGACTCGGTTACTTCATCATCCCATGAGAGCATTTTTATATCCTTTTTTGTGTGCATTGATGCGGTGTTATTTAGTGTTACTGGCAGGCTTCGCATTCTTCGAAACCGTCATCTCCTGGTCGCAGCATGCAGGCTGGGCCATCCGTTTCTGGCGTGGCATCGGTGCTGCTGATGCCGGTGAAGGTCGTCGCGGAACCGGCGGAACTCATCATCGAACCCTGCGCGCCGTCCACCGCAACGGCGTTTAATGCGCCAGTTTTTGATGTCGATTTTTCAGTATGCGTTGCGCCGATCGTGCGCAGATAGTATGTGGTTTTTAAGCCACGCAACCATGCTGTCTTATACGTCTCGTCGAGTTTTTTACCGGATGCACCGGCCATATAAATGTTCAGCGACTGTGCCTGATCGATCCATTTTTGACGACGTGCCGCCGCTTCGATGATCCAGATCGTATCGACTTCAAATGCGGTTGCGTACAAGGCCCGCAGGTCGGCCGGGATCCGGTCGATCTTGGCCAGGCTGCCGTCAAAGTATTTCAGATCCGAGATCATCACTTCATCCCACATGCCGCGGTTCTTCAGATCGCGCACCAGATATTCATTGATCTCGGTGAATTCGCCGGACAGGTTGGACTTCACATACAGGTTCTGATAGGTCGGTTCAATACAGGCCGAGACGTTGATGATGTTGGAGATCGTGGCGGTTGGTGCAATCGCCACGCAGTTCGAGTTACGCATGCCGTATTGTTTGATCCGGTTGCGTACCAGGCTCCAGTCCATGGATTCGCTGCTGTCGACTTCCAGATATCCGCCGCGTTCTTCGGCCAGCAGTCTCAAGGAATCTTGCGGCAGGATGCCGCGATCCCACAGGGAACCGCGATATGAACTGTAGGTACCGCGTTCTTCAGCCAGCTCGGTAGAGGCCAGGTAAGCGTAATAGCAGACTGCTTCCATTGAGGTATCGGCAAACTGCACCGCTTCTTCTGACGCATAGGACGTACGGATCATATGCAGACAATCCTGGAAACCCATAATGCCCATGCCAACCGGACGATGCCGCAAATTGGATTCGCGCGCTTTTTTCACGGCGTAGTAGTTAATGTCGATGACATTGTCGAGCATGCGCATTGCGGTACGAACGGTTTTTTGCAATTTAACATGGTCGAGCTTGCCGTCTTTCATATGCGCTGGCAGGTTCACGGAACCCAGATTACAGACCGCGATTTCCTTTTCGTTGGTGTTCAGCGTGATTTCAGTGCACAGATTCGATGAGTGCACCACGCCTACATGCTGCTGTGGCGAGCGGATATTGCAGGGATCTTTGAAGGTAATCCATGGATGGCCGGTTTCAAACAGCATCGACAACATCTTGCGCCACAGGTCCAGAGCCTGCACTTTTTTAAAGACTTTGATTTCACCGCGCGCAGCCTTGGCTTCATATGCGACGTAGGCGGTTTCAAATGCCTTGCCATATTTGTCATGCAGATCGGTGGCGTCGGACGGGGAGAACAAGGTCCATTCGCCTTTTTCCATGACGCGTTTCATGAACAGATCGGGAATCCAGTTCGCGGTATTCATGTCGTGCGTGCGACGGCGGTCGTCGCCGGTGTTTTTGCGCAGCTCAAGAAATTCTTCCACGTCCATGTGCCAGGTTTCCAGGTAAGCGCACACCGCGCCTTTGCGTTTTCCGCCCTGGTTGACTGCCACTGCCGTGTCATTGACGACTTTCAGGAACGGCACCACGCCTTGTGATTTACCGTTGGTCCCTTTGATATGCGCACCTAATGAACGCACCGGCGTCCAGTCATTACCCAGTCCGCCGGCGTATTTGGCCAGCAAGGCATTTTCTTTGATGGCTTCATAGATACCCTCCAGATCATCCGACACGGTAGTCAAATAGCAAGACGATAATTGCGACCGCAAGGTGCCGGAATTGAACAGGGTTGGGGTCGAGCTCATGAAATCGAAACTGGACAACAGGTTATAGAATTCGATGGCGCGCGTAGTGCGGTCGATCTCATTCAATGCCAATCCCATGGCAACGCGCATAAAGAATACCTGGGGCATTTCGATATGGCTGCCTTCGATATGCAGGAAATAGCGGTCATATAAAGTCTGCAGACCCAGATAACCGAACTGCAGATCGCGATCAGCGACCAGGGCGTTAGCCAGTTTGTCCAACTCGTATTCCGCCAGGCGCTGGTCCAGCAACTCGGCTTTGATACCCTTCTTGATGAACTCCGGGAAGTAAGTCACATAGCGTTCAGCGGCATTTTGTTGTGACACTTCCTGGCCGAATACTTCAGAGCGAATCGTGTGCAGCAACAACCGCGCGGTAACCTGGCTGTAGGCCGGCTCTTTTTCCATCATGGCACGTGCTGCCAGAATCGCCGACTTGTACAGCTCTTCGACCGGCACGTTGTGATACAAATTCTTCAAGGTTTCAGTCAGGATCGCTTCAGCATCGACCAACTCATTCAAACCAACGCACGCTGCGCTGATCAGATTGCGTACCTGCTGCACATCCAGCGGCTGGCTCTGTCCATTCACCAGTACCTGCAACTGACTGGCGGCCTGCGCTTCCGGATGGCTCGCTTCCTGTTGCGCACGACGTTCTTCCATGCGCTTAAAACGGTACAGCACATATGAACGCGCCACATCATGTTCGCCCGAACGCATCAAAGCCAGTTCTACCTGATCCTGGACATCTTCAATATGAAAAGTGCCGCCGTTAGGTTGACGGCGCAACAAGGCGCTGACCACGCTGGCAGTCAGTTGCTCGACGATTTCGCGAACCCGTGCCGATGCGGCGCCTTGTCCGCCGGTGACGGCAATAAAAGCCTTTGTCATCGCGATCGCAATTTTTGACGGTTCAAAACTGACCACCGCTCCGTTGCGTCGGATGATTCGGTATTCCGTATAAGACAGGGAAGGCTCTAAAGGGTTGATTCCAACTGGCGCCACTTGGGTTGGATTGAATTGGGATGGAGTAGATTGTTCAGTTGAAGAGTGCATGTAGCCTCCAGAGTCATTGTTAAGAACGGCACACGGATATGTGCCGTCTGTATTTTTTAATTAATTTGGGTAGAGATTTGCTTATCAATGAACAAATCAGAGTCAGCGTTGATTCTATTTATAAAAAAACTAGCGCCTACTGATTTGATTAATAAGCCAAAATCATGATTCGAGCACCTTAAAACTGTCCCTTTTAGGGTGACTGTGATTTTCCGCAATTTCACAGAAAAACACTATATCTAGTAATCCGTTTCATAATTTTGACTAATTCTAGTGCTGAGCATTTTACAATGCAATCGCTTTTTGATTTATTTTTTTTGCATTTGACGTCAAACACTCCGACGCGGCAATTGACTTTTTTAACGAGTAGCGTGATTGCGTATCGCAGCGTTAGCAAGCACTAACGGGAAGTGATGGCTTAGTAAATTTTGATACAGTGCCCAATCAAAAAAAGGACCCGGATCGGTTTTTCTTGATGGTGCGATGTCTTGATGGCCGAGTATGTGGTGGATCGGATAATGTTGCACCAGCAGATTCGTCAGACGCGCCAAAGTGTCATACTGGGCGGGCTCAAACGGAACAAAATCACTTCCTTCCAATTCCACCCCAATCGAAAAATCGTTACAGCGTTCGCGCGCCATAAACTGGGAAACGCCGGCATGCCAGGCACGCTGGTCGGTGGAAACAAATTGAAGCAAGGCGCCGCTGCGCGCAATGAAGAAATGGCTTGAGAGCCTGGCACCGGCCAGCTGGGCAAAATCCGGGTGCGCGGCCGTATCCAGGCAGTTCAGAAACAAGTCACTGACATAACAGGTATCAGAAGTGGAGAACTGCCCCAGCGGCAGACTGATGGCATGAATCACCAGCAGGTCGGTGACCGTTCCGATTGGTCGGGCATCATAATTCGGTGAAGGCAGTCGCCTGGCATCGTCGACCCAACCCTGATTCATTGTGTTTAGTTTGGGCGCCATCATTCTGATTCATCGATTTTCAATTTTTGAATTTGATAGCGCAACTGTCTGAAACTGACTCCCAACAGTTCGGCGGCCTGAGTTTTGTTATAGCGTGTTTT
This sequence comes from Oxalobacteraceae bacterium GrIS 1.18, assembly GCA_040544425.1. Taxonomy (GTDB): domain Bacteria; phylum Pseudomonadota; class Gammaproteobacteria; order Burkholderiales; family Burkholderiaceae_D; genus Solimicrobium. The sequence continues at coordinate 39,827 of JBEONO010000015.1, forward strand.
CTGCAAGGCCCGCAAAATGATGTCTCGTTCGACCTGCTCCAAATAGGCTGGCAGGGATTTCGGCAAATCGTCGTTAGTATTCTGGCTGGCTGGCACCACCGCGGCTGCTTCAGCAGGCACTGGCAAAGGTTCGACAGCTTTGGCCAGCGGTTCGGGAATCGTTTTCAGCTCAACTGGCGCATGGCTGAGATCCACATGCAAACCTTCCTGGATGGTCTGGACCGGGCTGACCACTTCTGACAAGGCCAACGGTCTGGTCGACTTCAATGCCAAATCGGCATACTGGACCACACCATCGTTGGCAAAGGCCAGCGCGCGCTCCAGAATATTTTCCAGTTCGCGCACATTGCCGGGAAAATCATAGTGGTTCAAGGCGGCCAGCGCATCGGAGGCCAGGCTCACTGTCTTGCCTGACAGCCTGTGTAAAATTCCTTCCGACAGGAGCGCGATGTCATCGCGCCGCTCGCGCAGGGACGGCAGTTTGAGCTCAATCACATTCAATCGGTAATACAGATCCTGCCTGAACCGCTTGTTCGCCACGCACTCTTCCAGATCCTGGTGGGTGGCACTGATGATACGCACATCGACAGTCTCTTCTGAGGTTGCACCGATCTTGCGCACGGCACGTTCCTGTATGGCGCGCAGCAGCTTGACCTGCATCGCCAACGGCAGATCGGCCACTTCATCGAGCATCAGGGTGCCGCCATTGGCCGCCTGAAAAAAACCTTCGCGCTCTTCCGTTGCCCCGGTAAACGACCCTTTGCGGTAACCGAAAAACTCGGCTTCCATCAGCGCCTCGGGAATGGCACCACAATTGACCGCCACAAAAGGTTTGCTGGCCCGGGCACTTTGCGCATGAATTTCACGCGCGGCCAGTTCCTTGCCGCTACCGGATTCTCCCCAAATCGACACCGGTGCCATGCTGCGCGCCAGGCGACCAATCTGGGTTCGCAAATCCTGCATCACTGGTGACTGTCCCAGCAGCCGTGAGCCTTGATTGTGCTGCTGAGCAGAGTGCGATTTATTGTGGCTGACCTGCAATGCCGAATTGACCAGTTTTCTTAACTGATCCAGCGCGACCGGCTTCGACAGATAGTCAAAGGCACCGGCTTTTAACGCAATCACCGCATTGTCGGTGCTGCCAAATGCAGTGATGACCGCGATCGGGATATTCTTGTTACTCTTGGCAACCTCTTCCACCAACTCCAGGCCGAGGCCATCCGGCAAGCGCATATCAGTGAGCACCAGCGAATAACTGTTTTGCGAGAACAGGCTTCTGGCCTTGGCCAAATTTTCGGCACTGTCGACATCCATCCCCATTTTAATCAGGGTAATCTCCAGCAATTCGCGGATATGTGCCTCATCGTCGACGACCAGTATGCGCGGAACAGCGGTGTTGGGTGGATTTCGATTCATGTTCATAGCAGGGCAAATTTTGACTACTTTACTTAGGTTTAACGAAGGTGATTACAAACCGGCCGTGAGTTCTGGAAAAGTCATTGCTGACTTCCTTTTCTGTAATGCGATATTCATAGTCAAGCAGTGCACCGTTATTTAAGCACAGTTCGCGCGCCATATATAAGCCCAATCCGGTTCCGCGACTCGAGGTCGTATAAAACGGCTCAAACAGGTGCGCGCGCACATCGGCAGTGATCCCGGGCCCGTCATCGCGGACATGTAACTCAAGTTGGTCATCCAGATCGGCGACCACAAACATCTGAATGCTGCCTGCGGCTCCGCTCGCATAACGAACGGCGTTGGTCAGCAAATTGACAACCACCTCGCGTAAATGCAGGGGATCGAAGCGCACCATCAGATGATCCGGCGCGGAAAGCTGCACCACTTCTGCCGATAATCGGTGTGTCTCCTGGAATTCCTGCAAAATCTCCTGCACTGCCGGTTTCAATAAAAACGGTTCCAGATTGGTTTGTGCTTTGCGCGACAGGCGCAGGATATCTTCAATCAACTGGTTCAGTCGCGACACATTGTCATTGACGATCTTGACCAGGCGCGCGCCCTGATCCGGGCTCAGGTCCGCTTCACCCAATAATCCAGCCGCATAGGAGATCGACGAGAGTGGATTTCTGACTTCATGCGCGATACTGGCAGTCAGCCGTCCCATCGATGCCAGCTTCAACTGCTGTGCCTGATTTTCAATTTCCGAGGCGTCCTGTAAAAAAATAATGAAACGTTCCTCGTCTTCGCCGGATTCTCCACCGACATTAACAAACCTCAGTTTCAAATGCGTCACTACGTCGTTGCGAATTCCTTTCACCATCACCGAGTCCACCTGTCCCGCATCATCGCGCACAGCGGCAAAGGCGATTGTATCGATCCAACCGTGTTCGGTGTCGGGCACATGATTGAGCCATGAGTAAAAGGCATCGGCAATCGGTTGCAGGCCGGGCATGTCGCTCAAGCGCGATTGCCCGGCAATCATTGTGATCCCCAACATGTTCTGCGCCGCCTGATTGCACTCGTAAACCAGGCTTCTGGCATCAACCACCAGGACGCCATCACCCATATCGGCCACTACCAGCCGATTGATTTCCTGCTGCACACGCAGACTTTTTTCGTGCTGAGCGGCGAGTTCTTCCTGGCGTATCAACCGATTTGCCAGCCGGTTTACAACATAGACTACTGCCAGGAACACGGCCCCATACAGGCCTGCACCGGAAAGAGCAATCGCCGATCCGGAAACAAATTCCTGAACCGAGCTGACCACCATTAAATAAATCGCCACCAGTGAGGACAGGAATAAAGCCCAGACCAACGGTGCCAGGATGGCGCAACTGGCCAATGGAAACAGATACAAAATAACAACGCTGGTTTTTATTCCACCGGCGAAAAAAAACAGGAGCGAAATGATAACCACGTCAAAAGTGACTTGCTCACTGAGCTGCCAGAAAAAAAACTGCTTCAATTTTTCCTGCAAAACCACAAACCCGATTCCCCCCACTATATAGACCAGACAAACTGCCCGATAAACCTGGGGATCGATCGACCAGATATATTTGCTGTTATTGATTCCCAACAGGCTCATCAAGACCAGGGCAATCAACACTCGGGTAATGGTCAGCGCCCTTAATGAGCGCCACAATGTCGCATTGGGATTTTGATCGAGACTTCGGTTCATTCGGAAGTGACTGATGATTGGCCGGCATACAGTCGCCGATGATCTTCACTGCAGAAATAAAGCTCGGCGGACGGCGTCACGGCGTGCACCGCTTCCGAGGCGGGAAGATAAAGATGACACTGTGCGCAGGCCACCATGTTTTCAACCGGTGCAGACTGTTGCTTCGGCATGGCAGCCTCGGCGTCGAATTCCTTGGTGCCGCGCAGATTGGCCTGCACACCCCGCGCCTTGCTGCGGATCGCGAAAATCACCAGAACGGCCAGAACCAACCAGACCAGCAATCTCATAAAAAACTCCGATGCAGAATGACTTCAAACACAAAGCGGCTGCCAACGTAGGCCATCAACAAGGTCGCAAATCCCGTCAAGGTCAAGCTCAGCGCCGTCTTGCCGCGCCAGCCGCGCCATTGACGTCCGCCCAACAAGATCCCGAACAGCAGCCAGGACAATAAGGTGAAGACAGTTTTATGATCCCATTTAAAGGCGACGCCAAAGATCTGTTCGGAAAAGGCCATGCCTGACACGACCGTCAGGCTGAGTAAAATAAACCCGATCAATACCAGTCTGAACAGAATGCGCTCCATTAACAGCAAAGCCGGCAGACGTTCAAGTACCCGGTTCAACCAGCCTGCAGAAAATACGGAGGACCGATTGCGCAGTCGCGCTTCCTGCATGGCCATCAGTACCGCATGAAATGCCGCGATCGTCAATGTGCTGTAGGCCAGCAAGGCGATGGCAATATGCCAGGGGAACCAGGTCGACTTGCCAGCCATCGAAATCAGTTGGCCTGGGAAAAAAAGTGGCAGAAGAACCTGGGTCGCAGCACCTGGCAGCACGAGAAAGCGCAATCCGTCCAGCGGCAATTGCCAGTTCTCCAACCAATATGCCAGCACCGAAATCCATAATGCAGTGGACAGCATCATCGCAAAACCAAGTCGCATACCAACGGGTGAACTGACTTCCAGCCACAGGGCTGCGCCGTGCACGGACCAGCCGAGCACAATCACAGAAGAAATCAGCCAGCGTCCGCGCGCGGGCAGGAACAGGCAACTGACGTACAGGATTGCGGCGATGATTGTTAGATAGGTTTGCATGGGGCTGAGTTTACACTATGTAGGGCGCATGAATGAAACCACAACAGGATTGTTCTTGCAATGATTTCTCTGTTTTTTTGCGCGGACTGTCCTTGCTGTCTATAAAACCGAAGCAATTTATCGGGTTATTTTTTTTGTAATAGACCGGCACATTGGCAACCCGTATTGCGGCAGTTCAGAATTGATTAATCCTTGGCCCCTTTGCATCGGGTAAAATGCTGCTTTGCAGCCCGCACCCACCACCCTGAGAAATCCGATCCCATGCTAGATAACCTGACCCAGCGACTTGCCAAAGTCGTCAAAACCATGCGCGGCGAAGCGCGTTTAACCGAAACCAATACCGCGGAAATGCTGCGTGAAGTCAGGTTGGCCTTGCTGGAAGCGGACGTTGCCTTGCCGGCAGTGCGCGAATTCATCGCCAAGGTCAAAGAAAAAGCATTAGGTGAAGAAGTCATCTCGTCACTCACCCCAGGCCAGGCCCTGGTCGGCGTCGTGCAACGCGAATTGGCGGCCTTAATGGGTGCGGACCTGGGTGCCAGTGCGTCGCAACTGAACTTTGCAACCCAACCACCGGCGATCATATTAATGGCCGGCTTACAAGGTGTCGGTAAGACCACCAGCGTGGGTAAGCTGGCCAAATATTTACGCGAAACGCAAAAGAAAAAAGTGTTAACGGTTTCTGCCGACGTGTATCGCCCGGCTGCGATCGCTCAGTTAAAGAGCGTCACTGAACAGGTTGGCGCTGATTTCTTCCCGACTGAAACGACCGACCAGCCGGTGGCAATCGCCTTGGCAGCACTGGACTTTGCGAAGAAACATCATCACGATGTGCTGATTATCGATACTGCCGGTCGACTCGGCATCGATGCGGCCATGATGGAAGAAATCGCTGCAGTTCATGCTGCGGTCAAGCCGATTGAAACTCTGTTTGTGGTGGATGCCATGGTTGGGCAGGATGCGGTCAACAGTGCACGGGCCTTCCACGATGCCTTGCCTTTGACCGGGATCATCCTGACCAAACTGGACGGTGATTCACGCGGTGGCGCGGCGCTGTCGGTCAGACACATTACCGGCGTGCCAATCAAGTTTTCTGGCGTATCAGAAAAAATGGACGGACTGGAAGCGTTTGATGCCAGCCGCATGGCCAACCGTATTTTAGGCATGGGCGATATTCTGGCTCTGGTGCAGGAAGCCCAGAAAAACATGGATGTGTCGGCCGCTCAGGACCTGGCCAACAAGGTAAAAAGCGGCGGCAAGTTTGATTTGAATGATTTCAAAGCGCAGATCTCGCAAATGAAAAAGATGGGCGGCCTGTCCGGCCTGCTCGATAAACTGCCGGCACAAATGCAGCAGGCAGCCAGCGGAGCGAATATGGGTATGGCCGAAAAACAGGTGCGGCGCATGGAAGGCATCATCAATTCAATGACGCCGCAGGAACGTGCCAAACCGGATTTGATCAAGGCTTCACGCAAACGCCGCATCGCTGCCGGTGCCGGTGTTCAGATTCAGGAAGTCAATCGCATGCTGGCGCAATTTGAGCAAATGCAGTCAATGATGAAAAAACTGAAGGGTGGCGGCATGATGAAAATGATGCGCAGCATGAAGGGCATGCTGCCCAATCGCTAATCCATTTAATTCACTTCTCCCTATGGGAAAGCGCAGAGAACCGCATATTTTTTCAGCATAAATACAGCGCGCATCAATATTCAGTGAAAAATACGCACAAAAATATTAAAAAACACTTGCATAGCAAATAAATCCACACCACTATAAGCAATGCGTGACGTGTGGTAATTTTTCTCGCGTATATTAACTAGATTTTTAATCTTCTCAAGGAGGCTTAACAATGGCAACAGCCAAAAAACCAGCAGCCGCAGCCAAGAAACCAGCAGCGGCAAAAAAACCAGCAGCCAAGGCCGCAGTCAAGAAGCCAGTCGTAGCGGCGAAAAAAGCAGCCCCTGCAAAAGCAGCTCCAGCTAAAAAAGCAGCACCGGCAAAAGCAGCAAAACCAGCAGTGAAAGTCGTTAAAGCCAAAGTACCAGCAGTGAAAAAAGCTAACACCGCTTTCATGAAACCGATGAATCTCTCCCCATCTTTAGCTGCAGTGATTGGCACAGCACCATTGCCACGTACTGAAGTAACAAAAAAAATCTGGGAATATATCAAGAAGCACAAACTGCAAGACGAAGCAAACAAACGCATGATTAATGGCGATGCAAAATTGGTTGCTGTGTTTGGCGGTAAAAAACAAGTGTCGATGTTTGAAATGACAAAACTGATTTCAGCTCACTTGTCTTAATTCTTGGGGCAACGCCCTAAACAAAAACGCCCGCATCGCGCGGGCGTTTTTGTTTTTGCCGAACCAGTTCAGGAATGCGTTGACGCGGGCTTCTGGTACTCCCATTTTTTCCACGCCGCCAGCACCGTATTCGGATATCCAGCCTGACCGCGACTGCCGTTATAACGTCCCAGGGCCATAAACAAATCCCCGCCTTCCAGATCGATATACATGCGCAATATTGAACATCCGTAGCGCAAATTGGTCGTCATATTAAATAATTTTTGTGCATCATTGTCGCCAATCACGCGCGACCAGAACGGCATCACCTGCATCAGTCCGCGCGCCCCGACCATGGATGTGGCGTATTTCCGGAACGCCGATTCCACCTGGATCAAGCCAAGCACCATAGCCGGATCCAGACCGGCACGCTTGGCCTCGTACCAGGTGGTTTCCAAAAATTCGATGCGAGTGAAGTTGTCCGGAATTTTTTTCTTCAGACGTTGCGACATTTCACCAAGCCACTGCAAATAATTGAGCCGATCTTCGATCGCAGTAAAACTTGGTTTGGGTGGGCGATTGTCAGTCACGGCGCGAGCTAATGCCGACCTGACCGAATCGGCCAACGCTTCTTCTTTCTGATTGCCAGCGTACGCCAGGCAATTTACCAGAAGAAGCACGCAAGCCAGCCCTGTTCTAAATCGCAATTTATTCATACGATCAACGGACTACGAAGTCCTCAATTTTTTCTGAATAAAATCCGTCATGTCTGCTACTGGAACGGCAGTCGCAGCAGCATCGCGGCGACCTTGATATTCTAGGTTGCCTTCTTTCAGGCCGCGGTCGCCGATGACAATACGATGCGGCACGCCAATTAACTCCCAATCGGCAAACATGGCACCCGGCCGCTCACCGCGATCATCCAGGATCACGTCAATGCCAGCGTCAGACAGCGCTGCGTAGAGTTTTTCGGTCTCAGCCTTGACCAGTTCGCTGCGGTCGTATCCCATTGGGCATAACACGACTTCGAATGGTGCCAGCGTGGTCGGCCACACAATACCCTTGTCATCAAAATTCTGTTCGATTGCCGCGCCAAGTATCCGCGTGATACCGATACCATAACAACCCATTTGCAGTAGCTGTGGCTTGCCGTTTTCATCCAGATAAGTAGCTTTCATGGATTCAGAATACGAGCTGCCCAGTTGAAAAACATGACCAACTTCGATCCCGCGTTGAATCGCCAGTACACCTTTTCCGTCTGGAGATGGATCACCGGCCTGCACATTGCGAATGTCTGCAACCTGCGGCAGCGGCAAATCGCGCTCCCAATTTACGCCGGTGAAGTGATAACCGACTTCATTGGCGCCACAAACGAAGTCGCTCATCATGGCCACGGTACGATCAATCAGCAGGTTGACTGGTGCTTTGGTTCCGATCGGCCCCAGATAGCCGGGCACGCAGGCAAAGCTCTCAAGGATTTCTGCTTCAGTGGCCATGCGCGAGTTTTGCAAACCGGGGATCTTGCCAACCTTGATCTCGTTCATTTCATGGTCACCACGCAGCAGCAACAACCAGATCTGTTTTTTCACCTTGCCATCTTCGCTGGCGTCTACCGCCAGCACCAGTGACTTCACGGTTTGCTGCAACGGTATATTGAGTAATTCGGCAACCTGTTCACATTTACTCATGTCGGGCGTGGCCACTTTGACGAGTTCCTGTTGCGGCGCGGCGCGTTTGGTCAGCAGGGGCAAAGCTTCTGCCGCTTCCATATTGGCTGCATAGTCCGAGCTTGGGCAATACACCAGCGCATCTTCACCGGTATCGGCGATAACGTGGAACTCATGAGAGCCCGTGCCGCCGATACTGCCGTTGTCGGCGGCCACCGCGCGAAACTGCAAACCAAACCGTTGGAAGATACGCACATACGCATCAAACATGATTTGATAAGATTTTTGCATCGCAGTGACATCGCGATCGAATGAGTACGCGTCTTTCATGGTGAATTCGCGGCCGCGCATCAGACCAAAACGTGGCCGACGCTCATCGCGGAATTTGGTTTGAATGTGATAAAAATTGACCGGCAACTGACGGTAAGAACGGATGTCCGATCGTGCCACATCCGTGATCACCTCTTCCGAGGTTGGCTGAATAATATAATCGCGGCCATGACGATCTTTAATTCTCAATAACTCCGGACCGTATTTAGTCCAGCGTCCGGTTTCCTGCCAAAGCTCTGCAGGTTGCACAATTGGCATCAGCATTTCTATGGCACCGGCACGATTCATTTCTTCGCGCACGATCGCTTCGACTTTGCGAATCACGCGCAAACCCATCGGCATATAGTTGTAAATTCCTGAGCCAAGTCGTTTTATCAGGCCGGCCCGCATCATTAGTTTATGGCTAACAATTTCGGCATCAGCTGGGGCTTCTTTTAGGGTTGAAATAAAAAATCGGGTTGCGCGCATAACAATGAGTTCTTTTTAAATAGAGGAGGTTATAATCAATCCAATTTTAAAGGATTAGTTGGCGTATGCACCCATTGTTTACAGATTTTTGATCCAAACTCGCCCCAAAACCGTAGTTTTAATGGATTTATACTGAATTCCACTGGTTTGTGCAGGCGCCGCAGAAAGTTTTGAGGACATCATGCTTGATCGTGAAGGCTTTAGGCCTAACGTAGGCATCATTCTGCTCAACCCTACGAACGAAGTATGGTGGGGCAAACGGGTGCGTGAACACTCCTGGCAATTTCCGCAGGGTGGCATTAAATACGGCGAAACCCCAGAACAAGCCATGTTTCGGGAGCTCGAAGAAGAAACCGGTTTGCTACCCAAACACGTCAAGGTCATTGGCCGCACGCGTGACTGGCTTCGTTATGAAGTGCCTGATCATTTCATCAAACGCGATATTCGCGGCCATTACCGCGGCCAAAAACAAATCTGGTTTTTACTCAGGATGACCGGGCGCGATTGCGACGTGAATCTGCGCGCTTCCAATCATCCCGAATTTGATGCCTGGCGCTGGCACGATTACTGGGTGCCGCTCGATATGGTGATTGAATTCAAACGCGAGGTGTACCAGTTGGCGCTGCAGGAATTGTCGCGCTTTTTATCGCGCCCCGAACGCCCCAAACATCGCAGCACCGGACGCTACCTGCGGCAACAACAATCGACCAATATTCAGATTGAAATCACCACTGAAATCATCGTCGATATTGCCGATCAACCGACTAAACCGAATGAGTAAAAAATATAAATTAATTTTCGCCATCTTGGCTTTGGCCACTGCTGTGGCATCACTGGCCGAGGAAAAAGCGGCAGTAAAAGAAGAACCAGCTCCGCCAACTTTGCCCGCGCCAGCAAAACGGTTCCTTGACTTCTATTCGGCTGGACAACTCAGTTTTGCAATTGACCCTGACTCGATCAGCATTCAACCCGGCGCAGATCAGGAAGTGCGTTACACCTTACGCGCAATCAGTAAACAAGGTGCGGTCAATCTCAGTTACGAGGGGATACGCTGCAGCAACCGGCAGAAAATCATCTATGCTGTTGGACTGAAAGATGGACGTTGGTCATTGGTACGTTCGCCAGAATGGAGCGCGATTTATATCAAAGGCCTCTATATTCCTCATGGCACACTGGCTAACGGATACTTCTGTTCGGTCACCGATGTTGCTGGCAAGGTTAGCGACATCGTGCATCGTATCGAGTCGCACAAAGCGCTCAACGACCCGTCGAGATAAAACAGCGCTAACTGATCAGCACCAGGTTATCCCGATGGATCAATTCGGATTCTTCAATGAAACCGAGTATGCCTGCAATTTCTGAAGAGGGGCGACGTTTGATGCGGCGCGCATCACCGCTTGAATAGTTGCTCAAGCCGCGCGCTATGGCAACGCCGGACTGGCTCAGACAGGTGATTGCAGATCCACGGCCGAACTCGCCGATCACATCCACAACGCCGATTGGCAACAAAGACTTACCTTCGTTGACCAGTTTATTCACCGCGCCATCGTCCAAAATAAATTGTCCGGCAGTTTGCAGGTGATCCTGCAGCCACTGCTTACGCGCTGCCAGTGGCTCAGTTTGTGAAACGAGATGGGTACCAATTAATTCGCCCGCCATTAACCTCGTCAATACATCAGGTTCACGCCCCCAGGCAATAATCGTGTGAGCGCCCGACCTGGCTGCCCGTTTCGCTGCCAAAATTTTGGTTAACATCCCGCCGCGCCCGATGCTGCTCCCTGCTCCACCAGCCATGATTTCCAATCTTGGGTCTCCTGCACTGGCATGATGAATAAACTCCGCATCCGGATTTTTGCGCGGGTCAGCACTGTAGAGTCCGGCCTGATCGGTAAGAATGATCAAGGCGTCGGCCTCGATCAAATTCGCTACCAGGGCACCCAGCGTATCGTTATCGCCCAATTTAATTTCATCCGTGACGACCGTATCGTTTTCATTGATGATCGGCACAATGCCAAAGCGTAGCAGCGTGCGCAAGGTTGAGCGGGCATTGAGGTAACGTTCGCGATCAGCCAGGTCGGCGTGCGTCAACAAGACTTGCGCCGTGCCGATCTGATGCTGACGAAAACTGCTTTCATAGATTTGTGCCAAACCCATTTGGCCAACAGCCGCACAGGCCTGCAATTCGTCGATTTCAGTAGGACGCCTGGAAAATCCCAGCCGCAGCATTCCTTCAGCGATTGCCCCGGAGCTGACCAGAACAACTTCTTTGCCCATGGCCCGCAGGCTGGCAATTTGTGCGGCCCAGTTTTGAATTGCCGCCTGATCCAGGCCGCGGCCGTCATTGGTGACGAGAGAGGATCCAACTTTGATGATCAGACGTTTACTGGTTTGAAGCTCGGTGGTCATAACTTTTGGCCTATTAAATATCACGATGCAATTTTAAATAGAATTTCAGTTCCTATGACACTCTTTTTGAAGTGCAATACAACGCACCGGGCTCATTTCTTTTGAAAACGACCTGACGATTTTGCTGTTGCTAGTCGATGATTTTAAACCGCGGATCATCAGGCTCGATTGACAGGACTGCCTGTGCCGATTCTTCCATAGTGGTTTCTTCAGAGCGATTTTCCTGGGTGCGCTTTTCAGCCAGATAAGAATAAATCGCCATGACCAGATCTTCGCAACCGGCGCGATTCAATGCAGATATTTCAAATACCGGACCCTTCCAGGCCAGACGCTTTACGAAATCCTTAACCCGCTTTTTGCGATCAGCTTCCGGCACCATGTCCAATTTATTCAAGACCAACCAGCGCGGTTTATCGTATAAGCTCTCATCATACTTGCGCAACTCCTGCGCCAGGGCTTTGGCTTCTTTGACCGGATCAACATCGTCGAACGGAGAAAAATCAATGATATGCAGCAGCAAACCGGTGCGCTGCAGGTGACGCAAGAATTGATGTCCCAGTCCGGCGCCCTCAGCTGCACCTTCGATCAAACCTGGAATATCGGCAATCACGAAGCTTTTTTCGTGACTCACGCGTACCACACCCAAATTCGGATGCAATGTCGTAAACGGATAATCTGCGATTTTAGGACGCGCGTTTGAAACAGCTGTAATGAAAGTGGACTTGCCGGCGTTTGGCATACCCAACAATCCGACATCGGCCAGCACTTTCAATTCCAGACGAAGTTCGCGACGTTCGCCTTCTTTTCCGTTGCCGTGTTGGCGCGGTGCGCGGTTGGTCGAGGTCTTAAAGTGAATATTGCCCCATCCGCCATCTCCGCCTTTAGCCAACAACACTTCCTGGCCATGTTCGGTTAAATCTGCAATCAGTTCTTCCGTATTGCGATCAAAGATCAGCGTTCCGACCGGCATCCGCAGAAAAACATCGTCAGCGCCTTTGCCGTAACAATCAGCACCGCGACCGTTTTCGCCGCGCTTGGCCATGTGCAGCTTCGAAAAACGAAAATCAACCAGGGTATTGATATTGCGGTCCGCAACGGCAAATATGCTGCCGCCCTTGCCGCCATCACCACCGTCGGGGCCACCGAACGGACGAAACTTTTCACGGCAGAATGATGCAATGCCATTTCCACCATCGCCTGCCACTACCTCTATCCGCGCTTCATCAATAAATTTCATGTTCTTTGTCCTTCCTTACTACTCATATTGCCGTGCATGCTAAATCAAAAAAGGCACTTTTATAAATCTAGTTCGGATTTATAAAAATGCCATAAAAAAAGCTCTACCAATGGTAGAGCCTTTATATTGCCAAAGGCTAAGCACTTATTGGATACGCCACAAGAGTTCAGCCCGGCTCGAAGTGACCAACCTTCGATACTACACCTCAATCAATACTGCAATTACGCTGCAACAGCTTCAGTTACGATTGTTGCGTACTGATGTTGTTGAGCGCCTTTGATTACAAACTTGACTTTGCCTGGGACCAAAGCAAATAAAGTGTGATCTTTACCCATTCCAACGTTTTCACCTGGGTGAACACGTGTGCCGCGTTGGCGAATAATGATGCCGCCAGCGTTGATTGCCTGGCCGCCGTAAACTTTTACGCCGAGTCGTTTCGATTCTGAATCACGACCATTACGCGTGGTGCCGCCGCCTTTTTTGTGTGCCATTTAAGACTCCTTACTAATCTGAAAATATGATTGCCAGCTTCTGATCGAGGTATTAACCGTTAATCGAAACAATGTGCAATTCGGTGTAGTTTTGGCGATGCCCTTGATGCTTTTGGTAATGCTTACGACGACGCATCTTGAAAATCGTTACTTTATCGTGACGACCATGCGCCACTACCTTAGCCATCACCGTAGCACCTGCAACCAATGGAACCCCAACTTTCAGAGTATCTCCCTCGCCAACGGCAAGGACTTGGTCAATGGTGATTTCGGATCCGATGTCTGCAGGTATCTGTTCTATTTTAAGTTTTTGGCCAGCAGCAACTTTATATTGTTTGCCACCAGTTTTTATGACCGCGTACATATGAAACCTCATCAAAAATGTGAATATCTTTAAAATCCCTCGTTGATTTATCCTCGAATTGCAGGAACAAAAATTTCAGGAAGCCCACGATTGTACACAAATCACCTTTACACGTCAAAACGTTTCAAGAAATTTCGCATAAATTGTCAAGCAACTTTTCAATTAAATTGGTATTTGACAATTTTCCGGCCTGTTAACTGGCGTCGGATAATTTCTTTTGCCGGACTGACCGCCTCACTAATTGCTTTTTACATATTGATTGCGCTCGAATTGTTTCCAGAAACGACTGAAACTGCGATTTACGGCATGATTAACAGGAGAATTTTCAGACAAGGTTTATAAGCTGCAAATAAGCATCGTATAATTTCGGCCATCTTGGTTTCTTTATGCAGGTTACATTTTGTCCGCCACCTTAAATACGCAAGCGCAACAAAACATCACCAGTTTCATCTCATCAGATATGGATGCGGTTGATTTAGTGATCCGGGCCAAACTTCAATCCGATGTCCCGTTAGTCAAACAGGTTGGTGAATACATCATTAACGCAGGCGGGAAACGTATTCGTCCGGTATTGGCCATCCTGTTTGCCAATGCGTATGGCTACACCGGCAGCGATCATCACACTTTAGCGGCAATTATTGAATTCATTCATACCGCAACCTTGCTGCATGACGATGTGGTCGACGAATCTTCCTTGAGACGTGGTCGAAAAACTGCCAACGCCTTGTTTGGCAATGCCGCTTCGGTCCTGGTCGGCGATTTTTTGTACACCCGCTCATTCCAAATGATGGTGAGCCTGCAAAATATGCAGATTATGGATATTTTGGCCAATGCAACAAACGTTATCGCTGAAGGCGAAGTCCTGCAACTGTTAAACATGCATGATCCAGATGTCACTGAAGAACGCTATTTGCAGGTAATCCGGTCAAAGACGGCCAAGCTGTTTGAGGCTGCAACCAGTTTGGGGGCCCTGATCGCTGGCGCCAACCAGGCCCAGATTGAGGCCGCAGCGGAATATGGTCGCTCACTGGGCACATCGTTTCAACTGATCGATGATGTCTTGGACTACTCCGGGAACGCCAGTGATATTGGGAAGAATGTGGGTGACGACCTGCGCGAAGGCAAACCGACCTTGCCGCTGATCTATTTGATGCAGCATGGCACTGAATATCAACGCGGTCTGGTTCGGGAATGCATTGAAAATGGCGAAAGCGATCGATTTGATGAAATTCTGGCGGCCATCACGACCTCTGGAGCCCTGAAATACAGCCAAAATAAAGCAGAGCATGCCTGCAACCAAGCTATCGAGGCATTGCAACACCTGCCGGACAGTGAATTCAAAGATGCCCTGGTTCAGTTGGCGCATTTTTCGGTTGATCGAAACCACTAACCATTTAACTTGGACTGCATCAACCCAATGCTATCGTGAACACAATTCCACTCTGGGTACAAATAGCAGCGTTGGTCGGGCTGATCTTATGTTCAGCATTCTTCTCAATGACCGAGACCGCGCTCATGGCGGCCAACCGGCATCGGCTGCGGCATCTTGCCAAGCGCGGCAATAAGAACGCCGTCACTACACTCTGGTTGCTGGACCGGGTTGAAAAACTGCTCGCCGTCATCTTGATCGCCAACACGTTAACGAACGCCCTGTCGACCGCACTGGTGACGGTGATTGCCATTTCGACCTTTGGCAATAACGACACGGTAATCACCATCGCCACCGCATTCGTCGCATTTTTACTGATTATCTTCGCAGAGATTTCCCCCAAAATTATTGGCGCCACTTATCCTGAGCGGATCGCCCTGCCAGCCAGTTTTATATTGAAACCGTTAATCACCGTTGGATTGCCGGTGACCTGGTTCGTCAATTTGTTCGTCAGCAGTATCCTGAAAATATTGCACATCAAAACAGGAAATTCGGTTCAGGACACGCGCTTGTCTCCAGAAGAATTACGGTCGATGATTTTGGAGGGCGGAAATTTCATCCCTCAAAAACACAAAAGTATTCTGCTCAATCTATTTGATCTCGAAAGTATCTCTGTCGAGGACGTCATGACACCGCGCGCGCAGATCGAGGCGCTGGATTTTTCGGTTACCGTCGATGATATTAAACAGCAGCTCACCACCTGCTATCACAACAAGCTGCCGGTGTTCGAGGGCGAGATCAACCACATCATCGGGATTTTGCATGTGCGCAAAGCCATTGCCCTGCTGAATCAGGAAGATGCGCTGACCTTGCAGGATTTTCGGGAACTGCTCACGCCGGCCTATTTTATCCCGGAAGACACCGGCGTGTTTACGCAACTGCAATATTTCCAAGAGAACCGGGAGCGCCTCGGCATTGTGATTGACGAATACGGCGAGGTTCAAGGATTGGTGACTTTGGACGATATTATCGAAGAGATGATCGGCGAATTTACGACGTCCGTGCCGGGCGACGCACGTGCTGATGCCTTCAATTGGGACAAACAAGGTCAGTGCATTTTAGAAGGCACCACAACCTTACGCGATATTAATAAACGGCTGAATCTGAATTTCCCGCTGGATGGACCGAAAACCCTGAATGGACTGCTGCTCGAAATTTTACAAGACATCCCCGAAGCGCAGGTCAGCTTAAAGATAAGCAATTGCGTCGTCGAAATCATTCAGGTCCAAAACCAGGCCATTAAAGTCGTAAAAATTCATCAACAAAGCTAAACACACTTGGATACACTTTTGCTTCTAGTTGATTAAAAGAAACATGTTAGCATTAACAACGCTGGCAAACCTTTACAAATGCGTGACCAAGATGCATCATCAGCAGGGAAACTATTTCAGGAATGCAAATCTATGGCCGAAGTAATTAACAATCCCGCAACACAAAATCCAATCTCGGGTTTGGCGCGTGCATTACTGCAGGCAAATCGGCTGACGATGGCGCAGGTCGATCCCATTATCAAAAAGACACAAATGGAAAAAGTGCCGTTTATCGATGCACTTTTACAAAGCAATTTGATCAAATCGCGGGAGCTGGCTGTATTTTGCTCAGAAACCTTTGGTTATTCCATGATGGACATCGATGCATTCAGTCCAACTTCATTTCCTGAAAAAATAGTCGATCAAAAATTAATGCAGACCCAGCGCATCATTGCGCTTGCCAAACGCGGCAACAAAGTATCGATCGCCATATCTGATCCAACCAATATTCAGGCACTGGATCAAATCAAATTTCAAACTGAACTGATTGTCGAACCGATTATTGTCCAACATGACCTGTTGGTCAGCCTTCTCGACAAGTTGTCCAAAACTTCAGAACAAAATCTGAATGAGTTAATTGGCGACGACATGGAGATTGACTTTGGCGAGGCCGATGGCGGTGCCGCTGCTGCAGAAGCAGCAACGACTGAAGTCGATGATGCGCCGATCGTCCGCTTTCTTAATAAAATTTTGCTTGATGCAATCAACATGGGTGCTTCCGATTTGCATTTCGAGCCATTTGAAAAGTTTTACCGCATTCGCTTTCGGGTTGACGGTGAGTTGCGGGAAATCGCCCAACCACCGCTGGCAATCAAAGAAAAATTGGTATCCCGGATAAAGGTTTTATCGCGCCTCGATATTTCGGAAAAGCGCGTTCCGCAGGATGGCCGGATGAAACTGCTGATTTCCCAGACGCGCGCCATCGATTTTCGGGTCAGTACCTTGCCGACCTTGTTCGGTGAAAAGGTGGTGATGCGTATTTTGGACGGCTCGCAGGCGCAGATGGGTATCGACGCCCTGGGGTACGACGCTGACCAAAAGAAAATATTGCTCGACGCAATTCAACGGCCGTATGGCATGGTTCTGGTCACAGGACCGACTGGCTCAGGCAAGACCGTGTCGCTCTACACCTGCCTGAACGTGATTAACAAACCGGGAATCAATATCTCAACCGCGGAAGACCCGGCCGAGATCAACCTGCCAGGCGTGAATCAGGTCAACATTAATGACAAAGCGGGATTGACCTTCCCAGCCGCGCTGAAATCATTTTTGCGCCAGGATCCGGATGTGATCATGGTCGGTGAGATTCGCGATCTGGAAACTGCTGATATCGCCATCAAGGCAGCACAAACTGGTCATATGGTATTTTCAACCCTGCATACCAATGACGCACCGTCGACCTTGACGCGCCTGATGAACATGGGCGTTGCACCATTCAATATCGCCTCTTCAGTTATTTTAATTACCGCGCAGCGCCTGGCTCGTCGCCTGTGCACCTGCAAGAAGCCCACCGAAATCCTGGATCAGGTTCTGCTGGATGCCGGGTTTGAAGAATCGGTACTTGACGGCTCCTGGACTCCTTATCAACCAGTCGGCTGTGAGCGCTGCAGTGGCTCGGGTTATAAAGGACGAGTCGGTATTTATCAAATCATGCCAATTACCGAAGAGATCGAGCGGATTATTCTGTCGCATGGCAGCGCGCTCGATATTGAAAATCAGGCGCGCAGTGAAGGCGTGAGAACCTTGCGCGAGTCCGGCTTGATTAAGGTCAGACAAGGTATGACGAGCCTGGAAGAAGTCTTAGGCTGTACCAATGAATAACGATCACTTTTAAATTTGACCAGACCACCTGCATCGCAGCGATTATCTTCAGGGAACAATTATGGCAACAGCCCAGAATAGAGCACTAAATACCGTCAAAGAAACTGTCTACAGCTGGGAAGGCAAAGACAAGTCTGGCAAAGCGGTGCGCGGCGAGTTGCGCGCCAGCGGTGAAGCAATCGTCAGCGCGACATTGCGCCGACAGGGCGTACTAGTCACCAAGGTTAAAAAGAAATCGTTTAGTTCCGGCAAAAAAATTACTGAAAAAGACATCGCATTGTTCACGCGACAGCTCGCCACGATGATGAAAGCCGGCGTGCCGTTGCTGCAATCATTTGATATTGTCGGCAGAGGTCATGCGAACCCGTCAGTGGCAAAGCTGGTGCTCGACATACGCAGCGACGTGGAAACCGGAACAAGTTTAAATCAGGCATTCCGAAAATTCCCACTGTACTTTGACCCACTGTTCTGCAATCTGGTTGGTGCTGGCGAACAGGCTGGTATTTTGGAAGAGTTGTTGACCAGACTTGCGATTTACAAGGAAAAGACCGTCGCTATCAAGGCAAAAATTAAAGGCGCCCTGTTTTATCCAATGTCCATTATTGGCGTCGCATTTCTGGTTACGGCCATTATTATGATCTGGGTAGTGCCCGCCTTTAAGCAGGTATTTGCCAGTTTTGGGGCAAATTTACCGGCACCTACGCTGGTGGTGATGGGTATCTCAGATTTTTGTGTCAAGTATTGGTATCTGGTGTTTGGTCTCCCGACAGCCGGGATTTATTTCTTAATGCAAGCCTGGAAACGTTCATTGGAAGTACAAAGAGTGATGGATCGACTCTTGCTCAAAGCGCCGATTTTCGGAGAAATTGTGCGCAAGGCGACCGTCGCGCGCTGGACGCGGACCTTGGCAACGATGTTTGCCGCCGGTGTGCCTCTGGTGGAATCATTGGACTCAGTTGGCGGCGCTGCCGGCAACGCAGTCTATCTTGACGCGACCTTAAAAATACAAACCGAAGTCAGCTCAGGAACCAGTTTGACGATGGCCATGCAAAACTCTCAGGTTTTCCCCAACATGGTCACACAAATGGTGTCGATCGGCGAAGAGTCAGGGTCACTTGATGCCATGCTCGGCAAAGTGGCAGACTTTTATGAAGAAGAAGTCGACGAAGCTGTTGCCAACATGTCGAGCCTGATGGAGCCTTTAATCATGGTCTTCCTGGGCGTGGTCATTGGTGCGCTGGTGGTCGCCATGTACTTACCAATTTTCAAACTCGGCGCAGTGGTTGGCGGATGATATTTGATAGCATATATATCGCTTTGCCCGGAAATATCCCGGTAAGTTTAATTGCTGGCCTGTTTGGTTTATTGTTCGGCAGTTTTTTGAATGTAGTCATCTACCGCATTCCAAAAATGATGCAACGTGATTTTGACAATTACATTGCCGAGCAATCCAAACAGGACTTACCCCACCAGGATGCATTTAATCTAATGGTGCCGAGGTCCGCATGCCCGCACTGCGGTCACCAGATTACTGCCATCGAAAATATACCCGTAATCAGTTATCTGGCGCTGCGTGGTCGTTGCTCGGGTTGCAAAGCACCGATATCGGCACGATACCCTCTGGTTGAAGCGCTCACGGCAATCATTTCGTTCGGCCTGATCTGGCACTTTGGAACCGGATTGGCGGGACTGGCAAGTCTGGTGTTCGCCTATTTCCTGATCGCCCTGGCATTAATCGACTTTGACACCCAACTGCTGCCTGATGATTTGACCTTGCCGCTGCTATGGTGTGGCTTATTGATTAATACCCAGGGCGTATTTTGTTCCTTGAATGCCGCCGTGCTCGGGGCCGCCATTGGCTATGGTTCGCTGTGGGTGATCTACTGGATCTTCAAGCTCGTGACTGGAAAAGAAGGAATGGGCTATGGCGATTTTAAATTGCTCGCAGCACTCGGTGCATGGTACGGCTGGACAGCATTACCAGTGACCATATTAATGTCTTCATTTGCCGGCGCAGTAATTGGCATTGCGATGATGTTCCTGACCAAGCGCGGCCGTGATGTTCCTATGCCATTTGGCCCGTATCTTGCCATCGCGGGACTGTTCATGCTGCCTTATGGTCAGCTGATCACGCAAAAATATCTGGGATTCGCATTGTGAGCTCTACTACCAATGCACCGGACAAGTTAATCATCGGCTTGACCGGCGGCATTGGCAGCGGCAAGACCAGTGTTGCCAACGCGTTCGCGGCCCGGGGAGCGAGTGTGATTGATACCGACGCCATCGCGCATCAATTAACAGCACCTGACGGCGGAGCCATCACGGCAATTGCCGCGCAGTTTGGCAAAAACATGATCACCGCCGAGGGCGCACTGGACCGTGCAAAAATGCGCGAATTGATTTTTTCCGACAAAAGCAAAAAGCGGCAGCTCGAATCAATCCTGCATCCGATGATACGGGATGAAGTCAGCAGACAATCTGCCGCAGCAACGGGCCAATACATCATCTATGTCGTCCCGCTTCTGGTCGAAACCGGACATTGGAAGTTCTCCAGAATTTTGGTGATCGATTGCGATGAAGATCTGCAGATTCAACGTGTCATGCAACGGGATGGTTTGGCAAAAGATTTGATTCAATCCATCATCGCGCAACAGGCAAGCCGTGCAGAGCGATTGGCAATCGCCACCGATGTTCTGCAAAATCAGGGCAGTTTCGAAATGTTACTGCCCGAAATTGATCGCCTGCACAAACTGTACTGCCAATTATCAGCATCAAATTAAACAGAGTGTTTGTAATTTTCGCCAGCTTGGTTCAAAATCATACAAATTAGACGGGAGCAAACGCTTTGCAACGGCTTCTCAATAAAAAATATAGAATGTTCGCAATCGGCTGTGGCCTTTTCCTTCAGACCTGACTCTCGATATCAATTTTGGTAGTTCCAGATCGACGTGTGACAACTTTTACAGGGAAATTACTTTGATTGTTTACGAATACCCTTTCAACGAGCGTATTCGCACGTTATTGCGACTGGAAGACCTGTACGAAAAATTCAGCTTTTTTTTGCAACAGGAACACCCATTTCAACATCATGTTGCGCTGTCTCTCATATTTGAAATGCTCGAAGTTGCAGGCCGCGCTGATTTGAAGTCTGATCTGCTGCAGGAACTGGAAAGACAAAAACAGACTTTGCTGGGGTTTCGGTCAAACCCGAACGTGGCAACCGATATGCTCAACGCGATTATTGAAGATATCAACCGGATCACCGCTTCGTTGATGAGCTCACAGGGAAGATCAGGGCAAAACATTCGCGAGAACGAGTGGCTGATGAGTATTCGCGGACGTACGATCATCCCGGGCGGTGCGTGCGAATTCGATCTGCCATCCTATTTCGCCTGGCAAAACAACAGCGCCGAAAAACGCCGCGCGGATATTTCCATGTGGTTTGCGCCACTGGCACCATTATTTGAAGCCATTTCCATGGCATTGCGCTTATTACGTGAATCTGGTCACACCTCGAAAATGCTGGCACAGGCCGGCAGCTACCAACAAATGTTACAAGGTAAAATCTATCAAATGATTCGTCTGCGAATCGATGAAACCCTGGGTGCCATTCCTGAAATCTCCGCAAATAAATACATGTTGTGGGTTCGGTTCATGACGCAGGATGGCACATTGAAACCGCGCGCATTTGAAAGTGAAATACCTTTTGAACTGACCCTTTGTAATTTTTAAATGAAATAACCATGATCGTAGAATGCCCGCAATGCCACACCAAAGTCGAGTGGTCCAAGAATAATCCCTACCGTCCGTTTTGCTCAGAACGCTGCAAGCAAATTGATTTGGGCGCCTGGGCCGAAGAAAGTTATATCATTCCTGGCGCGTCGCCCGAACCGGATGATCTGCCAGACGACAGCCAATAAATTGAATCCAATTTTATTAGTCTGACTGTAACCACATTGCATTGAGCAGCAAATCATCAATGCAGATGTTCCCCCCCCATTCCCCCCAAACAGGTCTGTACCATGACAATTATTAAACAAGACGATTTAATAGAATCCATCGCAGCAGCACTGCAATTCATCAGCTACTACCACCCTGCCGACTATATCGCGCATCTGGCGCGTGCTTACGAGATTGAGCAGAGCCCGGCGGCCAAGGACGCCATTGCGCAGATTCTCACCAATTCACGGATGTGCGCCGAAGGAAAACGCCCGATCTGCCAGGACACCGGCATCGTCAATGTGTTCTTGAAAATTGGCATGGGTGTGCGCTTTGAGGGTTTCAGCGGCTCGATTATCGATGCGATCAATCAGGGCGTGCGCCAGGGTTACGACGATCCCGAAAATAAACTGCGTGCATCGATTGTGGCTGACCCGCTTTTTGACCGGAAAAATACCAAAGACAATACCCCTGCCGTAGTGCACATGGAGTTGGTGCCTGGCGATACGCTCGATATTCAGGTCGCAGCCAAAGGTGGCGGATCAGAAAACAAATCAAAATTTGTCATGCTCAATCCATCTGATTCATTGGTCGACTGGGTGATGAAAACCGTGCCGACCATGGGCGCAGGCTGGTGCCCGCCGGGCATGCTGGGTATCGGTATTGGCGGAACGGCAGAAAAAGCCATGCTGATGGCCAAACAGTCGTTAATGGAAGACATTGACATGCATGAACTGAAACTGCGCGGACCACAAAATAAAACCGAAGAATTACGTATTGCACTATGCGACCAGATCAATGCCCTTGGCATCGGCGCTCAAGGACTGGGCGGCCTGACCACCGTGCTGGACGTAAAAATCAATATGTACCCAACCCACGCCGCATCAAAGCCGGTTGCCATGATTCCCAACTGTGCGGCAACCCGCCATGCGCATTTTGTGATGGATGGGTCAGGCCCGGTCTACATGGAACCACCGGCACTGTCCACCTGGCCTAATGTGAACTGGCAGCCAGATACGGAAAAATCGCAGCGCGTGAATTTGAACACGCTGACCAAAGCAGAGGTAGCCAGCTGGAAGCCCGGTCAGACCTTGCTCTTGAATGGAAAAATGCTGACTGGCCGGGACGCCGCACACAAACGCATCCAGGACATGCTGGCTAAAGGTGAACAGTTACCAGTCGATTTCAGCAATCGTGTCATCTACTACGTCGGTCCCGTTGATCCGGTGCGCGACGAAGCAGTCGGACCGGCAGGCCCGACCACCGCCACGCGCATGGACAGTTTTACCGAGATGATGCTCGGGCAGACCGGACTGATTTCGATGATAGGCAAGGCAGAGCGCGGCCCGGTAGCGATTGCGGCGATTCAAAAACACCAGTCGGCGTATTTGATGGCGGTCGGCGGCGCGGCCTATCTGGTTTCGAAAGCAATCAAGGCGGCCAAGGTAGTCGGCTTTGCCGATCTGGGTATGGAAGCAATTTATGAATTTGACGTGGTCGATATGCCTGTCACAGTCGCGGTCGATTCACAGGGGACTTCGGCACACATCACGGGCCCGCGGGAGTGGCAGGCAAAAATCGGTATTTTGCCGGTCAAAAATTAATCAATGAACCAAAATGCGCTGCAGCCCCGGTCGCCTGTTGGAATATTTGATTCCGGGGTTGGCGGGTTGTCGGTGTTGCGTCATATCCGCGAGCAGTTACCGAACGAGTCACTGTGTTATTTTGCAGATTCCGGATTCGCTCCGTATGGCGACAAGCCCGAGACGGAAATCATGCAGCGCACTTTATTTGCCGCACAATCGTTGTTATCACAGGGAGTCAAAGCGATCGTCGTTGCCTGCAACACGGCGACTGCAGCAGCGATCGCGCTGCTGCGTTCGCATTACCCCGATCTCATTCTGGTTGGCGTCGAACCCGGATTAAAACCTGCTGCCAGCCTGAGCAAAACCGCGTGCGCGGGCGTGTTGGCGACCCGCTCGACGCTGGCCAGCGCAAAATATCAACTGCTCTGTGAACAGGTTGAACACAGTACCCAGGTGCGTTTCATCCATCAGGCCTGTCCCGGCCTGGTTAACCAGATCGAACGCGGCGAGCTTGACAGCCCCGCTACGCTCAAGCTGCTGGAAGGCTATTTGCAACCGATTTTCGACACGCCAGCAGATGTCCTGGTACTCGGCTGCACGCATTACCCTTTTGTGGAAGCCAGCATCAGAGACATCGCCAAACGCAGTAACAAAGGCGATATCCGCATCATCGACACCGGCCTTGCGATCGCCAGACAATTGGAACGATTGCTCACGCAACACCAGTTGTTGAACCTCAATCCTGGGTCGTTACCAATCACATGCACCACCAGTGGCCAGGCGGCCCAACTGGAATTTGGATTGACCCGATTACTCAAGCTTCAACCGGGGGAATATACAATTCAAGAAATAGGTTGCAATTTACCCCTAAGCTAATTAAACTAGCGGCCTGCCCAATCACAGGCAGTTTTTTGCAGCACAGTGGTGGTCGTAGCTCAGTTGGTAGAGTCCAGGATTGTGATTCCTGTTGTCGTGGGTTCGAGCCCCATCGATCACCCCACTAGAATCAAGTACTTAGCCGACTTCATGTCGGCTTTTTGCTTTTTTGAATTTCGATTTCAAAAAAGCACGCTTTTGAGAAAGCATCGTCGATCCTCGAATACAGTTTTTTGGATGGATGCCTGCACGGTTGGATCAGAATCCGAAAAAACAGCGCGAAAATCTTCACCCGATTTAAGATGCCCGAATGGCAATGAATGGCTAGCACTCGAAGAACGGCCTGCACATAACCCTGTTTCTCCACCTGAAATTCTCCTTGGTGTTATCCGATTTGATCGCCTAGACTGAACCTTGCCAACCAAGTCTGTTCAATCTTTAGGAGAAACAATGACGGCCGTATTAAGGAAAATCCTGTATGTCGAAGACGACGAGGATATTCAATCCGTCGCCAAGATTGCGCTGGAACTGGTCGGCGGCTTCACGCTGCGCAGTTGCAACTCCGGCAAACAGGCGATCGAGCCAATAACCATGGAATTTGCGCCGGACCTGCTGTTGCTCGATGTAATGATGCCGGAAATGGACGGCCCGACAACACTGACCAATTTGCGGCAAATGCCCGGAATCGAGAACACGCCAGTGATCTTCATGACCGCAAAAGTGCAGGTCAGCGAAGTGGCTTACTACAAGTCACTCGGCGCGATTGGTGTGATTGCCAAGCCGTTTGACCCAATGCAGCTTGCAGCGCAGATCCGCCAGTTATGGAGTGAACGCACATGAGCGCAGACGAACAACAAAGGGCCAAGGAATTAGCCGATGCAATCGCAGCATTGGGCGACGTGTTTATCGGCCGGATCCCGGGTGCTTTGGCAGATATGAACCAGCTCTTGCAGACCATCGGGCAGAATGCCGAAGATCAGCCCACCTGGAAGACCCTGCATCGTCAACTCCATAGCCTGGCCGGATCGGCCGGCACCTTTGGCTATACCGAACTCGGTGACCGCGCCCGCGAGCTGGAAAATCGCATCAATGACATGTTCAAAGCCAATGACCTTTATTCGGAACCCACCAGATCAACATTTATTCGTGACCAACAGGCATTCATGGCCTGGGTTGAAGCACAGTACGCTGCGCGCTGACGCGACGATTACACCGCGGCAAACGCCACCCAGAACGTTGCTCCCTGACCGGCCTCAGATTCAAACCCAATTTCACCGCCCATATTCTCGACCATCGCCTTGGCAATATTGAGACCTAAACCGGTGCCACCCTTCTGTCTGACATTCGCGTCCTGCGCCTGCGCGAACGCGGCGAAGATCCGGGCTCGGAATTCGCTCGAAATGCCGGGACCGGCATCACGAATCTGAATACGCCATTGACTGTCGGTCTTGGTCACATAGATATCTACGTTGCCGTGTTCTGGAGAAAATTTGGCGGCATTGGACATCAGATTGGTCAGCACCTGCATGAGCCGGTTCGGGTCGCAGTGAATACAGGCTGATTCGGGAAATGCACGCGCCACAAATTTCACATCAAATTGTTCGGCAAAGCCCGAATTAAACTCGACTGCCTCCGCAATGACTTTCACCGCATCGACGGTTTGCATGTCAAAAACCAGTTGGCCTGCCGACAGCTTTTCCAAATCCAAAATATCATTCACGATTTTGATCAGGCGTTGACTGTTTCGATGGGCGATGCTGACCAATTCATTTTTCTTGCTTTCATTATTATCCAGCACGCCACTCTCCAACAGCGCCAGCGAACCGCGGATGGAAGTGAGCGGCGTGCGCAACTCATGACTGACGACCGAGATAAATTCATTTTGCATGCGATTGATACGAGTGCGCTCCGATAAATCCAACACAAAACAAACCCATTCGCTGCGCGCGTCTTCAACTTTCGCCATGCCAACCAATACCCGTATGACTTTTCCGTTGCTCGCGGTCAAATCCATTTCAAACGGAACCGGTGTGCTGTTTTTCCCAAATATATTGGCGTCATCCAGCTGTTGATAGTCGTCCGAGGCAAGATCTTTCCACTTCAGTTTTCCCTCTACCAGATGCTCAACCGTGTAACCGGTCAGCTCCCTAAAGGCCTGGTTCATATCCAACACCCTGCCCGTATCATTACCTTGAATAATCCCGATCAGGGACGAATTCAACACGCGGCGCAAATGATTTTCACTGTCTTCAATTGCTCTTAGAGTACGCTGTTCTTCGGTGACATCGCGACAGGTACCGGTGACTTTGATCCGCTGACCTTTGCTGTTTCTTTCCAGGACCGCATTGGCTATGACATTCCGAACTTCGCCATTTTTTCGAATAATCCGAAACTCAAGGTTAAAGCCAGAACCAGTTTCCAGACCTGCTTGAAAACTGTTACGCACCCGTTGTTTGTCGTCCGGATGGACGTTCATCAAGAAATTATCCAGGGTCGGAGCAATCAGTACCGCCCCCGTTTCGATCATAAAAAAATTGCTGATCAACTCTCTGGAACAATGCAAATTCCCTGACGCATAGTCGTAACTCCAACTGCCAATTTTGGCCAGGCGCTGTGCCTGATCGAGCTCATCATGCTGGAGTTGCAGTATCTGAGACGTCAGGAATTTGGTATGCAGATACAGAATCGCACCGACCAGGATGATAAGAAATGCCGAGCCGCACAGAGTCACGAGCGCAAACTGCTGCAGGAATTCCCGGGTCAGATGGAGAATCTGATTGGCCGGTGCCAACACATAAATTTTCAATTCACCTTTATTGACGTTGGTGATATTGACGATATAGGGATCGTCAGAGTTGCCGACCTTTGACAGACGGACAAAGCCCGGCCATGGCTGGATGTTGATTGCATCAAACTGGTCGTGCAAATAAATTGCCATGCGGCGTTCGTAAGACATCCTGTTGAGCGCATTGCCAGGAACAGCTTTCATGAATAAGGCCGGATCTCCAGCCAGAATCACCACGCCATTTTCATCAACAAGAAATGCATTGGAAAAATCAATTTTTTGCGCGAGTCGGGCAATCTCGATTTTCACGACGACCGCACCGATAAATTTTTGATTCCGCAAAATTGGGGCAGACAGGTAAATACCCGGCTGGTGCGAAACTCTGCCGGCCGCATACTGGAACCCGTTGTCACCTTTGAGTGCAGCGATGAAATAGGTACGGTCTTTGAAATTACTGCCGATGAAGGTGGTGGGCAAGTCGTAGTTACTGGCTGCGATACCATCAGCATTGGCATCAACGACCCAGATCGCGTCAACGGAAAAGTCGCTTTTTGCCAAGGCCAGCAAATGATTGATGTGCGCAATATCGGGCGCGGTACTTTCTGACTTGATGCCGGCCAATCTTGCCGGTTCAGGTTCGTCGCTCAATGTGCGCGCGGACAGCACCGTGCCTATTTCCGACCATGAAGCCAGTACTTCAGGCAGGCCGCGCATCACCAGCAAGCTGCGTTGAAGATCGGCGGAGATCGTTTCCCCGCGATTTTTTGCGTGGTCGCTTTCTTTATTGATCAGCGCTGCGGTAAGTCGCTGATACCGGTTAAATTCAAACAACCAGACGCCCGCAGCCCAGACGACACAAAGCAAGGCCGCGACCACAAAAATGCTGATTCGAACCTTGGTCGCATTGAATTTCATCATGTCATTCTGGATTGAGTCAGAAATCTGGAGGGATAAGCTCAGTATAGCGACGCAGGCAAGGAAACCAAGTTTTCCGGGTCGAAATCCAAAGCATCATTTACCTTTGTTCTGACATCATGCCAAACAGGTAAGGGCTACAACCGCCACTCCCAGCGCAAGGTATAGGTCGCATAAGTCGGCGAACTGGCGCTGGCCACTTCGGGAAAACCCAGGGTCGAGAAGGTACTGCTCAGATAATCGCTGCTGGTTAAATTGTTAACGGACAAGCGCAGCTGCGAACTGATACTGAATTTCCACAAAGCGTACATGTCCAGCTGACGTTTCAATCCAATCGAATTCCCCTGTGGCGTGCTGGTCTGAATCAGATAGGCTGGCGTCCAATTGATGTTGCCGCCAACCGTGAGCGGCAGCCCGGTGACTTTGTAGTCAGCACCGATATTGGCGGTTTGGGAGGGTTGTTGATCGATGCGGTTGTTGGGCCCCGGGATGTCCTTGACCTGCGACCAGAAATGGCTGTAATTGCTGCGCAATGAAATGGCCGGGGCATGCGGGAAAAATTCGGTCAGGTCGAATTTGGCTTCCAGCTCGATGCCATGTGTTGTGGCGCTGTCCAGATTCACCGGCTGGGCGACCCAGCGACCGTCTGACAATGAAACATCTCGACGGATCAAATTGTGAATCTCGCGATAGAAAAAATTGGCTGCCAAAATACCGGTGTGAGTCAGGTAATGCTCATAGCCGATATCCAGACCATTGGACAGTTCCGGCTTCAGATTGGGATTGCCGAGCCGGTCGGCATTGATCGGGCTATTGTTTTGCGACAGCACCGGCAAAGTCACCAGGTCATTGAGGCTTGGAGCGCGATAACTGTGGGTGACGCTGGTCCGGATCTGATCGTCCTTGGAATCCGGGATGCGCCACAACGCATGAAACAAGGGACTCCACACGCTGCTCTGATTCACGATCTCACCCTGCGGCAAGCGGCTTTGTGTCTGGATTCCTTCCCAGCGCAGGCCCGCGTTGGCCGACCAGTTGGGATTGATGTCCCACTCGTCCTGCACAAAGGCGGCCAACTGCCGGATGTTCGCATTCAGGTTGTCGCCTGAGTTGTCGAACGCGGGAGCGCCATTGTCGTTGGCGAGCTCAACTTCGTTGCGGCGGGTCCAGTCTGCGTTCACCCCGGTTGCAATGCTGTGGCCATTGGCGAGAACCTTCGAATATTTGGCGCCGACGCTGCTGTTGAAATCACTGATGTTATAGGTCGTAAACAAATCGTGATAGCCGCTAGCCTCTCCGGTCTGGATTCGATTCGTGATGCTGTCGTTCTCGGATTTTCCCAGTCCAAATTTCAATTCCAGCTTGTCACCACCATCAAAGCGATGCGTGTAGTTGGAAAACACGCGTGACACAAACGAGTTTGATCCGGTGTGCCAGCTCGCATTTTGATAAGGCGCGACTTGCGCATTGAGCTGTTCCAACTCACTGGTGCCGCTGGTTTGCGAATTGGAAAACAGGATGAACGGCTGCACCACCAGCCTGTCGCTCCCGGAAAATTTGTACTCGAGGCGCGGCGATAAATGTACGCCGGCACTGACCCCGAAGGTTTGATCGACGATGGCCTGACCTGCCTGACCGTCAATGACATTGTCGGTAAACGTTTCATCGCGTCGGCGGTTTTGAAATACCGAAGCTGACAACGAGTAAGTCAGGTCACCCGCTTCGACCGGTGCCAGAATTGAAAAGTTGGGCGCGTTGCGGCCCTGCTCAACCCCGTCGGCAATTTTTAACTGGGTATCTTTCTGCTTATAGTCTTCGCGCAAAACAATATTGATGATCCCGGCAACTGCCTGCGTTGTGTATTCGGCGACCGGTGCCCGGATGATCTCGATGCGTTCAACCTGGTCAGGTGACAAGGTGTCCAAAGAAAACCCGCGCGGCATGCGTTCACCGTTGACCAGTATTTGGGTATAGCCACTGCCCATCCCGCGCAGGCGGATATCGCCACCGCGCCCCGGTTTTCCTCCCACGGTCACGCCAGGTAATCGTTTTAATATTTCACCGATCGAGCTGTCGCCATCCCGGTCCAACTCTTCGCGCCCGATCACCAGCTTCGAGGCCGTCGATTCATGGCGCACATCAAGATCGGTTTTCGGCGCAGCATGAATCACCACTTGTGGCACTGCGCTATCCACATTTTTGGGCGCAGTAACTGGTGTGTTGTCGGGAGTCTGAGCAGCCTGAGCAGGGTTAGCCTGCGCCACGTCAGCCAAAGCTGGCGGTGCCAGAGGAATTGCCAAAACCAGCAGGACAGAAAATTTAATCGGAGAATTCATGAGTGTGGAGAGTAGAGATTGATTACCGGACAGCCCAATTTCGCTGCAACAGGCAATTTAAACCAAACTGTCGCAGAACAAATCAATTCTTGCGCACAGATTTGTAGCATAGTGAAACAAACATGGGGGATAATCGAATTTCACTCTTACTAATACGATTTTATGAACACAGCAGACATCCTTATCCCGATTTCGGAAATTGAATTGAGCGCCATGCGCGCGCAAGGGGCGGGTGGTCAAAATGTGAACAAAGTGTCGTCAGCAATTCATCTGCGGTTTGATATTGTCAAATCCAGTCTGACCCAGGACATCAAAGAACGGATTCTGGCCTCTGGTGACCAGCGCATCACCAGGCAGGGCGTGCTGGTTCTCAAGGCTCAGTCGCATCGCACCCAGGAGCGCAACAAGGAAGACGCGATCCGCCGTTTGCATGAAATTGTGCAGCAGGCCAGCCATGTACCACAAATCCGATATCCGACCAAACCTTCCAAAGCCGCCAAAGCGCGCCGCGTCGAAGGAAAAAAACAACGCGGCGCAACCAAGACATTGCGCGGCAAACCCGAGTTTTAATTTACTCTTCCAGCGCCTGCAGCAAATACAGTTTTTGATAGATCCCATCCGGCAGCTCCATCAACTCAGCGTGCCGACCTTGTTCCGCCAGTTTGCCGTGATTGAGCACGATGATCTGGTCGGCATCACGGATAGTTGAAAGGCGATGGGCGATCGCAATGATCGTGACTTTGCCACGCAGTTCCGCCAAGGCTGTCTGCACCACCTGCTCGGTTTCACTGTCAATATGCGAAGTCGCTTCGTCCAGCAACAATAACACCGGCTCGCCGGCCAAAGCGCGTGCAATGGCGATCAACTGCTTTTGGCCGGTAGATAATTTGGCACCGCCTTCACCCAACTCGGTATCGTAACCTTGTGCCAGCTCCTCTATAAATCCGTGCGCGTGGGCGCTTTGCGCGGCGGTTTCAATCTGTTGCCGGGTCAGGTCGCGGCCCATCGCAATATTGTCGCGTACACTGGCGGCCAGCAAGAATGGATCTTGCGGCACCAAACCAACCTTCAGGCGAAATTCTTCTTCACTGACCAGACCCAGCGGCAAACCATTCAACTCAATTCGTCCGGACTGCGCCGTATAAAATCGCAGCAGCAGACTCAGCAGGGTGGATTTGCCGCTGCCGGTATGACCAACGATGCCGTAAAAACCGCCCGCCGCAATCGTCAGATTAATATGCATTAACACCGGATGCGCCGGATCGTAACCAAAACTGACGTCGTGAAACGCCACGCTGCCGCTACTGATTTTCTGCACCGAGCTTGGGTACAGTTCGGTGGTTTCGTTTAACAAAGTATTGACCCGCGCCGCAGACACCACCGCCTGCTGGATCTGGCCAAACTGCATGGTAATTTGAATCAGCGGATCCACCACGCGCGCGATGTAACTGACAAAGGCATACAAAATCCCGACCTCGACGCCGCTAAAGGTCCGTTGACTGAAACTGAAAATCACGATCACTAACAGGATTGAGTTCATCAAATCCAGAGCCGGGCGCAGCAACCACGCATTGGCCCGCAATTCGTCGATGCGTGCCCGATAGTGGGATTGATTGGTCACCGCAAATCGTTCTGAAAACCTGCCATCAGCCAGACTGGCCTGAAGCACACTCATCCCGGCGATGCTTTCAGCCAGTTGTGCATTGAGATCACTGCGCAACTGACGCGCCCGTGCCACGGCAGGTGCGCTCCAGCGCTGATACAAGGTCACGATCACGACCATGGCCGGAATCAGGGTCGCCACCAGCAACATCAAGCGCCAGTCCAGCCACGCCATGGCAGTCAGGGTGCCCAAAACAACAATCGAGCTGTCGAGCATCACGAATAAAACCTGCACGTATAAATTTTTAACCGCTTCGGTATCGTTGGTGACCCGGCTGACCAATTGTCCGGTAATGGCCTTGTCGAAAAAACGCATCGGCAAGCGCAGGACATGCGCGTAGACCTGTTCGCGCAGGCGCTGCACCGAACGCATCGCAACCCCGGCCAGTCGCAGCAATTGCAGATAACGCAGCCAGGTTGCGGCACAGCCAGTCAGAAAATTACCGAGTAACAGTAAGACGATCATCAACAAATCTGCGTGTCTGGGCAGCAGGTAAGAATCAATAAATGCCTTGCCCAACAACGGCCCGATGGCTTCCAGACCGGCCGCCAGGGCCAGCAAGACGATTCCCAGCCATACCTGCCCGTGATCGGGCCGGGCAGCCTGATTGAGCAATTGCAGCGCCTGCCGCTTTTCATCATTTTGCATAACCGGAATCTCAGAGCTCATCAAGCGAGGCCTCCAATTGTTGGTAGCGCCACTGACTGGCATACCAGCCATCCTGCGCCAGCAATTCGGCATGGCTGCCCTGTTCGCTGATTTTCCCGTGACGCAGCACCACGATCAGATCGGCATCCGAGACGGCGCTCAATCGATGACTGACAATCAGCACAGAACGTCCGATCCGGGCACCACGCAAATGCTGAAGAATACTGGTCTGCGTGCCGGTATCGACAGCGGATAGCGCATCGTCCAACAACAGCAACGGACTGTTGGTCAGCAGTGCGCGTGCGATGGCCACCCGCTGGCGCTGACCGCCTGACAGGGTGACGCCGCGCTCGCCCACCGGAGTTTGATAGCCCATCGGGAAGCGCAGAATATCGTCATGGACAGACGCCAACTGAGCGGCATTTTCTATTTCAGCCTGCGTCGCATCGGGTTTGCCGAGCGCGATATTGGCGGCAACTGTCGCTGAAAACAAAAACGGTTCTTGAGCGACCCAGCTGATATGGCGTCGCAAATTTTCCAGTCGATATTCCTCCAGTGCGTGCCCACCCCATGCAATGCCGCCCTGCTGCGCCGAATATTGACGCAACAGCAGGCGGATCAGTGTCGATTTTCCGGCACCGGTCGGTCCCACCAGGCCGACTGTCGCTCCCTGCTGCAAGGTCAGACTGACTCCCTGCAAAGCTGCCTGCGCCTGTTCGGAATAGGCGAAATGTACGTTCTGTATTTGCACTGGCCCAGCGGGTGTCGTGTCGACTGTCCCATGATCTTCGATTGACAAGGGAATGCTCAATATCGGTTCCAGCCGTCGCCACGCGGCGCGCCCGCGTTCGAGCAGCGACAGCACCCAACCAGCAGCAAACATCGGCCAGATCAGCTGCCCCAGATACATGGTGAAACTGGTCAGTGCGCCAATACTCATTTGCTGGTGCCACACCAGATAACCGCCCAAGGCCAGCGTGAAAAATCCGGCTGTGGTAAGCGCCAGGCCCACCGCCGGTTCATAGGCCGCTTCCCAGCGTTGCGCGCGCAAACTGGCATCCGAGGCCTGCTGGGCCAACTCGGAAAACTGTCTGGTATTGCGCGCCTCCAGCCCCAAGGCGCGGACAGTGCGCACGCCGGCCAGACTTTCCTGAACCTGATCGTTTAACTGGCTGAAACAGGTCAGCGCCTGATGTGAGGCATCGTGCACCTGCTGCGTAATTTTTTTAAAGGCAATCGCCATGAAGGGGAACGGCAACAGGGCGACCACAGTCAGGCGCCAGTCAACGCCCAGAAACATCATCGCCAATACCATCAGCAAGGTTGTGCTCCCGTCGAAGCCGGCCAGCATCGCTTCGCCCGCGGCCAGCTCGATCGCATCGGCGTCGTTGGTGCCGAGCGCCATCAGGTCACCGGTGCGTTGCTGCTGAAAAAAATCGGGGCCCTGCAGGCACAGACGCTTGTACAACTCGGTGCGCAGATGCACGCCAAGCTGATAGGAGGCGACGAACAATTGCATACGCCAGCCAACCCGCAAAAAATAGATTGCGACGCCCATCAACAGCAGCACACCGAGCTGTTGCAGAATCAAGGTTTCGGTCAACCGTCCGGCCACCATCTCATCGACTATATGTCCGACGCGGCGCGGAATCCACACCGTGAGCATCCCGACCGCCAGCAGCATGGCAGCAGCAGCCAGATAATGGCGTTTGTGGCGCAAGACAAAATTGAAAATCAGTTGAGAGAACGTCACTGGATCAGCTTCCGTTGTTGCCCGATTTAATGCGGACTGTGTGATGCGACCTGAGGTCGCTATTTCGCCGCCACCTTGAGCTGCGGGGTAATGTTCAACTGCACCCAGCTCAACATGTCTTGCCAGATCCGCGTCACCTCGGCATCGGACGGCATTTGCTGCGAGTTGGGCAATTCAATCGTCACCACCGGAATGTCCTTATGCACACCGCCGTAATTGCCCAGCGAACCTGGATAAACACCGACCCGGTTGAACATCAGACGTCCAAATTTAGATGGTGGGGTTCCGGAGCCATCAAAGTCGAGCACGCCAAAAGGAGCATGTACGGAGATGATGACATCAGGCTGGAACTGTTCGACCTGATTGAACACCCAGCGGCTCTCCGGTTCTGACAGCGGTGCCTTGCCGGGAAAACGGCGCGGATCACTTTGAGTTTTTTTGCGCCAGTATTGCGGTGCCTCAGCCAACCAATTCGGGGTCGGAAAATTTCGATTCAGATCTACCCCATTGGCGTTGACGCGGGTCGATTTCGAGGCCAGCAAACCATCCGGATTCACCACCGGTGCGATTTTCCAGTGGAACTCATTGGCCGACAAGGCGGACGGCGCGCTTAACTTGTTAATCCATTGGAATACGATTGCTGAAGCAGTTTTTTCATCGCCATGAATGCCGCCGATCAAGAGAATCTTGACCGGCTGCTTATGGGTTGAGTCCTCGGCATTGATTTTCGCCGGAATATCCTTGATCAGGAGTGGAAAACCTTTTTTTGACACGGCACCGCTGGCTTGCAAGGCGCTGCTTTGACATTGTGCCAGCGAGATTTTCGGCAGACGGCCAACCAATGGCGCGCACCATTGGTTGACTGGTTTTTTGAGATTGGGCAGACCAGCTGGCTTGACACTTTCTGCATGGGCAGAAACTACAAAAGCGATGGAAAGGATGCAGGCAAAAAATTTAGACACCACTTTCCCGATCCATAGTCATTGCAATCCTGCTGCATCGCGCAGTATTGCCGCCTTGTCAGTCCGCTCCCAGGTGAACTCGGGTTCTTCACGACCGAAATGGCCGTAAGCTGCAGTTTTCTGATAGATCGGTCGCAGCAGATCCAGCATCTGAACAATGCCTTTCGGACGCAGATCAAAAAATTCATGCACCAGTTTTTCGATTTGCTCATCAGGTATGACACCGGTTCCTTCGGTGTAGACGGTAATGTTGATTGGCTTGGCAATCCCGATCGCATAACTGATCTGAATCTGACATTGACGCGCAAGCCCGGCTGCCACAATATTTTTTGCCACATAGCGCGCGGCATACGCAGCAGAACGATCCACTTTGGTCGGATCTTTGCCGGAGAACGCGCCGCCACCGTGGGGGCATGCTCCACCGTAAGTGTCGACGATAATTTTGCGGCCAGTCAGTCCGCAATCACCTTGCGGGCCACCAATCACAAAACGGCCGGTGGGGTTGATCAGGTAGCGGGTATTCTTCAACCATTCTTTCGGCACGACCGGGTTGATGATGTCTTCAATCGCCGCTTCCTCGATTGCCTTGTGCAGCATTTCCGGCGCGTGTTGCGTCGACAGAACGATCGTATCAATTGCAACAGGTTTACCGTCGACATAGCGCAGCGTCACCTGCGATTTCGCATCGGGTCGCAGCCATGGAAGACGACCATCCTTGCGCAATTGCGATTGGCGTTCCACGATGCGATGCGCATAGTAGATTGCTGCAGGCATCAAGTCAGGTGTTTCGTCGCAGGCATACCCAAACATCAGGCCCTGGTCGCCAGCGCCCTGATCCAGATCCAGCCCGCGTCCCTCATCCACACCCTGTGCGATGTCCGGAGATTGTTTGTCGTAGCAAACCATGACGGCACAACCACGGTAATCGATCCCGTAGTCAGTATTGTCATAGCCGATTCGCTTGATGGTTTCGCGCGCGACGCTGATATAGTCGACATTGGCGTGCGTGGTGATTTCTCCTGCCAGCACGACCAGTCCGGTATTGCATAAAGTTTCGGCGGCAACCCGGGCGCGTGGGTCCTGGGTGAGGATGGCATCGAGAATGGCGTCTGAGATTTGATCTGCGACTTTATCGGGATGGCCTTCTGAGACGGATTCAGAAGTGAATAGATATTCGTTTGCCATGTAGGGCTCCTTTGCTGATGTTTAAACATGTCGCAGAATTCAGGTCGAGAGCCTGCGACGCTTTAGCAGAAATTTATAGACCGCCTCGCAAGTTGTCTGTTAACTCGGCGGTAATTCAGTAGCGTTATTGATAAATCCGCCACTTGTACATCATTGTGCGAATTCGGAAGAAAGCTGATCGTTTGGGAAGCTGAATTTCGTGCTATTTTACGCCTTTTAAGAATTTTATGCTGCACGACAACGCTCAAAAGGCTTTATGCTGATTGCTTTATTTCGTTTACTGTCATTTTTTCCGCTCCCGGTTTTGCATGGTTTGGGCGCCAGTCTGGGATGGTTGGTGTATCTGCTCAGCCCATCCTACCGGCGCAGATTGCGCGAGAACATCACCCGCGCAGGTTTTGGCGACAATACATTCAAAGCGGTGTCTGAAGCGGGCAAAAGCATTTTGGAATTGCCGTTTATCTGGTGCGCCAAACCGGCCAGGGTTTTGAAAACAGCGACCATCGAAAACTGGGAAGTGGCGCAATCCGCACTGGATGCCGGACAAGGTGTGATTTTTTTAACGCCTCATTTAGGATGTTTTGAAATCATCGCGCAGGCAATTGCGGTCAAGACGCCACTGACTGCGCTGTATCGGCCGCCGCGCAAGAAAAGCCTGCAACCACTGATGGAAGATGCACGGTCCCGCGACAATTTATTACTGGCGCCCGCTAACCTCGGCGGAGTTCGGCAAATGTTAAAAGCGCTCAAGAAAGGCGGGGCGATTGGCTTGTTGCCGGATCAGGTTCCTCAGCAAGGGGAAGGCGTGTGGGCAAAATTTTTCGGCAGACCGGCCTACACGATGACACTGTCTTCCAAGATGCACACCATGACTGGCGCACCGGTGATTCTGACCTACGCTGAACGACTCGCCTGGGGAGGCGGCTTTATCATTCGCTTTTTCCCGTTCTCGACACTTACTGCACTGACTCTGACCGGCACCGCTGCAGAACAGGCCGAAGCGATCAATCAAGCCATGGAAAAACTGATCAGCTATTGTCCCGCGCAGTATTTTTGGAGTTATAACCGCTACAAGACACCGGCGAACGCAGGCACGGCGTCGGTACCTGAAGAAAAAAACTGAGATTACTATGCGACTTCTATTAGGACTGATGTGGCTGCTGCACTTTTTACCACTGCCGATTTTGGGTCGCTTTGGCGAATTGATTGGCAGCGTCTTTTACTGGATACTCCCGTCGCGACGTCACATCACACTGACCAACCTGCGTCTGTGTTTTCCGGAATGGTCTGAAGCTGAGCGAAAAAAAGTCGCCAGACAACACTTTCAGGCCTACGCGCGCAGCGTCTTTGAGCGCAGCATTTTATGGTGGAGCTCCGAACAACGGGTGCGCAGGCTGATCCGGGTTGAGCCGGGTGCCCCGCTCGATTTGATTGCGGCCGGTCCGGTCATCCTGTTATGTCCGCACTTTGTCAGCCTGGATGTGGCCGGAATCGGCCTGGTTCTGCAAACACCAATCTGTTCTATCTACGCACCGCAAAAAAACGCCGTATTTGATGAAGCTTTGAAAAATGGTCGCAACCGCTTTGGCCTGGTGAAACTGCTGTCACGCGCCGAAGGTGTGAAACCGATCATCCGTGCCATGCGTGAAGGTTACGGATTTTTGATGTTGCCGGATATGGATTTTGGTATCAAAGATGCCGAATTTGTGCCGTTTTTCGGTATACCGGCTGCAACTCTGACAGCCCCGGCACGAATTGCAGCGGCAACCAAGGCCAAAGTTGTGCCGGTCATCGCGACCATGCTGCCCAATTATCAGGGTTGGCGCGTCACCGTGCATCCAGCCTGGGAAAATTATCCGGGCGACGATATCGTCGCTGCCACCAGGTTCATGAATACCTTTCTGGAAGAGCAAATTCGCAAAACACCCGCCGAGTATTTCTGGTCGCATCGCCGCTTCAAGACTCGTCCAGAGGGCCAGCCGGATCTGTATCAGAAATAATGCCGTGGTATAAACGGCATCAAAAATTCACGCTTCAGGAAAACGGCAACTACTTGCCAACACTTCATTGATTGTCACCATCTGGCAGCCTATAATCCAGACCAGTTTGGTCGCTCTCAACTATCCGAGTCAAGGTCAGCATGAAAATTAAATTTACCAAAATGCAGGGCGCAGGAAACGATTTTCTGGTCTTCGATGGCATCCATCAGCAGATTCAATTCACACCGGAACAGTGGAAATCTCTGGCCGATCGGCGCCTGGGGGTTGGTGCTGATCAAATGCTGGTCGTGGAACGCTCGCTGATTCCTGAAGTCGACTTCCGCTACAAAATTTTCAATGCCGACGGCGGTGAAGTTGAACATTGCGGCAATGGTGCGCGCGCCTTCGTCAAATTTGTTCATGAAAAAAAATTGATCAAGAAAAAACGCATTCGCGTCGAGATCATGAAGGGCATCATCGAGGTCAATCTTGAAGAAGACGGCAACGTCACGGTCGACATGGGTGCGCCGGTTCTGGATGTTGAGTCAGTTCCCTTTGATGCGCATGGGCTGCAAAGTACTACCGAAGGCGCGGCAACGCTGTGGCCGCTTGAAGTCGGTAAAAAGAAAATCCTTATTTCCGCTATTTCGATGGGCAATCCACACGCGGTTCAAATTGTCGACGATGTCGAACTGCTTGATATTGCCGCAGAAGGTGCGCTGATTGAACATCATGCGCGCTTCCCGAATCGGGTCAATGCCGGCTTCATGCAGATCATCGACCCACATCACATCAAGTTGCGCGTGTATGAGCGTGGTGCTGGTGAAACACTGGCATGCGGAACAGGCGCCTGTGCTGCAGTAGTTTCAGGTATATTACGGGGTCGGCTGGAATCACCGGTAACGGTTGCGGCACGCGGCGGTAATTTGAATATTCTGTGGGCCGGAGATGGACAGTCGGTCTTTTTAAACGGTCCCGCCGTCAAAGTATTTGAAGGCGAAATAAATCTGTAAAAGGGAATTTAAGCAATGAACCAATCAGACGTAGCAGAGTATCTTGCGTCCAATCCTAATTTTTTTGTAGAGCATGCCGAGCTGTTGGGTAAGATTAAACTCTCCAGTCCCTTGCTTGGTCGTGCGGTTTCCCTGCAAGAACGTCAAATGGAAGTGGTGCGCGATAAATACCGCCACCTGGAATTACGTTTGACCGACTTGATGCGTCTTGCGCAAGAAAACGACCATGCCAACGCCAAGTTTCAAAAATGGTCCAACAGCCTTCTGCTGGCACGCAATGATGTCGACCTGCCGCATATCCTCACGTCGAATTTAAAAGATATCTTTTCACTGCCGCATGCCTCGTTGCGATTATGGGGTGTCGCCGAAGAGTTTGAACACACCTGGTTTGCAGCAGCAACCAGCGACACCATCCAATTATTTGCCAATGGATTGAGTGCGCCGTTCTGCGGTGAAAATCAGGATTTTGAAGCTGCTGCCTGGCTGGAAGTGCCAGTCGCCTCAATCGCCATGATGCCCTTGCGTGCCGAGGGCAAGGTCGTTGGCCTGCTGGTTTTGGGTTCGGCCGACAAAACCCGGTTCAGCAGTTCCATGGCCACCGATTTTTTGTCGCAGTTGGCCGAAACGGCCAGTGCCGCACTGACCTGTCTGATCAAATAAGATGAGCACCGAAACCAAGGCAGTCCTGCATCCGGACTGCTTGCGTTTCCTCGAATACCTGCAGAATATTCGCAAGTATTCACCGAATACGATTCAAAGCTACCAGCAGGACCTGATCGGTCTGTCGCGCCTGTTTGCCGACACCGCGCCGAACCAGGTGAGCCCGGCACAGATTCGCAAGCTGACCAACCAATTACACAGCCAACAACTGCAACCCCGATCAATCGCCCGGCACCTGTCATGCTGGCGCGGTTTTTTTGCCTGGCTGTCGAACAGCACCGATACGGCCCATAACCCGGTCCTCGGCATCAAAGCGCCAAAACAAAGCAAAGGCCTGCCCAAGGCATTATCGGTGGATGAAGCAGTTCATCTGGTCGGGCACGCTGCTGGCGACAGCGCCTCGCAGGCAGCGGATCATGCCATGTTTGAATTGCTGTATTCCAGCGGCTTGCGGGTGTCAGAATTGATCAATCTGGACATCAACTACTGCCGCGCAGGTGCTTACACCTCGTCCGGATGGATAGACCTGGCTGAACAAATGGTTCACGTCACCGGAAAAGGTAATAAATCGCGTGAAGTGCCAATCGGGGCGGCGGCAATTACTGCCTTGCAGACCTGGCTGGAACATCGGCCATCGCTGCTGAAGTCTGATCAGCATGCCCTTTTTCTGACGACTCGCGGCACCCGTATTTCAGCGCGCCTGGTGCAGATGCGGATCAAATCGCATGCCGGCAAACTGGGAATCAAGAGCGATGTGCACCCGCATGTCTTGCGCCATTCTTTTGCCTCGCATGTTTTACAGTCTTCTGGTGATTTGCGCGCGGTCCAGGAGTTACTGGGACACGCCTCATTAACCTCTACCCAGGTCTACACGGCCCTGGATTTTCAACATTTGTCCCAAACCTACGATGCAGCGCATCCACGGGCCAAAATTAAATGATTTTTTGCCAAACAATCCCATGACACTCATCCCTAGCACAATCCTGACTGGCTTTTTAGGGGCCGGAAAAACAACCTTATTGAATCGTATTCTGCATGAAGATCACGGCTTCAAGATTGCCGTAATCGAAAATGAATTTGGCGAAGAGAATATCGATAACGAGATTCTGCATCGGGATACCAAAGAGCAAATCATCGAAATGAATAACGGCTGCATTTGTTGCACAGTCCGCGGTGATTTGATTGTGGCTTTGACGAATCTGGCCGATAAGCGCAATGCCGGAGAAATCAGCTTTGACCACCTGATTATCGAAACCACCGGTCTGGCAAATCCTGGGCCTGTTGCGCAAACATTTTTTGTTGATGAACTTGTTGCCAATGCCTATATGCTGGACGCAATCATCACCGTCGTGGATGCCAGACACGCGATGGCCCAGTTGACGCAACATCAGGAAGCACAACGTCAGGTTGGCTTCGCCGACAAGATCTTTATCAGCAAGTCCGACCTGGTGACTCCTGATGAGCTCGCCAAATTATCCGATCGGCTGATGCACATGAATCCCCGCGCGCCTGTTACCAAGGCGCATTTTGGCCAGGTGCCGATCAAGGATGTACTGGATTTGCGTGGCTTTAACCTGAACGACAAGCTGGCACTCGATGAAGAATTCCTGCACGAGCATGATCATGCCAGCGAGCACGTCCATGACGAGCATTGCGACCACCACCATCATCTGGACGATATATCCGCTTTCGTATTCAAAAGCCGGCGTCCATTTAATGCAGCGTTGCTCGAGGAATATTTAAGTGGAATAATCGCGGACCACGGACCACAGTTGTTGCGCTACAAAGGCATTCTTTATATGCAGGGCGCAGATCATAAAGTCGTGTTCCAGGGAGTACATCAAATTATGGGCAGCGATTTGGGACGCCCATGGGAAAAAGATGAAATTATGGAAAGTAAAATTGTCTTTATCGGCATTAATTTGCCGAAAAGTTTTATTATTAGCGGTTTGGAGCAATGTCTGGTATAAACTATCAGGCTACTGATTTTGGGACAAATTAAAATCAGTCGGGACGCGCAGTCAATTAATGACTGTTCTTATCTACAATTCTGTCGTATCGAGAGTATGCGAAGTGGCAACTAAAACTACCAAAACCAGCGCGGCAAGCAGCAAAAAAACAGCCCTCCTCACTGAAGAAGAAATTCTCAAGATGAGTGAGAAGGACTACATGAACGAAGCGCAGTTGGCTTTTTTTAAGGCACGTTTACAGCAACTGGAAAAAGATTTGTTGAAGAACGCAGATGAGACTACGGAACATTTGCGTGAAACTGTCCTGGTTCCTGACCCAGCTGATCGCGCCACCATCGAAGAAGAACATGCCCTGGAACTCAGAACCCGCGATCGCGAGCGCAAGTTGCTTAAAAAAGTACAACAGTCAATCGCTCTGATTGATGCCGGCGAATATGGCTGGTGTGAAGAAACGGGCGAACCAATCGGCATTGCCAGACTTTTGGCGCGGCCAACTGCCAATTTATCGCTGGAAGCACAGCAAAGGCGCGAATTGAAACAAAAGCTGTATGGCGATTAAGCAAAGTTAAAATATTGCAGCCAATTGCACGAAGAACAGGTAGCTTATCCATCGATAACGCTACCTGTTTTTATTTGAGCCCTCGTTTTGTCGGTAAAGCCGCCCGATTGTTGACAAATTTCATGGGCATTTCACTGTATTCAGTGTCGAATAATGTATGATGCCTGAGACAGATTGATCAGTTGAGGCAGATATTTACTCGACAAATTGGGTGAATTCATGGTTGCACGTGGTTTCAGGCTAATTAAATCGAATATACTCATTTCCTGTACCAAACTTTCCCAATCGTGTTGTAATCAGAATCATTTTCTTCATTTCCATTTACCGCAGGAATAATGCAGTGATTTTTTCGATATTCGGCAAAAAAAATGGGGGTAAGAAGTCGTCTCCAGCAAAATCAAAAACTGCTAAAGATGACTCCCCAACAACGACTAGTGGCTTGACAGCCAATACGAGTGCTGATTTTGCCAATTCAATCATGGCGCAACGACATATCGCCAGAGCGACCGAGAGAAAAATCGACGCAATTGAGTATGAAATGTCGCGTGACATTCTCAAGAAAAGATATGATCCCCCGCCTGCATCAACTCCCATCACAGAACAACCCGATGCCAATGCCAATTTGTTTGACGATGACGAGGAAATCAATACCATCGATTTAAAAGGCAGCCCCTATAACACGGACCAATTTCAGGCTACTTTACCCCTGAATGGAGCAGTCACAGATTTTATGCTCAACCCGAATACCGAGGGACGCGCGGCCCATGCCGCGATTGAAAACATTCCGGCCTTGGAAGAAGCGGCGATACTTTTTGCCAGCGAACAGATAGAAGCAGCCGAACTCATTTTGATGAACCTGATTCAAAATGAAAGCTACAACGCGATGAACCCTTCGGCCTGGTTAATGCTGTTTGATCTGTATCAGATTACCAATAGCCAGGCAAAGTTTGAACAGCTGAGCCTCGATTATGTGAGCAAGTTGGAAATCTCGGCGCCGATCTGGCAGAATCCGCAAAATCAAGTCACCGCACCCAAAGAGCAAAAGGGCTTCGTTCCCGGCGTTTCCTTTTCGGGAAAACTGAATGCGCAGCTCAACAAGCAAATTGAAAAGCTGCAGATACTGGCCAAACAAAATCCGCAGCTAAGGCTCGAATTCGTGCGCATCACCGAACTGGATGTAGCCGGGTGCGAATTATTGCTCAAGGGCTTCCTGCACTTAAAAAAAACCAAGAATGAGTTAACGATAGTTGGCGCTCACGACCTGATCAAACTGACACGCTCGCTGGTGGCGGTCGGCAGAAAAGATGAAAGCGACGCTCCCTGGTTGCTGTTGCTGGAATTACTGCAGCTGATCAATGACGAAACCGCTTTCGAAGAGGCCAGTATCGATTACTG
This sequence comes from Oxalobacteraceae bacterium GrIS 1.18, assembly GCA_040544425.1. Lineage (GTDB taxonomy): Bacteria > Pseudomonadota > Gammaproteobacteria > Burkholderiales > Burkholderiaceae_D > Solimicrobium. The sequence goes on from JBEONO010000015.1 coordinate 84,081, forward strand.
CATCACTTACGAAGTTTCTCCCCCTTCGTTTGAAGCTCCAAAAAATAAGGCGACTGCGCCGTCTGTGGGTATTTCGATTGAATTCGTTGAAGCCGACCGTTTCTTGCTCCCCAAGGTCATTGAGGGAAACACCCAAGAGCTCATTGACAGAATATCCAAATTCGCTTTGGACAATCATTCAGTGCAACTCAATTGCTCACAATTGGACCGGATCGATTTCAGCTCCTGCGGACAACTATTGAGCGGTCTGGTACCGCTTTCCAAACAATTGAACGTATCCATTGAATTTCATGATGTGAACCATCTGGTGATCGCACTGTTAAACGCCATGGGATTTAAAAATATTGCGGTCATATTCCCCCGGAAACGCTGATTCAAAGCCGGACCCACACAGAGCTCCTCGATATCCGCTGCTCTATTCAACTTGTAATTCCTGAGACAAACCCAAACTCCTATCTATCAATTGAAAAAGCGATCAATTTTGTAATCGCTTGAACAACTATTGAAGGACTTTATGGAACAATTTCACGGCACGACAATTTTATCCGTGCGACGCGGCACCAGCGTTGCGCTGGGTGGTGACGGCCAGGTTACCCTGGGTAATATCGTCATGAAAGGTACTGCGCGCAAGGTACGCAAGTTATATCACGGTAAGGTATTGGCCGGATTCGCAGGCGGCACTGCCGATGCATTTACGCTGATTGAGCGCTTCGAAGCGAAACTCGAAAAACATCAGGGCAATCTGATGCGCGCATCGGTTGAATTGGCTAAAGACTGGCGTACCGATCGTATGTTGCGCCGGCTGGAGGCGATGTTACTGGTTGCCGACCGGGACTCAACTCTGGTGATCACCGGGAATGGCGACGTACTGGAACCGGAAGACGGCATCGGTGCCATCGGATCTGGCGGAGCATTCGCCCAGTCGGCCGCCAAGGCGTTGCAGGAAAATACCGAATTAACGCCGCTGGAAATCATTAAAAAATCTCTGACTATTGCCGGTGAATTGTGCATTTACACCAATTTGTCCCACACTATTGAAACATTGGATTAATCATGCCGAACATGAGTATGACCCCCTTGGAAATCGTCTCCGAACTGGATAAGCACGTGGTGGGACAGGACAAAGCCAAACGTGCGGTGGCGATCGCCCTGCGCAATCGCTGGCGCCGTCAGCAAGTGGCTGAGCCCTTGCGCAATGAAATCACACCGAAAAATATTTTGATGATCGGGCCAACCGGAGTCGGGAAGACCGAAATTGCGCGCCGCCTCGCCAAACTGGCAGATGCACCCTTTATCAAAATTGAAGCGACCAAATTTACTGAGGTCGGTTATGTCGGTCGTGACGTCGACACGATCATTCGTGATCTGATCGAAATTGGAGTCAAACAAACCCGCGCCTCGGAAATCAAAAAAGTCCGGGCGCGCGCCGAGGATGCCGCTGAAGATCGCATACTGGATATCCTGTTGCCTCCGCCGCGCGATTTTGGCATCAGCACAACTGAGCCCGCACCAGACACTTCCACACGTCAAACCTTGCGCAAGCGTTTGCGTGAAGGCGCAATGGATGACAAGGAAATTGAAATTGACGTAGCCGACACTGCGCCGCAATTGGAAATCATGGCACCGCCCGGCATGGAAGAAATGACCGAGCAAATCAAATCCATGTTTTCAGGCGTGGGGGCAGGTCGCAAAAAATCGCGTAAATTGCGCATTCCGGAAGCACTCAAGATATTGATCGACGAGGAAGCGGCGAAACTGCTGAATGACGACGAAATCAAACAAAAGGCCATTCAAAGCGTTGAACAGAACGGCATCGTATTTTTAGACGAGATCGACAAGATTGCCAGCCGCTCTGAAGCTGGTGGCGCTGAAGTATCTCGCGCCGGCGTACAGCGCGACCTGCTGCCGCTGGTTGAAGGAACCACCATCAACACCAAATACGGCATGATCAAAACCGATCATATTTTATTTATCGCCTCTGGTGCGTTTCACCTCGCCAAACCGTCTGATTTGATTCCGGAACTGCAGGGTCGTTTCCCGATTCGGGTTGAACTTGAATCATTATCGATCTCCGATTTTGAGCGCATCCTGACCAGCACCGACGCATGCCTGACCAAGCAGTACCAGGCTTTGCTTGCGACGGAAAATGTGCATATTGTGTTTAGCGACAGCGGCATCAAAAAATTGGCTGAGATTGCTTTTTCAGTCAACGAAAGCACCGAGAATATTGGTGCGCGCCGACTCTACACAGTAATGGAAAAACTGCTGGAAGAGATTTCTTTTGAGGCAGACAAGAATAGCGGCGAGGAGATCAAAATCACTGATGACTACGTGCAGCAACGCCTGGGCGCGTTATCAGTCGACGAAGACCTGTCCAGATACGTGTTGTAATGACGAAGGGTTTTCGCACGCTGCGAAAATCCTTATTTGGATTCCGGCTTGGCGTCCCGGGCCAACAGATTTTGCACCATCTGTACCGGACTGTCACCCTTGAATAAGACGTCCGCAACTGCATTGCTGATCGGCATATCAACCTTGAGCTGACGGCTCAACAACTGCACCGCCTGCGCACAGCGCACACCTTCGGCGACATGACCCAAATCCTGCACAATTTGCGCCAGCGGTTTCCCTTGGGCCAGAGCCAGTCCGACCCGGCGATTTCGTGACAAGTCTCCCGTGCACGTCAAGATCAAATCGCCCATACCGGTCAGTCCCATGAAGGTTTCAGTCCGTCCGCCCAAGGCCAGTCCCAGGCGTGTAATTTCTGCCAGCCCACGCGTAATCAATGCCGCACGCGCATTGAGCCCCAACCCCATTCCGTCGGCGATCCCGGTGGCGATTGCCAGAATATTTTTTACCGCACCGCCTACCTCAACCCCAATCAAATCATCCGTGGAATAGACGCGTATCGCTGGACCATGGATTGCATCGACAACCAGATCCGACAGTTCAGGGAAGTGTGAAGCGATTGTCAATGCGCATGGTTGACCTTTTGCGACCTCTTGGGCAAACGAAGGCCCGGACAGAGCGCCGCATGGTAATCGATCACCCAGCTCCTGCTGCACAATTTGATGAGGCAATTGCAAACTGTTTTCTTCCAGACCTTTGCACAGCCACACCAAATTCGGTATGGAAAAAGTACTCAGAATTTGCGCCAGGGGACGCAGGCCCGACACGGAAGTGGCAACAATCAACAGGCTGTGTGGCGCGCTGCTGTGTGCGAGCGCGTCAGACAAATCAGAACTCAGGGCAAGGGACTCAGGAAGATGAAACCCCTGATGTTCACGGGACAGATTGATGTCACGAATCAGCGTTTGATTACGCCCCCAAAGTACCACCTGGTGACGCCCAGTCAACGACAGCGCCAAGGCAGTACCCCAGGCACCAGCGCCCAATATGGTGATATTCATGATCTTGATTTAGAAATATAAATAGGAGATGCCCGGTTCACACGCCCCACACATCGCCGAGCTTCACGAAACCGGTAGCGCCATCGGCATGCTTGACCTTGACCCAACCGGGCACGACCGTATCAACCACTTCCAGCAGTACACCTTTGTCCGCTGAGAATACGACTTCAGCCGCATCATCGGCACTTTGGCGAACTTTAGCGTTGATATTGCGCACAACAATGTTCTTCCGGTCGCCCAGCTGTCTGGTTTCTATCCAGGACAAATCTCCTGCATAGTCACGAACTTTGGACCAGGCACCGTAGTTGATGACCACCTCAACCGGCATGCCGCGCGGCGCAATGAATAATTTCTGCCCGCGCGTCGACGGCGCGTCATACATAATTACCGGGGAAGCGCCGATGTTTTTAAATTCGACTGCCTGCGCCGTACTCACCAGTGCAAGCCCGGCCAACAGGAAAATGGCGAAACGACTCAGTAATTTCATAGCAACTCCCCTGAAAAAAAACCGATCAAAATTGATCGGTATTTTAATTTAATGCGTTACAGATGCAGGCTCATTGCCGGGCTGCGCCAAATTTTGCTGTTCAGCCGCAGCTTGCATGCGCTGCTGGTAGAACACTTCAAAATTGATTTCAGACAGATGGATAGGTGGAAAGCCGGCACGGGTGATGACATCGGCGATATTCGACCGCAAATAGGGATAAACAATATTCGGGCAACCGATGGCAAGCAATGGCCCCAATTGGGTTTCAGGGATATTGCGCGCTTCAAAAATACCTGCCTGCTTTCCCTCAACCAGAAACGCCACTTTGTCTTTTACTTTTGCAGTCACGGTAACAGTAACTGTCGACTCATAGATCCCTTCAGACAAAGGCTGCGCGGCAACGTCAACGGACACTTCTATGGTTGGCGCGTCCTGCTCCAAAAATATTGCGGGGGAATTCGGTTGCTCTAACGACAAATCTTTAAGATAGACGCGTTGGATTTGAAATATAGGCTGCACGTTTTCTTCTGACATGAATCACTTTCGGTTAATTGGTTTGAAAACTACTGAAATCTCTTTTAGCAGTGCTGATTTATTACTGATTTAAACCCATATTAAAAGCTCACCGTACATATGGACGTTGATGCCCTTATCAAGAACATCCAGGCTACGAAATAAAACAAATCGGATTATCAGGCAGGATGCAACAATTCGTCCAGCTTTCCGCTGCGATCCAACACGCTCAAATCGTCAAAACCGCCGACGTGCTGATCCCCGATATAAATTTGCGGGACGGTCCGGCGGCCGGTCTGTTGCACCATCAGCTCACGTTGTTGTGGGTCCAGATCGACCCGGATTTTTTCAATATTATCGACACCTTTGGATTGCAACAGGCGCTCGGCCATAATGCAATAAGGGCACACTGCGGTACTGAACATCTTGACTTGCACACTCATCTTACTACTCCAAAATTACAGCTGATCCATCAGATTGTTATTTCACGGTTGGCAAACCTTGTTCTTGCCATGCTGCCATGCCGCCTTCAAGACTGACTACTTGCGCAAATGCGGCGCGGGTCAGGATTGCCGACGCCGTTGCCGAACGCTTGCCGCTCGCGCAAACAGTAATGACCGAGAAGTTCTTTTGTTTTTCAAGTTCGGATAAGCGCTTCGACAGTTCTGAAACTGGAATATTTTTTGCGCTTTTAATATGACCGGCTTCGAATTCAGCCGCATCACGCACGTCCAACACCAGGCATTTGCCCTGGTTCATCATCTGCGTTGCCTGCAGTACGGATACTTTTGCGCCGCTGCGCTGAAGTACCGGGATCAATAACATACTGCCCGAACCGATCGCCAAAGCGAGCAACCAAATATTGTCAATAATGAATTTCACTCTGTTCCAATAGTCTAAGTTAATCCCGGCATTATAAAATAGATGACCATACAATGTGCTAATACTCTGCCAGACTTTGAAAATCAGTGCGAAAATGATGCCTGTTTTTGCGGTAGGCACGATCAGCAAAACGCCAAATCTATTTTTTATTCCTTTTTTGTTCATTTTTTAGAAACCTATTATGTATAAACTCGTTTTAATGCGTCATGGCGAATCCACCTGGAATTTAGATAATCGCTTCACTGGCTGGACCGATGTTGACCTTACCGAAAAAGGCATTGCCGAAGCCAGAGCTGCAGGAGAATTACTGAAGCAATCGGGTTTTGAATTCGATATCGCCTACACGTCGGTATTAAAACGCGCGATCCGCACCTTATGGAACACGCTGGACACCATGGATTTAATGTGGATTCCGGTAAAAAACGACTGGCGGCTCAACGAGCGTCATTACGGCGCCCTGCAGGGTTTGAACAAGGCGGAAACCGCTGCGCAATACGGCGACGAACAAGTCATGATCTGGCGCCGCAGCTACGATACGCCACCCTTTCCGCTTACCAGCGACGATCCACGTGCCAGTTTTAAAGATCCACGCTACGCACAACTGGACGCCAATCAAATTCCATTGACTGAATGTTTGAAAGATACTGTTGAACGCGTGCTGCCTGCCTGGAATGACAGCATTGCCCCGGCAATCAAGTCGGGCAAACGTGTACTGATATCAGCGCACGGCAACAGCCTGCGTGCCCTGGTAAAAATGCTCGATAACATGGGTGACGCCGATATCGTCGGATTAAACATCCCGAACGGCCAGCCGTTGGTGTACGAGCTTGATGCTGATTTGAAGCCGATCAAGCACTATTATCTCGGCGATCAGGACGCCATCAATGCCGCACTGGCTGCGGTTGCCAATCAGGGACGAGCACGCTAATTGTTCACTGCTGCGACCACCCGAACGATCCGCAAGGCACTCCTGCTGCTCACACTGACCATGGCCTGGAACAATCCAGGCTGGTCGGTGACGCCCGGACGTGAAGAACAAAAGACCAAGGCTGAAACTGAACACGCCGAGTTGCGTAAAAAATTGAGCGACTTAAAGCAGGATATTTTAAATACCGAATCAGCCAAACAGCATGCCGAAGATACTCTGGCCGAATCGGAAGAAGCCATCTCCAGGTCGAATCGAAAACTCTATGAACTGAATGCCGAACAACAGCAGACCCAGCAGCGGCTGGCGGATCTGGCAGAACAACAACTGCATTTGCAGCAGCAGGTTGAGCAGCAAAAAAAACAGTTTTCCGCCCTGCTCAGGCAGGAATATCAGAACGGAAATTCCGACCGCCTGAAGCTGATTCTCTCGGGCGACAATCCGAACCGGATCAACCGGGAGTTGCAGTACCTGGGATATTTGTCGCAGAGCCAAAATAAACTGATCAGCCAATTGCGCGAGAACCTGACTGCCGTAGAAAAAAATGAACTGGCTACCAGGCAGGCGAAGCAGGATCTGGATGACATCGCATCAGAGCAGCAGCAACAAAAAAATGATTTGATAAAAGAACAAGCCAAACGCGCCGCGTTGATCAGCCAGCTATCCAGCAAACTTACCGCACAGCGCAAGGAAGCAGGCCAACTGCAAAAAAATCAGGAACGCCTTGCCAGTCTGGTTGAAAAACTGAACCGATTAATAGAAGAGCAACGCAAAGCCGACAAGCTCAAAGAAGAAAAACGCCAGGCGGAACGACTGGCGCAGGAACAGAAGCGCAAAGCTGCCGCTAATTCCAAGTCAACGGTGAAGAGTCCGGCGGTAAAATCGAATTCAGTCGACTCGGCATCGACATCCATTGCCGTGACCAAAACACCGGAAGCTGGATCAGACAGCAGTCAGTTTGCTCAATTAAAGGGGCGTCTGCGGCTGCCGGTTAAAGGCGAACTGAGCGCAAAATACGGCAGCCAGCGTGGTGAAGGAACGTTGTGGAAAGGTTTATTCATCCGCGCCAATGAAGGGGCCGAGATTAAATCGATCGCTTCGGGCAAAGTGATCTTTGCTGAATGGCTGCGCGGATTCGGCAATTTAATCATCTTGGATCATGGCGCGCAGTACATGAGCATTTACGGCAATAACCAATCTCTGCTCAAGCAGGCCGGCGACAGCGTCAATGCCGGAGACGTCATCGCTACGGCAGGAAATAGCGGCGGCAATGAGCAATCAGGTTTATACTTCGAGCTCAGATATCAAGGCAAAGCGTTTGATCCAATGAGCTGGATCAACCTTAAATAATCGAATCAGGCGGAATAATGGGTATTAAATTAAAGAACTTTGGATTAATCACTCTTGGATTGATTGCTGGCGTTGCTGCTTCACTGCAGTACTCGGCAATGGCACAAAAGACCGTTGCAGCTCCACTACCCATCGAAGAACTCAGACAGTTAGCAGACGTATTTGGTTTGATCAAATCGGATTACGTCGAACCGGTGGACGACAACAAGTTAATTTCCGAAGCCATTTCTGGCATGGTTGCTTCGCTCGATCCGCATTCTGTTTATCTGGACAAAAAAGCATTCAAGGAATTGCAGGAAACGACCCAGGGTAAATTTGTCGGCCTGGGTATCGAAGTCGGCATGGAAGATGGCTATGTCAAGATTATCGCGCCGATTGAAGACTCACCGGCAGACAAAGCCGGCATCAAGGCCGGTGATTTGATCACCCGTCTGGACTCCCTGTCGGTCAAGGGGATGACCCTTGACGAAGCTGTCAAGCATATGCGTGGTGAACCCAACACCAAGGTGACACTGACTATCGCACGCAAGAACGTCGACAAGCCGATTGTCGTTACGATCACCCGTGATCTGATCAAGACCAAGAGCGTCAAAGGTAAAATTATTGAACCGGGTTATGCATGGTTACGCGTTTCACAATTTCAGGAACCGTCGCTGGACGATTTAGTGAAAAAAATTAATGCGCTGTATGCACAAGATCCAAATATCAAAGGACTGGTGCTGGACCTGCGGAATAACCCGGGCGGACTGGTTCCTAGCGCAATCGGCATCTCGGCGATTTTCTTGCCGAAAGACGTGACCGTGGTCACCACGAATGGTCAAATCCCGGAATCAAAAGCGACCTACACGGCAAGTCGCGAATACTATACGACCCACAACGGCGCTGACCCGTTGGCAAAACTGCCGGAAGCGATCAAGACTGTGCCAATGGTGGTATTGGTCAATACTGGTTCCGCATCCGCCTCTGAAATTGTTTCGGGCGCTTTGCAGGACTACAAACGTGCCGTCGTCATGGGCACCCAGACCTTCGGTAAAGGCTCGGTACAAACCATACGTCAAATCAGTGCTGATACAGGTGTCAAGTTGACCACCGCCCGGTATTACACGCCAAGCGGCCGCTCAATCCAGGCAAAGGGAATTACGCCAGACCTGAACGTGGAAGAGACTGCAGAAAACGACGGCATTAACAGTTTGCGCCTGCGTGAGGCTGACTTGCAAAAGCATTTGAATAACGATACTGACGCCGATGCGGGGACAAAAAAACGCGATGAAGCTGAGGATGAAAAGAAGGCACTGGAAATTGAAAAAACACTTAAGCCGCTCGAGTATGGCAGTGCGACAGATTTTCAGTTGATCCAGGCACTCAATCATTTGAAAGGATTGCCAGTGCAACTGGCCAAGGCAGACAAAGCGGAAGGCGAAAGTAAAGTCGACGACAAGTCTGATAAAGACGCTGCGGACAAAAAATCGTCAGATAAAAAAACCGACGAGCCAACACCGGTCGTGCAGCCCAATGCCAAGCCTGCAGCACCGGCCGCGCCTGTTGTGCCAGCCAGCAAAAAATAATTAGCGAGAACGATTTGGATGACCAACAACTGCTGCGTTATTCACGCCATATCTTGTTGGATGAGATCGGGATTGAAGGGCAAAGCAGGTTGTTGGCCGCGCATGCGCTGGTCATCGGCGCAGGTGGGCTGGGTTCTGCGGCCGCATTTTATCTCGCTTCAGCTGGCGTCGGAACAATCACTCTGGTCGATCACGATCAGGTTGATCTGACCAACTTGCAGCGCCAGATTTTACACACCGAGCAGCGCATTGGTTGGAACAAGGTTGACTCCGCCAAACTCACCTTGCATCAATTAAATCCCGGAATCCAAATTGAAGCCATCTGTGAGCGCGCGGATGCACAGCGTCTGTCTGAGCTGATACAGCGTGCTGATATCGTGCTCGATTGCAGCGATAATTTTGTCACTCGCCATGCAATCAATGCGGCCTGCGTTGCTCATCGCAAGCCACTGGTTTCCGGCGCAGCGCTGAAGTTTGACGGGCAGTGCAGCGTGTTTGACAGCAGACATCCTGACGCGCCTTGTTATGCCTGTATTTTTCCGCCCGACCTGGACTTCGAAGAAGTCGCCTGCTCGACCATGGGCGTGTTTGCGCCGCTGGTGGGCATCATCGGCACCATGCAGGCTGCTGAAGCCTTGAAATTAATCATGCAGCTTGGGTCTTCGCTGGCGGGCAAAATGTTAATGCTCGATGCACGTACCATGCAATGGCAACAGATCAGCGCCAAACGCAATCCGGCGTGTACGGTTTGCGGATCGGCGCACTAATTACTTACCTACAGGGATAGCAGCATGGCCAAAAAGAAAAATGAAATCGACGAAGAAACCATGGCGGTAATCCAGTGGTGTATTCAGGTCGAGGGTTTCCTGGTTGCGGCAGGCGCGACACAAAAAGAAGCGGAAGATCATATCGAAGAAAACGCTGAATGGTTTACCGATCTGTTCTATGACGGCTTGACGCCGGAACAGGCGGCCAAAGAAGCACTGAACGATCCGCAGTGATGACGCCAGTTTTCACTGCAATGACAAGGTAACCGGCAACACGCCACGCAAGGAGTTGCAGACTGCGATTTCTTCGGCCTGCATCAATTGATCTTGGTAGATGGTGCGTTCAGTCAGTGCCCAGGCCGGATCGTCCATCAACACTGCGCGCATCACACCGGGCAAGATCCCGGCGCTTAATGGCGGAGTGAGCCACTGTCCACCGATTTTCAGCAGCACGTTGCTGCGGCCGCCCTCGGTCAGTTCGCCACGTTCATTAAAAAACAGCATGTCAAATGCTCCGTTTTGCTCTGCCGTTTGCCAGGCCATGTCATAAACGCTACGCAGCGTAGTCTTGTGACGCAGCCAAAGGTTGTGCGATTGTTGCGGCGTTGGCGCCAGCATCACGGTGGCAGGGGCAATCAGTTCAGCAAGCACTGCCGTCTGGATATGCACCTGCCCTGTCCCATCCAGACTAAGCTTGACCCGATAGGGCGCAGTCGCTGACAGTTCAAAGCAGGCTACGTTCAACTGTCGTTTGATCTCGGATAATTTAATCGGAATGCCAAAGTAATGCGCACTGGCCGCAAGTCGTTGCAAGTGGCGGTCCAAATGACGGCAGCCGTTTTCCCTGGTGGCGTACATCGTTTCAAACAAGGAAAATTGTGCTGGCAATCCAGTCAAGAACCGCGCCTTGAGCAAGCTTTCCTGATATTCATCGGCGCTGGTGCTGTCATACACAATGCCTGCACCAACTCCCATGATCCCTTTTCGATTCCCGCTCGCTTCTGGCGGCAGCAAAAATAAGGTTCTGATCGGCACTGACAAACAAAAATCAGGGATTTCATTGGCGGCAACAGGGTCAAACCAGCCGATTGCACCCGTATAGATTCCGCGCGGTTCGGTCTCGACCTCGCGAATGATTTGCATGGTGCGATATTTCGGTGCACCGGTAATCGAGCCACAGGGATAGACCGCAGAAATTAATTGCGCAAGGCTCACCTGCTCGCGCAGTTCAGCATTAATACTCGAAGTCATTTGCAGCACGGAGTTAAAGCGCTGCACGTCAAACAAATGCCGAACCTGCACGGTACCAAGCTTGGCAACGCGGCTTAAATCGTTGCGCAACAAATCCACGATCATCACGTTCTCCGCACGATTTTTTCGGTCCGCCGACAATTGTGCGCTTCGCGTTGCATTGATCTGATCGTCTACCGTGACACTGTTTGCGTCCGATGCCGCTGCAGTACCTTTCATCGGCTGTGCTTCCAGTTTGCCCTGTTGATGGCGGATGAATAATTCCGGTGACAGTGACAGCACCGCGCAATCGTCGGGCAATAGGATCAATGCCCCAAAGGGAACTGACTGCCTTTCGCGCAGCCGCAGGTAAAGCGAACAGATGTGTCCGTAGCTGGTAAAGCGAATTCGGAACGTGTAATTGACCTGATACGTGTCGCCTGCTGCAATGTATTGCCGAATACGTGTGATTGCCTGGGAAAATTCCTGCTCATCCACGCTGGCATGAATTTCTGCGATTCCAGCAATATCACTCTCGCCAATTTTCACTTGCTGCAGCAACCAAGCGGTAACCTGCTCGCGACTCAAATGCTGGCAAGTCTTGTACAGCAAAATCCGCGACGGCTGTTGCGGCGCTGGCATGGCGCTGTCAAGCGCTTGCAGCACGACGCCCAATTCATAGCTCAAGACAGCAACGCCAAACAAGCCTTGTTGCAAACCAGTTTGCAGCTGCTCCATAGCAGATGCAAATTGGGCAGCGTCGGCGCAGACCAGCTCCTGCTGCAGATCGGTATATAAACGCGAGCATGGTTGCGCAGCATTCGCTGCACTGTCATCAAGCAAGGTAAAACTAGGCATGGTCACGGTGGTCAAGAAAGTTTAGGAAAGCAAAATCGCGATTTGTGGCGCCGAGTTTTCCAAAGGATCATTTTTAAACGAGGTTTTTACAAATCGTTGCCAGCGTCCCAGCACGACCGACATAATTAAGTTGGCACGCAGTGCCACTTCGGATTCGTTGATCTGGCCTGCGATCGCGGCCGAACGCAGCGCCTGTTTGATTGCCAGTTCAATGCGATCGACAAATTGGTTCATGCGCAATTGCAGGCGCTCATCTTCATTGATCAGGGCATGCCCGATCATGACTTTGGTCATTCCTGGATTGCGCGAAGAAAAGCTGAGCAACATCACGACGATTTCCTGTGCCTGCAACAGGCCGTTTTCCTGTTGCGAGGTGATTTGATTGATCAATCCGAATACCGAACTTTCAATGAACTCAATCAGACCTTCAAACATCTGTGCCTTGCTGGCGAAGTGACGGTACAGAGCCGCTTCAGAAACACCAATGCGCGCGGCGAGCGAGGCCGTGGTAATCTTTTCTTCCTTGGGATTCTCCAGCATGCTGGCCAAAGTTTGCAGGATATGCAGTTTCTTTTCGCCTGGTTTGGAAGTGGCCATAGTCGCTTTATACTCGGTTAAACAATCTGGGAAAATGCGCTGGTAGTTGTTTGATCGATCTGATTTTTACATCAATAAATGTGGCCCGTGCAAATCGCGAGACGGCGACTGAATCCTGATTCACATATTGCGTTACCCATACCGTCTTCATCCCTAACTGCTTCGCAGCTCTCAGGTTGTCGCGCGAATCTTCGATCAGTACACAACGCCGCGCCGACAACTTTTTCTGCGCAATCATTTTTTTCAGCAGCCAGCGACTGGGTTTCGGTCGCAGCCGACGATGCACGCGCATGGATTCGATCGAAATGTGCTGATTAAAATGGTTTTGCAAACCCAGATGCCGGATGATCTGCTGCGCGTAGTGTCGCGGCGCATTGGTAAACAATATTTTATGACCCGGCAATCGATTCAGCAGTCGCTTCAATCCCGACTCATAACGCACCATCTCGGACAAATTTTCAAACTCGTGTGCATACCGAAGAAAATCGGCAGGATCAATTTGGTGATGCTCAATCAGACCCAACAAAGTTGCGCCGTATTTTTTCCAATACAATAATCGTATTGCATCAACCGTTGCGTCGTCAGCCAGATTGACACCATCACCGAGCACCTTAGCCATATAGGCATTCATTTTGATATGCATGTCAGGGAAAATCGCATGACTCGCATTGTGCAAGGTATTGTCTAAATCAATGAGCCAGGTGATTGGCGCAGCTGCTGTTCTCAACGAATGCCTTGACTAGTGACTGCGGATCATGGTGCCGAACGCCTGCTCAGTCAACACTTCCAGCAACAGCGAATGTTCAATCCGGCCATCAATGATGTGCACGGTGTTGACGCCTGACCTGGCAGCATCCAGAGCGGAAGAAATCTTCGGCAGCATACCGCCGGATATCGTGCCATCGGCGAACATTTCATCAATCTCACGCGCAGACAGGTCGGTGACCAGATTGCCTTCTTTATCCAGCACACCCGGAATATTCGTCATCATGATGAGCTTTTCAGCTTTGAGAATTTCGGCGATCTTACCGGCCACCACGTCAGCGTTGATATTGTATGCCTGACCGTCTGCACCAAAACCGATAGGTGAAATAATCGGGATGAAGGCGTCGTCTTGTAACGCTTTGACTACAGCCGGGTTAATTGCGTCAATTTCACCGACGAATCCGATATCCAGAAATTTGCCTGGATTTTCACGGTCGGGCATTTCATAACGACGGGCACGGATCAGACCACCGTCTTTGCCGGTCAAGCCCACTGCCTGACCACCATAGTGGTTAATCAGCATCACAATATCTTGCTGCACTTCGCCCCCCAACACCCATTCAACGACTTCCATGGTTTCTTCGTCAGTGACGCGCATACCCTGCACGAAAGTGCCCTGCTTGCCGATTTTGCGCAACGCGCTATCAATCTGCGGACCACCACCATGAACCACGACCGGATTCATCCCAACCAGTTTCAACAAGATGACGTCACGCGCAAACCCATGCTTGAGTTTTTCTTCAGTCATCGCGTTGCCACCGTATTTCACGACTATGGTTTTGCTGTGATATTTACGAATATAGGGTAGCGCTTCGGCAAGAATCTCGGCCTTGGTTTGAGCGGGAATCGAATCTGTAGCTATTTCACTAATTATGGGTAAATCGGAGGGCAGTTCGGATGGAATATCGGTAGGCAAGATCGGTGGGATTTCTGCAGGCAGATTAGACATGTCACATCCTTTAAAATTAACGTTGAGATTTTACAGTGAATACATTTCTGTTCGGTGAAATTCTTGTATTAAGTCAATGAATCCAGTACGCTAGCGCACAAATGACTACACAGACCCTACACGAACAACTGGAAACGATGCGCCCGGCATTGCTGCGGTTTGCATTATTACAATTGCGCAATCCTGAGTTGGCTGAAGATTCGGTACAGGATGCGCTGTTGGCTATACTGGAAAAGCCTGATCAGTTTGCCGGTTCATCCAGCCTGCGCACTTATGTGATCGGCATACTCAAGTTCAAAATCATTGATTGTTTGCGCGTCGCCGGTCGCACCATCCAAATTGAAACCGAACCGGATCAATCCGAAGATGACGTCATTGATCATTTGTTCACTGCCAACGGTCATACCGTCGAGCCGCCACGCGCCTGGGGTAATCCTGATGCGATTTTGGAACAACAGGATTTTTTCAAAGTGCTGGAAGTGTGCCTGGAAAAATTACCGGCACAGAATGCGCGGGTTTTCATGATGCGCGAGTGGCTGGATTTGGAAACCGAAGAAATCTGTAAGGAATTGAGCTTGAGTTCGTCTAATCTTTGGGTGATCTTGTATCGCGCCCGTCTCAGGCTGAGAGAATGCCTGGATATCAACTGGTTTGCGCACTAAGGACAATAACATGGGCATTAAACCTACCTGCAAGGAAGTACATCGGCTCGTTTCTGATCAAATGGATCGTGATTTGAACATGGTTGAAAGAACACGCATGCGACTGCATCTGATGATTTGTGACGCATGTACCAACTTCAGCGGTCAGATGCGGGTAATTCGACGCGCCATGCACCAGTTCCCGCTCGACAAAGATTAAAGCATGAGCATTTGCCCGCGCTGTTCGGCGACATTTACCTGCGCCATGGCAGAAAAGACCGGCCAGCCCTGTTGGTGCGCGGCTTTGCCAGTGGAACAAAATTTGCCGATTTACCCGGATTTACCTGACGAAAATGCCAGTTGTTTTTGCCCGGTCTGTCTTCAGGAATGGCATCAAAACAGTGCGCGAACCCAAGAGCCTTGATTTGTCGGCCCAAAGCGGATGTATCTTTTCATTTTGAGATTGTGCGCACACGACGTATCTAATCGTCCCGTCAGGCACGCCTGAGGTCAGTTTTCTGGCACAAGTCGTCGCCCTTTGCTATTCTGAATAAAACTCGACACCGCGGCAATTGATGCCATTTTTGAATGATGCAATTCTTACTCAGGCTTAACGCATGGATTTATTCGCAACGAATGAAGAGATTGTTGAATTAGAAGAGCAGTTGATTCGCTCATCGGGAATTTGTCGCATTGAGGTAATGACGAAACTGGCCTGGTTTCAAAGACAATGTGACTCAAATCGTGCATTGGAACTGACCCACGAAATTCAACAAAAGCTAGCAATAAGCGACTTCCCCAGCCAACAAAAAAAGACCATTCTGGCTCGTATTCACCTTGTCCAATGTGAATACCACTGGCTTTTCATGGCACTGCCCGAAGCCGAGAGTCTGGCACGCGGCGCACTGCAAGAATTTAATAGACTTCAAGACTGGCAGGGAGCTGCAGATGCGCATTGGTTGTTAGCCTGGATTTCTGTTGATTCCGGAAATATGCAGCAACGCGATATTGAGTTTGTGGGCATGATCGCCGCTGCAAGGCGCGCCAATGACCAAATTCGCCTGGACGTTGCCGAAGCGGCAATGGCCCGCTGGTCCGCATTCAGTGCCGTGCGCAAAACTGAAGAACAATACAGCGCCAGATTTGAAGCACTGGCAAAAGACGACAATTTGATACGGGCAATGTGGAGCAATGAATTCTTGGGCGTACTCATGTACTGCAAGGAGGATCTGGCTAAAGCGCTGGGTTACACAATTCAGGCACACAAACAGGCGATCAAGACGGGGCAAACCTACTTTGCAATCGTTACTGCGGTTAACATTGCCGACGAATTCAGCAGTCTAAATGAACATCTGGTCGCTTTAGATTGGATTCAGCGTGGACTGAATCTCGCCCGTCAAGCCGGCTGGCCACGAACAATTGGTCACTGCCTGTTGGAGATGTCTGAAATTTTTCGTCAAATAAAAAATATCGCCACTGCGCAAGAAATGTTAACCGAAGCCTTGGCGTTACTGGCTCCCATTAACGAATCCAGGGCCTATGCACTGGCACTTAGCTATCAAGGCAGCCTGGCACTGGACCAAAAAAACTATTCGGTTGCGCTCGACGCTTTTCGGCAGCTGGAAGTTCGGGCGAACGCGTTGCAGCAAATCGATTTCACCGTAGACTGGCAACGCGGACAGGCGCACGCGCTGTCGTTTCTGGGCATGCCGGGAGAAGCATTGAAGGCGGCGCAGTCATCGCTTGAGCTGACTCTTCTGCAGGGTGAAAGCGCCAAGCAGATTGATATATTGATGATGATGGCTGATATCATTTTTCGCCACCCAGTTCTGGCTGAGCATGATTCAGAACCGTCAATCCTGTCTCTGAACTATCTCTATCAGGCTTTGCATATCGCCGAAAATATTCCCGGCTACATCATTCCCAGCAAATTATTTGAGATGCTCAGTCTGGAATATTCGTCCGTAAAGGACTTTGAACAGGCCTTCCTGATGGCGAGCAAGGCAATCGCAGCCAAGGAAAAAGCGCTCAGCCATGAAACCATCACGCGCGCGACAACAATTCAAGTGCTGCACGAAATTGAACGGGCTCGCGAAGATGGCGAATACCACAGGCAGATTGCACTGTCTGAAGCGAGAAGGTCCAAGGAATTATTACAGATCACGACAACCCTCGAACAACTTAGCGCAATTGGGCGGGAGATTACCACCCACTTGAACCAGACCGATATTTTTTCGGTTCTGAATAAATGCGTGCACGTTTTACTCGATGTAAATGTATTCAAGATTTATTTGATCGACGATGACGGCACTCATTTGGTTATGCAATATTGCATAGAAAATGCCGAGCATCTGCCAGTCAGTCGTGTCAACGTCAACGATCCGCTCGCCAATTCGGCCCGGTGCTTTCGCGAGGGTAGCGAATTGCTGATTAACTTCTCCGACGAAAACGATGCCAACCACATTCCAGGCACACTGAATACGCTTACCGGGCTTTTTTTTCCATTGAATATTGGCGAGCACAAACTTGGAGTCATGTCGGTGGAATCGATCAGGCGCAACGCCTTTGCACAGCGCGAACTGCTTATTTTTCGCAGCCTGTGTGCTTATGCTGCGATTGGCTTTGACAACTCACACACTTATCTGCAACTACAAAATACTCAGAAACAGCTGGTATATCACGAAAAAATGGCTGCCCTGGGCTCGATCGTTGCAGGGGTCGCACATGAACTGAACACACCGATCGGCAACGGTCTGCTGCTGGCGAGCAGTCTGCATGCCAAATCAACGTCAATGGCGCAAAAATTCCAAGAGAACGCAATGCGACGTTCGGAGCTGGCCGACTATCTGGCAGACAGTGAGCAGGCATCCGACCTGATTTTTAAATCGTTCCAGACCGCTGCAGATCTGGTGATGAGTTTCAAACAGGTGTCCGTAGACCAAACTACCGCGCAACGGCGAAAGTTCGACTTAAAGGAGTTGGTCGACGATATTGTTGCTACCATGCGCAATCAGTTCACCGTCTCCGGAATCCGGATTGACCAGCAGGTCAAGGAACAACTGACAATGGATAGTTATCCTGGCCCGTTAGGTCAGGTTGTCATGAACCTGATGCAAAACTCTTTGCTCCATGCTTTTGAAGGGCGCACCAATGGGTGTTTGAAAATATCAGCAACAGTCTTGGCCACCAGGCACATCCAGCTTGAATTTTCAGACAATGGTCATGGAATCGCTGCGGAAAATTTGGGCAAAATTTTTGATCCGTTTTTTACTACGAAACTGGGCTTTGGTGGAAACGGGCTGGGGTTAAGTATCAGCTACAACATCGTCAAATCGATTTTGCGCGGAGAGATTTCGGTAACCAGCGAAATGGGAACAGGCACGACATTTACTATCAACATTCCTATGGATGCGCCAGCGCCGGAGAGCAAGTTCGCATCCTGACCGTCAAAGCGTGAAATTATAGGTATAGAAATCGTTGTCGCGGATCCAGCCATTTGCTTCATAAACAGATTGGGCAACCTGATTGGTTTTGGCTGTGCTGAGATCCAATCGCGCCCGTCCATGCTCTTTGGCCAGCGCTACTGATGCATCAAGCAATTGTTTGGCCACACCCTTGCCGCGCGCAGACGGAGCTACGAACAGGTCGTACAGAACGTATATCGGCTGGGCGATGACTGAGCAAAATGTGGGATAGAGCTGACAAAATCCATCTAACCCGCCTGCGCTGTTTTCAGCAACCAATATGGTTGATTCGTTATTTTTAATTCGATCGGCAATATAGTTCTCCGCTAACGTCAAATCAGAACTCACTTCATAAAATTGTCGATACGCGTCAAATAATTGCGCAACCTGACTTAAATCATGTTGCTGAAATTTTCTAATTTGAATTTTAATTTGCATTTTTATACCCAATGGATAGAATGACTGGAGTTAAATAATTGGGTGGACGAGGTGAATGAAGCCTGACTTGGCAAAGTAATTGTGAGCGCGGTTTGCAATTTAACTGTTTTAAAAATAATTTGAAGTTCTGAAAAAAGTTTGTCAACCACAACCTGTGCACCCCGTTATTAGAGCGTGGGTAGCTTTACTTAACGTAGTTTAAACTTAATAGGATCCAATATGAAAACCTTACTGTCTGCTTTAGTTGCTAGTCTGTTTGCTGTTTCTGCTTTCGCTGCTACGCCAGCCGCTCCTGCTGCTACGCCAGCTGCCACTCCAGCAGTTGATGCTCCAGCTCCTGCCAGCACAGCAGCACCGAAAAAACACAAGAAACATAAAAAAGCAGCGGCTGACGCAACTGCACCGGCACCAGCTTCAAAATAAGAATTCATTCTTAGCTTTGTTGGGCTCGTAAAAATAGACAGGTTGTACCTGTCTATTTTTTTTGCTTCCCAATTGCATCAGTTGTTATGGTGCGTCGCACATGCAATGGGTTACGACGCTGAACGTCTTGTTCCGGTCGGTCATATCGGCCAACCAGCGCATATCGTTGGTCATCTCTGCCACCGTCTTTGGCGGCACTCCGGCCGATATACCAGTGATCTTCAGATACCTGGCAAACGTCTGCTCTATTGAGGCGTCGAACAGACGCAAAAACCGATCAATACCAGTCGGTTCCGTTTCAATATAATTCACAGCGTAATTTCCGCTTATCTTGGCACGGTCGGCTGCCGATTTGATCGCATCTGAATAACTGCCCAGCGTATCAATCAATCCACGTTCCTTGGCCTGTTGTCCGGTCCAGACCCGCCCCTGCGCGACTTCGTCAATTTTTTCAGGGGTACTCTTTCTTGCAAGCGCTGCTTTAGTCGTGAAATCAGCATAAATGTGGTTCACGGTCTGTTGAATCAGATCTGCAAAACGGGGATCAATCGGGCGAGTTGGGTCATACCCACCTCGCAACCATGTTGTCGTCGTACCTGCGCTATGCACGCCGATTTTATCCATCGCTTTTTCTGCGGTGGGAAGCAGGGCAAACACTCCTATTGAGCCAGTTACTGTGGTCGCGTCTGCGAACACTTCATCGGCGCTCATCGACATCCAATATCCGCCTGACGCCGCCACGTTACCCATCGAGACAACTACCGGTTTGCCAGCTTTCCGGGTAATTTCAAGTTCACGACGAATCAATTCTGAGCCAAACGCGCTTCCCCCTGGCGAATCAATTCTCAGCACAAGCGCTTTTACCTGATCGTCTTCCCTGGCTTTACGTATTAAATTTGCAGTCGACAACCCGCCAATTGAGCCAGGCGGGGCGATGCCATCGCTCACCTCTCCTTCTGCAACAATGACACCAATTTCATTGCCACTTGGGTTGAGAATTGGTTTGATGCGTGCCAGATAGTCCTCATAATTCACCTGCCGAAAACTCTTGGTTTGATCGTCTCGAACACCATAGGCCAACATCACCTCACGCAATTCGTCACGCGTTTTCAACCCATCTACATATTTGGTATTCAACGCCAACTTAGCCAAATCTCCTTTTACCTCTTTGACCTGAGCAGGTAAATCATCAATGGATTGCATGATGCTGCCAGCTTTTAATTTGCGCGCATTTTCTACGTCACGCAAATAGGTCGCCCACAGGTCGTTGTATAGCGATGACTCTGCTTCTGTTGCGGCATTTGACGGTCCGTTCGAAATGTAGGGCTCGGCAAAACTCTTGTAGGTACCGACGCGCATTAAATTTACTGTGATCCCGATTTTATCGAGCGCGTCCCGATAGTAGTTTTTATATCCGCCAAATCCTTCCAGTTCGACCATACCCATCGGATGCAAATAGATTTCATTCGCATGCGCGGCCAAAAAATATTGTTTTTGGTTGTACCTGGATCCCCAGGCAACAACATGTTTGCCACTGGCCTTGAAATGATCAATACCGGTAGCGATTTCACGCAACATCGGCAAGCCTGCATTCTGCATGTCGTCCAGCAACAGCACTACGCTGGTAATTTTAGGATCCTTGGCTGCCGCATCCAATACGGCGAGCACATCACGAAGCTGCGTGTAGTCTCGGTGTTCTCCCTGGGCCTCCAACAACATCAATTGACGCGCACTATCAGTTTGCTGCTCAACAAGATTGCCACGCAAATCGAGTATCAGAGCAGTTTTGTCGTCCAGCTTTTTGATTCCGCCGCCAAACAGACCAACTGCAAGAAAAATAATTAGTGCGAGAAAGAGCAAATTCAAAAAAATCCGCCGCCCGCCCTCAAGCACGCGCCACACAAAGCCAAAACCACGCTGGGCGCTTCTGAACAAAGACATTTTTACTTCCTTTTCGATTAATCTCAACGTACCAACACTCTCATTCATTCCTGATGCAAGGAGGTGTCTGAACCCTTCAGTGTGCGATTGTAAGCCAGATAAGAACAGCCGAATGCAATGCGCAAAAAAAAACCCGCGACCGAAAGGTTGCGGGTTAAATCCAATTCCTTAGGAGGGTCTTGGAGGAGACAGGTGTAACTATAAACGTCCGACCACCTTAAGCCCACTTTATTTTTCACATATCAGATATTCATGAATCCAATAATGCAATGCAAGAATTTGAACGAACTTATATAACCTGACGTCAGGAATTCAGGATGTTTTGTTTGCCAAGCCTTTTAAAAATTCTGAGGCAGCCAGTCGTTTACCTCCTGGTTTTTGTAATTCCAGTATTTGCAATGCCCCGTCACCGCAGGCAATTAACAGCTTATAGTCTTGAATCAGAAATTGCCCGGTTTGCGCACCCGTTGGTCGCCCAGTCGTTTCAGCCTTCCAAAACTTGAAAATTTCACCATTGATCAAGCCGTGTGCACCGGGCGCTGGACATAAAGCACGGATCTTCCGTTCCAACGCGACTGCAGCTTGACTGAAATCGAGCAATGACTCCTCTTTGCTGATTTTATTTGCATAACAAATGCCAATTTCTGGCTGAGGTTGCGGCAGAACGTCTCCCGTGGATAAACGACTTAACATCTCGACAATCATTTGCCCACCAAGGTCCGCTAATTTGTCGTGGAGCGTTGCAGTATTGTCGTCAGTCTCAATTGGTATCGCCTGCATTGATAAAATTGCACCAGTATCCAAACCTTTATCCATTTGCATGATGGTAATACCGGTTTCCATATCTCCCGCCTCGATGGCCCTGTGGATAGGAGCCGCACCGCGCCAACGCGGCAACAATGAGGCATGAATATTCAAGCAACCAAACCTGGGAATTTGCAATATTGATTCTGGGAGAATTAAACCATATGCCGCAACAACCATGACGTCACAGTCTGACGATTCTAATACTTCGTGGGCTTGCTTTGCCTCCAGAGGGTATTTCCCAGCCAGCCTCAATGAAACCGGTTGATAGACCGGAATATTGTGCTCCATCGAGAATTGCTTTACGGCCGATGCGTGCAACTGCATGCCTCTGCCCGCCGGGCGATCAGGCTGTGTCAAAGTCAATACGATTTCATGACCAGCCTTGTGCAGTGCTGCCAATGCGATTGCAGCAAATTCCGGTGTGCCGGCAAAGATAATCTTCATGCGCTGCCGCGCCCCGGAAACGAAGTAGAACTGTTTTTTATCTTGCGCTGCAGCTCGCGTTCTTCTTTCAACATACGTGCTTTGATTCGGTTACGTTTCAACGGTGATAAATACTCAACAAAAACAATGCCCTTTAAATGGTCCATTTCATGTTGAACACACACCGCCAACAACCCATCCGCACTCAACTCAAACAGTTTTCCGTCAAGATCCTGGGCACGGACTTTGACACTTGATGGTCGTTCCACACCATCATAAATACCGGGGACCGACAGGCAGCCTTCGTCATACACGGATTTTTCTTCGCTGGCCCAAATAATTTCGGGATTAATAAACACCTGGAGGCCATTTTGCGCATCCGATACGTCAATCACCACCAACTGGATATGCTCGTCGACCTGGGAAGCTGCCAAGCCAACTCCGGGTGCTTCGTACATGGTTTCCGCCATATCGGCGACTAATTTCTTTAAACGTTCGTCAAAAACCGTGACCGGCTTGGCGATTTTGTGCAAACGTTTGTCTGGATATCGTAAGATTGTCAGTATGCTCATGGGACTTTCACGCAACTTAAGCGTGTTTCTTCTTGCTAGTTCAAGGATTTATGTGCAGAATTTGATTCAAATTAGCAACTGTCGGACTCTACTACTACTTGAAAACTACAATCACGAGATTTTGAACGACTGAAAATCTCAATATTGGCTGTCAGCAATGGATTATAAAATGAAAAAGTTTAGCACAATCGCGCTCCTCCTGGCTCTAAGCTCGTCAGTTTTTGCTGCTGATGAAATGCATGCGCCACAAACTCAATGCGCATTCTTGGCAAACGCACCTGACCAGCATGTAGTAGTCAAAGGCGATACCTTGTGGGGAATCTCACAGATGTTTTTGGAGCACGCGTGGTGTTGGCCCCAAGTTTGGGGAATGAACCGCGAAGAAATTAAGAACCCGCATTGGATTTATCCTGGTCAGACTGTATACTTTGATCGCGTTGCTGGCCGACTGCGCCTGGGTCAGCCCCCAAGTGGCAGCGCGAGCGACAGCGGTGCAAACGTACCAACAGTCAAATTATCACCGCAAATTCGCGGTGAAAGCTTGGCCAACAATGCAATTACGACTATTTCCGCTAACAGCATTGAGCCATTTTTATCCCAACCGTTGGTTCTTGAAGAAAACGAACTGGACAATGCGCCGCGTATCGTGGCCGCACAACAGGGACACGTCAATGCTGGCAAGTCTGAAAAAGTCTATGCCATGGGTAATTTGCAAGATAACACTGTATTCCAGGTCTACCGTCCGGTTACACCGTTAAAAGACCCGAAAACCAAAGAAATTCTGGGTTACGAGGCCGCATATGTTGGTGCGGTCAAATTGGTCCGTGCTGGAAAATCCGATCATGAGGCCAGTTCATTTTTGATCACTGCGTCAAAACAAGAACTGACCGTTGGAGATCGATTACTTCCGGTTCCGCATGTTGATCTGGCCAATTACGTACCCCACCCGCCGAACGCCGAAGTGATGGGAAATATTGTTTCAATCTATGGTGGTGTTGCTTTGGCGGGCCAGAATCAGACTGTCTCAATTAACCGCGGCGCCAAAGACGGCATCGACATCGGCACCGTCTTGCAAATGTATCGCCTGGGCGAGGTTATTGTTGATAAAACTCAAGGTAAAACCGTCGTCAAACTGCCTGATGAGCAGTACGGCACCCTGTTTATTTACCGTGTATTCAAGAATATTTCTTACGGCTTGATCATGCAGGTTACCGATTCCGCACAAGTCGGTGATGTAATCCGAACACCCGAGTAATTTAGGACAAGCATTGCTGTGTCAGAAATATCTGATTGGATCAGGTTAACTGCTACGCCAGGAATCGGCTGTGATGCGGCAAAGAGATTGCTGCATGCATTTGGTTTGCCCGCCAGTATTTTTGCAGCCAATTATTCTGATTTAAGACAAGTCGTGTCTGAACGGCAGGCAAAAGCGCTTTGCCTGCCTCCCAACACCGCAACACAGGCATTGATTGAGCGAACCTCATTATGGTGCGCTGAAAGTTGCAATACCGTTCTTACTCTTGCGGACAAAAACTATCCGGCACAATTATTGGAAATCCCCGATCCGCCCACGTTGCTATATATTAAGGGGCGAGCCGAATTACTTTCCAAATTATCTGTCGCAGTAGTCGGCAGCAGAAATGCCACAGCACAAGGGCTGGTGCACGCCAAACAATTTTCAGCCAGCTTGAGTATGGCGGGTATCGTTATCGTATCAGGATTGGCGTTAGGGATAGATGCCGCGGCACATCAGGGTGGATTGGAGGGAGCAGGATCAACAATCGCGGTAGTTGGCACGGGGCTGGACGTTATCTACCCGGCGCGCAATCAGGCGCTCGCCCACCAGATTGCCCGCCAAGGCTGCATCGTCAGTGAATATCCACTCGGCACCCTAAAGTGGACCCATTGGGCAAGACAATTTTTCAGAGAATTTAAGCTGCATCCATTTTCTTCACTACAGCTGGTCGGCGCTGCCCCGTTTTCCTCAATTGTTCTCCACCTTAATTCGAACCACGTAGACTTTTCCACGGCGCCGCTCGCCGCTCCATGAACAGAGCAAGAGCGTGCGGCGCGGTGGTAAAGTCGGTCGTTGAGTCACACTATTACCGGTTCGGCCCGCTCCTGCTCTCGCTCCCTTGTTCCAAACTTGTCGACGATGACTGCTCCTCCGCCGACACCACTGGCATAAACTTCGTCTGGCGTGTGGTACCCAAGTGACTGGTGCGGCCTCTCCACGTTGTAGAACGCAAAGTATTGCGCCAGTCCCACCGTCAGCTCTGCCATATTGGCATAACCTTTCAGGTACACGTCCTCATGCTTTACATTGCGCCACAAGCGCTCGACGAAGATGTTATCCAATGCCCGTCCGCGTCCGTCCATGCTGATGGCCACACCTTCGCGCTTGAGAACGTCCGTGAAGGCCGCGCTCGTAAATTGCGAGCCCTGGTCACTGTTGAACACGGCTGGACTGCCATACTCGCGCAGAGCGTCTTCCAGGCAGTCCACGCAGAACGATGCATCCATGCTGTTGCTCAACCTCCAGGACAGCACCTTGCGGCTGTACCAGTCGATCACCGCCACCAGATAGGCGAAACCACGCGCCAGCCTAATGTAGGTTATATCCGTACTCCACACCTGGTTTGTCCGTGTTACCGGCACGCCTCGTAGCAGATAGGGATAAACCTTGTGTCCAGAATGTGGCTTGCTCGTGTTTGGCCCCGGTGCCATTCCCGCTAACCCCATACTGCGCATCAGCCGCTGCACACGCTTGCGATTGACTACGTGACCAGCACGGCTCAGAAACACCACCATGCGCCGACTACCGTAAAACGGCCGGCTCGTGTATTCCTCATCGATCAACCGGCACAATAGCAAATCTTCA
>JBEONO010000016.1:0-105201 GCA_040544425.1 Oxalobacteraceae bacterium GrIS 1.18
GCTGGATAGATAATGCGAAAAACACAAACAAACAGACTTCAATGAGATCGGATTAATTTAAAAAGTTACACGACAAGTAGTCTGACACAGGGGGACGGTTGCGAGCGACAAATAGAGAAGCTGGAACTGCTCAGCGCCACCATTCTTTTAAAGATCGTACGCGTGACGCGGATCGCGCGTCTGTGCGCTGCCGCACACAATCGGGTGCCGTGCTTAATTGAATACGGCGATCATTGACCTGCAAGGGGCACTACGGCACCTTAGCGCGCTGCACTGCACCAGCAAACCACATACCCGAGACATGTCCGGCACAACGAGCCTGTTCCGATTCCGATTCCGAAGCGATTGCGATTGCGATCAGGTCGCAATGCTTGATCATCTCGGCTGTCAGCGTGTCACTCGACCCCGAACTCGGACACGTTCGCGAGGTTTTTGCCGTCGACGTGAGATGGTCGGACGGAAGGTTCGACTATACTCATTCGCGTTAACCTGCGCGCACATGAGCCCCCTGAGGGACGCGGTGCCAATCAAGTCACCACCGTCATTTGTGAAATCGCACTCAAACGAGATCGTCAAGACTTCGCCGGTCAAGCTCCACCGGACGCTGGAGGGCCTGCTCACTGCCGTGCGCGCGTGCCGCACGTGCGACGCGCATCTTCCGCTCGGGCCGCGCCCGGTCGTGCAGGCCGGTGCGGCGGCGCGAATTCTCGTCGTCGGACAAGCGCCCGGCGCAAAGGTGCATGTCAGCGGCGTACCGTGGGACGACCGGAGCGGTAAGCGCCTGCGCGATTGGATGGGCATCGATGCCGAGACTTTCTATAACAAGACGCGCATCGCGATCTTGCCGATGGGTTACTGCTACCCGGGGCGGGCTGCGAGCGGCGATCTGCCGCCACGGCGCGAATGCGCTGAATTGTGGCTGGACCGCCTGCTTGCCAAGCTGCCGCGCATCGAGCTCACCTTGCTCGTCGGCCAATATGCGCAAACCCACTTCCTGCGCGATAAAGGTCATGTATCGGTGACGGCGACGATGCGAGGCTGGCGTGCGCACGCGCCCGGGATCATTCCGCTGCCGCATCCTTCGCCGCGCAACGTCGCCTGGTTCATGGCCAATCCCTGGTTCGATGATGAACTACTGCCTGTGTTGCGCCGTAGCGTTCGCCAACTCGTTGCCGACTGAACCTCCGCGCCGTCGACGCGCTGCTCCGACCGCGGCGTTGTCGCGGGCCGTCGCTTCGCCTCAACGATCGTTGGACGACGATGAAAACCGCTGCAGCGTGCTGACCGTCGGCCACTCGACCCGGCCCATCGGGGCGTTCATTGAGTTGCTCGTCGCCCACGGCGTCACGCAATTGGTCGATGTTCGCACCGTGCCGCGCTCGCGCCACAACCCACAGTTCAACAAGGATGCCTTGCCGGCGCCGCTGGCCGCCGCGAACATCGGGTACGCCCACGCAAGCGGCCTCGGCGGCTTTCGGCCGACGACACCGGACTCGCCCAACGCCTCCTAGCGCAACCCGTCGTTTCGTGGTTATGCCGACTACATGCAGACGACCGATTTCGCCGCGAACCTCGCGAGTGTCATCGAGCTCGCCCGAAATGACCGCGTCGCGCTGATGTGCGCCGAAGCGGTACCCTGGCGCGGCCACCGCTCGCTGATCGCCGACGCCTTGCTCGTGCACGGAATCGCCACATGCGAGATCGTCAGTCCGAACCGCCTGCAGCCGCACAAGCTGACTCCGTTTGCCCGCGTCCAGGACGAGCGAATCACCTACCCGTTCGCCGAGCCGTAGATGGGGTCGCCGATGGCCGAACACGACGTACGCCAGCGATAGCCCGCGCTACATGGGTTCGACCGTTCAGGATCGCGTCTGCCGGGTCCGGAGAGCATCTCCTCGAACACCCATCAGATCGGCACCCGGTAACCGTAGAACTCGTGATCCTCGTTGTAGCCGCCCTCGCCCGCTCCCAGATCGGCATAGTCGTGCACGAGCTCGATGGCTGCGATCCACTTGACCATCTTGAAGCCGACCTCGTTCTCGCAGCGCAGGCGCAGCGGCGCGCCGTGCAGCACGCTGACAGGTGCGCCATTCATCTCGTAGGCGAGGATCGTCAGCGCGTGGCGCATGTTGGCCAGGCTGTGGGTGTCGTAGTAGCGGCCGCCGTCGCCACCGTCGGCGAGCGAGTAGAGCACAACATAGCGTGCCTCGGCCGTCGGCTTGACGAGGTCGAGGATGTCGCGCACTGGCACGCCGCCCCACTTGGCGACGCCCGACCAGCCCTGGATGCAGAAGTGCGTCGTGATCTGCTCCTGCTTTGGCATCGCCTTCAGCTCGGCGAGCGATAGCTCGACCGGGTTCTCGACCAGGCCGCCGACCCGCAGCCGGTAGCCGGCAAAGTCGGTTGCGACGAGCGCATCGAACTCGGCCGACTTCGGCATCGTGCCGTTGGGCCAGAAGTGAGGCGAGATGTCTTGCTCGGTGAGTTGGCTCTTCGCGTCCCACGACTGGGTCGCCGCACCGAACGGCCGGCTCATGAATTCACCGATTCTTTGCACCAGTCGCGCATGGCGCAAGGTGAACGGCGAGGTCCACCACCAAGCGACTGCCACCAGCAAAATGGCCGGGACGAAGATCGCAAAGCCACTCCAGGAGTTGTCGTGCACCCCCGCCCACATCATGTTGAGGTTGACGCGAGCGTCGGTAACGAAGACGAGCGTCACATGGGCCAGGATGAAGAGCAAGAACCACCAGAGCGCGATGAAATGGATCGAGCGGGCCTTTTGCCGGTTCAGCACCCGGCCGAACCAGCCGAGCCGGTTCGAGATCGCCGGGCTTTGCATCAAGCCGGTGATGATCGATGTAGGCGCGGCAATAAAGACGGTGATGAAGTAGGCAAGCTGCTGCATGCCGTTGTAGCGCGTCCAGCTCTCGTCGACAGGAAACGTGAGCGAGAGGTATTGCAGCGCCGTCGAGACGGCGTTCGGAAAGACGTCCCATGTCGTCGGGACGATGCGCAGCCACTGGCCGGTGGCGAACAGAAGAACGTAGTAGACGATGCCGTTGATCATCCAGAGTAGCGTCACCGAGAAGTGCCACCAGCGCGCCAAGCCGATCGAGTGGCGGATGCCAGGAATACCAAGCCAGGAAGGCAAGGTGACCGAGTCGTCCTTCGCCGTCCAGATCCGGCCGGTCGGCACTGCGGTCTGGAAGCGAAACCATTCGGTCCCGGGCGTGCAGTCGCGCTTCCAGTAGAGCCGCGGATGGTCGGCAAGAATCTGCACTCCGGCACGGATGATGAAGGCCATGAAAAACAGGTTGAGGAAATGCAGCAATCTCAACCAGCCTGGGAACCCGGTCGTGACCGGCAGCGCGGAGGTCGGAATGCCTGGGTAGCGCATCAGGAATTCCTGCACAACCGGGACTTGTCGCAAGGCTTGAGATACGGCCACGCCGATCACGAGCAGCACGAAAATCAGCGGCAAAGCCCAGAGGACATTGACCCAATGCCGGCCGAACCGAACCTTCGGCACGACGCCGGCCTGCGGCGGCAGCCAATGGTTCAAACGGACGCGGTCGTCGGCGGCGCTGAGCGCTCCCTCAAGAGGATCATGCGTGCTCACTGACGAGCGCCCCCGAGCCCCAGAATGACGATTTTCCCGGTCACAACTTCAGTCGGCCAAAGAATGGAAGTGAAGCCTACTGCGACCGCGACCTTCTGGTCGCCGTTCGCAGTGTAGGTGATGACTCCCCCGCCGATCGCGCCGCCAATTTTCTGCCCCCATAGCCGTTGGCCAGTGGCGGCATTCAGCGCATAAAAATTTCCGCCCATGTCGCCGAAGAAGACGAGCCCTCCAGCGGTGGGGGTCATGCCACTCAGGATCGGGTAATTCGACTTCAGCCGCCACTTCCACACGCCGGTGTCAGCGTCGACTGCGTAGACCCATCCCGCCCACTGCCCGAACGAGTCGGGTTTGCCATAGGTGTCATAAGGATTGTGCGTCGCCATTGCGGACCGTGGCTGGCCGGGGGTCACCTTCTGAATCTCTTCGTCCTTCTGCAGCGTCACCGTGGCGCACCAATCGACTTCTCCGATCAGGATGAGATTGGTCGCCGGGTCGTAGGCGGGACCATTCCATTCCGCTCCGCCCACCGTGCCCGGGCAGAAATGGACGGGCTTCCCGACCGCAAAAGTTGCGTCCACGTTCTCGACGCGAGTAACCGGCGTGCGGTACAGCAGAGCATTGGTGGCCAGATCAAAGCCATAGAGGTGGCCATCTTTGGGTGCGACCGACAGCAGTCTCTTGCCACCTCGAGTACGTATCAAGGCAGGCGCGGTGGATACGTCCCAGTCGTGCCAGTCCTTGGGTACGAGCTTGAAATGGTTCTTATAGGCTCCGGATTTGGCATCGAGGACGACGACCGAGCCGGAATACAGATTCCCGCCCTCGCGCGGACCGCTTGCGAAGTCGGGCGCGGGATTACCGCCAGGGATGTACAACTCCCCAGTGGTCGGGTCTAGCGTGTAGGAGGTCCACGTAGCTCCACCGGTGATTGGAATGCCCGAGGCGTTTCGCCAAGTTGTCAGTTCGAGCGGCGTCGCGCCTTGCGGACCGCGGGTCAGGTCGCCCTCCGTCTTCGGGACCAGATAGAACTCCCAGACAATCTTGCCGGTCTTCGCCTCGAGCGCATACATGCGCCCTTTCACGCCCTTGTTGTCTCCGCCGGCATTGCCGATGAAGACCAGTCCGTTCCACGCGATCGGCGCGGCAGGTGTCGACTCGCCGAGCTTCGGGTTCGCGATGGTCGTTTCCCAGACCCGTTTGCCGGTCTTGAAGTCGTACGCCAGCACACGCCCGTCCTCGGTGCCGCGAAACAGCAGGCCGTCCAGGTAGGCGGCGCCGCGGTTGACCGCCAGGACGCTGGCCGGAATGTAATCCTCGTGCGTCCGCCAGTTCTCGCGGCAGGTCGCAGGATCCAGCGAGAAAATGTCGTGTTCCGTGGTTCCGATCATGGAACCATTGACAACGATCAAGCCGGGTTCGAAGGCGGTGTATTGCCGAGTATCATAGGTGCAGAGAACGTCTAGCCGGCCAATGTTGGCCGTGGTGAGCTGATTGAGCGGCGAGTTGCGTTCCGACGTGAGCGTTTTGTTGTAACTCGGCCAGTCATCGGCGCTTACCGCCGGCAGGGACGCCGCTGTCGACGCATTCATCTGGACCTCTGCACTCGTCGACGCCGCCGCCTCTTCTGTAGTCGTTGTGCCAGTCGGAGCGTTCAACGTCCGCACGAAATTGATCGCCATGCCGGCCAGCGGCACTGCTTTGTCCCAATACGCGTAGATCACGCCGGCTGCGCTCGCGCTGACGATGAGCAGGACGCCAGCAGCAAGGATGATCTTGTTCTTGAGTTCCACAGGTTCTCCTTCGCGTCTCAGAGACTACCTGGCCGGGCCAGGAGCATCCGTCAGGCTATGCCTCCGACCATCACTGTGCACCCGCAGGGCCCGCGCCGTCTGTTAGGTAACGCACTATTGATCTTTCGCTAAATCATGACCGCTGACGATGTATTGCGTTGTACAGCGACCAAGGTCGCTACGCGTCACCGTCAGTCGGTTTGTCTGCACGTGCCACCCGCGCCGCAGAGCACCTAGCAACTGCCCTCACACGTCCGAACTCGCTACGACATCGAATGTCGCAGATCCTTTCGCGCAAAGGCACCCGCTCTGCTCGAACCGTCGAACCATTAAACGATCAGCGCTGAACGTAAATATTCATCGCTGTACTCCCCTCTTAGCCGACTTTCGCCGGAGCAGGTTTGCTCATACTCACGGCGCCCCCAAACTTGTGATGCTTAAAACGGTGCCGTTTCGGTGCCGCTTCGAACCGTAACGATCGGCCGATCCTGATTCGCGTGTACCGCGCTGACGGCCCATCGAAATGGACTGAATCGAGAAATCACAAAAGGGGTAGCGCATGGTGCCGACCGGCGTGCTGATTGGCCAGATCACGATGATTTTCGCCACCACATTGCTGGGGCTATGGAGCGCCACCCAGTGGACTAAGCTTTCCTCGATATTTCGTCTGCCATCAGATGATTTTTATGCTGCCAGCTTTTCCTGATTTTGATCACCCCTCCAGCGATGGAGATACTGGATCGGTGATTGATAGCCGAGCGTTGAGTGCTGGCGGATTCGGTTATAAAAGACTGCGATATATTCAAAGCTCGCGGCCCTCATTTCAGCATGGGTAGCGTAGTGCATGCCGTGGGTGTAGTCACCGTAGTTGCGACATGTTGACTTGATTTGCTCGCAACAGCGCAAGAAAAATTGATCGCTATTGGATCGCTGGCAGGGAACGATTCCGTCAACGCTTCATCAAGGGCTGCGTCCAAATGTTTTAATTTCAGTTCGTTGGCCGTGTCATTCCCGCTCGTGTCAGTCAGCGTTAGATTTAAAGTCGGTGCATCAGCCTTCGAAGACGGGAGTTCGGGTATCTCTGCCTGTGCTGCCCACTTCGCATAACATTGCAACCCGCAGAAGTAGGCTACATAATCAACGGCCTCGGCGACCTTTGCTTCGGACAGCGGCACCTCTTTCCCGCATTGTGCGCATGAGGTAATTTCCAATGGGAATCTTTTTTCGGGCTGTGACATAATGTTTCTCCGATAGCGATGAAGCCATAGCGTCCTTACGTATGGGCTGGTTGCAAGCAATGAACAATCCGTTAGCGCATCAACAGGTAGTATTTATCCTTGATCTTGGCCCACTCGTCCGCATCGGGCGGAGCAGCCTTCCTCTTAATGATCGGTTTCCAGCTGCGTGCCAGTTCGAGGTTGAGCGCAATAAAACGCGTCTGATCTTGTGGGACGTCATCTTCTGCAAAAATCGCGTCAACCGGGCATTCCACAACGCACAACATGCAATTGATGCAATCATCCGGTTCGATTGCCAGGAAATTCGTCCCCTCGTGGAATGCATCAGTCGGGCAAACGTCTACGCAATGCGTGTATTTGCACTTGATGCAGCTTTCGGTCACGACGAATGTCATGCAATTTCTTTCACTGTCACCCAGAGGTGGCCACGAATTGCAGTTGCGTTCGTCATAGCGAGTTCTTGACCATCATCAACCGGATTTGTTCAATCGCGCGCGATGGCGCGAGACCCTTGGGACACACTTCAGTGCAGTTCATGATTGTGCGGCAGCGAAATAGCCGATAAACATCGTTCAAGTCGTCGAGACGTTCCTGCGTGGCGCGATCACGACTGTCGACGATGAAGCGTTCGGCCTGCAACAAGCCCGCTGGCCCGACGAATTTATCCGGGTTCCACCATGATGATGGACATTGACTGGTACAGCATCCGCACAAGATGCACTCATACAGGCCGTCGAGCTTATCGCGTTCCTGCGGCGACTGCAGGCGCTCTTTTTCCGGAGGAGGTTCATCGTTGATTAGATAAGGCTTGATGGAGTGATATTGTTTGAAGAACTGGGTCATGTCCACCACCAGGTCGCGGATCACCGGAAAGCTCGGCAAGGGGCGTAACACCACGGGCTCCTTGAGATCCCATACCCGGGTGACGCATGCTAGTCCGTTGCGACCATTGATATTGATTGCGTCAGAACCGCAGACTCCTTCACGACATGATTTTCTGATGGTCAGCGAATCATCTTGCATCTTGATGCGCAGAATAACGTCCAGCAACATCCGGTCGGTTGCTTCCAACTCAATTTCATAGTCCTGCATGTACGGCTTTTTATCTTGTTCCGGATTGAAGCGAAAAATTGAAAATTTCATTTTGCCTCCCAATTCCTTATGTATTTGAAATGCAGGTCAGCCGTTCGCCTGCCACAAGATGCGAATCACCCATGCGCCAAGTCCGATCAGGCCGAGCGCCAGCAACGCCAGAGTTCCAACGCGAACGGCAAGCGGTTTGACGTAGTCGAGAATGACATCGCGCAGGCCGACCCACATGTGCGCCAACAAAGCAGCGCAGAAAACGAACGCGGCGATGCTGATCACTGGGCTCACGATCCAGGCATGCCAAGCTAGATACGATGAAGGCCGGTCAAACAGAAAATGTGCTAGCAGAAACACGAGGAACATCAGCATGTAGACTGCGGTCACGCGCTGCACCAGCCACGCGCGCAGGCCGGAAACGGCCCGTCTCAAAACAATGCTCCTGCAGCCAGCAGCGCCACGGCGATCCCGCCAAGGTTCACGCTCCACGCGCTACGCCGCGCGGCTGGCAAGCGCGAACCGATGTCAATGTCGCTCAACAGATGTCGCACGCCAGCCAATAGATGGTGTGCCAGCGCCCAGATGAAGGCGAGCGCAACAACCTTGAGAGCCGCATGCCCGAACAGCTCGGTTACCCAAGCATAGGTTTGCGGGCCTTGCAGCGACAGATCGAGCAGATAGACGCAGAACGGGATGCCGATCGCCAGGAAAATGCCGGCGATCCGATGGGTGATCGATGTCACGGCGCCAACCGGCATTTGAATCTGGGTCAAGTTGAAGAATACGGCTCTTCTCATTTCGACCTCTGTGGTGATTTTGCGTGTTGGTCGGAAAGCGACTCGATCCGTTCGCGCAGCACGGGCAACAGTTCATGTTCAAACCAAGGGTTACGCTGGAACCATGGCGTGTTGCGCGCCGAAGGGTGCGGCAATGGAAGATATTCACGCACAAACTCGCGCCATGCCTTGACCGTTTCAGTCAATGACGGCTTGCGGCGATTGCCCAGGAAATGCCGTTGCGCATGCAGACCGATCAGTAGAGTCAATTCAACTCTTGGCAACTTCGTCAATAAATGATCGAGCCACAAGGTCGCGCATTCCCGGCGCGGCGGCAAGTCACCGCCATTCCCCCGGCCAGGATAACAATATCCCATTGGAATAATTGCAATTTGCGATTCGTCATAAAACCGCGCAACGTCCAGCCCCATCCATTTTCGCAGACGTTCTCCGCTTGGATCATCCCATGGCGTCCCAGAAGCATGTACTCGAGCACCCGGCGCTTGACCCACGATGAGGATGCGCGCCGCTTCGCCGACCTGCAATATCGGACGCGGACCGAGCGGCAAGTGTGGTACGCAAGCACGACATTTTCGTACTGCGACCAACAACATGCCAAGGGTGGGATATTTCGTTTTATTCACAATATCCTTCAAATGTGCTGCGTACTCGCTGATTCAATTGCTTACCCTGTGCAACGCCGACTCTTTGTGTATTGCGATGTGGTCGCTCTTGTCACTCTGAATTTCATATTGTGGTTCATCCTTGCTCGCATGATGCGTATAGCCCTTGTAAGCAACGTCCTTTGTGTGCGTTTTGATAATTTTTCCGGAGACGTGCCCAGCCTCCGAATTCCAGGTAACGTGATCACCAACTTTGAATTTGAGTGTCATGGCTCGACTTTCATTAAAATTTACGTTGCAAGTTACGGTTGCTCATGCCGATCAAGCGTGAGCGGCGGATAGGTGATTTGCGTCCCATCAACGTGGGCGAAGGTTGTCAGCGCGTGTGGTTTGCGTCCCTTCGGCCCAATAATGTCCTCGACGCGAATGCCTCGGACCAGAAGCGCGTCCCCGATCATCGATCGATGGCAGCGCCAAGGAACCGCTTCTGCGCACATCAAGACACAACGCTCAGTACGCGCCAAGTTTGCGACCGATTGAACGTTCTCGGCGAACTCCGATGTCTGCATGTAATCTGCATAGCCTCGAAACGAAAGATTGTGCCACCCGGCGTTGGGAGAATCGGCTCTCGCATGGCGCAATCCTCCGAGACCAGGAAGATGTGTATAAGAAATTTTGACTGCGTCTAATGATGTCGGGAGCGCGTCTTGATTGAACTGCGGATTATGGCGTGACCGAGGTACGGTTCTCACATCCAGCAATCGGACAATTTCATTGATTTGAAGCAGATCGAGAAATATGTCCAGCGGTCGATTCGAATGGCCAATCGTGCAGATGAGCGGTTCTGTCGCTGCGATGTCGATATTCATGGGGATAGAAAAAGTTATGAAAGGCGCTTACGCGCCATGCAACAAAATGGTGACAAGTACGGAGGAATCTTCTACTGCCTTTAGTGCGTGGACCTCGCCGCCGGCCAAGCATATTAGATCTCCCTCGCGCATCAACTGGTTAGTTCCCGCAGCCGAAAACTCTATACTTCCCTCGATGCATTGAACGGTAATTTCACCTGTAACTTGGTGCGTTGGCATTGACTTACCTGCCAGAAGAACCATACGAAACACTTCAAGGCGGTCCGATTTGTAGAGCGTTTTCGTGGTTGCGTTTTTGAGATCGCCTTTATATTGACGAATGTCAATCAATTCACCCGACAACGCATGATGCTGAGCCATAACTGTTCCTTGGAATTCTTTGATTAGTAACTATTGCTGAGGTACCTGGTTTCGCGCGACGCTGAAAGTCACATTGCATCTCCATCTGCCACGTTGCGGCCACAGAGAATAAATGGTTGCATTCAGACGGTACGCCCCATGTCGAGCATGCGTCTGTGCGCTAACGCACTCTTGCACGAGCGGTCGCGACTCTGGCAGAGTCAGTCGTGATTTTCACTTTTTGATAAAGCAAATTATGAAAATAACTTAACAGTTGATTTCCTTGAATTTAGCCGCGTTTTAACTATATATCCACCAACCAATAAGCTGCGGCTGGGGCCGCTGCCGACCAAGGCCGAGACAGTCAAAATCACCATTGCGCTCACCACTGCGTTGAAGACCGATTTGGAACGCTACGCCGCGCAACATGCTCAGAACTACGGCGAGCCGATTGATGCCACTACGCTGATCCCGCACATGCTCCGCTCGAAGCGTTCATGGTGCGGGATCGCGGCTTCAAGAAGAGCAAGGCGAAGTGATGCACAACCACGCCGCGTGAGCGCAATCGGAATACGCTCATGCACGCCTGAGCGAGTTTTCAATAGATGCCGGAAAGATCACCATCACAGGACCGTATTTATATCGGCCGTTGCAATGCACGCAGCAACTGCCCTGCTGATGGAGAAGATCATGAACAAAGCAGATCGAAGTTTGCAGGCCGCGAGGTCGAACAACGACTCTGATGCAAACGACCTGCACGGCATGCCGCTACCACGACTGATCGCGCCGAATATCTTGCCGTTCCGACGCACGATCCGCCGTCCCGAGTTGCGACAAATCGTGCCTCTGGCCGACACCACGATCTACGACATGGAACGGCGCGGCGAATTTCCGCGCAGGTTCAATCTAACCGCACGCTGCGTGGTGTGGGATTTGACGGAGGTAGAGGAATGGCTTGATGCGCGCCGCCAAGCTTCCGACAGCGCGCAGCTAAAACGAGCCCCCTCGCCGGACGTGCGTCAGCGCAAGCACCGCCCCGTCAAAGCAACGCCTGTGTCGTGATGATCTTCATCGACGGGGGCAGCAACGTCGGGGTGTGCGATTCGCCGGCCACCCAGGCGTCAACCATGTCGGCCCACTCTTGCAGCATGTGGCGGCGCTGCTCGGCGTATTCAGCTTTGTTGTAGATGCCGCGTGATGAACGGCCATCTTCGTGGGCAAGACACTTCTCGATCCAGTCACTGTTGAAGCCCAACTCGTTGAGGATGGTCGAACCGGTGCGGCGCAGGTCATGCACAGTGAAATTTTCGATTGGCAGACCCTTCGCTTTCGACCGCTCCACGACTATCTGCCCGACGCGGTTCAGCGTAGCGTTCGACATACACTTGTCGCCGTCATAGCGCGAAGGCAACAGGTATCTTGAGCCACCGGCGCAGGTGCGCAGTGCGATCATGATGTCGAGCGCCTGCTGCGACAGATAGATGTTGTGGGCCTTGCTGGCCTTCATGCGGGCTTTTGGGATAGTCCACAGTGCATTCTCGAAGTCGATCTCATCCCATGTCGCGTGGATCAGTTCGCCTTTGCGCACCAGCGTGAGCAAGATCAGCCGCAGACCCAGTTTGATGGTCGGGTACGAAGCGACGTACTCCAACTGCTTGAGCATGATGCGTATCTCGGACGGCGACAGCGCTCGATCCCGTGCCACGAAAGTGGCGATCGACGATGGTCCAACGTCGTCGGCAGGGTTGGCCACCTTCTCGCCGTGCAGGATGGCAAAACCGTAGATTTGCTTGATGATGTCGCGGACATGGATTGCCGTTGCTGGCGCTCCCCGCCCCTTCACCTTGTCGCACAGATCGCGCAGGTCATCAGGACTGATCTCGCTCAGCAAGCGGCTCTTGAACACAGGCAGGATGTCCCGGTCAAGGATGCTCTTGCGCATCGACCGCGTGCTGTCGGCCATCCGCGCACCCTCGTACCACTCGTCGGTAAATTCCTGGAAGGTTTTGGCGTCCGAAAGGCGCCTCTTCTCTCGCTGCTTTTCCTGCGCCGGGGACTGTCCTTCCGAAACTGCCCGCTTCGCGTCGATGCACTTTTCGCGTGCACGGGCCAGCGACAGACCGCCTGGCCCATAACGGCCAATCGTCAACGTTTCGCGCCTGCTATTGATCCGGTAGTCATAACGGAACGTGACGGTACCCGCCGTTGAGACCGTCACATACATGCCATCCCTGTCCGTCACCTTGTAGGGCGCATCCTTGGGTTTGAGATTCTTCAGTGTGGTATCGGTCAGCATGGTGTCCTCCTGAGAACGGCAATTTTACCGTCAACGGCTCAAAAGACACAGAATGCTCTGAAACCCGCATGAATACTAGCTCTTTCTCTTATTTTTTACCGTCAGAGCCGAAAACAGTCAGACGGTAAATATTTTTAGATGACTTGCCTAGCTTTCATTACCGTCAGGATTACCGACAAAAAGTTTCGCTTGTCGTCAATAGATGCCGATAGCTTTCGTGGAATAAACTTATATAAATCAATAAGTTAAGTGACTTTTCCGATAGTCCGCGAAAGCTGTCGAAAGACCTAAAATCATTCCCACTCAATCGTAGCTGGCGGCTTCCCGGAAATATCGTAGACAACCCGATTTATTCCCCGCACTTCATTGATGATCCGATTTGATACTTTTCCTAATAATTCATGCGGCAAATGAGCCCAATGCGCCGTCATGAAATCCTGAGTCTGAACGGCACGCAAGGCCACCACGTATTCATAGGTGCGGCCATCGCCCATCACACCGACTGATTTCACAGGCAGGAACACGGCAAACGCCTGACTGGTCGCCTGGTACCAATTCTGATCTGTTCCATCAACCTGAGTATTGCGCAATTCCTCAATAAAAATTGCATCTGCGCGCCTGAGCAAATCCGCAAATTCCTTTTTCACTTCACCCAGAATCCGCACGCCCAGACCTGGTCCCGGGAACGGATGGCGGTAGACCATCGATTCAGGCAAGCCCAATGCCACGCCAAGCTTGCGCACTTCATCTTTAAACAATTCGCGCAATGGCTCCAGCAGTTTCAGATGCAGGGTGTCAGGCAAGCCGCCTACGTTGTGATGGCTCTTGATGGTATGCCCTTTTTTACCTTTGCCGGCACTTTCAATGACGTCCGGATAGATCGTGCCTTGCGCCAGCCATTTGGCATTCTTGATTTTCGCCGACTCAACCTGAAATACCTCGACAAATTCGCGGCCAATAATTTTACGTTTCAGTTCAGGGTCAGTGACACCGCCCAAATGTTTCATGAACTGTTCGGTTGCATCAACGTGAATGACTTTGACGCCCAGATGGTTGGCAAACATATCCATGACCATGGTGCCTTCATTCAGACGCAACAGGCCATGATCGACAAATACGCAGGTCAGCTGATCACCAATGGCGCGGTGGATCAGGGCCGCTGCCACGCTGCTGTCCACGCCTCCGGACAGCCCCAGAATGACGTCGTCGGAACCAACCTGAGCGCGTATCGAGGCAACCGCCTCTTCAATGTAATCGGGCATATTCCAGTCCGATTTACAGCCGCAGATTTCATGCACGAAGCGGCTGATAATCGCAGTGCCCTGTACGGTATGGGTTACTTCGGGATGGAATTGCACGGCATAAAACCGTCGTTGTTCGTCAGCCATGCCGGCGATGGGACAATTTCCGGTTGACGCCAATAATTTAAATCCGTCCGGCATCTGCATGACTTTATCGCCATGGCTCATCCAGACTTTCAACATGCCATGTCCTTCTGATGTCGTGAAATCGGCAATGCCTTCCAGGAGCTGGGTATGACCGTGCGCCCGCACTTCGGCATACCCAAATTCACGCACCTTGCCATTTTCAACCAGCCCACCCAATTGCTGCGCCATCGCCTGCATGCCGTAGCAGATCCCAAATACTGGCACGCCCAATTCAAATACGGCCTGCGGAACGCGCGGAGTCTCGTCGTCCATGACACTGTTGGGACCGCCGGATAAAATTATCCCGGCTGCGCCATAGCTGCGAATAAAATCTTCACTCACGTCGAAGGGATAAACCTCAGAAAATACACCTGCATCGCGCACGCGACGTGCGATCAACTGGGTAACCTGTGAACCGAAATCAAGAATAAGAATTTTGGAATGCATGAAATAGAATGGCTAATTAAAAAGATAAACAAAGGCGCAATAAAAATTGCAATCAAATCTGCGAATGGCCTTCAGAAAACAGCTGCTTTGAATTAATCGCGCGCTGCGTGTACGAAATTATTGCGTCCCATTTTTTTTGCTTTGTGTAAGGACTGTTCAACCAGATTCATAAGCTCTTCGGGGCCTGCATCGGCAAATAAATCGGTAGACACCGTGCCAACGCAGACTGTTACTTCGATGGTTTTTTCATCGATGATTTCCTTGTGCGCCAAAACGGTATTCCGAATCCGCTCGGTCACAGCCTGAATCACCACGTTGGACGCACCTGGCAACACGATCAAAAACTCTTCCGTCCCATACCGGCCGAGTGCATCAAACGGCCGTATGCAGGACCGCATCCGGCTGACCATTTTGATCAGAATCGATTCGGAAGCATGCAGTCCAAAATCGTTCTTGAGTTCCGCATAATTATCGACACTGACCATGGCCAAGGACATCGGCTTGCCGGCAGTTTTGCAGCGCAGCACTTCGATTTCCAGGGAACGGATAATTGCAGTTCGATTCCACGTGCCGAACATCGGATCGATCATGCTTTCGCGTCGCAAGGAACGATTTTGCTTGACCAGATCGTCGTGCGCCATCTTCATGCCGTCAAACTGCAGCTCTTGCTGGACCAGACCGGCCAGATCACTCAACAAGAAAGTATCTTCTTGCTGATACTGGCGAGCGGTATAGTCAATCAGAAAAATCGCGCCAACAATTTCGTTATTATCGAACACCGGTTGTGCTGCGTAAAAGCGAATATAGGGTGGCCCGACTACCCAGGGATTGGCCGAGGTTTTCGGCTCCGTACGAGCATCGTTGACGATCTGCGGATCATGCGGAAAAGCCAGCGAATCGCAGAAGGCGGCTTCCAACGCTGCCATCGAACGCTCACCCTTGCCAAATCTTGCTGATACCTGCCCAAAACTCACAATGCAATTGGCCACACCAAACAGACGAATCGCGATACGCTCAATGCGCAAAATACGATCTTCCTGTGCAGAGATATTAAAATTGGCCCCCGTTGTTGATGCCAGATTCGTATTGCCTGTAACAACAGGTGTCTTCATTGCGGCTCCAGTTAATTGACGAGTTTATTCAGACCGGTAATTCGGCGCTTCCTTGGTAATCTGCACATCATGCACATGCGACTCGCGCATACCCGCAGAGGTAATTTCGACAAATTCAGCTTTATTGTGCAAATCTTCAATCGTCGCGCAGCCGCAGTAACCCATCGATTGCTTAACGCCGCCGACCAGCTGAAACAGAATTGCCAGGACACTGCCTTTATAGGCAACGCGTCCCTCGATCCCCTCGGGAACCATTTTCTCGGTGCTGGCATCAGCTTCCTGGAAATAACGGTCTGCCGAACCGGCGGCCATCGCTCCCAGGCTGCCCATGCCACGGTAGGATTTATAGCTGCGTCCCTGATACAGAATCACTTCACCGGGCGCTTCTTCGGTACCGGCAAACAGACTGCCCATCATGACCGTCGATGCACCGGCAGCCAGGGCCTTGGATACATCACCGGAATACCTCACGCCACCATCTGCGATACACGGCACGCCCGTACCCTTCAAAGCATTTGCCACATTTGAAATCGCGGTAATTTGCGGCACACCTACGCCAGCAACGATACGCGTTGTGCAGATCGAACCCGGTCCGATACCAACTTTCACGCCATCAGCGCCATGCTCAACCATTGCCAGCGCAGCCGCAGCAGTAGCGATATTGCCGCCGATGACATCGACTTGCGGAAAATGTGTTTTGATCCAGCGGATTCTGTCCAGTACGCCCTTGGAATGGCCGTGCGCGGTATCGACCACAATCACGTCTACACCGGCTTTGACCAGCAGTTCAACCCGCTCATCATTATCCGGACCTACGCCGACCGCAGCACCAACGCGCAACTTGCCGACCAAATCCTTGGATGCAAACGGATGTTCGGTTGATTTCTGGATGTCTTTGACGGTGATGAGTCCACGCAATTCAAATCCTGAATTGACCACCAGGACCCGCTCCAGGCGATGTTTGTTCATCAGGCGTTTGGCTTCGACAACGTCAGCGTTTTCATCTACGTACACCAATTTTTCACGCGGCGTCATTTTCTCGCAGACTTTCGCGTCGAGGTCACGTTCAAACCGCAGGTCACGATTGGTAATGATGCCAACCACAACCTTGCCTTCGACAACCGGAAAGCCGCTGATGCCATGTTGTTGAGACAGAGCCAAAACCTCACGCACTGTCATATCCGGCGGAATCGTAATCGGATCCCGTAACACGCCTGATTCGAAGCGCTTGACTTTGGCAACTTCACCGGCCTGCTCTTTGGGGGTCAAATTCTTGTGAATAATCCCGATCCCACCTTCCTGGGCCATGGCGATCGCTAACCGGGCTTCGGTAACGGTATCCATTGCTGCAGACAATAACGGAATATTTAAGGTGATAT
Source organism: Oxalobacteraceae bacterium GrIS 1.18 (assembly GCA_040544425.1). Lineage (GTDB taxonomy): Bacteria > Pseudomonadota > Gammaproteobacteria > Burkholderiales > Burkholderiaceae_D > Solimicrobium. The sequence goes on from JBEONO010000016.1 coordinate 17,008, forward strand.
TGCGAGTCAAACGCGTGGTCAGTGAAGTCTCTTTGGGGAGAATGTCTGAAAAGGCTGGAACTAGTAGCACATCGTCGAATGTCAGTGCTTTTTGGAGAAGACGCATAGTATTTCCTATAGGCGCAAAACCGAATTATACAGAAAACCCCACATATCGTCTTGTTGCTTTTTGGAATTTTAGTTATATTTTGAAGAAATTCAACCCGATCGCGATCTTCGTAGCCATAATAGCTCACGGTTTTGGATATCAATCAGACGATCTCCTTCATGACACAGCAGCCAAATTCAAATAAATATTATGAAAAATTTAATTTTACGCAGTCTCGTCACAATGCTGACTTTATTCATATTCAGCAATATCGCATTGGCCCAATTTGTTTGGGTGGATGACAAAGGGGTTAAACAATTCTCTGACCAGCCTCCGCCACCATCCGTGCCGAAATCGAAGATATTGAAATTTGGTGGCAAATCAATGGATAGTCAGGAGACTTCGACTGACGCGGGCAGCGATACCCCAAAAAAGGAAAAAGCGCAGGAAAGCATTTCAGACAAGGAAATCGCCTATAAAAAGCGACGGGAAGAAATGGCAACCAAACAGAAAAAAGCCGATGAGGAGGCCAAAGCCTCGGCAGCCAAGAGCGACAGTTGCAGACGCATGCGCGAATACAAACAAAATTTGGACTCTGGCCAACGCATTGCGGAAACCGATGCTAACGGCAACCGGACTATCCTGGACGATAACAAGCGTACGGAAGAACTGAACCGCTTGAATCAAGATTTGACTGATTGTGCCAACTAGGGGTGCCAACTAACAGACCCGGCCTATTTTTTATTCGCCCGGGTCCGCCGCGCTACCATGGGATCGACCAAAAGAGGTCGATAAACTTCAATTCGGTCACGCTCAGTCAGCACGGTATCCAGATTTTTCAGTTTTGAATAAATACCGACCTTTAATTGCGTCAGATCCAATTCAGGCACCATGTCCAACAATCCGCTAAGATGTATGGCTTGCCGTATCGTGGCTCCCGGCGCCACCTGTACGGGGCGTAAAAACTGCAGCTGCGGTGCGACATAGCAGAGTTCAACGGTGATCTGCGCTTCACTTTCCATAAACACTTTCAGCCCGAACGCAGAATGCGTCAACAAAGCTGTTGGCGATTTTACTGAACACAGGACCGATCAAATGCTCTAGAATCTTGTTTGAAAATTCGTAATGCAAATCAAACTCAATTTTGCAGGCATTTTCTCGCAGAGGTTTAAAGATCCAGGTCCCGTCCAAATGCTTGAAAGGTCCGGAAATTAATTTCATTTTCATGGAGCTCGGCGCCAAATTGGTGTTTTCAGTCGTAAAGCTTTGATGTACACCGTGAAAATTGATATTCAGCGTAGCGACCAAAACAGCTTCACCACGTTGCTGCACCTGAACACCACCGCACCAGGGCAAAAATTGAGGATATTCTTCAACCGCATCAACCAACGCGAACATTTGTGCGGCGCTAAACCCGACTAACACTGATTTTTGTACAACTACCATAGTTTTTAACCATTTTTATTTGTGGAGCAGGATTTTCCCTGACCCGAAATTTTACCTGACTTACCCGACCATGAGCATTGCTGATAATAAAAAAGCCTTTCACGATTATTTTATCGAAGAACAATTTGAAGCTGGGGTGGTGTTGCAGGGCTGGGAAGTCAAGGCAATCCGCGCTGGACGTGTGCAGCTTAAAGAAGCGTATGTCATCGTCAAGCAGGGAGAGCTGTTTTTATTCGGCGCACACATTGGTGCCCTGCCTACCGCCTCAACCCACATCAGCCCGGAATCGCTACGTACCAGAAAGCTGCTGCTCAATAAAGCGGAAATCAACAAGCTGATCGGAAAAGTGGAACGGTCTGGTTATACCCTGGTGCCGGTGGACATGCACTACAAGGGTGGCCGGGTGAAATTGCAGATTGGATTGGCGAAGGGTAAGAAACAGTACGACAAGCGGGAAACTGAAAAGAACCGGGATTGGCAGCGAGAGCAACAGCAGATTATGAAGATTCATCGGCGTTGATCCCATTGCTGCCAACCTTGCGGTTTTCTATCCAAGATTTAAATGACATTCCACTGATCCACATTACGGCGCAGTGCCATGTCGTCAATTCGCTAAAACATGGCACCTTGGATGTCATCCCTTAAATCCTGCATTCCCATCGGGTCATTGAAGAAGTTGCTGAGACTGACGTACATCTTGCTGTAGCTGTGAGCCCATCGGAAGCAAATGCAGCAACCACCTAAAATACTCGCACCAGCCGCTGCGAAGATGCCTCCTTTGGCAGCAGGGGACAAATCCGACGTTGCCGATACGGCGATTGCTGCTACTGCGCCAAGCAAAACCGTGCAACCCAACGCACAACAAATTTTTGCACAACATTGCAAATTTTGCGGCTGTGGTGGACCACCCAGCGGTTTTTCCAGACAGGGACAGGGATGACCAACATCAGCGCTGTAGCTTACTGTCGCAATTTGCCCTCCTCCCAGTGACATCGTTATTGGGTATTCCATGGCTTGAACCCTCCTCTATATAAGACACAATATATCTACCATTCAGGCAGGTAGCGGTTCGAGGAAGATAGCACGCTGACTATCCAGGGAGGTGTCGATTTTGTGATGCAAATTAGGTAGCAATTGGCGCGACAGGCTGACGATCAAGCATGCCCGGTCACAATAAAGTCGATTAAATTTTTCACAGATCGAATCTGACTACCGAACGGCAGCGGTTCAGAACCCCGGAAAAATAATCCGCGCCTGACATCGCCTTCCAGCGCGAAACCTAGTCGGGTATCGATGCAAAACTGTCCGGCTTTGGCATTCCCGTCGCGCAGACCGCATTGCTGCAGGCAGTCAAATCCGACTGTGCAATCCTGCACCTTGGCCTTGCCTTGCAGCTTGCCTTCCTTGCTCAGGTAATTCGCCAGCCAGGGCGTGTTCACGGCGCGCGCCGGCAACCCAGCCACACTCATGAAGGTCACGATATCCTCTGAACCGGCTTGCGTCAGAACCCGTTTGAATTCGGGATGCGCATCACCCTCGGTCGTCACGGCAAATGGGGTGCCGAGTTGTACTGCCGACGCTCCAAGCGCGATGAGTTTGGCCGCACCTTCATGCGCATGCACACCGCCGGCAGCAATCAGGGGAATTTTTTCGGATTCGATCTGCAAATCTTTAAACAGCTGCAAGGTATTTTCCAAGACTGTCGGAAACGCAAATTGCGCACCGCCGACATCCTCGACCCGGGCAGCGCCCAGATGGCCGGCAGCAAAGTGCGGGTTTTCAATCACGATTGCGTCGGGTAGACGATTCTTGCGCATCCACTTTTTCAGTATCAGACCGATGCCACGCGAATCCGACAGAATCGGGATCAACGCAACTTTCGGAAACTCCAGTGTCAGTTCAGGAAGATCCAGCGGCAAACCTGCACCGACTACGATCGCATCAACGCCGCTGGCACAAGCCTGCCGCACATACGCTGCATACTCGGACAGTGCCTTCATCACATTGACAGCTATCATGCCTCTGCCGCCAGCCAACTGCTGTGCCGATCTGATTTCCCGATCCAATGCCACCAGATTGGCGGCATTGATGGCATCCTTGTCGCGGCTGCGGCCAGTCTGTTCCATCAAATCTGCATGATGACGGCGCAGGTCAACACTGGATATCGTTCCCACCGCACCGCACCCGGCAACCGTGCCTGCCAGACGATGTGCAGAGATCCCGACGCCCATGCCACCCTGCACAATGGGCAATAAGCTTTTACCTTTGATACTGAACAGCGGAAGTGATGAAGTCAAAGACATGGTGATTACTTTAGCCAAAATTAACTTAACTCTAGCAAACGAACCACTGCATCACATTGATGTGGAACAAGAAAAGAGCGGGCACCTGGCCCGCTCGTTACCAACGAAAACTCAACTGTTATTCAAACACCAGCTGCCCACCCTTGATGTCGATATGGACAGTCTGTCTTGGCCCGTATCGACCCTCGAGGATCAACTTCGACAATGGGTTTTCTATCATCTGCTGAATGGCGCGTTTCAACGGCCGGGCACCATATACCGGATCGAAACCGGCTTCGGCGATTTTTGCCAGGGCATCGTTGGTCACGTCCAGGCCAATTTCGAGTTTCGCCATCCGGCCCTGCAAGATACTTAGCTGCAGTTTTGCAATCGCACCGATATTTTTTGCATCCAGCGCATGGAAGACCACGATCTCATCAATCCGGTTGATGAACTCAGGACGGAAATGCTCGCGCACTTCAGCCATGACCGCCATTTTAACTACCGATGGTTCAGACTCTTCCATGGCCTGGATCCGATGCGACCCCAAGTTCGACGTCATCACAATGACCGTGTTTTTAAAGTCGACCGTACGTCCCTGTCCATCGGTCATCCGACCGTCATCCAGAACCTGCAGCAAAACATTGAATACATCGTGATGCGCTTTTTCAACTTCATCCAGCAGGATCACCGAATACGGTTTGCGACGCACCGCCTCAGTCAGATAACCGCCCTCTTCATAACCAACATAGCCAGGTGGCGCACCGATCAGACGCGAGACGGAATGCTTCTCCATGAATTCACTCATGTCGATCCGAATCAAGGCATCTTCACTGTCGAACAGGAAACTGGCCAGCGCTTTGCACAACTCGGTTTTACCAACGCCGGTCGGCCCCAAAAACAGGAACGAACCATACGGACGATTGGTATCACCAAGACCGGCGCGTGAGCGACGGATTGCATCGGAGACTGCAACCACCGCCTCGTCCTGACCGATCAAACGTTGATGCAAACGTTCTTCCATATGAATCAGTTTTTCGCGTTCACCGGTCATCATGCGCGACACCGGAATACCGGTAGCACGCGAGACAACTTCAGCGATTTCTTCGGCACCAACCTGAGTACGCAGCAAGCGCATTTTTTTCGGCTTGCCTTCTTCCAGATTCTCATCAGTTTTATCGGCCTGCTTTTGCTGTGCTTCCAGTTCAGGCAGACGCCCATACTGCAATTCCGACATGGTCTGCCAGTCACCCTTGCGCCGCGCCTCTTCCATTTGCAGACGGATTTTCTCGATCTCTTCCTTGATATGCGTACTGCCCTGCACCGACGCTTTTTCAGCTTTCCAGATTTCTTCCAGATCGGCGTATTCACGTTCCAGCTTGGCGATTTCTTCATCCAGCAAGGCCAGGCGTCGGATTGATCCTTCGTCCTTTTCTTTCTTGATCGCTTCGCGTTCAATTTTCAGCTGGATAGTACGGCGGTCCAGTTTATCCATCACCTCTGGACGTGAATCGATTTCAATCTTGATTTTTGCCGCCGCTTCGTCAATCAGATCAATCGCCTTATCGGGCAAAAACCGATCCGTGATATAGCGATGCGACAACTCGGCTGCCGCAATAATTGCCGGGTCAGTGATGTCCACGCCATGATGCACTTCATATTTTTCCTGCAGGCCGCGCAAGATTGCAATCGTCGCCTCAACACTGGGCTCATCGACCAATACTTTTTGAAAGCGGCGTTCCAGTGCAGCGTCCTTTTCGACATATTTGCGATACTCATCCAGCGTTGTTGCGCCCACGCAGTGCAATTCACCGCGCGCCAATGCAGGCTTGAGCATATTGCCGGCATCAATCGCCCCTTCGGCCTTACCGGCCCCGACCATGGTGTGCAACTCGTCGATGAACACAATCGTCTGACCTTCATCGAGGGCAATTTCCTTGAGCACCGATTTGAGGCGCTCTTCAAATTCGCCGCGATACTTTGCACCAGCCAGCAGTGACGCCATATCCAGCGACAACACGCGCTTGGACTTCAAACTTTCCGGCACTTCGCCGTTCACAATGCGCTGTGCCAGACCTTCGACAATCGCGGTCTTGCCGACGCCGGGTTCACCGATCAACACCGGATTATTTTTACTGCGGCGCTGCAAAATCTGGATGGTGCGACGGATCTCGTCATCACGGCCAATCACCGGATCAAGCTTGCCTTTGCGCGCCAGCGCCGTAATGTCCACCGTATATTTTTTAAGTGCTTCGCGCTGGTCTTCCGATTCGGGTGCATCAACGCTGCTGCCACCACGCACCGCCTGAATTGCCGCTTCCATCGCGGCCTTATTCAAACCGTGCTGGCGCGCCAGTTGCCCGGCATCCGACTTGTCGTCGCACAGGGCCAGCAGCACCATTTCCGAAGCCATGAACTGGTCACCGCGTTTTTGTGATTCTTTTTCAGCCAGATTGAACAGTGCCGATGATTCGCGGCTGAGTTGGACTTCTCCGCCATTTCCGGATACCTTGGCAAGCTTGCCGATTGCGGTATTCAGAGACGCGGTCAGGGCCGCAACATTCACGCCGGCGCGTTGCAACAGCGAGTTGGCCGACATATCATCGTCATCCAGCAAGGCCAGCAGGATATGAACCGGTTCGATGTAAGCATTGTCGTGCCGCACCGCCAGACTTTGCGCGTTGGCGATGGCAGCCTGTAATTTTGTGGTTAGTTTATCAAATCGCATGAGTAACTCCTGAACTGTGTAGCTCCCTAGATTAGGTTACTTTTAGATTTTGCAAGCACGATTTTATTGTCATGCCATTCTTTCAATACGGGTTTGATTAGTATCAAGTAAGTCCGTGACATAAAAATATAAGATAGACCCCAGATGAACAAAACAACAACGCCTATTTACACCGACCAGCTCCGTGCCGCAGTAGCTCTGCATCAGCAGGGCAAGTTGTCCGAGGCGGATGCGCTGTATCAAAAAATTCTGGCCAATCACCCCAATCACTTCGACGCCCTGCATTTCAGAGGTGTGATCGCAAAACAAAACGGGCAAGCGCCGCAGGCCGTGAAACTGATCCGCCAGGCGATCAGTTGCATCGGGGACGAACTCAATGCCAACCACGCCAGCGCGTTTTGCAATCTCGGTGCCGCCTATCAAGACTGTCAGCAAACCGAGCTGGCACTGAGCAGCTATCAGCAGGCAATACTGTTAAGGCCCGACTATGCGATGGCGCACAATAATTTGGGTAATACCTTAAAAAATCTGGGCCGTCATCAAGATGCGATCGAGGCCTATCAAGTTGCGCTGCGGCTGTCACCCAACTACGCGGAAGCATTTTTCAATGCGGCATTGGCACTGCAACATTTGCAGCAGCATGAATCGGCACTGAATTTTTTTGAACGGGCAATACAGATTAAACCCGGCTACGTTGACGCCTATTTTGCCCTTGGCAATCTGTACCAGAGCCTCAAGCATCATGAAAAGGCACTGCACCACTTTGACCAGGCACTGGCGCTGCAACCAGATTTTGCAAAAGTCTGGTTCAATCGTGGTATCTCTTTGCGTCGCCTGGCCAATTATGAAGCAGCGATACGCAGTTTCGAAACAGCCATTCAATACCAGCCGGGCTACGCCAACGCCTATCTCTATCTGGCCAACACCCTGAAAACCATCAACCGGATTCCCGAAGCGGTCAGTGCTTTTCAACGGGCCATGGATTGCGGGGGCGACGCCGAACAAATCAATTTTGCGCTGGCGGCGTTAGGTGTGGGAGCGATTCCGCCAGCACCACCCGCAGGCTATATCAAAGAATTATTTGATCAGTACGCGGATCACTTTGACGCGCATTTGATCGGCGTATTGAATTATGCAATTCCAACGCTATTGGCCGAGCTGATCGAAACCTGTCGACCACAGCGTAAGCTAAACACTTTGGATCTGGGCTGCGGCACCGGATTATGCGCATCTTTTTTACGTCCTTACTCAGATCGCTTGTGTGGCGTTGATCTGTCGCAGAACATGCTGGACAAGGCGGCGCAGTTAAACCTTTATGATCAGCTGGTCTGCGCGGACTTGACTGAGTTTTTGAGCAGTTCGACGGAAATGGTTGATCTGATTATTGCAGCGGATGTACTGGTGTATCAGGGCGACCTGTTGCCAGTATTCAGAGCAATCAATCACGTGCTGGCAGACCAGGGGCTGTTTGCCTTTTCGGTCGAACACGGCACGCAACATACTCAGCCTTATCAACTTACCCAGTCGAACCGATATGCGCACACCGAACAATACCTGCGGCAACTTGCAGAACAAAACGGCCTGTCAGTGATCCAGATCAGCCATCACAGCGGCCGACTGGAAAATCAAACACATAATCAGGCACTGGTCGTGCTGCTGCAGAAGCTGGCAGTGCAGGCCAGGCGCGATATCGAAACTGGTCCTATACTCGACCCAACTCACCATTAAAGACAGGATCACAATCATGCGCAATCTACCCACCTACTTTGTTTCCCACGGCGGCGGCCCATGGCCGTATATGCAAGATGAATTTGGCACGACCTATCAGCAGCTCAAGCTTGCTCTGGAAGACATGCCGCGCCAGATCGGTGTCACGCCCAAGGCCATTCTGGTGATTTCAGCGCACTGGCAGGAAGATGAATTTACGCTGACCTCCAGTCCGGCACCGGGCATGATTTACGACTACGGCGGTTTTCCAGACTACACCTACCAGATCAGCTATCCAGCACCCGGCTCACCCGAACTTGCCAGACAGGTTCAGGCGTTGCTGAACAATGCTGGTCTGAAGGCGAACCTCGACGAGCAGCGCGGTTTCGATCACGGCATGTATTCGGCATTGTTTCCGATCTATCCCAAGGCCGACATCCCGATCGTGCAACTGTCGCTCAGAAAAAGTCTGGACCCGGCCGTCCACATTGCGCTCGGGCGGGCGATTGCGCCATTGCGTGAGCAAGGCATACTGATCATTGGCAGCGGCCTGAGCTTTCATAATCTGCGCAAATTTGGCCCGGCCGGTCAGGCAGCCTCGGCAGCGTTTGACGGCTGGCTGCAAGACACCCTGCTGCATGCGGAACCGGCGAAACGGGTTGAATTATTAAAATCCTGGAGTGATGCGCCGATGGCGCGCGAAGCCCATCAATATGAAGAACATTTATTGCCGCTGATGGTGGCAGTCGGCGCAGCTGAACTTGATCCGGCCACTTGCGTCTACCATGAGACTTCGTTTTTTGGATCGTTGACCGTGTCAAGTTTCCGATTTGGCTAGGAGCCTGCGCGGCAGAAGGAGTCGAAGCGAAATGGGTGGGAAAAGAGCCCAATTTTGTTCCGATTTTGAGGACTGTAGCCCAGCTACAGCCGGAAAAACGGGACGAAAGTGGGACTTTTCTCCACCCATTGCAGCCGACTCGCTTCTGCCGCGCAGGCTCCTAGCATGTAATCGATTGTAACCCCTGTCCTCCAATACCAACCCGCACGCGTTTCATGAATATACCAACTCACCAAGAATGGAACAATCATGAAATCAGGCAAATTGGCACGCAGAGTACTCCTTGCATTAGTGGCTGTGATCAGCATTTCAAGCCTGACAGGATGTATCGTCGTACCGGCTCGCGGCTATTATGGCGGGCATGGTTACTACCACCACGATGATCGTTAATCGCTGTCAAGAACTCAATTGTGGCACGCGCACCCACCCTTCCATCAACACGCGCGCACTGCGACTCATCACGGCCTTGATGACACTCCAGGCACCACTCTCGCGATCCTGGGTCGCAGCAGCGCCAACCCGCAAGGTCCCGGAAGGATGCCCAAACCGCACCGCGTCCCTGGCGCCACCACCTGCCGCCAGATTGACCAGAGTACCGGGAATCGCAGCGGCAGTGCCGATCGCCACGGCTGCCGTGCCCATCATCGCGTGATGCAGTTTGCCCATCGACATCGCACGTACCAGCAAGTCGATATCGGCTGCATTGATTGCCTTGCCGCTGGAAGCAATATAGCTGGCTGGCGGCGCGACAAAGGCAACCTTGGGAGTATGTTGACGCTGCTGTGCTTCCGATAAATCTTTGATCAGGCCCATGCGCAGAGCACCGTGGGCACGAATTAATTCGAAACGTGACAGTGCAGCCGCATCGCCATTGATCGCGTCCTGCAATTCACAGCCGGTATAGCCCAGTGCACTGGCATTGACGAAAATGGTCGGGATGCCGGCATTGATCATCGTGACTTTAAGTGTGCCAACGCCGGGCACATCCAGCTCGTCAACCAGATTCCCGGTCGGGAACATGGCACCGCCGCCGCCCTCTTCTTCGGCGGCCGGGTCCAGAAATTCCAGTTCAACTTCTGCGGCCGGAAAGGTTACGCCATCCAGTTCAAAGTCACCGGTTTCCTGAACCTGCCCATCAGTCATCGGCACGCGCGCGATAATGGTCTTGCCGATATTGGCCTGCCAGATCCGGACCACGGCCACACCGCTACCGTTGTTTAATTGATCGCCCACCTCAAGCAGACCGCTGCTGATGGCGAACGGACCGACCGCCGCCGACAGATTGCCGCAGTTGCCGCTCCAGTCGACAAATGGCTTGTCGATGGCAACCTGTCCGAACAGATAATCCACATCGTGATTCGGCTGACCGCTTTTCGAAATGATCACGGTCTTGCTGGTGCTGGAGGTCGCGCCGCCCATGCCATCAATCTGTTTGCCATACGGATCGGGACTGCCGATCACGCGCAGCAGCAGGCTGTCGCGCGCCTTGCCCGGGATTTGCGCCGCAGGAGGCAAATCCTGCAGGCGAAAGAACACGCCCTTGCTGGTGCCGCCCCGCATAAAGGTCGCGGGAATTTTGATTTGTGCTGCTTGGGACATGGCTACTCCTGAAAGTTAGGCGGCTTTGCTGGACTCGAGAAAATCCTGGGCAAAGCGCTGCAACACGCCGCCGGCTTCGTAAATCGAGACTTCTTCAGCGGTATCGAGACGACACAACATCGGCACTTCAAGTCGTTCGCCATTTTTTCTGTGAATGACCAAAGTCAGTGTCGCGCGCGGCGTGCGAGCACCAGTCACGTCATAGGTTTCCGTGCCATCCAGCCCGAGCGTCAGTCGATTGACACCCGGCAGAAACTCCAGCGGCAGCACGCCCATGCCGACCAGATTGGTACGGTGGATGCGCTCAAAGCCCTCAGCGGCAATCGCTTCGACACCGGCCAGACGCACACCCTTGGCGGCCCAGTCGCGTGATGAACCCTGACCATAGTCGGCACCGGCAACGATAATCAAAGGCTGTTTGCGTTCCATATAAGTTTCGATCGCTTCCCACATGCGCATCACCTTGCCTTCCGGTTCAACCCGTGCCAGCGAGCCCGCTTTGACTTTGCCGTTTTCCAGCACCATCTCGTTTTTCAAAGTCGGATTGGCGAAGGTGGCGCGCTGTGCCGTCAGGTGATCGCCGCGGTGGGTGGCGTAGGAATTGAAGTCTTCTTCGGGCAGTCCCATTTTGGCGAGATAGGCACCGGCTGCGCTGTCGAGCATGATTGCATTCGAGGGTGACAGATGGTCGGTAGTGATATTGTCGCCCAACAGCGCGAGCGGACGCATGCCGCGTAAATTGCGGGCCCCGGCCAGCGCTCCTTCCCAGTAGGGCGGACGGCGGATATAGGTGGTCTGCGGCCGCCAGTCATACAAGGGACTGACCGCTGCACTGTGATCAACTTCGCGGGCAAACATCGGGATATACACTTTGCGGAACTGCTCGGGTCGCACGTTCGCGGCGATCACGGCATCGATCTCTTCATCGGATGGCCAGATATCTTTCAAGGTCACCGGATGACCCGAGGCATCAATCCCCAGCACGTCTTTTTCGATATCAAAACGGATGGTTCCGGCAATCGCGTAGGCCACCACCAGCGGCGGTGAAGCCAGGAAGGCCTGTTTCGCATACGGGTGAATCCGACCATCGAAATTGCGATTGCCGGATAACACCGCCGTTGCATACAGGTCACGGTCAATGACTTCCTTTTGAATCACCGGATCGAGCGCACCGCTCATGCCGTTGCAGGAGGTGCAGGCATAGGCAACCACACCAAAGCCGAGCTGTTCCAGTTCCTTGAGCAGATCAGCCTGTTCCAGATACAGAGTGACGGTTTTCGAGCCGGGGGCCAGGGAAGTTTTTACCCAGGGCTTGCGCGTCAAACCGCGCGCATTGGCATTCCTTGCGATCAGTCCGGCTGCAATCATATTGCGCGGGTTATTGGTGTTGGTACAGCTGGTAATGGCGGCGATGATGACGGCACCGTCCGGCATTTTTCCCGGCTCATTTTCCACCACACCGCTGATGCCGCGTGCTGCCAGCTCGGAAGTCGGAACGCGATTGTGCGGATTCGACGGACCGGCAATGGTGCGCACCACCGTCGACAGATCAAATGTCAGCACCCGTTCATATTTGGCATGCACCAGCGTGTCCGCCCACAGGCCGGTGTGTTTGGCGTACAGCTCAACCAGGGCCACCTGCTCGTCTTCGCGACCGGTCAACTTCAGATAGGTGATGGTCTGCTGGTCGATATAAAACATCGCCGCCGTCGCGCCAAATTCCGGGGCCATATTCGAGATGGTCGCGCGGTCACCCAGGGTTAACTGCGCAGCACCCGGTCCATAAAACTCAAGATAGGCCGAGACGACTTTTTGCTTGCGCAGAAATTCGGTCAGCGACAGCACGGTATCGGTGGCGGTGATGCCAGGCTGTGGCTTGCCGGTCAGTTCGACCCCGATAATATCCGGCAAACGCATCCAAGATGCGCGCCCCAGCATGACGCTTTCCGCTTCCAGTCCACCCACTCCCACCGCAATCACGCCGAGTGCATCGACCATCGGCGTGTGGCTGTCGGTGCCAACCAGCGTATCCGGAAAGGCCACCCCATCCTGCACCTGGATCACTGGCGACATGCGCTCCAGATTAATCTGATGCAAAATCCCGTTCCCGGGCGGGATCACGTCGACGTTCTTGAACGCCTTCTTGGTCCAGTTGATAAAGTCGAAGCGATCTTCATTGCGCCGGTCTTCAATCTGGCGATTTTTTTCGAAGGCATCCGGATCAAAGCCACCGCATTCCACTGCCAGCGAGTGGTCCACCACCAGCTGGGTCGGCACCACCGGATTGACCAGCGCAGGATCGCCGCCCTGCGCGGCAATCGCGTCACGCAAACCGGCCAGATCAACCAGCGCCGTCTGGCCCAGGATATCGTGGCAGACCACCCGCGCCGGAAACCACGGGAAATCCAGATCGCGTTTTCGTTCGATGAATTGCTTCAACGAAGCCGTCAGCGTCGCCGGATCGCAGCGTCGCACCAGATTTTCCGCCAGCACTCTGGAGGTATAGGGCAGGCTGTCGTATGCGCCGGGTTGAATGGCATCGACGGCGGCACGAGTATCGAAAAAATCCAGTTTGGTGCCGGGTAGTGGTTTACGGAATGCAGTGTTCATAGTTGACTCAACGAAGTTTTAGTTACTGGTTCAGTTGCGATTTTTGAGAGGAACAAATTTCAGATCTTCCGGACCGACATAGTTTGCGCTCGGTCGAATGATCTTGTTATCAACCCGTTGCTCGATGATGTGGGCGGCCCAGCCTGAGGTGCGCGAAATCACGAACAAGGGGGTGAACATCGCGGTTGGCACGTTCATCATGTGATACGACACGGCGGAAAACCAGTCCAGATTCGGGAACATTTTTTTGCTGTCCCACATCACGGTTTCAAGCCGTTCGGCGATATCAAACATTTTCGTGGAACCGGCCTGCAGCGACAGTTTGTGCGCGACTTCCTTGATCACCTTATTGCGCGGATCGGAAATCGTGTATACGGGGTGTCCAAAACCGATCACCACTTCCTTGTTCTCTACCCGTTTCTTGATATCCGCTTCGGCTTCGTCCGGATTGTCATAGCGCTTTTGAATCTCAAAGGCAAATTCGTTGGCACCGCCATGCTTGGGGCCGCGCAGTGCGCCGATCGCACCGGTGATCGCGGAATAGATGTCCGAGCCGGTCCCGGCCACGACGCGCGCGGCAAAGGTCGAGGCATTGAATTCGTGTTCGGCATACAGGATCAGTGAAGTATGCATCGCGCTGATCCATTCGGCGCTCGGTGGCTTGCCGTGCAACAGATGCAGGAAATGCGCGCCGATTGAATCGTCGTCGGTTTCAACATCAATGCGGCGGCCATTGTGGCTGAAGTGGTACCAGTAGAGCAGCATGGAGCCGAACGACGCCATCAGGCGGTCGGCGATATCGCGCGCGCCTGGCAAATTGTGGTCATCTTTTTCTGGCAACAGACAACCCAATACCGATGCGCCGGTACGCATCACATCCATCGGGTGGGCTGAGGCAGGCAGAGATTCCAGCGCCGCTTTCAACTGCGCTGGCAGGCCGCGCAAGGATTTGAGTTTGTTTTTATAGGCATACAACTCGGGCTGATTCGGCAGTTTTCCATGCACCAGCAAATGAGCGATTTCTTCAAACTCGCAGGTAGTGGCCACATCCAAAATATCATAGCCGCGATAGTGCAGATCGTTGCCGGTTTTGCCAACCGTGCACAAGGCAGTGTTACCGGCAGTAACGCCGGACAGCGCAACCGATTTTTTTGGTTTGAACGGCGTTGCCGTTTCGGTTAGTTTGTCAGTCATTTTTTATCCCTTTGTTGAGCAAATAAAGTATCCAATTTTTGTTCGAAGCTGTGATAGTTGATGCGTTCATATAATTCCATGCGGGTCTGCATGGTATCGACCACATTTTTTTGCGTCCCGTCGCGGCGGATGGCGTTGTACACATTTTCCGCCGCCTTGTTCATGGCGCGAAATGCCGACAGCGGATACAACACCAGCCCGACGTCGACCGATTTCAATTCATCCACCGTGAACAGTGGTGTGGAGCCGAACTCGGTAATGTTGGCCAGCACCGGCACCTGCAGCCGGTCGGAAAATAATTTGTACATCGCCAGTTCGGTGATCGCTTCCGGAAACACCATGTCGGCACCGGCTTCGACATAGGCCTGCGCCCGGTCCAGCGCCGCTTCCAGTCCTTCGCCAGCCAGCGCATCAGTACGCGCCATGATCACGAACTCTGGATCGGTGCGGGCATCGACGGCCGCCTTGATCCGGTCCACCATTTCCTGCTTGCTGACGATTTCCTTGCCGGGACGATGACCGCAGCGCTTGGCCCCGACCTGATCTTCAATATGCACCGCCGCTGCGCCGAATTTGATCATCGACTTGATGGTGCGCGCGACGTTGAATGCCGAGGCGCCGAATCCGGTATCGATATCGACCAACAGAGGCAGATCGCAGACATCGGTAATGCGGCGCACGTCCGTGAGCACGTCATCCAGATTCGATATGCCCAAATCCGGCAATCCCAGCGAACCGGCCGCAACGCCGCCGCCGGATAAATAAATCGCCCGATAACCGGCCCGCTTGGCCAGCAAGGCATGGTTGGCATTGATCGCGCCTATCACCTGTAACGGTGATTCTTCTTTGACCGCTTTACGAAACGCTGCACCGGCAGAATAGTGACTCATACCCATCTCCTCATTGAAATACATTGCTGCACTACCGCAAACATCGTGCCCGCCCGGTACTCCCGACCAAATCGCTGGCAGGCTGTCGAAAAATCAATCAGTTACCGAAAATTTCAAACGACGATCTCGATTGTGCGCTGGTATTGTTGACTGATCTGTTGCATAATCCGTTTCACCGCCCACCAAGATGAAACACTACTGAAACAAATGAAACATGGCGCCCCTGCAAAGCGATAAACCTGTCATCTGGACCGTCTCAATATCCAGGCTGTTCGATTTATTCCGCGACATCATGCTCGAATACGCAGATGTTGCGCATATTGAACCGGTCCAGCTGGGTTTTGAAGATGCGGTCAAGTTCTTGCGCGAACGGATGCAGACGGAGCGCTGCGACGCCATCATTGCCGCAGGTTCCAACGCCGCCTATCTGAAAAGTCGCCTGCCGGTGCCGGTGATCATCGCCAAGGCGAGCGGATTTGACGTCATGCAGGCGCTGGCCCGGGCGCGCCAGATCACCCCGGCGATCGGCATCATCACCTATCAGCAAACCATGCCGGAACTGACCGAATTTAAAACCACGTTCGGCATTGATCTGGTGCAGCGCACCTACACCACCGAGGAAGATGCCCGGGCCCAGATCAATGAAATGAAATCCAAGGGAATCAAGGCGATCGTCGGTGCCGGACTGGTGTCTGATCTGGCCGATGAAGCCGGTCTGACCGGGATTTTTTTATATTCGGCGAACTCGATCAGACAGGCCTTCAACGACGCGTTGGAAATTGCCAAATTTTCCCGGCTCGAGGCCGGACCGGCACTGGCCAGCCGCGACACCTTGCGCGCACGCCATGGCGTGGACAATTTGCGCGGCAGTTCCGCGTTGATGCAGCAGGTGCGCCACAACATCACGCTGTATGCCCGCTCCAACGCCAGCGTCTTGATCCAGGGCGAAACCGGCAGCGGCAAGGAACTGGCAGCGCAGGCCATGCATCATGCCAGCAGTCGCGCGCGCTCGCCGTTTGTGGCGGTCAACTGCGGTGCGATTGCCGAGTCATTGCTGGAAGCGGAACTGTTTGGCTATCAGGACAGCGCATTCACCGGAGCGCGCCGTGGCGGTCATGCCGGATTGATTGAAACGGCCCAGCGCGGCACCTTGTTTTTGGACGAGATCGGCGAGATGCCGCTGGCGCTGCAGACCAGACTGCTGCGCGTGCTCGAAGAACGACAGGTGGTGCGGGTCGGCGCGACGCGGCCGATCAGTGTCGATGTGCGCATCATCAGCGCGACGCATTGCAATCTGAAACAGAAAATGGAACAGGGACAATTCCGCAGCGATCTGTATTACCGTCTGGCGGTGCTGCAGTTGCAATTACCGGCGCTGCGCGAGCGTATCGCCGATATCACGGATTTGACGGAATGGTGTTTGAAAAATGCCCTGGCCAATTTGGGGATTAAACCGCATTCGAACATGCATGCCGAACTGCTCGCCTGCCAGCATTTATTCACTGCCTATTCCTGGCCCGGCAACGTGCGCGAACTGCGCAATGTCTGCGAGCGTCTGGCCCTGTTTTTATTGGCCGAACCACTGCAGGCACTCACGCCCCGCCTGCTGATGCTGGCGATGCCTGAACTGGGGCCAGAGGACGCCGGAGCGGTCGCGACCGGTGGCGGGATTTCGGTCGCGACCGATAGCGGGATTATTGACAAAAGCGCAGCAGCCATTTCAAAACAGGAAATGCAGCGTGTTGTCCAACAATTCAAAGGCAATCGCGCTGCGGCTGCCACCCACCTGGGAATCAGCCGGACCACGCTGTGGCGCAAACTCAAGGAATAATTCAAATTCTCCTGGAAAATCCCCAAAAAATGACCAATACTAAACCGACTGTATCAAAATTTTTGCAAGCCAATTTATGTCCCCAGCCAGGCGCCCCGTCTTTCCCGCGCGCTTTTGGCGGGAACCTGGCGGCGTTTTCGGCGTTAATTAAAACGACTTGCACGTCGAATTAACAGCTTTACGACCCTGGGTTCCCGACTACCCCCTCGGGAACGACGCGGCTTGGCCGGGGACGCCGAGCTGCGGTAAATTTGTGACACAGTATTACTAAAGACCGGCGCTGCGAGAATTATTTCGACACAATCATTTCGACACAACTATTTCGACACAATTATTTCTACACTACCGCACAAACTTCCTTGTGCTTTAATCAATTTAGGCTTTTATGACGACTGAAACAGACTCAATTTCACTGCTGATCGTTGACGACAGTCGTGTCTCAAGAATGATGATCCGGGCATTCGTGCTGGATAAAAATCCGGAGTGGCAAATTACTGAGGCCGCTTCGGGGGACGAGGCAGTGCAACTGGTGGAGAAACAGCATTTTGATTTTTGTACCATGGATATCAATATGCCAGGCATTCTGGGGATTGTCGCTGCAGAACAGATTCTGGAGAAATTTCCGGCCATGCGTATCGCGATTTTTTCTGCCAACATTCAAGAATCGCTGCGTTCCCGTGCTGCCGAGTTGGGTGCCCATTTTGTGGCAAAGCCGGTTACCGAAAAATCCGTTGGCCTGGCCATCGCTCATTTCAAGGCCACAGGTGGATAACTTAACTGATCTGCATCTTGATGCGCTCTCCGAAATTTTTAATATCGGCGCAGGGCGGGCAGCTGCGTCGCTGAGCGAAATCGTTTCCGAAGAAGTCAAACTGTCGGTGCCCTCGATTGAATTTCGCAAATGCTCGGAGCTGACGGCCAAAGTCCTGTCGCTGGACCAATCCCAGCTCGGCGTGGTCAAACAGCAGTTCAGCGGCGCATTCAACGCCGAGGCGTCCCTGCTGTTTACCGAAGACAGCGCGCTGGAAATCATGCGCGACATGATGGGCTCGCACATCAGCATTGAAGAGCTGGCTGAATTTGAACAGGAGGCGATGTGCGAACTGGGCAATATCATTTTGAACGCCTGTTTGTCAGCAATGGCCGATATGCTGGGATTCGAATTCGAAAGCTCGCTACCGAGCTATACGGTGTGTAATTCAGACGAGGTGGTCAACAGCATTGCCGGTACCGAGAATCAAATGTACGTCATGATTCTGCACGTCGATCTGGAAATAGAACGGCGCCAGATTAACGGACGTCTGATTTTTTTGTTTAGCTCCTCGTCACTGAGCATGCTGCGCAAACAAATCGACGCGTTCCTGAAAAATATATGAGTGACCAGCCAGCTCCCTTTGAATGGAATCAGCTCTTCGACGCGCTCAATATCGGGCTGATCCTGATCGATCAAACCGGCTGCGTCCTGCTCTGGAATGACTGGATCGCCAAGCACAGCAGCGTAACTGCCGACCAGGTCTTGAATCAGCCTCTGGTCAATGCCTTTCTGGAACCGCTGCCAAAACCGTTTATCGCCGCCATCAACCGCGCCATCTCAACCAAATTGCCGGTGGTGCTGTCGAACGCCCTGCATAAATTTCCGCTGCCTTTATTTAATCCCGGCGGCGAGCGCATTTCGCAGTCGATCATCCTTAGCCCGATCAAGCAAGCGGGCGGGAATTTGACCTGCCTGATTCAGGTGACCGATTCCAGCACCTCGATCAAACGCGAAAAAATGTTGCGCGACCATTCTGAACTACACAAAAAAGATGCGACCACCGACCCGCTCACAGGTTTGTACAACCGGCGTTTTTTCGACGCCCAGTACGCCAATCAGCTAAGTCTGGCGCAACGGCAAAATACTACCTTGTCGTTATTGATGCTGGATATTGATTACTTTAAAAATTACAACGACCACTATGGCCATCCGGCTGGTGACAGCGTCATCATTGCGGTCGGCAATTGCATCAAAAGTCATCTGCAACGCAGTTCCGATCTGGCGGCCAGATATGGTGGTGAAGAGTTTATCGTCATGTTGCCGAATTCAACCGAATCAGTGGCACAACTGTTTGCCGAAATTATCCGTAAGGCAGTCTGCGATTTAAACATTGCCCATATCAATTCACTGGTCGCCAATCATTTAACCATCAGCATCGGCGTATCAAGCTGTTTGCCCGGCAAGGCGGCTGATACCGTGACCTTCCTGAAAAACACCGACCTGGCTCTCTACGCGGCCAAACAAAAAGGTCGCAATCAGGTTCAATATCTGCCGCTTTGACCTGCCGCGGCAGTCCAAACTGCAGCTAAATAAACGCTGCCAGCGGAGCACAGCCGTTGATTCTGCCGTACAATTTGCGCAAAATTGCCACTTCCAAAGCCGCCCCCCATGAAACCACCCAGCAGTATTGCCACCCTGAGAGGGTTAATACCCTTTCTTGTTCCGTACAAAAACAAATTCTATCTGGCAGGCCTGGCTTTAATCGTCGCGGCAACCGCCACCCTGGCGATCCCTTACGCATTCAGACAAATGATCGATTTGGGGTTCAGCGGTCAGGGCAGTATCAAGCATGTTGATGCCACCTTTCTGGCGCTGTTTGGTGTCGCCTGCGTGTTGGCCGTTGCGACCGCAGCGCGCTTTTACATGGTCTCGTTATTGGGCGAACGCGTGACGGCCGACATTCGCAGCGCGGTGTATGAGCACGTGATTGAACAGAGTCCGGAATTTTTTGAAACCACCCGCTCCGGCGAAGTCCTGTCGCGCCTGACCACGGACACCACCCTGATCCAGGCGATGGTCGGCACCAGCATTTCCATGGCACTGCGCAATACCCTGTTATTTATGGGCGGCCTGGTGATGTTATTCATTACCAGCCCCAAGCTGTCTTCGATCATTATTCTGGCGCTGGCCTTTGTGGTGCTGCCTATCGTGTTATTCGGGCGCCGGGTCCGCACCCTGTCGCGTGATTCGCAGGACCGGATTGCGGATGCCTCCGCACTGGCTGGTGAAATTCTGAACGCCATGCCCATCGTCCAGGCCTACACCCAGGAAGCGCACGAAGCGGCGCGCTTCAAATTATCGGTAGAAAATGCCTTTGCCACTGCCATGCGCCGCATCCGCGCGCGCTCCCTGCTGACCGTTGTGGCGATCCTGCTGGTGTTTGGGGCGATTGTGTTTGTGCTGTGGCTGGGCGCGCATGCGGTGATGGATAAAACCATGACTGGTGGCGAGCTGAGCCAGTTCATCCTGTATGCCACCATCGTGGCCGGCGCGGTCGGTGCCTTGTCGGAAGTGATGGGAGATGCACAACGCGCAGCCGGTGCCACCGAGAGGCTGCTGGAATTATTGGCGGCGCAAAGCACCATCGACGATCCCCTCCATCCGAAACCGTTGCCACCACGCTCTTCCAACGGCGCCACGCTTGAGCTGCAGGACGTGACCTTCCACTACCCTTCCCGCCCGGATTCATCTGCCCTGTCGAATCTGTCGATCAAGGTGATGGCCGGTGAAACCGTTGCGGTCGTTGGTTCGTCCGGCGCGGGCAAAACCACGCTGTTCCAATTGCTGCTGCGCTTTTACGATCCGCAACGTGGGCAAATCCTGCTGGACGAAGTTAACATCCGCGACCTGAGCCTGCACACCTTGCGCAATACCATCGGCATCGTGCCGCAGGATACGGTGATATTTTCCGCCAACGCCATGGAAAATATCCGTTACGGCCGGATCGATGCCAGTGACGCGGAAGTCATCGCTGCCGCCAAAATGGCGGCGGCCCATGAATTCATTGAAATCCTGCCGGAAGGCTACCACTCCTTCCTGGGTGATCGCGGTGTGCGTCTGTCTGGCGGTCAGCGTCAGCGTATTTCGATTGCCCGGGCGCTGCTGAAAAATCCTGCCTTGTTGCTGCTTGATGAGGCCACCAGCGCTCTCGATGCCGAGTCGGAACGACTGGTGCAGGGCGCGCTGGAAACGGCGATGCAGGGTCGCACGACGCTAGTGATTGCTCATCGTCTGGCTACGGTGCAAAGTGCTGATCGTATTTTGGTCATGGAACATGGGCGCATCGTCGAAACCGGGACGCATGCCAGTCTGGTGGCCGAAGGCGGGATTTATGCGAAACTGGCGGCGCTGCAGTTTCACACGATCGAGGCTTAAAAAAAACCGCCGTCAGGCGGTTTCCCACTGAATACCGGTTCAGTTAACAGTTTCAATTGACATTCTTCAAATTCTTGTCAAGAAACGATTCAACGTGATTCCAAAAATCGATCCGATTGTTTTCGTGGTACCAACCATGTCCCTCGTCGCTATACACAATCCACTCCACATTTTTGTTATGGCTTTTCACTGCGCTGTACAGATCGGTGGCATGCACAATCGGCACCCGTCGATCCATCGCGCCGTGTGCGATCAATAAAGGCTGCGTCAATTTGTCGGTATTTTGCAATGGCGAATTTTGTTTGAACATCGCGGCGTCGGCTACCGGATCACCGATCAAGGTTTTCAAATCGTAATTTAATGAATCGACGGTCGCGTCATCCTGTGGTGTGTTGTAGCGCAAGGTCAGGTCGGTCACGCCAGCCCATTCCACACCACAGCGAAAGATTTCCGGATTTTTGATCAATCCCATCAGGCTGGCATAACCACCGTAACTGTAGCCCATGATTGCGATACGTTTGGGATCGGCCCAACCTTTGGCCACCGACCAGAGTGCCGCGTCGGCCAGATCATCCTGCATGGTTAATCCCCATTGTTTCCATCCGGCTTTGTAAAAATCGTAGCCAAAACCCTCGCTGCCGCGGAACTCAGGTTGAATAACGACGTAGCCGCGCGAGGCCAAAAATTGCGCTTCTGCTTCCCATTCCCAGGAACTGCCGCGCAACCAGGGACCGCCGTGCACCAGCACGATGGTCGGCAAGCTGGCGGCCGGTTTGCCAGGCGGCAGTGTGAAATACGCGGGAATCTTCATACCGTCACGGGCGTTAAAGTAGGCAAAATCGCGCATCCCCATTTCGGCCGGTTTGATTTTAGGGTATTCCCCGCCGAGCCCGACCATCTTGCCATTGCTGATGTTATAGACGAAAAACTCGATCGGCTGCCGGTCACTGGTCGAGGTAATTAAAACCGCTGACGCATTGAGGCAATCGGTTCCGCAGGAAATCGAATTATTGGTGGATTTCAAAATACCATCGACTTTTTGCTGCATGTCTTTAAATTTGGGTTCCAGCCAACCGGTTGCCCTGGCGTCACCATCATATTCAACACCAATCACTTTCTTTGCGACGTAATCGGTCACCAGCGCTCCTGAGAAATCCATACCGGGAATATTGAGGAACGGCTCTTTGGCCAATTCTTTTTTCGCCAGATCGTAGCGAAATAAGGCCCTGGTTCCATTAGACCTTTTTGTCACGAACAATGAATTTGCCGTTTCAAAATAAAACGGATTAAACACCCCCCCGGTCAAACAGTCGCCGCTCACCAATTGCGTCCAGCCGGTCGCTTCAGGTGCCAGGTATTCAATGGAACAATTGCCCTGTGATTTGGTATAGGCAATGCGCGGTACATCGCTGGCATCCAGCACCCAGCCAAATACATGGCGCGGCTGTGTGGTGTCCAGTATTTCCGATATTTTTTGTGTTCTGGTATTCAGACGGAGTAAATGCGTGCCGTCAATTTGCCGGAGCGCATTTTCAAAATTTATTTTCTTGACGATGATGTCATCGCTGCCGTCATGGGTTGCGCGAAAATACGAATACTCGGCAGTGAGAATTTTACTGGCGATATTCGTGCCCGTCGTTTTGACCTGATGCCGCCATTCGCCCGAAATCAAATGCGTAATGCTGGTCCCGTCAGGATTGACTGCGATTAAATCGGTGTTCCCGTAAAATTCGGTTTTATAGCTTTTTACGATAAACACCAGGCGGTTTTCATTCACCCAATCCAGACCAATGATTCGATCATCTGGTGTGGATGCAGTCACGACATGGCCTTTGCTCAAATCAGCGGTATCACGGACCAGAATTAATTGCGCGCCATCCTCGCCTCTGGCGACAAACGCCACCTGCTTTCCCAATGGCGAAATCGCTGCCATGGCTACTTCCGGATTTTTAAAAAAGCTTTCCACGCTGGGCAGATTGCCCGCGCCAAAGGCAGCACTGCAAGAGACAAGCAGGGACAACGGCAGGCAATAACGGATCAATGCATCGATTTTCATGGTGTCGCTTTCTCGGAATAGAAGTTTTTATCAATTTTTTGCATACCCGAACCAAGCGTAACGAAACACGGCAACCTGGTTTGCTTCAGTCACCATGCGGCGAAGGCGCAGGGCATGGTAGCGTATGTTAGTGGTCCAGACAACGTTTGCTGCGCAATATCGTGGTATCGTCACACAGGCACGCCGCTCACAGCAGTCAGCAATTAGTTCAGCCCATATTTAAGGATGCAAGATGCATTACCAGGAAATTGTTCAGTTCTGGTTTGACGAGATTGATCGCAAACAGTGGTACGCAAAAAATCCCGAATTCGATGCCATGCTCAGGCAACGGTTTGGCACCATTCATCGCCGCGCGACTCAGTGCGAATTGGCCAGCTGGCGCGCAACGGCGCAGGGAAGACTGGCTGAAATCATTATTCTGGATCAGTTCTCGCGCAATCTCGGCCGGGATACGAGCGCTGCGTTTGCCTCGGACAGCCTGGCCCTGTGCCTGACCCAGCACGCCATCGCCGCGGGAGCAGATCAACAGCTTGAGCCGCTTCAACGCAGTTTTATGTATATGCCGATGATGCATTCAGAGTCGCTCCTGATCCACGATCAGGCCGTGCTTCTGTTTGACCAGCCTGGCCTCGAAAACAGTCTGAAATTTGAACGCCTGCATCGCGACATCATTCTTCGCTTCGGGCGCTATCCGCATCGCAATGCAATTCTGGGACGTGAATCAAGCGCGGAAGAACTGGATTTTCTGGCGGGCCCGCATTCGAGTTTTTGAATACATCAACCCAGCGCGCTGCGGTCAATGCGTTTGCTCAAAATAATCGACGTGGAAGTTTGCCGCACGCCTTCCAGATCGCCAATCTGATCCAGTAATTTATCCAAATCTTCCGTGCTGGTGCAGCGCAGGGTCATCATGTAATCGATCACGCCGCTGACCGCGTACAGGGTTTCAACCTCGGGCCATTGCTGCAACAGTTTGACCAGGGCTGAGGCGCTGCGCGGCTCGATCGACATCCCGACATAGGCACGCACTCCGGATTGAAACAGGGTCTGGTCGAGCCGGACACCGTAACCGGCAATAATGCCGGTCTTTTCCAAAGCCGCGATCCGGGCAATGACCGTGGTTCTGGCCATGCCGATTTTTTTCGCTATGAGGGTCACCGGCATGCGCGCATTGTCCATCAGCAGCGCCAGGATTTGATTGTCAACTTTATCCAGATTTGGTTTCATGGTGGTCGTTTTCGCTCTAATTGAATCAAATAGTCGTCATATTGTAGCGCACCACATCATATTGACACTAATTTGTTCTCTATTATCTGACATTAAAGCCCTCTACACTTCTGGTCACAATCAGGCGTTGCACGCGTGCACGCTCATGTAGTTCATAAAAACCCGACCACCCCACAGGAGATCAACGATGAAAACCAAACTCATTTTGTTAGGCGCAGGAAAAATTGGCGACGCGATTTTAAATCTGTTGTCGCACACTGGCGACTATGAAATCACCGTCGCTGATCGCGATGCAGATCGTTTGGCTTATGTCACCAAAGCCGCATTCCCTAACACGACCTGTGTACAGATCGATTTATCCGATAAAAATGCGGTGACTGAAATCATCAAAGGTCACAAGGTCACGATGTCGGCATGTCCGTACTTTCTGACACCGATCATCGCATCGGCAGCCAAGCTGGCCAAATCGCATTATTTTGATCTGACTGAAGACGTGGAAAGCACACGCGTGGTCAAGCAACTGGCAGAAAATGCTGAAACCGCCTTCATTCCGCAGTGTGGCCTGGCCCCAGGGTTTATCTCTATCGTTGCCAATGATGTGGCAAAAGGCTTCGAGTCCTTGCGTGATGTCAGCATGCGCGTTGGCGCCTTGCCGATCTATCCAAACAATGCCCTGAAATACAATCTGACCTGGAGTACCGACGGGTTGATCAACGAGTATTGCAATCCCTGCGAAGCGATTGTCGACGGCCAGTTGCGCGAAACGATGCCTCTGGAAGAAATCGAAAGCTTCTCGCTGGACGGTATCGATTACGAAGCATTTAATACTTCCGGCGGTCTGGGTACCTTGTGCGAAAGCCTGGCAGGGAAAGTACAAAATCTGAACTACAAAACTGTGCGATATCCTGGCCACCGCGACATCATCAAGATGCTGGTGCGTGATCTGCAATTGGGTCAGCTGGAGCGCCGTCCAATCTTGAAAGAAGTCATGGAAACTGCAATTCCAATTACCAAGCAGGACGTGGTGCTGGTGTTTGTCAGCGTGGCCGGTATTCGTGAAGGTCGTCTGGAACAGGAATCGTATGCCAAGAAAATCTATAGCCAAAAGGTCAATGGCCAATTGTTGTCCGCGATTCAGCTGACCACAGCATCTGGAATTTGCGCTATGGTCGACATGCTGATTCAGGGTAAACTGCCACAACACGGGATGGTTCGTCAGGAACAGGCTACTTTGGCAGACTTCCTGGCCAATCGCTTTGGCCAATATTACGCAGTTTAATGCGGGCTGATTTTCAAATACAGTTTTTAACACGGTGACAATGATGAATACCATCCATGATGTACTTAAAGAATTGGGCGTTGATTTGACGCCGTATTCTGGCAATCAGATTCACAGCGTTTCGCCGATCAATGGTCAAACTTTGGCCAGCCTGCGTGCTGACAACGCGTCGCACGTCGCTGCCAAGGTCGGCGCGGCTCATGCAGCCTACCTGCAGTGGCGCGAAGTTCCGGCACCACGGCGCGGTGAACTGGTGCGCCTGTTCGGTGACGAGTTGCGCATCCATAAAGCGGCGCTGGGTCAGCTGGTGACGCTGGAAGCGGGCAAGATTTTGCAGGAAGGTTTGGGCGAAGTGCAGGAGATGATCGATATCTGCGATTTCGCAGTTGGTCTGTCGCGCCAGTTATATGGTTTGACGATCGCCTCGGAACGGCCTGGCCATCGCATGATGGAACAATGGCATCCGCTTGGCGTGGTTGGCGTGATTTCCGCCTTCAATTTTCCGGTCGCCGTGTGGGCGTGGAATGCCGCGTTGGCATTCGTATGCGGTAACAGCGTGACCTGGAAGCCGTCGGAAAAAACGCCGCTTACCGCAATCGCAGTGCACAGCCTGTTTATGAAAGCAGTCGCACGATTTGGCGCGGATGCCCCGGCCGGTTTGGCTGAGCTCATCATCGGCAACAGCGATGCAGGTGTCGCGATGGTCGATGACCGCCGGGTTCCGGTGGTCAGTGCTACCGGCAGTACCCGGATGGGACGCGATGTGGCACAGCGCTGCGCAACGCGCCTCGGTCGCACCATCCTTGAGCTGGGTGGCAATAACGCCATGATCGTTGCGCCGAGTGCCGATGTTGAAATGGCTTTGCGTGCGATCACCTTCTCGGCGGTAGGTACCGCCGGTCAGCGTTGCACAAGCTTGCGTAGGCTGTTTGTGCACGACGCTATTTACGATGCGATCGTGCCGCGTCTGAAAAAGATTTATGCGGCACTGCCTATCGGTAATCCCCTGGAGAAATCAACCTTGATCGGCCCGTTGATCGATGCGCACGCATTCTCAGCCATGCAAACGGCCCTGCATACCGCCAAATCTGAACAAGGCGTGGTATTCGGCGGCGAGCGTGCCAAGGTCGAGGGTGACGGTTTTTACGTTCACCCTGCCCTGGTTGAAATGCCGACCCAGACTGCCTCCATGCATCATGAAACCTTCGCGCCAATTCTGTACATCGTGCGCTACAGCGATTTGAATCAGGCCATCAGATGGAACAATGAAGTGCCACAAGGTCTTTCATCGTCGATCTTTACCACTGATGTCCGTGAAGCTGAAAAATTCATGTGCGACAGTGGCAGCGATTGTGGCATCGCGAACGTCAACATCGGTCCGTCCGGTGCTGAAATCGGTGGCGCATTTGGTGGTGAGAAGGATACTGGCGGTGGGCGCGAGTCTGGATCGGATGCCTGGAAGGCGTATATGCGCCGCTCCACCAATACGATCAATTACAGTCACGCGTTACCGCTGGCCCAGGGTATCAGTTTTGAAATATAAGGCTGGAGATCAGCGCATCGCAGGATTCAAGGTCCTGCGATGCGCCCCAGTTAATCAATGACAGGCACACCTCTGCAAGGCATTACCCTCGAAAAAATCCTGACTGAGCTGGTTGCTCAGTTGGGCTGGGAAACGATGGCCAAACACGTGGAGATCCGCTGTTTCAATCAGGATCCCAGTATCCAGTCCAGCCTGAAATTTTTGCGCCGCACGCCATGGGCACGCGCCAAAGTCGAAGCGCTGTTTATCAGTCATTGCAACGACTGAATCAGATCGATCCGGTCGATTTCAATTTCTCAAGACGGGCAGTATAAAATTCGCGATTCTGTTGTGAGTTGCTCAATTCGATTGCGCGTTGCAGGTGCTTGATGGCGCCCGGCGTATCGTTCAATTTCAGATAAACCAGCGCCAGGCCATATTCGATTTCATGGTGATTCGGATCGCGCGCCATTTCTTTTTCGTACAGATGGCGCGCCAGTTCATAATGACCTGCTTCAAATTCAGCCTGGGCGTGGAGATAGTATGCCCACGGCGGGTACTTATCCAGGCTGGCGAGGCGTTGCGCAAGCGCCTTCGACTCGGACTCTCGGCCTAAATCTCTTAGCACCAGGATGCGATTGGTCAGCATCGTGGTATTGTCGGGATCATGGGCAGCGACGCGTCCCAGTACCACTTCCGCATATTCGGAATGATGAACCGTCCGATATATCACGCCCAGGGTGATGTAGGCATTGGCAAATTTCGGATCCTGCTTCAACGCGGCCCTGGCCCACCAATACGCATCATTGGCATTACCCTGAATCAGGGTTTCGACTGCTCGATTATTAGCAAACATCGCCAGCACGGTATTTTCTTCAATCTCGACACTGTCCAGCACATTGGCACTGTCAAGCGGCAAAAAATCAACCACCATGGGATTCGCGGTCCAGGTAGTCAATTCGAATTCAGAGGGAATTCCTACCAACATCAAATTGACATGCCCGATCGACATAAATAAATTATCGGACCTGGTCCAATCGGTAACGCCGATGACCGACTGGAAGCGAATCGGCAATCCCAATTCCTTGGCCATCGCCGCCGTCAATAACACCAGTGACAGACAGTTTCCCTTTTTCGCTTCAAATGCCTGCGCAGCGGTCAAGGTTTCTGTGGCGTCATAATCGAGGCGCAGCTCGCCTTTTCGGTATAGCGCGTTGTACAGGGCGACACGTCGATCAGCGTCATCCACGTGACCGCTTGAGTGATGCAACCTGGTCCGCGCATAGGACTTCATCGGTTCAGATATCGTCAGTGCGTCTTCAGGCTGAATCTGCTGCGCAGCGGGACTGAACAGTTCGTCGTGAAATAAATCGCCAGCAGCCAGTGGTGGCGCGCTTGAACAGGCAGAGATGGTGCAGCAAATCAGAACCAGAATGACGATGCGCATTCTTCCCTCCAAGGCTCAAAAAATAATTGTAATTTTTAGTTTTAATTCATCAATCACAGCTGCTCAATACCGGACTGATTTGCAGAACTGACTCGCCGGTCGATCGGGTTGGTCGGTGCGACCAAGGGCAAGATGATGACGAACGTAGTGCCTTGATCGGCCGAACTGCTTACGTCAATTTGCCCGCCCAACATTTTTCTTACAATATTATGCACAATATTGAGACCAAGACCGGTGCCGCCGCGGCCAAGTTTGGTAGTAAAAAAAGGATCAAAAATACGATTGAGATAATGTTCCGGGATCCCTCGTCCATCATCAGAAAACTCAATTTTGACTGACTGATCCAGAATTTCTGCCTGTAATGTCATCTGACCAATCTGGTTTTCATCAAAAGCGTGCAGGATGGAATTGTTGATTAAATTGGTCACCACCTGCTCAATCGGCCCCGGAAAGCTATCCATGCTGATATCTTCCGGTATCGATATCGTCAGCTTGTACGCCGTCTTCCGTAACATCGGCAGCATCAACGCCACGACTTCATGAACGACGGTAGCTAATTGAAATACGCGTCGCTGCTCACTGGTTTGATCAACTGCCACCTGTTTAAAACTGCTGACCAGTTCGCTCGACCGATGCAGGCCACGGATCAGGATATCCATGCCGGTTTTACTGTCGTCCATATACTTGGCCAGACTTGAACGTCGGATCGTACCCTGTTCGATTTCCTGGAAAATTTCTTCGCTACGATCGCGCAAGGTCGTGGCGACGGTCAGGCAATTACCGATAGGCGTATTAATTTCATGCGCCACGACCGCCACGATATCGCCCAATGCAGTAAGCTTTTCTGAGCGAACCAGTTCAGCCTGCGCGAGCTGGAGATTGTGCATGGTGTTCGCCAGATTATTATTGGTATCTTCCAGTTCCGCCGTCCGTTCTTCGACGCGTCGCTCCAGTTGATAATTTAATTCCTGCAGCGCCTGCTCGGCCTGCAGTTGCAAGGTAATGTCACGGGCGATACCAAGAAAACCGACAATTTTACCGGCACTGTCCTGGACCCGCGTAACGGTCAAGGACACATTCAGGCGGGTGCCATTTTTGCAGATGTAAATCCAGTTCCTGGTTTCTGATCCCAATTTTGCAGCAGTCAGTGTCAGTACTTCATTGATCTTCACCTCGCGCCCATATTGGATACTTAATTCCTTACCGCGCTGGATCAATTCATCGGCATCATGGATTTCAAATAGCATCGGCATACCGATTTGTTCTCTGGCGCGATAGCCCAACATTTTCTCCGCGCCGCGATTGAACATTTGTACAATGCCTTTGACATCGGTTGAAACAATTGCGATTTCAGATGCCGCGTCAAGCACATAGTTTAGTTGACGATTCGCATGAGCCACCGCTGCTTCAACCAGTTTGCGGTCGGTGATGTCACGGCAGATCATCAACACGTGTTCTGCATTATCAATTTCCAGCAGGGAGGCTGACACCAACACATTAATCAGACTGCCATTTTTATGTTTGATGATGGTTTCGTAGTTGGTGAGTGAACCGTTCTTGGCCAAAAGCCGCTGCCAATCGCTGCGCTGGTCTTTGGGAATGCCCAGCTCAACCTCATCGAGGGTTTTGCCAACCAGTTCGCGATAGGGGAAACCGGTCATGGTTTCCACGCCGATGTTGGCATAAATAATTCGTGCGTCAGAGACCCGACTGAGCAGCATAAAGTCGGGTACCGAATCGATGACTTTCAACATTCGCTCGGCAGTTTGGCGTTCGCTCTCCTCGCTTTTTTTCAACAGTTGAATTTCATTTTTCAGCGTCGTGGTGACCAGATTGATCGCAAAGCCAACCCGCCCGATTTCGTCGTTGCCGACATAATCAATTGAAACATCGTAGTTGCCGTGCAAAATCTGATTCGCGGCCTTTTCCAATTTTTTCAAATGCCGGCTCAACCATCCAATCAGGATCGAGCCAATTATTATGCTCAAAAGGATTGAGCCGACGGACAGGAAAATCGCTTTTTGGGTTAAATCTTGCTGCGCATGCGGTTTATAAAGTGAAGTGCCGCCATACAGAAGATTTGAGTAATCCGGCGTATTGATATAAATCGTTGAATAAAAACTGGGCGTTTCCAGGTTAAATTTATTGACCGCCTCCAGTGCCGCGAGCACATTTGTACCGACTGGTAACGGGGTCCCTGGCCAGCCTTTGTAAGCCAAAATATGGTCATTTCTGTCGAACAGCACAAAATAAATCTCACTGTCCTCGGTCCGACAGCCATCTATCAAGGGATTAATTTTCCCGGCTTTCAGCTCGGTTGGGTGTCGCTCAAACTGATACGACAAACAGGACTTTAATTGTCCCAGGCGCTCAATGGCGATCTGTTCGAGATAACCATTGATCATCTGAAAATTAATTACGGCTATAACAGCCAGCGCAAGTAATTCCAAAAGAATACAAACAATGATCACTTTCCATTTCAATGTGATTTTCATCTTGTATTTACATTCGCGATGATGGCCTGACTCAGGTGAACGAAACTGGTGTCCCGTAATATTGTCATTATAGTTTGGAGGCCGCAGATCGCAGCAAAATCTTTCAATGTTCTCAAACCGACTTTTTACCCAGCTCTTGCTGCAAGGTTGCCATGTCCAGTTCATTTTCCCATTTTGATACCACGATGGTCGCAACGCCATTGCCGACAAAATTGGTCAAGGCACGGCATTCACTCATAAAGCGATCGATGCCCAGTATGAGAGCCATCCCTTCGACTGGTACGGTAGGAACGACTGCCAGGGTCGCAGCAAGGGTCACAAATCCCGCGCCAGAAATTCCCGACGCGCCTTTTGAAGTCAGCATGGCGACACCAAGAATCGTCAACTGTTGGGACAGCGTTAAATCAATATTGGTTGCCTGCGCCACAAACAATGCGGCCATCGTCATATAAATATTCGTGCCATCCAGGTTGAACGAATAGCCGGTTGGTATCACCAGGCCGACCACCGACTTCGAACAACCCAATTTTTGCAGTTTTTCCATCAACAAAGGCAAGGCACTTTCTGATGAGCTGGTGCCCAGCACAATCAACAATTCTTCCTTGATGTAGACAATGTAACGCCAGATCGAAAAGCCGGTCAATTTGCCGACAATGCCCAGCACCACAAAAATAAATATTCCGCAGGTGAGATAAAAGGAAACCATCAAATACGCCAGGGACTGCAGCGAGCCCAAACCATATTTGCCGATGGTATAGGCCATGGCGCCAAAAGCGCCGATCGGTGCCGCCCGCATCAATATACCCACCACTGCAAAAATTACTTTCGATAACTCATCGACTAAATTGAGTATGGGACGGCCTTTTTCTCCCAAACTGGACAGAGCAAAACCAAATAAAATCGCGATCAGCAGCACTTGCAGGATATCGCCATTGGCGAACGCGCCGACAAAGGTGTCCGGAATAATATTCATCAGGAATTCAACTGTCGACGGCAGTTTCTTTGCCGTATATTGTGCGACGCCACTGGCATCGAGCGTCGTTACATTGGCATTAAACCCGGCGCCAGGTCGAAGCACGTTGGCAACGATCAAACCGATTACCAGCGCAAAGGTCGAGATGACCTCAAAATAGATCAAGGCCTTGCCGCCGACCCGCCCTACTTTCTTAATGTCCTGCATCCCGGCGATACCGCTGACTACAGTACAAAAAATGACCGGGGCGATGATCATTTTGATGAGTTTAATAAATCCAATTCCTAAAGGGTTTAATTTCACCCCCCAGTCTGGCTGAACAATACCAATTAACACGCCGCAAAAAATGGCAAACAAAACTTGTACGTAAAGAATTTTATAAAGAGGTTTCTTCATTTGAATGACTCGGGTTTGGATTGTCTCAATTGATTTTATTAAAAAAATTTTTTTATATTGGCAATGGCCTGATGACAAACCTGATTGTTGTAACGTTTCCCTTATAACACCGTCCATTGTAATTTAATTTGCATCTCTTGCAACGAAAATAAAAACGAATTGGGGGATCTGGACTTCTACAAAATAGAATACCGAGACTTGAACAGGACAGTTGTAAGGCAGTGCTGCCATACGCGGAAAAATACCTTTTTGGCAATCCTCATCCAGCAGCGGGCGGAATTGACTTGAACGCTAGAAATCGATGATGGCAACTGAAGACGGGAACTGAATAGAGAAGGTACTGCCAACGCCTTCGGTGGATTCGATCGACAGTTGCGCTTTATGCCGAAGGACCACGTGCTTGACAATCGCCAAACCGAGGCCAGTGCCTTTGGTTTCTCTGGAACGGCTTTTATCAACCCGGTAGAACCGTTCCGTCAGGCGCGAAATATGTTCCGAGCTAATGCCAATTCCACTGTCTTTCACAACGAACAGCGGGCCCTCGGAATTATTGGTCCAGCTGATGGTTATATTGCCGCCGAGTGGCGTGTAACGAACTGCATTGGATGCCAAATTGGTGAAGGCACTGCGTAACTCGTCCATGCTGCCCAACAAGTCAGGTCCTTCGTTAATCAGGGTAAGTTGCTGTTTGCCTACCGACAGGCCATGCATTTCAGAGACAATTTGCTCCAGCAGATTTTTCATATTGATGCGCTCCGGGCGCAATGGGAAGTCCACTGATTCGAGTCGGGTCAAGGTGAGCATGTCTTCCACCAGACTTTGCATACGCTGTCCCTGTTCGGTCATGAGTTTGATATGTCCGGCCCGGGTCTTGCCGTCCATATCCGGCTGCATCGCATTGATTTCCAAAAAGCCGTTGATCACGGTTAAGGGAGTGCGCAACTCGTGTGAGGCATTGGCAATAAAATCGCGGCGCATCCGGTCAATGCGCTCATTCTCGGTAACATCATGAGTGACCAGAATCTGGCGGCGGTTTTCAAATTTGATGATATGCAGGATTAACTTACGCTCGCGATGGGTGACGGTCAGCGGCTTGTCAAAGCGACCCAAAATAATATAGTCCATAAATTCCGGGCTACGAATTAAATTGGTGATGCGCATATTTTTATCTTTGCTCAGGTTCAGACCCAGGTGTTGCTCCGCGACCGGATTGCACCACTCCAGGAACAGCACATCATCCATGATTACGACACCGTCCGGCAACAAGGTCATCGCCTGTCGGAAACGCGCCAACCATTCAGTCAACTCAATCTGATTTTTTTCATCCTCGCGACGCATCCGATACAACCGCGAAAAAATTTCGGTCCATGCGCCCCAGCCATCCGGCAATCTGCTGCTCTCCGGATTATCCAGCCAAAGCGAGAGTCTGAATAAATAATGCAACTGCAGGACGATCAAGACGGCCAGGCCAATGCTGACTGAGACAGCACTCCATAACGCTCCGGAAAAATACCCGACAATCAATGCTGCAAGTAAAACAATCAGCATTCTTAATATGGCAGGCACCCAAAATACAATTCGCGGATTCATTTTTTTTTGACACTCTTCATCTGATTGAAACCAAGAAAACCTGAAAGCAAGCAAGCAAAAGGGTGCGCAAGGAGATCCCGACGCACCCTCTTAATCTGTCCAGCCATTTATTTTTCAGACAGCATATAACCGACACTGCGCACTGTCTTGATGAGGGATTCGGAATTTTTTAATACTTTACGCAGACGTAAAACATGCACATCCACCGTACGTTCTTCGATCACCACGTGATCTCCCCACACTTTGTCCAGCAACTGGCTGCGCGAAAATACCCGATCAGGATGCGCCAGAAAAAATTTCAAAAGCTTGAATTCGGCGTAGCCAATATCAACGCGTTGTTCATTCAGCGTGACCGAACAACTTACCGGGTCCAACACAATCGGGCCGGCAGACAAGACACCCTGCCCGTGTTCCGGCGCTTTGCGGCGCAGCACGGTTTTGATACGGGCGGTCAATTCACGCGGTGAAAATGGTTTGGTGATGTAATCATCTGCCCCATGATCGAGACCGGCAATCTTGTCTTCTTCCATGCTCTTTGCGGTCAACATGATGATTGGCAGCGGGTTAAACTGCCGATCGGAACGAATCCTCGATAACAAGCGAATGCCGCTTTGGTCCGGCAACATCCAATCCAACAATACCAAATGCGGCATCCGACGCGAAATGAATGCCCATGCGTCGGCAGTATTGTTGACCGCGTACGTTTCCCAGCCAGCGGCACGCAGAGTAAAGCTGACCAGTTCAACAATCGCCGGTTCATCTTCCACAATCAATATTGTGGTTTTATCTAAGCTCATTCTTTTTCCTGGTGATAGTCATTAGTCTATTCGCTGTGAGTCTCGGCATAATCGCTGTGGCGAATATCTTTGCCTTCAACAATGAATATCACGTGCTCGGCAATATTTTTCGCGTGATCACCAATCCGCTCGATCGCTTTCGCTACCCACAAGGCATCCAGCGCCGCTGAAATCGTGCGCGGATCTTCCATCATGTAGGTGATCAGGTTGCGCATAACTGCGCGAAAATCCTGGTCGATCAGGGTGTCTTTGGCAATCAGTTTGATCGCCTGCTTATGGTCCAACCGGGCAAGCGAATCCAGCGAGTCGTGCAGCAGGTTACCCACTTGCGAAGCCAGTCCGCGAATCGCATCGTAATCATTAAAAATTAAAATATTGCGCTGCATTTCCTTGGCCTGGGCAATCCGGGCAATTTTGCTGGATTCGTCGCCGATCCGTTCCAGGTCGGTAATCACCTTGACGGTCGCCATCACAGTGCGCAAATCGTTGGCGGCAGGCTGGCGCTTCAGAATCAAATGACGGCATGCGTCATCCAGATCAATTTCCAACTGATTGACGTTCGCATCTGCAGCAATGACGCTGGACGCCAGTTCAACGTTGCCAACCCGGTAGCTGGCGATTGAGTCGTGAAACTGATTTTCAACCAAGCCGCCCATGAGTAATACTTTGGAACGCATGGCCTCCAGATCGGCATCGTACTGCCTGGAAGAATGTTCATCGGTCATGATCTGCCCCTTTTAATTATGTCATTCAAAAAACTGTCTCTTTGCGCAATACCCGTTACATCATCAACCGAACCGCCCGGTGATATAGTCTTGCGTTTCCTTTTTTACCGGGTTCATGAATACCTGATCCGTTACACCGGCCTCGACCAACTCACCCAAATACATATACGCCGTGTAATCGGAACAGCGGGCGGCCTGCTGCATATTGTGGGTAACAATCGCTATTGTGTAATCCTGTTTTAATTCATTGATCAATTCTTCGATTTTGGCAGTCGAAATCGGATCCAGTGCCGAGGTCGGCTCGTCCAGCAGCAGGACATCCGGTTTCACCGCCACGCCGCGCGCGATACACAGACGTTGCTGCTGTCCACCGGACAAACTCAATCCACTTTTGGTTAACTTGTCCTTGACCTCACCCCACAACGCACCTTTGTTCAAGGCCCACTCTACGCGTTCATTCATTTCACCTTTGGAGAGGTTTTCATAGAGGCGAACACCGAACGCGATGTTGTCATAAATTGACATGGGAAATGGGGTTGGTTTCTGAAAAACCATCCCGATTTTTGCACGCAGCATATTGATATCCTGGTCCGCGTCCAAAATATTTTTACTGTTATAAACAATCTTTCCTTCGGCACGCTGACCTGGATATAAATCGTACATGCGATTCAAGGTGCGCAGCAGGGTCGATTTTCCACAGCCTGACGGACCAATAAACGCGGTCACTTTTTTGTCTTTAATCGACAGATTAATATTTTTCAGGCTATGCGTAGTGCCGTAATAAAAATTCAAACCGCTGATTTGTATCGCTGATGGCAACGAATCATGAGCAAGTGATTGTGCAGAAGTAGGCATGAATGATTCCTGTATTTTTTCTATATGTTTCTGTTGAAGTTTTTTGCAGATTACAAACTAGGCTTGAATTTTTTGGCTGAAAATTGTGCGCGATAAAATATTCAGTGTCAGCACGCTCAGGGTAACAATTAACGCCCCACCCCAGGCCAACGACCGCCAATTATCATAGGGACTCATTGCAAACTGGTAAATGACGACAGGCAGATTGGCCATCGGCTTATTCATGTCGGCGTTGTAAAACTGGTTATTCAAGGCCGTGAACAGCAAAGGCGCAGTTTCACCGGAAATACGTGCAACAGCCAACAGCACACCGGTAATCACACCCGCTTTAACTGCGCGCAGGCGCACTAAAATCGCGACCTTCCATTGTGGTGCGCCCAAGGCAAATGCGGCCTCGCGCAAACTTCCAGGAACAAGTTGCAGCATATTGTCGGTAGTTCTGACGATCACAGGTACAGCGATCAGTGAAATCGCAAGGCTGCCAGCCCAACCGGAAAAATGTTTGGTATTGGCGACATACAGCGCGTAGACAAACAGGCCAATGACGATTGACGGTGCCGACAACATAATGTCGGTCACAAACCGCGTGACGCTGGCAAACCAGTTGCCTTCACCATATTCCGCCAGATACAGCCCCGCCAAAATACCGATCGGCGTGCAGATGACGGTGGCAACCCCGACCATTAACAGGCTACCCACTATTGCATTGAGCAGCCCACCGCCCTCTGCGCCTGGTGGTGGCGTCATTTGCGTCAGGAGGCCAATATTCAGTGAACCGAAGCCCTTAATAAATAAGGTCAGCAGGATCCATAACAGGAAGGCGATGCCGATTAACATCGCCATAAACGACAGAAATATCCCGACCCGGTGCGTCCACAATCTACGACGATACACATCGTTATTCAGGGGATTTTCCTTGTATGTACCTTGGGAAGCGTCCATTAGTTCAGTCCTTCTTTCTTCTTCAAACCTAATAACATCAGTTTCGCTGCAGACAGGACAACAAATGTAATCGCAAACAAAATCAAACCGAGTGCAAACAATGACGACACATGCAAAGGTGTATCGGCTTCAGCAAACTCATTGGCCAGCGTCGACGCAATACTGTTGCCCGGCGCGAACAGCGACCATGACAGCCGGTTTGCGTTACCGATTACAAACGTAATTGCCATTGTTTCGCCAAGCGCTCTGCCAAGGCCCAGCATAACGCCGCCGACCACACCAATTTTTGTATATGGCAGGACAATTTTTCTGACCACTTCCCATTTGGTACAGCCCAGGCCATACGCCGATTCTTTCAAGATAGGCGGCACAACTTCAAATACGTCGCGCATTACCGACGCAATGAACGGGATGATCATAATGGCCAGTATTATGCCTGCAGCCAGAATGCCGATACCGATCATCGGCCCTTGAAACAGTTTCCCTATTACCGGTAACTGACCAATGGTTTCTTGCAGCTTTGGTTGGACATATTCAGCAAAAAACGGGGCAAAAATAAACAGACCCCACATGCCGTAAATGATGCTGGGCACACCCGCCAGCAATTCGACTGCAGTTCCGAGTGGACGCTTGAGCCATGCCGGGCAAATTTCAGTCAAAAATAAAGCAATACCAAAACTGATCGGAAACGCAATCAGCAGCGCAATGCACGACGTTGTCAAAGTACCGACGATGGCAATGAGCGCACCGTACTTGTCATTGACTGGATCCCATTCGATAGTGGTGATAAAACCCGGACCAAATTCCTTAAAAGCAGGCCACGCACCATTCAGCAGGGAGATGATAATTCCAAGCAGCACGAGCAGAACACTGAATGCAAACGCAAAAGTGACCTTATGAAATATAAAGTCACCCAGTTTTTGCGATCGCATTGGCGTCTCAGGTTTTGAAATATGACTGCTGTTGATCGGCTGAGATTTTGAGTGATTAATCTGAGTCGCTGCACTCAGATCAATAGCCCCTGATGAGGCATCTGGCGGTGTATTAGTCAGCATAAAAAACCAATTCTAAAAACCCAGCTTCCTTGAAATAAGGAGCTGGGCATATTTTAATAACGCACTGCAAAATTACCAGATTGCCTTACCTGAACTGTCTTTCACTTCTGTTTTCCAGGTTTCTTGCACTAACTTGATTACAGCTGGTGGCATTGCAACATAGTCCAGTTCGTTGGCCATTGCTTCGCCATTTTTGAAAGCCCAATCAAAGAATTTCAATACTTCTTTACCTTTGGCTGCATCGGCCTGCTGTTTGTACATCAGAATAAATGATGCACCAGTAATTGGCCAGCTACCCTTGCCGGACTGGTCAGTCAGGATAACGTAGTATCCTGGTGATTTCGCCCAATCCGCGCCTGCTGCGGCAGCTTTAAATGAATCATCGCTTGGCTCAACAAAATTACCATCTTTGTTTTTCATTTGCGCGTAAATCATTTTGTTCTTTTTAACGTAGGCATATTCGACGTAACCGATTGCACCTTTTACGTTTTGAACGCTGGCTGCAACGCCTTCATTTCCCTTGCCGCCCAAGCCAACCGGCCATTTCACTGCGGTGCTTGATCCAACTGTGGTTTTAAATTCAGCGTTTACTTTAGACAGATAATCGGTCCACAAGAATGTAGAACCAGATCCATCTGAACGATGCACGACAGTGATGTCAGTAGCAGGCAATTTTAAACTCGGATTCAATGCAGTAATTTCAGGCGCATTCCACTTGGTAATCTTGCCCAGGTAGATGCCGGCGATTACATCACCAGTCAGCTTTAACTTACCGGCTTCCATGCCGTCAATATTGACTACTGGCACTAGCCCACCCATAATGGCTGGAAACTGAATCAAGCCAGCCGCCTCAAGTTCGTCGGCTTTGAGCGGCATATCAGAAGCACCAAAATCTACCGTTTTACTCTTAATTTGTTTAATTCCGGCACCGGAACCAACTGACTGGTAATTCAAGCCGTTACCGCTTGCTTTTTTGTATGCATCGGCCCATTTAGCATAGATTGGATACGGGAATGTTGCACCTGCACCAGTTAAATCGGCTGCGCCAACGGTAGTTACTGATGCCAATGCGGCGCTAGCGCTGATTGCAACAATAAGAGTTTTAAAAATTTTATTTAAAGACATAAGGGCTCCATGGTATGTTATGCAACATTCATTTCCAACAACACCCCGACACTGTACAGCTCAATTGTGACAAGTAGATGACAAAATCTTCCCTTTCGATCGCTGGCTGTAACAAATATATTAGGAGACATTTCAGCAGTTTGGAAAATATTATTCGAGATTTGAGGCTAATTACAAATAAGCAATTTTTAGAATTCACATTAATGTCATAATTCAAATTTAGAATCTTTAATAACAATAAACGAGTCATCTATGAGCAATGTACCTATTGTTAAAACGCAATCAAAGCAATCCAAAGTCAATTCACAGAAATCAGCGCAAAATAATATTGCAAAAAAAATAATTGCCCCAAGAAAAGTGAATCCTACCACAGCCAATTCGAATGCATCCATAAAAAAGTTGGGGCAATTTCTCGATCGTGAACTATCCCAGATAGATTTCAACTGGCGGGTACTGGCTCAGGCCGAAGACACAAATATTCCGCTTTTGGAAAGATTGCGCTTCCTCTGTATCGCCAGCAGTAATTTGGACGAGTTTTTCGAAGTTCGTGTCGCCAGCTTGTTGGCGCACCAGGGTGAATATACCAAACCCAACCCCCAGCTAAAAGCAACCCTGGACGAAATCAGCGCCGAAGCCCATAAATTAGTAGAACGTCAATATCAGGTACTCAATGACGAAGTTCTACCCCTGTTATCACAGCACGGCGTGCACCTGTTGCGTCACAACGACCGCAACCCGGCGCAACGCGCCTGGGTCAAGGCCTATTTCGAACGGGAAGTACGACCGCTGTTGACGCCGATCGGATTGGACCCGGCCCACCCTTTCCCGCAGGTTGTTAACAAAAGCTTAAATTTCATTGTGTCTCTCGCCGGCAAAGACGCTTTTGGTCGCGGCACCGCGATTGCAATTGTCAAAGCTCCAAGGGTATTGCCGCGCATCATTCGACTGCCTGACGAGCTCAGTCCCAAATCATCGGGCGCTTCGTTTTGCTTGCTGTCCTCCGTCATCCATGCGCATATCGACGACTTATTCAATGGCCGGGAAGTTATTGCCTATTCGCAATTTCGAGTGACTCGCGACAGCGACATGTGGGTTGACGAAGATGAAGTCAAGAATTTACGCGTCGCATTACAGGGCGAGTTACAAAGCAGGCAATTTGGTGCAGCGGTACGTTTAGAGGTGGCGAAGAATTGTCCACCGAATTTGTCGAAGTTTTTATTGGAGCAATTTAACCTCCACCATACGCGTTTGTATGAGGTCAATGGTCCGGTCAATCTGGCACGCCTGTCGGCTATCGGAGAGTTAGTCAATTTTCCTGAGCTACGCTTCCCGCAATTTTTGCCGAACGTCGCAACCCCATATAGCCAGGCGGATATTTTTGCCGCCCTGCGCAAACAAGACCTGCTCCTGCATCATCCATTTCAATCCTTTCAGACTGTGATTGATTTTGTGCGTGACGCTGCTGCAGATCCAGCCGTGGTGGCGATTAAACAAACCATCTATCGTACCGGAATGAATTCCGATTTGATGGAAGCATTGATCAGAGCGGCGCAAGATGGCAAAGAAGTGACGGTTATTCTGGAATTGATGGCTCGATTCGACGAAGAGGCGAATATCAACTGGGCTGACAAATTACAACGAGCTGGAGCACAGGTGGTGTATGGCGTTGTGGGATTAAAAACCCATGCCAAACTGGCTTTGGTGATTCGCCGCGAAGTTGGTCATCAGCTGCGTTGTTATGCACATTTGGGTACAGGAAACTACCATCCCACAACCACCAAGTTTTATACCGACTTCGGGCTGCTGACGGCTAATCCGATCATTGCAGCAGAAGTCAACGAGATTTTTATTCACCTGACCAGTCTGACCAAGCACAAGAAATTTCAATACCTATGGCTGGCTCCGTTCTCATTTCATAATCAACTGATTAAAGCCATTCGCAACGAAGCGCGGCTGGCAAAATCAGGGAAGCCCGGTCGCATTATCGCCAAGATGAATGCGCTGCTTGATGAATCCGTGATTCGCGCACTGTACGCCGCGTCCAATGACGGCGTCGTGATTGACCTGATTGTGCGCGGTGCCTGCGCCCTGCGTCCAGGCGTGCCGGGGATGTCGGAAAATATCCACGTCCGCTCCATCATTGGGCGCTTCCTGGAACACAGTCGTATCTTTTACTTCCGCAATGATTTGGCCCATGACACGTATTTAGCCAGTGCCGACTGGATGAACCGCAATCTGTTCAGGCGAATTGAAGTCGGGTTTCCTGTTTTGGACAAAAATCTTAAAAAACGCGTCATGGATGAGGGCCTGCTGCCCTATTTAAAGGATAATTGCAACGCCTGGATACTGGAAGAAAGTGGTGACTACAAAATTCGCAGAAGTCGCGCTAAGCCATTCTGTGCACAACAATATTTGATGGATACGCTGGGACATTCTGATTCCTGATCAACGACCAATTTCTAGGATAAATTAATGGATCTCATTTTATGGCGTCATGCACATGCGGAAGCACTGGAAGAGAGTGCCCCTCACAGGCTGGACACGGAACGCAAGTTGACTCAGAAGGGCCAAAAACAGGCAGCCAAAATGGCGCTGTGGCTCGATAGCGTGCTGCCTCACAGCTGCAAGATCCTGGTCAGTCCCAGTCAGCGCACGATGCAAACCGCCCTCGCACTCGGTCGTAAATTCAAAGTAGTGGCGGAGGTCGGGACCGACAGCGATGTGGACCAGATACTGAGCATCTGCAACTGGCCAAACAGCCGCGAACCAGTCCTGATCATTGGACACCAGCCGCAATTGGGCGAGATCGTCTGCAGATTGATACCTTCGATTACAGAGTGCGCCATGCGCAAAGGGAATGTTTGGTGGATCAGCCAGAAAGAAAGTGAAGAAGATCCAATGACGTTTTTGAAAGCAGTCATGACGCCTGAGCTGGTCGTCAAATAGCAAACAAATCGTTGGCGTCACATCACTGCAACGCCAACCAGCAAATTACGCCGACTTATCCTTCAAATAGTGACGCGAATAACGTCCATCCAAATTTTCCAAAGGCAGCATCAGGAATAGATCGGCACAATGGAAGTCCGGATCCCAGGCAGGTTCACCGCATACCCAGGCGCCAGCACGCAAATACCCTTTTAACAGCGGTGGCACATTCGATTTGAATTGCGCATCGAAGTCGGTATTGAGTGGGAACGGCAACAGCGGGGCAACCCGGTAGTCGATCGGCGCCATGTCTTCTGGTTTCAAACTCGCGAAGATGGCATTGGCATTCATGCCGCCATCGGCCAAACTGACCGAAGCACATCCAACCAAATAATTGCACTGTTCACGACGCATAAATGCAGCCAGACCTGCCCACAGCAACATGATTACCGCGCCACTGCGGTAGTCCGGGTGGATACAGGCGCGCCCTGCTTCAGCAATCTGATCACGGATGTGTTCAAAACGCGACAGATCAAATTCTGATTCCGAATAATAGCGACCGACTTTACGCGCTGCGTGAGGCCCGAGGACGCGATAGGTTCCGACTATTTTTAAGGAGTTGGTATCGCGAACAATTAAATGGTCGCAATAATCATCAAATTCATCTTTATCCAATCCTTCGGCATTGACTAATGCAGACAATCCCATTGTTTCGATAAATACTTTGTAGCGCAGGCGCTGCACTTCACGCACCTCTTCTGGGCTACTGGCCAGACTTAAGCTTAATTTGGAAAAATTCGAGTTTTGTTCTGAGGTCGATGTAAGTAGTCGCATAATTTAACCAAAAATAGAGACTTCCGAAGATTAACAAGCTAATACTTCAAGTTGATGACGATAATGTTGCAGTATCATGACACGATTTGGAAGAACTGGTTCCGACTTGTGCCAAATTGACGCCATTACCAGCTAACTCAAGCCTTCAGCGGTTAACCGCAAAGTCCGATCACAACGACTGGCCAGATCCAGATCGTGGGTAACGATCACAAATGCCGTGCCTGATCTCGCCGACAAATCAAGCATCGTATCGAAAATATTCTGTGCATTTTGCCGATCCAGATTGCCCGTGGGCTCATCGGCCAGCACGCAGGCAGGTTTGGTTACCAATGCCCGCGCCAGCGCAACGCGTTGTCGTTCACCACCCGACAGTTCGCCGGGGACATGAGTAACGCGATGACCGAGGCCAACCTGTTCCAGCATCGCCAGCGCTTCCTGTTCAGCCTGCTTGTGCGGCATGCGCCGTATTGTCAACGGCATGGCGACATTATCAAGAGCTGAAAACTCGGGCAAC
Source organism: Oxalobacteraceae bacterium GrIS 1.18 (assembly GCA_040544425.1). Classification (GTDB taxonomy): domain Bacteria; phylum Pseudomonadota; class Gammaproteobacteria; order Burkholderiales; family Burkholderiaceae_D; genus Solimicrobium. The sequence continues at coordinate 61,167 of JBEONO010000016.1, forward strand.
AAATGATGGAATTGATACACGAAACCAAGTGACGCATTACGCAAACTGCAGCGCTGCGCCTCACTCATCGTCGAGAAATTATGGCCCAATAATTTTACCCAGCCGGTCGTCGGGTTATCCAGTCCGCCCAACACATGCAGCAAAGTGGACTTTCCGGAACCGGAAGCACCAACTATCGCGATGCGCTCACCACGATGCACCTCGAATTGAATTCCTTTCAAAACCGGAACTGCAAACGGGCCGTCACCATAAGTCTTGCCCAAATCGGCACATGCCATTACCGCTTCGATTGCCTCATTCATATCGTAGTGCCTCTGCTGGTTTGACACTGGATGCGCGATAACTCGGATAAATTGTCGATAACAGCGCAAACAGCAAGGCCATGCCGCCAATATAGGTAACATCATCCCAGTGCAAGTCAGATGGGACACTGCTGATAAAGTAGACCGTCTTGTCCAGAAACTGCACGCCAAACAGATGCTCAAGAAAACCAACAATTTGTGGAATGTTTAAGGCGATCAGTACGCCAGAACCGACACCCAAAATAGTGCCCAAGGTTCCCACCATCGTACCCTGCACCATGAAGATTTTCATGATCGATGAAGGTGTGGCGCCCAGAGTCCGCAAGATGGCGATATCCGCCTGCTTGTCACGCACCGTCATGACCAGCGTGGAGACCAGATTAAAGGCAGCTACGGCAATGATCAGCGTCAAAATGATGAACATCATCCGTTTTTCGGTTTTGACCGCCGCAAAATAATTGCGATTCTGCTGCGACCAGTCGCGCAACAACAGGTTGCCGCTCAATGTTTTGGACAACTCATCCGCAATCGCAGGAGCGGCAAGCAGGTCGTCGACCCGCAATCTCAGTCCGGTCGGCGCGTTCAAACGGTACAATTTTTCCGCATCCAGCATATGGATATAGACCACTCCAACATCATATTCGGATTGGCCAGCTTCAAAAATTCCGCTGATTGTGAAGGACTTCAGGCGTGGCGCGAAGCCTGCCGGAGTGATTTGGCCTTGCGGTACTGCCAGGGTAATTTTGTCACCCAACCTGGCGTCCAGGGCGTGCGCCAGATCCTTGCCAATGACAATGTTAAATTCGCCACTCACCAGACTGGTAAAACTACCCTGCTTGATTTTACTGATGACGTCGGAAACGGCTGGTTCCTGCTCCGGTAAAATTCCATAGACCATCACCCCGCGCAAGGTATCGTTCAAAATCAGACCTTGCTCTTCTACATAGGGTGCTGCAGCTTTGACATGTTTGTTTAACAGTGTTTCACGAGCAGTTTTCTGCCAATCCGGCAAACTGCTGGCCACGTCAAACACCTCGATATGGGAAACAACCGAGAGCATCCGGTCGCGCACTTCTTTTTGGAATCCGTTCATGACCGAGAGCACAATAATCAGTGCTGCCACTCCCAGACCAATACCTGCCATTGAAATCAAGGATATAAAGGAAATGAAGCTGTTGCGCCCACTTCTGCGTCCGGCGCGGGTATACCGCAGGCCGATTTGCCATTCATACGGCAAGTTTTTTAACAAAATCAATATCTCCTCCCGAGAACAGCCAGCAGTGTGCCATATAATGGCGAGATGAGTCATCCTGAAATTATTATTCCCTTTGCACTTCCTCCCGCGGAACACGCTAAAGATCTGATCAAGCTGCTGGCATCAACCGGCAGCAAAGACGGATTGGCGACGCTGCTGGCCCGCGCCCACAGCATCAGGCGCACGCAGTTTGATGATTTTTCAATGCAGCTACCCCATGAAGTCTGGCTGTCAGAGCAGCATCACTACAAACCACTGAACCAACAGATACAGCGCCAATCGATTGCGCTGCCAGATGGGTACTGGTTCCTGATCCATCCGGTCAACCTGCACATTGCGAGCAATCATCTGGTACTGACCGATTATCGGCAACTTGCTTTGGCAGAGCAGGATGCCCGCGCACTGTTTGAAAAAGCGGAGATGTTGTGTCAGGAGCGCGGACTGCAACTGGTCTATGGCGACGCCCTGCACTGGTTTTTGCGCGCCGACGACTGGTCCGACTTCACGACCACCTCACCCGACGCGGCCTGCGGGCGTAACATCGAAATCTGGTCCCCCAAAGGTAAGCAGGTGCTGGCATGGCGCAAGCTGCAAAACGAAATTCAAATGGAGTGGTTTATCCATCCGGTCCAGGAACAACGTCAACTGCGCGGCGAAAAAACCATTAATGGGCTGTGGTTATGGTCAGGCACAGCATTTCCGCAGCCGCCAGAAGCCCAAAATGCTGGACCCGTTCGCATCAATCCCACATTCGACGAGATTATCCGGACGCCGCACCTTAATTTGATCGACCGCCTGAGTTCCGCCGCTTTGGCCAGTGACTGGGGCAGCTGGGCGGAAATGATGACCGAGCTGGACCGTGACCTGTTCATGCCACTTTACTCTGCGTTAAAAAAACGCCAGATCGGACCAATTCATTTGATTTTATCGAACAATAATTCGCTGCTCAGCGCACAAACCAGTTCCAATTCACTGCTTCAATTTTGGCGCGGCGCAAGCTTGAAGGCGCTCTTTCAATCATGACCGCAGCAGCCAGGAGCCAGGCAGGCCAGATTCGCGCCCGCACTTATTCGTTTCGCGAATCCGAATTCTTGCGGCAACAAGGTGTGCACCCGGTCATGGCTCGACTGTATGCCGCACGCGGTTTAAAAAGCGCGCTGGAATTATCAACCGAACTGTCATCGCTGCACGCGCCATCGGGACTATTACAGATTAACCAGGCCGCCGTATTTTTAGCCGATGCGATCGCAGAAAAAAAACGCTTTACGATTGTCGCGGACTACGACTGTGATGGTGCAACAGCCTGTGCCGTAGCCCTGCGCGGACTGCGCATGCTGGGCGCGCAGGTTGAGTTCATCGTACCGAACCGCTTCGAATACGGCTATGGACTGACACCCGAAATCGTCGAGCTGATCATCAACAGTGCCGCGCCAGGCCAGATCCCTGACATTATCATCACCGTCGATAACGGTATCGCCAGCGTGGAGGGTGTCGCCGCAGCGAAGGCGCGCGGCATTGACGTGGTCGTCACAGATCACCACTTGCCCGGTTCTACCTTGCCGGATGCCCGGGTGATCGTCAATCCCAACCAACCATACTGCGACTTCCCAAGTAAAAACCTGGCGGGCGTCGGTGTCATGTTTTATGTGCTGCTGGCCTTACGCGCCGAGATGCGCCGTCGACAACTGTTTGATGCAGCGACCCAACCCAAGTTGGACCAGTTGCTGGACCTGGTCGCGTTAGGGACTGTCGCCGATGTGGTAAAGCTGGACGCCAACAATCGCGTGCTGGTAGCCCAAGGACTAAAGCGCATGCGTGCCGGAAAAATGCATGCCGGGATTGCAGCCCTGTTTCGGGTAGCAGGTCGCCAACCGCAAAACGCGACTCCTTTTGATTTGGGATTTGCGGTCGGTCCACGGTTAAATGCCGCCGGTCGCATGGATGACATGAAAGTCGGCATCGAGTGCCTGACCACCGACGATGAAGGCCGGGCCTGGGAAATCGCCCAACAATTAAATGCCTTGAATATCGAGCGTCGTGAGAAAGAAGCAGAGATGCAAGATGCCGCCTTGATCATACTCGAAGACTTTCAGGCCGCGGACAGCAATACCCTGTGCGTGTTTGATGAAAGCTGGCATCAAGGCGTGATCGGCATCGTCGCTTCGCGGCTCAAGGACAAATTCTATCGGCCCACAATCACATTCGCACCGGGAAGCGATGGCATTATCAAAGGATCGGGGCGCTCGATTCCCGGCTTCCATTTGCGTGACGCACTCGATTTGGTATCGAAAAATCAACCAGGACTGATTCAAAAATTCGGTGGTCACGCCATGGCCGCAGGATTGACGATCGCTGCCAGTGATCTGGAGCGATTCCGCCACGCCTTCGAAATGGTCGGAAAATTGCTGCTTGAACCGGCGCAGCTGAACCGGATTGTCGAGACCGATGGGCCACTCGAATCAGCTTACTACAGTCTGGACTTCATTCATCAACTGGAACAACAGGTTTGGGGGCAAGGATTTCCGGCGCCCACGTTCAGCGATGAATTTCGCCTGATTTCACAACGCGTACTCAAAGAGCGTCATCTCAAGCTGCAACTTGAAAAAGATGGCCAGCGCTATGATGCGATCTGGTTTGGTCACACCGACACGCTGCCCGCAAAAATTCACGTCGCCTTCCGGCTGGATGCAAACGAGTACAACGGGGTCACCCGAGTCCAGTTATTGGTAGAGCATATTGAATCGCTGAGCCGCTAGTGCTGGCATGTTAAGCACACTTCATTATTTAAATAGCACGTCTGATTGCGCATTGAGCCTGCTGCCGCACAACAGCACAGACCCAAAATCCTCCGCTCATTCCCCAATTCCTGCAGGCTGTCGCATTCAGCGCGCAGAGGCGAAGCGAGCTGGTTAAAGTGACTTCATCGAAATCAACCTCCCCAAGGAGAACATCATGAAAAAGTTTAGCCAAGCCCTTGCACTCGTCGCAGTCACTACCTTATTTACTACTGCCTTTACTTCCAGTCACCATGATCCGCGTACCGCGCAAAATCAGGCATCGGTTTCAGATTCCAGCATTGCCCGGGTTGTCATCATCGGAAAACGAATGAGCGCCCTGGAAAAAGCACAATACGATGCGACCGAAACCTTGACTCAGTCAGGCGAAGTTGAGCAGGCTGGCTTGCGTATTGCCGTAAAATAAGCGACCAAACAAAAATAAAACCATGCGAATCGGACGAACATCATGAATCAACCATCAATCAGCTTAGTCAAAGAATTTATCGAAAGCGTTGTCAGTGCACTCAAACACTTTTTTGAGCAGGTCACCAATTGGGTGACTGAGCTGACCTGGATGAAATTTTTTCTGTTCGCGATTGTCGTGATGGTTATCGGCGCGATTACCGAAGATAATTTTTTAAGCTCGGAAGAAAAAGTCGTCGTTGGCAAAACAGCGCATTCGGCGGCCAATAAAACTTATTCTGACCACGATACCGATATTGAAATCAATGGTTCCGGGATTCACATCAGAAAAAACAAAAATGCTGTGCCGCCCGTTGAACCCACAGCACCTGAGCAGCCTGCAATGCCAGCTCCGCCAGATGTACCGGCAATGCCGAAAAAACCCGACATGAATGACGACGAAATTCACGTTCAGCTTCCTCCTGGCGTGAGTGATGAAATCAGCAATGCGATCAATGATGAAATTGCCGATGCCAATGCTCAGGAAAAAATCACCTATCGTAAAGAAAAGTCCACCTGGTTGATGAGCCTGGTCATGATCTCGTTGATCGGCCTGTTCGGGATCAAGGCTTTGATGGGAGGAAAACGCCGCGCCGAACAAAAGGCTCAAATGGCCCAGCAGGATGCCGAGCGTGAATCCCTGCATCGTCAGGTCGCCGAAGCAAAAATGCAAATGATGCAGGCCCAGATTGAACCGCACTTCCTATTCAACACTTTGGCATCAGTCGAACATTTGATTGAGACTGATCCACCGCGTGCCTCGGCGATGCAGCGCAGTCTGATCCAATATCTGCGCGCGGTAATTCCACAAGTGCGGGAAAACGTCAGCAATACCAATCTGGGACGCGAAGCGGCAATTGTCAAAGAATATTTAACCCTGCTCAAAATGCGTATGGAAGAAAGGCTGGAGTTTTCCCTGTCGATACCAGAAGGATTGAACAGCGCTGCGTTCCCGACCATGATGTTGCAAACCCTGGTTGAAAATTCAATCAAGCACGGCCTGGAACCCAAAGCGGAAGGCGGAAAAATCACTGTGACTGCCGAAGTGGCGCACAACAAATTACGTGTCAGCGTCATGGATAATGGTCTCGGTTTTGGCGCGGTACCGAGCAACGGGACTGGTCTGGGACTGCAAAATATTCGTGACCGGCTGGCACTGCTTTATCAGGGAAACTATCAATTCATCATTACCCCCAACAGTCCCAGCGGAGTCACGGTAACGATAGAAATACCTTATCAATACACCAATTGAAAAGTGAAACATTTTGATCCATAGAGCATCGCAAGATGCTCTATGTTTTTATTTAAACACCAAGCCCCTGCAGTTTTAAAATACAATTTAACTCCCCCTAAACTTCTCATAAATAAAATGCCAACCGCCATCATCGCCGACGACGAACGTTTAATGCGTGACCAATTGGTTTTGCGCCTGCAGCAGGCATGGCCTGAACTTGAGATTCTGGCCCAGGCCAAAAATGGCGAAGAAGCCATTGAGCTGGTGAAAGAGCACAAGCCAGATTTTGCATTCCTCGACATCCGCATGCCGGGCAAAACCGGCCTCGAAGCAGCACAGGCAATTGCAGGTATGACTCACATCATCTTCATTACCGCCTATGATCAATATGCCGTCGAAGCGTTTGAGCATGGGGCGATCGATTATGTATTGAAACCGGCAGATCTGGAGCGTCTGAGTTTAACGGTCGAGCGCCTGAAAAAACGCATCAGCCAGGCACCGAATGATATGAGCAGCCTGATCGCGCAATTGAGCAGGCAGATCATGCAGAAGACCAGTTATCTGCAATGGATACAGGCTTCGATTGGCCAGGAATTGCGACTGTTTCCGGTTGAAGAGATTCTGTTTTTTCAGTCCGATGAAAAGTACACACGGGTTCAAACCAAGAATGTCGAAGCCCTGATCCGAAAACCAGTGCGTGAATTAGTTGAAGAATTGGACCCGGGCTTATTTTGGCAGATACACCGTTCGACCCTGGTTAACTGCAAGGCGATCGACGGCGTGGTGCGCGACATGCGCGGCCGCCATCTTGTGCAAATCAAGGGATTAACCGAAAAACTGGAAGTCAGTCGCAGCTACGTGCATTTGTTTAAACAGATGTGATGCAGATTTTACTGGCGGTGTTGGAATGACAGGCAATCCAACACCGGTATGAAGATTTATTTAGGTTTGTTTTCCGGCACAAACGGAAATTTGGTGAAGATACCCATTGCCTGATTTTGCATTTGCTCTTGCATTTGCACAAACAGGGTTTTGCTCTGTTCGATGTAGTTGCCCATCATGCCTTGCATCATGGGTCCCTGAATATTCATAAACTGAGTCCACATTTCCGGACTGAATGGCTTGCCGTCGTAGTTGGCCAATGAATTTTCAGCCAGCTTATGCTGGATATCGATGAACGCCTGAATGTTTTTCTCCAGGTAGTTGCCCATCATGCCCTGCATGGCATGACCGTAATAGCGGATGATTTGCGACAAGACCGCACTGGAAAACATCGGCGAACCACCTGCTTCTTCGTCCAGAATAATTTGCAGCAAAATACTGCGGGTCAAATCTTCATTGGTCTTGGCATCCACCACGACAAAATTATCACTGTCCATCACCAGCTGTTTTACGTCTGACAAAGTAATGTAGGTACTGGTTTGTGTATCGTACAATCGGCGATTCGGATACTTCTTGATTAAATGGTCGGCAGATTTTTTTGCGCTAGTCATGATTTTCCCGATGAGCGTATTATTCAGCTGATTCGCTGGAATAATTTTTTATTAATAAATCGACCTTCACAGATCAATGTCTCAGTTTTACTTTTTTAATTACTTTTGCTCGTTGTCTTGTCGTTTGTTGCAATTATCAGTACTTGCGGGCTGATTATAGCAATGTCCCCCGGTGGATAGTAAAGGATTTTCTCTGTACCAAATTCAAAAAACACAAAAGGGGCAACAACATTGGCTGTTTGCCCCTTTTTTTGCCACGACAAAATTCCGGGTCAGCCCATATGCAAACCGCCGTTGATGGAGAAATCGGACCCGGTTGCATAGCCGCCTTCATCAGAGGCAATCCACGAAACGATAGACGCAATCTCATCCGGCTCTGCCAACCGCTTGACCGGAATGCCAGCGACGATTTTTTCCAGCACATCAGGGCGAATCGCTCTGACCATATCGGTTCCGACATAGCCAGGTGACACCGTGTTCACGGTCACTCCCTTGGTCGCAACTTCCTGCGCCAGTGCCATGGAAAATCCATGCAGGCCAGCTTTGGCGGTTGAATAATTGGTCTGACCGAACTGACCCTTTTGCCCATTCACCGAAGAGATATTGATCACCCGTCCCCAACCACGCTCAACCATGCCGTCAATCACCTGCTTGGTCACGTTGAACAGGGAATTCAAATTGGTATTGATGACCATATCCCAGTCTTCGCGTGACATCTTTCTGAACTGACTGTCGCGGGTAATACCGGCGTTATTGACCAGCACATCAACTTCACCAATTTCCGCTTTGACTTTGTCAAAGGCATCTTTGGTCGAATCCCAATCCGAAACATTTCCTTCCGAGGCGTGCACGTCATAACCTTCATCGCGCATCGCTTTTAACCAGGTGTCCTTGCGCACCGAGTTCGGACCACAGCCAGCAACGACAGTAAATCCGTCTTTGCACAAACGCTTGCAGATTGAAGAACCAATACCACCCATCCCGCCAGTAACATATGCAACACGTTTTTTCATTTTGCTCTCCTTTTTAGAATTTCAATTTTATATTCACTTAACTTTACTTAAGCTGTCGCCCAGGTGTTCTGCGCGCCTGATGCAACGATTAACAAGGGACTTTGACGTACCGGCCAGGTGCCGGTTCAATCGCCTTATATTTGGCACTGCCCATCTTTGCTGCCACTTTAGCTTTCTTCCCTGAGTGCTCAGCTAAAAATTCCGCCCATTCTGGCCACCAGCTGCCCGGATGCTGCCCGGCGCCGTCCAACCATTGCTGCGCGGTTTTGATCGTCCTGGTATTTGACGCACGATTCGACCAATAATTTCTTTTCATTTTTGCTGGCGGATTAATCACACCGACGATATGGCCCGAGGCCCCCAATACAAATCGGTTTTGTGCCGGCTTTTTCGGATTCAGCAGTGCCAGCGAGGCATACGCCGCATTCCATGGCACGATATGATCTTCACGGGAACCGTAAATGAACACCGGCGCATCGATCTTGCTCAGATCAACGGGTTCACCGGCAACGGTTAATTTTCCGGGCTGTTTTAAATTATTTTCCAGATAGGTGTTGCGCAGGTACCAGCAAAACATGGGGCCCGGTAAGTTGGTGCCGTCACCATTCCAATACAACAAATCAAATGCGGGCGGTTCTTCGCCTTTCAAATAATTTGCCTGGACATAGTTCCACACCAGATCATTGGGGCGCAAACTGGAAAATGCACTTCCCAGATCCCGGCCCGACATCAGGCCACCCTGCCCGATCGTTTTCTCGCGCAACTCGACCTGCATCTCATCGACAAACACTTCGAGAATGCCGGCATCTTCAAAATCGAGCAAGGTCGTCAGCAAGGTCACACTGGATGCCACCTGTTCACCACGCGCGGCCAATACGGCCAGCGATGTTGCCAGCAAAGTTCCGCCGACACAGAAACCAAAGGTGTTAATTTTTTCCTGACCTGAAATTGACTGGACCACATGGATTGCTTCAATTACGCCTGACTCCACATAGTCGTCCCAGGTCGCCTCGGCGAGTGACAAGTCCGGATTCACCCACGACACTAGAAACACATTATGCCCCTGCTCGAGGGCATAGCGCACGATCGAATTATCCGGCTGTAAATCCAGAATATAAAATTTGTTGATGCAGGGAGGAACGATCAACAGCGGGCGCTGATACAAACTGGTGGTCAGTGGTTTGTATTGGATCAATTGAAGCATCTGATTTTCAAAGACCACCTGTCCTTCGCTGGTTGCGACATTCACACCAACTTCGAATGCGCTCTCATCGGTTTGCGAGATGCGGCCCTTTTGCATATCCGTGAGCATATTGCTTAATCCTTTGGTCAGGCTCTCGCCTTTGCTCTGGATCAGCTTGCTCTGGGCTTCCGGGTTGGTCGCCAAAAAATTCGCAGGAGATGCCGCATCGATCACCTGGCCAACCGCGAACTGAATTTTTTGCTTGGTCCGCTTGGGCGCCTCTACCGCGCCTGCCATGGCTGTCAAAAACTGTGCGTTCAACAGATAGGCTGCGGCGGTGAACGCATGCACAGTGGAGTTATGCCACTCCGGTGCTTTAAAGCGCCGATCGTCCAGCACCGGCGCTTTGGATTGCAACATATCCTGCCAAAGTGCCGCCAGTTTTTCCAGGTAGTCCTGCTGTAATTTACCGGCTGTTTGCGGATCGATTTTGCCGCCAACGTCACTGACAATTTTGCTAATTTGGGACGCCATACTGTCGAAGCTGCCAACCGCATCCTGCATATTGGGTAGCTGTCCAAACTGCGGCGCCGTTGCATTGAACATAGTCGCCATAGCTGGCATGTTATGATTTGCTGCTGTCAACGCAGACCAGCTCGGCTGCATCGTTATCTGCTTCAGCATTGCGGCCACTAAAGCTTCTGGTTCAAAAGTATTCATGCAGGTCCTGATTTAATTTTTTTATTACTGCTCATGCACATCATTGCCATAGCCTGGATTTATGTCGTCTTTATGATGGCGATTACTGAAAAATCAGTCGTTGCGGGAGTCATGACATTCACGTTTTATTGCGTCATTCCGTTGGGAGTTATTTGGTATTTGCTGTTTCGCAAAAAAATTAATTCGCCATCGCAAACATCAGCAATCACTGATCAATCAAACCGCCATCACGGGGAAACTGGCAATTCTAGCGACAATCCCGACTCTACCAATTAAATTTTCAATAAGATACAAAATTTTAAGCAGAGTTTACTATTTTGCTTTAATCCAAATCAAACTTGCCATGCGTCCGGTAACGCCATCACGTCGATAAGAATAAAATTTTTCCGACTGAGTCACGGTACAAAAATCAGCACCGCAAATATCTCGCACACCAGCACTGTGCAATCTTAATCGCGCCAGCTGATATATGTCAGCATAAAATTTACCGGCTTGCTGTGGACTTGCCTTGAATGCTGCAGATGCACATGGATCAGCCTGAACAAATTTCCCGCGAACTTCTGCACCGACTTCAAATTTGAATGGACCAATTGCAGGTCCCAACCAGGCCATAATATTTTCCGCTGCCGCTCCGGCACTCATCATTTGGGCCACCGTATTGTCCAGCACGCCATCGAGCAAACCGCGCCAGCCGGCATGCGCAGCTGCCACCACATTCGATTTGGGATCACAAAACAGGACCGGTAAACAATCCGCAGTTTGCACTGCACAAACAACACCGACTTGTGCAGAAAGGCAGGCATCTGCCTTGAAGTCAGAAGCAAATTGATCAAGATCGACCACACGATTGCCGTGGACCTGGGTGAGCCATTGCGGATCGGCAGGCAAAAACTGCCGCAATTGCACGCGATTCTTTCCAACCAGCTCGACATCATCACCGACGTGGGCGCCCAGATTGAAACCGCCTGAACCATTGCCATCGTCATAGGGTGCCGGACTGAACCCGCCAGAGCGCAACGTGGATAATGCCCCGATATGGGCAGGCAGACCGGGCCAATCAGGAACAAACACGCATTCAGACATCTTGTTCGATACCCGCTCGCACCAGCAGTGCAGAAAAATCTTCGGCCAGGTCGACCTGCCAGCTGCACTCTTTATTTTTAATTGGATGGGTCAAGCCCAGACGACGAGCCTGCAGCGCCTGCCGGTCAAAATAACTGGCCAGATGCTGCTTGCCGTACAAGACATCACCAACCAGTGGAAATCCGAGATGCGCCATGTGAACCCGGATCTGATGGGTACGGCCGGTTTCCAGACGACACTCCACCAGGCTGACGGCCTTTCCTTCCAGAGCGCCAGTCGCCAGTCTTTTAAAATGGGTAATCGCCGGTTTTGCCGAGGCACTTTCCGAGACGGCCATCTTGATCCGGTCACGCGGATGTCTGGCCATCGGCAAATCGATTGAGCCCGACAAATTTGGTTTGCCCCACACCAATGCCCAATATTCACGCTTCACCGTGCGCGCCTGCAGTTGCCGCACCAGATCAGTTTGCGCTTCCAGGGATTTGGCAACGACCATTAAACCGCTGGTATCTTTATCCAGCCGGTGTACGATCCCGGCGCGCGGGACACCGGACAGACCGGGACAATGATGTAACAAGCCATTCAACAAGGTACCGGACCAGTTCCCTGCAGCCGGGTGCACCACCAAGCCGGCAGGTTTATTAATCACCAGAATCGCCTTGTCTTCAAACACAATATCGAGGGCCATTGCTTCGGGCAGGTAGGCCGTATCCTCTGGCGCAGGTTGCGGGTAGACGACCACCTCTTCCTGTCCCAACACGGTCATTTTGCTGCGCCCGACCACACCGTCCACCATCACGTGGCCAGAGGTGATCCACTGTTGCAGCCGGCTGCGAGAAAACTGCGGAATTAATCTTGCGACAACTTTATCCAGACGATCACCACACACATCGTCGTCTAATTTGAATATAATCGGGGTCGAATTAAAACCCGCCCCCACCGAATCCGACTCATCGAGCAAATCCTCGCTGTATTCATCTGGCAGCAGATCAGTCGACATGTTTGTATTTGGTAAATCTGACGGAATTGAAGCGGTCACAGTAAGTCCCATCGGATATAATTGAAAAATTGTTTAAAAGTGCTCATGCAAAACCTCATGCAAAAAAATTCATTGAATCGTTTCATTTCCACCAGTCTCCTGATTTTCATCACGCTGTTTGGCGTTACTGCCTGCGGTCTGTTCCCCGAAAAATTCGATGATACAAAAACGTGGTCAGCGCAACGTTTGTATGAAGAGGCGAAAAGCGATCTGGCCAATGGTTCTTATGACAGTGCCATCAAGAACCTGGAGAAATTAGAAACGCGCTTCCCATTTGGAACCTATGCCCAACAAGCGCAAATGGAAATCCCGTACGTCTATTATAAACAAGGTGACCAGGCTCAGGCGCTTGCTGCGATCGAACGTTTCATTAAATTACATCCGAACCACGAAAATCTTGACTATATTTTCTATTTGCGTGGCCTGGTTAACTTTAATGATCAGATCAACTTCTTCCAGGCATTGGCCCATCAGGACATGACGGAACGTGATCCGAAAGCATCGCGTGAAGCGTTTGATGCCTTTAAAGCACTGGTCGTGCGTTTCCCGAACAGCAAATATACGCCTGATGCACTGTTGCGCATGAAATATCTGGTCAACACACTGGCTCAATATGACCTGCATGTGGCCAAATATTATTATCGTCGGGGCGCTTACGTCGCTTCGGCAAATCGTGCGCAGTCAGCGATTCGGGAGTATCCAGATGCCCCGGCAATTGAAGAAGCGCTGTTTGTTTTGTATAACAGCTACGACAAGATGGGATTGACTGAATTGCGCGACGACGCCAATCGGGTCTTCGTCAAGAACTTCCCAAACAGTAAATTCACCCACGCAAACGCCTCGGAGCAAAAATCCTGGTGGCAGGTCTGGTAATCAAAACAGGTCGATTTTTTTAAATCGACCTGCTCAATTTCTCCAGTCAGTCAAACCTTCCCGATTGTTCAGCGTAATAAATGAGTCCCGATTTCTGATCGGGACGACATAGCGGCTGATGTGTTGCCAGGTTAACGCCGGGCGCGGCATATTTCTGGTCCAGCGCATTAACATCACCGCCATCATGTCTGCCTTACTGAATTGATCGCCAACTAAAAACTCACGACCATCGGCCAGTGTAGCGTTCAGCCTGTCCCAAGCCTGCTCAAGTCGATAGCGCGCCAGATTCCGGATCACTTCCGGGTTTTGTCCTGCGCCATCTGAATCGGCATAAAACCAGTCACGCATGGCCGGCAGTATCGTGTTGGCAAAAAATATCATCGTCTCCAGCCATTCGGCACGCTGTGCGCTCCCCGGTGCCGGAGCAAATCCGGCGGCAGGATGACGTTCAGCCAGCAACATCATGAGCGCAGTAGATTCGTGACAGGGCACGCTATCAACCAACAAAGTCGGAATGCGACCGGCTGGATTCAAACGCAAATATTCCGCACTGCGCTGTGCCCCTGCCTCGAAATCCACCAGGACCGTTTCAAACGGCACGCCAAGTTCAATCAACATCCAATGCACACACATGCTTGCAGTGCCGGGCGAATAATAGAGTTTATAGCTCATTGCTGCTCCTGATGGTTAATCAACTGATTGACGATCCTGCTCAACTCTTCCTGAATCGCAGGTATCGGTCGGTTCGAATCAATCACTTTTATACGATTCGGAAACTGTGCAGCTCTGCGCAAATATTCATTGCGCGTATTGGCAAAAAATTCGGTTTGCTCGCGTTCAAATTTATCGGGCTCGCGTGCGGCATCCAGACGCGCCCGCGCTACGTCCAGCGGCACATCAAACAACAAGGTCAAATCAGGCTGCAGATTTGGGTGCACCCATTGCTCCAGAATTTCCAGCTTTGCGACAGCCAGTTTGCGGCCACCACCTTGATAGGCAAAACTGGCATCGGTAAACCGGTCAGACACGACCCAGTCACCGCGCGCCAAAGCGGGCTCGATTACTTTATCAATATGTTCGCGCCGCGCGGCAAACATCAGCAGCGCTTCAGTTTCGATATGCATTTTTTGATGTAACAACAGACCGCGCAATTCTTCGCCCAAATCGGTTCCACCCGGTTCGCGCGTGTACACGACCTGGAGCCCGGCACGTTCCAGCATCTGGACTACAAACGGGATATGGGTTGATTTGCCCGCCCCGTCGATTCCTTCAAATGTAATGAATTTGGCTTTGTTCATAATTTTCTGCTGTTGCTGTTTCATTTGATGAAGTGATTCACTGCGCGATTATGATCATCCAGCGTTTTCGAGAACTGGCTGCTGCCGTCACCACGCGCCACGAAATACAGCGCATCCGTATGTGCCGGATTGACCGCGGCCAGCAGTGATTGCAATCCGGCCAGAGCAATCGGCGTGGGTGGCAAACCGGACCGCGTATACGTGTTGTACGGTGTGTCGGTCAACAAATCACGTTTGCGAATTTTCCCCTGATACTGCCCACCCATTCCATAAATCACGGTCGGATCGGTTTGCAGCAACATGCCCTTGCGGATGCGATTGACGAATACACCGGCTATCATCTCCCGATCCGATTTCAGCCCGGTCTCTTTTTCTATGATCGATGCCAGGATCAGTGCCTCATACGGGGTTTTTAATGGCGTCGTGCTGTCGCGCCCCTGCCAGGCAGTCTGCAAATGTTGTTGCAGCTGGCTGTATGCCTGCCGGTACACGTCCAGATCACTCGACCCTTTAGGCAATAAATACGTATCAGGAAAAAACAAACCTTCAGGCTGTTGATAAATCGGACTCAACTTCAGCATGATTTCCTGATCAGACATGGCTGCCGTGTCATGCTGCAAATAAGGACTTTGCAAAATCGCCTGACGCATTTGCCTGAATGTCCACCCTTCAATCAAGGCAAAACTAAATTGCGAAAATTCGCCGCGCACGATTTTGCCCAATAATGAGATCGGGGTAATCCCGGCGCCGGCTTCAAACGTACCGGCTTTTAATTTATTGGCCTGACCGGTAACCCGTGCCAGCATTTCAAACAACACCGGCTGGAGCGGCACACCGGCATCAACTATCTGCTGCGCACTGCTGCGCAAACTGCTGCGTGGCTTGATCACGAATTCATGGACGCTGTCGGCTATCGGTTGATTGGCCCAATACCAAAATCCCGCGCACATCGCAACGCATATAAAACAGATGAAAACCAATAATTTTTTCAAAATAAATAACGAAATGAGCGGTTGAGTACGTGATTCCGATAAGGGATTTATAATCTGCGCTTTACCGCGCTTGATCGATACCAAAACGAAAATAAGCCGTAATGATAAAGCCAAACACGCAATCCAATGACCAGTTTTTAGGAAATTTACTTTCTATGTCAATTCAAACCAGCAGCAGCTTTGCAGAAGCGGGCTTTGCGCAATTATCTCAATTTGCCCTGATAACAGCCAGCGGCGCTGATGCGGCGGGCTTCCTGCATAGCCAACTGACCAGCGATATCAAGTCTTTGGAAGCGGATCACGCCAGCCTGGCGGGCTTATGCAGCCCCAAAGGCAGACTGTTGGCGACCATGCTGGTCTGGAAAAATAACGATACGATCACCATCGAAGTGCCGCTCGAACTGCAGGAAAGCTTGCAAAAACGATTACAGATGTACGTCATGCGTGCCAAGGTGGTGTTGGAAAACGTCACTGCAGCGCAGTCCGTTTTCGGGATTTTTGGAGCAGCGGCGGTGCAGCAACTGGCCCAATGGTTCCCGATTGTTCCTGCGCATCCGCATGAATTGATCAGCAACGAGGCAGGCGCACTGTTGCGAGTTGCCGACGTTGAGGGCATGGAGCGCTATCAATGGATTACGAGTAAAGAATTCGCAGCACAAATTGAAACAAAATTGGCTGCGCTGCTGACGCGAGTTCCGGAAAATGCATGGGCAATGTCCGAGATCCACGCAGGCATTCCTCACGTGACCCTGGCCACGCAAGAAAAATTTGTCCCGCAGATGATTAACTACGAGTTGATCGGCGGCGTCAATTTCAAGAAAGGCTGTTATCCCGGCCAGGAAATTGTGGCGCGAACCCATTATCTGGGAAAGCAGAAACGCCGCACCGTGCTGGCGCATATTCCGAGTAACAGCGTTGCAAGTGGCATGGAAGTATTCGCCAGCAGCGATCTCGAACAACCTTGCGGCATGGTGGTCAACGCGGCGTTGAACAATGCCGGTGGCAGTGACTGTTTGATTGAAATCAAAACCGCGGTGTTAGCCGATACCGTTGTACAGCTGAGCAGCGGCGAAGTGTGTCAGTGGCTGCCGATGCCCTACTCCTTGCCCACAGAAACAGCACAATCAACCTGAGGATCTGCCATGTGTCTAATCGTCTTTTCCTGGCAAGTTGTATGCAACCATCCCTTAATCGCTATCGCCAATCGCGATGAATACTATTCCCGCGCAAGCGCGCCAGCCGGTTGGTGGGCAGACCATCCCAATATATTTGCACCGAGAGATTTACAGGCAGGTGGCACCTGGATGGGCCTGGCCAAACTGGACTACGAAGGACATAAGTTTGCCGCAGTCACAAATGTGCGCGATGGTTCGGAAATGATGGCCAATGCTCCCACTCGCGGGCAACTGGTTTCCGACTACCTGAGTGGCCACGACACGATAGAAAATTTTATTGAACTGATCGCAGCGAAGGCAGATTCCTACAACGGATTTAATTTGCTGCTGGGCGAAATCAGCAAGGAAAAACAGGAGCTGCGCTGGTTCTCCAATCGCAATACGACAAACCCCAAAAACGGGCAGATTTTAGTGCCCGGCATCTACGGACTTTCCAATGGCGACCTGGATTCGCCCTGGCCGAAAGTGAGCAAGACCAAGGCTGAACTGGCCAGTCTGCTGTGCCAGCGCGCGCCTCAGGAAGCGTATTTTGAAATGCTATCGAATACCTTGCCAGCGCCGGATGTGCGCCTGCCGGATACCGGCGTGAGTCTGGACACCGAGCGTTTGTTATCTTCCGTGTGCATACAGTCGGAACACTACGGCACGCGCAGTTCAGCGATGTTGAAATTGAATGGGGCGTTTGAGATGGAATATCATGAGAGGGTGCTGCGTTAGAGTTGAACGCAGCACCAACTGAGATTACCCGCGATAGTAACGCTGCGGGAAAAACGGAGTTTTAGCCACTTCCAGAGCGACAGGTTTGCCACGCACGATCGCATGCAATTTGGTGCCGACAGTTGAATATTGGGTCGTCACATAACCCATCGCAACGGGTGAATTGACACTCGGGCCGAATCCACCGCTGGTGACTTTTCCAATTACTGTGCCAGCAGCATCAACGATTTCCGCGCCTTCGCGCACCGGCATTTTTTCGGTAATTTGCAGCCCGACACGTTTTTTGCCAACGCCTTCGACAAACTGGCGTTCAATCACAGCCGCGCCTGGGTAACCACCCGCTCTTGCCCCATCTGCACGACGCACCTTGGACAAGGCCCAGGCCAGACTCGCTTCAACCGGGCTGATCGACTCATCCATATCGTGGCCGTACAGGCACAGTCCGGCTTCAAGACGCAGCGAATCACGCGCGCCCAAGCCGATGGCGGCAACTTCCGGTTGCGCCAGCAACAGGCGCGCCAATTGTTCTGCCTGCTGGTTTGGTACCGATATTTCAAAACCATCTTCACCGGTATAACCGGAACGACTGATAAAGCAGGCAATGCCGTGCACTGTCACTGGTCTCGAATCCATAAACACCATGGCTGCCGTTTCCGGTGCCAGGCGTGCCATGACCGCAGCAGCTGCCGGGCCCTGAATTGCCAGCAAGGCCCGGTCAGCCAGTTCCTCAACCTGACAATACGCGCCCAGATGTTTGCGCATGTGGGCAATGTCCTGCTGCTTGCAGGCTGCATTCACCACCACAAACAGAGAATCACCCATATTGCTGATCATCAGATCATCCAGAATGCCACCGGCTTCGTTGGTGAATACGGCGTAGCGCTGCTTGTTGAGCGGCAGGTCAAGCACATCGATCGGCACCAGTGTTTCCAGTGCTTTGGCCACGTCGTGCACGGTACCGCCAGCCAATGGACTCAGGCGAACCTGGCCCATGTGCGAAACGTCAAACAGGCCCGCCGCAGAACGGGTATGCAAATGCTCTTTCATGACACCGAGCGGATACTGCACCGGCATCTGATAACCGGCAAACGGTACCATCTTGGCACCGAGTTCCAGGTGCAGGTCGTAGAGCGGTGTGCGCAATAAAATTTCTGATTCGTTGGACATAATGATCTCTCTGACTTATTCGTAATCCGACAGCGGAGGGCAGGAACACACCACATTGCGGTCGCCATAAACGTTATCCACGCGACCGACCGGCGGCCAGTATTTGCTGCCGTTCTTCAATGTCGCTACCGGGAATGCTGCCTGCTCACGGGAATAGGGATGCGACCATTCCGCAGTCATCGCCAGCGCAGTGTGCGGGGCATGACGCAATGGGCTGTCTTCGGCACTGATCTTGCCGGTCGCGACATCGTTGATTTCGCCACGAATCGCAATCATCGCGTCGCAGAAGCGGTCCAGCTCGATCCGGTCTTCGCTCTCGGTGGGTTCGATCATCAAGGTGCCGGGAACCGGGAACGACATGGTCGGTGCGTGGAAGCCGAAGTCCATCAGACGCTTGGCGACGTCATCGACGGTGACGCCGGTTTCTTCTTTCAGCGGACGCAAATCGACGATGCATTCATGCGCCACAATGCCGCCCTCACCCGCGTACAAAATCGGAAAATGCGCCGACAGGCGTTTGGCGATGTAATTTGCATTCAGAATCGCGACCTGGCTGGCCTGTTTCAATCCTTCCTGTCCCATCAGCTTGATATAGGTCCAGCTGATCGGCAAAATACTCGCGCTGCCCCATGGTGCCGCGCACACTGGCGCGCTCTGGTTTTCCAGCAGAGCGTGACCGGGCAGGAATGGAATCAAATGCGCTTTGACGCCGATCGGACCAACGCCCGGTCCGCCGCCGCCGTGCGGAATACAAAACGTTTTATGCAGATTCAGGTGCGACACATCGCCACCGAATTGTCCAGGCTGACACAGGCCGACCATGGCGTTCATGTTGGCACCGTCGATATACACCTGACCGCCGTGTTGATGGATGATCGCGCAAATATCCCTGATCGCTGTCTCAAAAATCCCGTGCGTGGACGGATAGGTAATCATCAGCGCGGCCAGATTCGCCGAGTGCTGTTCGGCCTTGGCGCGCAAGTCGGCCACATCAACATTGCCGCCTTCGTCGCACTGCACCACCACCACTTCCATGCCAACCATATGCGAGGTCGCAGGATTGGTTCCATGCGCCGAGCTCGGGATCAGGCAGATATTGCGATGCGTATCACCACGGCTGTGGTGGTAGGCGCGAATAGCCATCAGGCCGGCGTACTCGCCTTGTGATCCGGCATTCGGTTGCAGGGACACCGCATCGTAACCGGTGCAGGCGACCAGCATTTGCTCCAGTTCAGCGATCAGGCGCGCGTAACCCTGGGTCTGGTCGGCAGGTGCGAACGGATGAATATTGGCAAACTCTGGCCAGGTCACGGGAATCATTTCCGCGGTGGCGTTTAATTTCATGGTGCAGGAACCGAGCGGAATCATGGTCCGGTCCAGAGCCAGATCCTTGTCGGCCAGGGCGCGCAGATAACGCAGCATCTGCGTTTCCGAGCGATGACGATGGAACACCGGATGGGTCAGATAGGCGCTGGTGCGCTTCAAAGCGGCAGGAATGGTTTCTGCTGCCACGGCCAGCATCGCATTAAAATCCGGCACTTGCTGATCGCTGATCGCAAACGCCGCCCAGATATTGACCACATCGGATTCATCACAGGTTTCATCCAAAGACAAACCGATGCGGTTATCGTCGATGTGGCGCAGGTTGATATCCAGACCACGCGCAACAGCATGAACGACCTTGGTGCGCGATTCAGTGAGTACTTCAACCGTATCAAAATAATGTTGGTTGACCACGGTGCAGCCGAGCTGCTTCAAGCCTGCGACCAGCGTGGCCGTCAAATGATGCACGCGTTTGGCAATCCGCAAAATCCCTTCCGGACCATGGTAGACCGCAAACATGCTGGAGATATTGGCCAGCAAAACCTGGGCCGTACAGACATTGCTGGTGGCTTTTTCACGGCGGATATGTTGTTCGCGGGTTTGCAGGGCCAGGCGATATGCCTGATTGCCATGACTGTCGATCGACACACCGACCATACGGCCAGGCATCTGGCGTTTATGGGTATCTTTGGTCGCAAAATACGCCGCGTGCGGACCGCCGAAGCCGAGCGGTACGCCGAAGCGCTGCGCGGTACCGATCGCCACGTCCGCGCCAAATTCGCCCGGTGGCGTCAACAGCGTCAGGGCCAGCAGGTCGGCCGCCACCACCACCATGGCATGTTTGTCATGCGCGATTTGAACCGCCTTCGCGTAGTCATGGATTTCACCGTTCAGCGCCGGGTACTGCAACAGCACGCCAAAACAGTCGATATCGTTCAAGGCTGTACGATGATCACCAACTACCACGTCAATGCCAATCGGCGCAGCACGGGTCTTGATCACATCAATGGTTTGCGGGAAGCAGTCTTCAGAGACAAAAAATACCTTGCTCTTGCTTTTCGCAACGCGCTGGCAAAACGTCATGGCTTCTGCCGCAGCGGTCGCTTCATCGAGCAGCGAGGCATTGGCAATTTCCAGTCCGGTCAAATCACAGATCATGGTTTGGAAATTCAGCAATGCTTCCAGGCGCCCCTGGGCAATTTCCGGCTGGTACGGGGTGTAGGCGGTGTACCAGGCCGGGTTTTCCAGCAAATTGCGCAGAATCACGTTCGGGGTATGAGTGTTGTAATAACCCATGCCGATAAACGATCGCGCCACAATATTTTGCTCGGCAATTTCACGCAACAACTGCAGCACGTCCGGTTCGTTGTTGGCATGCCCAAGCTGCAACGGCTGTTTGGACAAAATGCTTTCCGGGATCACTTTCTGGATAAAGGCATCCATACTGTCAAAGCCCAGCGTTTTCAACATGGCCTCGATATCGCTATTCGAGACCCCGATATGGCGTGATACAAATTCTGCATTAAATTGCAGGTGTTCCTGTGCGGCGCGTTGCAAAACCATGATGTGTCCTTATCCGTTCTAAAATTCTTGCTGACCCAACCCAAATCATCCCAATTTGGCGACTAATTCTTTGTATGCGGCTTCATCCATTAAGGAATTCAACAGACTGGCATCGCCCTTGATCTTGAAAAACCAGCCAGCACCGAGCGGATCTTCATTGACGGCCTGCGGTTCGTCATTCAACTTGGTGTTCACTTCCACTACCGTGCCTTCGAACGGCATGGCAATACCACCGGCTGTTTTTACCGATTCAATGACGGCCACTTCGTCGCCGGCCTTGTAAGTCGTACCAACATCGGGCAGTTGCACGAACACCAGATCGCCCAGACTACTTTGTGCATAATCGGTAATGCCACAGGTAATCAGATCGCCGTCCAGACGCAGCCATTCGTGTTCGGCGGTAAATTTTGTTGTGCTCATGATTTGATCTCCTAAAGATGGTGGTTTATATAAATTCAATAATTCGCTGTTTGGGTGCTGCTGAAATACCCAGATAGTGTATAAGCCAGTTTGGCGAATAAAAGTAAAATCGAAAAGAAAATCGGGTGAAAACTGGAAAATCCATGAAACCGATCAGAAAATGCGACTGCGGTTTATGAGTGGGGCTGCTTTGTGCTGATTTGACCCGTTCCGTGCCGTTTTGGCATTCTTTAAGTCATTTTTATCTGAAAAATTGTAGTAGCATCACTCCTTTTCATGTATTCATACTTGGCTGCAAATTTTCGAAATTTGAACAGACTACCCTGTATCTATGTTTATTAATGAAAATTTAATTCGATTTAATTCGTTTAATAAACAAAGCTTGCATTCAGTATCTTGATTTATTGCAGTCATTTTCAGCAACATATGCCCCAATTGCTTGATTTTTAAATATAAAGTGCAGCTCTGGCAATCAGCTCAACAATAGATAAGCGAAAGAAGTCGGAACAATGCGCGATCAAGTCGATGTTTTAGTGGTGGGCGGTGGAATCAATGGGGTCGGCATTGCACGCGATGCTGCCGGTCGGGGCCTGTCAGTCATGCTGTGCGAAAAAGACGATCTGGCCGCGCACACCTCCTCCGCCTCGACCAAGCTGATCCATGGTGGCCTGCGCTATCTGGAATATTACGAATTCAGACTGGTTCGCAAAGCCTTGCAGGAGCGCGAAGTCTTGCTGCGCGCCGCGCCGCACATTATCAATCCGCTGCGTTTCGTGATGCCCCATGTCGCGCACCTGCGGCCCGCCTGGCTGATCCGGCTGGGCCTGTTCCTGTACGATAATCTCTCGACACGCAACATCCTGTTTGGCTCGCGCAGTATCAATTTCAAATCGCATGTGTCCGGTCGTCCGCTGCAGGACAGTTTTTCGAAAGGCTTTGTGTATTCGGATGCCTGGGTCGATGACGCGCGCCTGGTGGTGCTCAACGCGATGGATGCCAAACAGCTCGGCGCGACGATTTTGACACGCACCAAGCTGATTTCTGCCCATCAGGAAAACGACGGCTGGCGCGTTACGATGCAAAACCGCCAGCAGGAAATCATCAGCATTTTTGCGCGCTGCATTGTCAATGCCACCGGACCATGGGTCAGTTCATTTCTCGAACATCAGATTCACTCGGCCACGCCACAGACCCACAATGAAATCCGGCTGATCAAAGGCAGCCATATCGTCACCAAAAAATTATTCGACCACCACTACGCCTATATTTTTCAAAATCCGGACAAGCGCATTATTTTTGCCATTCCGTATATGGATCAATACACGCTGATCGGCACCACTGATCTGGAGTTTAACGATGATCCGAATCAGGTGCAGATCTCGGCGGGTGAAATCAGCTACCTGTGCGACTCGATCAACACCTACTTCAAACAGCGCATCTCGCCCGCTGACGTGGTATGGCACTATGCCGGCGTGCGGCCACTGGTCGGCGAGGAAGATACCGGCAACCCTTCGGCGGTCACGCGTGACTACCATTTAAAACTCGATGAGCGCTACGGCAAGGCGATTCTGCTCTCGGTTTTTGGTGGAAAAATCACCACCTTCCGGCGGCTGGCCGAGGAAGCACTCGACATGCTGACGCCACTGCTGGGTTCCGACAAACCGGCGTGGACCGCCAAAGCAACGCTGCCCGGCGGCGATATCCCACGCGGTAATTTCGACGCTTTTCTCATTGAAACGCAGCGACGGTACCCGTGGCTGGCTCCCGAGCTAAGCAAACGCTATGCACACCAATATGGCAGCCGGATCACCCAATTATTAGGCGCGGCCAGCGCCATGGCCGATTTGGGCGAAGAACTTTGCGCCGGCCTGTTTGAATGTGAAGCGCAGTATCTGGTCGAGCATGAATGGGCACTGTGCAGCGAAGACATACTTTGGCGCAGGACCAAATTGGGCCTGGCTGCCACGACCGAGTCCGTCGCCAGACTGGACGCCTGGCTCGAGAAAAAAATATTAACAACAGAGTGAATCAAACCCAAATGAAGCACACGTCAACTTTGCAGCCGCTCACACAAAAACACGCCAACCTTCTGCTCGGCCTGGTCATTGCCTTAATCCTTTCGCCTTACCTGGTCGTCTCGCTGCTGGCCAACGATGCGGGCCTGATCGGTTTCTTTCCCGACGATGCGTTTTACTACCTGAAAACCGCCCGCAATCTGATTGCCCTCGGGTCCGCCAGCTTCGACGGCATCAATCCAACCAATGGATTTCACCCGCTTTATTTTTTAATCGCCACCCTGTTGGCTGCGCTTACGCCATTCGCCTGGTACTTGAAAATTATTTTTCTGTTCCATGTCGCAACCATATGGCTGGCAATTTTCATGCTGTTATATCCGGTAAAACGTGTGCCCCTGTTCTGGCGTGTTTTTATCGCAGCGGTGTTGGCCTGTCCGATACCATTTCTGTTTGTGTGGTTGAGCGCGGGCATGGAATCAGCACTGGTTATTTTATGCACGGTGCTGCTGTGTAATGCCGGTCTGGCCGCTTCGCAATCCGACTTCAGGAACCGCCCGGCCAATTTGTGGCTGGGGACAACGATGGCGCTGTATATGCTGGCCAGACTGGATCTGGTTCTGACTTTGATTCCATTTGGCGTCTGGATCCTCTACAGGCAGACAAAGCAAAGCCATGGTCTTTCTGCCGCAATCAAAAATCTGATCACGATTTTTCTGATCCCGCTTGGCAGCGGCATCTGCTATCTGGCATTCAATATCATCAGTACCGGACACATAATGCCGGTCAGCGCCGCAGTCAAGCACGTGTTTGTCCTCCCGTTTATGGCGTCCTGGCTGGCAAGTACCGGGAATGGCAATCCTGTTCTCAGTGCATTGGCACTGCTGCCGCTATTGATTGCGGCAATGGTGCTGATCGATTATTTCAGGGGCACAGGACGTGCAGTATTTGCCCTGGTAGCTTGCTCCATCATCATTTACGCCTTCTATCTGGTATTTGGCGCATCGAATTTTTTCCGGTGGTATTTCGCGATGCCAGAGGCCGCTGGTGCCTGGCTGGCAGCGCGCTGGATTATGGAAAAAAACTGGCAAGTCAAAGCTGGCAGCACAATCAAGATAGTCGCCAGTGTGATTCTGGTTTCAGTGGCCCTGGTCAGCAACCTGTTTTTTGTACGGGCGATCAGCAACAATACCAAGTCAGTGTCATGGCAGCTGTTGCAGATCGCTGGTGAGCTGGAACGCGTCAGCCAACCCTGCGATATCGCCGCGGTTTTTGACGCCGGTGTAATCGGTTATTTTTCCAATCGCACTGTCATCAATCTGGATGGATTGGCCAACAGTTACAGCTATCTGGATGAATACCGCAAACCGAAAAAATTTACCGAATACCTGGATAAACAGGGCGTCAATATTTTTATATTGCGCGACCAACTGGCTGACAACAGCCAGGAAATTGATGCGGGAAGCTACGAATTCGCCCAGTTTTCCGAAGACAAGCGACTGCGCCTTGACAGGCACGATGAATTATTCCGCCATGTCATTCCGGGCACATTTACCGTCATTGCCTACCGCTACAATTCCGGCAACAAAGCCCCCCGTCAATGTGCAACCCATCCGTGAAAACTCTTTGGTGATCGACATGAAGCCACAATATATTTTGGCATTGGACCAAGGTACCACCAGTTCACGTGCGGTTCTGTTCGACCATGCCGGTCAGATTGTCTCGTCCGCACAAAAAGAATTCCAGCAAATTTATCCGCAGGCCGGCTGGGTTGAACACGACCCGCAGGAAATCTGGTCGACGCAGGCCGGGGTAGCCGCCGAAGCCGTCACCAAAATGGGATTGAATGGCTCGGCGATTGCCGCGATCGGCATCACCAATCAGCGTGAAACCACCATCGTCTGGGAACGCGACAGCGGCAAACCGATCTATAACGCCATCGTCTGGCAGGACCGCCGCACCGCCGATTTTTGCGCCGAATTAAAATCGCGTGGCAACGAAGCCATGGTCAGAGCAAAAACCGGTTTACCGATCGACTCCTATTTTTCCGCAACCAAAATCCGCTGGATTCTGGATCATGTCCCCGGCGCCAGGGCACGCGCCGAACGTGGCGAGCTGGCATTCGGCACGGTGGACAGCTGGCTGATCTGGAATTTCACGCAACGCGAATTACATGTCACCGACGTGACCAATGCCTCGCGCACCCTGCTGTTCAATATTCACACCCTGACGTGGGACGAGCAGCTGCTGGCACTGTTTGACATTCCGCGCAGTATGCTGCCTGAAGTGCACGCCTCATCGGAAATCGTCGGCACCACCAAGAGCACGGTGTTTGCAACCGCAATCCCGATCGGCGGCATCGCCGGTGACCAGCACGCAGCCCTGTTTGGCCAGATGTGCACCAAGACCGGCATGGCCAAAAACACCTATGGCACCGGCTGTTTTATGGTGATGAATACCGGCACCACACCAATCGAATCGGGCAATAACCTGATCACGACCATCGCCTGGAAAATCGGCGCGCAGGTTTGCTACGCGCTGGAAGGCAGTATCTTCATCGGTGGCGCCGTGACGCAGTGGCTGCGGGACGGACTGGGCCTGATTCCGAATGCGCAGGCCGTGGAAGAACTGGCACTGCATGTGGCCGACAGCGATGGCGTGGTCATCGTCCCGGCCTTTGCCGGGCTGGGCGCACCGCACTGGAACCCGTATGCGCGCGGCGCCATGTTCGGAATTACCCGCGGCACCACGGCTGCGCATCTGGCGCGCGCGGCGCTGGAATCGATCGCGCTGCAATCGCTCGATGTACTCAAAGCGATGGAAGCCGACCTGGGCAGCAGCATCGCCGAACTGCGGGTTGATGGCGGTGCCGTGGTGAATAATTTATTGATGCAGTTTCAGGCCGATGTCCTGCAGGCCGATGTGGTACGCCCGACGATCACCGAGACGACTGCGCTGGGCGCAGCCTACCTGGCGGGATTGGCCGTCGGCTACTGGGACAATATTGAAGAACTGGAACAGAAGTGGCAACAGGATCGGCGCTTTTCACCAGCCATGGATGAAACGGCAGTGATCAGCAAAATTGCAGATTGGGACCGGGCTGTCAGAGCCAGTATTGCGTGGGCAAACAAAACCTAGTCCAATCGGATCACGCGTCAACAATCAGTAACGCTCAGACGCGCCGGTGTGCTCACGTCATTCCGCTTGGGTCTGGCGGAAACCCAGCGTCGTTTCATTGTCAGCCACTGCGATACGACGCTGGGTTCCCGCCAGACCCGCGCGGGAACGACAGCAATTAGATTTCCATGTTGCCAACAACGGACGCGGCATTATTTCACAAACAATAACAAAAGCACTGCATTTCAAATAAAACCCGGAGAATCGTTTTAATCGCAATTCGTTCAATGATATCCTTAGCGCCATTTTGAATTAAAGGAAGCAATTGATGCGGGTCGCAGTTATCGGTGCTGGCGTGGTGGGCGTCACAACCGCTTATTTTCTGGCACAAAACGGCCATCAGGTCAGCGTGATTGAGCAACACGGCAATGTCTGCGAGCAAGCCAGTCTGGGCCACGCCGGACTGCTCGGTGCGGCGCATTTGCTGCCACTGGCCGCGCCCGGCATGACCAGACAGATTGTGTCGCACTGGTTCAAATCAAACGATTCCATCAATTTTCGTCCCGCGCTGAGCCTGTCCCGGTTGCGCTGGTTGCGCAGCTGGATGCGTGAATGCTCGATTGAACGCATGTTGATCAACAAAGAAAAAATGCAGCGACTGGGTAAATACAGTCAGCAGTTGTTGGCCGAGATCAGTCTGATTCACAGTCTGGAATTCCAGCAGCGCAGCGGGATTCTGCAGCTGTTCCGGCACCCAAAAAACGAGAGCAGCATTGCCGCCGGACTGGAATTGCTGAGTCAGGCTGACATACCATTTCAACGATTGGATGAAGCCGGATGTCGGCTCTGCGAACCGGCATTGCATGCCCAGACCCCGATCGCCGGTGGCCTGTATTTTCCGTTAGACAGTCAGGGCAATTGCGTGCTGTTTACCAAGCAGCTGAAAGCGATCGCCCAGCAGATGGGCGTGGAATTTGAATTTTTAACGGAATGCGAACACATCGTCGCAAACCACAATGGCGTGACGTTGCAACTCAAACAGACCAGTCAAACCAGACAACATCAGTTTGATGCAGTGGTGCTGGCGGCAGGCGAACGGAGCGCCGCCCTGTTTGATGAAATTGGCATCACCCTGCGCTCGGCCAATATCGTGTCGTATTCGAATACGGCCAACATCAAAAATATCGAAGACAGTCCGCGCGTCAGTATTATTGACGACAGCACCCAGGTTGCGCTCACGCGCATGGACAAACGGATTCGGGTAGCCGGTAGCTGGACGATCGGCAAAGCCAGCAACGCCGATGATCAACGCGCCTGGCAACTGTTGCGCAAGACCGGTGCTGACTGGTTTCCCGATGCAGCCAATTACCATACCGGTTCCAACTGGAGCGGCAATCACTTGATGTTGCCCGACAATGCGCCGCTGCTGGGACAGACCGCGCAAAGAAATATCTACCTCAATACCGCGCACGCGGAATTCGGCTGGGCGATGGCGCTCGGTTCCAGCAAGGTCGTTGCCGATCTGATTTCCGGTCGCAATCCCGATATCAATTTAGATGGGCTGAATTTGGCGCGGTAGTTTATAGTGTTCCAAATCATTCTGAAAGGCTGTTCCATGCTGTATTCAGTTAAACAAATCCGTCAGATCGAAACCCGCGCCGCCCAACAACTCGAACCAGCTACCCTGATGCACAATGCCGGACAGGCTGCCGCGCAGGCCGCCGTGCGACTGCTGGCTGCGCCCAACCAGCCCATTCTTGTGGTCGCCGGTCCGGGAAATAATGGCGGCGACGCCTTCGAGGCCGCCGTGCATCTGGCACACGCCGGTCACCAAATCAGCGTGCTGCACTATCCGCCCAAATCCAGCCGGTCGGCAGACAGCGCGCAGGCTTTTGACAAAGCCAAAGCCTGCAGCGACATTATCTGGCTGGCAGAAGATGTCGAATTGGAGAACAGTTTCGCTTTGGTCATCGATGGTTTATTTGGCATTGGCCTGGCAAAGCACAGCGTTGCTGCCTCGATTCAAAATCACATCGCCCAGATCAACGCGATGACTTGCCCCATTCTGGCCATCGATGTACCAAGCGGACTGGATGCTGACACCGGCACGCTGGTCAACGATATCGCGATCCGGGCCAGTCACACGATCACCTTCATCGGCGACAAAACCGGACTGCATACCGGCGATGGCCGCGATTATGCGGGCCTGGTGCAGGTCGCCGATTTGGGCATTGCAGCGCAATTATTTCCGGCGTCCGAGATGGAATTGAATCGCCCCAAGCTGTTTCCCACCATCTTCAAGAGCCGGCTGCAGAACAGCAATAAAGGCAGCAATGGCTCGACCGTGTTAATTGGTGGCGCACTGGGCATGCAAGGCGCACTCCTGTTGGCCTCGCGCACTGCTTTGTATTCTGGAGCGGGCCGCGTGTTTGCAAGCTTTATCGAAGCTGCACCGAACTATGACGCCCTGCATCCCGAAATCATGTGCAGCCTGGCGCCGCAACTCAACTTAAAGGCCGACCAGGTTGTCGTCATTGGTCCGGGACTGGGCAATTCGATCGCCAGTTTTGAACTGGTCAGCCGCGCCCTGCTCGCCACCAACCTATTGGTGGTGGACGCCGACGCGCTGAATTTGATGGCGCAACAACCGGCCCTGATCGCGCTGTGCAATGGACGTGATCCGGCCACCACCCTGCTCACCCCGCATCCGCTCGAAGCGGCCAGATTACTGGCCTGCACGGTTGAACAAATCCAGGCTGACCGGATTGGCGCTGCGAAAAAACTGGCGCGGCGTTTTTCATCTGTCGTGATACTCAAAGGGTCCGGCAGTATTATTGCGCGGCCGGACGGTCACATCGTGATCAACCCGACCGGCAACGCTGCTCTGGCCACCGGCGGCACGGGCGATGTTCTGTCAGGTGCCTGCGGGGGTTTGATTGCCCAGCACCGCGATGTCTGGCAGGCTGCACTGGCTGCGACTTATCTGCACGGCGCCTCGGCAGATGCTTTGGTGGCGCGGGGTATCGGGCCGGTTGGACTGAGTGCGGGGGAACTGATTCCTGAAATCCGTCACCAGTTAAACGCTACCGGGCTGGCGATGCGCGATTTAAATGTACTGAAACCGAAATAGTGTGAACTTCTGAGCATCCCAACCTGCAAATCCCGGTATCACAACCACGCGCGAGCCCAGCCTCAAGTATTGAATCCAATCGCTTGCTGACCGCGTATAACCCATCATGAAAATTCACAACCGTATGATTTTACTTGCCGGCGCAATCGTTCTCGCGATGGCAGCGATCGTGGCCAGCAACCCGCTCGCCGCAATCAATGCCGTCACAACGTCAAGCACCTACGCGCTGCGCGAAGCGGTGCCGTATGGTGCGCAAGCGCGTCAGAAACTGGATATCTTCACGCCAACCGGGACTGCGCCTGCAGGCGGGTGGCCGGTCGTGCTGTTCCTGTATGGCGGATCGTGGGTCAGTGGGGAACGCGGCAGTTATCAGTTCCTTGGCGAAGCCCTGGCATCGCGCGGCGTACTGACCCTGGTTGCCGACTATCGGCTCTATCCGGAAGTGCGTTATCCGGATTTTCTGGTTGACTGCGCTCACGCGCTGGCCTTTGGCCTGGAACAGGCACCCAGTCTGGGCGGCAACCCAAAACGCGTCTTTGTCATGGGGCATAGCGCTGGTGCCTACAACGCCGCCATGTTGGCGCTTGATGGGCGCTGGCTGGCACAAACTGGTCACGTGCCGGGCGAGCTGGCCGGCTGGATTGGTCTGGCTGGTCCGTACGATTTCCTGCCGATTACCAACCTCGACGCTCAACCAGTGTTCTTTCACCCGAACTACCCGGCCGGTACACAACCGCTGGCCTATGCGCCTGGCAGCAGCTTGCCGGCATTCCTGGGCGCGGCAGTCAACGACAAACTGGTCAACCCGACGCGCAATACCCTGAGCCTGGCAAAAAGTCTGCGGGCCGCTCATGTGACGGTCAGCCTGCATGAGTACACCGGTGTCAACCACGAGACACTGGTGGGTGCCTTCTCACGTCCCTTGCGCTGGCTCGCGCCGGTGCTCGATGACGTAATCGAATTTATCGATCAGGACCGTCGCCCAGAGTGATCGTCAGCCCTCCAGCAATGCGCGGTTCAACTGTATCGCCTCATCAACAATCGGCGTAAACCCGGCAGGCTCATTTGACGCGATACACGCATCAACATGCGCCAGCAAGGCACGGCGCATGCGCGGCTCCCAGAATTTTTTGATGTGTCCGGCAATATCCGACTCGGCTATTTTTCGGTCCGGCATACTTTCGTAGAACGAACCGATTTGATTGGCCATCGCGATCAAATTTTCGATTTTCATGTCAGCGACCTTCAGAGCGCATTGGTCGGCATTTCACTCTCACGCAACAGACCCATCTGTTGACTGGTGAACTGTTCAAAATTTTTCTGCCATTCAGACGGCTGGGTCACCGGCATCACCTGTACCGCCGTGACTTTATACTCGGGACAGTTGGTGGCCCAGTCAGAATTATCCGTCGTGATCACGTTGGCGCCCGATTCAGGGAAATGGAAAGTGGTGTACACCACGCCCGGCTGCACCTTGTCGGTAATGCGCGCCCGCAACACGGTGTGACCGGCGCGCGATTCAATACCGACCCAGGCACCATCTTTAATCCCGCGGTCCTCGGCGTCATGCGGATGAATATCCAGAATGTCTTCGCTGTGCCACTGCACGTTTTCCGTGCGGCGGGTCTGTGCGCCGACATTGTATTGCGACAGGATCCGGCCGGTAGTCAGAATCAGGGGATATTTGTGGGTGACTTTTTCCGTGGTCGCGATAAATTGGGTGATGATGAATTTACCTTTGCCGCGCACAAATTCGTCGATGTGCATGGTCGGCGTGCCAGTCGGGGCCTTGTCATTGCACGGCCACTGAATACTGCCCAGCTGATCGATTTTCTTGTAGCTCACGCCCTGAAAGCTTGGCGTGAGTGAAGCGATCTCGTCCATGATCTCGGACGGATGCTTGTAATGCATCGGATAACCCAAGGCATTGGCCAGCGCCACCGTCACTTCCCAGTCCGATTTCCCGGCTTTGGGCGGCATCACTTTACGCACCCGCGAAATGCGGCGTTCGGCATTGGTGAAGGTGCCATCTTTTTCCAGGAACGATGAACCCGGCAAAAATACATGGGCGAACTTGGCGGTTTCGTTCAAGAACAAATCCTGCACCACGATACATTCCATGGCGCTCATTGCCGCCGTGACGTGCTGGGTATTCGGGTCGGATTGCGCGATATCTTCGCCTTCGCAGTACAGGCCCTTGAATGAACCATCGAGTGCGGCATCGAACATATTCGGAATGCGCAGACCGGGTTCCGGGTCGAGTTTGCAGTTCCAGATTTCTTCAAACTGGCTGCGCACCGTGGTGTCCGAGATATGCCGATAGCCCGGCAGCTCGTGCGGGAACGAGCCCATGTCGCAAGAGCCCTGAACATTATTCTGTCCACGCAGTGGATTGACGCCCACACCTTCGCGACCGACATTGCCGGTCACCATCGCCAGATTGGCGATCCCCATCACCATGGTCGAGCCCTGTGAATGTTCAGTCACACCGAGGCCGTAATAAATCGCGCCATTATTCCCGGCTGCATACAGACGCGCTGCGCCACGGATTTGTTCGGCCGGCACGCCGGTAATTTCTGCCATCGCTTCCGGTGAATTGTCCGGCTTCAAGACAAAATTCTTCCAGTCTTCAAACGACTGAGTCTCGCAGCGCTGCGCGACAAAATCGGCATCGTATAAACCTTCGGCGAGAATCACATGTGCCAGCGCGCTGATGATGGCTACATTGGTGCCGGGACGCAGTTTCAAATGGTAGTCGGCCTGCACGTGCGGGGCCTTGACCATTTCCGTAGTGCGCGGATCGATCACGATCAGTTTCGCACCCTGACGCAAACGGCGCCGCATCTGTGAAGCAAATACCGGATGCGCAACCGCCGGATTGGCGCCAATCACCATGATCACGTCGGACTTCATCACGGAATCAAAGGTCTGCGTACCGGCGGATTCACCCAGAGTCTGTTTCAGACCAAATCCGGTCGGCGAATGACAGACCCGTGCGCAGGTATCGACATTGTTATTGCCGAATGCGGCCCGCACCAGTTTCTGTACCAGATAGGTTTCTTCATTGGTGCAGCGCGATGAGGTGATGCCGCCTATCGAATCCTTGCCGAACTTGGCCTGAATGCGACGGAACTCGGAAGCGGCATAGTTGATCGCCTCATCCCAGGAAACTTCCTGCCACGGATCGCTGGTGTGTTTGCGTATCATCGGTTTCAACATGCGGTCCTTGTGGCTGGCATAGCCCCAGGCAAAGCGACCCTTGACACAGGAATGACCGTGATTGGCATGACCATCTTTATTCGGCACCATGCGCACCACTTCATTGCCTTTCATTTCGGCCCGGAATGAACAGCCCACGCCGCAGTAGGCACAGGTGGTGATCTTGCTGTGTTCGGCCTGTCCCATCATGATCACGGTTTTTTCGGTGAGCGTGGCAGTCGGACAGGCATCGACACAGGCGCCGCAGGAGACGCATTCCGATTCCATGAACGATTCGTTTTGTCCCGGCGAGACGCGCGACTCGAAGCCGCGTCCGGAAATCGTCAAGGCAAACGTGCCCTGGGTTTCTTCGCAGGCGCGCACACAGCGATTGCAGACGATGCATTTGGATGCGTCATAGGTGAAATAGGGATTGGATTCATCCTTTTTCAGATCCAGATGATTATTGCCTTCATAGCCGTAACGCACTTCGCGCAGGCCGACTACCCCGGCCATATCCTGCAATTCGCAATTACCATTGGTCGGGCAGGTCAGGCAGTCGAGCGGATGGTCGGAGATGTACAACTCCATTACGCCCTTGCGGATATCAGCCAGTTTCGGGGATTGGGTTTTGACCTTCATGCCCGGCTCGCACGGTGTGGTGCACGAAGCCGGATAACCGCGTCGCCCTTCAATTTCAACCAGGCACAGGCGGCACGAGCCAAACGGTTCCAGACTGTCGGTCGCGCACAGCTTGGGCACGTTCACCCCAGCTGCAACGGCGGCGCGCATCACCGAGGTACCGGCCGGCACCTTGACTTCGACGCCGTCAATATCAATCGTCACCATCTGGTCGGATTGAACCTGTGGTGTGCCGTAATCGAGTTGATTGAGCTGATTCATTTGCGTTCCCTGACTTAAGCTGAATTATTTATTGAAATCGTCGCCGAAATGGTTCAATGCCGACAGCACCGGATTGGGCGTCATACTCCCCATCGCGCACAGGGAGCCATTGACCATCACCTCGCACAGATCGCGCAACAGATGCACCTGCTGCACCCGGTCCTGATCGCCAATGATTTTATCGATGGTTTCGACACCGCGCGTCGATCCGATCCGGCACGGCGTGCACTTGCCGCAGGATTCGATCGCGCAGAACTCCATCGCGTAGCGTGCCTGCTGTGCCATATCAACGGTATCGTCAAACACCACAATCCCGCCATGGCCGACCGTCGCGCCAATGGCGGCAAACGCTTCATAATCGAGTGGCGTGTCGAACTGCGCTTCCGGCATGTAAGCGCCCAACGGTCCGCCGACCTGGACTGCCCGGATCGGCCGACCACTGGCGCTGCCGCCGCCATACTCGTAGATCAATTCACGCAAAGTGATACCGAAGGCTTTCTCAACCAGGCCACCGTGTTTGATATTGCCCGCCAGCTGTATGGGCAACGTGCCGCGCGAACGGCCCATGCCGAAATTTTTATAAAAGTCTGCGCCGCGCGCCAGGATCAGTGGCACCGCTGCCAGCGAAATCACATTGTTGATCACGGTCGGTTGTCCGAACAGACCGTGAATCGCCGGGAGTGGCGGCTTGGCGCGCACAATGCCGCGCCTGCCTTCCAGACTTTCCAGCAAGGCCGTCTCTTCGCCGCACACATAAGAACCAGCGGCTTTACGCACTTCCAGATCAAAGCGGGCGTTCGAGCCGACCACATTGCTGCCCAGATAACCGAATTCGTAAGCCAGCGCAATCGCCTTGTTCAAGCTGGCAATGGCATGCGGATATTCCGAGCGCACATAGATGTAGCCCTGGGTTGCGCCAACCGCCAGTGCGGCAATCGTCATGCCTTCAATCAGCATGAACGGATCGTTCTCCATCGCCATGCGGTCAGAGAAGGTGCCGGAATCACCTTCATCGGCATTGCACACAATGTATTTGGTGGGCGACTCAGTATTGAGCACGGTCTTCCATTTGATCCCGGTCGGGAATGCCGCGCCGCCGCGTCCGCGCAAGCCGGAATCAGTCACTTCCTTGACGATGTTTTGCGCCGTCATCGTGACAGCGCGCTGCAAGCCGAGGTAACCTTCGTGCGCCACATAGTCTTGAATCGACACCGGATCGGTGATGCCAACGCGCTGGAACGTGAGTCGCTCCTGCTTTTTCAGATACGGAATGTCGTCAGTCAGGCCGTGACGCAGGGGGTGCGCTGCGCCATGCATAAAACCGGCATCGAATAATCCTGGCACATCTTCTTCGGCGACCGGACCGTAGGCAATGCGCCCTTCTGCCGTTACCACTTCAACCAGTGGCTCCAGACTGAACATGCCGCGTGAACCGTTGCGTATCAGTTGAATCGGGATCTGGCGCGCACTGGCATGCTGAACAATCGCCGCTGCGACTTCATTGGCACCGAGCGCAATGGCCGACGAATCGCAGGGAACATAAATCGTAATCATTGGGCACCTCGCTTCGCCAAAAGCAGCCGGTCAAATTTTGCCGGGGTGACGCGCGCATACACATCATCACCCACGGTCATGGCCGGTGCGCAGCCGCATTGACCAAGGCAATACACCGGCTCCAGCGTAAATTGTCCGTCCGCTGTGGTTTGATGAAAGTCACAACCCAGCGCAGCCCGGGCATGATCGGCCAGCGCATTGCCACCGTTCGATTGACAGGCCTCGGCGCGGCAGATTTGAATGACGTGTTTGCCAGCAGGATGCTGGCGGAAGAAATGATAGTAGGTCACCACACCGTGCACTTCCGCGCGCGACAGATTCAATTGCTCGGCAATCTGCGGCACTACCTCAGCGGGGATATACCCGGCCTGCTCCTGAATCGCATGCAGGATAGGCAGCAGCGCGCCCGGCATGGTCCGATGGTCTGCAATGATGGCAGCGAGCGCGTCGCTGTCGTACCCGGTGGATCGAATCATACTTCACCCTGTCGGCAAATTCGCAGCTGGCTATATGCTTTACATTTCATATAGACACTGGCATTGTGTTGGAATTGGGTAACATTAGCACCCTTGGCGGGCCAATACAATAGGCTAAAAAAAGCATAACTGATCCGGGAATCAAGCATGTATAAAGTAGACATCACGCCGCTCTGGAAAATCAGCAGTAATGCCGCGCCTGGCCTCGATATGTCGGCCCTGCTGGCCCTGCTTTCGGCAATACAAAAAACCGGGTCAATTGCCCAGGCTGCCCAGCAAGTGGGTCTGTCGTATCGCTATGCCTGGGGCTTGCTGCGCGCTGCAGAACAGATGTTTAACGACGCCCTGATGAGCAAGACGCGCGGTCAGGGCACCACGCTGACCCCCTTGGCAGAAAAACTGATCTGGGCCGAACGTCGGGTTGCGGCGCGGCTGGCGCCGACGCTGGAAAGTCTGTCCTCGGAACTGGAAGCCGAGCTGAATAAAAATCTGCCGGACAAATCTCCGGTAATCAGGCTGCATGCCAGTCATGGCTTTGCGGTCGCCGCGCTGATGAAAATTTTCAACCACGAGCAATTTCCCATTGAAACCCAATATCGCAACAGCACTGATGCGGTGGCCGCGCTGTCGCGCAAGGAGTGTGAGCTGGCCGGATTCCATGTGCCGCTGGGCGAGTTCGAATCAGCGGCGGTGGCACGCTATACCCGGTGGCTGAATCCGAAAACCCACTGCCTGATTCATCTGGCAGTGCGCAATCAAGGATTATTCGTTGCTGCGGGCAATCCGAAAAACATAAGCGGCGTGAACGATCTGGACAAAAATCAGCTGGTGTTTGTCAACCGCCAAACAGGTTCGGGGACGCGACTATTGCTGGAGATGCTGTTAGCCAAACATCAGGTCGACTCTCGCAACGTCATCGGCTTTGATACTACCGAACTGACCCACTCGGCAGTGGCCGCATTCATTGCCAGCGGGATGGCCGATGTCGGCTTTGGCGTGCAGACCGCCGCACAGCGTTTTGGACTGGACTTTATTCCCCTGGTGCGTGAGCAGTATTTTTTTGCATTGCCGCTCGCCGCGCTGAACGATCCAACCATGCAGCATGTGATTGAAGTGATGCAATCGGAGGGCTATCGAAATCAGGTGAACCAGCTGGCTGGTTATGATGCAAGCGATACCGGGAAAATAATATCGATAAACCAGGCTTTTCAGGAGCTCTAGTCAAGTAAATCGTCATTGCCGCGGGAATGACAGAAGCAAACAAGGGATTCAAAAACTCAGAAGCGAATTCGATCGGGGCAGCTGTACACAACCAAACCGCCATTGCGAACAAAGCCGACTAACGTCAATCCGCTTTTCCTGGCCAGATCAAGCGCCAGACTGGTCGGCGCCGAAATTGTCGCCAACAGGGGAATCCCCGCCCGCGCAGTCTTTTGCGCCAACTCATAACTGGCGCGACTGGTCATGATCACGCAGCCAGTTGAGCTTGGTATTTTTTGATCCAGCAAGGCACCGATTAATTTATCCAGCGCGTTGTGACGCCCCAGATCTTCGCGCACCATCAGCACCCTGCCCTCTGGATCTACCCAGGCAGCGGCATGCATCGCACCGGTGATTTGATTGATCGATTGCTTTTGTTGCAGGGAGTTGAACGCTTCAAACAGTGCCGACTGCGAAATTGAAAATGACCTCTGATCCTGCAGCGCCGGAGTTGCAATGCCCGCTTCAAATGCAGTCAAACTCTCCAGCCCGCACAGACCACAACCGGTACGACCAACCATCGTGCGCCGCCGTTCTTTTAACTGCGCAAAACTGGCCGCAGCGATGGTCAGATGCACTTCAATGCCGACCTCCGGATGCACCACTTCCTCAATGTCATACACGTCGGCGCGCTGATTGATGATCCCTTCCGAAAAACTGAACCCCAGAGCGAAATCGATGAGGTTCAGCGGTGTTGCCAGCATCACCGCATGCGAAATCCCGTTGAATACCAGAGCAACCGGCACTTCGCAGGCGACAAAATCAGCAGTCTCGGTAACCACACCTTGTTTAGAACGCTGGACCAGCACTTCCCGAAAGCCAGGTTCAGCGCTGTTTTCGGGCAGATCGTTTTGTATCATCATCAATCACTTAAATAAAATCAGCGCCTTTTGCAGAGTCACCCAAATTCCAAACATCAAAGGAATCCCGACTACGGCCCACGAAACAAACACCAGCGCACTGCCGGAAGCACTGGCCTCGGAATGCGATTCGCCAGCGAGGTTGAGTACAGCTTTATCGCTGGCCAGTTTTCGTTCATGCGCCAGTTCTTCCTCGCTCATAAAATGTTTGTCGTCAACCGGTTTGACCAGCAAATTACAGATAAAGCCGAGCACCAGCAATGCGGCCAGCACATACATCGTGACATTGTAAGCCTGTGCCTTGGCTACGCCATGGTCGAGCTGATATTCACGGATCGAATTCACTACCAGCGGTCCCAACACGCCGGCGGTCGCCCAGGCAGTCAGTAAAATGCCGTGAATGGCGCCAACCATTTGCGAACCGAACATATCGGCCAGATAGGCCGGCACGGTTGCAAAGCCACCGCCATACATCGACAAAATAATGCAGAACGCTAACACGAATAAGGCCAGGTGTCCTGCCGCACCAATAGTTGGAATCGAGGCGTACAAAATAAATCCGATCACAAAGAACGCGAAGTAGGTCATCTTCCGACCTATCTTGTCAGACAACGATGCCCAGAAAAACCGCCCGCCGATATTAAACAAGGACAGCAGGCCCGTGAAGCTGGCGGCGATGGTGGCGATCTGTGCTTTTTGCGCCAGACTCAATTCATTAAAGCCAAGATTCAGATCAATCAGATGACCGCCAAATACTTCCTGCAGCAAGGGCGAGGCCATGCCTAAAATGCCGATCCCTGCAGTCACATTCAGACACAACACGGCCCAGATCAGCCAGAACTGTCTGGTCTTCCAGGCACCGGACACGTGCACGTGTTTCTGGGTAATCATGGCGTTGTTGACATGCGATGCGGGCATGGTCCAGCCTGCCGGTTTCCATCCGGTAGGCGGAACGCGATAAGCAAACGAACCGGCAACCATATACACAAAATAGATCGCCGCCATGGTCACCAGCGTTTCCCACACGCCCACCGAAGTGGTGGTGGCGTAGTGACGCATCAACCAGTCGGCCAGCGGCGCACCGACCATCGCACCGCCACCAAAACCCATAATCGCCATACCGGTCGCCATGCCGCGCTTGTCCGGAAACCATTTGATCAGGGTCGAGACCGGCGAGATATAACCAAGACCAAGTCCGATACCCCCGATCACCCCGGCACCGAGCCACATCAGCCAGATCTGATGCACGTAAATGCCGAGTGCCGAAATGACCAGACCACCACACCAGCACAAGGCTGACACCACGCCAGCCTTGCGTGGTCCGGCATGTTCCAGCCAACCACCCAACAAGGCAGCAGAACAACCCAAAAATATAAAGAACAATTGAAACATCACCACCAGGCTGGAAATCTTCCAGTCGCAATCAGTCGCCACGAGGCTCGCAAAAAAATCCATGTCCTTGGGACAGGCGCTTGAACTGGTGATCCCGACCGCTCTGGTTAGCGGCAACCAGAACACTGAAAAGCCATAAGCCATACCGATACACAGATGAATCGCCAGCGCGGCAGGTGGTACCAACCAGCGATTAAAACCAGGACCGGCGATGATATTTTCTTTTGACAATAAAGCGGCAATCGACATACTTGAATCCTTTTTTGAGCGACACAAAAATTGTTTATGGAAACTGTTTCTGTTGAGCATGATGCACCGGCCAAATTTACTTGACAAGAATATTCAGGAAATAATTGTTTGCAGTTGCAACATAAACCGGCCACTTCAATTATCATTTGCGACACTCAAAATGACATCACCAACGCCATGCCTTCTCCTGTACAGCACGAACGGATTTGTAATGACCTGGTCAATCAGGGCTGGAGCGTCGTCGACAATTTTTTTGACCCGGAATTGACCCGGCTATTGGCCAACGAATGTCGGCAATTGGCGACAGCGGGCAAATTCAGTCCGGCCGGTATTGGCCGGGCAGAACACCGCACGATTGACAACGTGATTCGCGGCGACCAGATCGGCTGGCTTGAAGCTGGCATGGCCCCGGGCGTTGATCGCTTTCTGGGGCATATCGAAGAATTGCGGATTTTTTTTAACCGGCAATTATTTCTGGGACTGGAAGACGTTGAGAATCATTTTGCCGTGTATCCGAAAGGCGCGTTCTATCAAAAACATCTGGACCGTTTCCAGCATTCCGACAGCCGGGTGATTTCTTCGGTGCTGTATTTGAATCAGAACTGGCAGAGCGAACATGGTGGTCAACTACGTCTGCATCTGGATGACGGGGTAGAAGACATCGAACCGATCGCAAACCGGTTGGTCCTGTTTATCTCTGCGCAGATTGTGCACGAGGTATTGCCGACCGAGGTTGAGCGGCTGTCGCTGACCGGGTGGTTCAGGCGTCATTGAGATTTCTTGATTGGGATAAGTCACTGCCCGGTAAACAATGGATTGCAGTCGTTGGAATTTTCACCCATTTGTCCGCAGCGTGACCTAAACGGTCAAATGGCATTTCAGAAAGCGGTCGTTCATTCGCAAGCGAAAAATTTAAATTTGAGATTTACGAACTAGCAAAAACAACCCAAATCCGGATCAATCCTCAAAAGGCTAGCTGGCATCAGCCGCCTTCCGTTGAAGATTGGGCTATTCTTGTCCGATATTGACAAAAAATTCGTACCTGCTGGTGGAAAATCATCGATCAACATATTTGTTGCGTATATTGTCCTGGGGATTTGTTGAAATGGAATTCGAACGAAAATTCCGTTTTCCAAAACAAACCCGACGTATGGTGGCTTAGTAAAACCATATTTCCTCGATTCACGATCGGTTTTGGGCCATCCGATAACATAGAGACGATCCTTGTCAATATTGACAACCAAAGGTATTAAATTCTCATGCCACTCAATTGACTCAGAGCTTATTTCCGGCAACTCAATTCTCAACCACGCTTCGCGAGCATTTTGTCCCTCTACACGTCTTTTTTGATCCACTGTGATTTTTCGCCCATCATTTAGCATTACTTCTTCTTTCCAGGATTTGAATGGGAGACGTGCGAAAATCCAGTAGAAAACTATTGAAACACAAACAGTGACAAACAAAATTATCAGCTGATTTTTTCTTACATATCTGGCAAATATTAAATTCACGTTGGCGTCCAAGGTTAGGATTTTGCGTTCAATTTGAATCTGGAATTGCGGCTATTAGAGAGTCAGCAATGTGCCGATCGAGCTATTGTTCATACATCCAGACTACCTCCTGTCCTGCGCATTTCGGGCATACATGTTGCGAATCGACTTCTATTTGTTTGCATCAAGTTTGGGTTGTCCGATAGCGAAGGATGCTTTTTGAATGAGGCCATCTATGACCTCGTAAATACAAAGCATTTCAACCGTTCCAAGGCCATCTTGAAAATTACGAGTAATGATTTCCAAGTCAACAACGATGTTATTCATAACTGTCCGGCTAACCAATTTCGCATGAAGATCCGGCTCCAAAAAACGAGAAGTTATGCGAGAGCGCATTTCTGCATGCCCTTGAGCCAGTCGCTCCCCGTGCAAGGAATACTGTTCAGCGTCATGTGCATACGTTCCCAACCAGCCTTCAACATCTTTGGAATTATAGGCATTGAGCTGTCGCTGTATAACATCAGCTGGCATTTCGATAGACATGAATTAATACTCCGTTTATTTCTCATAAATTGGCTTACCTACTCAACGGCCGGAACGTGCCGAGACAGTGTAAAAACCAAAGATCCGTCAACGATCTATCTTCATTGCGTTTTAATTGCGGTTTAACGGAGCTATAAGACGTCCCAGTTTAATCTGATTTTTTCATTTCAAGCTCTTCGTTTTTTTTGCGATGAACTTAAATCGCTCGTAATCCCCTCCAAATAGGGGCTATTTACAACATCTCTGTCTCGCCTCACCGTCCCATCGCCTGCATTAATGGGATCGTGCCCAGTATTTTCATCACACGCTTCATGTTATAGGCCAGCACGTGCAAACTCATCTCCGTTGCAACGTGCTTGAGTCTCTTCATCAGAAAGTGCTGATTGCCCATCCAAAATTTGATGGTCCCAAAGGTATGCTCCACCGTCTCTCGACGGATCCGCATCGCTTCGGGGAAATGATCCAGTCGTCGTTGCATTTCATCTAAAACAGCTTCGTTTTCCCATCGGCTTACCCGCCGTTCTTTGCCTGGCGTGCATTGAGCCTTCAACGGACAATTCTTGCATTCGGTTGTCCAATACCGATGCTGCGTTTCACCGCGTTCTTTATGACTCGTGTGTCGGATGAGTATCTGACCAGCTGGGCACCGATAGACATCTTTCTTTTCATCGTAGATAAAATCATCTTTGCCAAACCGGCCTTCTTTGGATGCAGTTGATGTCACACTTTTAGCAACAATGGCACTGATGTCGGCGTTGTCGCAGGCCAGTATTTCGGTGTTCTTGTAATAGCCCCGGTCGGCTATTGCGGTGAGCTTTTCGACACCCATCGCGTCGCGTGCCTTGGTTGCCATGTTAAATAATTGATCGCGATCATTGCCATCGTTGGTGACTTCATGATCAACGATAAGGTGGTGTTTGCTGTCGACGGCTACTTGCACGTTATAACCAACAACGGCACTGCCGCGTGTGCGCATGGAACGCGCATCGGGGTCG
Organism: Oxalobacteraceae bacterium GrIS 1.18; assembly: GCA_040544425.1. Lineage (GTDB taxonomy): Bacteria > Pseudomonadota > Gammaproteobacteria > Burkholderiales > Burkholderiaceae_D > Solimicrobium. Next base: position 104,435 of record JBEONO010000016.1, read on the forward strand.
GTTTTGGAGATTTGATGATCTGGTGCGGTGTCGAGTTGGTTCTTGATTTCTCCTAACTGTTTCATCCGCGAATTGAGTCTGGCTATTTTTTTCTCGATGCGTTCGACGCGACACTGTTTGATATCGGGCTCATGCCGGTCAGCAGTTTCGAGATCTTTCAGGTAGTCGCCAATGCTGATTTCGATTTGCTGCATCCACCGGTCCACTTTATCTTTTGTAAAATTTTTGTCTCGATTGTTGACGGCTTTGAATTTGCTGCCGTCAATGGTTATCAACGATTCAGCGAACAGATTCAGTTCTTTGCATAGCGCTACAAATTGACGGCAAACACTGCGAATGGCCGTGCCATTGTCTTTGCGGAAGTTGGCGATGGTTTTAAAGTCAGGAGTTAGACGCCCCGTTAACCACATCAGCTCAACATTGCGTTGCGCTTCACGCTCCAGGCGCCGACTGGACTGAACGCGGTTCAGATAACCATAGACGTAAAGCTTTAGCATGACGCCGAGATGGTAGGAGGGTCTTCCTGTCACTGCCGGTTTCACACCTTCGAACCCTAAGGACTCGAGATCGAGGTTATCGATAAACACGTCAACGACCCGAACTGGATTCTCTTGCGTGACGTAGTCATCCAACATCTCAGGGAGCAGCGTGCTTTGCTTACGGTTCTCGCCCTGGATAAATCGTTTCATCCTTACCTCGTCGTGTGTTGAGATAACGATTAGACAGAACGGAGCAAAAAAAAGTTTACTGGTGCAGCAAAAATAATT
>JBEONO010000017.1:0-104421 GCA_040544425.1 Oxalobacteraceae bacterium GrIS 1.18
GCTGGATAGATAATGCGAAAAACACAAACAAACAGACTTCAATGAGATCGGATTAATTTAAAAAGTTACACGACAAGTAGTCTGACACAGGGGGGAGACCAAGGTAAATGGTCAGCGACACGTGCCAGTTTTGGCTGTAAAAATATTGTCCGATGTATCCCCAAAGCTACTGCCAATTTTTGTTCTAACAGCGTTAGGGGTTTCGCTTAATACACGTGGCCAATCAACCGGCGCCATATTCAATCGTATGCTGGAACAACTTCGCCTCGCAGGAACTCGGGTAATTTTGTTCGAGGAAGCAAGCCACCTAGTGGAATCAGGAGCACGAGTACCGGTCCGGGGTGCGGGCGACTGGTGCAAATCGCTGGCAGATAGTACAAATATGACGCTTCTACTATTTGGAGTTCCTAGACTTGAGCGGTTGTTAGATAGCAATGAACAATTGAGGTTGCGGGCATCGGCTCGACGCGAATTCCGTCCCTACGATATTCGCAATCAAGCGGAACAAATGGGTTTCGTAGCTTGCGTACGAACCTACTCAGACCTTTTTAAAGATTGTGGATGGCCGATTAATTTGCCAATGCAAACACTTGTCACTCAATGTTACCTCCTGACGGGGGGACTGATTGGCGTACTCAGTCGTTTCATGCAAGAGCTTGCTTCCCAGATGGCCTATGAGTCGCCTCGTATATTAACCCTACGGGATTGCCAGTCCGCGGCCGAAAGCATTGAGTCTGCTGGTCATCCGGATTTCCCAGCCTTTTTTAAAGATGACGTATCACCCGTTGAACTGACTGCGGCGCATGCATATGTATTGGAAACCAACGGAATGTCGATACGTCGCATAGTCACAAAATCGGAAGCAGTGATATGAGCCTGATGCGAACAAGCAAACCCTATGATGACGAATCCGGTCTGGGTTACTATCGCCGCTTGGCTGCTGAAAATTCCCTATGGGGTTGGCATGAACTTACGGGCATTGCCAATCTCAAACGAAATCGCAGTACATTGTTGGGATGCCCCGAGCATTTGGCCACCGATTTAGGCCTAGAACTATCGTGGTCGCAGTTTGCTAGCCACACGGAACAGCAATGTAATGGTTGGGGTGGTCTACATCGCACCAGCATGGATGCAATATGTCCGGCATGCCTTAATGACGAAGTCTACATACGGCAATATTGGGAGCATGCTTATGTGACCGCATGTCCGATTCATCGAACTAGTCTTGTTGACCGCTGCCCGGCCTGCAATGAACGGCTTTCCTCGAACCGAGAACGTATTGAACAATGTCAATGTGGCCATGACCTTAGAACCTGTTTGACCGAACCCGCTTCACCTTCACAGTTGTGGGTATCAACCCTCATCGCGAGCCACGGCGATTCAACGGGCGGTATTGAACCAAAAATGCATCATGTCGACATCAAATCGCTATGCGACCTTATTCGAATTCTTTGCCTATACGCCGACCCCATGTCCCCGCCACCTCGACGTCGGGCCGCCAGCCCTAAGTCAGTTAGCGAGGCAATAGAAATTTTGGCACCACTTGAATTGATGTTTGCTAACTGGCCTGCAGGATTCGAGAATCATGTCGCACATCGAATTGCCTCAGGCAAAAAGGAAGCCCGGACTCTCAACACACTGCTCGGCTCATGGTATCTCCAGCTAAAGAAATGTTGTCAGACGAATGCATTAAAACCCTTTTTGAGAATCACAATCGCAGTCGCAGCCCGGGATTTTGATGGCATTCTTGGTTCTGGCTCAGAACACGACATCGTTTCTGATACAGCCGACTTCGTTCCGATTGAAGAGGCCGCCAAATCCATCGGCGTCGGTCGGGACCGCTTACTCAAGGCCGCGAACGCGAATGAGTGCGCGTACCGGACACGCCGCAGGGGTACTCGCGGTGTGGTGTACGAAATTCTCAAAACTGAAGTCGGGAGGTTAGTCCAGAAACGCGCTGAATGGATTAGCAAAGCTCAAGCATATGAACTGGCCGGCGTATCGGAATCAGTGATGGATTTGATGGTCGCGGCAAAAATAGTTCTATCTGATGTGCAATGGAAAAACGACATTAACAAAGGCGGTCAAATAAACAAAAAATCTCTCCAAGATTTGACTGCACGGATTGACCGACTAGTCGACAAACAACACAACTCGGACGGCGAACATATCCTTTGGTCAGAATTAACCAGTAGGAGGATGGGCGACAAAAAGGCGATTCATGCGGTGATGCGTGCCGCTGTTGCTGGTGAATTTTCTGCAGTTAAACGGGGACATCGCCTTGGAGAGATTGGGTTTCTGATGGCTGACGTGGCACAATATTTTGGCACACCCATTCTCGAAGCCGGATTGTCGGTACAAAAGCTGGCTGACGCAACAGGTTGGAAATGGGAAACAATATCTCATTGGGTAGGCCTTGGATTGTTGGAATCAACTCGAATCATTCTCAGAGGTCAGCCCTGCACAGTCATTTCACCGCAACAGTTGCTTAAATTCCGGCAGAATTATCTACCCTTGGCGGACTTGGCGAACGCCATGGGAACCAAGTCTTCTGCACTGGCGGACAAGTTAAGTGGTATCGAAGTTATAGGCGCCAAACCGTTACCTAACGGAAGAAAACGGGGAGGCCTCATTCGCATTGCGGACCTTGGCCTTTCAGCAGTCATCGGTTGCGCTCAAAGCAATAGTCAGTAAAGCATTAAATAACAGAAATAATGCAATGTTAGCTAATATGAAATTGACTTGCGGCCACCACGTTTCTATAAATGTGAAATGACCTTTTACGAGGAATTTTTATGTCTAACGAAACAGTTCCACAATCCACTGCTAACGATTCAAACACCCAGACCCGTGTAGAAACCTTAACACGCGAGGAACTTTTTGAGTTAGTTTGGCAGAAACCAATGTTGAGAATTGCAGAGCAAATCGGCGTTTCATCGAGCTATATGGCGAGAATTTGCACCGAACTCAGGGTTCCGAGACCTCAGCGCGGCTATTGGATGAAACTGGAACATGGGCAATCACCGATTAGACCTCCATTACCGCCTAGCCAGCCAGGTGACGCGACAGTATGGCATCGAGGTGGTTCATGGGATTTCACAGAGCCGCTGATTTCTATACCGGAATTGCTGGGACCAACACAGGTCAGAAAAACGAAACCCATCCAAAAAAATATAGCACACGTCCTTATTGAGGGCGCAAAGGTTCACTTCCAAAAAAATAGAAAAAGTGATGATGGGCTTTTACGGCCTACCAAAAAACTGCTCGTTGATATCGTTGTTTCGGAACAGCTTTTAGACAACGCCTTGACGTCAGCAAACTTTCTATTTCAGTCTTTGGAGGCCCGTGGCCACCGCGTTTTATTGGCTCTGCATAATACCCGTGCGCGACGCGCACCAGTCGATGAAAGGGAAGTCCCGGTGAAAGACCAGCATCACCAGCCAGTGTGGTCTCCCTATCGGCCAACGCTGACATATGTCGATGGTGTGCCCATTGGTCTGACTTTATTTGAAATGACCGAGCTGGTTGAAGTCAAGTACGTGAACGGAAACTATATTCCACTGAGCTCGCTTTCGCCGGAGCAGTTACGGCGATACAAGGGGTACCAATATTGGAACACGACAAGGAACCTTCCATCCGGCCGGTTGTGCTTGCAGGCCTATAGCCCCCATTGGCAGGTATCTTGGCTCAAACAATGGAGAGAGACAAAACCAGGTCAGTTTTCCTCGATGGTAGAAAAAATTGTCCTGGAGTTGGAAGATGCTTCCCCAACGATAACTCGGCAGATTGTGGAAGCTGAACGAATTGCGGCGGAACAAAAACGTATATGGGACCAAGAGAGGGAACAATACCGCATCGAAGCGGCACGTGCTAGGCAAGCTAAAGCACGCCACGACTCACGAAATGACTTACTTTCCGCAATTTCGGCTTGGGATGAGGCTAAGCGGATTCACGCGTATTTCGATTCTGTGGAAATGGAGGCAAACCGACTCAACGACGGTGAGCGTACAATTCTGATGCGGCGCATAGGCGAAGCTAGGGATTTGATTGGGAAAATAGATGCGCTGGCTATTTTGAAATCATGGAAGTCGCCGACTGAACGCATTTCATAGAAAACGGATACCGCACCTGCCCAATAATCGTGCTTCCGCAACAACACTTCGATTATAAAAAATTATAGTGGTTTACTATAATTATAAAAACCCGTTATAAAATTTTATAACGCTATCGAATTCATTCTCCACGTTGCATTTTTTGACAGCCGACCATTGCTTCTCGGGTTACAAAATTCAACGAAACTGAAGACATTCACAGAGAAAAACAACAACATCGCCAGCTAACGGGAACGGCATCATGCAATCGTTGACACCATGCAATCCCTGTAGCAAAATACTTTTTATACATCGCTCCTTCTTTCAACTTAGAACAGTAAAAATGGCCTCCGCGGCCAAGAGCTGCTTGTCGCAACAAGACAGCACTTCAATCGTGGCAGTGGGTGGTCAAGTTGAATTTTTTAAAATTGCGCCGATGCCGGGAGGGTCCGGTAATATTTTCTCAGCTTATGGCGACAATCGTCTCAGCTTATGCTTTTAAAACGGATGTAAGTAGCTGATTACAATAGGACCGTTTTCTCATCTTATCCCAACCCCTACACTTTTTAAAATAGTCTGCACTTTATAGGTTATTTTATAAATTGTATGAAGCCGTCTACTGCGCTTAACAGATATCGCGATGAGATACGACGAATAGTCGCGTCCCATCGCAGATTGAATGCCCGGGCATTCGGGCCTGTTGTGCGTGGCGACGACCTGGATGCAGTGATTGGGATATTTTGATTGACCCAACACCGACCACCCGCCTGATGGATGCGGCAGCAATCCAAGTCGAAATGGGAAAATTGTTGAGTGTTAAGGTTGACGTATTAACTCCCAGAGCACCACCAGACAAATTTCGCGCAGCCGTACTTATTGAGGCAGTGCCGGTGTAGGCAAGAAACAATTCCGGTTACCTGATCACCCCGAACGCAAAAATTCAACGATATAGCGGCACATCCGACTTAAAGTTCTGGGGATCCCATATGAAATACATCATGAATATTTTCTATACAAACAGGGTTTTAGTCCTGAATTTTTGCCTGTTAGCAGGTTGCCTGGCAGCGGCGAATGTTCACGCAAATCAACAGGCCTCACCAGCCAACCGTACAAATCTTCAGCGCAATAACAATCAAGGAATGGCTCAGTCAATGAGCGCAATCATTGAAGACGCAAGTAACGATAATTTGGAATTGAAATTGCAACTGGAAAATCAGAGCAATGTGCAATTGAACACACTGACGGAATGCACGAAAGCGGATTCCTATCAACTAAGTGAAGCCGCTCTCTATATCAATTATTTAAATCAGGTAGAAATTAGAAGTCAGTCAATCGCTAAGGAAAATTCTGATGGGCTCAACCTTACTCTTCGGCCTGACCCGCGGAAATTACTTTCGGCGCAATATCAAATAATGCGGGTGAGCGAGGCTATGCCAAAATTATTTGAACTGTATAAGAAATACGGTGGCACCGCAGATGTCTCATCAAAAGTTTCGCCCCTTCCGAATCCATGTGAGTCTTATTTAACGGAAATCAGCTCCAATATAAGCCGTCAAATTGAAATTCAAAATTCAGATAAAAAAATATTTAAAGTCCCCAAACTCGTTTTTGATACTTGCAAAAAGCCTGATTATCCGAGAATTTCACTGGCTGAGGAAGAACATGGAAAAATCCGACTGGCATTTCTAATCGATGTCGACGGCGCAGTGGACTATGTGTTGCTTGCCAAATCATCAGGTTTTCCATTGTTAGATACTGTTGCCCTTAGCTCGTTAAGGTCATGCCACTTTGAACCAGCGGTTTTTAAAGGCTCGCCACATAAGACCTGGATGTATATAGATTATGTTTTTGAATTACCACTGTGATTTTCGCCATTTCATATTCAAATGCTATTTTGATTTAATTTGCGGTGACGTGCCTGTCACAAAACGGCGGCTTCTCAATCACCGCACGCAAATGAGAAATAAACAACTGCGCCTTGACAGCATGCGAGCGTCCCGGCATGCGAACTGCATGAATCGCCGAACCACCCTTCTCCACGCCTGAACTTTGCGGATCAAACGGCACAAGTAATTTACCTTCCACCAGCATGTCGCCGACCAGCCAAATGGCGAGATGAATGATGCCCACACCGGCCACCGCTGCCTGCAGCAAGGCTCAATATCGTCCGAGCGGAAGGTGCCTTTAACGGGGAAGGGTTTGTTTTGATTCAATCACGGAAAATCTTTGTACAAACTCATTGAACGCCTGATTAAAATGTGTAGGGAGAACCCAGATTAGTCCAGTACCTGGGATTGATCTCCAACTCCTCTTTCGTAACATGCGCGTTTTTTAGAAAAATGGCCTGTCGCTTATCCAGTTTCAAATCTCTCAGGCCGGCAAATTCCGGGTGTGTCAGAAACAAATTTTTGTACGATCCATCCGCATAGGCCTTCCTGAAACCGGCTTCAATCAAATCGTGCAATTTACTGTTGTCCTTGTGGACAAAGAAAAAGAAATCGTAGTAGGGATAGACCACAACAAGATGATTCTCAATCTCCAGATCGGCGTTATCCCTGGCATATTGGTTCAAATAACTGTGAATGCTGCCGGCTCCAAATGGAATGTAATCCACGCGCCCGGCTCGGGTCATCTTGAACAGCGACTCGAATCTGCCGACGGTAGTGACAGGCAGCTCATTGTCACGCCAGGCGTCGGCTATTGGCCACCCGACTCCCAGACAGGCGAGAAATTTTTTCAGGTCCGACAGATCGTTGATGAGTGAAAACTTGTCCTGCTCATCGGCGCGAATTACCGGAATCCGGTAACCCAGCAAACCACGTGTGACTGGAATCATGACTGGCAGGAGACTGGTCTCCAGTTCGGGCGAATTGCCCAGCCAGACCACATCAATTTCTTTATTGAGCAGCTCGACGACTGCGCGCGCATCGGTCATCGGCGATGGCGACTTGATCAATTCGAAGGATGCGCCGGACTTTTCCAGAGCAAGATTGAGTGCGGCAAAACTGAACTCGAACCGGGAGTCGCGACCCTGCAGATTGCCATAGACTATTTTCAGGGTATCCGCCCAAGACCAACAGGGCAGAAGCAACAGCGCCAGGACAAGTACGACTTTTTTCATTCCAACGGTCTCCGTTCTTAAGCCGCAGCTTGTTGATGAGTTTTCAGGTGAAGGTCACTGTGGCGTGGGGATTCACTTCGACAATCTGATTGCCGGACGGGCCGCAAGCCAGTGCGGAAACTAACACGATTTGGAAGATTTGCAAATGCCTTATTTCAGGCACAGATGTTTTGGTGCGGCGACGAACATTTTTGAAATGTGCATCGCGCCTAAATCATCGAATCAATTTCTGCGAATACTGGTTTCGATGATGAAGGCGACGAAACTGAAAAAATTTATTGTACTGAATCACTGGCGTTCGCAAGTTGAAGTGAGCGCCAGTGATTTGTTTCTATGACCCGATCAACGCATCTGCGTGTAATTGACGGGGATCCAGCGGTAGCCTTTACCATCCTTGGCCACATGACCGAGGCCTGGGAATTGCAAATGCGCGCCGCCCAGTAAATAACCTTCTTTGGCTGCATTTGAGAATTCAGCCTTGCGTTCAGCCTCGGCAGAAACTGCATCCGAGTCGAAAGCGATGGTTACTGAAGGATGAGCAAACTGAACTGCGCCGACGTGAATCAGGTCGCCAATCAAGACCAGTTTCTGGCCTTTGCTTTCCACCACATATTCAGCGTGTCCCGGAGTATGCCCCTTGCCAGTGTGCGAATGAATACCTGGCACCAGTTCTACATCACCTTCAAAAAACTTGAAACGTGAAGCGGCAACGTACGGCGCCAGTGAAGCCTGGGCACCTTGGAAGAAGCCCTTGATTTTCGGATCAGCTTTCTCCATGTTGACGGCACTTAACCAATAGTCGCCTTCGCGCTTTTCAGCGCGCACCACGGCATTCGGGAATACGGCCATGCCATCCTTGGTCAAACCACCGACGTGATCAGGATGCATGTGGGTGATGTAAATTTCATCGATCTGATCTGGCGTGTAGCCGGAAGCTTTCAGGTTGGCGACAAAATTACCCAGTGTTGGGCCGAACAGATTTCCGGCGCCGGTGTCAATCAGAACCAGCTTTGTCCCGGTATTAATTACATAACCGTTGAATGAACTCTCAAGCGGGCTCTTCAGATAGGACTGCGCCAGCTCCTTGTCGACCGCCTGCTTGGTGGTGTTGGTCAGCAGCGTGTCGACCGGCAGGTCGGTGGTTCCATCAGAAATTGCCGTGACCTCGACGTCACCGAGCATGATCCGGAAAAATCCGGGTGCAGAGGTCTTCGCCATCGGCGCGGCAGCCAGCGTTGGCGCGCTCACCAGGGTAGTGAGGACCGAACAGGCCACCAGTGCCAGGGCCGAGCGTTTCAATTTCATAGACAATTTTTTCATTGTATTTCCTTATCAGTGAGGGAGTCGCAATCATGATGCTATGTTCAACGCAAAGGGAATCTGCGCCAGGTTCCGGCTGTTTGGATACCGGTGATTTTTCCGCTGGCAAATATAGCACAGGACCAGAATGCCCGTTGTTGCAGAGCTCGGCAGATCGGGGCATTTAATCCCGAAATTCGCGTATCGTGACCCGGTATTTATCGCTGCGTCCAGATAAAAATCCGGCGACGGACTCACCGCGTTTTCAAGAGCGTGTAGACTATTTGCGCCGACTACGCTGCTTGCCAGCACACGTCCGGCGCTCTGGGCTATTTTGCCTGAATACATGTTTAAGGAACCGACAAATGAAGAAATTACTCACCGCCGCACTTCTGACATTCGCATTCGCCTCTGCACAGGCAGCTGATATTGTTGATACCGCTGTTGCCGCAGGCTCTTTCAAGACTTTGGTTACCGCTATCAAGGCGGCTGGTTTGGTTGATACCCTCAAAGGACCCGGACCGTTCACTGTTTTTGCACCGACCGACGAAGCCTTTGCAAAAATCCCGAAAGACAAACTGGACGCACTGTTGAAAGACAAGGCTGCCTTGACCAAGGTACTGACTTACCACGTCGTAGCCGGTAAGGTCATGGCTGCCGATGTCAAAGCAGGCCCTGTCAAAACGGTCGAAGGCGCTTCGCTGACTGTCACTGTTGCCAATGGCAAGGTCAAAGTTGACAATGCCAACGTCGTCAAGACCGATATCGTCACCGACAACGGCGTCATCCACGTAATTGACGCGGTAATCATGCCGAAATAATTCGGCTCGACTGTCTGTCGTTGAAAGGCGCTGCGGCGCCTTTTTTCCTTTCAGCCATTTCGCTCCAAATTTGCCTGGCACTGTCTATCTTTCATGACAACCGCAGTCTCCCTGCCGACACGACTCAAGCAACGGATTGTGACAGGGGCTGCAATGCGGATTGCTGCGGTACCGGCATAACACGAACACCCGGGTAACTTTCTGTGGGATCGCGAAGCGCAAACGCAGGGTATGGCTTTCCTCCGGCTGCAGCCGGCGTTGCGGTAGTTTGTGCACACCATGATAAAGGCAGGGCCACTCATTGCTCGATAAACAACGTATGTCTTGGTAGTGATCGATATCCCGGTCATGCCGTGCTGGCGGTAACCAGGCCGCCTGGATCATGTGTTCATCCGGCGCATCGCAATGCCGTGCGCAACCGCACTCATGTTCATGCTCCTCGTGATGTTCTTCGTCGACGCTGGTTTCAAACAGTACGGCAAACTCGCCAAGCAGAATATCCGGACTGAATTGCACAAATGGGAATTGATTGCGACGCAATTCCAGATCCAGATTGCGATGGCTTGGGCCACCACGTTCATTGCGCCCGGCACCCTGCACAAAGCGCGTCCACGCATTCGGAAATTCGTGACGCACTTCGAGCAGGCTCCAGCCATCGCCCGGCAAATGCTCGCGCGCGCAGCGCAGCGCTTCGCAACGCAACAGCTCACCACCTTCCCGCGCGGTGAAGTTCAGCCGCAATACCAGATCGCTCAAGGTATTGAAATCGAACTGGTTATTTTCCGCGGGCAGTTCGATGCGCCAGCGGCTGACGGCACCGTGGAACTCAAACGGCAGATAGCGTTCGTCATGGAAATTCATTTCGAACAGGCCGGTGTCGTTCTGTCCGGTTGAAGTCGCTATCGCTTCAGTCGCTGCGTAGCGTCGTTGCAGACGTGGATCGTCACTGCAACAGCTCTCATAACACCAATCGCATTCTTGCCCGCAGCAGCGATGGGGCGCAGGTTTTAAACGCGGATCAACCCGCGTCACGCTGGACAGTAAGGTCAGCTTGCAATGCACGCCGGTATACGGCCCGGTGATGCAGGGCACGGTCAGGCTGACGTTCTTGATGCGACGCATATACATGCCAGGATAGTCGGCGTCAAACATCCATTCCGGCAGTTCGATGGTGCAGCGACCGGTGGCGCGCAACTGCAGATAGGCGAGCGGGAAATGCAGGCGCAGCGAGAAATTTTTGCTCAGCTCGTATTCGCGCAGGTTTTCGTCATGATAGGTTTGTTCCATGCGCGACAGGGCCAGATCGAGCTTGTCACCGGCCAGCAGGCCTTCACGCAGTGAGTCCCAGGCGGTGCTGGGAATGAAACGACGCTTGTCGTCGCCGCGTTCACGATGGAAGGCCCGTTGCGCCTGCAGTGCTACCTGCAGGCCGAGACTGAAGGCCTGGTAGTACAGGGCGCTGGTCTCTTTTTGCAAATACAGATACAGCGCGTCCGAGCTGAATTTGTCGCGCGTGAAATCGAGTATTTCCTTGCTCTGCCCGATCTGCCGCTGCTGAATATTGAGCTCGCGCAGCGCCGAATCGCGACGCCTTTGCGCACCGAGAATCTGCACTTCGATCTGATGAATTTCAATCGGCAGCACCTGGGTCTGATGCAGCCACTCGGCGGCGCGACGCTCCCATCCCGCGTTGGTATTATCGAGGCTGGCATTGGTATTTTCGATATCCGCCACTACGTTCAAAATGCGTGCGATCGCTTCGAACATGCCGGACAGTTTGGTCCCGATCGGCAGTTGCACAAAATTGTTTTGACCCACAAACACATCCGGAACGAGTTTGATGACTTCACCGATTGCTTCGATGGTATTGCCCGCAGCGCGCGTCACCATCGCCGCTTCGGTCAGGTCCTGATACTGGATTTCATCCGGGATCAAACCGGCCTGCAGCAAATTGCTGTAATACAGCAAATTGGTTTGGCTGACCAGCTTGGTTTTTTGCAGCGCTTCGATCTGCCAGTCAGCGTCGCGCCACTGATCTTCACGCACCGCCAGATTCAGATTGTTGATCTCGTTTTCAAAGCGTGAGTGCAGACCTGCCAGATATTCAGCATCGCCTTTTTCAAATGCGGCCAGCAATGCAGCACCCAGTTCGCGCACCTTGGCGCTCAAGGCCTGAGCCTTGGCGATCAGGAACTCGAAGCGATAGGGACTGGACAGGTTGCAGTCATCATCACAGGCGCCGGGACAGGGTGTGATCGCCGGACAGCAGCCATCGCCAGGACAGGGCTCACCGAAATAGGGCATATCGCAGTTCGGTGTGCCGTTATGCAGGCGGCGCAGATTTTCGCAATGATGGATCAGTGCGCGCCGGTCAGCGACCTTGTCATAAAGGCCCAGCAAAGCCGGGTTCAGCGGTGCGAAGCCGGGTACGAATGCGCCGATCGTGGCTGGCGTCGTGCTCGCTGCCTGCACAATATCGGGCGGACGCGGGCCGAGAATCATGTTGGCAGTATCGAGCAGCAGTCGCGCCTGCTGGAAGCTTTCCGGGGTATTGCGCCGCATCAGCGCGTCGCCCCATTCCATGAAGGTTTCCAGCACATGCATCAGCACTGAGCGGTTGCGTGCCACCAGGTCGGACACGCCACTGCTGTTGCAGCAACCTTCCAGCGCATTGCCGGCGCCGACATGGGTTAACGTGACACCGGCTTCGTCGCTGTTATTGCCATTTTGTGCGGCACGATGACAGCGCATCCAGGTGTTATCCATGTGCAGCGGATCGAACACCAGTTGCAGCCATTTGATGGCCGACTCGTAGTGACAATGCGCGCGCTGGACGCAGGCCACGGCCAGCGCAGGCGCATACAGGCTGGTCGGAAACAGCGACGCGCCGGGTTCGGCATACACAAAATAGGGGTAGGCATGCAGGCCGCCGGGGTAAGTCATGCCGGTTGAGTTTGCCGCCTGCACCAGTGGCAAGGTTACGGCACGGTCCGGTGCAAGATCGTAGCGGAAACCAGGCAGACTGGGGTCGTTGTAGCCGGGTTGCGCAGGCAACGCGCCGCTCACCGAGAAGGTGAGTGAGTCGTCCTGTCGCCCCAGAAATTGCAGGTCGGCGCTCTGCGGATCGCTGACCGGCACGCCGGTTTCAGCGTGACGCGGCGGCAGGAACTGGCCATTGTGCAGGCGTGTCCAGGCCAGGATCACAACCGGTTGCGGCGTCCACTCAAGCAGTTGCGGAATCTGGGCAGGGGCTTGCCACAGGGTGGATTCCTGGTGGTTCGCGTCATACAGATCGTCCTGAAATCCGTACTGGAAATTTTGCGGCGCGACATTGGCGCCGCCCTGCATGAGCGGTTCAAGATACAGCTGGCCGGGTTCAAGCCAAAAATAGTATTCATCATTCAGCGGTGCATGCATCTGGCCACAACATGCGCAACAACTCTTTGGCTGGCTGTCGGTTGCGGGCGCAAACGGATGACCGCCCATCGCTTCACCCGCGGCAACGATACGGTAAAAGCGTCGCCCCATCTTGACGGCAGCTTCCAGCCAGAAGGGCAGTTGCGGCGACGTGCTCTGCGCGGCGGCGGACAGGGCGGCTTTCTTGACCAGTCTGCCTGGCAGATTAGTCGACGGTGGCGGCGGGCTGTTCGGCGCCGTGTTGTCGAGCGGTGCCAGCCACGACAGACGTCCATCGCGATCCGGCAAACCCTGCAGACCCAAACCCTCGCGTGGCACGAACTGATGCAGCTGCGACGGTTCGCGTTCCTGCAAGGCCATCAGACCGGCATGTTCGGGCACGGTCTGATCCGGCCACCATTCGAGCCCGCCAGGCACGGCGATTGACAGTGTGTTGCGGCGCAATTCACTGTTGAGTAACTGGTAGGCTTCGATTTTGCTGGCTTTGGCCTGTTCGGCCCACTCCATCCAGTTTTCCCGATACACCAGGCGCTGCTTGCAACGCAACCAGATGTCGAAACTGGCGAACTGCTTGTCCCAGAATCGCGCAAAGTCACCCTGGACTTGCCAGGCTGGTTCCAGCCCAAGACGCGCACGACGCACGAAGCTTTGCACGGCAGTGATGGCTTCTTCAATCCGGCTGGCTTTTTCGCAGATACCGCAATTCACATCGAGCAGCAGCAAGGCACTGATGTCGCCATCGGTGCTGGCAAAACCGCCCCATGGCAAGGGCACCCGGTTGGCCACCGTGAGATAGGACAGCAAGGCGTGGCGCGAGCGTTCTCGCAGACAATCATTCATGCGCCGCAGCGCGTCATAGCGGCGCGGACTGTCATGCGCAAACTCGCCTGCCTGTACTAGATCAACCAGATTGCTGTTGCCGCTGACCGTCTGTCCGGCCAGAATCAGGCTGGGGTCGTCGCTGGCCCACAGACAGGGCAATGCCGCGACCGGGTCCGGCATGGCAAACGCTTTCAACACTGCGCGCATCCAGACATCGGCATGCCAGACTCGCAGCGCCCAGCGCTCGTCTTCCAGATCGGTGAAAGTCAGGGTGTCAACCTGATTGCTGGCGTGATCATAAAACTGCAACAGCGCTGCGGCATACGCCTGATCGACATCAATATGGCGCAGCAGCCAGGCCGGATTGGCCGGTTGCTGTTCTTGCGCATCATAGAACAACAGCCAGGCCGGACGCGCTGTCGCAGCATGGGTGCTCTTGCGCATCCGCAGGTAGTCGAAACAGCGCTCCCACCAGTCGAACAGGGCCTGCCTGCGCTGCAGCGATGGCGCGACCCGATCATCGATTGTGACGTCAGGCGCAAGGTAGTTGTCCAGCAGAGGTAAGAGGTTGAAATCGAAACCGGCGTTATGGGCCTGATAGCTGCCGCCATTGAGATAGTAGGACCGCCCTTCAAACAGCGCCGGATTGGCCAGCATATAGCCCAATTCGGATTGATGGGTATCGGTCATGCGCTCTGCCGACAGGCCGAAGCGACAGGCAAACAGGGTAGCCTTGAAGGCACGTTGATAGGTGCGCCGGATGTCGCGCAGCGAACTGCTGTACAGCGTTTCCAGATATTGTGAGAGTACGTCAAAATTGACATCCGGCTGTTTAATATGCTGATCCAGCAGGCCGGTTTTTTGCTGCTGGTACAAGCGACAGAGCGGCAGCGCTTCCCAGTGCTGGCCGCTGTCCGGCCCTTTGTATTTGACCTGGAACCCGGTATGGAAATGTCTGAGGCGGATCTGCTCGGCGCTGCCGTCCAGACTTTCATCGGTTTCGTCGTCGCACCCTGCTGCAATATCCGGCGGCGGTTCGGTAAATTCCACCGTGATGTTGTAGGCACCACGCTGCAGGGCCAATTGCGGACGGGCGTGTTCCTGCTGTTCGTCCCACTGATGGTGCAACACGATCCAGGTACGTTGTCCGCGCTGCAGGGTGACGCGCCAGCGGCGCCGTTCCGCGACTTCGACCGACGGCACTTCTCCGTCCGGAGTCGGTGCGCCCGCCATAAAATGGTAGTCGCCGGATTCTTCCACCAGCAACACGCCGCTCCACATTACCTTGAAGCCCTGCACACCACCGAGCAGATCGGTCAGGTCATCGTTTCTGGCAAACCCGTTGTGCAGCACGACATGTTGCAGAGCGCCAGTGCCAAGCGTTGCGTCCAGCGCGGGAATGACTGTCGGTTGCGGCGCGTTGTGCCGGTCGCGCACATAATCGAATGCGGACATCGGACCGCGCAGCTCACTCCAGACGATCGCATTACTGTTGGCGATACTGTACTCACCCAACAGGCCGGTGCCGGTCAGGCCCAGCAAGGCAGCAAAGCTGCCGCCATTGGGCAGCGGTTTCCAGGTGAAGTCCGGTTTGGTACCGGCATCATTTTCCCAGGGCTGTTTTCCCCGGTTTTCATCCGCCAGCAGATTGCGCAATACCGCCCAGGCTGTGTGGACCTGCCGTTTATGTTCGGGATGCCGTTCATCATCAGCGGGATTGTCGAGCGCTTCACGCGCTGCGTGCGCAGCCAGGTGCTCGGCAATACAATGGCAGCGCGCGCGGGCCAGCGCGAACTGGCGCTGGAAGAAGGCCCAGCGTTCATGCTCGTTTGCAGTTTCGATCAACACTCGTTCAGCGGCTGCATAGTTTTCAAACAGGAAGGCAAACGGCGCGAGCATCAGGCGCGGTGAAAAATACAGATTCTGCACTGCCAGCCGTTCGGCCGGATTGATCAGTTCGGCCATATTCGACAGTTTCTCGATCACGGCTTCATCGCGCAGCGGAATCTGGGTCCACAGCTTGCCGCCACTGTACTGGAACGGGCCGTCGATCGGCGTATTCCACAGCAGCGGATTGCTGCCGCCCAGCATGACGCTGAACTGACGCGCGGCAAGAGATGCGCCCAGCATGTGCGGGAAAAAATGCTCGCCCAGACTTTGCCAGGGATCGTTCAGCGCCAGCGGCACATAGCCAAAATCGTCACGCAGGCTGGCACTGATGCGGTTCCAGTTCCAGTGTGCCGCATCCTTCTCGTCGACATCGACCTCCAACAAGGCATGACGCAAGGCCCACAGCGATGCGCCGCTCTGCTCGTCCGGCAAATCAAGCGGGTCGTCCAGTGCCTCGTTATCCGTTTGCAGCGGGTAGGGATCGTCGCCGTCGAGGTGCGCCTGTGCGCCGAACAGATACAACAGCTCGCCCACTGAAAATGGTGAGGCATACAGTTTGGCGAGCAGTTCTGCAAAGCGCAGCGTGCTGGTGGGACGGGCGCTCCAAGCCATACCGGCACTGGCCGGATCAAAGCCCATCAGTTGCGACAGCGGGTCGAGATTTTGTGCCAGCAATTTAATGAACTGCGCGGAGCGCTGGGTGCAACCGTGGTGGCGTTGCGCCGACGGGCGCACACCGTGCAATAGCTGCTGAATTGCCCAGTTCCATTTGGCCGCAGTCGGCCCGACCCATAACGCCAGGATGTGCAGACGATCGGCGCCAGTGCCGATGGTGTGATCGCTACGATCACGCAGCGCAAGGTGGAACTCCCTGTGCAATAACAGAATGCTGGCGAGCTGGCGCAGAAAGTCCGGCAGATTCCCGGTCGGTGTGAGCGTCGGCGCGACCACGGCGAAAATGTCGGCCAGATCATTCATACTCAGCTCAATGCAGCCGCAACACTGCAACTTGCGCCAGATACGAATGAACACGCCGACCAGTCCCAGATTCGAGGCGGCCGCATTGGCGTTGCCAAAGCTGAGCAGATACTGGCCTGGATAACAGGGCTCACAGGCGGGCAGTTTGCCGTCCCGGCTGCCGCTGAACGTAAACGACACGATCCCGCAATCCTGCAGGGCGCGCAGTTCACACCAGTTCAGGCCGGTGCGCGCCAGAAATTCCGACACCTGCGAGGCCGTGCGTACCCAGTTCACTTTGTTGGTGCTGGCACTGTTAAAGCCGAACAGCGCCCAGTTCGGTCTGGCCCGCTCGCCCGTCCAGGCATCGAGTTCCTGTTGAGTCAGACACAGATATTCGAGCGTCAGATCGAGATTGAGCGGATAGCGCCACAGGTGCGACTGAAAGATCGGTGCGGCCAGCGTCTCGTCATGCACAAATTCGGTGATATCACGCCGGAAGCGCCGCATCGTGTCATAGCGAGTCGTGCACAGATGTTCGAGATAAGTACGATTGATATCCAGCATCTGCGAATAGGGCAGATCGGGCGTGGCGAAATCATGGGCCAGTTTGTCATACGCGCCGGGCAGCGCAACCGGCACCGCGGGGCTGGAGTAGGCAGGAACAGCGCCATACAGCGTGACCGGATCCTGACAGTCGTCGCACGCTTCGATGGGCTCGCCCTGCGGCGGACAGCAGGCCACTTCACACAGGGTATAGCCGTTGAGCGTCGCGCCATTGGTGTTGTAGACCGCGCCCTGTGCTTGCGACGGAATCGTGGTGACCAGACTTTCCAGATTTTCATTGACGATATCGATCAGTGGAATCGGGATTTCCAGATTCGGACAACTGGCCAGCAACACCGTTGCCAGAGGGCCGCGCCGCGTGGCGAGCGCGTCGCCCAGACTGAGCTGGCCACTGGCAGGCGCTGCAGATGGATTTTCGCAGCTGGCAGTCTGCGCCAGCGTCAGCAGCTCATGCAGATATTCAATCTCGCCAAGCGGTGAACTGCACGGTGCGGGCAGGCAGTTGACCAGGTCGCCGGGATTGACCGGATTGAACGGTCCCGGCTGCGGCGCTGGATTGGTATTGCCGCCGATATTGCTGAAAATGGTAGCGGCGTAGGAATAGGCAATGGTGCCGATCAGTGAAGTCTCAAATTCATCCAGGGACAGCGGCAGGATATCGTTGGCACCCTTGAAGCCGCGCGCATACAGCGCTTCCATCAGCGAGAACGCCAGACTGGCAGATACGCCCAGCGGATTGACGACGGCCGCCAGCGCGTCCAGCGTGGTGATCGCCTGCACCAGCCATTCCTGGGCGTGCAGATCATCGGGAAAAATCTGCGCCGCAGCCTGCGCCATCACGACCGCATCAAAGCCGCTGCCCAGCGTGATCGGCCCGCCACCGGGCAGCAGTGCGTAAGCGGCAATGACTTGTGAAATCCAGTCGCTGGAAGGCGCGACCAGTAGCGGCGGTGCGCTGGGATTGGCGGCACTGTAATTGGTCGGTTGCGCTGGCGGGCTGGCGGAAAAAAACTGCTGGATATAAATGATCAAGGCGGACAGGCGCGCCTGTGCCGACCCGCTGCCGGTAAACGGCGGCAGCCACTGGTTAGCGGGCCCGCCGGGGCTGCTGGTAAAAAAGTTTGCCCAGTCGGTACTGAGCGCCTGCGCAAGTTGCGCCACCGTGGTTGGCGGTGCCGAGCCGTTCGGGGTAATTTTCAGATGCGCCAGAATCAGTTGCGCCAGCGATTGCGCGCTGGCCGGTGGCGTGTAGCCCTGGGTGAGCGCAGTCAATACAAAGTCCAGATACTTGCCGGGATATTTCACCACCTCGTCGGTGGCTGGCGTCGGTGGAACGCCGGGCGTGATCCAGAATTGCTCGATCGGCCCGACGGTCGGGTCGGGCCAGTCTGCCCCATAGCCCAGCCAGTCATTGAGGATGTCACTGATGCTGACATCAACCGGACACAGCGGACGATTCGCGCTGCCTTCCACGTTCAGCGCAGCCAGACGCCGCACGGCCTGAGCAGGATTAATATGAGCACCAACACCGTTGATCTGTTCATCATCGCTGATGGTGGCGTTGGTGACTGCCTGGGTCAGTGTCGTGAGCAACTGTGCCGCATTGCCGCCGCAGGCCATGTTGTAACGCTGCTGTGCCGTCACCTGGGAGGGCATGATGGCCGACAGCGCATAGAAGTAAGCTGCGGGCACACCGAAGTTAACCGGCAGCGCACCGCCACCGGGATTGATCAACAACACCTCGATCGAACCCAGCGGTCCACCCAGACTGATCCCGGCATCCACCGGCAAGGCAAAAAGCGCCTGCTGGGCAGTGAGTGACATGTTCTGACAGGCATAGGCGGCGGCCGCTGAATAGACGTAAGTGGCAAGCTGGATGGCGTTGGCATCCTGCGGCGCATAGTAGGCCGACAGCGCACCCTGGAACTGCAACAGGTCCTGCTCATTACTGTCGGAAGTCTTGCCGGTGTTGGGCGGATCAGTGTACATGTCCTCCAGCGACTCGGGTGGCGCGGGCAGCGCAGTCTGGGTGCCCCAGACAATTTCGTACGCAATATTTTTGCACTGCTCTGGCGTCAGGCTGGCCAAGGCCGGTGGCGGTCCGCCGGGGTCCAGATTCAATACCTGTTTTATCGCCGCCACCAGCGGTTCAAAAGCCGGTGCCGAACCATCGGTGGGCAGACTCAATCCGATTCCGCCCGACGATACCGCAGGCACAGTCAGGTAGCAGCTGGTGATCCCCAGGCTCTGAAATTGGTCCGGGGTCGGCGCGCCGGTATCGGTCTGAACGTTATAGAACTCCTCGGCGACCTGCCAGGTTTGGCCACCACGCTTGATCACGATGCGCAGATTTTCAAACGTGGTCGGCGCGCCGACTGCGATCACGGCAGTAGCGACCGATGCCGTGACAAAGTCGATCGGAATTGCCGGTGGCGGCGGATTTTGCACGATGTGCTGGACAATGCCGGTCCCCGCCGGATAGATGCCCGGCCCCGGTGGCACGCCATACGGCGGCGCTGAACTGGGTACCTTGTAGAGCGCCGAACCGATCAGCGTTCCCTTCGGGACAGTGCCGTAGGTCAGGTCGTAGGCCTCAACGGTCAGACCGGTGAGGTAGGTAGCAAACGTGTCAGGATCCACCGGTTTGGGTGGGGTCAGACGAATCACAATCAGCTCAGCCATAATCTTTCAGCTCCTTAAATCCGTGTTCAATAAAAAAGGTCTGCCACTCAACCCACTGCCCGAACCGTGACGGTCCTTGACTACATATGCGCCATCAGATATCCAAACCCGGCCGACAGGCCGCCGACAATGGCGACACCGGCTAAAACAGGCACTGAAACCGGTGCGGTCGCCACCGCCAGCGCCACGCCGATTGCAACCCCGGCACCGGTCGCTACCGCAGCCACGCCACCGACTGCGAATGAGCCGGTATCACCCAGTCCGGCCTGCCTTGCTTCATATTCGACACCCAGACCGACTGGTGCGCCGACAATGCCGCCGACTGCTGCCGGGCCCGGCGATTTCGCCCCGGCGAGAGCCGCAGTGCCAAGTCGTTGCATACCAAATGCCTGCGCCGTATAACCGAGGGCTTCTGTCGTCATGATCCCTTCCGGGACACCGGGCACAATTTGCGCGCCAACGTTGGAAGCAACCCCGCCGAGTCGGCCCATGCCACCGCCCATGGGATTGATCGGACCACTTGGCGTATTATTGATATTGGGCACATGCGCAGCCCATTCGTCCGGCAGCGGCGCACCCACAACGGTGTTCGAACTACGGGGAATCAGGGTCAGCCCGCCTTCGTGTTGCAGAAAGATGTCCACATTGCGCTCATTGGCTTCGGTCGATGCCAGATGCGCGATCACCTGTCTGGCCTCGGACGATGAGTGGAAATCCTCGCGTGCAAACCCGGGCAAATACGGCAGCATCGTGTTACCTTCCCCCCCGCCGCGCACGACGGTGTCCGGCGGCGCTGGCAAGGTCGGTGTCAGGGTAATGCCGTTCAGATTGAAATGGACGGTGCTGGCAAACGTCCCTTCCAGCGCTTCCTGGGCCAGTACACCCGAGAACATCGGATGCAGATCACTTCTTGGGCCGCGCACCGGTGTGATGAATGCATCGGTCAACATTTCTTCATCAGCCGATATGCCGATCGGACCGAGGCCGCGATTGAAGTTGATATTCCATTGAATGTTGATTGGCGTCAGACCGGTATTGGTGCCAGCCAGATCCATATACCCCGTCCTGGCCCGGCCAAAGGCGACCACATAGGTATCCGCCGGGTTGGGTGGAACCATCGGGAATCTCGCTGGCGGGTCATCCGGATTCGTCCCTTTCGAGTCGCGCAGTATGACCGGATTATTATTGGCGTATGCGTACAGATTCATTCCGCCCTGCAGGCCGACCGGATCAGCGTTCAGCCAGCGTCCCAGCCACGGTATGCAATACCGTGCACCGTGATAATTGAAACCGTTTTCTTCATCACGTTCCTTGCCGGTGTAGCGGTAGCGCTTCAAGCTGACTTCGGCACTCTCCCCGGCCTGGAAGCTTGAATTGCCGAACGGGCTGTATTCTTCATAGGTCAGCAGCCTGCCGTCCTGGTCCAGTTCAAGACTGGCTGATCCGAGATGATTGGCCATCTGATAGCGCCAGACCGGGACCGGTGTGTCGATGTGCTGATCCTTACCGACGGTCTGGGTTTCCAGAATCGCGATGCGTTGCTGATCGTCATGGATATGCAAGGTCTCGCGCTCAAGTGTCACTGCATCGGCGTGATTGAACTGCCGGTACAGCTCGAAACCATTCAGATAAAAACGCTCGGACTTTTTGCCGCCTTGCTGGCGCACGGTGGTCTTGCGTGCCCGCTGCCCGCTTGCATCGTAAACGTAGTAGGTGGTTTCCGGCGTACCTTGATTGACGATCTGACGTGCCGAGCTGATCAGCTGGTCGCGAAAATCCCAGCGCATATGCGCCAACTGCGGCATGCGCGTCATATTGCCGTGCGCATCGTAGTGATAGCGCTCGACCGGTGCGCCGGGAGTCTGATGCAGACTGGTGTGACTGAGCCGATTGCTGTTTTGTCCCGCATCAAGCAGGCTGGGCTCCTGGTAACCATAGTGACGTTGCCAGCTGCCGCCGTCGGCATGATGACGCATGGTCTGAAAATTACCGACCTCGTCGTAGCTATAATTTTCCACGTAGTTGCAGAGCGCCTGCAGATCGTGCAACTGCGCTGCACCGACAAACGGAAAATCACGGTCATTGCCGTTGGAGGGGATGAAGGCAAATGCCGACTGGCCAACATGTTCACGCCCGGTCGCTTCCAGCAGGCGATACAGCGCGTCGAAGCGAAATTGCGCCGCGGCCCGCACTTTATGGTTGGCATGAAACACGTCGCGCAGCGCGGCGTCTTCGATGTTGGTGATATTGCCAACCGGATCGTAGGTGTAGTGCAGGTCTTGCACCGTCCCGGGATTGTTGAACAGTTTGGCGGTCATGCCGGTAGCGGCGGCGTCTGAACGTGTGGTCTTCAATTGCAGCAGCCGGAAGGTCTTGTCATCGTAGGTGTAGGTGGTATGCGCGCCGTTGGCATACCGGATCTCGGTGCGCTGGCCTTTCGCGTCATAATTGATCAGGCCGACAAAAGGCGACCAGACCGGCTCGCCATCCTGTTGGGCACCGCGCAGGTTGACGTGCACGGCCTTCAACTGGCCGGTGTCGTTGTAGCCTGGGCGATAAATACTGCCGTCCGGTGCCTTCACGGCGATGGCCCGATTGAGCGCATCATATTGTGTGACGCTGTCAAACAGGTGCGTGTCAAGCGCGACTTCGGTATGCCAGTCTGGCGTGTGTTTGAAATCCTGCGCAAACTGACGGTCCGTGATCAGGATGTTGCCTTTAAAGTCGTAATGCGTGGTGCCGAGCAGGCCGGCACTATCGCCATGGCGGAATTTCTTGCCGCGCAGATTCTGCTGTCTCTGCTGATACGGCGTCAAGCCGGTTTCCGGGCTGTCACCATAGATAACTTTTTCAAACATGACTTCGTGGTCAAAGTGTTCGCCATGTGCATCCGCCTGTCCGCCTTTCACAAATGAGCGCACCGATCGGCGCAACGCGTCGTATTCAATACGCAGGGCAAAATCGCGGCTGTTCCAGATTCGCAATGGCTTGCCGACGGCATCATTCACCATCCAGCGCGCACCGGCTTCCATGCTGCGCTGGTAAAGGCGGTTGCGCATCATCCCGTAAGCGCATTGCAGGACAACGCGCTCCAGTGCGTCGATCATGGCCAGCTGATTGCCCTCCACGTCGAACACCGTGCGCGTAACATATAGAACCGGCAGGCCGCTTTCGTCATTGCCGTTGTGGGCAACATTGCGCACACTGCGGCCTAGCCCATCAAGATGGACGGTGTTGGGTGTGTTGGCATGACGGGCTGCCTGTTCCGCCGCGGTTTTTTCAGGCTCACCCAACGCGCCGCCGATGCGCTGCTGGTACCAGGTGGGCAGGTAGTCGCGCTCCGGCAGTCTGCGTAAAAATGGCCCGATATCGGGATCAGTCCTGGGGTCAATGGTGACCGTATCATTGACGTCATACGACAGGTGTTTCCAGGCATCGAACCACACTTTTTCGATACTGTGATTGGCGTGCAGAGTCGCCACTACCCGTTGCGCCGGATCGTAGAACAGCACGCTGCTCACACCCCACTGCTCAATACCGTAGTGTGGTGTGCTGCTAAAAAACGGCTCGTACTGGCGCACCGGTTTGCCCTTGTTGTTGTACACCATCGCGCCACTGCCGATCCAGCGCGACTTCAGCAGCGGCGCGGCCGGATCACCCGGCGGCAGCGGCCCTGGCTCGGCCTGAATTTTTTTCTGCGCTGCCCGCCCGAATCCATCTGAATAGAGAAAACTTAACTGGACCCGCGAGGTTTGCCCGGCGGTCAGCGCGCTGACATGGGTCTCGCGCCCAATGGACGCTGAGCACACCGGAATGCGGCTGAAATCGTAAATAATGCGGGTGCTCGCCGTGCCGAGAAATTCCTGCGCCAGAGCAATCGGATCGTCTGCATCGAGAAATTGTTGGATCGCGCTCAATTCAAGATCGGTGATAAAAGTGTCGAAGGAATCGCCTTCAACCGGTCCGGATTCTTTGCCGCCGAGCGCCGTACCGATCAGCATCCCGAGGGCATCAAAACATGCCCATGAGCGGTTACCATTCGGGTCAGTCAATTGTTTCGGTTGCAGGACACGGTAGTCGAGTTCGGCCTGACTCTGGTTATCGACTGCGTCGCGTGTCAGTACCGGCGCGAGTTGATACGTGTCGTATTCCACCACGGTGCTCGCGCCAAACGCATCCAGATAGCGATGCGGCAGGAAAAAATGTTGCAGGGCGTAGGCAAACTCCTGATGCGGCAGGTCGTTCACCTGAGGACTGTAAAACACGCGGCCCGACGGTATCCAGTAGGGACCGTCTCCGTCCAGATCGCGGTAACCGCTGCCAGGTTCAGCAAGAATACGTTTTAGCTCGGCTGGCGTGACCTTGTCCCTGTATAACTCAAGCAGACCGTCAGTGAATGCGCGCTTGTCGTTCTCGCCGGGCAGAGCCAGTGATTCCAGAACACCGGTCGGCAGCAAGCCGGACAGATCGTTTTTACGATAGCTCGAACGGACCTGGTTGATCAGGCGCTTTTCAGTTTTGCCGCGCGTTGGCTGCGCGTCATAGGCAATCTCGGTCGCAGAATCAACCAGCATTTTTACGGTCTTCAGGCTGAACGGCCTGCACCCGACCAGCTGCGGCCCGGTCAGCTGATAGATCTTGACCTCGGCAGGCAGCGGGGTGCGGTGTGCATCCGGCAGCAGCACGGAGTTGGTGAACTGATTTTGGGTCAGCTTGGCCAAGGTCTGGGCCTGCTCGGAAAATGCGGGCACTCTGCGCTGATAGCCGATTGAAACCGATTGCAACACATTCCCGTAGCGGTCCGTCGCCAGGGTCAGATCATGGGTGATGCGCGGATCGGCGCAGTTGCGCTCATAGTGCAGCGTGATCGCTTCCCGCGTGTGGGTAAAAAATACGGCGTGGCGATTGCGCTGTTTGCGCTGGACGGTCTCCACCGTGAAATTACTCTCAGTGACGCTATATGGATAGGGTTGGCGCGCACTGCCGTCCAGGGCATAGGTTTCCTGATGCAGCATTGCGCCTTTCAGGGCGCGGCACGCCTCGCGTGCTTCGAACGGTGTCAGAGTGTCCGGCAGGATTGTGTCTTCAAGCAGTGCTTCTGCCTCCGCCTGAAAATATTCATGGGCGAGATGACGCGATACCTGCGCGCCCTCCAAAAACACACCAGTGTGATACCAGGTCTTGACCAGCACCGGCGGAACGCTGCTCGCCTGATCCCAATTGTCGCCAAGCGGCAAAGTCGCGGTGTCAGACGGGCGGGCGAACTGTTCGGTATCGAGCTGGTCGACCCGGCCAAAACCACGGAATTCGCGCTCCAGTCCATCGTAGAAACCATGGTGATAGCTGTAGTGGGTCACCATGCGACTGCGGCTCACGGTGTCGTACGATTTCACGGTTTTCACCACGTGCACCGGAAACGGTAACCGCGTGACCCATGGAGTACCGGCTGCCTGATCGGCCAGATAAAACTCGGTCGAGGTGGCATAGTCAATCTGGGTGAGCGCACCCATATTATTGGTCATGCCGGACAGGAGATAGGGCTTCTTTCCACACATCAGATCGATATAGCGCAGCTGGCGACCTGCGTCGCGCGGCAGAGGGGATGACCAGATCAGGCAGGCGGTGCCACGACCCAACAGGTCGGCCACATCGACCGTCGTGAGATTGTCTACCGGCGGAAAGTTTGCGATATGACGCCCGCTGCTGAAACTATTGCCGGCGTAGTTGAGAAATACCCGCGCGCCATCGTGGCCAAGGTAAATCAGATCGGTAGTTCCGGAACCGTCGGTATCTGACAGTCGCAGGCGACGCTGATCGAATAAATCGGTCTGCTCGAACCAGGGCGCATGGTCCATCGTCACCTTGGCACCGAATCTGCCATAGCCAAGATTGGGCCAGTAGCACACCTCACCGTTACGCACGCGCAGGATATCGGACAGTCCGTCACCACTCATGTCGGCCAGAAAAATCGATTGGGTCGGGTCGGCGAACAGGGCGCGCGGTCCGCTCTCTTCGTCATACAGCGGAACAGGCACACGGATCGCCGCGCCGTAGCCCTGTTCCAGCAAGGATGCATGCCACACTAACGCGTCGTTTTCGGTAATCAAAATATCGGCCACGCCGTCACCGGTCAGATCGACAAAACGCAGATTCGGATCGCGCCAGTTCAGCACCGGCAGCGACAAAAACGCGCGGAAACCAAGCCAACCGGCATCCGCCGTACGGTTATAGAACCCGGGTGAGGAAGCAGAAAAATCGACCAGATCCAGATTGCCGTCACCGGCCACATCCATCAGCCGTTGTGCACGGCCGTCCCAGGTCGCCAGGGTCGGTTGCTGGCGGACCGTTTCGGTAGCGCCGAACTGTCCGGCACCCAGGTTATGTTTATACAGCCATGCGCCGCTATGTTCGGCAAGAACGCCTGCAATTCCCTCGCCATCGAGATCAACCCAGCGCAGGATATCGCCATCGACTCCGCCCGGGAGATTGGCCAGGCTCGCGGGATCCACATCCTGTGCGATGAAGTCGTCGCTGCTGCCTTCCTCAAAGGGGCTGTCGGTGTAGCTGAAGTCAAGTGCTGGCATTGAACGGGTGAGATAGGACTGATCGTCCTGCAGCACATGACCGGACTGCACAACGCGCTCGATCAGCGAGCCGCTATCGCGTTCGCGATAATGAATCGCAGTGGAACGGACCAGACAGTCGGCCGCACCAAGCTCTTCCGGAAAATGATGAAACATCAGTACCCGTTTGCACAGTCGGTAGGTGCGAATCTCAAAGCCCGAGCGGTAGCTGGAAAAAGGATCTGCCCGGCACTGCCACAGCGTTGACGGCAGCGGCCCGGCACTGGCAGAAATTCTGTCGGCT
Organism: Oxalobacteraceae bacterium GrIS 1.18; assembly: GCA_040544425.1. Lineage (GTDB taxonomy): Bacteria > Pseudomonadota > Gammaproteobacteria > Burkholderiales > Burkholderiaceae_D > Solimicrobium. The sequence goes on from JBEONO010000017.1 coordinate 26,535, forward strand.
GCCTGGTCGCGGCAGTGCTGGTCCCCGTAATCGAACACGACGCTGAACATCCAGCTGGCGCTGGCGTGGTCCGGCAATCCAAGATGAGATTGGCGCAAACTGGAACTGGCCGGATCAAGCAGCAGCGGAGCCCGGTTGCCATAGCGAATCCGTTTGACGTAACGATTGGCGTGGCGCGCGCGATTGCGCTCGCTGGCCATACCAGGATCGATACCATCATCGTTCTCGGCCAGGTATTCGTAGCTGATCGCATTGCCCCTGTCGTCGTAGCTGCAACTGATCAGCCAGCTGAACACCCGCGCCGGATCAAGCGGATCGGCAATCCGCGACGTGGAATCAAAACCATAGACGGTCAATACATTGTCGCGTGAAATGGTGCGCCAGTGCGTCAGGCCATCGGTAACACAGGTCCAGCGTTCGATACGTGCAAACAGGCCCTCAGTGCGCGGACAATAGCTTTTGATAGTGTATTCACGCTGCCGCGTCTGGCCGTGTTCCTCATCAAGCAGCGGAACCAGATCTTCGACGCCGGAAAAAATAAACACGTCGGACTCGCTGACATCGTCATAGCGGGGCAAGCCTTTGTCGGTCTTGCGCGTGATCGCGGGAAGTGAAAGACTCCAGCCCATCCCAAACGCACTGTTACCGATGCCGGAATTGTAGGACAGCGACAGTTGCGGGCTGAATCCGGATCGACCTGGACTGGTTGGAATCGGCACATTGATCGATCCGGTTCCGGTCACCGGATTGGTCGAAAATTTTTCGCCAATTCCGCGCAGCGCCCCGCCACCTTTGGGCAGATTCAGCTGCGGCGACACAAACATTTGTGCGGCAGGATCGATACCCTGATCAGCATCTGGATTTGAAGACGGCTCCACGATTCACCTCCAAAAAATCTCGCCCGCTGCACTGCCAGGCCTGCACTCAATTTTTTATCTGTTGGTTCGTATCACTGCACTCTCAATAATTTTCTCTGCGTCGAAATTGGCTTCAACTATAAAGCGGATATCGCACGATATCTATGCCCTATTTAAGGCATTTTGAAAGCTTAATTTGTCGGTTTGATGACCAGTCGGAAATTATTTTGATTAAATTTATTGTTCAAAATAAATTAGATTTTGTTGGGAAATTAATTGCTTGCCTTCGAGAATTTTTCCTGCGAGGATTACAAAAAACAACATTTCAAATTGGAAATTGCTATTTTTAAATTTATAAATTACTGTTGTCACCTCGTGAAGGTAAGCTGAAAAATAAGTCGTGACGCCGTAGTTCATATCAATATGGCATTTGGAATGCAACACTGCTTCTGAAGATACGATGAATCAATCCACATTTTAAGGCTGACAACACATGTACAGTTTTCGACGACTGTTCGAATATCCCAACTGGCTCAGTTTCCTGGTGCTCATTGCGCTCCATTACGCCTCGATCCAAATCAGCTTCCTGTGCGGTAAAACCCCTGAAAACGAAGTCATTATCTGGTTGCCCAATGCGGTGCTGCTGGTTGCCTTGCTGCGCCTGCGACTTTCTCTGGGTCTGATTGTGGCGGTAGTCACGTATACGTCGAATGTCATCAGCAATATGCATAACGTGGCGCTCGACGAAGCCATGCTGCTTGGCGCGGTGAATCTGGTCGAAATCGGTATTACCTTGCTGATCATGCATCTGACGCACACCTCGTCCAATCTGGTCAAGCTCAAGGACTATTCGAATTTCCTGATTGCCGGTCCGTTGGTTGGTGCGTTCGTCAGCGGTTTGCTGGGCGCGGCGGTCATTTCTGCGTACGGTGCGCATATACCGTATCTGGCCTTGCTGCGCTTCTGGTGGTTCAGTGATGGCCTGGGCCTGCTGATCTTTGCGCCGATTCTGATGTTTGCTTCTTCAGAGCAGGTGAAAGACGCCAGCTGGCGTCTGATCGATGTGATTTTCGCGATGGTTATCGTCGCCCTGATCGCCATGATGTTTTTCAATTTTCCGCGTGACCAGGCCTGGGCACCGCTGACCCCGACCTTGATTATTCCGTTCGCACTATTGTTGTCGCTGCGCTTTAATATTCTGTCGACCTCAATCGGTGTGGCGCTCATTTCGCTTGCGGTTTCAAAAATGGTCGCGATCGGATTGAATCCATTTGGCGATTCCGATTTGAACCGCGTCATCCTGCACACTCAGGAATTCATTTTGACGATTTCAATCATCTGTATGGGCGCGTCAATTTTTCAAAGCCATCTGCGTCTTTATGCCGAAGGTCTGGAAGCCAAAGTCGAGGAGCGCACCAAAGAGCTGGCCGCCAATCTGGTGCAGATGAAGAGCCTGCAGTCAGAGTTGATCCATTCTGCCAAACTGGCCTCGCTCGGTTCCATCGTTGCCGGGGTGTCGCATGAATTGAATACGCCGTTGGGCAATGCCAAGCTGGCCACCTCCACGATGCGTGAACGACTGGTGCAGGTCGATGAAAATTTCAAGGCGGGCTCGCTGACCCGGTCGCAGATTGTCAATTTCCTGCGCGACGGTCTGGAAATTACTGACCTGAACTTTCGTTCGATTGATCGCGCAGTGAATCTGGTCAGCAGTTTCAAACAGGTTTCGGTTGATCAGACTTCCGAGCGCCGCCGCAAATTCGATCTGGCCAAGGTGGTCAACGAGACCATCACCACCATCCAGCCAACCTTCAAACATGCGCCGTGGAAGATTGAGATCGACATTCCTGAACTGATCGAAATCGAAAGCTATCCTGGGCCGCTGGAGCAAATTATTTTCAACCTGGTCATGAACAGCATCCAGCACGGTTTTGAAGGCCGCGACCACGGGCGGATAAAAATTTCCAGCAAGACTATAAAAAACGCAAAAGATGGCTATACTCAGATTGAACTGAGCTTTGATGATGATGGCAAAGGCATCGCCCCCGATCTGGTTGACCGGGTTTTTGAACCATTCTTTACCACCCGGTTGGGGCAAGGTGGATCAGGATTGGGACTGCATATCTGCTACCGCCTCGCCACCACGATTCTGGGCGGTGCGATCAAGGTAGTTGCCAAGTCCGAACCCGGGACGATTTTCTCGTTAACGATTCCGCAAACGGCCCCGGCGCCAGTAGAACCTGGCTGAAGCAATTTTTTAACAACACTGCGCAATCAGATTACGCGCAGCACGTATTTTTACAGGCCTTGAACATGGATGACACAATCAAATTTTCCGAAGAACGCAATGACACCAAGCCTGAAGCCGGTAAGCCGTGGACTATTTTGGTGATTGACGATGATATGGATGTGCACGTCATGACCACGCTGTCGCTCAAAAATATCAAGATTCATGGCCGGGGATTGAACATCGTGCATGCCTATTCAGGCCTGGAAGCGATTGCCTATATGAAGAAAACCATGGAAGCCGGTACCACGTCGGCCAGTGTAGACCTGTTACTGCTGGACATGGTCATGGAGACCAAATATGCCGGGATGGAAGTGGCGCGCTGGTTACGGGAAGATGCGGGCAAACATGAAACGCCGATCGTCATCTTGCGCACCGGACAGCCTGGTTTGCTGAAACAGGAAGATATTCTGTCGAATGACCACTTCCACGGCATGATCGAAAAAAACAGCGTCACCTATCACAATCTGGTCAGTTTGCTGACCCAAACTTTACCGGGCGAAAAATAATTTGACGTCAGCGCAAGCTGTTCACTTCACGCTGAATATGGCGGCGCGTATCAAACTGTGCGGCATCATCGGCCAGGTCGAAGGCAATGGCGGCGTCGCGCAAAAAAGTTTTAAAACGTACCACCGTTGAATATTCAAACTCGGCCAGGGCGTCAATCACTTCTCTGGCCGATTTCGCTGCCAGATGTTGCTCGACACGCGCCACCGTCTGCTCCCATTCGTCACTGACCTTGGGCAAAAATTTCATCCGGTCTTTCACCATGTCGCGCGCGCACTCGAGTATCGGTTTTGCCGCTTCCCACTGCCGGGCAAACTCCGCGTCGCGTGTCGCAATGCCCTTTTGACGTTTGTCGAATTTCACAGCCTTTTCCGGCAGACGCAGAGCCAGTGCCGCATCACGCAAATGACGCCAGAATTGTCCACCGAACGGGATCAGTTCGCCGAGCAGCGCCAGGGTTTCAATCGCCAGTTCGGGATGCCCGGCCTGGATCTCACTGTCAAACCGCGCCAGGCAGGTTGGAATGAACTCACCATTTTCAACCAGAGACAGATTTCGCATTCGTAACTGACAGGCCGGCTCAATCACTGCGCGGGCGCGGTGCAGATGCACTTCAGCACGAGTCCAGATGGCTTCATCAATCAAACTGTGTAATTTTTGTTCGGTAAACATGCTGTCCCAATCGTCCCGTTTGTTACCTGGTGTTGTGGTGCGCTCTGCTTTTTCAGCGCCTCGTTTTTGTTCCGTCGATTATAGGCAGGTTGGCCCGTTTCAGGGATGGTTACCAAGAAAAAACCTTGCGTTTTCGCAGCAAAAATTGCGCGCTGGCCCGGGATCAGTCCGGGCATACCGATGATTTAGTTTCCAAGGGCTAATTTAGTTTCTTCACGTTATGGAAAGCAGATCAACAATCGACGACAAATCTTTCAATAAAACACTTACAGCTCGGCAAATTCTCGCATAGAATACTTTCTCTCAATCAATTTTCACTGCATGGGGTAAGTAAAAATCATGGCCAAATTGCTCGACTACTTAAACCATCTGGATCAGGATGCAGATGCCCGCGATGCATACATCCAGAATCCTCAGCAGGCGATGCGTAATTTTGGGCTGTCCGATGATGAGATACAGGCCATGTTGTCGGGTGATAAAACCCGGGTCGCCAATCTGCTTGGCATCAAGACTGAAGAATTGCCAACGATGGAAATACCGCAGTTTTAACCGGTTGAATGCTTTGAAAAGTGAACCTGGCTCAATACTGCTTAAATTTCTCGGTGTATCCGTGCTGCTGGCCGGCCTGTTGGTCTGCCAGGCTGGTGCCGCCGGAATTGACGCCGCCACGGAGCTCAAGCACGCCGATCAACTGATTAAAACCGATCCGCAAAAAGCACGCGGCGTGCTGTCGGCCATCGAATCGGCGCACTTCGACCCGGCGCAGCGCCTGCATTTTCAAGTATTGAAAGCTTCGGTCCTGGGCTATTTCAATCAGCATCGCGAGCGGCTCAGCTATGTCAACGGGTTTATCGACACGGTACAGGACCCGGATATCAAGTCCAAATTTCTTTACCAGTTATCCGAGTCCTACGTTGCGACCGGGGCGTTCGAACCGGCGCTGGATGTGATGAACACCAGCATCGAGTTGCTGCCGCGCGTCACCGATACAATCGCCAAAATGGATACGCTGCAATCAGCGATCACCTTGCTCATTTCCCTGCATGCTTACGATGAGGCCTTGAGTTACGCCGACCGGATGTACGACCTGCCGGTAGCCGGGCAGGACCTGAAGGCAAAATGTATTGCGGGTGGTGACCGGGTTGAAATTTATATGCTGAAGAACCAGCGTGCCGCGGCACGAGCGCAGATCCGCGAGGCGGTGGAATCCTGTGACAAGACCGGATGGACCTATATTTCGCTGATCGTCAAAGCTTTTGCTGCGATCGATCTGATCGACAATCAGGAGTACCAACATGGCATCGCAGCAGGCCTGCCGGTGCTAAGCAGCTTCGGATCGCAGGCAATGGGGTTGGACTACGTTTCACGACTCGAAGAAGCCCTGGCGCGCGCCTACCTGCAGACCGGTCGACTGGCCGCTGCCGAAAAGTATGGACTGCTGGCCTATCAGCATGCCGAATCGCAAAAGCTGGTGATGCAAATGGAAAAATCTCTTGAGACGCTCTCGCAGATCAAGCGCGCCCAGGCGCAATATGAATCGGCATTCGGCTATGCCCAGCAGGCCTTGCTGCAAAAAAATGCCTTGCTGGATGAACAGCTGCAAAAGAATGTCGCGTATCAGCGCGTCAAGTTCAGCATGACGGATCAGCTGAACCATGTGAGCCTGCTGGAAAAGCAAAATAAAATTCTGGCGATCGAGCAGCAGCTGGAGAAAAAGAACAGTCAGAATTTATGGCTGATCATCACGCTCGCGGTCATCATCACTGCCGCGCTGGGGCTGTACCTGTGGACCGTGATCAGGCAAAAGAATCTGTTGCGCAGCAAATCGCAGATCGATGGCCTGACCCGCATCAGCAACCGCAGTCATTTCATGCAGTGCGCTGAACAGCTTGTGAACCTGCGCTCCGACGCGGTCAGCCTGATCCTGTTCGACATGGATTTATTCAAGCGCGTCAATGACAGCTTCGGTCATCCGGCCGGTGACTGGGTATTGAGCACCACCTGCCAGGTGGTTGGCGGGGTATTGCGGCGCGGTGATGTCTTTGGACGGCTGGGCGGTGAAGAGTTCGCGATCTGTCTGCCAAACACCGACGCGGCAACCGCGTTCAAACTGGCGCAGGCGTGCCGCGCAGTGATTGCCGCCATCAATACCGAACCCTGCGGATTTCAATTCTCGTTAAGTGCCAGCTTTGGGATCGCCAGTCTGCCCGCGAATCACACCGGCCAGTTCGCCAATTTATTGGTCGCTGCGGACAAGGCCCTGTATCAGGCCAAAGCCGACGGACGCAATTGTGTTGCAGTCCAAAACTGACGTGACAAACCAAGCCGGCGCCGGGAAGCTGGTGTGCGTTGGCACGGGCATGCGCATGGCTGGACAACTGACGCCGCTGGCCAAAAGTTATATCGAATCCTTTGATGTGGTGTTCGCGGCAGTGCCGAATATATTTACTCGCGAATGGCTGCGCGGCGTGGCGAAAAATTATGTCTGCCTGCTCGATCATTACGACGATACGAAAATCGATGGCAAGACGCGGCGCGATACTTATCGCCGCATGGCCGACACGATTCTGCAGGAAGTACGCAACGGCAAACGGGTCTGTGCAGCTTTTTACGGACATCCGGGAATTTTTGCCTGTATCGCGCATATGGCGATTGCCGATGCGCGTCGCGAAGGTTTTGCGGCGCACATGGAACCGGGTATCTCGGCACTGGATTGTCTGGTTGCCGATCTGGGCATCGATCCCGGCAGTACCGGGATGGTGTCGATGGAAGCGACCCAGTTCATGATTTTTCAGCGGGTGATTGACCCGTCCGCGCTGTTCGTGATCTGGCAAATCGGCATCGCTGGCGATCTGACTTTGAAGCGCTACGACACTGAAACGGCGCATGTGCAGATTATCGTCGACAAACTCGTGCGGACCTATTCGCCCGATCATCCGGTGATCCTGTATGAAGCCGCAACCCATGTGCTGGAGACGACCCGCGCTGACACAATTCGCCTAGGCGATCTTCCGCAGGCGGCCTTGAAACAGCACACTACCCTGGTCATCCCGGCGGCACAGGCCCTGCAATATGACGTCGCGGTGCTGAACCAGCTGCAGGCGCTGGAGCGCTCGCGCACTCCAGTCAATCCTTCAGAACCGGCATTGATTCCCGATTTGCTTTAGACTTCGCCAACGTCTTGCAGCATCTCAAACTTATGATAAAAACACACCCCACTTGCTATGGCATGGCAGTTTGTACGATGCTACTGGCCTTTTGCAGCCAGGCCCTGGCCCAGAAGACGATTCCGGACACTATTGAGCAGCGCACCGCTGCCTGCGTTGCCTGTCACGGCAAACAGGGGGTGGGCACCGGCAACGGTTACGCGCCGCGCATTGCGGGCAAGCCGGCCGGTTATCTGTACAACCAGTTGCAGAATTTTCGGGAAGGACGGCGCCAGTCGCAGGCCATGACGTATATGGTCAGCCATCTGTCCGACGCGTATCTGATGGAAATCGCGCATTATTTTTCCGGGCTGCATTTGCCTTACCCACAGCCGCAGCGCGCAACCCTGTCCGCCGCCCAGACCGAACGCGCCCGCGCGCTGGTGATGTCCGGCGACCCGGCCAGGAACGTGCCCGCATGTGTCGCCTGCCATGGAAAAAATCTGACCGGCTATGCGCCAGCCATCCCTGCCCTGATCGGTTTGCCGCATGATTATCTGAACGCGCAATTTGGCAACTGGGTCAACCGGACCCGCCATGCTGTCGAACCCGACTGCATGGCGCAGATCGCTTCCCGTCTGCATCCCGACGAGATCAACGCGATCTCGGCCTGGCTGGCTGCGCAACCTGTCCCGGAAAACAGTGCTGCCGTGACGGCATTGCCGGAACGCCTGCCGCTTGACTGTGGCAGCGCGCAATGACAAGGAAATCGAATTAATGAAACGCCTGATTCTTCTCTCACTGGCTATAGTCGTATTGATCCTGCTGGCCAAAGTCGGCCTGCAATTTGTCCCTGACCCAGTTGATCACCCGGCAATTGTCACAAGCGATGTCAGCGAACAGATCGCCCGCGGTGCCTATCTGGCGCGGGTCGGCGACTGCATGGCCTGCCACACCGCGCGCGGCGGCAAACAGTATGCGGGTGGACGTACGATTGATACCGACTACGGCAGGTTTGTCTCACCGAATATCACGCCGGACCCGGCGACCGGCCTCGGACTTTGGACGGCCGCTGACTTCTGGCGGGCACTGCACGATGGCAGGTCACGCGATGGAAAATTTCTTTATCCGGTTTTCCCATTCCCCAATTACAGCAAGGTGACACGCGAAGATTCTGACGCGCTTTTCGCTTACCTGAAAACCCTGGCCCCCATCGAGCAGCCTGCCCAGCCGCACCAATTACGTTTTCCGTACAGTCAGCGCAATTTGCTGGCAGTGTGGCGCGCCCTGTATTTCAAACCCGGCATTTACCAGGCGGATCAGAAGCAATCGGCCGAATGGAATCGCGGCGCGTATCTGGTGCAGGGCCTGGGTCACTGCAGCGCCTGTCATACGCCGCGTACCGCGCTGGGTGCGAGCGAACATAATGCCGATCTGGCGGGCGGGCTGATCCCGCTGCAAAACTGGTATGCACCAGCGCTGACTGCGGATCCCGAAGCCGGTCTGGGTAGCTGGGACAGGCAGCAGATTGCCGATCTGCTGAAAACAGGTAGCTCGACCAAGGGTGCAGTGTTTGGCCCGATGGCAGAAGTCGTTGCGCAGAGCCTGCAGCATGTGTCAGACAGCGACATCAATGCGATGGCGGCTTATCTGAAATCCTTGCCGCAGACTGGTGCTGCAGCACCGGCCGCGGCGCTCAATCCAAGCGAAGAATTTGACCGGTCGATGAAACTGGGCGAGAAGGTCTATGAAAAAAACTGTGCCGACTGCCATCAGGCCAATGGGCAGGGCTCGGTCGGTGCCTACCCGCCGCTGGCCGGCAACCACACCCTGACCATGCCGAATGCAGTCAATCCGATCCGCATCGTCTTGAATGGCGGTTACCCTCCCAGCACCTTCGGCAATCCGCGTCCGTTCGGCATGCCGCCGTTTGCGAATGTGTTGAGCGATGCCGAGGTGGTCGGCGTAGTCAACTACATGCGCAATAGTTGGGGCAATCATGCCGGGCCGGTTGGCCCTGGCGAAATCAACCGGGATCGCGGCATTCCGGCGGATTGAATTCTGCTTTTTTATTCAGTGAGTACAACGATGTTAATTGACAATTATTTACAACATAGCGGTATCAACGCAGGCCAGCTGACCCATGACTTTTATGTGCAGCTGGCGCAATTTGGCGCAGCAATCGAACTGGATCAGACCGACCCACAGGTGCAGTGGCAGTATCAGGTGCCGGAACTGGGTGAAGGCGGTGCCTGTTCCTTGTTCGGACAACTGGCCGCCAAGCCCTACGATCTGGAACAGACCCTGGGTGGCAAGACGGCGGCGAATGAACAATTATTGAAGCGGGTCACGGCACTGGTTAACTTTTACCGGCAACACTCCAGCAGCGACTGGTTTGGCGTGTATCAAAAGCGCGTCAATCCAGAAGGGCAATCGGTGCTGGTCAAGCTGGCGTATTACGGCGCAGCCTCGCGTCCCGAGTTTCCGTTGACCGCGGAATTTGCTGCGATCAGCAATAACAGCACGGTCGGTTTAAGCGGCATGGGACGCATCATCAATCAGGTTGGCGCGTATCGTTCCGCCGGCGGGGAGTATTACACCTGCGATCCAAAAGTCAACGCCGAAGCGTGTTTGCCGGTGCTAGGTCAAAACGGCGCAGTGTTGGGGATTGTCGATTCGGAGACGTTTCTGGAACAGACCTTCGTCGGCCAGGAATTGGCCTTGCTGGTTGCGGTGGTGATGAGGCTGGCGACCCTGCTGTAAACTGGTCGAATCAGCAAGCTTTGCCCTTGTTCGCCAGATTCATTTCGACAGATCGGGCGCAAATGGACTATTCTTAGGTCAGCCGCCGGTAGTCACGAGCGACAACAATGGGGAGACTATGCGATCTGGGAAATTTATCCGTGGTTTGCTGGCGGTGATGAGCCTCTTCGTTGCTCTCAATGCCTGCGCACAAACCGGAAAATTAATCGTCGTCTACCCGAGACCGGAGACCGAAACCGATTATCGCAATGAACTGCCCTTTGCCATGCTCAATCTGGCCCTGAACAAGGCAGGCGTGGCGTTCGAACTGCGTCCCAGTGAACAGCATATGCAGCAGAATCGGGCCTTGCTCCAACTGGCCTCGAATGTCGAAATCAATGTGGTGTGGTCGATGACTTCCAAGGAACGGGAACGGGGCCTGTTACCGGTGCGCATTCCGATTGATAAAGGCCTGTTGGGTTGGCGCATCCTCTTGATCAGGAAGAGCGACGTTGAACGATTCAGTCACATTCAAACCATCGAGCAGTTGCGCCCACTGTCTGCTGGTCAAGGTCATGACTGGCCCGATGCCGATATTCTGATGGCAAATGAGATTCGGGTACTGAAGAGTCCCGACTACGACAGTCTGTTCAAGATGCTGGAGCGCAATCGATTTGACTTTTTCCCGCGCTCGGTTTCAGAGGCCTGGAATGAGCTGGATACCCACAAGGAAAAAGATATTGAGGTGGAAAAGACCATCGCGCTGCATTACCCGGCGGCTGAATATTTTTTTGTGAACCAGCACAACGAAAATCTGGCCAGGCTCCTGGAAACCGGCTTGCGCAAAGCGATCAAGGATGGATCGTTTGACCGGCTGTTCAATAGATTCAATGGCGCGGCGATCAAAAATGCCGACCTCAAAAATCGCCATATCATCAAATTGAACAATCCCTTGATGTCCGAGGATACGCCGTTTTCAAACAGGGAATTGTGGTTTGATCCGATGCAGTTTTGATTGGCGTGCAGGCTGAGATACAGTCCCGGCGACCCTCGTTGAAAACAGGATGATCAATAAGCTGCTCATTGCGGCTGCGTACCCGTAGTTGACAACCGATGCTCTGCATTGCTGCCATTTGCGCATGGTCAATCAGCAAAAAACACTTGCGCCAATATATCTAAATGGATATATTATCCGCATGAAACCAGTCGTTTTCCTTGGAGATTCACTTAAATGTTTACGTGACTTCCCTGACGATGCCCGCGTTGATGTCGGTTACCAGCTTGGCCGCGTACAACAGGGCATGCAACCTAAGGATTTCAAACCGATGCCGTCAATTGGCAAAGGCGTAGAGGAAATTCGCGTTTGGGATGACCACGGTACATTTCGTGTTGTGTACACAGCTCGGATGGCAGATGCTGTTTACGTATTGCATGCATTTCAGAAAAAAACTCAGGCAACGTCGAAGCAAGATATTGAAACCGCGAAAAACAGGTTTGCACAACTAATGCGAGGGAAATGATGACAAAGCCAAAAAATCAGGTCTATGACAGCGTATGGGACGCAATTGCAGATACTCCCCAAGAGGCAGCCAACCTGCGGATTCGCGCTGAGCTTATCGAACAAATTGCAGCACTGATTAATGAGAAAAACTGGACCCAAGTCGAGACTGCAAGCCGTTGTGGCGTGACTCAACCACGTATCAACGACCTCTTGCGAGGCAGAATTTCGCGTTTCTCACTGGATGCGTTAGTCAATATCGCTACGGCGCTTGGACAGCAGGTGCATGTAAATCTTGAGGCGGCATGACCGGTCCCATCAATTAAGAATCCACGAGTTCATTGGCTGGGCTTATACCCCGGCCTGCTTTGCTAAGCTCCCAAAATGATTTTCACCTGCGCTTTGAGTGCCGGCAAAACCTGTTCAGCAAACCACGGATTCTGTTTGAGCCAGATATTGTTTCTCGGACTGGGATGCGGCAGCGGCAAGGTGTGCGGCCAGTTTTTTTGCCAGTCCAGAACATGCTGGGTAACACTGGTGTTTTCACTGTCCTGCAGGTGCCAGGCTTGCGCGTATTGGCCGATGACCAAAGTCAGTTGAATATTTGGTAGTTGCGCGAGCAGTCGGTCGCGCCATTGCGGAGCGCATTCCTTGCGCGGTGGCAGGTCACCCGATTTGCCGGTGCCCGGAAAACAAAACCCCATCGGCAGCAGGGCGATGCGTTTGTCATCATAAAAAATCTCTTTGCTGATTCCCATCCAGTCCCGCAAGCGGTCGCCGCTGGCATCGTCAAATGGAATACCGCTCTGATGGACCTTGTTGCCCGGTGCCTGTCCGGCAATTAAAATTCTGGCTTGCTCATGCGCCTGCACAACCGGGCGTGGCCCGAGTGGTAAATGTTCCTTGCACAAGGAACAGGAACGCACCTCTTTCAACAGGCTGACCAGTTTTTGCATGATGTGGCTCTTTCAAATAAATGAAGAGATGGCACCTGCAGCCACCTCCTCAGTTCAAACACCTTGCCCAACTAACTCAATTACAGTTCTGACGGTTTTTTGCTGGCAATCGTGGTCCAGTTTTTGTTGGCATCAGTAATACGGCCTGGCACATTTTGCAACCAGATCGAACGAATCTTGGCGTCCAGATTCAGGTACAGCTTGCCGTCTACGATATCAAACTGCTCGGGATCGGCAACAAATTTTTTGTTGACTGAGACACCGTATGCACAGTAGCCGCCGTATTGGGGCAGAAATTTTTGCGGGTTGGCTTCAAAGGTTTTTTTGTTTTCTTCGGTTGCAAACAAATAAGTCACGCCGTTAACTTCAGCAACATGATGTCCGTTGCCGTGCTCGGGTTTCTCTTGTGTGAAATACGAAGTCAGATCGTAGCCCGCTGCGCCGACGATATTGTCAGTCGAGGCGTCAGCAAAGCTCGGTGCGGCTGTGACTATGGCAGTTAAAGTTGCGATTAAAAGCAAAGATTTTTTAATGATGTTCATGGTAAGGCTCCGTTTGGTTAATTGAGTGTATCTCTCGGGTTGAGCGACAGGACAGAGAATAAGCTATACTCAGCGACGATTGTTAAACATAAATCCAATTTTATATGCGGATCGTCCAAAATGACTGAAGACCCTCTCGCTCCCCTGCTCGCCCACTTTAAAGCCCAGGCGCGCCTGTTTTACTCGGGCAACCTGTGCGGTGATGTCACCTTTGGTGATGAACTAGGCACCGGCTTTTTGCATTTACTGAAGGCGGGCAGCATACAGATGCAAGACTCAAGCGGCTATGCGGTGACCTTGACCGAGCCGACCCTGGTTTTTTATTCGCGCCCGCTGCAACACCGCTTTCATGTTGATCCCAACAATGGCGCGGATCTGGTTTGCGCTTCGATGCGCTTTGAACACATGGCATTTAACCCGATCCTGCTGGCGTTGCCGGAACGGTTTGAATGTCCTCTGAGTGCCTTGAAGGGAACCGAAACCTTGCTCGAGCTGCTGTTCAGTGAGGCATTTGATGTCAGACCGGGTCGTCAGGAAGTGCTGGATCGCCTGTTTGAAATCTTGTTGATTGACGTGCTGCGGGTGGTCCTGGCTCGCGAAGAAACCGCGCCCGGTCTGTTTCGCAGTCTGCTGCATCCGCAGATCAGCAAGGCCTTGAACGCGATTCACAAGGACCCGGGACAGGACTGGTCACTGGAGGCACTGGCCAATTTTGCCGGTATGTCGCGCAGCAGTTTTGCTGCGGTATTCAAACAGGAAGTAGGCGATACGCCGGGCAATTATCTGACGCGCTGGCGCATCATTTTGTCACAGGCATTGATCCGCGAAGGCGTGCCACTCAAGCTGGTGGCTGAACGGGTTGGTTATGACAGTCAGGCGGGCTTTTTGCGAGCGTTCAAGATTGTGATGGGTCAATCGCCCACCAGCTGGAAAACGTCGCAATAGAATTTGGTGCTGGAATTTTTCCCGACCGCCAGCCCCGGTAGATCATCACAGCGAATCGCTTCGCTAAACAGAAGCGGCAAGAATAAGGGCTAGCCGCGCCCTGCTCTGTTCGGCAACTCACATAGTCGACACTTTTTCGATCAGATAGTCATGATCGCCTGCGCGCCTTGCGGCGTCCTGCGCTTCGCTGAAATCGGCGGGAAAATCATTGACCTGGATCGCCAGATTCGCAAATCTGGTGAAATCCAGAATCAGGCGCCGCTCTTCGATGGTGATGAGATCAGACAGCGACGCATGCATCACCCAGTCGTGCATCACCGCCAGATTCTGCGGCATCGGTTTGATGAGGCCGGCGCGTACCGGTTCTTTCAGGCGCAATTCCAGCTCCTTGAATCGCGGCAGCAGTTTGAGCGCCATATCGCAATTGGAGATGACGTCGCCAAATTCGCCGATCTTGAAAGACTGGGCCAGCAGCCGGTCGCGACTGGCGCCGTCGATCTGCATGGCAGTGGCAACCTGGATCATCAGGTGATCAGAGGGAGCACGATAGCGCGCACCCAGAGGACTGATCGCCAGGCGCATTAACAGCGCCAGAGTCCGGTTGGGGAAATTATCCAGCACGCCGCCGATTGCCAACTGGGTCTGATTCAAGGCATCCTGAATTGACCAGTGCACGTAAGCTGCATCCGCTTCAGGTCGGCCCTCATCTTCAAAGCGTTTCAGTGTCGCTGAAATCAGATACAGCTGCGACAGGATATCGCCGAGCCGGCCAGAGATCGATTCACGCCGTTTCAGCGAGCTGCCCAAGGCAATCATCGCCACGTCAGTCAGCACCGCAAAGGCGGCCGACAGGTGACTGACTGCGCGGTAGTAGCGATGCATGTCTTTCGCGGCCTGTTTCGGTGCGCCGATGAAGACGCTGCCGGTCCAGGTAGCAAGCACGGTGCGCAGCAGGTTACCGATAAAGAAACGCATATGCCCGAAAAACGCCGCATCAAAATCCAGTAATGATTTTTTGTGATTCAGTTCCTGTGCCGCGTGCATCTCCTTGAGCACAAACGGATGGGAACGGATCGCGCCCTGTCCGAAGATGATCAGGCAGCGGGTCAGAATGTTGGCGCCTTCGACCGTGATCGCTATCGGCAACTGCTGATAGGCGCGTGCCAGAAAATTGTCCGGCCCCATGCAAATGCCTTTGCCGCCCAATATATCCATGCCGTCATTGACGACTTTGCGGCCACGTTCAGTGACATGGTATTTGACGATGGCAGAAATGACGGCGGGCTTTTCACCCAGATCCAGCGCGACCGCCGAAAACTGGCGTGCGGCGTCCATCATGTACAGATTGCCGCCCATTCTTGCCAGCGCTTCCTGCACGCCTTCGAACTGACCGATGGCGGTATGAAATTGACGCCGGATTGCAGCATAGGCGCTGGTACCACGCACCGCCAGTTTGGCCATGCCGACGTTTGACGAAGGCAGCGAAATGGCACGTCCGGCAGCCAGACATTCCATCAGCATGCGCCAGCCCTTGCCAAGCTGGGGGATGCCGCCGATGACCCATTCCATCGGAACAAATACATCGGTGCCCGAGGTTGGACCATTCTGAAACACGGCATTCAAGGGCCAGTGGCGACGGCCGATGACCACGCCGGGGTGCGCGGTGGGAATCAACGCGCAGGTAATACCGATATCGACTTTGTGACGCAGAAGATTGTCTGGATCCATCACGCGAAACGCCAGGCCCAGCAGGCTCGCCACTGGCGCCAGCGTGATATAGCGTTTGGACCAGCTCACGCGCAGGCCGAGCGTCAGTTTTCCTTCGAACTCGGCGTGACAGACGATGCCGACATCGGGAATGGCGGCCGCATCGGAACCGGCGTAGGGATTGGTCAGGGCGAAACAGGGTATTTCCAGACCGCTGGCCAGACGCGGCAGGTAATAGTCCTTTTGGCGATCGGTACCATAGTGCAGCAACAACTCGGCCGGCCCCAGGGAATTGGGTACCATCACCGATACCGCCAAGGCCGAACACTGACTGGAGAGCTTCATCACGACCTGGGAATGCATGTAGGCGGAAAATTCCTTGCCACCGTATTTTTTGGGAATGATCATCGCCAAAAAACCTTTGTCCTTGATGAATTGCCAGTCCTCGGGCGGCAGGTCGTGCCAGATCTGGGTAGTATCCCAATCCCTGACCATGCCACACAGTTCATTGACCTCATTATCCAGAAATGCCTGCTCTTCATCAGTCAAAGACGGGGCGGGAAAGTTCAGTAATTTATTCCAGTCAGGTTTGCCGGAGAACAGATCGGCGTCCCACCAGATGGTCCCGGCTTCGAGCGCATCACGTTCGGTGTCGGACATGACTGGCAAAATCTGTTTGAATTTGGCGAGGATGGCAGGCGTGACCAGGCCAAGCCGCAGGGAGGGAATTGCCAGTAGCAGGGTTGGGATGCCGAGCCACAGCAGCAGCAAGACGCTGACAGAAAACGGAATCGTTGCGCTGAAAAAGCCCAGCTCAATCCATACGATCACGAACACAGCCCAATACAGGCCGGCCAGATCGAAATATACCAGCGCCGCGATGGCCAGCAATGCCACCAGTATCCATACTGTCATGACCGCGCTCCATTAATCCGATTGTGCCCAGGCGTTCCAGGCAGGACGAACGATGAAGACCATCAATCCGGTCATGAATAAACTGATCGTCAGAGCGAGTATGAAATTGTTTGACATGGTATTTCCTCTTTGATTAAACAGCCGGACAACAACCAGATTAAATCTGGTTTTTCAAATAGCGGAACGCTTTCTGCAAAGCCGCAAATATTGTTTCGATTTCCTGCATCAGAACATTCCAGGACTGTTCGGTAGCCGTTTTCAATTCAAGCAGTTTTGCTGACACAGACTCGCACTGCTGTCTGAGCTTGGCCATCTCATCGCGGTAAATCGACTGCGTCACGCTGTCGCGCTGGCGGCCAAATTCTTCCAGTTCCAGCATGGAGATTTTCATTTCAACGAGTTGATTTTCCATGCCTGCCCGATATTGCTCTTTTGGTGACATCATATTTTTTTCTCCGACTTGGACTGGCAGCTTGAGCCTGCCTGCGCATTATTTTTCTTTATGATCTTCCCCATGTCCGGCAGGGCGATTCTCATGCTGCTGAGCCGGATGCTGCTGTGGTTGATTTTCGTGTTGAGGCTGAGGCTGACGCTGTTGCGGCTGATTTTCGTGTTGAGGCTGAGGCTGACGCTGTTGCGGCTGATTTTCGTGTTGCGGCTGAGGCTGACGCTGCTGTGGTCGATTTTCATGTTGCGGCTGAGGCTGACGCTGTTGTTGCTGATTCTCGCGTTGCGGCTGAGGCGCACGTGCCTGCGGTCTTTGCTGTGACGCTGCAGCGCGCTCGGCTCTGGTGTGCTCGACATTGGCGGCATTGTAGGCGCCCGGTTCCGGCGTGGCGGCGACTCGCGGCGCGCCGTGATTGACCGACATGCGCTGATCCGGCATGGTATGTGCCTGAGTTTCGTGTTCCGCCTGACGCGAGGTAGCCTGGTTATGCGGCATGCTGTTAATGATCTGCTCGTTCTTCGATGCACTCATCTGCACACCACCCCGGCCGCCGTTGAAACTGACGTGAGTGTTTTGCACATTGGTGACACGGGATGAATAGACATTGGTCACGTGCACATTGCTGACATTATTGACGGTCCGGTTGTAGCTGAACGAACCGCGATCCCAATAGCCACCCTGATATCCGACACCGGCATAACCATGACCGTAATTAATCCCGCCGTAATAACCGATATGGTCGCCCCAGTAGCCGCGATTCCACGAATAATTATTACCCTCATGTCCCCAGTAACCAGGTGTCCAGAGTGCCCCGACATACGGCGCGTTGACCCAGGTGCCAGGCACCCAGTAATAATCGTTTTCATTCGGGTTCCATGACCAGTAACCCGGCGTCCACAAATAACCATCACCCGGAATCGCCGGCTGCTCATACACCGGCAATTCAGGTGGCGGCAATTCAATGCCAACCGACACTGAAATCTGCGCATGCACCAGCGGCGCCATGGCAAACATCATTGACAGCAACAACGGTTTGTAGAGATAGGTTTTCATGCAGGTCCATTTACGTCGCAGCACGCGACAACAAGTGATGATCGGAAAACCGTATCATGGACTTTCTGCAGCGGGTGTCTGTATCCTGGCGCACATAGGACTATATGGAGGGCGTGTTGAACTTATTTCGGCCTTGCCCAACGTTGCCCGCCTATTCGGCTTTTCTCGTCAACGCATACACCGCGCTAACCCAAAGGATAAGCCCGATCCCCAACGATCCAATCGCACTCGCAGGACCTGCGACTGACAGCCACGGATACGCAATGGCCCACGCCATCAACGCGATACCGGATACATAGTGCGGGAAGTAACGAAACAGGTGTGCCAGTGGCATGAAGTGCGCGCCGATAATAAAGATTACCGCAGGGATCGCCCATTCCGGTTTGCCCACATTGTTCAAGACGTTCACGGTGATCAGGATCGCCACCCATTATCCGACGTTGACGATATGGAAGCGGCTATCGGTATTCTTTTTCTGTACCGGGTCGATCATGTCCACGGCGGCTTTGTTGTGCCGGTAGACCGTGATCGCGCACAGCAGCAATAACAGGCCGATCAGCACAACACTGATCAATAAACTCCAG
This sequence comes from Oxalobacteraceae bacterium GrIS 1.18, assembly GCA_040544425.1. Taxonomy (GTDB): domain Bacteria; phylum Pseudomonadota; class Gammaproteobacteria; order Burkholderiales; family Burkholderiaceae_D; genus Solimicrobium. The sequence continues at coordinate 45,394 of JBEONO010000017.1, forward strand.
TTGGAGGGATGGGACGCCTGCGCCCAGTTACTGATCCAGGCGCAACCGAATACGGAAAAAAACATGGCACCGATGGCGCGGCCGGCCCGTGCCGCTGATGGGACGGTTGCGGTGTTTGAAAAATTTGCGATGTTGGATTGCTGTGTCATGTCTGCCCCCTGGCTTGGTTTGATTTCAGAAACTGCTGTTGATGCATGCAGTCTGGCAGGGACAGGGGAGACGGGTAATTGCCAACTGTCAGGACATGTGGGTGACAAACGTCATGACATGCCGAGGGCATAAAAAAACCGCCACTGGCGGTTCGACGGGATCGGTAATCCGTGGCAAAGCTGTGCCGATTACATCAATCGTGGCAAAACGATCACAGTTGATACTGCCAGAGCGGACAACAAAAACAGGCTCCAGAAGGAGTCATTGGCGAAAAATGTCGACAGGTCGGATTCATTGAAATCCTGGATACGTTGGATAAAAGCAGTCATGGTAGGCCTCATTTGAAATTAATTTGGTTTTTGCACACTCACTATATTGCAGCGCAACATATAACTCCAATTGTGTTTTCTGATAGTGATTATACGTTTTATGAATGATTGTTTTTATTGTTATGAGCCGGAAAAGTGTGCGATCGAGCCAGTGGCGCTCTGGGATGGAGCAAAAGTTGGCTGCACCGGACATGGTCAAAAGCTTATCAAAACTTGCAAGCAGTCAACAGAGGAATCCGGGATAATAGCAGCCATCCAAAAATCAACCCAATATCAAGGAATTCCCATGAAGAGCGACTTAGAGATTGCCCAGGCAGCCAGACTAAAAAAAATCATCCCCTTAGCCGCTGAAAAAATCGGTATTCCTGAAGACGCTCTGAGTCCTTATGGACATTACAAAGCCAAACTCTCGCTCGACTACATCCGCTCACTCGTTGACCAGCCGCAAGGAAAATTAATCCTCGTTACCGCGATTTCACCCACGCCCGCCGGTGAGGGCAAATCCACGACCACAGTCGGACTGACTGATGCGATGAATGCGATCGGCAAAAAAACGCTGACCTGCATCCGTGAACCCTCGCTCGGTCCGGTATTTGGCATGAAAGGCGGCGCAACCGGTGGCGGCCGGGCGCAGGTGGTGCCGATGGAAGATATCAATCTGCATTTCACCGGTGACTTCAATGCCATCGCCCTGGCCAACAATCTGCTGGCGGCACTGATCGACAATCACATCCATCACGGCAATGCACTGAAAATCGACACGCGCCGCATTACCTGGAAACGGGTCATCGATATGAATGACCGCGCCCTGCGCAAGATCACCATTGGCCTGGGCGGCCCGGGAAATGGTTTTGTGCGGGAAGACGGCTTCGATATTGTGGTGGCCTCGGAAGTGATGGCGATATTCTGTCTGGCCAACGACTTTCAGGATTTGAAAAATCGCCTCGGCAGGATTGTGGTTGGCACCAGCTTTGACAAGACACCGATCCTGGCCAGCGATCTGGACGGACATGGCGCGATGGCGGCCTTGTTGGCAGAAGCCTTCGCACCGAATGTTGTGCAAACCCTGGAAGGCAATATCGCCTTGCTGCACGGCGGCCCGTTCGCCAATATCGCGCATGGCTGCAATTCGGTGATAGCCACCAAGACGGCCTTGAAACTGGCCGACTATGTGGTGACCGAAGCCGGGTTCGGTGCCGATCTTGGCGCAGAAAAATTTATCGATATCAAATGCCGCAAATCCGGTCTGGTGCCGTCGGCAGTAGTGCTGGTCGCCACCGTGCGTTCGCTGAAATATCATGGCGGGGTTGAAGTGAAGGACACCGGCAAGGAAAATCTGGATGCGCTCAAAAAGGGGCTGGTCAATCTGGAAAAGCACATCACCAATATCCGCGATCACTACGGCATGCCCTGCGTGGTGGCGATCAATCACTTCACGCATGACACCGATGCCGAGATTGACTTGCTCAAGTCTGCGGCCGCACGCTATGGCGTCGAAGTGATCCTGGCCAGACATTGGGCCGAGGGTGGTGCCGGTGCGACCGATCTGGCGCATGCGGTGGTCAAGCTGTGCGAACAGCCGTCACGCATGACCTTTGTGTATGAAGACAACATCCCCTTGATCGATAAAATCAGAACCGTGGCCAGCAAGATTTACGGCGCGGGCGAAGTGTCGGCCGATAAAGCCATTCTGAAAAAACTGACCGAATATGAAGATGACGGTTATGGCCACTACCCGGTATGCATCGCGAAGACACAGTACTCATTTTCAACCGACGCGAGCCTGCGCGGCGCGCCGACCGGGCACACCTTGAATATCCGTGAAGTGCGTCTGTCGGCCGGTGCCGAATTTATCGTGGTGGTATGTGGCGACATCATGACTATGCCGGGCCTGCCGAAAGTTCCTGCGGCCAATTCGATTGATGCGGATGCCAATGGGAAAATTTCAGGATTGTTCTAGGACTACTGCATCATAAATTTAGATGTTCCGTCCAGGCGACCCCGTCTGGGCGACCCCGTCTAGGCGACCCCGTCTAGGCGACCCCGTCTAGGCGACCCCGTCTTTCCCGCGGTTTCAGGCGGGAATACAGTGGCGTTTTCGGTGTTAATTAAAACGACTTGCCCGTTGAATCAACAGCCTAACGACACTAGGTTCCCGCCTGAAACCGCGGGAACGACGAGAACGTGCCGGGGTAAATTTGTGACACCGTGGTACTGGTAGTCAATGAAGAAAGCGGCGCGATCCAAGCTGAACGATTGCCGCCGCCAGCACCGCAAGAACAAAAGCCACGGCTACGCCAGCACCGTGCAGCAGTAGTGCCAGGGTAAAACAAAAGGTTGAGAAGGAATACCAGCCGAGCATCATCCCCTTCAAAAACAGAATGGCAAATTCCCGGCCCGCACTGCGATGCGAAAACACGGTCAGGATGCTGCTCATGACCGGAAACATCATCAGAATACCGGCCAGGCGCGGTCCTAGATTGTGCGCAGAATAAGTGATTAACATCACCAGCGCTGCGCCCAAAATCATACGCAGGGGCAGGTCGTATCTGACCGGTTTGATCTTCACGACAGGAAGAGTCACCACCGGGAACAGGCGCGGCGCGACCACCACCGACACCAGCGCGAGCAGCGCCGCCTGAACCAGTGACATCGGCACGGCAGCCAGACCCAGCACAGCAATAAAATAAACCAGCAAGGCCACCACCAAACATCCCACCCAGTGCAGGCGCATCGCGGCCCACGAATAACCGAGACTGAATACCACAATCGCCAACACGGCAGACAACGTGCCGGTTGCAGCAGTAGCGGCAAACTCCGCGCCATGGTCGAGCGCGACAAACAGCAGGATAGGTCCGGCAATGATCGGAAATGCTGACAGCCACCCGGCAACCTTGGGTCCCCAGCGACGACCGGCCAGGGTGACCAGTCCGATCAGGGTTGGAACGAGCAGCAGTTTGATGAGACAGAGAATCGACAAGATTTTTATACCGGGTGCTTGCGCGGCACATTGCAACAGAACAGCGTCAGCGACACCCTCGTGAAAAGTGCCGTATCTTGCCACGATTGTATTTTTGAGACAACCGCAGAGATCTTGTGCAAAGCATTCACAAATTTATTTACTTGGCTAAGTGAACTCGCTACTCTCTTACCACCCTGCCATGTTCAGCCGGATTCATCCCTACCATTCCCATAAGGATCAGCATGTATTCGATACCCGCCCGATTTCCATCCGCCACCTGCAAAATCAAATTAATATCCGTGCTGTGCCTGGCTCTGCTGACTGCGACGGCAGGCGCACAAGAGATCCCGACGCCGAAAGACAAGCCGTATCCAGGCACGATACAACTTGATATCGACGCGACCAACGTCAATCAAAAAATATTTACCGTGCACGAACGCATTCCGGTTCAGGCCGGAAAATTGACCCTGCTGTATCCGGAGTGGTTGCCGGGCGAGCATTCGCCAACTGCGCAACTGGCGCACATGGCCAATTTCAAAATCAGCGGCAATCAGCAACGCATCGAATGGCAGCGTGATCCGCTCAATATGTATGCGTTTCATCTGGTGGTGCCTGCCGGTGTGACTGCCATTGATGCCGAGTTCCAGTACCTGTCACCGATCAGTGCGGCGCAGGGTGCCAATTTCGCGTCTGCCGAAATCGCGGCGCTGCATTGGGAAAAATTGCTGGTCTACCCGGCGGGCTATTTTATCCGTGGCATCAGTGTCAAGCCGGAAGTGCGCATTCCCGATGGATGGAAATTTGCCAGTGCGCTGGATGGGGCCGAGCAGGCTGGCGCGACGATTCATTTTCAATCGGTCGACTTGGAAGACCTGGTCGATTCACCGCTCTACGCCGGAAAATATTTCGCCCGCTTTGATCTTGATCCCGGCGCCAAAGTGCCAGTCTATTTTGATTTTTTTGCCGATGACGCCGCCTCGCTGGTGGCCACACCCGAACAGATCGGATTCCACCGGGCGCTGCTGCAGCAGGCCTACAAATTATTTGGTGCACGCCATTTCAGCCATTTTGATTTTCTGGTGGCAGCCAGTGACAAATTCAGCTTCGCCGGACTCGAACATCATCAATCCAGCGAAAACGGCGTCAAGCCGTCCTATTTCACCGAATGGGATGACAAAGGATTTGCGCCGCGCGGCTACCTGATCCCGCACGAATTCACCCATTCCTGGGACGGCAAATTCCGCCGCCCGGCCGGTCAGTTCACGCCCAACTTCAATACGCCGATGCAAAATCAGCTGCTCTGGCTGTATGAAGGTCAAACCGAATATTGGGGTTATGTTTTGGCGGCACGGTCCGGCCTGCTGAGTACGCAACAGGTGAAGGATTCGATTGCCATGGTCGCTGCCTACTACAGCACCGAAAAATCCAAGCAATGGCGCTCGGTCCAGGAAACCACCAATGACCCGGTCATCAATCAGCGTCGCCCTCTGGCCTGGCGCAGTGTTCAGGGTGGCGAGGACTACTACATGGAAGGGCAGCTGATCTGGCTGGATGTGGATGCCAAAATCCGCGCGCTATCCAAGGACACGCGCTCGTTGAACGACTTCGCCCTGAAATTTTTCGGTATGGACGATGGCCGTTACAAGCCGCTCACTTATACGTTTGAGGATATCGTCGCCACGCTCAATGCCGTCCAGCCTTATGACTGGGCCAAGTATCTGCGCAGCCAACTGGACAGCCATGGTTCGGCACCGCTGGACGGCATCGCCGCATCCGGCTGGAAACTGGTCTTCACCGACAAACCGAGCGACTATAACAAGGCCATCAATGCCGACAGCAACGTCGCCGATTTCTGGTACTCGCTGGGCTTTATCATCGGACGTGACGACCGCATTGAAGAGGTATTGTGGGACGGGCCGGCATTCAAGGCCGGGATGACCGGTGATGTGGTTCTGCTGGGAGTGAATGGCCGCGAGTACAAGGAGGATGTGTTGAAGCGGGCTGTCACCGCCGCGCGAACCAGCCACCAGCCGATCGAGTTGCTGCTGAAAAAAGAAGGCGGGTTCGAGACCGTGCGGATTGCTTATTTTGATGGCTTGAAATATCCGCATCTGGAACAGATTGACGGTGCAGCAAACCGCTTGGATGCGATTCTTGCGCCACTAAAATAACCTGAATAGGGCATAGACAGACCGGATACGACCAGTTAATCTCTGGTCGCAGTCGGCATGCAGTTTGGTGTAGCGCCCCAATCTTTATGGAAGGAATTGTCCCGTGTTAAGTGAGAATATCAGCAAAAAAATAAGCAAAAAAATCGGAATCGCCATCGCTGGCCTTGTTGTTATCGCTGCTGCCGTGTTTGGAATCAGGCACTTTCATCAGAGCCCTTCTACTGGCGTGGCATCGGGCGGCAAGCAGGCCACCAGTGCAGTCGCTGCTGACGATGTCGACCCGAACACGCCGTTTGACTGGGTCGAAGCTGACAACCGCAGCTTTGAGGGTTCACCGGCGCTGGCGCTGACCGTCACCCAGCCGCTGGATAAAAAACAGAAATTCGATGCCCTGATTCAGGTATTCGAAATGGGCAGCGTGGCAGTTACGCAGACCAATAACAATAATGATGAAGACCAGGAACAGGGTGGCCCGCCGGTGGAAAAATCGGTCAGCCTCGCCGATAAGGATGTCGATATCAAAGGCGGCAAGCTGGTGCCCTCCTCCTGGGTTACCGGCAGCAATCCGAGAATCCTGTACCTGCCGAATGTCAAACCGACCACCCGCTACGTGGTAGTGATCAAGCCTGGCATCAAAGACGCCAGCGGGCGCAGCATCGATAAAGAACAGCGTTATTCAATCAGCACCGCTGCCATCGCCCCGGCCTACTACTTCGCCAGCAATGGCATGGTGCTGCCCGCCGCGCAGAATGGTGGTCTGCCGGTCGTGACCGTGAATATTCCTGAAGTCGATGTCGAATTTTTGAAAGTCAAAAAAGAACAGCTGCCGCGCTTTCTGGACATGGTGATGAACGGTCCCTCAAAAAAAGCGCGCCGGAATATCGATGATGAGAACGACGAGGCCGCGCAGGAGTGGAACAAGCCTTACGACCAGCGTCACCATGAATTGCACGGCGCGGTAAATGGCTGGGAACTCGATCCCTTGCACAAGATGACCGACAGCGTGTACCACGGACGCTTTGTCACTGAAAAGCAGAGCAACAAACAAAGCGTGACCTTCGTTCCGGTTGAGGACATCAAGGAGTTGCGTGAGCCCGGTATCTATGTGGCGGTGATGACCCAACCGGGCCGCTTCCGCTACGACTATCAGACCACGTATTTCTATGTGTCGGATCTCGGTCTGTCGATGCATGTGTATCCGAAGAGCGCGTCGGCGCTGGTCAGTTCTCTGACTACCGGCAAGCCGATCAGCGGCACGACCATTTCCTGGCTGGATGCGGATGGCAAGGTGCTGGCACAAAAAACTACTGACGGTGACGGACGTGCCGACTTCGACAATCATCCCGACAAGGCGCGCCTGCTGCTGGCCGAACATGGCAGTGAAATATCCGTGCTGGCGCTGAAGGAACCGGCGCTGGATCTGTCTGAATATGAAATTGGTGGCGATCTGTATAAGCCGGTGCGCCTGTTTGCCTACAGTGGACGGGATCTGTATCGACCCGGGGAACGCTTCAACCTGTCGGTACTGGCGCGCGATGCCGATGGTCAGCCGGTACCGCCGCAACCCATCCAGGCGATCCTGCGCCGCCCCGATGGCAAGAGCCAGCTGGTGGCGATGTTGAAACCGGATGCCAAACTGCCGGGGTATTTTCAGCAGCGCATTGAAATTCCGGTCGATGCGCCAACCGGTGCCTGGACCGTGCAGTTGCGCAGCGATCCGGCCGACCACAGCGCCAATACCACCTATCGTTTTTCGGTGGAAGAATTTCTGCCGGAACGCATGAAGCTGGAATTATCCGCCGATGCCCCGCTGCTGCATCAGAACAGTGAATTCAGGATCGCGGTCAACGGCAGTTATCTGTACGGCGCACCGGCTGCCGGGAATCGTCTGCTCGGCGCGGTCGAATATACACGCAGCAAAAATCCGCTGGCAGACAAACTGCCCGGCTATGTATTTGGCTCGGTGGATGATGATAACGTCGCGGCGCGCAAGGAACTGCCCGAATCCAAACTCGATGAGCAGGGCAAGGCGACGGTAGAGGTTGATACCGAACCGGCGCAAGGGCGCAAATCGCCGATCAAGATTCGCTCCACCCTGAGTTTGCTGGAAACAGGCGGACGGCCCGTCATCCGCAGTCTGGAACGGGTGGTGTGGCCCTCGAACACCCTGTATGGGGTGCGTCCGAAATTTTCCAATGAATATGTTGCCGAAGGTGCACTGGCGGAATTCGATGTGATCCTGGCCGATGAGCAGGCGCATATGCTGGCTGAGCGCGGCGTGCCGGTGCGGCTGATTCGTGAAAACCGCAACTGGTACTGGCGCTTTGATGATCAGCGCGGCTGGAATTCCGGCTTTGCCGAAACGAGCGAACTGATCGCCACCAAGAGTCTCGATCTGGCCGCCGGTCAGACTGCCGCACTGAAAATGCAGGTGCAGTATGGTCGCTATCGCCTTGAAGTCGGCACGCCCGGGCAGCCTGGCAGTCTGGTCTATCGCTTCTTCGCTGGCTGGTCGGCAGAGCGCGACCAGTCTGAAGGCGTGCGTCCGGATCGGGTGTCGCTGAAACTGGATAAACCGAATTACGCCGAAGGCGAGACTGCCCACCTGGCCATCGCTGCGCCACATAAAGGGGAAGCGATTGTGGCCGTGGAGGGCGACCGGCTGCTGTGGATGAAACGTATCAGCATCAGCGGCGACGATGACAAAATCGACATCCCGATTGACAAGAGCTGGAAGCGTCAGGACATGTATGTGTCGGTCACGGTGCTGCGTCCCGGCAATCAGGGTGACCTGATCACCCCGACCCGCGCACTGGGCCTGATCCACCTCGGCATCGACCGCAAGGCGCGCAAGCTGAACGTGAGCATCGACGCGCCGGAACGGATCGAACCGGATACCACGGTGCCGGTCACCATCAAGACCAATGCGGTCGGCGCGCAAACTGCATTCGTGACTCTGTCGGCAGTCGATGAGGGGATTTTAAATATTACCGAGTTCAAGACCCCGGACCCCTTCCAGGCATTTTTCGGGCAATTGCGGTTTGGTGCCGATCTGCGCGATATGTATGGTCGTCTGATCGAAAAAATGGCCGGTAAAAAAGGCAGCCTGCGTTATGGTGGCGACACCTCGCTGAACAAACCGGCGCGCAGCAGCGAGAAGGTGCGTCTGGTCGATCTGTTCAGCGGACCGGTGCGCCTCGATGCGCAGGGCAAGGCCGTGATCCAGCTCAAGGTGCCGGACTTCAATGGCCGCCTGCGCCTGATGGCGATGGCGGCGTCGCCGGATCATTTCAGCGCGGCAGAGCGCTCGATGGTGGTGGCAGCGCCGGTGATCGCGGAGATGAACACGCCGCGCTTCATTGCGATCGGTGATACCGCCACGCTGGGGCTGGACGTGCATAATTTATCCGGCAGCACCCAGACTCTGAAACTCGATGTCACTGCTGGCGCAGGCTTGACGCTGGCTGGTGGCAGTCAGAGCGTGACCTTGAAAGACAGGGAAAAAACCACGCTGCGTTTCAAGGTCAGTGCCGGTGGTCCGCTCGGACTGGCTGATCTGCAGGTCAAAGTCAAAGGCGACAAGATCAATATTGATCGTCATTTCGCCTTGGAGGTTGAAGCTCCCACGCCGACCCGTCAGGTCAACACCACGTTTGTTCTGGCACCCGGCGAGTCAGTCACGCTGCGCAATGCTGACAGCGCCGCCTGGTATCCCGGTCGCAAATCGCAGCTGATGTTAAGCGCCCTGCCACCCCTGAATGCGCAGCAGATGTTGCAGGGTCTGCTGGTCTATCCCTACGGTTGTGCCGAACAGACTACCAGCAGCAGTTATCCCTGGGTGTATGTCGACGAGGAGGCCGCGCGCCGTTACAACCTGCCGGTGCACAGTCGTGAAGAACGCAGCGCGGTGCTGGATAAATCGTTCGCCAAACTGGGGGCGTATCAGGCGCCGAACGGCGGGTTCAGTTTGTGGGGCAATGCCAATGAATTTGATTACTGGTTGAGCGCCTACGTCACGCACTTCCTGCAGGATGCCCGCACTGAAAGATTTGCCGTGCCGGACGCGATGTACAACAAGGCCATCGCATTCCTGCAGGAGCAATTGCCGGCCGGGATCGCCTCGCTGCCAGCCAAACCCAATGCGTGGAATGGCAGCAATAACTGGAACGACTATTGGAATCAGCGCAATCGCAATTTTGAAGCGCTGGCGTTTGGCGCACTGGTGCTGGCGGAGGATCGCAAGGTACAGCTGGCTTCATTGCGCCAGTTATATGAATTGCGCGCCAATGCCATCAGCGGGTTGTCTCTGATCGAACTAGGTATTGCGCTCGATCGCATGGGGGACGCGCCGCGCGGTAAAACAGCCATCGAAGAAGGTCTGGCCAAACCGCGCATCTCCAGCAGTTTCTGGTTTGACTATGGCAGCCCGGTGCGCGATTCGGCGCTGGCGTATGCCTTGCTGCAGCAATACAAACTCGGATCGCCACGCGACGGCGCCTTGCTCGGCACAATCGTCGAGGGTCTGAAAACCCGCAATTATCTGAGTACCGAAGATCAGATGGCGGTATTCCTGGCGGCGCGCTATGTCGATACTCAGGCGGGCAATACCTGGAGCGCCAGTCTGGCTGGTGACAAGGCAGCAGACGCATTGACTGGCACCAGCTCGCGCTTCGTCTCCCTGCCGAACGCGGATGGCATTGGTCATAAACTGCAAAACACTGGCACCGCGCCATTGTTCGCGGTGATGACCAGCACCGGCAATCCGAAAGCGGTGGGTGATTCGTATCCGGGCATGAAAATCTTCCGCAAGATGTTTACCGTCGATGGCAAACCGCTGCCGGATAATCCAACCCTTAAAGTCGGTGATTCGGTGTGGGTGGAAATCACCGGCAATGCCTCATTCTTTACGCCGAACGGTCTGGTGGTAGATCGCCTGCCTGCCGGTCTTGAAATTGAGAACACCCATCTGATTCAGGGAGAGAGCGGCGATGCGCTCAAGATCGACGGCGTCAATCCGGCTGAGGCGATGCAGGATCAGCGCATCGATCATGTGGAATTCCGCGATGACCGGTTTGTCGCTGCAGTGCGGCTGGGCAGCTGGTGGGACAACGATTTACATTTGTTCTACCGGGCGCGCGTGGTCACGCCGGGACGTTTCGTGCTGCCGCAATCATCGGTGGAAGATATGTATGATCCACGCCTGCATGCGGTGAGCAAGGAACCGCTGACGGTGACGGTGGAAGATGCCGGCTTGCCGAAAAAGGCGGCGGTGAAATCTGAATCCGATACGATTCCGCAGGCGACAACGCCGTGACATGGATCTGTCAACAACCCGTCATTCCAGCGGATTCAGGCGGGAATCCAGTGTCGTATGCTCTGCTTTGCATCGAACGACGCTGGATTCCCGCCAAACCCACGCGGGAACGACGCAGTGACATACCTGCAAAGTGATGCAAAGTTAAGCGCCCTGAAGGTTTAGTAATGATTAGAAGTTCAGTGACCAGATCTAAAGCGCTCTGGCAGCACCTGCCAAACCGACTACGCAAAGCGGTCATCGCATTGATCAGCCTGGCAGCATTCATTGCCGTGATTGACCAGTGCTTCCCACTTCCCGTGCGCGGTCAGGGTGCCGATTTCGCCGCTGTCGTGGTGGCACGTGACGGCACCCCACTGCGCGCCTTCCCCGATGCCCAACATATCTGGCGCTACCCGGTGACCCTGGAGCAGGTCGCGCCCGAATACATCGATGCATTGATTCGCTACGAAGACCGCGCATTCTGGTGGCATCCCGGCGTCAATCCCTGGGGCATGCTGCGCGCCGTGGGACAGTGGGCGCGTTACGGTCATGTGATCTCGGGTGGTTCAACCCTGACCATGCAGGTCGCGCGCCTGATCGAACCGGTGCCGCATACGCTGTGGGGCAAGCTGCGCCAGCTGCTCCGCGCGCTGCAGCTTGAACTGCATTATTCCAAACGCGAGATCCTCGAAATCTATCTGAACTATGCGCCGATGGGCGGCGTCATCGAAGGTGTTGAGGCTGCCAGCCGATCGTACCTCGGTAAACCATCGAGTCGCCTGACCAGGGCCGAAGCTGCCTTGCTGACGGTATTGCCGCAAAGTCCGTCGCGTTTGCGCTTGGACCGGTTTGTACAACATGCCCAAGCCACACGCGACAAAGTCATCAGACGCATGCGCGGCCACTGGAGTGAGTCCGACATCGCTGATGCCTTGAGCGAACCGGTCCTGATGCTGCGCGCGCGTGAGCCGATGCTGGCACCCCTGTTGGCCCAGCGCCTGCACCAGCAATACCCGCTGCGCGCCAGAGTCGAATCAACCGTCGATGCACAAACCCAGCAGATGGTCGAGTTGCTGCTGCAGGATCGCGCCAATGCTTTACCTGACCATGTGTCGGCCGCAGCGCTGGTCATGGATAATCGTGATCTGTCGGTGGCAGCTTACGCTGGCTCGGCCGACTTTGGCGACAGGACGCGCTTTCCCTGGGTCGACATGGTGCGCGCCGTGCGCTCTCCCGGCTCGACCCTGAAACCATTTTTGTATGGCTTTGCGCTGGACGACGGATTGATCGATTCGGAGTCGCTCCTGATCGACGCGCCGCAAGTGTTTCATGGCTATGCACCAGGCAATTTCGGCCAGGCGTTTTCCGGGCCGGTGAGTGCCTCAGATGCGCTGGTCAGATCGCTCAATGTCCCGGCAGTGCAGGTGCTTGATCACATCACGCCAGAGCGTTTTGTGGGTCGTTTACGGCAGGGCGGATTGAAGCTGGTTTTTCCCAAAAATGCCGGACCGAATCTGAGCGTGATCCTGGGCGGCGTTGGCACCAGTCTTGAATCACTGGTCGGTGGCTACAGCGCGCTGGGGCGTTCCGGACAGGCCGGTTGGCCGCGTCTTGAAATCCACGATCCGCTCACTCAATACCCGATGATGAGCCCCGGCGCCGCTTACATCATTCGCGCTATTCTCGAAGGTGGCGGGCTGACCAGTCAGGCGGTGGGGCTGCGCGCCGATCGCCACGGCGTGGCCTATAAGACCGGCACCAGCTACGGATTTCGCGATGCCTGGACGATTGGCGTGAGTGATCGTTATACCGTCGGCGTATGGATTGGCCGTCCGGACGGCACGCCCAATCCGGGGTTTTATGGAGCGAACATTGCCGCGCCGATGATGCAGGCGATTTTTAACGGACTGGCGGGCAATCGTTCCGAGGCGACCCGCGCCAAACCGGACAGTGTCAGTCAGGCAGTGATCTGCTGGCCCGAGGGCTATCTGGCCGAACAAAGCCCGGCCGGAGTTTGTCAGCAAAAACGCCTGGCCTGGCTGCTCAATCAAACTGCCCCACCCACTTTGCCCGGCGAACATGATCCGCCTGCCATGCGCTCCGTCGCCTACCTGGACATCGCCACTGGAATGCGCGTGGTCCCGGAATGCACCAGCCGTCCATATCAGCAAATCGAGGTCGCCCGCTGGCCGGTTCTGCTCGAACCCTGGCTGACCGACACCAACCAGCTCCCCGCCTGGCGCTCCGGCTGCCGCAGCGAACATACGGCGGTCGCGTTGCATATCAAAGGTGCAGTCGATCGTGAACTGCTGGCCACTTCACCCGGCCAACCGTCGCCAGTGCTGCGCCTCAATGCACACGCCGCAAATGGTCAGGTTACCTGGCTGGTGAACGGTGTCTACACGGCCAGCAGTGAGGGTGAAAAGGCGAAGTTATTTGAACTGGCAAAGGCTGGCCGGTATGACATCACGGCGATTGATCAGGATGGGCATTTTGATCGGGTGACGGTGTTTCGGAAATAAACCGGGCGGGGATTCATCGACTATTACAGATATTCATTCGCCTATAGATAATACCGCTTGCAAGAATATGAGGAGAACACTATGTCAAACGAGGCAATATTAGACAGCAGTGGTCGGATAACAATCCCCAAGGAAATTCGGGACAGCCTTGCGCTCAAGGCTGGTGACCGGATTACGTTTTCCCTGCTATCTGACACAACAGCAATCGTGCGGATAAAAAGCAAGCGCGTCGAGGAATTGGCGGGGACCTTACAAAACAAAAGTCGCAAACAACTTCCCATTACTAAGTTGTCGCGCTAACGCCCGGCGACACCGCTGCCTTAGCCGCAGCCTCGATATTATTGTTGCGATTCAAGCGCCACAGCAAAGCGAACGCCACTACCGAAGTGCCGACTATCACATACCCCAGCACATTGAAGTGCTGCAGTTTTCCATCCGCACCGAAACTGACAAGATGCCCGGCGACCACCGAGGCAACCCCGCCGGACAGTTGCTGAATCGAGGAACTGATGGCGCTGAATGAGCCGCGTTGGACCGCACTTGGCACGGTTGACATCATGGCCTGAAACGGAATCATGCGCGAAAAAATACCCGAGAACAGCAGCACGTTCACAATGATCAATCCAATCAGCGGGATCGATTGCAGATTGGTGTAGACCAGCACCATGATGATCGACATCACCGTGCCGATTGTGAAGATGTTGAACTTGCCGAATTTGTCGGCAGCTTTCCCGATCAGGGGCCCGAAGAAAATCGTGCAGATGCCGGTGACCAGATACACCGTCGGCAGATCATGAAAACTGACGCCCAGATTGTTGACCACGAACGCGCTGCTGAAGGGCATCAGCATAAAGCCACCGGTGGTCAGCAGGGAGGTCGCCAAAAACGCCAGCAGATAACGTGGCTCGGTGACGGTGTGATACAGATGCATCCACGGGCTGTGTTCCTGCGCAATCGTCAGATGCGCATTGACCGGTTTCATATTCCACGCTACCACCAGTCCGCCGACCAGACCCAGTGCGGCCATGGCGATGAACGGAACGTGCCAGTCCCAATGATTGGAGAGATACAGGCCAAACGGAATGCCCAATACCTGACTGGCGGCGAAGGCGGTTTGAATCAGACCCATCACGCGACCGCGCAGTTGCGGTGCAAATAAATCGGTGGCAATCGCCATCACGACCGAGCCGATCACGCCGCCGAATAATCCGGTGACAATCCGCGCGATCAACAGCGTTTCATAGCTTTGCGCAATCCCGCACCACAATGTGCCCAGCACAAAGCCGGCATAGAAAAACAGCAGCAGCTTTTTACGGTCATAGCGGTCGGCAAAACCGGCAGTCAGCAAACCGGCCAGCCCGGCACTGAAGGCATAAGCCGAGACGACCAGCCCGAACTGTTTGGTGGTAATGGACATGGCAGGCATGATTAAGGCACCAAGCGGCGACATCAGCATGAAGTCGAGGATGACGGCAAATTGCAGAAATGCCAGCATGCCGACCACGCGTTTTTGATACGGAGAAAACGTTGTCATTGCTGCGGCAGGGGGTGAAGTCGGGGTCATAAATTCTCGCTGAAACGGCTTGGTGTGATGGCTTGTTCCGGACCGGCGGTCATGCATACTCCGCAGACACGACTGGCATCGGCCCTGGGAGTATAAGCGACTTTCATGCCGTGCATACGGAACCTGAATTGGTTGATGCTGTCGGCTTCATTCTGCTTCCGGCTTTCTGCCACCACCGCGGTGCTGCCAAAATTTTTCGCGTTCTTCCGGCGACATGGCCTGCCACTTCTGCCAGTGCTGCCACTTGTGAGCGCGATGCCAGCCGCCGTGGCCGCGAAAGCCACCAAACAATATCCGGCTCAAGACCAGCAGACCCAATGCATGCCAGTAGTCGATGGTGTTAATCCCAAAGTACAGGCCGGGCATGATCCAGTTCCACAGGTTCATGACCACGGCGGCGAGTATTGCGGCCAGCACAAACATCAACAGTACCCGGCCCAGTTTCATTAATCCATATTTCATTTTTTCTCTCCTAGTCAAATTCATCAACAATATCCTGCAGGCGATTGCGCAAGTACAGCACCGCGTATCGCTTGCGCGCCAGCGTGTTTTGCGACACGCCGCTGTGCGCTGCCATTTCCTTAAAGCTCTTGCCTTCCAGTTCATGCGCGATAAATACTTCACGCTGATTTTCCGGCAGCTCATCCAGCGCCAGCTGCAACTCGTTTAAGAGTGCCGAGCGCGCATACAAGGCTTCGGGGCCTTGCTGCGGATCGGGCAACACCAGATCCAGACGATATTCATGATCTTCATCTTCCTCGAGCATTGCATCGAGCGACTGTTCCTTGTTCTTGCGAAAACGGTCTACGATGCGATTGCGTGCCACCCGATACAGCCAGGCTCCGATCTGTTCAATCGGTTCCGGCAGACGATAAGCTTCGACAAATTCGAACAACACGTCCTGCAAAATATCATCGGCCTCGCGGGCGTCGCCAACCCGGCGCTGAATGAAATTGCCGAGTTTCTTTTGCTCGCGCAAAACCGTCTCAGTAATTACACTGTCTGATTTGATGCGCGGGTCGGAGGTATTCGGCAAGGTCATACCCTTGAAGACGATTCAGGAGTGAAAATATTGTATGGAGCAAAAATTTATTTTTTGTCGAAATGGCAGCAGCTTCGATTGCCCGAGCAAGCTGTTATAAAAAAATTTTTTGTGAGACCCGCTGACCCAAAGAAATCGTTCGGCACAGGCAATAAATAGATCTGGATCTATATTTTTTGTATTGGGCGGAAATAGCCTTTAATACAGTCTGTATTTCTGACGCAAAGCTGAATGTGATTTTTTTCCCGAAATCCCGCGGAGGGATAAAGTTCTTCGCCCTCCCAAAAAGCACTGCGAACCGAATCGTACTCAGGCATGTTGTTAATTCTTCGATAGGCGTGAACGGTTTCAATAGCTGCACGATCACGAAACCGCAAATTGAAATCCGTACCCTCATTCGGTCTTGGAGTTCCGCCAGACGCAACAATCGCAATTTCAGCGATTGAACTGCCAAATTTCAATTCTTGCAGCGCTTCGCTGTCAATAAGATTAAAACAATGCCGAAGCTCGAGAATAGCCCCAAGAACAAACGGTGTTTTAATTCTTCCTTTGGAAACTTTTGCTCCATTCGATGACTGAATTGCGAATTCCAGCGCCCGTTGAGGGCTGGCTTCCCAGAAGTAAATTCCAGTACCAAGCCAGTCATACTCATTATTGCTCTTCGTCAGATGCGACAATTGTCCGGCAAGAATGGACTCGCCAATACTGCAATCACAGCCATGAAATCCCAAAACAAATGCCGGAGGGCTCGTGTAGAGTTGCCATTTGTTCTGCATTAGCCACCATAGATTTTTCTTAATTTCCCCTTTGCGGTGATTATTCCCGCCGAGAACAAGAATTCACGAGCTGCCTGGGGGTCTTGGGCCAGTCGTCGACCAAATGCATCCATTTCATTCAGGATTGATGTTCGAGAAAATTGGGGCGCGCTCTGAATATCACTGGCATTCTTATCAGTTCGAGTTTTCCTGGCAAATACTTTATCTGTAGTACCCATACGATTCTCCTGGTCCTCCTCCGAAGTCACGATTATACGTTCGTCCCGATTACATTTCCACGTCATGGCAATACACTCACTTTATTCAAAATTTATTAACTCAATTTGCTGCTAACTTGAACCGGCAGATTTGGCAACGTGCAGCAGCACCTTGCCATTTAACTGCCGCGCCGGTCTGACCTGGATTTCAATGTCATAGCCCAGCCTGGTCAGACAGTCCATCAACTTGCGTTCGGAAATATTTTCAAAGTCCCCTTTCAGCAAGCCGGACACCTTGGGCTGGGAAATTCCCATGCGTTGTGCCGCAGCACATTGGGTCAGATCGAGTTGCTGCATCGCCCGGGCGATTTCCAGTGCCAGGCCGCACTTGACCCTAAATTTTTCAGCAACAGGATTGCGCAGATTCGAAGACAGCTCGTTCCAGTCTCGTCTGACGTCAACCTGATTCACTTTTGCTTTATCCATTCGCAACTCCTTGATGCCGATCCGGCTGAGCTGAACCGGGCCGTTGTGTATTAATGGCATCGCATTATGAATAAGCTGAAAAATGCAGGCATTTGGGAAAAACACCAGTCCAGACAATGTGCAAATAATCAACCGACGTTGTGAATTTGAACAAAATGCACGGTAAAGGTGCGTTATTTTTTCAAATAGCGCCCTGTTATGGTGATTAAGCCCTCCTTTCACACAAGATGTCCCGCTCACCCGCTCTGGCACGAAGCTTGCGTTAAGTACCTTCGCAAGCGCAAATTTTTATAATTAACCAGGAAAATAAGATGATGACCAGAAAATATGCAACGATTACCGCAGCGCTGTTGTTCACAGTCATATCGCACAGCGCCAGCGCCGAAGATGCCGCTCCTGAAGTCAAGCCCGACAATGAACTTACGTTCAATCTGGGTGCCGCTTCAGACTACCGCTACCGCGGAATTTCTCAGTCCAATCTCAAGCCAGCCCTACAGGGCGGCGCAGATTACACAAATAACCCTACCGGTTTATATGCAGGCACCTGGCTCTCGACGATCAAATGGATCAATGACGCAGGCGGTGACGACAATGTTGAATGGGATCTGTACGCAGGCAAACGCGGCGATCTCGCTACCGATCTTTCATACGATGTCGGCGTACTGAGTTACGTTTACCCAGGCAACAAGTTGGGTGACGTGAGCGGTTTTGTTGACGCCAATACCACCGAACTGTATGGCCAGCTCAGCTACAAAACTGTCAGTATTAAATATTCTCACGCAGTCACCAATCTGTTTGGTATCTCCAACAGCAAGAACAGTAGCTATGTCGATCTGACTGGCACTTACCCGATCACTGAGGCCTTGACCTTTGGCGCTCATGCGGGACATCAATCCGTCGAAAATAATTCGATCTTTTCTTACACGGACTGGAAAGTCAGCCTGTCGCAGGATTTTTTTGGAGTGAATTTCAATCTGGGCGTAGTCGGTACCAATGCCAACAAGTTGGCGTATGTGACACCTGATGGTCGATTTACGGGCAAAACCAGTCTGGTGTTAATTGTGGTCAAAACTTTTTAAGCCGGGGAATGTATGAAACTTATTTCTGCAATCATCAAACCGTTCAAGCTGGACGAAGTGCGTGAGGCGCTTTCTGCCATCGGCGTACAGGGAATCACGGTGACCGAGGTGAAAGGCTTCGGTCGTCAGAAAGGCCATACCGAACTCTACCGAGGCGCGGAGTACGTGGTCGATTTTCTGCCAAAAAGCAAGATTGAAGTCGCCGTCAGCGACGACATCCTTGAGCGCGCCATGGAAGCTATTGAAACGGCAGGACGGACCGAAAAAATCGGCGATGGAAAAATCTTCGTCTTTAATCTGGAACAAGTGCTGCGCATTCGTACCGGTGAAACCGGCAACGATGCCCTATAAGGAAAACAGAATGAAAAAACTCTTAGCGTTAACTGCTGTCGGCCTGATCGCAGCGACCTGTTGGTTTGGAACGGCACTTGCAGACGAAGCAGCGGCACCAGTGGCGGCTCCGGCAACGGCAAGTGCGGCAGTGGCACAGCCTGCTGCTGCCGCTGTTGCTGCTACTGTTGCTCCGGCTGCGGTTGCGGCGATTCCTGCCGTTCCCGATGCAGCCGCAGTCACGGCAGCACCGGTACCCAATAAAGGTGACACGGCCTGGATGCTGGTTGCAACCTTGCTGGTCATTCTGATGACCATCCCTGGCCTGGCACTGTTTTATGGCGGACTGGTCCGTTCAAAAAACATGCTGTCGATTCTGGTGCAGGTGTTCATGATTTTTTCCGTGATCATTGTGTTGTGGTGCGTCTATGGCTACTCACTCGCTTTCACCGAGGGCAGTCCGTTTATTGGCAGTCTGACCGGACCCGGCGGGCGCGCGTTCCTGAATAATATCTTCGATCCGGCCAAGGGCACGTTTGCTACCGCAGCGACCTTCAGCAAAGGTGTGGTGATCCCCGAGTTTGTGTATGTGGCATTCCAGGGTACGTTTGCGGCGATTACCTGCGGACTGATTATTGGCGCATTTGCCGAGCGCGCCAAATTTTCAGCAGTGATGCTGTTCATCGTGCTCTGGTTTTCGTTCTCGTACCTGCCGATCGCCCACATGGTCTGGTTCTGGCCTGGTCCTGACGGCATTAAAGATGCAGCGACACTGGCTTCTGAAACGGCCAAAGGCGGATGGTTGTGGCAGAAAGGCGCGCTTGATTTTGCCGGTGGTACCGTCGTGCATATCAATGCGGCAGTAGCTGGCCTGGTTGGCGCAGTCATGATCGGCAAGCGGATCGGCTTTGGCAAGGAATCCATGCCTCCGCACTCCCTGACCATGACCATGATCGGTTCTTCCCTGCTGTGGGTCGGCTGGTTTGGTTTCAATGCCGGTTCGGCACTGGAAGCTGCTGACGTGGCCGCCCTGGCTTTCGTCAATACCTTGCTGGCTACCGCAGTCGCATCCATTTCCTGGGTTGCGGGTGAGTGGGTATTCAAAGGCAAGCCATCCATGCTCGGTGCCGCTTCTGGTGCCGTCGCTGGTCTGGTTGCCATTACACCTGCCTGCGGTTATGTCGGTCCGATGGGTGCACTGGCAATCGGACTGTTGGCCGGTTTGATCTGTCTGTGGGGCGTGAACGGTTTGAAGCGTCTGCTCGGTGCCGACGATACGCTGGATGTTTTCGGCGTGCACGGCGTGGGCGGTATCCTGGGAGCTTTGCTGACTGGCGTGTTTGCCTCACCGAAATTGGGTGGGCAGGGCATCATGGATTACGTCGCCAATAAAATGTCGGCCGATCCGTACAGCATTCTTGACCAGGTCACGATTCAGGGCGAGGCAGTATTGACCACCATACTCTGGTCTGGCCTGGTATCGATTGTTGCCTACAAGCTGGTTGATCTGGTTATTGGTTTGCGTGTTCCAGAAGATGAAGAACGTGAAGGTCTGGACATCAGCAGTCATGGTGAATCTGCATACCATGCATAAAAGTGTTTGAGCGAGTGTAAGGCGAGTTTGGCACTTCCTCCGGGAAGTGCCTTTTTTTCCCGTTTGCTCGCCGTGATCTGGCGCCATGCCAATCCCGAATGTCAGGTCCCGGCCGTGTTCAACGGCCGGACCACTAAACCTATAGAATGTCAGCCAGTCTGATCGGACCTAATCAACTTTGATCTGGTCAGTGTCGAAACCTACCCGAAGTCTCCTGTGAATTCATGTATGAAAAAATCAGCCCGCGTGTGTCTAGGTCTGGCGTTGGCATGCCAGCTGCAATTGTCCTGTGCGGCCGGTGATCCGGTTGCGGGCAAGGCCTTGTTTGTGAGCCTGACCTGCGCATCCTGTCACGCGGTGGGGCCGGGCGCACGCGCCGGTTTTGGGCCACAGCTGAATGGTGTATTCGGACGGACGGCGGGCAGCACGATTGATTACAAAGAACGCTATTCGGCAGCGATGAAGAAGTCCGGCATCGTCTGGACAGAACAGTCCCTGGCGAAATTTATTCGCTCACCCGGTGATGTCGTTCCCGGTACGAAAATGAGTTTCTGGGGTCTTGGCGACGAAACCAAAGTCGCCAATCTGCTGGCATATTTGCGCAGCTTTCCGGCTGATCCGAAATAAGATTTCAGCAAAGTGCCGGGAGAACATGCCGGCCTGCGTGCTTATGAACCATCCCCATCGAGTTTGAAATTAAATTCGAAGGTCGTGGTCATCGGTTTCGAGATCGGGGCATATTTCCACTGCAGTGCTGCAGCCACGACCGTCTTGTCGAAATATTTTTTAGGCGTCGCCTTGACGATATCCACTTTTGAAACGTGACCATCGGTTTCAACGTGCATCAGCACGGTCACCATGCCAGCCCTGATTCCGTCGATCGCCGCCGCCTTGGGATATTTGGGCTCTTCTTTCGAAATCAATTTGAGTACCGGGTCGGGCGCGACTGCCGGAGCCGGTTTCGGCGCCTCGGCTGCCTGTGATGCCAATGCCGCTTTCTGGGCTTCGGCCTGTTTGGCCGCGAGTGCCTTGGCATCAGCAGCGGCCTTGGTATCTGCGGCAAGTTTGGCGTCCGCAGCGGCTTTGGCGTCTGCTGCAGCCTTGGCATCGCGCGTCTGTTTAGCCTCGGCTGCCAGTTTCGCGTCGCGCGCTTCCTGCGCGAGCTTTTCTTCTTTGGCAATCTGCGCTGGTGATTTGGTTGAAGCCATGTCCATCCATTTCACCGCATCGGCCGTATCGGAAAGTTTGACCGGATTCTTCACAAGGCCAGTTGCCTTTGGTGCTGACGTCGGCTCAGGGGCTGTGACCGGTTTGGCATCTGGAACCGGCTCCTTACTGCACGCGGCGCACAGAAGCAGGATAACGATCTGGCTCAAGGCTAAAGCTGAAATACGTCCATTTCTGTCGGTGTACAACATAGTCATATCATCCCAGGTAAAAACGGCGAAAGGAAAAGTTAAAGTCTGAAGGTCCGGGGCATCATCTCTGCAACCGCGTTCTACCCTCAATCCACGCGGCACGGGTTGGCAACGAAACAGCATTGCCGAATAGCAACAGTAAGTTATATTACTCAAAATAGCAATTCGCATGCCACCAACTTGAGCAAGGATTACAACAGATGGATGAAATTTTTTGTGCAGTGCGCTATCCAGGATGCCAGGAGTGCCATGCGCTGGTGCATGTGACGGTGCACAGGGTGCCGGGGTGGCAGAGCGACTGCTCAGCCGGTCTTTTTTTCAAGCCCGGTATGAGCCAAGCCGCGAGAAATTGTTTTGATTGTGCTGCCGGTCGCTGCGAATGTGCGCTGCAACAGAGCCAGGGCGCGTTCTGGCTGTGCAGCGCCGCACATAAAAATATCGACGGCAGCAAATCCGTATTCAGGCCAGGTATGAATCGAGATATGCGATTCGGCCAGCAGTACCACCCCGGTCACGCCCTGCCCGGATCCAAACGAATGAAAGTGACTGGATAGAATGCATGCACCGGCCAGCAGCGCACTGTCTTGCAACAGCTGTTGCACGGTAGCCGGATCATCGAGCTTGTCGGGCAGGATCCCATACAGATCGGCCAGCAGATGTCGGCCGGACGGTTCAAACGCAGCCGGTTTCATTTATGACCACCGCTGCCGCCACCAAAGGAACCTCCGCCCATGAAGGAGGTCCAGCCGCTGCCGCCGCGTGCGCTGGACTGGTACTGGTCATTGCTGTGTGATCCGAGCACTTTTTGCCAGGTGAATCCGGTAGTCAGGATCGTGACGATAATGGCGTAGATTTTGAATTTGTTATTCACGAGTCACCCAGAGAGTCTAAATACTTCGCAGGATAATAGACGGCGGCCAGACCGATCAGGATCGGCACCAGCGCTGCGGGAGCGAGCAGCACCGGAATAATATTCAACAATAAAATTATCCAGATAAATTTGGTCGAACTCTTGGTCAGGCTTTCAGTAGCTTCAACTTTTTGCGCATTCACCTTGTCGCCAAACCAGGCGTGAATCTGATCGACACTCACTGGTGCCGATTGCGACCAGGTGATTTCTGAGCGGGTAATTTCAGCAGCCAGTTTGATCTGCCCGTTTTGGAATTCGACGTTCTCGGTGGTGTAGCCGACCGCCACGCGCCAGTTGAAGGCGCCCACCGCAAAGATCACCCGGGCCGGATAGCGATACAGTTTTTTGAAGGTCGTGCCACCCAGTACAGCCGTATCTTCCTGGGGCCAGGCTGGCCAGTCATCCATCACCAGGGCGCGGGCCCAGCCTTCATTGGTTTCGATGATCCAGAAAAATCCCGTTTTCGGGCTGTGCAACAGGTATTCGGTCCAGACGGTATTTTCATTATCGGCCAGTCGCATGATGCCAATGATCTGATACGGACGGCCGTTGATGTTGGCCTTGGCGCCCAGTGCCAGCGTGGTTGACACATCCGAGACGCTCTTGCCGATTGCCAGCACCTGCGCCACCGAACTGGACGTATCCAGCTGCGAATGACAGCTGGGGCAGATCGTGGTGGAGGTCAAGCCGGGCAGGAATGTGCTGCTGCTGCCGCAATGCGGGCAGGCCAGGGTGTCGACCTTGCCCTTGAATTTTTCCGAGGCGGCATTGACCTGATCATCATCGCGCAGCAGCTGGCATTTCAATTCGTCGAGCGTGACCGCCTGTCCGACATAAACCTTGGGCTGTTCCGAGTCGGAATAATCCAGCGTGACGAAGCCGCGCGCGTTGCGCAGATCGGCGACTTTGGCCTGATAGCCCTGACCGACTTTAAACGGCAATTCACCCTGACCGCCAATGCAGTCTGCGGTGCGCACGTCGGACGCGGTATAGGGATAGCCGTTGATCGGGTAGGTATGGGCCGGAATCATCGCCTCAAATGCCGGAAAACCTGTTGCACCGGGGACTTCACTGGTCAGGGTGTATTGGCCGGATGCGTCGCCCAACCAGGCAGTTTTGCCGTTGTCGTAAATGAGGTACCACTCGTTCCACATCCCATCGGTGTAGCGCAGCTGGATGCGTCCGATCACATTGAACGCCACCCCGCCAAACACGCCGGAAGTGCCGATCTGGATCGGCGAATAGTCTTCCAGCACATCCGACATCTTGCCCAGATTTTTGACTGAATCGACGTCTTTTAAAACCATGGTCTTGCAGTACTCGCACACCGCCATGACCGAGGCGGTGGACTTGAACTGGATTTGCGCGCCGCAGCTTGGGCAGGGAATATTCTGCATTGACTGAATAACCCTAGCCGATTAATTTTTTGAGCAGTTCGGCTTTGGCAGAGTCATAGTCAGCAGCGGAGATCAAGCCTTTATCAAGCAAGCCTTTGAGTTTTTCCAGACGTGCTTCCACTGGCTCGTCGGAGGATGATGCGGCAGGTGCTGCGGACTGCGCTGCCGGCGCCGCATTGACCATACCCTGCGTCATCGCCTGACCAAATGCCACGCCTGATGCCAGTCCGGCACCCAGTCCGGCCAGCCCGCCTTCATTTTGTGCAGCAAGCGGAATTGAACTGGCTACCTGATATTGGGTAAAGCCAGCCATCTTGTCGTGCGCCAGACCACCCTTCATGCCGGCTGAAATCCGTTCATCCAGCGCGGCCTGCAAGTCTTCCGGCAGGCTGACGCTGGTGACGTTGAACTCGTCCAGGCTTAATCCGTATTTGTCAAATGCCGTGGCCAGATCGCCCTTGACCTGCTGGGCCATCAAAGTCTGGTTGGCAGCCATATCCAGGAACGGCACGTTGGCTGAGCCCAACGAGGTAGCCATGGTCGCCATGGTGATGCCGCGCAGCTGGTCTTCAACTTCATCGCGCGTGTATTGTTCGCGGGTGCCGCTGATCTCGGTGAAGAATTTTTTCGGGTCGGCGATGCGATAGGAATACATCCCGAAGGCGCGCAGACGTACCATGTCGAAGTCTTTGTCGCGGATCGTGATCGGTTGCGCTGTGCCCCATTTGCGTCCGGTCTGAATCCGGGTGCTGAAGAAATACACATCCGACTTGAACGGGGATTCAAACAGTTTGTCCCAGTTCTTCAGATAGGTCAGGACCGGCAAAGTCTGGGTGGTCAACTTATGATTGCCGGGACCGAAGACGTCGGCGATCTGACCTTCATTAACAAACACGGCAACCTGCGATTCGCGTACCGTCAGCGTGCCGCCGTTCTGGATTTCAAAGTCCTGCATGGGATAGCGCCATGCCAAAACGCCGTCGACTTCTTCGTTCCACTGTAATATGTCGAGAAATTGTTTTTTGATGAATGATCCGAAGCTCATAATAGTCACCTGAATAAAATTTAAAAACGGTTGTCAGGAAATACAGGCCGCGTTGATCGCGCCGATGGACAAAGCAATTGCCCCCATCAGGCCACCGTATGCCGTGTTACCCGATTCGATATGGTCTTTCGAAATGTGCAGCAGTCTGACCGTGACCGCATAAGCCAGTACCTGTACGATCATGGCACCGGCGGCCCAACCCAGAAATTCCAGATAGCTGGCAGTGTGCAGCAGGCTGGAACCGATGGTCAGTGAGAACCCGATCAACGCGCCGCCGAGTGACAGTGCCGCGGCATTATTCCCTTGCCGGATCAGCAGGATTTCATCGATCGTCGTAACGTAGGTGTAGAAAATAAAGAAGACTACGAGCAGTGCACTGGCAGTCAGTAAATGAATGGCGTAGCTGATAATGGCAGGCAAGATGTTCTCACTGTGTGAATAGATCGGGTTGTTTATCAACGACAACTGCGCAGCAATATTAAACCAATTCCATTTATATGCCTAAAAAAATCTTGATCCTGTCGGTGTTTGTGGTGGCGTCCTGCGGACTGGCGTACGAGCTGATCGCGGGCGCTCTGTCCAGCTACCTGTTGGGCGATTCGATCCTGCAGTTCTCCACGATTATTGGCTGTTATCTATTTGCCATGGGCGTTGGCGCGCACTTCTCCAAATATGTCAAAGACGCTGATCTGTTGGCGCGCTTTGTGGATATCGAGCTGGCGGTTGGTTTGATCGGCGGGGTCTCGGCGGCCTCGTTATTTTTAACTTTTTCCTGGATGTCGGGACCGTTCCGCACGCTGTTATACGTGTTGGTATTTTTAATCGGGGCACTGGTCGGCATGGAAGTGCCGCTGGTGATGCGGGTATTGAATTCGCGTCAGACTGAATTCAGCGAATTGGTCAGTAAAGTGCTGACCTTCGATTATCTGGGCGCACTGGCCGTGTCGCTGCTGTTCCCGCTGGTACTGGCGCCGCAGCTTGGACTGGTGCGGACCGGATTTTTATTCGGCATGTTGAATATCGCAGTGGCGCTGTGGACCATCCACACTTTCCGGCTTGAACTTGGCAACGTCGCCACACGTCTGTTGCGCGCCGCAACGATTATGTGTCTGCTGCTGGTCGGCTTCGCCATGTCGGAACGCATGGTGTACTGGGGTGAACACGGTCTGTATGGCGACGAGATTATTTATTCGACCACCACGCCCTACCAGCGTCTGGTGATCACGCGCTGGAAAGATGATTTGCGCCTCTACATCAACGGCAATCTGCAATTTTCCTCGCGCGATGAATACCGCTATCACGAAGCGCTGATACATCCGGCGCTGCAAACGCTGCCGTGGGCGCGCTCGGTGCTGATCCTGGGCGGCGGCGACGGGTTGGCACTGCGCGAAGTGCTGCGTTATCCCAATATCGGGCACGTCACCCTGGTTGATCTTGATCCGGCCATGACCAGTGCCTTTACTCATCGCGAAGAATTGACGACATTGAATCAGCATTCTTTCAGCGATAAACGCGTCACCGTGATCAATGCCGATGCGGCGATCTGGCTGCAAAACAATCAGGATATGTTCGATGCGGTGATCATCGATTTCCCCGATCCTTCCAGCTTCGCGCTGGGCAAGTTATATTCGGTGCCGTTTTACGGGATGGTCAAAAAACATCTGGCCGCGCACGGTCTGGTGGTGGTGCAATCGACCTCGCCGTTTTTCGCACCGCATGCCTACTGGACCGTTGAAGCCACGCTCAGGGAAGTGGGTTTCGTCACCTCTCCTTATCACCTGTACGTGCCTTCTTTTGGCGAATGGGGTTTCGTTATCGCCGCGCCGCAGCAGCAGTTCGAACCGCCCACGACCTATCGCCTGCCGATGCGCTATCTGAATCAAGAAACCACCCATGAAATGTTTGTCTTCCCGCCCGATATGCAAAGACTGCCGATGGAGCCGAATCGTCTCGATACCCAATCGCTGGTGCGTGAATTCGAACACGACTGGCGCCAGGTGATCCGCTGATGACAGACCGTCGTTCATTCCTGTTATGGGCCGCCGGTTCAGGCGCACTGGGACTCGGTGCAGCGGCCGGGTTCTGGCGCTGGCAGGAAATTGATACCGGTGTCGTCTATCCAGGTCGCAGTGAAGGTCACTATTTGCGTGACCATCAATCACTGCCAACGCCGACTGAAACGATGCACACTGAGGTGCTGATCCTCGGTTCCGGCATTGCCGGATTGACGGCCGGCTGGAAATTGCGCAAGGCGGGGCGCAGCGATTTTCTGATGATCGAAGGCCCCGAGTTGTACGGCAATGCCGCAGGGGGACACTTTGCTGATCTGGCTTATCCAACCGGCGCGCATTATTTGCCGGTGCCATCGGTGGAATCGTTTCACGTGCGCGAGATTCTCGCCGACCTCGGGATCATTCTGAAAAATCCTCATGCTGAACGTCCGTATTACGACGAGCGTTATCTGTTGCATGCGCCTGAAGAACGCGTGCTGTTCAAAGGTAAATGGCAGGACGGCCTGATCCCCACCGAGGGTGTGGCAGCGGAAGAACTGGAGCAGCAGCGGCGCTTCTTCGGCGAGATCGACCGGCTGCGCAAAGTCCGCGATACGGAAGGCAAACGCATCTTTGCCATTCCGAGCATGCTGTCGTCGACCGATCCGCGCTGGCAGGAACTGGATCAGATCAGCTTTAAAAGCTGGCTGGACAAAAATAACTATCAGGCACCGACCTTGCTCTGGTATTTGAACTATTGCTGTCGCGATGATTTTGGCGCGCGCTTCGATCAGGTATCGGCCTGGGCCGGGCTGCACTATTTCTGCAGCCGCAGCGGCAAGGCAGAAAACGCCGAAAGCGGTGCGTGGCTGACCTGGCCGGGCGGGCTGGATCCGCTGGCCAAAGGATTGGCGCAGGGGATTCCACGCAGAGCTGGCACGGTCTACAAATTGAACAAGACCTCGGCCGGTGTTGAGGCGCACTGTTTTACGCTGCAGGATGGTGTCGCGAAAACTTACACTGTGACTGCCAACCGGGCGATTTGCGCGATGCCCTTGCATATTGCAGCACGCGTGGTCGAGTCGATCGCTGACTATGGTTTTGATCCGGTAAAACATATGCCCGCCTGCTCGCCCTGGCTGGTGGCAAATTTTCTGATGAAGGATTTTCCTTATGAACTTCCCGATGCCCCGCTGTGCTGGGATAACGTGGTCGTTCAGGAGCCCGGTCTTGGTTACGTGGTATCGACCCATCAGGATATTCGCAGAACCCCGCCGCCGAAGACTGTATTCACTTCCTATGTTGCGCTCTCGGATCAGACTCCTGAGCAGGCCCGTCACTGGCTGGAACACGCAACAGCTGATGAGTTGCTGAAATTGGCCAGTGCTGATTTGAAGTCGGCCTACGGCTGGAAATTCGCCTCCTGTGTGGAGCGGGTTGAGATTACGCTGCGTGGCCATGCCATGGCGATACCGGGTCCGAAGTTTCGCAGCAATGCGGGATTGCGGGCGCTGCGTGAACTGACCGGACCGGTACTGTTTGCGCATTCCGATCTGTCTGGATTTTCAGTATTTGAAGAAGCGGCGTGGTGGGGCTATCGTGCTGCTGAATTAGTCCTGACTACGCCATAAAATTTGGAGCAATCTATGACACAACGTGATCCCCGTTTTGACATTCTGTTTGAACCGGTCCAGATCGGTCCGGTCAAAACCAAAAATCGTTTCTACCAGGTCCCGCATTGCAACGGCATGGGCCATGGCAAACCGGCCTCACTGGCAGCGATGCGCGGCGTCAAGGCAGAAGGTGGTTGGGGTGTGGTCTGCACCGAAGAAATTGAAATCAGTCCGTTTTCAGAAATCGCGCCGCATTTTGAAGGCCGCCTGTGGGACGACCGCGACCTGCCAGCGATGCGCCTGATGACCGATGCCTGCCATGAACACGGCGCACTGGCCGGTGCCGAATTATTTTTTAATGGTTACGCGACACCCAATCTGTACAGTCGCGAAATTCCCATGGCGCCGTCGCATCAACCGGTACGCGGTCTGGATCCGATTCAGGCACGCAGCATGAGCAAGACCGATATTAAAAACGTGCGGCGCTGGCATCGCAACGCGGCACTGCGCGCACGCGATGTTGGCTTTGATCTGATCTATGTGTATGCCGGGCACGATCTCGGCCTGCCTATGCATTTCATCTCGCGCACCACCAACCGGCGCAGCGATGAATATGGCGGCAGTCTGGAAAATCGTGTGCGCTTTTTGCGCGAGCTGATTGAAGATACCAAAGATGCGGTCGGCGACCGCTGCGGTGTCGTGGTGCGTCTGGCGGTCGATCAGTTACTGGGACCGTTGGGCATTACGTCGGCAAACGAAGGCAACGATGTGATCGCAATGCTCGCCGAGCTGCCCGATCTGTGGGACGTGAATATCGCCGACTGGTCCAACGACAGTCAGACCGCGCGCTTTTCCGAGGAGGGTTATCAGGAGCAGTACATCGCCTCGGTCAAAAAACTGACCACCAAACCGGTCGTGGGTGTGGGTCGCTACACCTCACCGGACGCGATGGTGTCGGTTATCAAGCGCGGCATCATGGATTTGATCGGTGCCGCGCGTCCTTCGATTGCCGATCCGTTTTTACCGCGCAAAATCGAGACCGGACAGATCGATGCAATTCGCGAATGCATAGGCTGCAATATCTGCGTCACCGGCGACAATCTGAGTGTGCCGATCCGCTGCACGCAGAATCCCACCATGGGTGAAGAATGGCGGCGCGGCTGGCATCCTGAGTACATCGCCAGCGCCCAGTCCAAAGATACGGTGCTGGTGGTCGGTGCCGGACCGACGGGACTGGAGCTGGCGCGCGCACTCGGTCAACGCGGTTACGAGGTCGCGCTGGCTGATGCCGGCAAACGCGTCGGCGGACGATTAAATCAGGATGCTGCCTTACCGGGCCTGGCTACCTGGATGCGGGTTGCGGACTGGCGCATGCAGCGCATTCAGACCATGTCGAATGTCAGCCTGTATCTGGACAGTCGTCTGGATGCGGAACAGGTATTAAGCTTTGGATTTCACCACGTGTACGTGGCAACCGGTGCCACCTGGCGCAAAGACGGACTGGGCCGCCAGCATCGCGCTCCGATCACGGGAATTACCAACGATGTCAGCAGAATCTTCAGTCCGGACGAGGTATTCGCAGGTGCCGAGATTGGCTCACCGGTAGTGATCTACGACGACGATCATTACTACATGGGCGGTGCTCTGGCCGAACGATTGCGCAAACTCGGCAAGGAAGTCCGTCTGGTCACCCCGTCGAGCAAGGTTTCCGAATATACCGATCTGACGATGGAACAGTTCCGGATTCAAAGCGGCCTGCACAAAATCGGCGTGCACATCCATACCACGCAGCAGATCGCCGCTGTGCAGTCCGATTCTTCAGGCTTGCTGGTGGAATTGACGGATGTTTATTCAGGCGTATCGACGCCATTGCCCTGTGCTGCACTGGTCATGGTGACGATGCGTGATCCGGTTGATGAATTATTTATTGAACTGCAGGCGCGCCATGCAGACTGGGGCGATGCGGGTATCAAGCAGGTTCAGATACTGGGAGATGCACTTGCGCCCGGCACTGTAGCAGCCGCGGTCTACGCTGGTCACCGTGCGGCACGCGACCTGGATGCGCCCGCCGGATTGCCGGACGAGGTGTCGTTCCGGCGTGAGATGATTGAAATTCATAGCGCCAAATAAAAAAAGCCACAATGGAACTTCAGTCCCATTGTGACTTCACACAACAACTACCGGTTAAGAATTATTTGCTTTTGCGACGTGATGCAGCGAACCCGAGGAAGCCCAGGCCAAGAATCATCATCAGGTATTCACTTGGTTCAGGAACCGGCGTGATTGCCACACCGCGGATTACCGTACCCAAAGAAGCGGTTTGCAGGTCATTAAAATTTTCCGCAGAAGCTTGAGCCGCTGTTGTATAACCCAGGGTATCCGTGATCGAGACCAGCTTGTTTGGATCTGCGCCTGCATCACCGAGGGCGCTGCCTTCGGTAGAGGTTGTCGCGTACAGCGTGACTGTGCCGTCCGCATTGACCTTGCCGGTCAGGTTGCGCAGGCCGTCGGTTGTGGTCGTGACTGAATCTCCAGCCAGGCTTCCAGTACCATTGACGGTATAGGCAGACCCGATCAGATTACCTTTCAAGGTGTAATCCAGTTGCCATGCACCGCCGACCAGGCTGTATTTCTGCAAGCCGCCAGCAGTCGTTGTCGGGCTGGCGCCAAAGTCAGTACTGGCTCCGGAACCTTCGTCAGCAACATACAGCGTCGAGGCATTCGCAAACCAGATGCCAAACGGATGTGGTGTAGCGGTGTTGGTTTTTGCCAGCGTGGTATTGAAGCCTGGCAGGATCGAGATTGGCGTTGCATTGCCAGCACCCGGCAGTGATCCGGCTGTACCAACCTGATACACCGTGTTGATACCGTTGCTGCCGCTACCTTTGGTGACATACAGGGTGTTGTTAAAAATTGTCTCACCGCGGAAATTGTTATCTTTGGCTGTCTTGTCAGCTGCATAGCCATTTTGCGCAATGCTGTAAGCACCGACATTGCTGGTCGCACCAGGAGTTGAACCCGGCACGATCAGCTGCACGCCGGTCGCGGCAGTCACCGCTGCAGAACCGTTGCCGTTACCAGCGTTACCGACGGCGTAGTAATTGCCATTTGATCCCTGGACCACCGAGCGGCCATTGTTACCCGCGTAGGCGTTCGTGTTGGTAACCTGCAGAGCATTGCTGGACAGATTCAGTTGGCCAATTGAACGGTAAGTCGCTGCCGCTGTGTCTGTATTGCCTGGCTCGATGATGCCCGGTGTATTTGCATTGGACACGTCAATTTTGCCAGCGGCCGAATTGTAACCCATGAAGGTGACTGACTTGCCGTCGGCAGACAGATTGACAGCCAGTTCCGACTTGGATGCAAAGCTGTTGGTCAGGGTCACGCCCTGTGCTGCAGCCAATGAAGTCACGTTGACCGTATTGTCAACGGCACCGGTCGTTGCATTCACGTTCTGAATATTGATGCTGCCGGTAACGCCGAAATTCGCATCTTGCGCAGAGTTATTCCAGACGTTCACTGAACAGTCTGCATTGGAACAAAATGCACTGGATGAGCCTGCATTGGCGCCTGTGCTGATCGGCAGTGCTGTGCCAACCAGAAAATTCGGATCAACATAGTTGGTTGTACTGACGATCAGATCACCAGCATAGTTTCCGAGGGCTGACTGAGCCTGTGCCGGGAATACTGCAATGACGCCAGTTGCCAGAATGGCGGCGCAGATTGCAGTGCGTTTGCTTGCCAGCGTTGCCACTGACGTCGTACCGCTACGTATCGAATTAAACATAATTTGCAAAGTCTCCTGAGGATTTTAAAATCACAACTTGATATGGGCTTGCTTTACTTCGGAGACCAAGTTTACAGGCCGCAGATTGCAGGGATATGTTGGACGTATAGGCCACACGGCCTATATCGATCACTATTTGATAGTCCGTTCGGATAAGGTTTCTGTAGGGCTACGCAAACCGGGGAGTTCTGCGCACGGTCTCTGGCGTGTGAGCTCTGCAGACCAAATCCTTCGCTACGCGAGCAATCACATCATCCCAGGTGCCGGTTATGGTCTGAGTAAAAATACGAAGGCCCGGATACCAGGGACTGTCCATGCGGTTGCGCATCCAGCGCCATTCACTTTCGTACCGGTTCAACAGCCACACCGGCTTACCCAATGCAGCGGCCAGATGCGCAACTGAGGTATCGATCGCAATCACCAGATCCAGGTTGGCGATGAGTGCTGCGGTATCGTCGAAATTACTGAACTCATGGCTCCAGTCAATCAGTTCCGGATGCAACTTGAATTGAAACTGGTCCGGGCCTGGCTCTTTTTGCAGGCTAAACCACGCCGTATCAGGCAGGCCAAACAACGATGCGACCTGACTGAACTGAAGTGATCGGCTGGCTGCATTTGCCATGGCGCCAGCAGTTTTCCATACCAGTCCAATTTTTCTTGCTGGTGTCGGCAATCCTGACTGTGTTATCTTCCGCTCGAAATACTGGACCCGGTTTGGGTCAGGCGACAGGTAAGAGGGAAACTGCGGAACAGTGTTGATCAGGCCATTGAATGCGAGGGGCAGGGACAGCAACGGGCATTGCCATTGCCAGTGATGTTGATCGGCGGGGACATAATCCAGAAATTGACAGGCCGGAAATGAGCGTTGAAACAGGGGGAGCAGTTTGCGATCAACTGTCATACTGACCCCACCTGAAAAATATTGGTTCAAGAACCGCAGGTAGCGCGAAAACTGGATCATGTCACCCAGACCCTGTTCGTGAAAGATCAGAATGCTGTCGCCTTTTGCTGTGGCCTGCCCTTTCCATTGGGGCAGGACAGATTTTGGCGGCTGGGATTTTACCGACGCTCCTTGCCAGCGATGCTCAAATTTTTCCCACCCTTCTGCATACTGTCCATCGCCCAGCAAAGCAAAACCAAGATTGAGCAAAGTTGAGTCACAATCCGGTTTCAGTTGCAGTACGCGACGATAGCAGTTTTGTGCTTCCCGCAATTTGCCCTGCTTGCCGAGTACTGAGCCCAGGTTACCCAGAGCTTCAACGAAATGTGGACTGATACTGACCGCTTGCTCGAAGCACGCTGCAGCCGGTGCAAACTGGCCCAGCTCTTTGAATATCACGCCGCGGTTGTAATGGGCCAGTGCGCAATCCGGCTTGCAGTTCAATGCGTCCTGATAGCAGGCCAGGGCCAGGGTCGGCTTGCCCATTTTTTTGAGTGCAAGCCCCAAGTTGATGTGCGACTCGGTATGATCGGGTTGTAGTTGTAAAGCCTGACGGCAAAGCTGTTCGGCGTCATGCAGTCGTCCCAGCTTCATTAGCGATGATGCCAGATTGCACATGGCGTTGACGTGCTCCGGGTCAATCTGCAGCGCGTAGCGATAACTGGTCTTGGCTTCGATCAGACGTTCAAAGGATAGAAAGATGTTCCCGAGGCTAAACAGGGCATCTGCATCGCGTTGGATCAGAGCGGCTGATACGGCCTTCGCCATGTAGTCCAATCCCGGTTCTGTCTGATTCATTTCGAGGAACAGCTGTCCAAGCGTGCCATGAACAAGAACGCGGTCAGAATTTTTTTCAAGCAGGTTCTGAACAGTTTTTTGCGCAGCATGGTGTTGCCCGGCTACATGGCATCGGAGGACTGCAATTAGCTGCTCTCCCATTTCGGTACCCATCGATTCCAGGAAATACACGTCAGCTCCTGGCGCGCGCAATCAGGCGATCGGGTCCTGCACAGGTTTGCTCGAAATCAGACACACCCTGCCTGCGCATCCACGCCAGGCGTACCGGATGGTTGACATCATTTGGATCGATCGTGTAATAGCTGCTTGCCTGATTGGTTGCCGCGCCGCGAAATCCATTGGTAATCAAGGCATCAAAGATCAGCCGGTCTTCACCATCTCCAGTTGGAAAAGGCGAATTCGCCCACAGCGGCATGATCCTTGCACAACGGATCTTGTCAAGCATCAGACAACTCGGCGCGACAAAGCCGCCAAACTTTTCCTTGAACGCACCTTGATCTGGTCCGACTGATTCCCAAAGATCGACACACAGTGCGATTGTTTTCTGGGGATGGGCGTACCACCGCAATGAATATGCCCAGTCATGGTTCTTGATCACCGCTAACATCGACGACAGATGATCGGGCCCAAACCAGTCGTCGTCATCAAGATAAGCGACATATTGGCTGTTAGCCAGAAAACTCAGCACCGTGCGCAGTGCACCGCCATAAAAACAGGCGTGCATGCCGCCATGGCGCTGCGACGTGGAATAGCCGGGATCGAGAACCGACACATGCACGTTCGCTGGCGCAGCAAGGATCAGCGCATCGAGCTCAGCCCGGCTCCCCAGGGCCTTGTCGATACCGATCAGTACCTGGATTGAACCCACTGACTGTTGCGCATAGACCGATTCCAGCGCCCGGCGCAACTGGGGCCGTAGCACTGTCGGGATTATCACCGCGACATCAAAAGGTTTTTGGGGATTCAATGCGCTGGCGTCGCTGCTGCAATTTGCCTGAAAAATTTCGCTCATTTGAATTCCTCAATTTTTTTCAACAACAGGCTTTGCGCTTCAGGGTCCAATGATGCAAACCCGATTTGGAGATTTTTCAGCTGATACGACCCTGCTTTAAAGCACCGCTCTGGCAGGTTTTCAACCAGGAACCCGATATTGTCCCGATAAACCAGCGGAAGAATATGAAGGCCGTGAAATCCAAACGGCATGAGACTTTTAGGGTTTTCCAACTCAAACGAAAAATGCCTGGCTACCTCGACCGGTGCAAAACATATGCCCTCGTACTCTTCCAGAATCGGGCGCAGGAAGCGGCAAACCGTCGCATCTTCGGGAATGTCAAAGTTAATGCCAGAGTCACGTTTCGCAAGCGCTTCAATCAGACGTTTCGATCTCAGACTGAATCCGCCGTTGCCGACCATCGGACCGTGATTCGGAATGATTCCGGCCGGCCAGGGCGCGCCTAAGTAATCGAATTTGTAAAAAAATTCGCTGAATGATTCCGGGTTGATAACGAAACCATCAAACTGAATCATCAAAGCAAAATCGGTTTTTAAATGGTGTACCAGCTCTTTTAATACCAGGGCGTTGTAATCTGCCTGGCGACTGATTTTTTTAATCTGAATGATTGGATAACCTTCCCAGTAACTCGGCTCATCACTGAAAATCAGGACGTCGTCGACTGGAAACTGTTTAAGAGTCTTATCAACCGCATTTCTGGCCAGCCGATAGGTATCCGTATCAATAATGACCAGACTTACTGAATTTTTTGCTGTCATCCCTAACCTCACCAGCCAAGCTACTTCATCAAAATGATGTTCGACAGTATCCTGAATTTGGCGGCCAGAAACCAGTGGGAGTTACCCTGTCAGGGTTTTGTTGCGGGGGAATTGGTTTGTGTGTCGTCGTGGCGATTGCGTTGGGGCGCTACATAACCCAAGGGAAAATATCCTGCTTTTCATCTTCACTGATGGATTCCTGTTGCATCATCCATTGTTGTTTACCCTGTTTCATCCACTTGGTAAATTTCATTTCCTTGCGAGCAATCGCGGCTAATTGTTTTTGGCACAGAACGATTTCATTATCGATTTCAGTCACATTCTCCAGGTGCAAAGTCCGATCAAGCGTGACGGTCTGTCTTTGGTGCAGGAGCAAGGCTTTTTGTCGCAGGTTGTTCAGAATTTGCGCTTTGGTCACGACAGTTTGACTAAACTGTAATGCCGTCAGCATGTCGTCCAGCGTGCGCAGTTCGGTTTCGCATTCTTGAATTTGTTCAAGCAATTTTTTACGATCAAGGTTGAGCCGCCCCATGATGCGCCGTGTGGTCTGGATCTTTTGTTCGCATAACGCGACCAGGCGTTGTCCTTTACGATATTGCCGCATGCATTTGCTCCAGAGTCTTGTCAAAGGACGTCGATTCTTCGAGGGACTGGCGCAGCACCTTGTTCAGTTTTGGTTTGCAGGCAAAGGCATGATCATTTTCGGGATTTTCCCCTTTTTTATATTCACCCAGATCAAGGTAAATCTGCATTTCCTCCAGGGTGGCCAGGGTGGACCTGAACCTGGTGGCGACCTTCTGATGCTCTGGACTGGTGACCTGAGTAAAGACCCGGCTGGCGCTACGCAGTATGTCAATCGCCGGAAAATGCCCCTGCCCGGACAGTTTCTTGCTCAGGTAAATATGCCCGTCCAGGATCGAGCGGACTTCGTCGCCAATCGGATCGACTTCATCTTCACTTTCCAGCAAAACCGTGTAAAACGCGGTGATACTGCCTTCATTAGTTTTGCCGGGGCGCTCCAGCAATTTTGGCAGCGCGTCAAATACCGATGCGGGGTAACCACGCCGCGTCGGCATTTCACCGGCAGTCAGCGCCACGTCGCGCAAGGCGCGGGCAAATCGGGTCAGTGAATCAAGCAGCAAAACCACCTTCCTGCCATTCTTGCGGAAATACTCTGCTACCGTAGTGGCTACAAACGCCGCATTCATGCGGTCTACCGGGGAATAATCGGAGGTTGCATACACCAGGACCGTGCGGTCGCTATGACCGGACGACCGCAGCCACGCGGTCAGCTCGGCAACTTCGCGGCCACGTTCGCCAATCAGGCCAATCACAAATACATCGGCGTCGCCGTGGTCGATCAACATATGCATCAATGAGGTCTTTCCGCCCCCGGCAGGCGCGAAAATACCGATCCGCTGTCCGATCCCGCAAGTCAGCAAGCCGTCAATGGCGCGCACACCAGTGACCAGCGGTTCATTGATCAATCCGCGATCAAGGTAGTTCGGTGGCAAGGCATCGACCTTGCACATCTCATACTCGTCATCTTCCTGTGCACCAAACCGTTCCGCAACTTTTCCGGTCGCATCCAAGACGCAGCCAAGCAGGGCAAATCCGACCGGTATATGCAGACTTTGCCCGGTCGGCATCAACACCATTTCACGTGACGATCCTGCAGTCGGACCCATCATGTTCAAGATGGTCTTGTCATGCTGGAATCCGACTACCTGCGCACGACCGATCACTTCCTGCTTGTGCAGGCTGGCGCGCAAATCACAGATTTCACCAATGAAGACATTTTTTAACGGGGCTTCCAGTACGGAACCCCGCAGGCTGGTGGGGTGCGCGTATTGTTTCCAGGCGGCGAGATTGGGCATGATGATTCCTTGTCGATACTGGGTTAGATAGTTTTGAGAACGTCAACCTGAATTGAATCGGTAATTTCTCCAAACGATAAAACTTCCAGATCCGTGTACTTGCTCTCCAGGAGTTTTTTTACAAAGCGCCGGATATCGATTGAGGTCAATATCACCAGGTCCTTGTGCTGGATCGAAATTGTTCCGAGTCCGGCATCAAACAGATCCATCACTTCGGCCATTTCATGCGGCTCCAGATTCAGGAAGGTTCCCATTGCAGTTTGTTTGATTCCATTGCGGACAATATCTTCGATGTTTTGCGAGACCAGAATGGCGCGAATTTTGCCGCCACCGGAAAACTTGTCGGAGATATAGCGGCTCAGCGCTGTCCGTATATGCTCAACCAGGGTAATCACGTCTTTTTCTTTTGGCGCCCATTTGGTCATGGCATCCAGAATCAATTTGATATTGCGCACAGAAATGCGTTCACCCAACAGTCGCTGCAATACTTCAGACATTTTCTGGACGCTGGAATGGCGGTAGGTTTCTTTGAGCAGCTCGGGATATTTTGGCTCCAGTTCATCAAGTAAGTTTTTCGTCTCCTGCACGCCGAAAAATTCATGGATATGACGCGTCAACAGCAAGGAAAGGTTCAGGTAGAAATCATCGGCATCCTTACGTACCGTACATCCCATACTTTCAATCTGGCCCAACTGTTCCGGGGAAACCCACACGGCTTTTTCGTTGAGTGCTTCTTCCAGCACGACCAGGTCCAGATCCAGGAAACTGAGTTCTTCCCGAAAGTCGATTATGCGATGCCAGTCAAATACGCAATTGACTTCCGATGCCTTCACTTCGTTGATGTATATGGCGATCCTGTTCTTTGGCAGCTTAGCTGAGAAGCGCACCACGGCCTGGGGCAGACGCACGCCATAATCCAGGAAAAACCGGCTTTTGATCAGGTCGAGAATATTTTTCTTGTCCCACTGCGCCTTGTTTTCTTCAGACACCATCAAAATCAATGGCACGGTTTCAATGGTCATTTTTTTGGTATCGACCACATTGGCGTGTTCTGGCATGCCATCCTGATTTGTTGCGTCCGCACCGGCCTCTCCCGACGCAGCAGATTTAAGCGCCTTGCGCTTGGTCCAATACAACCAGAACAAAGCTGCCGACAACACGACAAATACCGCTAACGGAAATCCAGGCAGCATACCCATCGCCAGGATCAGAATGGAAGTAACCAGAATCACGAACGGCTGTCTGAACATTTGCGTGACGATGCTTTGCCCCATGTTCGCACCTTCGCCACTGACCCGGGTAACCACGAAACCGGCGCTGATTGAAATGAGCAAGGCTGGAATCTGTGCTACCAGTCCATCACCGATGGTGAGAATCGTATAGGTATGCAAAGCTTCGGAAAAGCTGATGCCATGCTGCACCATACCGACTGAAATCCCCCCGATAAAATTAACGAAGATAATGATGATCCCGGCAATGGCGTCCCCTTTGATAAACTTCATGGCGCCATCAAATGATCCGTATAACTGACTTTCCTTTTGCAAATCGGCACGCAGCTCCTGGCCCTTGGCTGCATCAATCGTACCGGCACGGATATCGGCATCGATACTCATCTGCTTACCTGGCATACCGTCAAGGGAAAAACGCGCCGCAACTTCGGCCACGCGCTCCGAGCCTTTGGTAATCACAATGAATTGAACGACTGTGATAATCAGGAAAATCACAAAGCCCACCACGAGATTGTCGCCGATTACGTACTCACCAAAGGTATTGACGATATGACCGGCATCCCCGTTCAGCAAAATCAGGCGGCTGGTACTGATTGATAAACCAAGCCGGAACAGGGTGGTAATCAGCAGAACCGACGGAAACGAGGAAAAGGTCAGGATTTTATCGACATAAAATGAGCCGATTAAAACCAGCAGCGCGATCGAGATGTTTACCGCGAGCAGCAAATCCACTAACGGCGTTGGCAGTGGAATAATCAGCATGGCAATAATTGTTACCACGAGAAGTAACAACAACAGCTCGGGATGTGAGCGGACATTATTTAAAAAATTTTGTTTCATGATGATGTTCCTACTTTAATTACGCTGCCGTATTCATTACAAACTATTGTGTGGGTTCCAATTTCTTGTGCGGAAAATTTAGCAGGGAATCGATCAGGATTTGCTTGACTTCAGGCTCCATAAAAAGATCACTGTGAATTTGGCGGATCGCCATTAATAATTTTTTCTGCAACTCAGGTTTGGTCAAAAACAGGGTTTGGGTCAGGTTATTCATATCGTTTTTTTCAATTTCTTTTTTGAGCTTGAACGGACGCTGCAGACAATCGAACCAGCAGGTCAGCAATTCATTTTCAATTAACATCAATTTCAAATTCCCGCGTAAGAAAACCTGCAGAAAAGCGGTGTCGGATTCCTGCAGTTTTTTTACCGTCATCAGATGGCCTAACAGGCCGCCAAACTCCCTGCGGGAACAGCTTGGGTCATGCGAATGCATGTCGTGCATCAGGGAAGTTTCAATAAACTCGGCCACAGTGCCGCGGCGATCAGCACCATATTGTTCAACCCATTGTTCGTATTGAAAAAGCTCACCCTCGTCACTGATCAGAAACTCCCGGTAAGTGTTGCGCAATGACTTGGGCGACACTTTCATCTTGCGTGAATAAAGGCGCGCCTTCAGTCCGATGTTCAATCCTGCCTGGCATAATTTTTTATTACTTTTTTCCCAGACTTCTTCCAGCAAATCTTCCAGTGCACTGGTGTCGATGTTGCCGACTTTGCGCCGTCTGATCAATTCACGCAGCACCAACACGACATCGCTGTCGTCCGGAAACATCGACCTGGCCATGGCGAGGAAGGAATCGGTTGATACCTCAGCGGCACGGGAAATGACGTGCAGTCCTTCGATCATGTGTTCTGAGTCGTCTTCCAGAATCCGCTCGAACGGATCAGTGGCACTTGCCGCGCGTTTCTCGGCATCAGAACGGCGACGGAACTGGGCCATGACTGCGGACATATCGTCGGCGATCGAATACAGGTCGCTGTAGCTGACCGTCGTCGATTCATTGACAGGCTTTTCCGCAGGCGTTGGCGCTGTCTTATGCTGCTTTGCTTCAGCTGTGTTATTTGACTGAACCGGTGGCCTGCTTACGGCAACAGAATCAATTTTTAACATTGGGTGGCTCCGCGTAGGTTCTTAACAACTTGAGTGTTTCGCTCAATGGCATTTGTGGTGCCAGCGTCGACGGTGCTGCAAACTGTTCAGGATTCCACGAACTGCCTAATTCGATCAATTTGGGTTGAATCAAAAATACTCGCACCTTTTTATTGTAGGTTTCGGAATCGGTACGAAATGCCGAGCCAATATAGGGCAGATCGCCCAACAGAGGAATTTTGGTTTTGTCATGCGTATATTCTTCACGGGTATAGCCACCGATCAGCAAACTTTTGTCTTTCGGCACCCGCGCGATGGTACTCAGTTTGGTCCGGTTTACTGTTGGCAGGAGGCCGACATTGCTGGTTGCACCCAAGGTCTGTCCGTCTTCAATATCCAGGACCATTTCCACCTCGTCGCCTTTTGGAGAGTAGCGCGGCAGGACATTGATCATCGTCCCATAGGTGATACTCTCCAAATTGGCTACCCGCTCGCCAGTCACCTGTGCGTAAAAAGTACTGTTGTTATCAAAACTTGCGGGCACGTTGTCCTGAGTCAGTACGATTGGGCGCGACACCACATCGGCCTGCCCCTTTGAACTCAGCGCGTAAATCTGTGCAAGAAATTTG
This sequence comes from Oxalobacteraceae bacterium GrIS 1.18, assembly GCA_040544425.1. GTDB lineage: Bacteria > Pseudomonadota > Gammaproteobacteria > Burkholderiales > Burkholderiaceae_D > Solimicrobium. The sequence continues at coordinate 87,226 of JBEONO010000017.1, forward strand.
GTGCCATCAAGCGATGCGGCCGTCCCGTTATTGGTAGTGATATTGAATTGCGCATTACCACCAAGCTTGAGGCCGACCTGCCAATCAACACCGAGTTTATCCAGATCGCTTTTATTGACGTCGATGATCCATAAGGACAGTTCAATGTGGCGTTTTGGCACATCCAGTTGCTCGACCAGCGTTTGAATTAAATCGATTTGCTCCTGAGTTCCCTTGACCAACAGACTATTGGTGTCCGGGTAGGGAATCACCTTGATCTGGCTGGCTTCATTTTTGATCTTCTTTTCAGTTGATGCGATTGGAGAAGTATCTGTGCCGCCGTTCGACGCAGTGGTTTTCGTCACAGTTGGCTGGCTGTCAATGCTGATCAATTCATTCTTATCGTTGGCCAAAATCGCTTCAATCACCTTGCCGATGCCGGCAATCGTGATTGTCTGGTCGCGGACCGAAATTTTGCGGTCATTCACAAACGTATTGTGCAATTTGATGATACTGATGCGCTGCTTGTTTAAGTCGACATTTTTATAAAGATCGTCCAGATACGCGGCCGCATTGACCACGATATCCACATAGGCAGGCGGGCCAGCAACATAGAAAGCATTGTTCCTATCTTCGCCGCGTAGCGGATAGCGGGTGCTGGCCAAGCCGGTACGCTGTAAAAATTCATTCAGCGAGGCAATCGTAGCGCTGCGCAACATCACCACTGCATTTTTCAATTCGGTATTGTCGTAGACGAAAATGCTTTGACCATCGTCATACCAGACCAGGCCAATCTGGTTGCTGATTTTTTCCAGAAAGCGTGCGGGATTGGAAATATCAAAGTCACCCGTCACGGTCTTTTTCGCTGCCAGCTTGCTCAATATATAGGGCTTTCTGGCCTCACTCGACACCGCGTTAAACAGAAACTGGATGCTTTCATTCTTTGCTACGTAACCACTGCTGCCTGCGGGAGCCGCAACCGCCGCCTGTTTGTCTGGATCCGTACTGCCGTACAGGTCGTCTAAATAGTTCGCTGCATTGGTCACAATATCCACGTAGGCTGGTGGACCGGCGACATAGATGGCGGTGTTGCTTTGGTCGGCGCGTATCGGGTAGCGGCGCGATGCCAGGCCCGCCTTATCCAGAAATTCGTTCAAGGAGGCTAACGGTGCATTGCGCAGCGTGATCACGGTATTTTTCAGTTCACTGTTGTCGTAAATGAACATGGTTTGACCGTTGTCATACCAGATCAAACCGTATTGCAGGCTAAGCTGCTCTACCAGTTTTACCAGATCCGAGGTATCGAAATTCCCAGATACAGTTTTCTTTTGCGCCAGCGCACTGACTACGATAGGTTTGCCTGTTGTGCCTGATATTGAGTTCAATACAACCTGAACGCTCTCGTTCTTGGCGATGTATTGCTTGGCGTGTTGCGCGGTTGGTGTGCTGATTACATCGTTATTTGCTGACCAGGCTGGTGCAGAGTTGAGCAGCACGACAAGTGAGCCCAGTAAAATACAACAATGATTGATTAATTTCCTCATGATAAATATGAACAGATCAGATCCGTGATCCATTCTTCTCCCTGTTTTTTCTTTGTTCAAATATTGACAGTACGCGATCTACATAGGCCTGGGTTTCAGGATAAGGAGGAATTTTATTATTGTATTTTTGCACTGTGCCTTCGCCAGCGTTGTACGCTGCCAGCGCTAACCTTATGTCTTGATTAAACAGCTCAAGTAATTTTTTCAGATAATGCGCACCACCGCGAATATTGGACTCCGGGTCATGCACCTTGTCAACACCAAACCTGGCAGCGGTAGCCGGAATCAACTGCATCATCCCCTGTGCACCTTTGGATGAAATTGCCATTGGGTTATAGGCAGATTCAACCTGGATTACCGCGTGAATCAGATGGGCATTGATGCCAACTTCATTGGCGACATCGTTGATCAAATTAGTGTACCGATGCGCCTTGTCGCTCAAGGCAATATCAGCTTTACCTGTCGCGCCAAATCCGGGTTTCTTGACAGGTTTATAGTGCAGCGGATCGAACGGTTTATAACTGGGATCGATTTGCTGGTTCGAAATATGCAGTTTGCCCTTGCTGTCAACATGCGCAAAAATTTCCGCGTAACAATTTTCACTGACTGTCAGACATGCGACTACGATGCCGACACAGCGCGCTGACAAGGCGGCGATAGACAAGGCCATCACGATTCACTCCGCTGATATCCCGGCTCATCTTCAAAATCGTCAAAGAATTCATCTCCGAATTCCGTGTCATATTTTTCAGACAATTCAACGTTGTAACGTTGCTGCATTTCGGAAAACCAATGTTGCACAATCTCCTGACTCCACTGCATGCTCTGCTTTCTGACTTCCAGACGCTGAAAACAGCGATGGGCTAATTCGTTCAATTCACCCTTGGTGCGCTCAGGAGAAAACTCATATACCTGGTCACCTGACTGAATAGTTACATTATCACCATCACCAACCGAAATCGATGCGTCCAGTCCAAGTGCGCTCTGGACACGCCGCTTAATTTGCTCAACCTGCATGAGCGCATGCTTGGGCAAGATGATTTGCAGGCTGTCTCCAACTTTGTGGCCTGCCGCCAACCATGTTTCCAACAAATGCAGCTCAAGGTCCGGCTGTTGCAATGCCATTTCCAATTCGCGCTTAACCGCGTCCTTCAGGGTCTGCTCAATTTGTTGAAAGAGGCTGTTTCGCTCGGACAGAGCTCGATAAATTGCATTCATGCTGTCCAGCCAACCGGCCATGAAACCTTCACGCATGGCTTGTTGTTGAACTGAAGCAGCCATTGCCTGCGCAGTCTTGCTGACCTGACGCGCATACGATCTTGCCTGCTGCAATGTGATGTAGGCGCGTTCATGCGACTCCACCGCCGCACGGGGAATCAGTACACCATGCAGGGTAGGCACCCGCGGATCAATGGATAGGATTCTTGGCATAATCAAACGCAAAATTGAGTAATGGTCGATTCAGGCTAGCGACGTTCAGATCGACCGGTTGATCGGATTCGAACAACAGCACGAGGCGCTGTGCCAAGGCGCGCGGCAACTGTTGCTGCAACAACTGCAAATAACCCGCACCGTGTAACTCCAGACTGGATTGCGAAATCGGCGCTGGCAAAGGGCAAGCTGGGCAGGCAATCGGCAATTCAATGAATCGACGCGCCATATTCGGCAATGTGGCTAACTGTCCGGTTCTGGCCAGACTGCCACGCCCCAATTTACAGCCCAGCAACCACGCCGCCCGCCGAATGTTTTTCCATTCGCTGACCAGACGTTGACTGAAATCGCCGGTTTGAAGTGGAAAACTGAGCGCCGTTTCCAAGGCGAACCGTTGAATCAAAGTGTGGTTTATCGCCTCTTCAACAGCCGCAGGCAGTGCGTTCGCAGGCTTGGCAAACCGCTCCGGATGAATGTAATCAAGTGGCGCATACATGACGCGCAATAATTCCGGTGTCATGATTGTTCACCACTCCTGTTTGAGCCGAAAAATTTGGATTTGACCAGGAATATGGTGGCGCCAGCAATAATCAACAGTAATCCACCTAGCGCTGCGAAAAATTGGGTCGACCCGTAAAATTGCGGCTGAGGTGCGTCCGGAATAATTTGCTGCTCAGGATTTGCCTTGGCAAGCACAACTGAAATATCTGCATAGTTGACTGATGGCAAGCTATTTTTCAAAAAACGTTTGATGTTATTGATCAATGCCGACTCGTCATCCGTACTGCGATAAACGACCAGCACGGATAAATGTGACGGGGCAGCCTGTTGACGGGATGCAGACGACTCCACATCGTAGCTGATGTGCAATCGCGCTTTCACCACCGAAGGTAATACCAGCAACGATTGTTCCAGACGCTGCTCTATGCCCGAGTACAGGCGTGCTTTTTCGGCACGCGGAGAGGTTGCAAGGGAATCTGCCGGAAACATATCTGCAATTTCGACTCGGGACTTGGATGGTAAATCGTTTGTCTTAAGTAATTGAACAGCTTTGGAAAAATCTGCCGGATCGACCTGGATGGCATAACCCAGCTTTGCACCACCATCCACTTTTTTGGCCGGAATATTTGCTTGCTGCAAGACAGCCAGAACTTCATTGGCCTGACGTTGATCCAGGCCTTTCAGTAATTCTTGGTCACAAGCAGCAAGCAAGGCGCAAAACGACAAGACAACGAGTCGGGACACGAGCTTGTTCATCACTGCCCTTTCAAAAGATCCATCGCACCACCGACTACGCTATGCGCCACTTTGGCGAACAACGAAGTCTTCATATGGATATCGGTTGTGATGGTCTGGTAATAAAGGGCATTGTTAATTGATGCATCTTCGCCGAGCTTTTGTTCTGCGTCGTGCTTGGCAGTTTGGGTACGTTTGTCGAGGTCAACCAGTTCCTCGACAGCGTCTGAAAACTTCGATTCAGTCGTATTCATCTGAACCGAAGTTGTTCTGATTGGTGGAATTGAAGAAATCGGCATATCGATTTCCCTCCCTAATTAATTAAGCGATAAACATGTTTAAATTATCCAGTTTGAATTGAATGCGAGCGGAATACTATATTGCCTATGCAACCTTGCCCCCCAATGAAAAGTAAGTAACGCTTTCACAAATACCTCATTCATTGGCCACTCAAGGTTACATCGGCCCTACAGAGCATTAACTCGCGTTGCGCATGATCTGCTCGAATATGTCTTTAATCAGTTTGATACCACCAGAACGAGCTGCAAACAAGTTCCCGGCCGCAGAAGTTGCACCTTGGAATTCAGCAACCGCGTTCAGATCCGAGGCATCTTCGCCCAACGCCGATTGAGCAGCTTCAGCCTTATTGCCCAGTAAAGTTTGCTGAGCATCAAAACATCTGCCAAATCCAAGCAGCGAGTTTTTGCTCCCGTCGTAACCGCCATTATCAACCGCAGTGTTGCCTTTGGTATTTAGATCAACTTTTTGCCACATAATAAATCTCCTAAAATTAAATAAAAACGTCTTATTGATTTCGGCTTCCGCTTGCTTTCGTGTTGCGGAAATCAACCCGCTATCAATGAGGCACAGTATGCCGACATTAGTCTGTGTAAGATATTGAGAGTTACCCTGATGCCGAACGCCCTGATATCGTTGCAGGGTTGGCTTAGGTTTGGCTTAGGTAACTAGATTGATCACTATTTGACGGCACAATGGATTGTGCTGATCGGAGCGCTTACCGCCCCAATTGGAAGCAGCTCCAACAACAGATATCAATTGATTGATTTGATATGCCAAAATCATTGGCACCATTTACGGCGCACCAACTCCAGCGTTCCCTGGTTGCGCGTTTTGTTGCAACAAAGAGTCGATCTGATCGCGCATTTCAGGATACATATCCCGCATATGCGTTAGCTCGACTTCTTGCAGCCAGACCAGGATCCGATAGATCGGGTCGATCATCTCCATGGGGATAAAGGAATATTTTTGTGCGATTTTAAACAATCGCCTTGCCACCAGAATATCCCGCACCACCGGTGTGCCATGACCCTCGGCGTACTTGATGATGGCGAGTGCCTTTTCGCCACGGGCTAACAACGACACGAAAGGAAGTTGCGCTACATTAGGATTTATATATATTCCGATAGCAATATGAGTCGGGTTGGCCAAAATAAAGTTACTTTGTTCAATATCCATTTTTTCCTGCCCAGATAGTAGTTCCTGGTGCAACTCCTTACGGCGACCTTTTACTTCAGGATTGCCCTGCTGTTCCTTATGTTCTTCTTTGACTTCATGCTTGTCCATCTTCATTTCTTTGATATACAGGAAATAGTCAGCCAATCCGTCCAAAACAATAATCAACGCAAAAGAAAGCAGGCAGAGCAGGATGATGCTGGTGCCTGCCTTAACCCAGATTTTTGCGATAGCAGCCGTTTGCACATAAATCAATTCAAGCAATATCCGCTCATAGAATACAAAAAATGCATACACTACGACGACAAAAACAGTCAGGTAAATAAGTGCCTTGACGAATTCTTTGACGGTTTTCAGGCTAAATATTTTTTTAAATCCGTTGACCGGATCCAATGCTTCGAAGTTAAATTTGATGGCTTCAAATGCCAGGATAAACTTGCTTTGGGCCAGGGAAGGGATGATGGTGGCTACTATACAGAGACCAATAAATGGGAGTGTCAATTCAAGAAACAGCCGAAACACTCTGTCAACAACATAGCCCGTACTGATTTTTTCACTGTGCGCAACGAAGTCTTTAAATAAATCTCCAACTTCGGAAAATGAAATAATAGACAGCCCGAAAACGCCGACTGCGAGAATGCATGCCGCTACGATGTCGCGACTTTTATAAGATTGTCCCTCTTCTGCGGAATCTTGTAGTTTCTTATCCGTGGGTTCTTCGGTTTTTTCATCACTCATCGCTCACCCGCCGCTTGAATTAAATGCCACGATTGATAGTCGACCATGAAACGGGGAAGCTGATCCGGCAACATATGCCAAAAATAAAGCGACAAAACAAAAATTGCAATCACACTCTTAATGGTCATGGAAACAGAAAAAGCACTTAGTTGCGGCGTGAACCGTGCCAGCAAACCCAGTAGGGCTTCGGACAACAATAAGGTTAATAATACTGGTGCCGCAAGAATAAACCCATGTTCAAATAATTGACCAAGAAATATAACGACCATGTCTAAATTAATCTGAATTCCCTGTTTCAGGCCAACAGTCTGGTAGCTGTTAATCAAAGTATTCAACACAAGCTGCAAGCCACCTGATTCCAGATAAATGGCGCAAACGCAAAAGTTAACAAAGTTTTGAATTTCGGTTGATTCCTGGCCATTGGTCGGATCAATCAAACTTCCCATAGACGAGCCGCGCGCAACATCGATATAGGCACCTAAAGCATTAAATATCCAAAATGGTAGCGACAAGACTCCGCCAAGCGAAATGCCGATTACAATTTCCTTTGCAATCATGGCCAGAATGACGACGTAGTCCGTTTGAAACTGCGGTAGGTTAGTATTCAGCACTGGCCACAATCCAATAATGATTGCAAAAATGACCGAATTGCGTACAAACGTACTCGCCAGTACGCTTGTGTTCAGGACCGGAAGAATAAAAAAGATGGGAGTAATCCGCGCATACAGCAAAGCGACTGTGACTAACTTCTCCTGCCATTCTATCAATAGGCTGAACACGGCATCAATGCTTTACTTGAGTGGCAATTTCCAGCATTTCGATTGAGTAATTCATTAAATATTCACCACTCCATCCAGAAAGCACATAAATGCAAAGCATCACCGCAATCAACTTAATTCCGAACGGCAACGTCTGTTCCTGAATTTGCGTCACGGTTTGAAATAGGCCAACCAACAGCCCCACGATCGTCGCCACCAGCACCGGAAAAATCGACAGGACCAACACCAAATTCATCGCTTTGTTACCGGCATAAATTAATTCATCCATCATTTTCTCCTTGGCTATGTTTTAGCCAGATCAATGTATTGCATGACCAATCCCTGCGACAACAAACTCCAACCGTCCATAGCGACAAACAGAATCAATTTGATTGGCACTGAAATGGTGACCGGACTCATCATCATCATGCCCAATGCCAACAAGATGCAAGAAATCACCATATCCACCACAATAAACGGCAGGTATAAATAAAATCCGATTTTGAATGCGGCCTTGATTTCGCTGAGGGCGTAAGCGGGTAACAAGGCGATAATTGAGAGATTATGAGCGTTATCTTGCGTAGCTTTAGGGGTCGTGTCTTGCTCATCAAGTCGGCCAGCCTGCGCCTTGACAAAAAAGTCGAGCAATTCCGGGTCGGAATATTTTTTCAGATAGGCCCGATAACCCTCCAAGCCAGTGTCAGAAAACTGGACCACTGATTCGATACTGGTAAATTGAACGTGCTCGCTCTTGTATTGATCATAGCCCTTTTGGATCACCGGTGTCATGACAAACAAGGCTAAAAACAGGGCAATGCCATTCAATGCCATATTGGACGGCACTTGTTGGATACCAAGTGCGTTTCTAACCAATACAAAAACGATGGAAAATTTGATGTAGCAGGTTCCGGCCGCGATGATGAAGGGGATGACAGCAGTCAGCGTGACTAAAGCGACCAGAGAATATTCACTACCGTTCATGGCTAAATTTCCTTCGAGCTTATCTGTCGAATTTCAACAGCCAGGCTGCCATCGGTTAACTGCACCAATTCGCCGCGCGCAAATTTATGCTGGTTGACCCGGATCTCGACATTCATGATGGCATCAGCGGAGATGGTAATCGTCTCACCCGGTATCATGGCTTTTAACTCAGCCAGGGTGACCGATTTTTCCATCAGTATAAAACTGAGTTGCACAGGTAAATTGTCGAATTTATTCTGTGAGTCTTTCACTGTTGAGTCGTGGTTGGCTAAGTCAGCAGTGTCACTGTCAAGGCCTTCCGGTTCATCGTTGGGTTCTAAAATCATCAGAGACTCCTGATCCAATTTAAATTGAAATAACGTTTCATTGTTGCTGCAAACCTTGCCACTGGGCCTGTCGATTAACAGGACGTCTCCTGCTTGGATGACGCCCAGCGAACGCAGTGGAAATTTGCTCGTTCCAAGACAAAAAAGTAGAGGAATCTGCAGACCGGAAAGGTGTTTCGGATCCGACCGCTCGCCACCAATGCCACACTTAAACTTTTCTACCAGTACAACACCAGAGGAAGTCGGCAAGCCTGGCAGGCATCGCAACGCTTCACTGCTCCTGACCAATTCAATTATCTGACATTGTTTCAATGGCGCATGTTGACGGTCAAATTCAAGTTGCAAGGGGAAGCCGGCGATCAACGCTGGCAGGAGGCGCTCATCAAGACTTAACCAATCGATACCCACTATCTCGGGTAAAGTCTGTGTCAACCAGCAAGCAATATCAATGCAGCCCATGATTTCTGCACCATCTTCGAAATGCGCAGCAAACCGCAAATAGAACCTGGCGGTGACGAGGGCATTATCCTGAATCACATAACCCAGTTGGCGCAATTGTGCGCAGCTTGAGCCAAGCGCCAGCGCCTGTTGGTCAATTGAACGTAAGGTGCTTAACATGGTTATTCGTCATCGCGCGCGGCGACAGTCAGATTCAGGCTATTGTCAGCATGCCGGTCAAGGACCTGTTTAACCTCGCTATCCGAGGCGTGCAATACATACCCCTTTTGCGCAGACCCGGTAATCTCGACTGATTTATCTACGCCCCAAGAATCTAATTTGTATTTGATTCCTTCAACTGTTCCAGACCTCTGTCCGGCCTGCGCTGCACGTGCCTGCTCATTGGTATTTTTGCCGTGCCGACCAGTCAATGATTGTTGAGGCACCATTTCTGGGATGATGTTTACCGGCAAAGGCTGTGCAGGCATCATCACCTGCGGCTGAGCAGAATCAATCGGGTCATCCTCTTTCTTTACCTTAACGTGCTGCACTGGTGCATCGACAATGCCTGGCTTCATCGCGCCATCTTTATCGCTCACCGTGAAACTGCTGGCCCGATCGCCTGATCCATCGATTCTTTCCCTGCCTAATGTTGTCCCATTCAATGAAGAGGTATCCACCCCCGAAGCTTCGTTTGATTTCGAAGACGGATTGCTAGGAAGCGCTGCCTGTCCAGACGATCCGATTGAGACGCCTGACAAATTGGCCGGGGCCAGCATGGCGTCGTGGCCGCTGACATCATGTTCTAACGTGTCATCAATAGCAGACTTAACGGGTTGCGCTGAATCGGGCTTGCCAATTGCTGCCAAAACAGAAGATCGATCCGAGAAAGATTTTTTGCTGGCGTCACTTTGACTGCTTGAGAGTTGATGCTGCTCTGCAAACTGGCTGCCGGAATAGTCAACTTTGGACACAGTTGAACCACCGTGATCACCCCGTCCTGCATGACAGTCCAGATCTGCGGTGCCTTCCTTGATTGCATTTATCTGCCTGTTTAGTGATCCTGCCTGTTCGGCCAAAGATTTAATTTCAACAGGCTGTCTTGACCAGGCGATTGACGCCATTACGGCAAGCGAATCGGTTGCATCTTCTGGACGTTTTTTTTTGATCGGCTCGTTGTCGGATATTTCTTCAACCGACTTTTTTAGCTCACCGACATATTGATCTGTTCGCTGGTCCAGGTCAGCCAGTTCATTAGTAGATAAATGTGTTGCGCGAGACTCAGATTGGATTGGCATCGTCATATTTATTCCTTTCGGGTTTTTGACTTGAATTCAGGAACTAGAAGTGAATGTTACGATACGCTTTTATTTTGCATGCATATATTGGTGTTTACATCAAGTGGGGTCACCACCAAATTTTTAAAAATTTTCCAAAAATAAAAAAGCGCCTTATAGAAACTGGCGCTTTTAATCGGTACGGTGCCTGAGATTGGCAATGCATTTTCTATTGAGAAACGGCAAGGCTCGACATCGGCTGTACTTGCTGTTGACGAGAAACAATTTGTTCGAACTCGAACCGTTTCCTGGGCATTTTGTACGTAAGAACGTCCAGACCATACCAGTGTTCTATGCCTTCGTAACGCATACCAAGCCGTTGCATTACGCCAACTGAAGACTTGTTATCTTGGTGACAAACTGCATAGAGAGCATCGATATTAATTTTTTCAAAGATAAATTCCATCATGGTTTTCGCCGCCTCCGTTGCATATCCTCTGTGCCATTTCGAGGGCTTCAAACGCCAACCAATTTCCAAAGGATTGTCTGGATTAAATTCAATATGCTGGATTCCACCTGTACCAACAAATTCACCGGTTTCCCGATCGATAAAGCTCCACGAAGAAAAACCAAGTTGAGTCCAATTTTTTTTCACCAAGTCCATATGCTCCAGCGTTTCTTCCAGTGATACTGTCCGCCCAGTAATATATTGCATAACGCTGATGTCGCTGTTTAGGTAATACAACTCTTCAAGATGAGAGTTTTTGAAAGGCTCAAGTCGCAGACGCGGCGTAGTCAATATAGTCATGATTAATTTTTTTGGTCAAATTACATTCAGGCGCATTCCGAGAAACACGGCTCCTACCATTCTCTTGGCTTCCCGCCATTTTCTTCTGAAGGAAAAATCGCTCTTTCAACAAACTTTGGAAGAATCAAATTGAGGCCGGCCAGCTTTACCTGTTCTTTGTGAATAAAATCGACGACCCTGGGCCCATCATTTGCGCATGCCGCGGCCAGTTTTTGCATTAAGGGTACGAGGTTCGATATCGAAGTGATCGGTTTGCTGCCATCTTCGTTTCTAATTTCCTTGATTTTTTGAAGCAGCATTTTGCTCATCATTTTTGGATCAATCGTAATTATTCCCTGGTTTTCAATCAGCCAGTTGTAGACTACTGTCATATCGGCACCATTGGGATCAGCAGCGGTGGTGCTTGCCGCTGCACCGGCACGTTCACTCAGCGGTATTGATTCATCCTGCTGCGCAGACGCAGCATTGACAGTGTTTGTTGGATTTGTTCCTTGAACTTGCATCTTCATTCCTTTTAGAAAATCATCATTAACGGGCAGTGAACCGGTTCACTCCATTTTTTTGTTAAACATCCAATGAGACTTACTCATTGTGATGTAGCCGTCGTCACCGTACTTATATGATTTATCCTGGAGCAAGTCATCACGGATATCTGCAGAAAAGTGTACATAGCGTCGACCCCAGGTTTGATAGAACTGAGCAACAAAGCGACTAAACTCGCTCAAGTGGACATCCACTGAGGGCAAGCCACTCATCAACGTGACGCCGCTTTCGCTCTGTACAGTCTGATAGTCAAAGCCCAACGCCTTCAATCCTTGCTGTGCCTTATTCAGTACTTCGGCATCATCGTGCAACAAGATATGAATGCTGTGTGCATATGGCATAGCTCCAATCAGTAGCTGAGTAACATGACTTAGGCTGGCTTCGTCGGTTGCATTGCGCGTTTTGCTGAGCAACAGTGTTGGATTGCCAGGGTCGACGAAACGGATCGCAAAGAAGGCAATATTATTTCGCTCCAACAATCCGGCCAGCCTTGCTTCCTCGGACTGTGGGGTAACCACTCTCCAGGTTTCACTCAAATGTTTGCGCTGCAGTGCCTGTTGCGCCCATTCGGCCTGCTGCAAATTTGACGCAAACAAATAGCAGACCTCGTTCTTTCCTACGTGGACACTGTATCCGGCGCGGTCTCCTACAACATCGTGCAATTTGGTGGAAGAACTGACAGCCTCAGCCTGCTCGGACATATACTTCCATCCAAATCGACCGCCAACTCCGACGACTGCAAGCAAAGCCAAAACCAATAACGCCATGCCGTACCTCTTCAGGCTGTTACTCCGCTTGGCTTCAGGCACCATCGCAAGGTTATCTGCCTGCAAATGGATCGCGGGCAAGGGCAACACACCTTGTTGGACAACGTCGCTCCATTCCTGCCCTTCTTGTTTGATTGCGAAATGCACACCCTCTACTTCACATATCGTGTTGAGTTCTAAACGCTGGGTTTCTTGACGGTCCGGAAAGCAGACACTTACGGCAATCGTGTTGTCTTCAATCGGGTTTTCCAGGTTAACAATAAAATTATTTCTAGGCTCAGCTGTCGGTATATAAAGAGTACGTTCTGAAAAAGCCAAATTGCCTTGCTGTGCACTGGCGTCCCCGACACAAATAAAATAGTTGTGCGGGGTCAATGAGAATTCAATGCCATTTAGTGAACCGCTTAGGACTTTGAAGACAAAATCTGTAGTCACGTTTTCGTATATTTGTTCATTCATCGTGTTATTTACTCAATACCGTTGATTTCCCTAAAATACACAGACGGGGTTTATAACCTTTATCCGTGCACGCCAAACTCATTTCGGTGGCCATGCTGAAATCGCTGTGGCGCCAAGCAATTCAAGTTCTGTAGTGTGGGCTAAAGGTTAGATTGGATTACCAAGAAAAGTAATTGGGGATTTCATCAATGAGTTAGGGCTTTGCAAGGAATGACAAAGATACTTTTGTTTATTTACATTAGATCTTTGTTCGGAAGGTACGCGGATTTTGAACAAGGGTTCCCCCAAAAAAAACATCGGCAATCAGGCTGCCGATGTTGGACTAACTCATGTCAGATATGCAGAATGAACCGACTTTGATTCGTTTTGATATTCGAATCGAATTTACATAGGGTGTTTATTATGTTTAATAGTTATATGCGTCTCTGTGGTCTGGAGAACCATCCAAACTAGGCGAGGATTCATCAACACTCTCCCGACCGGTCTTAGCACCACCAGCCTGGAGAGGCTTCGGTGTGACTACAAACCAGTGCGAACCCCGCGCTTTATTAATGCTAACTTTGTCAGACGAAGAACTTCCATTATCTAATGCGGTAAGTAGCTCAGGCTTGGGAGCCGTGTCCGGCTTGGCGTTATTGGCATTGTTGGCAATGTACGCTTTTATGTTTCCACCAGACCCGACTTTTGTGAATTCCAACACAGGGACGGCATCCACTGGCGCGCTCGCCACAGTCGTATTTGAACCAATTTGGGTTGTGCGGAGATAACCGTGCCGGCTCATTAAATAGGTGATATCTCCCTCTTCTAAAAACGTTCCAGATTTTTCGCAGTCATCGGTAATAGGAGGTGCCGCGTCTCTAAAGTCTTTGAATATACTTTGCCTGAGATCCGTTAAATTTTTAAACGGAGGCTTATTGCCCGTCGCAGCACTATCAAGATTAGATTCAAAGGCGCGCCCACATCTATTAGACAAGTCCTCGAAAGAACTGGAATCCTTAATGAGTTTCAATTTGAACTCGTGTCTTTCCTTATTGTCCGGATTTCCCTTAAAGGGGGTTCCATGACTCTCCAAGTACCCAGTTTTAAAAGTGCTGAAATCTGGGTACATCAAGTTCAAGAGATTGATTTCTGCTAAACGAAGTGCCACGTTTAAGTCTTCAAAAGATTTGGCGCGGTCAACAAGGCCGGACTTCACAGTTTTTTCATGCTTGCTGCGGGCATCATCTGCGTCATTTTCTTTCAACGTTTCCAAGTATGCTTCTTTAAAACCATCATATTTCTGTATTGGACTATTATCTGGGACGTCTTCGGTAAGATCTAAAACTGCCGCAAATATTCTTGAAGCACGACGAAACTCCGCCAACTCATTCCTCGCTGCTTGAGGATCATAGCGGAGAGTGGCGCCTTCGCCACCGACAGCCTCAACGACCGCCATTACGCCACAGTTATTACCTTCGCGGGTATCTTTACCTGTTGAATACTGCTTACCGTTTATATCAGTGACGGTCTTAGGTAGCTTCGGACTATTTGACGTTGCGGAACTTTGTACAACAAGACCTGAGGATTGGGATTTTTCAGGGCCTTTTCTCGACCGAGCATCTGCCAATAGTTTTTCCCTTGCGCCTTCGCTTGATTTAGTGGATGCAGGTAGCTGTTCACTCAGTGAGCCACCAGTGCTACCCTCCGGTGACGAAGTCCGCGTCGTCGGAAGGGTTTTTAATTTCCCTAAAAGGTCATCGGTTAGCCTCCCTTTTAATTGAACGTATTGAGATCTCGCAAACAAATTGGTATTGTTGCTGACCAAGTTGGCTTGCAGACTACTAATTTTAGCCAAAATTTGTTTTTTTATTTGCTCAATTTTTTTTTCAAATTCGATTTGCTGGGTGATGGGTAGTCGGACTAAAGTGTTTCCATGTTCATCTTTATTTCTAGGTAATCCCAACTCTGTTTGGTAGCGGTCATATTTGCTGAACTGCTCCAGAAGATAATCAATTTGACTGTCTTTTGTAAGCTTGCCATTCAATCCTGATTGGATCGAATTATCGACATCTTTCTCCCAGTTCGTTCGCGCGAACACACGATCAAGAAAATAATCAATTCGCCGCAAATTTGTCTTTTGGTTACCTGATGCATTTGAAGTGGGAGCGACCTGTCTCTGAGTTGGAATTCTCGTGCCGTTCATAGTTTCACCTTACGTTGATTGAATAATGTCATTTCAATAGATTCGAATTTGTTCTTGAATGCCGTATTCGGGTCTCTTAATTTGATAATGTTATGCAAATCCAGCGCGACCCGTGGCCGCAACTTTATTCTTCCCGAAATACGATGACTATTGGGGATTTCCCCCAATCTTTGGTGGTCAACTATCAGCCAAGTGGTGCTATCAATCTCAACAGAGTGTTCTCGAATTGATTTTGACCTGATACCTCCCGCGCACTACTTTAAATTTGTAGGTAAATACACCAATAGGGAAACTCGCAATTTCTGCCTGGAATAAAAGCTAATACTCTGTGCAGCACCAATAGATACAACTATGTTGATCAATGTTGACAATAAGAATCGATATCAGTTGGCCGATTATTTTCTAACAATGACGAGAGAAAACCATGTTCCAGTTATATCCCATGCCGAGCATTAGCGACACTTCTACCGACGAGATAGCGAGCAGAGAAATTGCTCAGGAAATTTTAGAGACCCTCGGTGAGGGTGCAACACTCAAGGAGATGGCCGGCATCCCCGACCAGATCATGGATGGCCTCTATGCCCACGCTTACGATTTCTACCAAAAAGGCCGCATCGCGGATGCCAAACTTTTCTTTCAATTCCTCTGTACCTACGATTTTTACAATGCCGATTATCTGATTGGTATGGCAGCAGTCCATCAACAGCAGAAAGAATATGCTCAGGCGGCACACCTGTACAACCTGGCCTATACGCTTGACTCTAAAAATATTCGTGCGAAATTTTACGAAGGGCAATGTTGGCTATTTTTAAGGGAAAAAGTCAAAGCCAGCGAATGTTTTTCTACTGTGGCCGGCACTAAAGTAACGGAGTCTCTGCAGAAGCAGGCACAGGGCTATTTGTCGGCATTAACTCCGACTCTTGAAGAAGGGGAAATGCATGCTTAATCCCATCGATAACCGTCAACAAACGCAGAACGTACAAAACGGTTCGCCGTTGCCAGTCCCTACCATACCATCTGCGCAAAAAATTCAACCTGTCGTTGAACCGGGTAGTGCAGCAAGTACGGCGGATCATTTTCAAGAAAAAGATACTGCCAGTACCAGTGCGCGCCAGCCGGTCATCAATGCCCCACCTGGCGACTTGGCGAGTGCGCCAAGTTTTCATACGATTTTGATTACCCTGCAGCAGTTATTTGCTGATTCAAACATTGCAAGTACACAGCAAAAAGTAACGCTTAACAATGCGTTGATCAATACCCGGTCAAAAAATCTGGATGATGCAGTCAATGCAATTGGTCTTTCCAAAGATTATCTCAATAAGGCGATGACGGATCTGTCCGCAAAAAACCAACAATTAGCCGAGGCACAGACGCTGCTCGGCGACAAAGCCAGTCAATTCGATGCAGCACAAAATCAATTGAATATTGATCAGGCGCGTGCTGATGCAATACTCGCCGATCTCAATAACAATCCAGGCGATTTGGTCCGTGAGAAAAAATATCAGGAAGCTGTGGCTGTTGTAGCGACTAGTTCACAAAAATTAACTGCAGCGCAAAATTCCCTGACTGCAGCGCAAGACGCGTACATCCTTGCCGGGAACGCAGCAGTTGATGCCGCTACCAATGCGGTGGCCGCACAACAGCAACTGGTCCAATGCACAAATGACTATCTGAAATTGACGCCTGGCGCAGCAGCTTCTCAACTGATCACAACCGATGAACTAAAAAGCTCCATGCAGATAATGATGGAATGCATGATGCAATTGAGCGAAATTCTGGGTAAATATAACGAGAGCAAGTTAAGAAGCCAAAACGAGCTGTTCCAACAGGTACAAAATGCCTTGATCGCTGAATGCAAAGCACTCGCGCAAAAATTTAGCGACGCGATGAAATTAGCGAAATCAATACAGGACGGGATGAAAATTGCCGTGAAAATTTTTGGTGCTATTGTACTGGCTCTCTCCGGGATTGCAGCAGTTGCCACTGGCGGCCTGGGCAGCGTCTTGGTCGTGGCAGCGTCAGCTGGCGTGATGGCTGCGGACGCGGGTCTGGACGCCGCAGGCAAGGAAACCCTGACCAGTCACATGATGAATCCGGTCATGAATGGCTTGACTAAACTCATCGTTGGCTTGATTAAGGAGCTCAAACCAGATATTGACGACTAAAGTGGACCCATTGGGCAAGACAATTTTTCAGAGAATTTAAGCTGCATCCATTTTCTTCACTACAGCTGGTCGGCGCTGCCCCGTTTTCCTC